>JAFEDK010000010.1 GCA_018241665.1 Pseudomonadota bacterium
TGGCCCGCGTGACGGAGATTGATGAATTGGCCGCCCGCGTGGCCGCACTGGAGGAAAAGCACCATGCCAAACCTTGAGAACCGTATCGAGGCGCTGGAAAAGTCCCAGCCCAACGACAACGCAGTGAGCACCATCTTTATCCTGCCTTTGTCCCCCAGTGAAGTGGACAGTGAGCGCGACTGGAATAGCGCCAAGACCACGGACGGGGCCAGCACATGGGCACGCGAGCCGGGCGAATCGGTGGAGGCGTTCAAGGAGAGGATTGCAGCCGCAGCCGAGCCGCCAAAGGTGCAATTGGTGGTGCTGGATACCAAGCCCATTGCCGACTAGGCCAGACCGACGCACAGACAAGCCCCCGCCGAGGGCTCTTTTTGTTGGCTGGTGCTGCGCCCACCTCATATGTGGAGCGTTCCGCGCGCGCGAGAGTCAACAACGAGCACGGCCCGGCCACCCTCACCGCTGAACGCTGACACCGAACCAGCAGGCCCGCCGCGTGCGGGCTTTTTTGCGTCCGTTGCTGGGGCTGAATTTGGGCAAAGTGCCTACAGATTGCCTACAAGCAACAGAAAAGAAAAAACCACGCTACCGTTTAGATAGCATGGTTTCCTTATGTAGCTTGGTGGGCCCTGAGTGACTCGAACACTCGACCAACGGATTAAGAGTCCACGCAAAATAGTATTTGCTGGCGTTGAACACAGTAGATACAATCAATGTAAATCAACACGTTACGCTTGATTTAAGGCGGAACACTGTTGATTTGCACATGGGCATATTTCATCAATTTGCCTACAGATTGCCTACAAATTTCAGGGGGTGCCATGAGTGGACAGCAAAGCCGGGTTCGTTTGACCGCTGGCCGGGTTGTGGACTTCACATGCCCGCCCGGCAAGTCCCAGGCGTTCCTATGGGACACCGACACCCCCGCCTTGATGCTGCGCGCCACGCCCACGGGCCGCAAAACATACGCCTTTGAATCGCGCCTGCATGGCGAAACCGTTCGCGTGACCATTGGCACCGCCGCCGAGTGGAGCCTAGAAGCCGCACGCACCAGGGCCCAAGCGCTAAAAATGATGGTGGACAGCGGCACCGACCCCCGCGAGGTGGAGCGCCAGAGGAAGGCCGAGCGCGAAGCCAAGCAGGCCGCCGCCGCCGTGCAAGCCTTGACCGTGGGCGAGGCGTGGGCCGTGTACCTTGCTGACCGCCGCCAGCACTGGGGAGAGCGCCACTATCAAGACCATGAAAAGCTGGCCCGTGCTGGTGGCGAGGTTGCCAAGCGCGGCACCCGTGGCCGTGGCGTGACCATCGCCGCGCCGCTTCATCCCTTGATGGCGATGCGCCTGCAAGACCTGACAGCCCCCGTAATCGAGGCGTGGGCAGCGACTGAGGCAAAGACCCGCCCGACTGCTGCGCGGCTGTCCTGGCGCCTGCTACGCGCCTTCCTGGCCTGGTGCGGCGAGCATCCCGAGTATTGCGCCGTCGTGGCTGCCCAGAACCCTGCCAAGACCCGCCGCGCACGCGAGGCACTGGGCAAAGCCGGGGTGAAGCAGGACGCTTTGCTGAAAGAGCAGCTTCCCGCCTGGTTCGCCGCAGTGCGCGTCATCGGCAACCCCGCCATATCGGCCTACCTGCAAACGCTGCTGCTGACCGGGGCACGGCCCGGCGAGGTGCTGGCGATGCGCTGGGATGACCTCAATACCCAATGGCGGGGGCTGACCATCCGCGACAAGGTAGAGGGCGAGCGCGTCATCCCATTGACGGCCTACGTTCATCACCTGCTGGCATCCCTGCCGCGCCGTGGGCCGTATGTGTTCGCCAGCGCCAGCACCACCGGCCCCATTGCCAAGCCGCACCACGCCCACGCCAGCGCCTGCAACGTGGCAGGTATCGAGGGCCTGACATTCCACGGCCTGCGCCGCAGCTTCAAGAGCCTGACCGAGTGGCTTGAAATCCCTGCGGGCGTCGTGGCACAGATTCAAGGCCACAAGCCCAGCGCCACGGCAGAAAAGCATTACACCGTGCGCCCTCTTGACCTGCTGCGCCTGCACCATGAGCGTATCGAGGCGTGGATTCTGGAGCAGGCCGGGATGCAATTCGACCGTGAAGCCGAACCGGGCAAGCTGCGCGCAGTGGTGTAACGTATAATTCACAGAACCGATGTTTGAAGTTCAGACCTACCTGAGCCCCGGCGGGCAAGACCCATACGCCCAATGGCTGGCCGCACTGACTGACCGACAGGCAAGGGCGCGCGTGCTGGTGCGAGTGAACCGCATGGCCGCTGGAAACTTTGGGGACTGCAAGCCCATCGCGGATGGGGTATGGGAACTGCGCATTGATTGGGGGCCTGGCTACCGCGTGTATTACGCCCAAGCCGGGAAACGCCTTGTGCTACTGCTGGCCGGTGGCGACAAGCGCACCCAGAAAGCCGACATTGCCGCAGCCCTTGCGCACTGGCAGGACTGGCAACAGCGAAGGAAACAGACATGAACAAGCAACCTGCAAGCCGCCCGCATGATGCCGCCGTGGTGGAACTGCTGAAAGCAGACCCTGAGTTTGCCAATGAATATTTGGCCGCAGCGCTGGAAGAAGCCGGCCAGCCCGGCGGGCAAGCCGCATTGCTGGCCGCATTGCGTCATGTGGCTGAGGCCCAGGGCATGGCCGCTGTAGCCGAGCGCGCTGGCATCCCGCGTGAGAGTCTTTACCGCGCCCTGAGCCCCAAGGGAAACCCCACCATCAAAACACTGCTGGCCGTGCTGGGGGCTGCTGGCCTGCATTTGGCTGTGATGCGACAGGACAGCGCGCACGCCTGACCGTTTCGCCCCAGCTAGGCCCGCGAACCGAAAAGCGGGTTTCCCTGCCCGCCTGCTGGGGCTCCTTTTCAGGGTTGCACTGAGGGAGTGCCGATGATTCACGACGATGACGAATTGCGCAGCTTCTTTAGCGAGGACGCGCCAGTTTCACATCCGAGCGAAGCGCAGTTGAATGACTGGATAGCGCGAATTCGCAGCGATGAGCGCGGGCCAGAAATAGAGGGGATTGCGCGAGCCATCATTCGAGACTTTTACCTGCGCAACTTTCTGGGTGTTGCGCAGAGTCGTGTTGCAACAAACTGGCTGGCTGACGCCCTGTCAGAAATCCTTGACCACAAAGACCCATTGCACGCGCTGGGGCTACTGCCGCGCCCCAACAACCGCCCTCCTGACCCAAGCAGAGGGATGGATGTTGCAATGTGGTTGGCCTGCGCTGAACGGTTGGGTATATCGCGTCCAGAAGCGAAAAGACAAGCCGCCGAAGCTTTCCACATGGACGAAAGCAATGTTGGCAAACTAATTCGACAGGCTGGCGCCGTGGAATGGATGAACCCTGATACGAACGTGCTCATTGAGTATTTCGAACTTCAGGGAAGGCCATTGCCCAAAGCATCGGGCGATAAGTAGCGACTTCCTGCCTATGTGAATCAATAGCACTCGATAGACACTACAGGCAACAGGTCAACGCAGTGATGCGCCACCTGTGCCCCCGCTAAGTTGGCTGGGGCAACCCTAACGCCGAGAGGCGCCGGAGATTTGCTTATGCAATCTATGACCACGCGACAGCCGCACGCGCTGCACGCATCTGCTCACAGCGCCGACACCCGCCGCGCTGTCACTGAGCCCCAACAGTTCCCCCCGCTGGAACTGGTTAACCGCCCCACCGTCCCCACCGAGCAGGCCGCGCACTACCTTCTGCGCCGCCCGCAAACCTTGCGCGGCTGGGCGTCGGCAGAAACCTTCCCCGATGGCCTGCGCCCCGTGCGCATCAATGGCCGCTTGGGCTGGCCCGTGGCTGGCATCCGTGCCGTGCTGGGGGTGGCGTAATGGTGGCCGCAATCTTCTATCTGGCGATGCGCCTGCGTCAGTGGAGGGCTGCCAAATGAAAACGCCCGCCGCAACCGAAATCACGACGAGCGCCCCGAACAGCGCGAAGTTTACCGGCACCGAGAACCCCCGTCACCTTCGCGTTCTCGCCGCCCTGCTGCGCCGCCCCCTTGCCCGCGAGAACTTGGACAGCATCGCAGGATGCAGCAACGGCCCCGCCCTGGTGGACGACCTGCGCAGCCGTGGCCTGGAGGTGCCATGCGAGCGCGTCAGTTTCATTGACCGCGACGGCAAGCCGTGCCGCCCTGGCGTGTACCTCTTCACCGAAGCCGACCGCCGCAAGGTGCACCAGTGGCTGGCGCTCCGCAGCAAAGGGGGTGCGGCATGAAGGTAATCGAGATTCAGTGCCAATCGTTTGAGTGGTGGGGCGAGCAATGGCGCAGCCCCGCGCCCTATGAGTTTGACGCGCAGACCGTGGGCGACCACGGATTGCCCAATTCGCCCGTGACGGTTTACGTGATGACGCCCGACCCGCTGGAAGCCGCGCAACTGCTGCGCCTGCTGGCCGCAAAGCTGGAACGTGAACCCCGCTTGTTGCAGCCGCTGAATGAACCGGGCAACAGCCCGAACAATCCCGCGCCGCTTGATGACGATGGGGGGTGCCCGTTTTGATGACCGACACCGCAAAAGCAATCGACGCCCTGCACGCCATCCCGCCCGACTTGCCGCGTGATGAATGGGTGAAGGTGGCAATGGGCGCGCACGCCGCCGGGGTGGACTTCGACACCTTCGACGCCTGGAGCGCCCAGGGTGGCAACTACGACGCCCGAGCCGCCCGTGATGTGTGGCGCAGCATCAAGCCGGGCCGTGGCGTGGGCGCTGGAACCCTTTACCACGAGGCCGTAGAACACGGATGGCGCATGGGTGAAGGCAAGCCCCAGCAACGCCAGCAGCAAGCCCCCAGGAAGGCCGCACAGCCGCCGCGCAAGCCCGCCCCAGGCATGGCCCCCGCCGAGGTGTGGGCACGCTGCGAACCTGCCACGAATGAACATGCATACATCCTGAAAAAGCACGCCGCCGGGGTGCCGCTGGATGGCCTGCGCGTGCTGCCTGCTGGTGACAGCCTGCTTATTCAGCGTGAACCGATGGCCGGGGCTTTGGTGGTGCCCGCCTATGTCCCTGCCGGTGCGCTGCAAAGCCTGCAATTTGTGGCCCCGCCCGAAGTGGCCGCACGATTGAAGGCCCAAGGCAAGACCGACAAACTGAACCTGCCCGGCGCGCCGATGGCCGGGGCATCCTTCACCGTGGGCGAGGTGGTGGCCGGTGGCCCTGTGTATGTGTGCGAAGGCATCGGGGCTGCATGGGCCTGCTGGCAGGCTACCGGGCATCCCGCCGTGGTGTGCTTTGGCTGGGGCAACGTGGGCAAAGTGGCTGCCGACCTGCGCCAGCGTGACGCATCCGCCCGGCTGGTGCTGGTGCCTGACACGGGCAAGGAAACGAGCGCCGCAGAGATTGCCCGCGAACTGGGTTGCGCCGTGGCCTACATGCCCGAGGGCGAGCCGCAGAACTTCGACGCTGGCGACCTTGCGCAGCGCGACGGGGCCGATGTACTGGCCGAGCTGCTGGAAGGTGCCCGAGAGCCTGCAAAGCCCGAGCCGCGTTACAAGCTGCTGGGAGGCGATGAACTGCGCGACCTGCCGCCGCTGGCGTGGCGCGTGCGTGGCGTGTTGCCTGCCGTGGGGCTGGCCGCACTGTATGGCCCAAGCGCATCCGGTAAATCATTCCTGGCCTTCGATATGGCTTGCGCCATTGCCGAGGGCCGCCGCTGGTTTGATTGCCGCGTAGAGGCCGCGCCCGTGGTGTATTGCGCACTGGAGGGTGAAGCCGGGTTCAAGCTGCGCGCCCAGGCATGGGAGACAAGCCGGGGCCGCGCCCTGCCCGATGGCCTGCGCATGATGTTGCAGCCGTTCAAGCTGACCGACCCCGAGGACGTGATAGACCTTGCCGCCGTGGTGCCTGCTGGTGCCGTGGTGGTGTTGGACACCCTGAACCGTGCAGCCCCGACAGCCGACGAAAACAGCAGCCGTGACATGGGCGAGATTCTGGAGGCCGCCAAGACGCTGCAAGCCGCCTGTAGGGGGCTGGTGCTGCTGGTGCACCACACGGGCAAGAATGCCGCCGCTGGCCTGCGTGGTCACAGTTCCTTGTTTGCCGCGATGGATGCCGCTATCGAGGTTTCACGCGATGGCGACCGCCGGGAATGGAAGGTGGCGAAATCCAAGGACGGGATTGATGGCGAGGCGTGCCCGTTCAAGCTGCAAATGGAAACGCTGGGCATTGAACGCACGGGCGAGGCCATTACATCGTGCGTGGTGATGCGTGACACCGCCGTGGAGGAAGTGCGCGCCGTGAAGCTGCCCCAGGGTGGTAATCAGCGCGTGATTTTGGATGCCCTGCGCCCGATGTTCAAGGACGGCACCACGGGCAAGCCTGGAGCCCCGCCACTGCGCCCATGCATTGAATTGGAGGCCGCCATATCTGCCGCCGCATCCAAGCTGACATGCCCGACAGACAAGCGGACTTCACGCACCAGAGAGGCAATTACGGGGCTGGTGGCGCGTGGCGTGCTGGGCTGCAATGAGGGGTGGATATGGCAGCAGTGAAACGCCGAAATTCTCCGTTTTCGGAGAGTCTCGACGCCGAAATTCTCCGCCCCCCCTTTAATAGGGGGGTGGTTTTCGGAGGGGTTTCCGGCGAGGGTGTTTTGCAATGACTGCTGACCTTTTCGGCCTGGAGCAACAGACACCCCGCACCCACAGCCGCCCCGAAGCTGCCGCCCTGGTGGAAGTCTTGAAAGCCCTGCGCACGCATCCCGCCGTGGCATGGGCCGAGCGCATGAATAGCGGGGCTGCGAAGGTGGGCGACAGGTTCATCCGCTTTGGTTTCCGGGGCTGCCCCGACGTGCTGGGGCAATTGAAGGATGGCCGCTTGCTGGGTGTGGAAGTGAAAGCGAAGGCCGGACGCCTGCGCCCTGAGCAAGCCCTATACCTGGAGCGCATCCGCTGTGCTGGTGGCGTGGCCTTTGTAGCCCGTGACCTGCGCGACGTGAGCCGGGAACTAACTGATTGAGCAAAGAGGATTCAATGACCGAACGAAAGAAAGCGCCGCCCCATGCATGGAAGCCGGGGCAGTCTGGAAACCCCAAGGGCCGCCCGGCTGGGGCTGGTGAAGTGGCAAGGCTGCGCGCCGCCATTGCGGGCAACGTCCCCGCCATTTTGGAAAGCCTTACCACTGCCGCCCTATCCGGTGATGTGCAAGCCGCCCGGCTTTTGTTGGAGCGGGCATTGCCACCAATCAAGCCCGTGGAACAGCCCCAGCCCCTGAGCCTGCCCGATGGCACCCTGACCGACCAGGGCCGCGCCGTGCTGGCATCCGTGGCCGCTGGCGAGCTTGCACCAGGGCAGGGCGCCCAGCTACTTACCGCCATAGGCACCCTGGCCCGCGTGACGGAGATTGATG
>JAFEDK010000011.1 GCA_018241665.1 Pseudomonadota bacterium
AAAAACAGAACAAAGTCATGACCAGGCAGGCGGAAATTGATCCCTTTTTTTGTACATTTTCAGTCCGAGGCGTCGGGGGCTAGCTAGCCCCCGACGACTCAGACTGAAAATGTGCCAAAAAAAGGAGCAATTTCCGCATGCCTGGTCCTGACTTTGTTGTATTTTTAGCCGCTTCAGCTGCCCTGCAAAAATGCACCTTTATTACCCATCTCAGGCAAATAATCTTCCAAAGACCTGATCTTTGCAGGGTTGGGCAGGGAAGGAGTGCAAGAGTTGGGACAGGGACAAGGGATAAATTTGGACCGTCCCGCCATTGGTTACTTCTGCTCTTGGCCCTTCCTTGGCACAGCATTCCCTCCTGCCAGACTCTACTGAGCATCCAATATGTGAGAGCTGCTCAGTTTGCCCCCACATGGTATATGTTTTGACTATATTCAAATGTATGTCACAGGCGAAGGACATCCTACAGGCCAAAGTGCTCCTTGCGGAAAAGGAAGGAACGGCTCCGCTGATGGTTATGGCACTTGCAGAGCTCTTGTAGCTCTTTTGCTAAAACTGGTGGGCCGCAGAAAAACATGCCCACAGCTGCAGGGCGTGATGAGCAAATACGAAACTATGCAACCTCCAGATGTTGGACGCACTTGGGATAGCAGGATGCTTATCGCGGATGAGCTGGAACACTTTTTGCCACTGTGGCCGGCCCCAGTGGGTAAGGGAGCGCAAGTTGGTCAGGACGTCCTTCCCATGGCGGTGGAAATACAGGTCCATGGCCATTCGAAGGAAAAAGTTGCGGATGTCATGCTTCTGATAGGCACTTGTGATGTAAGTGTTGTTGTTGAACACCCCTTCTTTGTCGCCCGATTCAATGTCTGTCAAATGCCAGAGAACAAAAGTCAGCCCCGTTCTCAGTTCGCACAGGGATGTATCATACCATGCAGCTGTTTCGAAAACCACTCAAACGCTTCCTGTTCCCGATTCAGCCAAAACAGATACACATGTTTCAGCTTCATCGAAGTCCCCTGTCCATCACAGTGAATCGCAATGGACATGTTCGGGTATGAACACACCATTTGCCGCTTTAAGTAGAGATCCTTGGTGATGGCAGCGAATGGCGTGATCCCAATCCCTGCGCCAACAAGCATGACCACTTCGAAATCCTCCACGTGTTCACTCGGTGCTCCGAAGCCACCATCGACAATGAACTTGAGCTCTCTCATTGGCGGATTCTACGGTTGAGAGGTGAGAGACTGTCAGCATTTGGCACAGTTGAGAGGCGTACCTGATTCGAGATTGACTTTCCCACCAGCTCGTGCAGTGCGCCAGTCCAGTTGCCAAGGTTACGTATGTGGACCTCCAGGGTGTCCTCCAGCGGGGATGTCGTTATGGTAAAAGGATGCCACTCGAATGTGGCAATCTGAGGGCAGTTCAAGAAGAGGTACTGCCCGGGGCGGTACGAAAAGTCCTTCGGCTTGCGCAGTCTAAGGTGCACCACGCTGGCTGCCTCCTCAGTTACGGATATCACTTCCGCGGGGTACTTTCGCTTCCACTCGCGCTGAAAACGCTCAGAGGCATATAGGACTCCAGGGATAAGCCAAAAGATCCAAAACATCGGAATCGGTGCAAAGTGCCGGCGAATCCTACGTTGATGAGACAGTTGACAGCTGTCACAAGCCCGTACCCATGAATGAGGAGCGAGATGTAGAAGAGGACGAATGCGTGATGCACGATCCACCAGGCTTCAAAACTGCGACCTCTCAGGCGTTTTGTCACAGAGGTTCCGACGATGAGGGCCAGTAGGAGCAGCTGAAAGAGGCCCGTGACACCTGAAGATACGCGATAAGCAGGCAAGCGGGGGGGGGGGGGGGGGTGGGGGGGGGGGGTTTTGGGGGGGGGGGTTGGGGGGGGGGGGTTTGGGGGGTGGGGCTTGTGGGGGCGAATTCATTCGCCCGCGGTGTTCGAGCCACGCGCGGAGGGCGAATGAATTCGCCCCCACAGTGAAAGTGGTGCAGAGGGCAAATCAATTTGCCCCCACAACGACACGATCTCAGTAGATTTCCCGCGTTTCCAGGAACTTGATGTTGGGGAAGCGTTCCTGGGCCATTTGCAGGTTGACCCGGTTGGGGGCGAGGTAGACGTAGTCGCCGTTGCCGTCCAGGGCCATGTTGGCGGGGGACTTGTCGGCGAGGGCCTTGAGGTCGGCGTCGGAGCCGCGCAGCCAGCGGGCGGTGGCGTAGCTGCAGGATTCGAACATCACGTCCACGCCGTATTCGAACTCCAGCCGGTGGGCAACCACGTCGAACTGCAGGGTGCCGACGGCGCCGAGGATCAGTTCGTTGGTGGTGGTCGGGCGGAACAGCTGGGTGGCGCCTTCCTGGGCGAGCTGTTCGAGACCCTTTTGCAGCTGCTTCATCTTCAGCGGGTTCTTGATCTGGGCGCGGCGGAAGTATTCCGGCGCGAAGCTGGGGATGCCGGTGAACTGCAGGTCCTCGCCCTCGGTGAAGGTGTCGCCGAGGTGGATGGTGCCGTGGTTGGGGATGCCGATGATGTCGCCGGCCCAGGCTTCGTCGGTGGTGTTGCGGTCTTGCGCCATGAAGGTGATGGCGTTGTTGATGGCCAGGCTCTTGCCGGTGGATACCTGCTTGAGTTTGCCGCCACGTTCGAAGCGGCCGGCGCAGACGCGGATGAAGGCGATGCGGTCGCGGTGCTTCGGGTCCATGTTGGCCTGGATCTTGAAGACGAAGCCGGAGAACTTGTCTTCGTCGGGTGCCACCTGGCGGGTCTTGGCCGGGCGGGCCAGCGGGGCGGGGGAGAGATCCACCACGGCGTCGAGCAGGCTCTGCACGCCGAAGTTGTTCACCGCCGAGCCGAAGAACACCGGGCACTGCTTGCCGCCCAGGTAGGCTTCGCGGTCGAAGGTGTGGGAGGCGCCGCGGACCAGCTCGATGTCCATGCGCAGCTCGTCGGCCTGGTCGCCGATCACTTCGTCGAGGCGCGGGTTGTCGAGACCCTGGATGATTTCCGAGGTGCCCTTTTCGGCCTTGGGGTCGAAGAACTGGATGGTGTCGTTGTACAGGTGATAGACGCCGCGGAAGCGCTTGCCCATGCCGATCGGCCAGGTCATCGGGGCGCATTGCATGCCCAGCACCGACTCGATCTCGTCGAGCAGGTCGATGGGTTCGCGGCCTTCCCGGTCGAGCTTGTTGATGAAGGTGACGATGGGCGTGTCGCGCAGGCGGCACACGTTGAGCAGCTTGATGGTCTGGGCTTCGACGCCGTTCACCGAGTCGATGACCATCACCGCCGAGTCCACCGCGGTGAGGGTGCGGTAGGTGTCTTCGGAGAAGTCTTCGTGGCCCGGGGTGTCGAGCAGGTTGATGACGCAGTCGCGGTAGGGGAACTGCATCACCGACGAGGTGACCGAGATGCCGCGCTGCTTTTCCAGTTCCATCCAGTCGGAGGTGGCGTGGCGTGCGGCCTTGCGGGCGCGGATTTCGCCGGCCACCTGGATGGCGCCGCCGAACCAGAGCAGCTTTTCGGTCAGCGTGGTTTTACCCGCGTCGGGGTGGGAAATGATCGCGAAGGTGCGACGGCGGGCGATTTCCTGGGTGGCGGACATGATGCGGTGCGGTAAGACGGAAAGGCCGCGATTATACAGGGAGCCGGTGGCTGCCCCAGGGGCGACCACCGGTCGGTGCACAGACTCTTCTGACGCCGCTGATCTGGAGCCGGGCTGTCAGCTCTTGGCCAGGGCCTGGTCGATGTCCCACAGGATGTCGTCCAGGGTTTCCAGGCCGACCGAAAGACGGATCAGGTCCGGCGGTACCCCAGCGGCAACCTGCTGCTCTTCCGACAGTTGACGGTGAGTCGTCGACGCCGGGTGGATGACCAGGGATTTGGCATCGCCGATGTTGGCCAGGTGGGAGAGGAACTCGACGGCGTTGATGAACCTCTGCCCCGCCGCGGCGCCGCCTTTGATGCCGAAGGTGAGCACCGCACCGGCGCCCTTGGGCAGGTATTTTTTGGCGAGCGCATGGTAGCGGCTGCTCTCCAGCCCGGGGTAATTGACCCATTCGACCTTCGGGTGAGCCTCCAGGAAGCGCGCCACGGCCAGGGCGTTCGAACAGTGGCGGTCCATGCGCAGCGGCAGCGTTTCGATGCCTTGCAGCAACTGGAAGGCGCTGAAGGGTGACAGCACCGGCCCGAAGGTGCGCATCCCTTCCATGCGGCACTTCATCGTGAAGCCGAAATCGCCGAAGGTTTCGTAGAAGCGCACGCCGTGGTAGCCCGGCGAGGGATCGGTCATGGTCGCGAACTTGCCGTTGTCCCACGGAAATTTACCGGACTCGACGATGACGCCGCCCATGGTCGTGCCGTGGCCGCCGATGAACTTGGTCGCCGAATGGACGCTGATCGCCGCACCCCACTCGAAGGGACGGCACAGGTAAGGGCTGGCGAAGGTGTTGTCGATGAAAAGCGGCAGGCCGGCGGCGTTGGCAACCTTGGCGACTGCCTCGATGTCGAGCACGTTGAGCGATGGGTTGCCGAGGGTTTCGGCATAGAGCGCCTTGGTTTTGGGCGTGATCGCCCGGGCAAAGCTCTCCGGGTCGTCGGCGTCGACGAAGACCGTGTTGATGCCCAGCTTGCGGAAATTGACGTCGAGCTGGGTGTAGGTGCCGCCGTACAGGGTGCGGGCGGCCACGATTTCATCACCGGCTTCGCAGATGTTGAGCAGGGCGATCATCTGTGCCGCCATGCCGCTGCCGGTGGCGACGGCCGCCCGGCCGTTCTCAAGGGCGGCGATGCGTTCCTCAAAGACCGCGACGGTGGGGTTGGAGAGCCGCGAATAGACGTTGCCGAAGGTCTGCAGGTTGAACAGGCTGGCGGCCTGTTCCGGGCTGTCGAAGACGTAGGACGAAGTCTGGTAGATCGGGACTGCGCGGCTGCCGGTCGCCGCGTCGGGAATTTGGCCTGCGTGCAGGCACAGGGTGTCGAAGCCGTAATTACGGTCAGCCATGTCGATGATCCTGGATCAGGGGAGGCAGAGGGGACGGCGGGCGGAAATGACCTTGGTGTTCACGCCGAACCAGTTGAGTCCGCCAAAAAGGCGCGCATATTCGATCTTGACGCAGCGGTCCATCACGACCGTGAGGCCGGCGTCCTCCGCCTTCTGCCGGGCCGCTTCGTTGATCACGCCGATCTGCAGCCACAGGGTCTTGGCGCCAATCGCAATGGCCTGTTCGGCAATCGGCAGGGCGTCGGCGGGTTTGCGGAACACGTCCACGATGTCTACCGGCTCGGGAATCGAGGCCAGATCCGGGTAGCACTTTTCGCCCAGGATCTCGGGGTATTTCGGGTTGACCGGGATCACCTTGTAGCCATGCTCCTGCATGTACTTGGCGGCAAAGTAGGACGGCCGGAACCAGTCGGCCGACAGGCCGACGACGGCAATGGTCTTGGACTCCCGAAGGACCCGGCGCAGGGTGTTGATGTCGCTCATGCTGTGTCCTCCCGCGTCACCGGCCGCACCAGGTCGGCGTGCGCTTGTCGATGAAGGCATCGATGCCTTCCCGGGCGTCGAGGGCCTGCAGGTTGCCCACCATCACCTGCCGGGTGTAGGCATAAGCCTCATCGAGGGGCAGGGCCGCCTGGCGGTAGAAGGCTTCCTTGCCGATGGCCAGGGTCAGCGGCGACTTGGAGGCGATCTGCCGGGCCAGCTGGAGGGTCCGGTCTTCGAGCTTGGCGACCGGCACCAGTTCGTTGACGAGGCCGAAGCGCAGCGCCGTCGCCGCGTCGATCATGTCGCCGGTGAGGAGCATCTGCATGGCGTGCTTGGGTGCCACGTTACGCGACAGGGCCACCATCGGCGTCGAGCAGAACAGCCCGATGTTGACGCCGGGCGTCGCAAAGCGGGCGTCGTCGGTGGCAACAGCCAGGTCGCAGCTGGCCACCAGCTGACAGCCGGCCGCCGTGGCGATGCCATGCACGCGGGCGATGACCGGCTTGGGCAGATTGACGATGGCCTGCATCAGCTCGGCACAATCGGCAAACAGGCCCTCGGCGTAATCCGGCGCATAGTCGGCGGCGCGCATCTCCTTGAGGTCGTGGCCGGCGCAGAAGGCCGGCCCGGCCCCGGCCAGGATGACGACGCGCACGCTGTCGTCGCGGGCGATCTCCTGGAAGGCCGCGAGCAGTTCGCGGATGGCGGGCTGGGACAGGCTGTTGCGGGCCTGCGGGCGGTTGAGGGTCAGCGTGCGGACGCCGGTGTCTGCGTCATCGACGCTGAGCAAGGTCTTTTCAGTCATGTTTTCCTCGTTGCTTATTTCTTGCGGAGCATGCCGGTTTCGTCCACCCGGCGCAGTGCTGCCAGTTCCTCGGCGGTGGGTTCGGGCACGACGTGGGCGTTGGACGACACTTTGAGGTCCCAGCCGGTATTGGCACGGATTTCTTCGATACTGGAGAACGGATACCAGGCGTCGAGGACGAATTCCTTCGTCTGGGGATCCGGCCGCATGATGCCGAGGGTCGTGACGATGGCGGACGGGCCACCGCCGACGAAGCCGTGACGCTCCCGCGCGTTGCCGCCGTCGAGGTAGCCGGGAGAACTGATGTAGCTCACCTTGTCGGCAAAACGCTTGGCTTCGTGAGTGACCATGATGATCACCCGGCCGGCGCCGCAGGCGATGTCGTTGGCGCCACCGGCACCTGTCAGACGGGTTTTGGGCAGGCGGTAGGTGTCGCCAACGGTGCCGTCACCGTCCCAGATGCCGGTCGTGTTGACGTTGCCGAACTTGTCCACCTGGGCGGCGCCGATGATGCCGACGTCGCAGCGGCCCGACGCGACGAGAAAGCCGAGGGCATCGATGGCGTTGGTGAAGCTGGTGGCGTTGGACGAGATGCGGTTGCATTCGATGCCCCACGGCAGGCCGCCGACGGGCGTGGCGCCGTAGACGCCGCCTTCCGTCATGGTGCGGATGTTGGGGGCGTGGCAGGCCTGGGCGAAGTAGCCGGCAAGCATCGACAGGCCGACCCCGAAGATGGCCAGATCGTCGTCACGGAGTTCGCGGCCTGTAGCGATGGCCATCATCTCCTGGCGGGTGTAGTCGAGACTTGTGCTCATGGGTTCTCTCCCGCACTGAGGGCGGCGATTTCATCCGGGGTCTTGATCCATTGGCGGAATGGATCGAGCAGGAAGGCGGTTTCGGTTTGCGACAGCTGCTCTACGGTGTCGCGGCCGATCATGTCGAGGTAGCTGTCGATGTCGCTGTAGCCCTCGACGTAGCGCTTGATGTACTCGGCCGTGCCTTCGGCGCTTGCCAGGGCCTTGTTCATTGCCTTCATGTGCGCTTCGTCCACGTCGTAGAAGCCGGGCGAGGATTGCGGCCAGGCGGCGAGCGGCCAGTAAACAACCGCCTCGACGATGATGTCGGGAATGCGGACCAGGTTCGGAAACTGGCGCATGCAGGCCGTATCGACGATGGCATCGGCGATCAGCACGACCTTCTTGGCGGCGCGGGACAGCTCGAAACGGCTCCATTCAGTCCCGAGCATGATCGCGTTGCCGAGCGGGTCGGCCAGGGACACATGGATGGCGGCCACGTCCGGCTGCAGGGGGCTGAGGGCGCCCACTTCGCGACCGCTGAAGGGGTCGGTGACGGTGGGGATCTTGTGCTTTGCGGGCTGTTCGTCGGGCGCGAAGGCGCTGCGCCACTGAATGTCCGAGCCGATATTGACCGTCGCCGGGGCGAAGGGCCAGTTCATCGCGCCGGCCAGCAGGCGCAGGTTGAACGACAGGTTGGAATAGTCTTCCAGCGCCAGCTGCCCGGATTCCACGGCGCGCCGCAGGCCATTGGCGAAGCCGAACACTTCCAGTCCGGAAAAGCCGCATTCCGCCTTGTCGACCGCGCCGGCGGCCGCCAGCAGGTTCAATTGCTGGGTGTTGCAGTGGAACAGGGCGTGCAGATTGCGGCGCTGTTGGCGCAGCAGTTCCCGCCCGAAGACGACGGCGTCAGAGCCGACCGGCAGGGCCGCGCCGCTGGCGTATTGCATGCCGTCCCAGCTGTAGCGTTTAACGGCCTCGGCCAGCGACAGTATCTTGTTGCGTGACATTTGCTTGATCCGGTTAGTGTTGATGGGCTGATCCAGCATGGAGTTCACTGGTCTGCGCAGCGGGGGAGGCTCGCCCGGAAGCGGAGGGCTGGAACGGATGGTGTTCGTAGTGCCCACCGGCGACGTACTTGGTCAGCTGGCGGAAATCCTTGGCGGTGAGCGCGCCGGTGTAGCGATACAAGACCTGCCCTTGTCCATCGAGAAAGACAAAGGACGGCGTGCCGACGGCGTGCAGGCGGGTGGCCCACTGGGCGGGGGACGATGTCTTGCCGGACGGTTCGATCAGGCTGCTTTCCTGGGTGATGTCCACACGGGCACTGGCGAATTGCGCTGCGAAGGTTTTCTCGAGCGCTGCGTCGTGAAAGACTTTTTTCTCCATTTCCCGGCAGCCAGGGCAGTCAGGCATGGTTAGCAGGACGGCGAGTTGGCGCCCCTTTTCCGCAGCGGAGCGGACTTCCGTTTGCAGGTCGTTGGTGGAGCGTTCGAACAGGGCCGCACTGGCCGTGCCGCTTGCTGCCAGGCCGGCCAGGAGCAGGGCGGCCATCGAGGAGGGAAGGTGGAATCTCATGGGGTTCTCCATTCAGCGGTGCCAGAACAGTGCCCGGCGCTTGATGGCCTCGAGGCCGCTCATCGCGAGGTAGGTAACGACGCCGGTGTAGAGGATGCCGGCGACCATCTTCGGGTAGTCGGCGAAGTCGGCGTAATACTGGACGAAGCGTCCGAGACCGGCGTTGGCGCCGAACAGCTCGGCGACGGTGAGCAGGATGAAAGCGAATCCCAAGCCCACGGCCATGCCGGAGAAGATATGTGGCAGCGCCGCGGGGAAGACGACCTTCCAGTGGAACTCGTGGCTGTTCAAGCCAAGGATCCTGGCGTTGTCCCGATAGCGGCTTTCGAGCGCGTGGGCACCGGCGGCCGTGTTCTGGAAGATCGGCCAGAAGGCTCCGATGAACACGACGAAGATCGCCGATAGCTTGAAGGTGGGCAGCACGGCAATCGCATAGGGCACATAGACGGTCGGCGGCACCGGTGCGGCAACACGCGCGAACGGAAAGAAGATCCGCTGCAGGAGGGGGGACGAGCCGACGTAAATGCCGGAAACGATGCCCAGCAAGGTGGCAAGCAGCAGGCCGGGGATCAGGATCGACAAGGACGACAGCGTGCCTTCCCACAACTCTGGAAGAGATTCCTGCAGCGCCAGGGCGGTACGCTGAGGGCTGGGAATCAAGGGGTTGTCGCCGAGTGGGAAGTACTTGGCGGCGATAAACCACAGGGCCAGCAGGACGATCCACACGATGGAGCCTTGCAGGATGGCCAGCAGTGCAGACGGCACGAACGCGGCCTGACGTGGCGCGGATGCCGTGCGTTCGGGCTGGCGATCACCGGGAACGCCGGCAACAGGCGTCCCCCGCGGCGGGGCGGTGAGCGTTTCTGACATGTGTTGATTCCTTTAGGCGGCGACCAGCTGGCGCAGCGTGTCTGCGGCGAGGGTCTCGGCAATGGATTCGCGCAGGGCGTGGAACTCCGCGCTGTCGAACAGGGCTCGTCGCTCGCGGTGGCGCGGAAAGCCGACTGGCAGATCGGCAATCAAGCGGCCGGGCGTGGAGCCGAGAACGACGATGCGGTCGCCGAGGTAGAGCGCCTCGTCGATGTCGTGGGTGACGAAGACGATGGTTTTCCGCGGCACCTCCGTTTCCCAGATTTCGAGCAACAGATCCTGCAGGCGGGCCCGATTGGTGGGATCGAGTGCCCCGAAGGGCTCGTCCATCAGCAGCACCGGCGAGCGCAAGGCCAGTGCGCGGGCAATGGCGGCGCGCTGGCGCATGCCGCCGGACAGCTCGAAGGGATACTGCCCGATGGCGTTCTCCAGCCCGACCTTCACGAGGCACGCTTCGGCCTGTTCCCGCCGTTCGGCCTTGCGGGCCTTGGGCTGGGCCTTGCCGATGGCGATGGCGATGTTGTCCACCACCGACATCCACGGAAACAGGGCGTAGTCCTGAAACACGACGCCGCGATCAAGGCTCGGGCCGGTGATGGGCTGGCCGTTCCAGCTCAGCCGGCCGTGGCGGGGAAACTGCAGCCCGGCCAGCAGCCGCAAGAGCGTGGATTTGCCGGAGCCGCTGGAGCCCAGCAGGCAGACGAACTGCCCTGCTGGGACCGTGAGGTCGATTTTTTCGAGGATCGGCGTCGCATCCTCGTAGGAAAAGTCGACGCCTTCCAGCCGTAGCTCAGCGGCCATCAGACATTCTTCCGCTTGAAGTCTTTCTGCAGTTTCTTCCAGTAGGCGTCGTTGGGGTTCTCCTTGACGAGCTGGTTGAGCACCTTTTCGTACAGGCTGGCATCGATACCAGCGGAGAGGTCCGGCGCCTTGGTGATGAACTCACTGTTTGTCATGACCTCGGCAAAGTGCTTGACGCCCTTGGCATCCGGATCGGTGGACTGGTCGAGGTACTCGGAGTAATAGCCACGCCACAGCAGTTGCTGGTCAAGCTTGACGTACTTGGCGATCGACTCGATCGTCTCCTTCTTGTTCTCCGCCGCGAAGCGCTCGGCCTTCAGCATGGCGCGCAGGAACTTCTCCCAGGTCGCCGGGTTCTTCGCGCTGGCCTCGGTGATCACCAGGCGGCAGCAGGGATGGCCGCGTTGCAGGTCGGTGGAATGGATGACGACTTTGAGCCCCTGGTCTTCGGCACGCAGGTCGTGAGGGCCCCACACGAGGCCTACATCAACCTGGCCGGACTTCACGGCCTCGATCACCGCGGACGGGTTCTTCAGTTCGAAGATCTGCAGGTCGGTCTTCCAGTTGAGACCCTTGTCCTTCAGCGCGCCGCGCAGCACCGCGTCGCCGGACGCCATGCGGACTGTTGCAACCTTCTTGCCCTTCAGGTCGGCGATGCCCTTGATCTTGCCGGCATTGGCCGCGCTGGCGACGAGGGCGGCGTCGCCACCCATGACGCCGCCGATGATCTTGAGCTTGGTGCCTTTCGACAGGTGGGCAATCGGCCCGGTGGTGCCAAAGGCGCCGGTGTCCAGCTTGCCTGCGATGATGGCGTTGAGGCCGTCGGCGGAATTCTGGAACTCGACCAGTTCGACATCCAGCCCTTCCTTGGCGAACAGGCCTTGCTCCTTGGCGACGAAGAATTTGGCGTGCCCGGTGGCCGGCAGATAGCCGACCTTGAGCTGTTCAGCGAAGGCCGCGCCCACGGTTCCGGCGAGCGCGATGGCTGCGATGACAGTCTTGAGGGCAAAACGAACTTTCATGGCGAACTTTCTGTGCAATTTGAAGCAGAAAGTTTGCCAAATGCGCATATCCAAGCAGAACGATTATTTTCTTTGAATCTTATTCAAAAAACCTTATTCAAAATTGATCTTAGGACAGGCGGGTTCCCGAGGCCGGGCCCCTGGGCACCCGCCGTGATGAGAATTCAGGTGGATAGCGCGGCCTGGATCTCGCCCAGCGTCGCGATGGCGTCCGTCACGGCCTGCTCCCGCCCGGCCGCCGCATCGAGCTTCTGCAGGGCTTGCAGCAGGATGTCGATGGTGGAGGCGACGGATTCCCGTTCCCGCGGTGTGGCACCGCTGCTGACCAGTGCGACGTACGCGGCCTTGGCTTCGCCGAGCCGTTTGGCGCCGCTGCGCCCTCCGGCGGCAAGTTCGAGCAATCCATCGGCCAGGTGCAGGTCGGCCTGACTGGCCCGCGCCCAGAAGTCCTTGGCGGGGGTGGCAGGCTGTTCGCGTAGCGACTTGAGCAGGGCCCGTGTGGCGGCTGGCTCCCCGTCCGGAAAACCGGCGGTGAGTCCGAGCAGGGCGCTGGCGTTGGCGGCGTTGAGGGCCGGGTAGTGGAGGTCGCCGCCTTCCTGGCGCGCCTGTGCGGTGGCGCGCTTGTAGGCGTCCTGCATGCTTTCGAGTGCCTCGATGGCGGCGGCCTTGTCGCCGATTTGCAGCTGGCAGGCCAGTCGGCGCTTGTCTGCCGCGGCCTGCAGACTGAGCCGTTCGGCGCTGGCCGGGCGATAGCGGCTGTCCACGGCAAGGATGGCGGCCGCCTCGTCGAGGAGGGGCAGGGCCGCGGCGGTCTGCTTGTCATCGGCCAGAACCTTGGCGCGCCGGGTCAGCATGTTGGCGAGCTGTTCCTCGGCCTTGCGCGACGCGCTGGCGTCGGGGGCGGCCAGGGCGCGCCGATAGAAGTCGATGGCCTCGTCGTGGCGGTTGTATTCGGCCTTGAGGGCGCCGAAGGCCTCCAGGATATTGCCCTGCCCGATCCAGCCCTGCTGTTCGCACAGGGCTTGCAGCGCCTTGGCGTGGCGTTCGGCGTAGGCCGCGGCATCCTTGTCCAGGGTGAGTGCATGGCCGGCGCGCAGCGTGAGGCGTTCCAGTTCGCACAGAACTTCCGAGGCTGCCAGGTAGTGGTCGTAGTTGGCGGGCTTGGCCTTCGGTGTGGTGGTGCGCTGCGGTCGTGGCAGCACGAAGCCCGGATCGCCGTAGCACTGGTAGGCGCCCCAGGTGTTGGAGCTGCCGAATGCATCGAAGGTCGTGCCTCGGGCGGCCAGCACCGATTCGCCGAAGTTGGCGCCCTCCAGGAAGTGCTCGTAGAAGGTCTTGGCGAAGAGTTCGGCCGCATCGTCGAGGACTTCCCAGCCCGCGGCGATGACACAGCGCACGCCGATCTCGATGAGCTGGGTGGCCAGGTTGGCGGCCAGGCCTGGGCTGCCGGGGCGGGCCGCCGCGGGAGCGCCGTCCGGTCTTTCCTCGATGCGGCCGAGGCTGCAGCAGTTGATGAAAACGAAGTCGGGGACGGCCCGCATCTGCTCGATGTGGGCGGTCGTCAGCAGGTCACCGCCGCCGATCACCATGCCGGTGGCCTTGGCGACAGCGGGTAAGCCGTCGGTGGCGGGGATGTCCTGCTGGTAAAGGCCGTGGCCCGACAGGTGAAGCATGCGCCACTCGCCGCTGAACAGGTCGAGGAGGATCTGTCGGGATTCGTCCTGGATGTGCAGGCTGGTCTCGATGCCGGCGCCGTCGAACTGGCCGGACACCCCCTGGGCTTCCTTCTCGGCGCCGCTCAAGGACGGCAGGTAGCGATGCCATGCACCGAGATCCGGGTTGCCGACCACCAGGGCCTTGAACGCGTTGCTGCGCCGGACGTTGAGGCGGAACTGGCCGGTGGACAACTGGCGGATCAGGCCGCTGCGCACCGACAGGGGTTGGCCGCTGTCGCTGTCGTGCTCGGTGGCGCGGTCGCGCAGCAGTTCCCACGGGTAGGCGGCAGCCGTCTTGTCGACGATGAGCTGGACACGCCGGCGGTCCGGGGCGAGGTCTTTCAGCCAGTTGGGGATCAAGAGTTCGAACAGTGCGCGGCCCACCTGCTCCTGATCGGCGGTGGTGCCGATCAGGCTGTCGGTGAAGCGCTCGATGTCCTTGAACGGGACCGCGTTGTAGGTTCGTTCTGCGCGGGCCAATTCGCCATAGACGTCGAACATCAGCCGCGGCGCGCCGTCGTTGGTGCCGCCCACCGCGCTGATGGCGATGCGTTGCCAGTTGCCTTCGTCCGCTGCGCTGCTGGCACGCCGGCGCCCGCCATGGTGGGGGCGGATTACCGCATCCACGTAAAAGGCGCGGGCCAGTGCGCGATCCACGCCGACCGAATCCTGGGCCGCGCGAAGGGCGTTGATGGCGCGGTCCTCGAGGACTTCGATGAAGTTCAGCCGGTCGAGGCGAAGCTTGCCGGCCAGTCCGGCCCGCTCTAGGCGCAGGCGGGCGTCCCGGTGGCCGCGCAGGGTGGCGGCCACCGAGTCGGCGAGGCTCAGCTCGCCAATGCCGGCACCGATCAACAGTGCGCTGATGCCGACACTGAGGGGCTGCTGCCGTTCGGCGGGATCCTTCAGCTCCTCGGCTTCCAGCTCTTCGGTAGCGTAGGTGGCGACGGCTTTGGCTACCGACTGGGCGAGTTCGCCGGCCGACAATTGGCCGATGCGCCCGATGCCGATGACGATGGCGCCTTGGGTGAAGCTCTCGTTCGGGCGCTTGCGGTAGATGGAGAAGGTACCCAGGGCGCCGGCATGCAGGCCGGCATCGAGGCGTTTCTGCATACGTCCGCCGAGTGCCTGGTCGAGCAGCTTCTCGGCGAACTCCAGTGCGTTGGCACCCCAGGTGTGGCCGACCAGCACGGCTGATTCGGCGTACATGACGTCACCGTGGAGCACGCGGACTTCCGTGCGGTAGCCGCTGCGCGCGGTCTTGCGGGCAGAGCGCAGGGCGCCGCCGGTGGCAGCGGACAGCAATTCGCCGCGGCTCGGGTAGAGCGCGGTATCGCCTTCGTCGAGACGCCAGGGCTGCAGTGCGGCGGTGCCGCGGGAGACCGGCGGCTGGGTGGCGAGGCGGTCGCTGCGCCCGGTCTCGAGGAGTTCCACGTAGCCGTCGTGGGCCTCGGTGGCCTTGGGCATATCGCCGTGTACGCTGCGCACGTAGTACACCCGCCCGCCCTTGCGGCAGCTGTCGGGAATACCGGTGGACCACGGTACGCGGCCGTCACCCGCCGGCGTGGCGAGGATCTGGAAGCGTCCGGAAGCATCGACAAGCGCCTTCTCGGGGGTCTGGTCGGCGAGGCCTGCCACATAGACGAGACGCGGGCTCGACAGCAGCGGGTCGGACTGGGCGAGGGTTTCCCAGATGGCGCCCGATTGGTTCAGTACGTCGGCTGGTGGCTCGGGCCACTTGGCGTTGGCGTCGCCTTGCTTGAAGTTGTGCCAGGTGTCGGCGTTGCGGATGTGCTGGTCGTCGCCGCTGGTGGCCCACGGCAGGAGCTCCATCACGCCGGGGAACTGGCAGGCGGTCTGGAGCAGTTCTTCCTGGGAGTGGAAGACGTCCAGAAGGGCCAGCTTGCGGAAGAAGCTGTCGCGGCCGGTGAGCAGCAGGGTGATGGCGTGGGAGCCCTGGTTGGGCGTGCCGAGCATCAGTACCCGCGGTGCGCCGGGGTGTGCGTCCCAGGCCCGCCACAGGTCGGGATGGGCTGCGAAGGTGGCGCGCAACAGTACGCCGCCCATGGAATGGACGACGATGTGCACCGGCTTGCGCTCGGGCTCCATGGCCTTGATGGCCGCGGTGATCCGCTCGGCGAGGCCCTTGATGGAATTGGCCAGAGGCTGGCGCCAGTCGTAGCCGTACATGTCCACCTTGTAGCCGCGCTGGCGCAGGCTGTTGGCGAGGGGCACGTAGGTGTCGGCAAGCGGGAGGCCGGGCTGTACGTCGTCCTTGATGCCCAGTTTCGTGCTGAAGGCGCCGCTGGCGAGGGACAGGATGCTGGCCCACACTTCGCTCTTGTTCACCAGCAACTGGCTGCCGCACAGGCCGGGTACCAGCACCACGGTGCCACGGGGCTTGGCAGGGTCGGGCTGGACGCGGGGGCCGAACAGGCCGCGGGCCTGCTCGCCGGTGAGGTCGGGCAACGGCCATTCGCCGTGGTAGTTGCGGAACAGGCGGTCCGCCTCGGGGGCGTGGGTCAGCGCGGCGACCGTGGCGGCGGCGCTGTCGTCGTTGCGGAAATAGCGGAAGTGATTGACGTCGGCACCGCTGCGGAAGTGCACCCGGCAGCGCAGCTCGTCGTCCTGAGTTCGGCGGATGGCGCCGTCGAGCATCGAGCGGGTATCCACCACCAGGTCGTGGTCGCGCTCGTAGAAGCGGTCGGTCAGCCAGATGCGCAGGGCGGCGAAGCGGTCGCCCTCCATCGGCGCGGCGTCGCCGGCGATCACGTAGAGTTCGCCGCGGGCAGGGGCCGCGTTGATCACGCCGACCAGCGCCGAGCCGGGCAGCATGGCCTGCAGGCCGGGTAGCTGGTCCACCCGGCGGCGGCTGGCCAGCACCGAGGCGACGGTCTCGGTGACCATGTCGAGCCCGGTCTGCAGCAGCCCCGGAACCTCGAAGCCCCGGCTTTCACCGGCCTTCATTTCCAGGCCGATGGCGGCGAGAACCATCAACGAGCCCCATTGATCCAGCTTGTCACCGGCCAGACTGGTGCCCCGGGCCGGGCAGGCGGCGCGCACGAAGCGGTCGATGGAGAGTTCCGGGCGGCCTTGCAGTTCGTCCACCAGTGCCCGGAGGGCTTCGCACTGGTTCTCCTTGGCCTGCTTTTGGGATGCGTCTTCCGCCAGACCGGGGGCGAGGGAGCGCAGCGCCTCCGCCAGTTCGAAGCGATCCGGGTCGAGGCACAGCAGTTCGCCGACCAGACCGCCGCGGGAGTGGGACAGGAAGCTGATGCGGCCCTTCCTTGGTAGCAGGCGGGCCGCCGTCAGGGCGTTGTCGATGGGGCTGCGGGTCAGTGTCCAGTGTTCGAGGGCGTAGATGCGCTCGCCGTAGTGTTCGCGCAGGGCCTGCCAGCGCTCTTTCTGGTCCTGCCACAGGCGGCCGAAGCTGCCGGCCGTGCTCGATCCGGTGCCATGGAGCAGCAGCAGCGTCGGGCCGCCGTCGGGAATGGGCTTGTCGAGAGGCTGGCCGAGGGTGCCGTCGGCATGCACGGGAAACACCCCTTCACGCGGGATGGTCCGGTTCTGGACCCGCTCGACAATGGTGTCGCGCAGTGCGTCGTCGGGTTTGATGTTGAGCCAGTGCAGGGCCTTGAGGGCCAGCTTGCCGGCGAAGCCCCGCTGGGCGCCGGGCAGTCCGATCGCATCGGGCAGGGACCAGGCCTCGCCGTCATCCAGTCCGCGGGCTTCCGTGCCTTGGGGAGAGAGGCGGGTGCGGAGATCTTCGGCCGAGGTCCAGAAGCGCAGTCCGCCGTCCAGTTCCACCTCGACCAAGGCGCCGTCGGGAATCTCCTCTACCAGATCCTCGCCGCTGCCGCGGGCGCTGCCGGCAATCTCGACGGCCGAAGCTTCGATGCCGGCAAACAGGTCGGCGGTGCGCCCCTGGCGGGTCAGCCACAGGCCTACCTTGTCCTTGTCGTTCTGCTTCTTGCCGTTGATGCGCAACCTGAGCTTGCCGGACATGGCCTGTCTCCTCTTGTTGTTGTCGTGGCGAACGACAGCCCGCCCACCGCAGCGCGCGTCTGTCTCCGGGAAAGGATAGCCCGCGCGGGCGTGGAATCAAGATTCGGATTGCATTTTTTCGGCGTTCAGCCGCGCCCGAACTCCATCATCATCAGGCGGCGGCCGTCGGATTCATGCTTGCCGACGACGCGGAAGCCAAGCCGGTTGAAGCGGCGTGTGCGGGCGGTGGATACCAGCAGGCGGCCGCTCGGGAAACTTTCCATCACCCAGGCGATGCGTGCGGCGATCAAGCTCCGGGCGATGCCCTGGCCGCGCACGTGCTCGGCGACCGCCGACATGTACAGGATGTGGGTGTCGATGGCCCAGTCGGCAGCCTTGATGCCGCCAGCGCCGACGATCTCTCCACCGCAGCGGGCGACGAAGAAGTGGCGGTAGAAGGGCGGCTCGGCGGCAACCAGCTGGGCCTCGATGCGGGCCCGGTCGTAGCGCTGCGGGTTGTCGAAGGACGCCAGTACTACCAAGGCGGCG
Source organism: Pseudomonadota bacterium (assembly GCA_018241665.1). Taxonomy (GTDB): domain Bacteria; phylum Pseudomonadota; class Gammaproteobacteria; order Burkholderiales; family Rhodocyclaceae; genus Zoogloea. Next base: position 17,613 of record JAFEDK010000011.1, read on the forward strand.
GCTTCACGGCCCGCATGGTCGTCGGGCAGCAGCAGGTCGATGGTGATCGGTTCCGTGGCACATCCTCCCGATGGGCGGCACCGGGGAGGTGCCGTGGCCGCCATTCAACCTGCGCTGTGTTGCAGGCGTGTTGCGGCCGGGAGAAGGGCTGCGCCGGGGCGGGAAAGCCTAGGGAACGACGAAGAAGCGGTATTTGCTGGGCAGGCCCTTGCGCAGCTGGATGCCGCGCCCGACGGCGGCCGGATCCCGCGTGAAAATCTTGACCTGGGCGGAGGGGCGGACCAGCAGTTCGTCCGCGTCGCAGCGGATGATGCCGGCCTCGGCCTGGCGCTGCTTGCACAGGGTCAGCCACAGGGGGCCGTTGAGGGGGGCTTCCGCTGCGGGGGGCGGCGCAGGTGTTTCTTCTGCGGGAGCTTCGTTCTTCGGGGCGAGACGTTCCGTCTTGTCCGGGCGGGTGGGCTTGTCGCTGCGCGGCGGCCGCGGGCGCGGTGCTGGCGCGGGCTTGCTGCTCCCCGCACCGTCCTCGCTCGTCTCATGTCGGGGCGGAGCACTTTTCTCCGCCGGTGCATCGGGTTTCAGGGTCGAGCACGCGCCCAGGGCAAGGGCAGCCAGCACGGCGAACAGGGACGGGCGAAGGTGGGAGAAATGCATGATGAATCGGCGACCGGAATCGGCAGGATTCTAGCATGGGGGCCGGGTGGGAAAGGCCGAGCCGAGGCCGTGAGGCAGGCTGGATCCGGGCCTGCGGGGCCAGCTCGGTGGCATTTTGGGGAGGCGGCCGTGGGGGCGAATTCATTCGTCCCCAGTCGGTTCACCGAAGTCCGTGGGCGAATGAATTCGCCCCCACGGTACAGATCGATAAAGGAGAGGGGGTCAGAAGGCGCGATCGAGGGCGCGGGAGTTCTTTGGGTCGCGGAAGACCAGCGGCTTGACGGTGGCGGCCTGCTCGGCCTTGGCCAATGCGGCGTCGATGAGGCCATGGTCCGGCGATTTGGGGCACACCGGGTCGGTGGCGTCGACGTTGCCGGTCAGCATGAAGGCCTGGCAGCGGCAGCCGCCGTGGTCCTTCTCCTTGTCCTCGCAGCTCTGGCAGGTTTCCGGCAGCCAGGCGGTGCCGCGGAAGCGGTTGAACAGCGGTGACTCGTGCCAGATCCAGTCCAGCGCGTGCTCGCGCACGTCCGGGAATTCGAGGCCCGGCAGCATGCGGGCGGTGTGGCAGGGCAGGGCGAGGCCGTCCGGGGTGACGGACAGGAAGACTTCGCCCCAGCCGTTCATGCACTTTTTGGGTTTCTTCGACTGGTAGTCCGGCGTCACGAAGAGGATGCGCATCTTCTTGCCGAGCTTGGCCTTCCAGCGTTCGGTGACGGCCTCGGCTTCGGCCAGCTGGGCGGCGGTGGGCATCAGCGCCTCGCGGTTGAGGAAGGCCCAGCCGTGGTACTGGGTGTTGGCCAGCTCCAGGTATTCGGCGCCAATCTCCACGGCCATCTCGATGATGCGGTCGAGGTGGTCGATGTTGGTCCGGTGCAGCACGCAGTTGATCACCGTCGGGTAGCCGGCGGCCTTGGTCATCGTCGCCACCTTGCGCTTCAGTTCGAAGGTGCGGGTGTTGGTGATGAGGTCGTTGGCTTCGCGGGTGGCATCCTGGAAGGACAGCTGGATGTGGTCCAGGCCGGCTTCCTTGAGGGCCGCCAGGCGCGCTTCGGTGAGGCCCACGCCGGAGGTGATCAGATTGGTGTAGAAGCCGAGCTTGCGGGCTTCGCCGACGAGGATCTCGATGTCGTTGCGGAGCAGCGGCTCGCCGCCCGAAATGCCGAACTGGGCGGCGCCCATCTCCCGCGCCTCACGGATCACCTTCAGCCAGTCCTCCGTCGCCAGCTCCGGCCCGGCCTGGGCGAAGTCCACCGGGTTGTAGCAGAAGGCGCAGTGCAGCGGACAGCGGTAGGTGACCTCGGCCAGCAGCCACAGGGGGCCGGGGCGGCGGGGGACGAGCAGCGAAGTCGTTGTAGTCATTGCAGGTCTTCCGCCGGGCAGTCCCAAGGAAGACCTGCACCCCCTTGGGGGGCAGCGACCGAAGGGCGCGTGGGGGCCGTGGGACTCCATTCGATCCAGTTCTGTTCGTCAGCCATTTTGAGGAAGGCTTCCACATCGGCGCTCAGGTTGCTGGCGTTGAACGCAGCTTCCAGGTCGGCGACGATCTCCGCCACGCTGCGCTCACCGTCGCAGCGTTTGAGGATTTCGCCTGCGCTCTGGTTGAGCTTGACCATGCCTTCCGGGTACAGCAGCACGTGGGCCTGCTGGGCCGGTTCCCACTGGAAGCGGAACAGCCGGTTGATGGCGGGGCGGGCGGTAGCGGTCGTCATGGCTGGCGTGCCTTTTTCTTAACTGTGTTTTCCCTGTGGGGTCGAATTCATTCGACCTCAGCGCTTTATCGACGAGATCTGGTCGAATGAATTCGACCCCACGGTTTGAGTCGCTACTGGGGGCCGCCTTCCAGGCCGTACTTGACCATCATCGCGTCGTTCATCGACCACAGGATGTCGAGCTTGAACTTGAGGATGTCGAGCGCGCGGAGCTGGGCAGCACGGGTGTCGAAGTAGCCGAGGGTGATCGCCAGGCCTTGTTCCACGTCGCGGCGGGCCTGGGTGACCCGGTTGCGGAAGTACTGCAGGCCGTCGGACTCGATCCACGGGTAGTGCTCGGGCCAGTTGGCCAGGCGCTGCTTGTGGATGGTGGGGGCGAACAGTTCGGTGAGGCTGGAGCACACGGACTCCTGCCACGGGCGCTGGCGGCAGAAGTTGAGGTAGGCGTCGCAGGCGAAGCGCACTGCAGGAATCACGTGGCGCTGGTCGACGATCTCCTCGCGGCTGAGGCCGACCGCCTGGCCGAGGCGCAGCCAGGCTTCGATGCCGCCGGCGTCGTCGCCGTGGCCATCATGGTCGAGGATGCGCTGGATCCACTCCCGGCGTACTTCCCGGTCCGGACAGTTGGACATCACTGCGGCGTCCTTCTGCGGGATGATGATCTGGTAGTAGTAGCGGTTGGCCACCCAGCCCTGGATCTGCTCACGCGTCGCCTTGCCGGTGTTGAGCATGACGTTGAAGGGATGGTGGATGTGGTACGCGGCGCCCTTGTCGCGTAGCTGCGCTTCGAACTCTTCGGGCGTCCAGGGGCGAAGTGGGTCTTGGCTCACAGTGCGATCTCCATGCCGTCGTAGGCCACCTCGATGCCGGCGGCGGTCAGGGCCGCGCGTTCTGCCGAGCTTTCGTCGAGGATCGGGTTGGTGTTGTTGATGTGGATGAGGACGCGGCGCACGTGGCGCGGCAGGCGGCTGAGCTGTTCGATCATGCCGCCGGGGCCGCTCTGGGCCAGGTGGCCGATGTCGCGGGCGCGCTTCTTCGACAGGCCCAGGCTGATCATCTCGTCGTCGGTCCAGAAGGTGCCGTCCACCATCACGCAGTCGGCGCTGCTCATCGCGTCGAAGACGGCGTCGTCCACTTCGGCGAGGCCGGGCGCGTAGAACACCCGCTTGCCGCTGGCCGGGTCGATGACGGTGAGGCCGATGTTGTCGCCAGGCACCGGGTTGCCGCGGTGCGGCGAGTAGGGGGGCGCCGCCGACAGCAGCGGCATGGCGCGCCAGTCCAGGCTGGCGGAGCCTTGCGGGTGGAAACTGCGGCCGTCGAGCGGAACCGGCTGGCGGTTCACGCCGCAATAGTGTTCGAGCAGATGCAGGATGGGGTTGCCGCGGGTCAGATCCTCGAACACCGGGTCGGTGGTCCAGATCGGCCACGGGCTGCCCTTTTCGCGCAGCATGTAGAGGCCGGTGGTGTGGTCGATCTGGGCGTCCACCAGGACGACCGATTCGATACCGCAGCCGCGCAGGCCTTCAGTGGGCCAGGTGCCGGCAAATTGCTGGAATTGCTGCAGGATGTCCGGCGAGGCATTGACGAGGGTCCACCGGGCGCCGTCGGCGCTCACTGCGATGGACGACTGGGTGCGGCGCTGCAAGCCCGCCTGGCCGGCACGTACGCCCCGGCAGTTGGCACAGTTGCAGTTCCACTGGGGAAAGCCGCCGCCGGCGGCGGAGCCGAGAACGCGGATCTTCATGATCGGGAAGCTCCCCCGTGGGGGCGAATTGATTCGCCCGCGGACTTCGTGAACCGGTCTTGGGCGAATGAATTCGCCCCCACAGGGAACGCAGCCTTACTTGGCGGCGATGTACATGGTGATTTCGAAGCCGAAACGCAGATCGCAAGCTTGGGGGGTGGTCCAGGTCATGATGAGTCTCCAATTTTTTGATTGATGGTTACGGTCCGCCGGAAGGCGAATCCGTGGAATGCATTGTTGCGGGGGCGGCATACTTGCGCCTCACGAAAATCATTATTTCGAGGTTGGGGATGGCGAATGGACTGCTCGACGTGGGCGACGGTCACCGGCTGTATTTCGAGACCTGGGGCAACCCGGCTGGTACGCCGGTGGTGGTGCTCCATGGCGGGCCGGGCAGCGGTTGCAGCCCGCGCCTGCGCGAGCTCTACGACGCGCGGCGCCATCACGTGGTGTTCTTCGATCAGCGGGGCTGCGGGCGCTCGCTGCCGTTTGGCGAGATCCGCGCCAACACGACGGCGCATCTCATCGACGACATCGAGCGTCTGCGCCGCCATCTCGGCATTGCGCGCTGGTGGGTGAGCGGCGGCTCGTGGGGGGCGACGCTGGCACTGGCCTATGCGGCGGCCCATCCGCAGGTGGTGGACGGCCTGGTGGTGCGCAGCGCCTTCCTGCCGGGCGACGGCAATGTGCGCTGGTTCTTCGAGGGGCTGGCGGCGCTGCGGCCGGAGGCCTGGCGGGCTTTGTCCGCGGCGCTGGGCGGTGCGCCGGATCTGCTGGCCGAACTGGCTTTTCGTCTCAGTGGGGACGACCGGGAGCTTGCACGGGACGCGGCGCTGGCCTGGCTTACTTATGAGCAGGCGGTGAACGATCCGGCCGCGCCGCTTCCGTCACCGACTACGGAAGAGCTCGACCGGCTGGTGGGCAAGTACCGGCTGCAGGCTCATTACCTGAAGTCGGGTTGTTTCCTCGATGAAGCGGCTTTCCTGGATGCCTGCGCGGGGCTGTCCGGTGTGCCGGTCTGGCTGATCCACGGTCGCGACGACGTGGTCTGCCCGCCGCCCAATGCCGAGCGTATCCACGCCCGCATCGCCGGCAGCCGGCTGGTGTGGATCGACGGCTGTGTCCACGACCCCTTCCATCCTGGCATGGCGGCGGCGTGGCGGGTGGCGCTGGGGAACGAGCAGGGTTGAAAATGGCCAGGTGGCGCATTGGCCGGTGCCAATTGATGCGGGTCAATGAGACGGGCGGGGGCGGAGGGCTAGCATCGCGCCGTGTTCCTGAAGTGTTCCGTGGAACCCCCAATCCCCCATCAGATTACCGAGACCGTTCATGCGTACAACAAAACTCCTCCCCCTGCTGCTCGTTGCCCTGCTGGCAGCCTGCGGCAAGTCCGAAGCCCCCAAGTCCGAGGCACCGAAGGCTGAAGCGCCCGCTGCTGCGCCCGCCGCGGCACCGGCGCCGGTTGCCGACGCGGCAGCCGATGGCGGCAAGGGCCTCGATGTGTTCAAGAAGACCTGTGTGATGTGTCACCAGACCGGCGTGGCCGGCGCGCCCAAGCTCGGCGACAAGGCCGACTGGGGCCCGCGCATCGCCCAGGGCAAAGACGTCCTGTACAAGCACGCCATCGAGGGCTTCAATGGAAGCAAGGGTGCCATGCCGGCCAAGGGCGGCAATCCGTCCCTGTCCGATGAAGAGATGAAGGCCGCTGTCGACTATATCGTTGGCAAGTCTCAGTAAGCGTTCGATTCTCCTTTGACCTCAGCGCGCACCCCCCGCGCGCTAAAGCCCGGCCGGGCAATCTGCGGCCGGGTTTTTTTTGCCTGCTGAAGCAGAGGGGGGCAGGGGCGAATTCATTCGCCCGGCTGCTGCCAAGCCCTCGCGGCGTAGCCGGCAAACCCGATGCAGATCAAGGAAAGCCCGCTTGCCCGACGGCACACTGACGATACCCGACAGATTCAGTCGGATTTATCGATACCTTGGAGCCAGCATGCAAACCATTCACGTCTGCAACCACACCACCCCTGAAGCCATCTACCCGTTCGATGCCCGCGGCATCGCCAAGCGCTTCCGCCACGCGGCCATCTTCGGTGCGCTGGATGCACTGGTGCCGGGCGAGACGATGCGCTTCTGCAATGACCATGATCCGCTGCCGCTGCTGGCCCAACTGCAGCAGCGCTATGGCGAGACCGTGTCCATCACCTACCAGCAGCGCGAGCCCGGCGCGATCGTCATCGATTTCGCCAAGCTCGGCTGAACACGTCAGGTCTGGTCGCCCCGCACGTAGTCGAGGGCCTCGTGCTGGAACAGTACGGCGGTCATCGTCATCGGGGTGATCAGGCCGGCCAGCTTGCCGGCCTCGTCCACCACCGGCAGCGCCCCTTGTCCGTTCTGGCCGAGGATGTCGGCGGCGACGGCGATGCCGTCGCTGAGGCTGGCGGTGCGCAGGCCGCTACGCGGCGTGTGCATGATCTGCCCGACGACCTCCGGCTTGTCGGTGTGCGGGCCGGGTGTCGGACGCAGCAGGCGGCGTACGTTGTCACCGATGCGCTGGCCGTTGTCCGGTTCCACGTGGTGCAGGAAGTCCTTCAACGTCAACAGGCCGATGACCCGCTCGGCGCGATCCACCACCGGCAGCACTGAAAGGGCGTGGCGGCTCATCAGGCGCCAGGCCTCGTTCAACTCGGTGGCGAAGTCCACGCGCTGCGTTGCCTGCCCCATCACATCGCCACAGGTCAGCAGCACATGGCGGTGGAAAGCGTGGCGGGCTGCCCGCTGGAAGACCTGGGTCAGGTCTTCCTCGCTGATGTCCAGGTAGGCGTCGATCTCTTCCAGTGCCGCGGCCAGGTCCGGCTGGCGGATGCCGGCGGGGCTGCGCTCCGGCGCCTTGGGTGTGGAGACCGCAGGTGAGCACAGCGGATAGCGCCGGCCGGGAATCAGGTTATTGACCGTGGTGGCGGCCAGCAGCATGGCGATCACATTCCAGGCAACCGCCGTCAGGCTGGTCGGGATGTCGAGGCCCTGGGAGGCAGCGCCGACCATCACCAGTGCCATCGCACCGCCGGGTGGGTGGATGCAGCGCAGCTGACCCATGAACCATACAGAGATGGCCACTGCCAGCGCCCCGGCGAGGAAGGGGGAGGCGATCCAGTGCCCGCAGGCGAGGCCGGTCAGCGCCGGCAGCAGCAGGCCGCCGGCGACCGACCACGGCTGGGCCAGCGGCGAGTGGGGTAAGGTGAACAGGATTACCGAGGTGGCGCCGAGGGGCGCAAGCTGTCGCTTGGCTTCGGTCGCTACGGGTAATACAAACAGCACGCTTTCGTAGATCAGCACGCCGATGATTGCCGCCAGGGCACTGCGCCAGCGTTCGGTGCGGGACAGGGGGGCGGCGTCGGCGAAGAGATAGCGGCGGGAAAAACGGAGCAGGGCGAGACGAATGGTTTCCATGGGGGTGAATCTTGTTTTCTTGTTCTGGCATGCCGGTGGGCATGCAGCCTAAGGACGATTCCTTGCATGGACCTTGATCTGTGATTGCTTGGAGGGAAAAGTGCTGCTGATCTATCTCGGGGTGAGCGTCGTGGCGGCCTTCGGACTGGCCGTCGGGCTGGCAGTGACGGGTGCCTCGCCGGCCGCGGCGGCCCACGCGGCCTTCGCGCTGGGGGCGATGCCGCTGATCTTCGCGGCGATGGGGCATTTCGTGCCGGTGCTGACGCGCAGCGGTGCGGCGGAAAAGGGCGTCCATTTCCTGCCGCTGGCGCTGCAACTGGCCGGCCTGCTGGTGGTGGCTGCGCTGGCCGGCGTGCTGCCGGGCTGGAACCTGCATCTGGCGGCGAGCATCGGCATCGTGGCGGCCCTGGGCTTCCTGGCCTGGCAGTGGCGGCGCGGACGGGCCGCGCTGGGGCGGCCGCACCCGGGGCTGGCCTGGTACAAGGCGGCGTTGGGCTGTCTGGCCGTGGCGCTGGTGGCGATCCTCGCCGGGCTGCTGTGGCCGGCGGCGTATGCCGTGCTGCGCCTGGCCCATCTGCATCTCAATACCCTGGGCTTCATCGGCCTGGCTGCCATCGGGACCCTGCATGTGTTGATGCCGACCGCTCTCGGCCAGCCGGACCCGCAGGCTGCCGTACGGCTGCGGCGCCAGCTGCCATGGGCACTCGGCGGTGTGGCGGCCAGTGCTGCAGCGGGGCTCATCCCGTTGCTTGCCGTGCTGGGCGGGCTGGCGATCGGCGGCGTACTGATCCACATGCTGCATGGCTGGTGGCGGACCTATGGCCTGGCGCGGCTGCTCGGTGATGGCGCAGCCGTGGCGCTGAGCGGGGCGACCTGTGGCCTGCTGCTGGTCATCGCTGCCGGCGCCTTGCACGGCATGGGCGGCATGCTTGCCCGTCCGGCGATTGTCGGTTTCTTCGCGCTGTTCCTGCTGCCGCTGGTGACTGGGGCGCTGTCCCAGCTGTTGCCGGTGTGGCGCCATCCCGGACCGTTGACGCCTCAGCGTACGGCCATGCGGGCACGGCTGGTGCGCTTCGGCGGCTTGCGAACTGCGCTGTTTCTGGCTGGCGGTGGTCTGCTGCTGGGCGGTGTGGCGGCGGGGGCGGCGCTGCTGGCGGCGGGGATCGCGCTGTTCGCCGGCGTCCTCTTGCATGCCCTGCTGCAGCGGGCCTGAAAGGGCCCGCGGGTGTGCTATCTTCCGGGGTTTTCGTTTTCAACTCGGCGAGAACCATGCGCTACATCTCCACCCGCGGCCAGTCTGCTCCCCAATCCTTCTGCGACATCCTTCTTGGCGGCCTGGCGCCGGACGGCGGCCTGTACCTGCCGGAGACCTACCCGCAGGTGACCCGTGCCGACCTGGACGCGTGGCGCAAGCTGTCCTACGCCGAGCTGGCTTTTGCGATCCTGTCGCGTTTCATCGACGACATCCCCGCTGCCGACCTGAAGGCGATCTGCGACAAGACCTACACCGCCGAGGTGTACGGCTACGTGCGCGACGACGCCAAGGCCGCCGAGATCACTCCCGTGCATTGGCTGGAAGCCGGCAAGCTGGGTTTGCTGGAGCTGTCCAATGGCCCGACGCTGGCCTTCAAGGACATGGCCATGCAGCTCCTCGGCAACCTGTTCGAGTACGTGCTCGACAAGCGCGGCGAGCAGATCAACATCCTCGGTGCCACTTCCGGCGACACTGGCTCCGCCGCTGAATACGCAATGCGCGGCAAGCACGGCGTGCGCGTCTTCATGCTGTCGCCCCACGGCCGCATGAGCGCCTTCCAGCGCGCCCAGATGTACTCCCTGCAGGACGACAACATTTACAACATCGCCGTGCGCGGCATGTTCGACGACGCCCAGGACGTGGTGAAGGCGGTCTCCAACGACCACGCCTACAAAGCCAAGTACAAGATCGGTGCGGTCAATTCGATCAACTGGGCGCGCGTTGCAGCGCAGGTGGTGTACTACTTCAAGGGCTACTTCGCGGCTACCGAGAACAACGACCAGCAGGTCGCCTTCGTGGTGCCGTCCGGCAACTTCGGCAACATCTGCGCCGGCCACATCGCCCGCCAGATGGGCCTGCCGGTGGCCAAGCTGATCCTCGCCACCAACGAGAACGACGTGCTCGACGAGTTCTTCCGCACTGGTGTCTATCGCCCCCGCAGCACCGCCGAGACCCACGCTACCTCCAGCCCGTCGATGGACATCTCGAAGGCTTCCAACTTCGAGCGCTTCGTCTTCGACCTGGTCGGCCGCAATGGCGAGACGGTGCGCGAGCTGTGGAGCAAGGTGGATGCGGGCGGCGCCTTCGATCTGTCCGGCACGCCGGAATTCGCCGCCATCGGCCAGTACGGCTTCGCCTCCGGCAGCAGCAACCACGCCGAGCGCCTGGCGACGATCCGCCGCGCCGACAAGGACTACGCCACGGTCATCGACACCCACACCGCCGACGGCCTGAAGGTGGCGCTGGAGCTGCGCGATCCGTCCGTGCCGACCCTGGTGCTGGAAACCGCCCAGCCGGCCAAGTTCGAAGAGACCATCGTCGAAGCCCTGGGCCGCAAGCCCGTGCGCCCGGCCGGCCTGGACAACATCGAGGCGCTGCCGCAGCGCGTCGAGGTGATGGATGTGGACGCCGATGCGATCAAGGCGCTGATCGCCCGCACGGTCGAAGCCGGCTGACCTGCGTTCTGCTCCATGAAAAATGGCCCGGATGTCCGGGCCATTTTTCTTTGTGGCAGGGCTGGGCCTTTACTGTGGGGGCGAATTCGTTCGCCCCCACGGGGTGTGGCGGTGGTTTACCAGGTGTAGCGGGCGTTCACGCCGACCAGACCGTTGCGCCCCGGTGCGGATTCATAATAGCGGCTGTTGGTGTCGCCGACCACCACCGAACCCACGTAGTTGCGGTCGAAGAGATTGTCGAGACGGGCGAACTCGCTGAAGCGCCAGTGGCCAAGGCGCTGCTCGGCAGTGACGCGGATGTTGGCGATGGCGTAGGACGGCGCGGGCGTGGCAGTGTTGCTGTCTTCGACGTAGACCTTGCTGCGATACACACCCTCGACGGCGGTGGTGATGGCCGGCGTGATCTTCCAGGCCAGGTCGCCGAACACCGTGCTGCGCGGGATGCCCGGGATGGACTTGCCGTCGGCGATGGTCTTCAGGCTGGCACCGGTGCCGGTGGTGAAGCTCTCGTCGTAGATAGCCCGCAGGTGGGACAGGGCCAGGCGGCTCGTGAGGTCGCGGCGCCAGGCGGTATCGAAGGACACCTCGATGCCCTGGCGCAGGGTCTTGCCGGCGTTCTTGTAGCTGGTGCGGCCGCCGGTAGAGGCATCCACCACCAGTTCGTCCTCGGTGTTGATCTGGAACGCGGCCACGTTGAGGCGACTGCTGTCGCCGATCAGGGCCTTGGCGCCGATTTCGTAGTGCTGGCTGCGGGCGGCACCGAGACCGAAGTTGAAGCCGGCGGCACTGCCCGAGTAGAACATTTCGTTGAGTGTCGGCGTCTCGAAGCCCTTGGCGGCGCTCGCATACAGATTCACGGCCGGGTTCAGCTTGTAGACGACGCCCAGAATGGGGGTGGTCTTGTCGTAGTCGCGACCACCACTGTCGTTGCCGTTCACGCCGACGATGTACTTGTCGTCCACCTTGAACTTGACCTGGCTATGGCGCAGGCCCACCGTGACCGCCCAGTCGCCGCGAGCCCACTCGGTCTGCACGTAGGGATCGAGGCTTTCGACCGAATCGGTTTCCTTGCGGCGCAGCTTGCCCTTCACGCCGAGCGTCGTGCCGACGAAGTTTTCGTAGCCGTTACGCTGGTCGGTGCTGTTGTCGTAATCGATGCCGAAGGTGGTGGTGAGCTTGCCGCCGGCCGCTTCACGGACGGCGATGTAGCGGGCGCCGAAGCCATAGAAGTTGCGGTCGAAGTCGATGATGCCACCGGAGTGGCGCGGGTTGGCCTGGGCGGAGATCGGGATGGCCTGGTACTGGATCACGCTGCGCTGGCCGCTGTAGGCCGACAGTTGCATCAGGTCGCGGCCGAAGCGGCGCTCGTAGGCGACACCGCCCTGCAGGTGGTCGATGCTCTTGCGGGTGTTGAAGTCGTTGGCGGCGCTATCCACGCCGCGCGGGTTGCTCTTGTAGGCAGCCCAGCTGAGGCCCAGTGGATCCTGCGTGTTGTGCTGCCACAGGCCGTTGATGGTGAAGGTGAGCTTGCTGTCCTCGTCCGGTTTGCCGGTGATCTTGGCGAAAGCCTGTTCGCGGGTCGCGGCGCTGTGGTCGCGGTAGCCGTCGGTGCTGAAGCGGGAGGTGTTGAGCACGTAGCCGAGGCCGTCGAGCTTGCCTTGGGCAGTGATGTCGGCCTTGGTAGTGCCGTAGCTGCCGGCGGCGAAGCCTGCTTCCAGGCTGGCGTTGTCACGGGGTTCGATGGTGAACAGCTGGATCACGCCGCCGGAGTGGTTGCCGTAGATGGCGGAATAGGGGCCGCGCAGCACTTCCATGCGCTCGGCCACGTCGAGGTTGAACGTCGCAGCCTGGCCCTGGCCGTCCGGCATGCTGGCCGGGATGCCGTCGGCGATCAGCTTGACGCCGCGCACACCGAAGGCCGAGCGGGCACCGAAGCCGCGGGTGGAGATCTGCAGATCCTGGGCGTAGTTCTGGCGGTTGTTGGCCACCACGCCGGGGACGGCAATCAGCGCTTCGGAGGCGTTAACGCGGGGTTGGCCGGAGGTGATCTCTTCGCGGTTGAGGACATCGATGGCGGCCGGCAGGTCGAAGCTGGCGGCTTCCGCCCGGCTGCCGGTGACGACGACCGGGTTGAGGGTCAGCGTGGCATTGTCGGCCGCAAAGGCCGGAGCGTAGGTGGCCGCGAGGGCGGTGGTCAGGGCGGCGCACAGCGGGGTGCGGGTGAAGCGGGCGGGCATTTGTTGTTTGTCTCCGATGTTCTTTTTGATCCGGGAGGTGGCCGGAAGCTGGCCGAAGATACCTGTTTGTATGGTCTGCCGCCTCAAGAAAATCATGATTTGGTCGCGATATCCAGGATGGGCTGCAGATGTCTGGCACGGTCGCGAGACTTGTCGGACGGCGTCGCGCTGTGTCATTTATGCATGCGATGCATGCCGCAATCCGGCGGGCCGTGCGGTTTTCCAGCCCGAAGCTTCGTCGTATTGGCTTACAGTCGCTTACAGGCCGCGTGCGGCGTTTCCCGTAGAGTCGAGAAGGAGGACATTAAATGAAACGAATTCTTGTTGCAGCTGCGCTGGGGGCATTGGCCCATGGTGCGATGGCGGCCGATGTAGGGGTATCCATCAGCATTGGCGATCCGAATTTCTATGGTCGCCTCGACATTGGCAATTTTCCCCGTCCGGCCCTGCTCTATCCGCAGCCGATGGTGATCCAGCAGGTTCCTCGTGGCGTAGTACGGGAGCCCTTATATCTGCGTGTGCCGCCTGGCCATGCGAAGAACTGGGGTAAGCACTGCGCGCGCTACAACGCCTGTGGTTACCCGGTCTATTTCGTACAGGACCGGTGGTACAACGATGTCTATGCGCCGCGTTACAGATCTGCTCCCGACTACCGTCGCGAGCCGGAATATCGTCCAAGGGAGCGCTACGACGATCGTCATGAACGCCGCGATGAGCGTGGGGACCGGCATGAACGTGGCGGTGGCTGGCAGGATCGCGGCGATGGCGAGCGGGGTGGTGGTCATGGGCGGGGTCATGGCCGCGGTGGGCGCGACGACTGAGGTCGCTGCGATTTCCTCCAAAAAAAAACGGCGCCCCGAAGGGCGCCTGAAGGAGGGAGAAACACAACAGGTTGGATGGTGGGCATCTTCTCCGATGCCCACCGAAACTGCTTCGCCTGGATTGGCTTAGAAGAAGAGGATCGCGCCGGCAGAGACGGTGTTGTTCTTGGTCTCGAAGGCGGAGCTGGTGATCTTCTCGTGGTTGAATTCGCCGACCAGGGTCACGAACTTGTTCAGGCCGTGGTACACGCCGAGGGTGTAGGCGTTGTTCTTGTTCTCGGGACCACCGAAGACGGAAGCGGTGGCGCCGTCCTTGTCCTTGTTCTGGCCCCAGTTGATGCCGAACTTGGTCTTGTTCAGCTGGTAGGTGCCCTGCAGGAAGTAGCCCTGGGAGTCGGTCTTGTTGCCGAAGCCGTCGCTGCCGCCGAGGAATTGGGCACCGATGGTGGAGAGGCCGAGGCCCTTGCCCTTGAAGCCGTAAGCCACGACTTCAAAGCCGTTCATGCCAGCCTTGATACCTGCTTCATAGCCGGTGGCGGTGAAGCTCTTCGGGTTGCTGACGCCGTCACAGACTGCGCCGGTGGAGCAGCTGGTGCTCTGGGTGACGAGGCCGCCCCAGATCTTGCCGGGGGCTGCACCCTTCCAGTCGTAATCAACCTTGGCCTGGAAGCCGGGGGTCTTGGTCTGGTCGCCGGCGAAGCGGCTCGGCTGGAAGATGCCGGCGGAAGCCTGCAGACCGTTGTAGTTCGGCGTGCTGTAGGTGATCTGCGCCTGGAAGCCGGTGTACATGTAACCGTGGGCGATCATGCCGAACGTGGTGTTGAACGGGATGCCGGCGTTGGAGGTGCCGCCGACGCCCAGCAGGGTCATGTCGGACAGGATGATGTTCTGGCCGAACAGGCCGATGTCACGACCGAACTTCAGGGTGCCCCAGTCGTTGTTGCCGAACTGGAAGTACACGTTACGGGTGTCGATCTGGCTGTACGGATTGGTGATGCCAGCGCCGCCGGCATTGTTGCCGATCGGCAGGCCAACGACGGTGGAGTTGTTGTTGATGCCGGGGGCGAAGCTGAAGTGGGCCTTGATGTCCTGGTCGCCGGCCTTGGAGGTGACAACGAAGTTGATCCAGCCCGGCAGCAGGCCGTTGGTCAGTTCGCTGTTCTGGCTCTTGGTGGTGACGCCCGTGGCCTTGTTTTCCGTCTTGGAATCACGGTTCACGTAGAAGCCGTTGATCGTACCGTTGATATCGACGGTCACGTCGTTCTGGGTGAAGCTGACGGCTTGGGCGCCGCCGGCGGCAGCGGCCAGGCAAGCGAGGGCAACGGATTGGGCCAGAAGGGTTTTCTTCATAACGATTGTCTCCGGAATTTTGTCGTTGATGTCACCAGCGAAGCGCGGGCTATGGAGCGCCGCTACTTCGTTCCTCCCGAGGTCGGGTTTCCGTTAAGAAACTCGCCGTGACGGAGCAGCATTCCCTGTGCGAGTGCTGTGCCAGAATCCTTTCGGATGCGCTTTCAGGCCCCGATTTGTTATTCAAGCCACTGTTTTGAATAGAGATAAATTTTATGATGCGGTGTCTCCCTCATCCGGGGCGAGACAGTTGTGCTGTTCAATAAATGAACAGGCGGTTGTGACGTAACGGAAGCTCTGGTGCAGTTCGTGACAGCGTGTGGAGCATGCTGTAACGCAACAAGTGAATCGAGCAGGGCCTGCAATGGGCGCAGAAAATCCGGGTTGCACTGGTAAAATTGAGTCCAGACTTCACTCTTTCGGGCTGTTCAGGCCCCGGCTCCCATGGATTTCCGTTCAAAACTGACTGCCGTCTGGCAGCGTCATGATTCTTTGCTTTGTGTCGGTCTCGATCCGGATCTGAAGCGCCTCCCGGCGCATCTGCAGGGGCGCCCCGACGCAGTTCTCGCGTTCTGCAAGGGAATCGTTGATGCGACGGCGGATCTGGCCTGTGCCTTCAAGCCTCAGATCGCCTATTTTGCAGCGGCTCGCGCCGAGGACCAGTTGCAGGAGCTGATTGCCTATATTCATGAGAGGTATCCGGCGGTGCCGGTGGTCCTTGATGCGAAGCGTGGCGATATCGGTGCCACTGCGCAGCAGTACGCGCGGGAGGCCTTCGAGCGCTATGACGCGGATGCGCTGACGGTGAATCCGTATATGGGGTTCGATTCGGTCGAGCCCTACCTCGAGTATTCCGATCGTGGCTTGATCGTTCTTTGTCGCACTTCCAATCCTGGCGGGTCGGATCTGCAAAACCTTACGGTGGAAGGTGGTGCCAGGCTCTATCAGCACGTCGCCGAGCTGGTTGCAGGCAAGTGGAATGTGCACGGGCAGAACGCGCTGGTTGTTGGTGCGACCTTCCCCCAGGAGTTGGCCGACGTCCGCCGCATCGTTGGTGATCTACCTCTGTTGGTGCCGGGAATCGGTGCCCAGGGCGGGGATGTGGAGGCAACGGTCAAGGCGGGGCGGAGTGCTGCGGGTACGGGGCTGATGATCTCCTCGTCGCGGGCTATCCTCTATGCGGGAAGTGGCGAGGATTATGCCGGGCAGGCCCGCAAGGTCGCGCTGGCGACCCGGGACGAGGTTAACCAGTTCCGTTCCTGAGCGGGGAGTGCCGCTGCGACAGACGCCATTGTCCGGGCTGTCCTGCCTCGGCGGTCCTTGCGTGTGGCTATGGTATTAGCGCTGCTGCCAGCTCAGGCAGCGGTTGTTGGCGGGCATGGCGTCATCGGCGACAAGCTCAAAGCCGATTTCCCTGGCAAGTGCGTCAACTGCTTCAAAGTCCCGGATGCCCCGTTCGGGGTGGGTGGCCTTCAGGCTGACGTCGAATTCAGCGTTGCTGGGACTGGTGAAGCGACCTCCATAGTTGAAAGGGCCATACACGGTCAGCCGGGCATTGGGCGCGAGTACTTGGGGCAGGGCTTGAAAAAGGGCGACGACGCTGTCCCAACTCATGATGTGCAGGGTGTTGGCGGTGAAGATGGCGTCGAAGCGGGCTGTGGGCCAGACTCCGCCGACATCGAGCTCCAGTGGCGGCGGGGTATTGGGCAGGCAGGCCTCAGCCAGCCATTGCCGGATGCCCGCCAAGTTCTCTCGCCGATCGCTGGTCTGCCAGGTCAATTGCGGCAGGGCCGCCGCAAAATGGATCGCATGCTGGCCTGTTCCCGAGCCGATTTCCAGCACCTGGCGACAGCCGGCGAAACGGATGCGCAGGATGTTCAGAATCGGCGCCTGGTTACGGTCGCAGGCGGGGGCGTAGGGTTTGTCGGCAGGCATGGTCATGGTGTCTGGTGGTCGTGAGAGGCTGGAGCCAGCCTGCGGGCTGGTGACGCTAAATGCGCTGTTTCAGGAAATCCGTCCGGAATAGGCTGAGGGGAGACCTGCTATAGTCCTCGGCTGATTCCGAGAGTCTCTCAGGCCTTGAACGATGAACGACAGTCGCCCCCTGATTATTCACATTGTCTATAGCTTCGATGTTGGCGGTCTTGAGAACGGTATCGTAAACCTGATCAACCGGATGCCCGTCGAGCGCTTCCGGCACATGATCATTGCGCTGGCTTACTGTTCGCCATCTTTTTGCCAGCGCATCCAGCGCAGCGATGTCGAGTTCGTGTCGATCAACAAGGGGGCGGGCCACGGTTTCAAGTTGTACCCGAAGATCTACCGGATGCTTCGGCAACTGAAGCCGGCAGTCGTCCATACGCGCAACCTTGCCGCGCTCGAGATGGTCGTGCCGGCCTGGCTGGCTGGCGTGCCGCTACGGCTGCATGGGGAACACGGCTGGGATAATTCTGATCCGGATGGACGGAGCCGCAAGTACCAGTTCGTGCGGAGGCTTTACTCGCCGTTCGTCAGCAAATACATCGCGCTGTCGCGAACGATCGAATCCTACCTCGTGGATCGGGTCGGTATCGAAGCGGCGCGGATCCGGCGCATCTGTAATGGCGTCAATGCAGATCGATTTGTGCCTGCCGCGACCCGACGTGATATCGCCGGCTCGCCTTTCAATGACCCTGAGCTGTTTGTGATCGGAACCGTAGGCCGGCAGCAGGCGGTCAAGGACCAGGCAACGTTGGTGCGCGCATTTGCGGCATTCGTGCGAGGAAACCCGGAGGCCGCCCGGCGCGCCCGCCTGATTCTCGTCGGTGATGGGCCGCTGGCGACGAGCCTTGCCGATCTGGTGCAGGGCGAAAGTCTGGACGGTTCGGTCTGGATGGCCGGAGAGCGTTCCGACGTGCCCGAGATCATGCGCGGTCTCGATGTGTTTGTGTTGCCATCCCAGGCGGAAGGTATTTCCAATACCTTGCTGGAGGCCATGGCTTCCGGTCTGCCTGTCGTCGCGACAGCGGTGGGAGGAAATCCGGAACTTGTGGTTGATCACCAGACCGGCCTGCTGGTTCCGCCACGGGATCCAGAGCGGATGGCGCAGGCATTTGATGCGCTGTTCAGCGATGGCGCTGCAGCCCGAGCGATGGGGCAGGCCGGGCGCGAACGCGTCCTGGCCAATTTCAGCATGGATGCGATGATGGGGAACTATCTGGCGCTTTACGAAGAAAAGCTCAACGGCGCGATGTGACTTTCGGGCCCGGCTTGCGCCGGGCGTTCGGACTCAGAAAAGCAAAAAGCCAACCCGTTAAGGATTGGCTTTTTGCTTGAAACATTGGTCGGGGCGGCGGGATTCGAACTCGCTACCCCTTGCACCCCATAATGGTTTTATGATGTTTCCTGATACGACCTGATATGAATGGGTGTGTTTTAAGTAGTTGATTTTCAATGATTGATCGGCTTGTGGCGGTTCATCGCAAGTCATACAATCTCACTGTGTCTCACGCCAAGGTGTCACCAAAAGTGTCACCAGTCACAGGGGGTTGATGATGGGCAAGCTGAACGACAAGGCAATCAAGGCCGCAAAGGCTGATGATGCCGACGCATTTCTGAGCGACGGCGGCGGGCTCTACCTGCGGGTGCGAGTGTCTGGTTCCAAGGTTTGGCTGTACCGGTACAAGACCGGATCCAAAACCCGGTGGCTTGAAATTGGAACCTACCCGGAACTTCCCCTTGCCGATGCGCGCGGGCTGGCAGTTCAAATTACGGCCAAGCGGAAGCAGGGCATCGACCCCATAGAAGAACGTGAGAACGAGGAAGCGCGGAGGCGCGCAGAGGCGGAAGCGCAAGCCGCTGAGCGGGCCAAGATCGATGCCCGAATCACGGTCCACAATCTGTTCGAGCGCTGGGCATCTGTCGATCTGATCCGCCGCAAGGATGGCGGCGCGGAAGTCCGGCGCATGTTTGAAAAGGACGTGCTGCCGATCATCGGCACTCTGGCTGTCGAGGACGTGCGAAAAGGCCACATTACCGGCGTGACGGATGCCCTCCTGGCGCGCGGCGTACCGCGGATGGCAAAGCTCATATTCGGCCTGATTCGGCAGATGTTCCGCTTCGCGGTGGATCGCGACATGATCGAATTTGAGCCGTCCGCCAGCATCCGAAAGGCGAAGATCGGCGGCAAGGACACCGAGCGCGACCGGGTGCTATCCGAGGATGAAGTCAGGGCGCTGACACGGCAGCTTCCGCAGTCTGGATTGTCGGAGTCGGCGCAGCGGGCCGTCTGGATCGCGTTTTCGACGTGCTGCCGGATTGGGGAACTGATGGCCGCACGCTGGGAGCACGTGGATTTCGAGCGCGGCACATGGTGGATTCCGCCGGAGCACAGCAAGAACGGAAAGGCCCACACCGTGGCGCTTTCCGACTTTGCCCTGGCCCACTTCCGGGCCTTGAATGACACAGCCCGGCATCGAGGCGCGGAGACTTGGATTTTCCCCAACCGCTATGGCACTGGTTCGGTGTGCCCCAAGACCGTGACCAAACAACTCGGCGACCGCCAACGCCCGGGCCTGCCGCCGATGAAGGGCAGGGCAAAGGCCGAGCTGTCCGATACCCTGGTGCTCGCCGGAGGGAAGTGGGGGCCGCATGACCTGCGCCGCACTGGTGCAACGATGATGGTGGAGCTTGGCGTCCTGCCGGAAGTGGCAGAACGCTGCCTAAACCATACCGAGCAAAACCGCGTGAAACGAACCTACCAGCGGCACAGCTACGCGAACGAGATGCGAGAGGCTTGGCGTCTGCTGGGCGAACGCCTGGATCTGCTGACTCGTACCGATGCTGCCAACGTGGTGCCCTTGCACACGGCCAAGAATGCGGCCTGATGAACGCGCAAAACTTTGCGCGTTCGTGTTGTCCCCTGTCCCCGCAAGAAGTGAGAAAAGTAGACTTCCCTAAAATTTAATGGCAATGGAATAATTCGGTTGCCCTCAAAATCGGCTGGCTGGCCGAGATTTCACCATCCTAGTGTTTTTTCGTGGGGACAAGCGGGGACACGGGGACAACCAGTAATGACGCGGGTTTCGGCGTCCCCACTACCTGTCCCCGCACTGGGGACTGTGGGGACAAATCGGCGGGGACGGGGGCAATCAGGAGTGAATCCGCAAGAAAATGCAGATGATGTTCAATTGTGGTTCAGCGTTTGAGCCAATTTCTCGGCAGTCTCGTTTATCCTGAGCTGAGCCTGTTTCATGGCGGCTAGGAGTTCGCTATAAGCGCTCATGTGTGCCTCTGTTGGAGTCGGCATGGGCGATCCAGCAATGGAATGCTGTTTATATTGCTCCACTCTTTCTGTCATTCCTTTGGACATCCATAGCTGAAATTCCGAAATTGCCTTCATGAGCGATTGGTGGTCAGTTTTCAGTTCAGGAAGGTAAAGCGACATATACATAGAAGCGCTGTAGATCGGATCTCCACCAGATGGAGGATCTGCATCGAAAAAGCTGTGGCTCATTTCTGCGGTTTGATAATCGATCGCTGCGGCAATGGCCACTATGTAGCTTTCTAGCTTCTCTCTCTTCTGCCACTGGAGCTTTTCTGAACGCTCTGCGAGTCGTTGAATATCGACCTTCACTGTTTCCGCAAGTGTCGTGGTTTCCTTTAGTTGTCTCTTGATCTCATCGAAATCTGCGGTCAGAGCAAGGCGCTCAGCTCGTTTTGAGAAGTAGGCGGCCAAGAATGAACCCGCAGCGGACAGGATCACGCTGAGGCAGGCCAGGACGATATAAAACAACCAGTTGTTGAGTATGGTTTGATTCGCGATTTCCGCAGCGAGCAGGCGAATTGTGTCAGGGGTGAGAGCAGTCATCATATGCAAAGGGGAATTTAAAGTTGTACTTCGATATCCTAACTGGATCACGATCAAGTGCTGCACCACTTGACGCCCTTGCACCGCACGTCTGATACTTTCCCCGCCCCTGAAACAGAAGGGGCCTGGGCGTCGCGGCCCGGCAATCTACAGGCCGACAGGCCGCGCAAGCGGTTTTTTCACGTCGGTTGCATGGCTACGCCTGTTCAATGGTGGGGCCGTGTGGGAGGGCGCAAGCCCTGCCGGTTTCCTGTAGGCCGGTCCGCGAACCCGCACGGTTCCGCCACCCCCTCGTCGCGGAGGGGAGCGGAGAATCAGACCGCACTACGGGAGTTTCACCATGCACAACATCACTACAGGCATCTTCGCCCGCTTCGCTCTCTACCTCAGCCTGCGCCAGATCGACGGGAGGGCCGCAGCATGAGCACGCCCCAGAACGCCTTCAAGCCTTTTTCCTGGCTCTCCCCCGACGCCGAATATCTGCCCGGTGCCCAGCACGCCGCGGACACCTACGACGCAGCCAAAGGCATCGCCTTGCTTCTTGAAATGGTGGAGGAATCAGACCTCGCAATCGAAGGGGGAGGCGTGCCGAACTTCAACCCCGTACAGCGTTCGGCGCTACTCCGCATGGCTATGGCTTCGGCCCGCATGCTTGAGAACGAAGCCTGGAAGCACATCGGGTGGCTTAATACCCATGGTGTAGCACGGGCCAAAGCCGCAGCTTGATACAACTTGACCGCCCTGCGAAACGTCGTGTAACTTCGTTTCCATACCCTGTAGCAAGTGCCGGCGCGACCGGTCGGGGCGGTCATCCGGCAACTGGCGAACCAAGCAACACGCCAGACAAGATCGCAAAAAATAGGCACCGCAACGGTGCCGACTGAATAGGCGGCAGTCCGTATCTAGCCAGACGGATAACTTATTCAGGGGCGGTAATGGGGGTTATGGCGGCAACTTGCCGCCCACACTCCAAACCGCGGGCGGCTCAACAGGAGTCCGCCGAATGGCTACCCCTCGCACCCCCGAAACATCCGCGTCGTCCATCGTCCTGCTGGGCCAGCTCCCAGCTGAAGGCTACGTCCGGCAATCGCAGCTCATCCCCGCCATCGTTCCGTTTTCGCCACCGACGCTCTGGCGGAAGGTGAAGGCCGGCACGTTCCCCAAGCCGGTGAAGCTCTCGCCCCGCATCACTGCGTGGCGTGTGGAGGATGTGCGCGCCTGGCTCGCAAACCCCAACGTCAGCGGGGGTGCTGCATGACGACGAAGAACGACAAAAAAGCCGCTCGGGGGATGACGCCCCCGGCGGCTTTGGATACTGCATTCGGTCCCTCAAATCATACCGGAAACGCTGCTACTCACAACAAAGCCAAACGTCGCCGCGAGCTCAAGCGCGCTGACCATCAAGCCCTTCGTGCTCAAACCCACCTTCTTTGCCTTGAGGATGCACCTTGGAAGGACGATGATCGGGCGTGGTTTGCCGCGCATCCCACCCGTTCATTCCGCCTTCGTCGTCTGTACCCTGGCGAGTTCCCCGCGGCGACTCTGGGCAATGCGACTCATGTAATCGTCCGACAGCTTCGCCCAGGGTTCCGCGACAAGCATCTGGCCGGCGACGCACGCGGAGGGGCTGACCTCGACGCTTTGCCCGACAGCGATGCTATCGCAATGGTCCTGCGTGACGAGTTCGCACAAGCCGCAGCGAGCGGAGATCCATTCCCGTTGCGGCGCGCGGTTGATCGTGCGGCCCTCATGGTCAACGCGGCAGGGAAAGGGGGCGTGCAATGAACGCCCTTCTGAATTTGCCACCCCCACCGGCCGATGTGCTCACGATCATCCGTGATCCGCTGCGCCCTCTGGGCAAGCGATTTACCCGTCAGCCCGATGGCCGCGTGGAGAAGTGCCAGCAGGTTGCGCCGTCGGTCTGCTATGCCCGGATGGAGCGTGTTCCCGATATCAACGCGTTGGCCGCGCTGCTTGAGCGTGTCGGTGGCGATGAGCACTCGGCGATCATCAACAGCCGTTTCGTTGGCCCTGATGTTGGCGAGCAGTTCGTCATCCTGTCCGAAGGCGAGATCGAGCGGCGGTATGGCATCGAAGGCCGTGGGCAAACAGCCGGCGTGCATCCGGTGGAAAACGACCCGGAAGGCTGCACGAAGGCAATGGGCCGTTTCGCCGAAAACGTGGAGCCCTCGGCTTGGCAGATCCTCGACCGTGACACGGACGAGCACACACCGCCCGAGCTGGCGGCCCTCGACTTCAGCGAATGGCTGGAGCGGGTCGGCGAGCTGCTGCCAGGAGTGGGGCTGTTCGACTGGGCACACGCGGCCTCTACCTCGAGCCGGGTGCTACTCGACGACAAGCCGGTCGGCCGCGGTAATGGGCACACCTGGATCAAGCTGCGGGATCCACAGGACGTCGAGCGCATGCGCGGCCTGCTGCCGTTCCGAGCAATGGCTGCAGGCCTGTCATGGATGAAGCCCAGGCACAGCCGAAGCACGGGCGAAGTGATCGGGCAGAGCCCGGCGACGATCATCGATCCGTCCGTCTGGTCCCGCGGGCGCGTGATCTTCGTCGGTAAGCCCGTCGTCGAAGGCAAAGGGCTCACTGTGGCCCCGCAGTCCGTCGAGATCGCCGCGGGATTGCTGGGGGCGGAGTTCCCCACGGAGGCAATCGAAACCCCGCCGCCCGAGCGGGTGCGGGAGATTGCCCAGTCCGTGGGATGGGACGTGCAGATCCGCAGCAGCGCGGCGGGCCTTGCCGCCGATGCCTACGATCTGGCCCTGGACACGGAAATCGATGTCAAAGGGCATGGCCTGATGACGGTGCGCGAGGCGGCTGAACTGCTCCCCGCCGGCGGGAAGCTGCGATGCCAGGCGCCGTTCCGGGCGTCCGAATCGTGGGCCGGCGTCCTGCGGCGCGGCATGGATGACCGGCTCTGCGTGTTCGACTCGGGCACCCACACCACGCACTGGCTCAACGCCGCGGATACCTTCGGGGACGACTTCGACGCGCTGCCGCCGCCATCGGCCGATGATGCCGCCCAGCAGGCGGCAATCCGCCAGCGCAACGCGGAGAAGGCTCCCGCGTCATTCGATTATGCGGGTGGTCGTTTCAAGGCCACGCAGGGCGGGGTGTTTTTCATCGGCACCGACAAGGACGGCGAGGCGATGCCGCCTATTTGGCTCTGCCCGCGCCTGGACGTTCTGGCAATGACCCGCGATGCCAAGTCGGGCGAGTGGGGGCGTTTGCTGGGGTGGCAGGACGCCGACGGCGTTGCCCACCGCTGGGCCATGCCGATGGAACTGCTGCAGGGGGACGGATCTGATGTGCGGCGTGAGCTTGCCCGCCTCGGCCTCAACATTGCTCCGGGCAAGCGGGCGCGGGAACTTCTGACCGCATATCTGCAGGTGTGCCCAATCAAAGCCCGCGCTCGGTGTGTGGATCGGCTGGGTTGGCATGGTGGTGTCTTTGTCACGCCTGCGGAGTCAGTCGGGCAGGCCGGCGAAATCGTGGTCTTCCAGAATCAGCATGCCGTTGAACCTGCGCTCTCTGTTGCGGGGACGGTGGGCGAGTGGCGCGAACACGTCGCTGCTCTGGCTGCCGGCAATTCCCGGCTTGCGTTTGCGATCTGCACGGCGCTGGCCGCCCCTCTGGCCGAGCTGGCGGGCGAAGACTCCGGCGGATTTCACCTGCGCGGTGCTTCGTCTTCTGGAAAGACCACTGCACTCAAGGTGGCTGCATCGGTGTGGGGCGACCCCGCCAGCTACCCGCGCCTGTGGCGTGCGACGGCCAACGGCTTGGAAGGGTTGGCGGCGCTGCACAACGACGGTCTGTTGATCCTCGATGAACTGAGCCAAATCGACCCGCGAGAGGCGGGCGAAGCCGCATACCTGCTGGCAAACGGCCAAGGCAAAGCCCGTGCATCGCGTACCGGCGCGGCGCGCCAGTCCGCACGCTGGCGGCTGCTGTTTCTGTCCGCAGGGGAGGAGTCACTATCTGCGCTGATGGCGCGCACTGGAAGGAAGGCTAACGCAGGGCAAGAAATCCGCTTGGCCGATATAGAGGCGGACGCAGGGGCGGGTATGGGGGCGTTCGAAGTGCTGCACACCCAGCCTAGTCCGGAGGCGCTGGCCTTGGCCGTGAAGGACGCAGCAACCCGCTATCACGGTGCTGCAGGCTTGGCATGGTTGCGCTGCATCGTGCGTGATCGTGCAGAACTGGCGAGCAGCCTGCCGGGGATTGTTCGGCGCTTCGTTGGGGATGCGGTCCCTGCCGACGCCGCCGGGCAAGTGGGGCGTGTCGCTCGGCGTTTCGCTCTGGTCGCCGCGGCTGGGGAATTGGCGACCGGTTACGGTCTCACAGGCTGGACAGAGGGCGAGGCCACCCGCGGTGTGCGTGCCTGCTTCGACGCTTGGCTTGCCGGCTTTGGCGGCACTGGTAACCGCGAGGAGCGTGCCATGTTGGCTCAGGTGCGGGCCTTCTTCGAAGCGCACGGCGCAAGCCGCTTCCAGCCTTGGGACGATCTGGATAACCCCGCCTTTGAGCCTCGCACAATCAACCGGGCGGGCTTTGTGCGGCTCAGGGACGACGGGGGACGTGACTTCTTCGTGTTACCGGAGGCCTACAGGCGCGAGGTCTGTGCTGGATTTGACGTGAAGGCCGTTACCCGTGCGCTACTCGCCGCCGGCTGGCTGGTGCCAGCAAAGGATCGCCGCTCTACACACAAGCCTCGCTTGCCTGGGCTGGGTTCGACTCGCTGCTATCTCTTCAGCGCCAGTATGTGGGCTGACGATGATGACCGCCTGTCGGTGATCGAATGAAGGTGCAAAAAACTGCGTGCAACTTGCACCGTCTTTTGCAACACGGTGCAAGTGTTGCAGGTGCAGTTCCGTCCGGTTGCAAATGCCCGCACGCATCGCGCATGCGAGGGTTTGCGCAAAGGTACTCCCGGAGCACCTGCACGCACGGGGACGGAGAGCCGCGAGTTTCGACAGTTTTTCAGGCCCCTCGGGGTTGTTGGTGGTGCCTAGGAGTTTGTCATGATGAGCAAGATTGATCGTTCTACCGCCGGGGCTGCACGGGAAACGAACAAGGCCGGCCTGGCTGAGTTCTTCGGGGTGTCGCTGCCGACCATTGACGCTTGGATTCGCAAGGGGTGCCCGGCCGTCCAGCGCGGCAACCTATCGACGCCCTGGGTGTTTGACCTGCTGGCTGTCGCCGAGTGGCGCTTCTCTGGAAGTGCCGACAACGATGGCGAGCTCGATCCCGAGCGTCTTTCTCCTGCAGACCGCAAGGCCTGGTACGAGGGTGAGAGCCGCCGGCGCGACCTGCGCGAGCGTGACCGGGAGTTAATTCCCGCGGCAGAGGTGGAGCAGGCCGCGGCGACGGCCGTGGCCGCGATCGATGAGTCCATGCGGCACTTGCAGAGCAGGCTTGTGACGATGATCGATCTACCGCCGGACGCCATTACTTTGGTCGGAGGCTTGTTGCGGTCAGAACTTGAGGCATTGGAAGAACAGTTGTCTTCGATAACCAGCCGCCCCGCGTCGGGGGGCTGAATGCGGCCAATTTAGAACCGCTTCCGGGTTTTGTCCCCACAGTCCCCAGTGCGGGGGCAGGTAGTGGGGACGCCGAAACCCGCGTCATTACTGGTTGTCCCCGTGTCCCCGCTTGTCCCCGCGAAAAAACGCTAGGGTGGAGCGTTGATCGAAAACGGTGGCGGGGGAGGTTGGCAGGGAATCCGCAAGGAATGCAGATTGCAGGAAACCCCCAGACAAAAGGGGGGCTCGAGTGTCACCAGCGCCAAGGTGTCACCAAAAGTGTCACCACTGGCGCACAAAAGCAAAAAGGCCAATCCGAAGATTGGCCTAACTGCTTGATTCTTTTGGTCGGGGCGGCGGGATTCGAACTCGCGACCCCTTGCACCCCATGCAAGTGCGCTACCAGGCTGCGCTACGCCCCGACAAGCTGCGCATTATAGACATCAATTCAGGCTTTGCCAAGCCCTGAATGCATTTCATGCACATGCAGGGATGAGGAAGTCATCGGAAATGCGGCAGCCGAGGTCGAAGATGCGATCGCGGAAGTCTTCCAGGTAATTGCGGAAGCCTACTTCGAAGATGCGCTCGATACGGCCGAATCGAAGATGGGACTCCAGTTCGCCGGCAAGTCTCTCCGTCTCTGCCGAGCGGGCGTTCGAGACCCGTGTAAGGTTCGAGTAGACCTCCTTCATGCTGCGGGCCAGCGAGCGGGGCATGTCGGCACGCAGAATCAGAAGCTCGGCGACCCGTAGCGGGGTGATCTGATCCCGATATACCTTTCGGTAGACCTCGAAGGCCGAAACGGACTGGAGTAGTGCGCTCCATTGGTAGTAGTCGTTTGCCTGCGTAGCATCCTCATCAGAGCCGGGTAGCAGGTTGAGGTACTTGACCTCCAGGATGCGGGCGGTGTTGTCCGCACGTTCGAGAAAGGTGCCGAGACGGATGAAGCGCAGCGATTCGTCCTGCAGCATCGTTCCGATGGTCACGCCACGCGACAGGTGTGAGCGGTACTTGACCCATTCGAAGAAGGCGCCGGGGCCGTTCTCCCAGAGTTTGGCCGGCGTGAGGTCCCTTATCTTCAGCCAGGTCTCGTTTGAGGTCTCCCAAAGTTCGGATGTCAGCGTGCCGCGAACGGCATGCGCATTTTCGCGGGTTGCACGCAGGCAGCGGTAGATGCTGCCAGGGTTGTCCTTGTCGAAGATCATGAACTCAAGGACGGCCTCCGTGGTGTGGCGTGGATGCTTGGCCAGGAAGGTGTCCTGGAGTTCCATGATCTTGAGCATGCCAGCCCACATTGGTTCCACGTCTTCGCCATTTTGGGGGAGGAGGGAAAGTCGGTAGGTCACGTCCAGAATGCGGGCGGTGTTTTCGGCGCGCTCCATGTAGCGCGCCATCCAGAACAGGTGATCAGCGGTGCGGCTCAGCATTTTCAGGCCTCCAGTACCCAGGTGTCCTTGGTGCCCCCGCCTTGCGACGAATTCACCACCAGCGATCCTTCGCGCAGGGCTACACGTGTGAGCCCGCCCGGGACCATCTGGATCTCGGTGCCGGACAGCACGAAGGGGCGCAGGTCAAGATGCCTCGGTGCGATGCCGTTTTCCACGAAGGTTGGGCAGTTCGAGAGCGCCAGGGTGGGCTGGGAGATGTATTTTTCGGGGTTGGCTTCGAGGTGTTTGCGGAAGGACTCGATCTGTTCCTTTGTGGAGGCGGGGCCGACGAGCATCCCATAGCCACCTGCGCCATGTACCTCCTTGACGACAAGCTCAGGCAAGTGGGCAAGGGTGTAGGCCAGATCTTCCGGCTTGCGGCACATATAGGTTGGTACGTTATTGAGGATGGGTTCCTCGCCAAGATAGAAGCGAATCATCTCGGGCACGTACGGGTAGATGGACTTGTCGTCAGCGACGCCGGTGCCAATCGCATTCGAGAGGGTGACGCGACCAGCACGATAGGCCTTGAGTAGGCCGGGAACGCCGATCATGGAATCCTTGCGGAAGGCTTGGGGATCAAGGAAGTCGTCGTCCACGCGGCGGTAGATGACGTCGACCCTCCGCGGTCCTTGTGTTGTGCGCATGAAAACCTGATCGTCCTCGACGAAGAGGTCCTGGCCTTCCACCAGTTCCACGCCCATCTGCTGCGCGAGGAAGGCGTGTTCGAAATATGCGCTGTTGTACGCACCTGGCGTCATCACTACTACCGTCGGATCGGCAACACCAACCGGAGCAACGCTGCGCAGCGTGTGCAGCAGCATGTCGGGATAATGTTCGACCGGCGCTACGCGGTGCCGGGCAAACAATTCAGGGAAGAGGCGCATCATCATGCGGCGGTCTTCGAGCATGTAGGACACGCCTGACGGAACGCGCAGGTTGTCCTCCAGAACATAGAATTCGCCGGCCCCAGCCCGGACAACGTCTACGCCGGCAATGTGCGCATAGATGTCGCAAGGAACATTCACGCCCTGCATCTCTGGGCGGTACTGTGCATTCTTGAGCACCTGGTCAGCAGGAATACGTCCAGCCTTTAGGATTTCCTGATCATGGTAAATATCGTGGATGAAGGTATTCAGGGCTTTGACCCGCTGGCGCAGGCCTGCCTCAAGGCTCTTCCACTCCTTTGCCGGGATGATGCGGGGAATGATGTCGAACGGGATCAGGCGCTCGGTGCCTGACTCCTCGCCATAGACAGCAAAGGTGATGCCATAGCGGTGAAAGAGTGCGTCCGCTTCTGCCCTCTTGCGTTCAATGCGGTCTGCCGGAGTATCGTTCAACCACGCGGCATAGCCAGCGTAATGCGCGCGGACACTCCCGTCATCCGCTGTCATTTCATTGAAGAATTTTGTGATGGCCATTCGCGCTCGCCTATTGTGTTGTGAAGCAGAGATACCACTTTTGGCTTAGCTAGAAGCATGCCAAACAAAAAACCATAGTAAACAAAAGGATTTACGTCGTGGTTTGCGTGATGCGCACCGCTTCGGTGCGTTAGCACTGACATGGTGATTTGTCGGCGCCACAATTCGGTGCGCATGTTCCAGATAGATTTTTTGCGCGCGATCGAGTTTCGCTTGAGCCGGCAATAATGTCGGGTGTGCCAGAATGCGTGTCGTGATCGCAAAGGCCGGGTTTCGATGTCCAGTGTTTCGTTGCCGCTCCCAGTTATCAACTATGCACCTCCATCAGGGGCGCCGAGGGTCGTCTTCAGGGACGATAGCCTTCTGGTGCTCGACAAGCCGGCTGGTTTGCTGACTGTGCCAGGGCGAGGGGCTGAACATGCGGATTGCCTTGCTTCGCGCGTGCAGGCTGACTATCCCGATGCGCGAATTGTTCATCGGCTCGATATGGCGACGTCTGGACTTGTTGTTATGGCGCTCGGGCGTGAGATGGAGCGCCGTTTGAGTATTGCCTTCCAGCAGCGGCTTGTCGGTAAGCGTTATGTGGCTGTTGTTGCAGGGGCGTTGGAAAAATGTACTGGGGTTGTCGACTTCCCGCTTGTTGTGGATTGGCCAAACCGTCCTCGGCAGAAGATTGACTGGGTGTCCGGCAAGGCCGCGCTGACGCGCTATGAGGCCCTGTCTTATGACGCCGAGTCTGATTCGACGCGAGTGGAACTTTGCCCCGTCACGGGGAGGTCGCATCAGTTGCGTGTTCATATGATGGCGATCGGGCATCCTATCCTTGGCGACGATTTGTATGCGAACGTGGAGATTCGGAGTGCCGCTCGGAGGTTGCTGCTGCACGCTGCTGACCTCACTCTTCCGCATCCTCTGAGCGGTAGCCTGTTGAGCTTATCCAGCGAGCTGCCCTTTTAAGCCAGAAGGGCTGAGTCTCCCATGTTGGGAGGAGGGGACGTGTGATGGGGCGTTCGAGAATTATTTTTCAGA
>JAFEDK010000012.1:0-141032 GCA_018241665.1 Pseudomonadota bacterium
CGTTTGTCAACACATAGTAAAATCAAAGACGATCAGTTCGAAACGCTTAGCCATATTCTCTCTCTTCCGTCTGCTCGACCTGCACCACATGGCGCTCCAGCTCCGGCGGCAGCGGCGCCTCCAGCTCGATCAGCTGATCCGTCAGCGGATGATGGAAGGCGAGCTTCGCCGCATGCAGGAACATCCGCTTGAACCCCTGCTTTTCGAGTTGCTTGTTGAGCGAAAAATCCCCGTATTTGTCGTCGCCGCACAAGGGGAAACCCAGGTGGCTCAAGTGCACGCGGATCTGGTGCGTGCGGCCGGTCTTCAGCTCGACCTCGACCAGGCTGTAGTTCTGCCAGCGCTTCAGCAGCCTAACGATGCTGTGCGCCGGCTTGCCCTCCGGGTTCACGCTGACGCGGCGCTCGCCGCCTTCGGTCAGGTATTTGTGCAGGGCCAGCTTCACATGCTGCACCGGATTCAGCCAGCGCCCAGCCACCAGTGTCAGGTAGCGCTTGCGCACCTTGCCTTCGCGCATCATGTCGTGCAGCACGGTCAGCGCGCTGCGCTTCTTGGCGACAATCAACAGACCCGAGGTTTCCCGGTCGAGGCGATGCACCAGCTCGAGGAACTTCGCCTCCGGCCGCTGGCGGCGCAGCTGCTCGATGACGCCGAAACTGATGCCACTCCCCCCATGCACGGCCAGACCGGCCGGCTTGTCGAGCACCAGTAAGGCCTCGTCCTCGAAGACGATATCGAAGGGCTTGCCGACCGGCACCACTGGCTCTACCGCCTTCTCGGCCAGGCGGATCGGCGGAATGCGCACTTCGTCACCGAGTTGCAGGCGATAGGTCTGATCCACCCGCTTGCTGTTAACGCGCACCTCCCCGCTACGCAGGATGCGATACACGTGGCTCTTCGGTACGCCCTTGCAGACGCGCACCAGGAAGTTGTCGATGCGCTGCCCGGCGCTCGCGTCATCGACGCTGACCCGCATCACGGAGGGGGCTTTACTCAAGGCCATCTTTTTGAAATATACTGGCGAGCGGTTTTTCGGTTCTGATGCATCGCACTTGCCCAGGCGTGTTGTGAAGACTTCAACACCGGCCCGTGCCACGCCGGAGCGACTCGACCTTGGTCAGCCAGGGTCACACCCGCTCCCGAAACACCGCAGGAAGGTCCATCGCCAGACAAAAAGAGGGCGATGGTACTGTATTCGACAATAAACTTGTACCTATTGCGCGCTAGCGCACACGCAGTTTGACGGCCCTGAATTCAGGGGCAGTGAAGAAATTCTGGAGAGCAGGCCCGAGGTCGCACAGGGAAATGCCGCCGTCGCCAAGCGTACGGCCCGGCAGAGGAGTTGCGAGACCAGTCGTGCCCCAGGTTCATCACGGCCCCCAGCGGAAAATCGCGGTTCAGGGTGCATAGACGAACCCCGCCGCCCATATTAGTTTGATTCCCCTCGATGAAGGATAGTCGCGACAACGCCAAACTAAGTCACCGCAGTTAAGCGGTGGCGCGGTTCGTCCTGCCCGTGTGCTGCGCGGGA
Source organism: Pseudomonadota bacterium (assembly GCA_018241665.1). Taxonomy (GTDB): domain Bacteria; phylum Pseudomonadota; class Gammaproteobacteria; order Burkholderiales; family Rhodocyclaceae; genus Zoogloea. The sequence continues at coordinate 1,532 of JAFEDK010000012.1, forward strand.
GAAGAAGACGAATGAAGCGCATGCTCTTCAACGCAACGCAGGCCGAGGAACTCCGCGTTGCCATTGTCGACGGTCAGAAACTGATCGATCTCGACATTGAGTCGGCCGCCAAGGAACAGCGTAAAAGCAACATCTACAAAGCCGTCATTACGCGCATCGAGCCCAGCCTCGAAGCAGCGTTCGTCGACTATGGCGCCGAGCGCCACGGCTTCCTGCCGTTCAAGGAAATCTCCCGCTCTTACTTCCAGCCTGGCGTCGAAGCCAGCCGCGCGTCCATCAAGGAAGCGCTGAAGGAAGGTCAGGAGCTGATCGTCCAGGTCGAGAAGGACGAGCGCGGCAACAAGGGTGCCGCCCTCACCACCTTCGTCTCCCTGGCCGGCCGCTACCTGGTGCTGATGCCCAACAACCCCCGTGGCGGTGGCGTATCCCGCCGCGTCGAGGGCGATGAGCGTGCCGAACTGCGCGACGTCATGGATCAGCTCGAAGTGCCGGGCGGCATGAGCCTGATCGCCCGCACCGCCGCCATTGGCCGCAACGCCGAAGAGCTGCAGTGGGACTTGAACTACCTGCTGCAACTGTGGCGCGCCATCGACGGCGCCGCCGAGTCCCAGGCCGGTGCTTTCCTGATCTACCAGGAAGGCAGCCTGGTGATCCGTGCGATCCGCGACTACTTCCAGCCGGACATCGGCGAGATCCTGATCGACACCGACGACGTGTACGAGCAGGCACGCCAGTTCATGGCCCACGTGATGCCGCAGAACGTGAACCGCGTGAAGCGCTATCACGACGACGTGCCGCTGTTCTCCCGCTTCCAGATCGAACACCAGATCGAATCCGCCTACTCGCGCCAGGTCAGCCTGCCGTCCGGCGGCGCCATCGTGATCGACCACACCGAGGCGCTGGTTTCCGTGGACGTGAACTCCGGCCGCGCCACCCGCGGTGCGGACATCGAGGAAACCGCCTTCAAGACCAACTGCGAAGCCGCCGACGAAGTGGCCCGCCAGTTGCGCCTGCGCGACCTCGGCGGCCTGATCGTCATCGACTTCATCGACATGGAGTCGCAGAAGAACCAGCGCGAAGTCGAGAACCGCCTGCGCGACGCCCTGCGCTACGACCGTGCCCGCGTGCAGACCGGCAAGATCAGCCGTTTCGGCCTGCTCGAGCTGTCCCGTCAGCGCCTGCGCCCGGCCCTCGCCGAGACCAGCTACATCCCCTGCCCGCGCTGTAACGGCACCGGCCACACCCGCAGCACCGAATCGTCGGCCCTGCACATCCTGCGCATCCTCGAAGAGGAAGCCATGAAGGACAACACCGGCGCCCTGCACTGCCAGGTTCCGGTGGATGTAGCGACCTTCCTGCTCAACGAGAAGCGTGACGACATCGCCAAGATCGAGCTGCGCCACAAGGTCAACCTGGTGCTGATCCCCAATCGCCACCTGGAAACCCCGCAGCACGAGATCGTCCGCCTGCGCCACGACCAGCTCAACAGCGAAGACACCAGCCTGCCGAGCTATCGCATGGCCACCAAGCCGGCCGGCGAAACCTATACGCCGCCGTCGGCCAACCCCGAGCGCCCGGTGCGCCAGGAAGCCGCCGTCAAGGGCATCACCCCCGACCAGCCCGCACCGGTCGTCGAAGCCAAGGCTACTCCGGTCGCCGCCGTGCCGGAAAGCCAGCCCGGCCTGCTGGCCCGCATCTTCGCCTTCTTCCGTGGTGAGAAGCAGCCCGAACCGGCACCGGTCGTCGCCCAGCCTGAGGCGCCGCGCCGCGAATCCCGCCCCCGTAACGAGCGCAACCGTCGTGACGGTCGCGACAACCGCGGCCGTCGTGAAGGTCAACGTGAAGAGCGTGGCGAACGGGGCGAGCGCCAGGAGCGCAACGACAACCGTGAGGCCCGGGAAGCACGCGAGCCCCGCGAGCCCCGTGAAAGCGGACGCAACGCCGCCAGCGAGGCGCAGGCCGAGCAGCGCGAAAAGCGCCCGCGCGGTGAGCGCCAGGAGCGAGGCGAACGCCAGGAACGCGGCGAGCGCGAAGGCCGTGGTGAGCGTGCTGAGCGCGGCGAACGTCGCAACCGTAACAACCAGGCGCCCAAGGCCGCCGAGGCTGAAGGCATCGTCGCCAGCGCCGAGCAGGTAACGGCCGACGCCGTGGCCGCGGCAGCCACCCCGGTGGAAGCCAGCCCGGCTCAAGCCGAAGGCGAAGGCAACGAACGCAGCCGCCGCAGCCGCCGTGGCCGTCGTGGTGGCCGCCGCAACGAGGAGGCCACCAGCGTCGAGGCCGCCGCCCAGGGCGAGCTGGCGATCGGTGAAGAGGGCCAGCCCGCCAGCGAGGCCGCAGCTGCTCCTGAAGCCGTCGCCGCCAAGCCCCAGCCTGCCATCAGCGATGCCCAGGCCGTCGAGCCCACCCCGGTCGCCGAAGCCGCTCCGGTAGCGGTCGTCGCAGCGGAAGCGGAAGCCGTAGCACAAGCCACGCTGGTCGAGACGTCACCTGTCGTCGAAAACGCAGTGGTAGCGCCGGCCGAGCCCGTCGTCGAAGCAGCGCCTGTTGCCGCGCCAGCCGCGGCAAGCCTTACCGAAACGCAGGCCAAGCCCGACCTGATCGAGCAGGCTGTTGCGGCTATCGGTCAGCCGGCTGCGGAACGGGTCCCCAGCGAACCAGCTCCGGCACCTGCCGACATCGTGGCAGCAGAAGCTGCACCGAGCCCCGTCGTGGAAGTCGAAGCCGCGCCGGCACCGATCGCGACGGCGGCCGAAGCCCAGCCCGAAACGGCAGTGGAACTGTCCGCCCCGAGCGTTGCGACGGAACTGGAAGCGGCTCCTGTCGAGACCGCTCCGGAAGCCCGCGCGGAGGAGGCATCGATCGTGGCTGCAGCACCGGAGGCGGCGATCGACTTGTCCGGCAGCGGCTTGGTGCTGGTGGAAACCCGCGCGGATGCCGTCAAGGCCTTCCAGACCGAAGTCGCGGTTGAAGAAGCGCCCCAGCCGGTACGCCGTCGCCGCAACCGCGCCGCCACGCCGGTTGCCGATGAGCCGCTGATCCAGGTGGAAACCGGCACGAAGTAAGCCGGCATCGGCACCAGCAAAAAAGGCCAGCTCCGATAAAGAACTGGCCTTTTTTATATCAAGCAAGAACAGCGCTGCGACGCCCGTCTCTTGCCGGCGTCTTTCAGCTCACCGACTGGCTGCGGCGATTAACCTCCGGGAGAATCTCGTCGATGAGCCCCTGCACCGCATCCTCGCACATGTCGAGAACGGCATCGAAACCAGTCGCCCCGCCATAGTAGGGATCCGGGACATCGTCCCGTCGGACCATGCGGGCGTAGCTCATGAACATACGCACCTTGTGGCGCATGCCTTCCGGTGCCTTGTCACGCAGGTACTGGAAGTGGTCCCGATCCATTGCCAGCAGCAAATCGAACTCGTCGAAATCCTTGGGCTCGACCTTACGCGCCCGCAACCGGGAAAGATCATAACCACGCCGCAAGGCGGCCGACTGGGAACGGGGATCGGGCGCCTCACCCACGTGATACCCCTGGATTCCCGCAGAATCCACACCCACCGACTCCCCCAGCCCGGCCATCACCAGCCAGCGACGTGCGACGCCCTCAGCCGTCGGCGACCGACAGATATTGCCGGTGCAAACAAATAATATTTTCATTCTGTATTCCCCTCCTACCGGCCATTTAAGCAGGCGGCGGGCAGAACGTACAAGAGCGAGCACCACGTTGATCAGTCTCTCTCAGCCTGAGGTGTTGGGTTCATGCCGCGGAGTCATGCCCCTCGGCACCGAAAGCCTGCTGGCGCAGGCGGAACAGACGATCCCGGACCGAAGCGGCTTTTTCGAATTCCAGGTTGCGGGCATGCTCCTGCATTTCCTTCTCGAGCTGCCGGATCGTCCTGGCCAGCGCCTTCTCGTCCAGTAGTTGGTAATCCACACGCCCTTCGGCTAGCGCTGGGGTCTTCTTGTTGTCTGTATCTGCATCATAAACACCGTCAATGATGTCTTTTATGCGCTTTGTCACAGACTTCGGCGTAATACCGTTCGCCTCATTGAAGGCCAGCTGCTTGGCGCGACGCCTTTCGGTTTCATCGATCGCGGCACGCATCGAATCGGTGATCCGGTCGGCGTAGAGGATCGCCGTGCCATGCAGGTGGCGCGCCGCCCGGCCGATGGTCTGGATCAGCGAACGCTCGGAACGCAGGAAGCCCTCCTTGTCCGCGTCGAGGATCGCCACCAGCGACACCTCGGGAATGTCCAGGCCTTCCCGCAGCAGGTTGATGCCCACCAGCACGTCGAATTCGCCCAGACGCAGGTCGCGGATGATCTCGACCCGCTCGACGGTATCGATGTCCGAGTGCAGGTAGCGCACCCGGATGCCGTTCTCGGCCAGGTACTCGGTCAGGTCCTCCGCCAGGCGCTTGGTCAGCACGGTCACCAGCACCCGCTCCTGCACCGCGAGGCGCAACTTGATCTCGCCGAGCAGATCGTCCACCTGCGTAGTGGCCGGCTTGACCACGATGGTCGGGTCCACCAGCCCGGTCGGGCGCACCACCTGTTCCACAACCTGGCCCTGATGCTCCTTCTCGTAGGCAGCTGGCGTGGCCGACACGAAGACGGTCTGTGGCAGCAGGCGCTCGAACTCCTCGAACTTCAGCGGCCGGTTGTCCAGCGCCGACGGCAGGCGAAAACCGTACTCGACGAGGTTTTCCTTGCGTGAGCGGTCGCCCTTGTACATCGCCCCGACCTGGCCGATCGACACGTGGGACTCGTCGATGAACATCAGGCCGTCCTTCGGCAAGTAATCGATCAGTGTCGGCGGCGCATCACCTGCCTTGCGCCCGGACATGTGGCGGGAGTAGTTCTCGATGCCCTTGCAGAAGCCCAGCTCGTTGAGCATCTCCAGGTCGAAGCGGGTGCGCTGCTCGATGCGCTGGGCCTCGACCAGCTTGCTCCCCTTGTAGAACACCTCCATACGCTCGCGCAGTTCCTCCTTGATCGCCTCGACCGCCTTCAGCACGGTAGCCCGCGGCGTCACGTAATGGCTGGACGGATAGACCGTGAAGCGGCTGAGCTTCTGCTTGAGGTGGCCGGTGAGCGGATCGAACAGGGTCAGGTGCTCGATCTCGTCATCGAACATCTCGACCCGCAGAGCGTGCTCGGCGTTTTCCGCCGGGTAGATGTCGATCACGTCGCCACGCACGCGGAAGGTGCCACGCTTGAAGTCCACGTCCGCGCGGGTGTACTGCATGGCTACCAGGCGCTGGACGAGATCCCGATGGACGATCCGCTCCCCTTCCCGCAGGTGCAGCACCATGCTGTGGTAGTCGCCGGGATCTCCGATACCGTAGATGCACGACACCGACGCCACGATCACCACGTCGCGACGCTCCATCAGGCTCTTGGTAGCCGACAGGCGCATCTGCTCGATGTGCTCGTTGATCGCCGAGTCCTTCTCGATGAACAGGTCGCGGGACGGCACGTAGGCTTCCGGCTGGTAGTAGTCGTAGTAGCTGACGAAATACTCCACCGCGTTCTCCGGGAAGAACTCGCGGAACTCCGAGTACAGCTGCGCCGCCAGCGTCTTGTTATGGGCCAGCACCAGTGCCGGCCGGCCGCAGCGGGCAATGACGTTGGCCATAGTGTAGGTCTTGCCCGAGCCCGTCACGCCCAGCAGGGTCTGGAACATGAGGCCGTCCTCGATGCCCTCGACGAGCCGGCGGATCGCCTCCGGCTGGTCGCCGCCGGGTGGAAAAGGTTGATGGAGTCGGAACGGGCTGCCTTCGAAAACCACCACACGCCCGCTATCGGATTGATCGGCCATGATAAAATTTCTGTCTTAAGTCCATCGGCGGCGCCCGCGTGTTCCACGGGCAACTCCGTATTATCGCCCAGCGGACGGCACAAAGTGCCCCGCTCCCTTCGCCCCTTTTGGAGACCCCATGAGCTCTTCGATCTTTGCTGCGGTGGAAATGGCCCCCCGCGATCCGATTCTTGGCCTGAACGAAGCCTTCAACGCGGATACCCGCAGCACCAAGGTCAACCTCGGCGTTGGCGTCTATTTCGACGACAACGGCAAGATTCCCCTCCTGGCCGCAGTGAAGACCGCCGAAAAGGCCCGCCTCGAAGCAGCCCCCCCGCGCGGCTACCAGCCCATTGAAGGCCCCGTCGCCTACAACAGCGCGGTGCAGAACCTGCTGTTCGGCGCCGACAGCGCCCTCATCCGTGACGGCCGCGTCGTCACCGCCCAGGCCCTCGGCGGCACCGGCGCCCTGCGCATCGGCGCCGACCTGATCCAGCGCGTCGTGTCGGGCGCCACGGTCTACATCTCCGATCCGTCCTGGGAAAACCATCGCGCCCTGTTCGAGGCTGCCGGCTTCCCGGTCGAAACGTATCCGTACTACAACCCGGAAACCCGCGGCGCCAACGCCGAGGCGATGATCGCCAAGCTCAACACGCTGCCGGCCGGCTCCGTGATCGTGCTGCACGCCTGCTGCCACAACCCCACCGGGGCCGACCTCACCGAAGCCCAGTGGGCCGAAGTGGTCAAGGCCTGTGCGGCCCGCGGCCTCATTCCCTTCCTCGACATGGCCTACCAGGGCTTCGCCGACGGCATCGAGCCGGATGCTGTCGCAGTGAACCTGTTCGCCGCCTCCGGCCTGTCCTTCTTCGTGTCCAGCTCCTTCTCCAAGAGCTTCTCGCTGTACGGCGAGCGCGTCGGCGCCCTGTCCGTCGTCACCCAAAGCAAGGACGAGTCCGCCCGCGTGCTGTCCCAGCTCAAGCGCGTGATCCGCACCAACTACTCCAACCCGCCGATCCACGGTGGCGCGGTCGTGGCTGCCGTGCTGTCCACCCCCGAGCTGCGTGCCCAGTGGGAAGCCGAACTGGCCGGCATGCGTGACCGCATCCGCGCCATGCGCACCGGCCTCGTCGAGCAACTGGCCGCCCGCAAGGTCGACCAGGACTTCTCCTTCGTCATCAAGCAGCGCGGCATGTTCTCCTACACCGGCCTGTCCGCTGCCCAGGTCGAACGCATGAAGACCGAGTTCGGCATCTACGCCGTCAGCACCGGCCGCATCTGCCTGGCCGCTCTGAACAACAAGAACCTCGACTACGTCGCCGACGCCATCGCCGCCGTCATCAAGGCCTAAGCTTCAGCTGCACTGCCCCCGGCCCAGCCGGGGGCAAAAATGCGCGCAAGTCGGCTTGACGTTCTAACAACGTCTGCCTATACTGCGCGCCTCTGTTCCTCGATAGCTCAGTCGGTAGAGCGCCGGACTGTTAATCCGTAGGTCCCTGGTTCGAGCCCAGGTCGAGGAGCCAGAAAAAATTCAGGTCATTTGCAGCCTTCTAGATGCAGATAACCAACCCGTCAGATCCTCGATAGCTCAGTCGGTAGAGCGCCGGACTGTTAATCCGTAGGTCCCTGGTTCGAGCCCAGGTCGAGGAGCCAAGACAAAAAAAGCCAATCCACAAGGGTTGGCTTTTTTGTTGTCTGGTCGATTGCTGCTCCGGGGCAGGCGATGCCAGATACTCAATCACCAATCAGGAGGCGTCCGTTCAGCCGTCACCGCCCAATGCGGGGCGATGGCAACCCTTGGGCCTAGCCTACGGCACGTTCAGCTCATAACCCGTGCTCCGCCCGCCTCCAGCCATTTTTCGAAGCCCCCCGCGGGCCAGCAGATCGTTGATGTCCCGCAGCGCCGTATCCGCCGAACACTTGGCGATCGCCGCCCACTTGCTGCTGGTGAGTTTTCCCTCGAAGCCATCCAGCAGCCGATTCAGCACTTTCACCTGCCGCTCGTTGAGCGGCGTGGCCGCCCAACGTTGCCAGAACCGCGCCTTGATCAGCACCGCATCGAGCGTGTGCTGGGCCTGATCTAACGCGCGATACAGACTCTCCAGAAACCAGATCAGCCACGGAGTGACATCCAGTGTGCCTTTCTGGGTGCGTTCAAGAATCTCGTAGTAGGCCTTCCGGTCTCGCTGGATCTGCGTCGACAGGCTGTAGAAGCGCTGGGGGCTGCCGTCAGCACGGGCAAGCAGCAGGTCACCGACAGCCCGGGCAATCTGTCCATTGCCATCGTCGAAGGGGTGCAGCGTGACGAACCAGAGGTGTCCGAGTCCTGCCTTGATCAGCGGCGGCTCGCCGGAGTCGGCGTTCAGCCAGTCCAGGAATCTCGCCGTCTCTGAAGGGAGGAGTTCCGCGGACGGTGCCTCGAAGTGGACCTTCTGCCGCCCCATCAGCCCGGAGACCACTTGCATCGGCCCGTTGGCGTCATCGCGCCAGCTGGCCACCTTGATACGCGCCATACCCGAATAGCCCGTCGGAAACAGCGCTGCGTGCCAGCCGAACAGGCGCTCCCCGGTCATCGGCTGCATACACTTTGCCGTTGCATCCAGCACCATCTCGACCACGCCCTCGACGTGACGATCGACGGGAGCCAAAGCACCGACATCCACGCCCAGACGACGGGCGATACTCGAACGAACGGAGGCGACATTTAGATGCTCGCCCTCGATCTCACTGGTCTTGACGACATCATCGGTGAGCGCCAGCAGACTGGCCTGATCGCGCGTCGCGGCCCCAACGTCCGCAAGGCGCCCTAGAAGCATGCCCTGAGCCCGACTAACGTCGGCCAGACGAGCCGCTAGCGCTGCAAGGTCGTAACGCCAGAGCGGCCAATCCGTGGCCTGCCAGATGTAAAGGTAATCGTCGTGATTCATGCGGCGATTATGGGTAGCTTTCACCGCATGCACAAGGCAATCACCGCATAAACTGCGGTGATTAGAGCCCGCATTATCCGTGCGGCTGATCTGATGGATCAGGGGGATGTCGCCGTGACGCCATCCCCTTCTTACGCCTGCTCCTGCCCACTGCTGAAAATCCAGAGTTCCAGAAGCCCCTGCGCCCCAGCCATGTCCATTCAACAGAACTTCCGCAGGATCGTCCGCCTAGGTGGTGGTCCTATGGCATCACCCTGCCCGAACAGTCGCCAACCACGCACAGGCCTCATGACCTCTTCGACCGCCGCTCCTCGGGACGACGCGCACATCATCGCTGAGTTTGTTTTCCAGAAGACGAGAAACAAGGAGGGGGAAGGTCTTGGCCGCGCGGAGAAGGGCAAGAACGACATCAAGAACGTCGAAAGCAAAGATGGAGTGAACCGGTCACGGGCCAAACTCTTCCTGTCCTTCGGCATCAAGCGCGTTGTGGTCCCCGAGCAGGAGATCAAGGAGTTCCTCGCCTACGGTTTTGCTGAGCAGCCCCCCCGCCAGCTGATGTTCAACAACTTTCGGCAAGGCGAGGGTTACGCCGAAGAGGCCGTCGAAAAGGACTGGGGCTTCGAGGCCCGCAAGCCCGATACGCTTCAGTCGATGCTACGGAGCGATGCTCACCTGACACTCGAAAGCCGCATCCTTGAGGATGCTGCAAAGAACGCCAGTTGGAAGCCACCGCGCGAGTACTGGAAGCAGATCGTTAGCCTTCAGGTGCCTGAGATCAAGGCAGACAAGACGATCGAGGAAACAAACTGGATCCACGTCCTCAATAGCCGCCCAAACAGGTGATCGCCACCGTCGCGCCGTTGCGTAAAGCTCAAGCTCTGCAAGACACGCCCCTCCGCCAGACCAGAAGCGCAGTCCCCGGCACTTGCCGGTCGGGGTGCTCGAAGGCAAGGCAGAAACGAAGGCCCCTCTGGAAGGGATGCAACAGGCTAAGGGCGACGCGTACTGAGAAGCACGACATTGCGCTAGCCCACATCAACGCGATGACCCGGCATCCGGTTGTGTACCTCCTCGCCCACCTGCCCCCGCTTATTCCCCCGCCGCCCGACTGCCCGCGTGGGGCACAAACAGCGCCCTGACATCGACCCGCGCCTTGAGCCGGGCGGCGAGCAGGTAAAGCCCGCCGAGCTTGCGGTGCAAAAACAGGGTATCGACCGGCGGGATGTGCCAGAAATCCCGGTCCAGTCCGAGCTTCACGCCCGCATCGCGCATGCGCAGCGACAGATCGGAACGGCCGAAATCAAAGGGGCCGACTTGGCGCAAGGGTTCGCAGGCCAGCGTGATCATCTCGAGCACGGCGTGGCGATGTCGCGCCTCAAGCGCCTCTGACACATAGCCGATGTCGGCTGCTGCGGCTTCAAGGCCGGCCGGCTCGCTCCGCATCGCCGACGTGAGCAGGCGCCGGTAAGTTTCGGTGAGGCCTTCGTCAAAGGGGCGGGTGGCGCCAAAGTCGAGCAGAATCAAGCGGCCTGTCGCCACCTCGTAAAGATAGTTGGCGAAGTTGGGATCGGTCTGGACGAGGCGGAATTCGAAGATCTCGCGAAACAGCAGCTCGAACAACAGGCCGACCAGCCGGTCCCGCTCGGGCTGCGGCGCATCCTGCAGCGACTCGATCGCCACGCCATCCACGCGGGACATGGCAAGAATGCCCGGCGTGGTGAGTTCCGCCCGCATTTGCGGCAGCAAAAACGCCGGGCGGTCGGCCAAGAGCGCCCGATAGCGCGTCAGGCGGGCGCCTTCCAGCAGGTAGTCGGCTTCCTCGTGGAGTTGCCGTTTGGCCGCTTCGAGCAAGCTTGATACGTCCAGGGTCTTGGGCAGCAGACCGGAGATCCGCAACAGGCCGGCAACGTTGTCGATATCGCTGGCAATGCTCTGCCTGACGCCGGGGTACTGAACCTTGATGGCGAGCCGGCTACCGTCGCTCGCCTCGGCAGCGTGCACCTGGCCGATCGACGCGGCCGCCATCGGGATGAACGAGAAACGCCTGAAATGGCGCTCCCAGCCCTCCCCCCAGTTCTGCGCCAGCACCGGTACCAGCTGGCTCATGGGCATCGGGCGGGCATCCGAGCGCAAGCGCGACAGGATTTCACTCAGCTCGGGGGGCAACAGATCTCCGCCATCCATCGACAGCAACTGGCCGACTTTCATCGCCGCACCCCGCATCTGAGCCAGTTGCTCGGCCACGCGGCGGGCGTTGGCCGGCGTGAGCAGCAGCTCGCCCACCCGGGGCCGTCGCCCGCCGGCCAGTTGCCGCGCCCCTTCGGCCAGCATGCCGCCCGCCACCCCGGACGCCAGGCTCCCCAGGCGGGCAAGCCGCGACAGGCGCCCTGTGGGCACGGCGAAGGCACTGCGTTCGGGCTTGGTCGCCATCAAGCCGGCACGAGAAATGCGCCGGCCAGGAGGCTGCCGCAGGCCACCACGGTGAGGCGCAGGCGCAGCGGCAGGTACCAGCCCGGCAAGCGGGCTCGGGCGGCAAGGCGTCGATCCTGCCAGTAATGCACCAAAAAGCCGGTCACCAGCAACAGGCCGGCATCAAGGGGTACCAGCAGCGTCGCCGGCCAAGCCATCAGCGCCGGCACCGTGCTCCAGATAAAGCAGGCCCGGCGACATCCGGCATCGAGGCTGGGCAGGCTCATCGCAAACCCCCAGTGCAATGCGCCGACGAAACTCAGGATCACCGCGCCGTAGGCCATCAGCGCGTCGCTCCACAAATCAGCGTGATGGGGATCGACAAAAATGGCCAGCGCCGTGCCCACGAAGGGCAACAGCCCGCCGTAGCCCAGTCAGGCCAAGCGGCCAGGCAGGAAATCAGTGCTCGCGTTGTACATGGCTGCTCACTTGACGAGGGGGCGGATCTGCGAAAAGCCGGCGTCTATCGACCACACCTGGCCAGTCACCCGCGCGGCCTGTTCGGACAGCAACCATGCCATCAGGCGGGCGAGTTCCTGCGGCGAGCCGATGCCCGGCAGCGGGTATTGCCTGGCCGCCGCCTCGCGGGCCGCGGCACTGCCGATGATGCCGGCCGAGGCCGGCGTTTCCATGATGCCGGGCGCCACCCCGTTTACGCGGATGCCGGCCCCGGCATGGCTGGCCGCCGCAGCGCGCACGAGGCCTTCCACCCCCGCCTTGGCGGCGGCCACGGCCTCGTGGTTGGGCGTGCCGATCTGCGCGGCGGCCGACGAAACCAGAACCGCGGCACCAGGGCGACGCGCGCTGCGCAAGGCACCGACAAACCCGCCCAGCGTGTGAAACGCACTGATCAGGTTGGCCCGCAGGCAATCGTCGAAATCCGCCTCGGCCATGCGGTGCACGCTCCCCAGCCGGATGTTGCCAACGCAGTGAGCCAGGGCTTCCGGCACCATCTGGTGTGCCGCCGCCACTTGAAACACCTTCTGAACGCCCGCGACGCTGCTGCAATCGGCCTCGATGTGCAGATGCGCGGTGCCGAAAGCCTCGGCCAGCCGCCCGGCATCGCGACTCACCACGATCAACCGCCAGCCCTCCGCCGCCAGTTCGGCTGCCAGGGCCCGACCCAGTCCGCCGGCTGCGCCGGTAATCAATGCGATTTTTTCCACGACCACTCCCGGATTTCCGAGCGCCTCCGAAGAACCTTCTTTAAGTGCCTCGTCTCGCCTAGTATCATGAGACACCATCTTATTTGTCTAGGACAAAATGAATAAAAGTCCAAGAATTGCCGTCATCGGCGCTGGAGTATCGGGTTTGTCCTGCTCAAAGAATCTCCACGACGGTGCTTTTGATATTTTTGTCTACGACAAAAGCCGAGGCCCGGCCGGACGCATGAGCACCCGCCGAGGCGACGGCTGGCAGTGCGACCACGGCGCCCAGTACTTCACCGCCCGCGATCCGGGTTTTCGGGCCGAAGTGGCGCGCTGGCAGGCTGCTGGCGTAGCCGGCGTGTGGCCGATGCGACTGGCGGTTTTCAACGAGGCTGACGGCCAGCGCAGCGATACGCGACTCGAACGCTTCGTCGGCGTGCCGCGCATGACCGCTCCGGCCCGCTTTCTGGCCGACACCCTACCGCTGACGGCGCAAACCACCATCACCCGACTCGAGCGCTTGCCAGCGGGCTGGCAGATGACATCCGCCGAGCACGGTCAACTGCCAGGCCACTTCGACGCGGTGCTGCTGGCCGTGCCGGCCCCCCAGGCGGTGCCGCTGCTGGAAGCTGTGGCCCCGGATCTGGCCGCCATCGCCGCCGGCGCCGTGATGCGCGGAAGCTGGGCGCTGATGCTGCGCTACGACGCCCCCGTGGCCCTTTCTTTCGACGCCGCCTTCGTCAATTACGGCCCGCTGCGCTGGGTCGCCCGCGACAACAGCAAGCCCGGCCGTGGCACGCAGGAAACCTGGCTGCTGCACGCCAGCGCCGAATGGAGCGAAGCGCACATCGAAGAGACGCCGGAAACGGTGGCCGCGGCGCTGCTGCAGGCCTTCGGCCGCCTCGGTGCCCCCGCCCCACAGGCCTGGTCGGCCCACCGCTGGCGCTACGCCGATACCGATCCGGCCCTCGACGCGGGCTGCGTCTGGGACGCCGGGCTGCGCATCGGTCTGTGCGGCGACTGGCTCAATGGCGGCAAGGTCGAAGGCGCATGGCTGAGCGGACAGGCGCTGGCCCAGCAGGTCGCGCAGTCTTTCGGTGCGGCCTGACTCGCCGGGTGCGCGTCATGGACTACAGCGTCGTCTGGTTCAAGCGCGATCTGCGCCTTCATGATCACGCCGCGCTGCATGCTGCCGCAGCGCGCGGGCCGGTGCTTTGCCTGTACGTAGTGGAGCCCGCCCTGTGGCAGGCGCCGGACGCCGCCCGCCAGCATTACGAATTCATCCTCGAGAGCCTACGCGAGCTGTACCGGGCGCTGCGCCAGCTGGGCGGGCGGCTGCACCTTGTCACGGGCGACGTGGTCGAGGTGCTGGATCGCCTGCATGCCACGGCGCCGTTTGGCGCGCTGTTTGCCCACGAAGAAACCGGCAACAGCCTCACGTTTCAGCGCGATCTCGCGGTGGGCCGCTGGTGCCGATCCCACGGCGTGCACTGGCAGGAATTCCCCCAGTTCGGCGTGGTGCGGCGCCTCGCCAGCCGCGATGCTTGGCAAGCCCGCTGGGAAGCCCTGATGGCCCAGCCCTGCCTGCCCACGCCCCAGCACCTGCGCTGTGCGCCCCTGCCCTGGCCCGATACGCCGCCCCCCGCAGCGGCGGCCCTCGGCCTCGCCGCGCACGATCCGCCCCGGCGCCAGAGCGGCGGGCGCAGCCACGGACTGGACGTGCTGCACGATTTTCTGGGCGAGCGCAGCCAGCAATACCGCGGCGGCATCTCGTCGCCCCTGTCGGCGCCCTCCGCCTGCTCGCGCCTGTCCCCCTACCTGGCCTTCGGCTGCCTCAGCCTGCGCGAAATCGTGCACGCCGCGCGCCTCAAAAACGCCACCCTGCCAGCCTCGGCCAGTCGTCACAAGGCCGGTATCAGCGCCTTCATCAGCCGCCTTTACTGGCACTGCCACTTCATCCAGAAGCTCGAAAGCGAGCCCGAACTCGAATTCCGCAACCTGCACCGGGGCTACGACGGCCTGCGCGAGGACGACTGGAATCCGCGCCATTTCGATGCCCTCAGGGCCGGGCGCACCGGCTGGCCGCTGGTCGATGCCTGCGTGGTCATGCTTCGCGAAACCGGCTGGATCAACTTTCGCATGCGCGCCATGCTCGTCTCAGTGGCCGCTTACCCCCTGTGGCTGCACTGGCGGCCGGTCGGGCTGTGGCTTGCGCAGCAGTTTCTCGACTACGAGCCGGGGATTCACTGGAGCCAGATGCAGATGCAATCGGGCACCACAGGCATCAACGTGCCGCGCATCTACAACCCCATCAAGCAGGCCCGCGACCACGACCCCCACGGCCACTTCGTGCGCCGCTGGCTACCGGCCCTGCGCCGCGTACCCGACAGCTGGCTATTCGAACCTTGGCGCATGCCCGCCGACTTGCAGGCCCGCCACGGCCTTCGGCCCGGCGACATCGCCGCGCCACCGCTCGACCTGGAAACCGCGACCCGCTCCGCCAAGGCCCGTCTCTTTGCACTAAAGAGCCAACCGGACATCCGTGCCGCCAAAGCCGCCATCGTGCAAAAACACGGCTCGCGCAAACGCACGACCGTCCCAAACCGCGGCAAGCGAGCCGCCGGCAACAACCAAATGGATCTGGATTTCTGAGTGTCGATGCGCAAAAAATCAGACCAGCCCACCAAGCCCTGCCAGCGTTGCGGCCGCCCTTTTGCCTGGCGCAAAAAATGGGCGCGGGTATGGGACGACGTGAAGTACTGCTCCGAACGCTGTCGCCGCCACAAGGCCCAAGCATGAGCACCGTCATCTACTGGTTCCGCAACGATCTGCGCCTCGCCGACAACCCGGCGCTCCGCCACGCCTGCCAAACCGCCAGCCGGCTCGTACCGGTGTATTGCCACGCGCCGGAGCAAATCACCCAATGGGGCTTCCCGCGCGTCGGGCGCCATCGCCGGCAATTTCTCGCCGGGGGCCTCGCCGATCTGGCGACCCAACTCGGCGCGCGAGGCAGTACGCTCGTCGAGCTGCACGGCGACCCGGTGGGCAGCCTGGCCGAGCTGGCACAGCAAACAGGGGCCCGTCAGATCATCTGCGAAGCCATTGCCGCCCCCGAAGAAACCGCCGAAATCAACGCCCTGCGGGCCGCCGGCATCGACGTAGACTGCCACTGGCAATCCACCCTGCTCGATCCGGACAGCCTGCCCTTCAGCTCCGACGGCCTGCCCGACGTGTTCACCACTTTCCGCCAGGCCGTCGAGAAAGCCGGCATCGCGCCGCGCCCGCCACTACCTGAGCCGGTGCTCATCCCACCGCTGCCGGCGGGTTTATGCCCGGCGCCCGTCACCCCCATCGCTCCGACCACGCCCGACCCGCGCTCGGCCTTTCCATTTGCAGGCGGCGCAACCGCCGCCGAAGGCCATCTCGCCCAATACCTGCACCGCAAACTGCCCCACACCTACAAAGCCACCCGCAACCGCCTCGCCGGCATCGACGATTCAAGCAAATTCTCGCCCTGGCTCGCTTCCGGCGCCCTGTCAGCCCGGCAGATCATGGCCCGGCTCAAGGCCTTCGAAGCCGAACACGGCGCCAACGAAGGCAGCTACTGGCTGTGGTTCGAACTCTTGTGGCGCGACTACTTTCGCCTGCTGCACTGCAAATACGGCCAACACCTTTACCGCGCCAGCGGCTTGAACGGCCATCACACCCCGGCCCACGCCCCCGACGCCTTTGCCCGCTGGCGCAAGGGGGAAACCGGCGAAGCCCTGGTCGACGCCGGCATGCGCGAGCTCGCCGCCACCGGCAACCTCTCCAACCGCATGCGGCAGATCGTCGCCAGCTACCTGATCCACGACTGCGCCTGCGACTGGCGGGCTGGAGCGGCGTGGTTCGAGACGCAACTCATCGACTACGACGTGTGCAGCAACCACGCAAACTGGCTCTACATCGCCGGCCACGGCACCGCCCCCCGCGGCGGACGCCGCTTCAACCCCGACAAACAAACCCGCGAGTACGACGCCGACGGCCGCTATCGCGCCCTGTGGAGCCGCCCATGACCACCCTGCGCCTGATTCTCGGCGACCAGCTCAACCCGCTTCACAGCTGGTTCGACGAAACCCGCTCCGACGTGATCTACGTACTGATGGAAGTCCGCCAGGAAACCGATTACGTCCTCCACCACGCCCAGAAGATCCTGGCCATCTTCGCCGCCATGCGCGACTTCGCCCGGCGCCTTGCCGAAGCGGGCCACCGTACGCACTACCTGGCCATCGACGAGCCGGCCAACCGGCACAGCCTGCCCGCCAACCTCGACGTGCTGATCGATCAGCACGCCGCCACCCGTATCGAATACCAGGCCCCGGACGAATACCGCCTCGACCGCCAGCTCGCCGATTACGCAGCGCAGCTCGCGATTCCGGCAACCATGGTGGACAGCGAACACTTCTACACCGGCCGCGACGACGCCGCGAAGCTGTTCGAGAACCGCAAGCAGTGGCTGATGGAACACTTCTACCGCCACATGCGCACCCGCCACAACGTGCTGATGGCCGGCGGCAAGCCCATGGGCGGGCAGTGGAACTTCGACCACGACAACCGCAAACCCTGGCCCGGCCTGCCCCGCGAGCCCGCCGACTGGCGCACCCGGCACAACCACTCGGCCCTGTGGCAAAGCATTGTCGCTGCCGGCGTAAAAAGCTTCGGCGAACCCGACGCCGACCGCCTCGCCTGGCCGCTGAACCGCGAAGAGGCGCTTCACCACCTCGACGACTTCATCACCGAAGCCCTGCCCCATTTTGGCGACTTCCAAGACGCCCTCACCTACCGGGCGTGGCGGCTTTTTCATTCGCTGCTGTCCTTCGCCCTCAACACCAAAATGCTCAGCCCACGCGAAGTCGTCGCCAGGGTGGCCGCGGCCCATGCCGCAGGGCAGGTTCCGCTGGCGGCGGCCGAAGGCTTCATACGGCAGATTCTCGGCTGGCGGGAATACGTGCGTGGCGTGTATTGGGCCCGCATGCCGGGCTACGCCGAACACAATGTCTTCGAGCACCACCAGCCGCTGCCCGAGTGGTTCTGGACGGGGCAGACCCGCATGCGCTGCGTCGCTCACGCCATCGGCCAGTCGCTGGATCACGCCTACGCCCACCACATCCAGCGCCTGATGGTGATCGGCAATTTTGCGCTGCTCGCCGGGCTCGATCCGGCCGCCCTGCACCGCTGGTATCTGGGCATCTACATCGACGCCTTCGAGTGGGTCGAGCTGCCCAACACCCTGGGCATGAGCCAGTTTGCCGACGGCGGCCTGCTCGCCACCAAGCCCTATGCGTCGAGCGCCGCCTACATCGACCGCATGAGCGACTACTGCAAGGGCTGCGCTTACGACAAGAAGGCTCGGGTCGGTGACAAGGCCTGCCCCTTCAACGCACTGTACTGGGATTTTTTCGACCGCAACCGCACCAGGCTTGGCGCCAACCACCGCCTCGGCATGGTCTTCAAACAGCTCGCCCGCTTTGATGAGGGCACGCTGACCGACATCCGCCAGCACGCCGAATCAATCAGGAACAGGCTAAACATGCTGTAGCCAAATCGGGCGGGAGTGTCAGGATTCTTGTGTTCAAGGCGGGGACACCCTCACAGCCGTGAAGATCAGCGTCACTTTTCTTGAGGCCCCCGCCGGCGCGGGGGTCTCGACGGCATCGTCGGTGAGCGCGAGCAGACTCGCCTGATCGCGGGCCATGGCCCTGTCTCACGTCGGGCAATTTCCCCGGCGGTTTTGCGGCATCCTGTGGAGCAACCGAATTTGACCGCCCCGCCATGCTCCCCGCCCCCCGCCTGCGTCCCCTCGACCTCAAGCGCCATCTCTTTGTCCGGGTCAGCCTGTTCGCACTGATCGTGTTGCTGCTGGGTGCGGTGGTGACGCTGCTGGAGGCGCGCTACCGGGTGCGCGATGACATCCAGCGTACGGGCGTGGCGATCCGCCAGCTCGTTACCGAAGAGATCAATCGCAACTACTCCGCCTACGACGCCACTCTCGCCGAGCTCAACCTCGACCTCACAGCCCTCAAGGCGATGGGACAAGTGATCGATTTCTGCATCGAGATGAGCGACTTTCACGCCTCCACCTCACACCGCCAGTGTTTTGCCGAGGCCGTCGACCTGCCCGCGCCGGTGGAGGCCTTCATGCGCCGGGTCGTCGGCGGCGATGCGGAGTTCCGCGGCAGCATCGGGCAGTACCCGGGCATCACCGGCGGACAGCTGGTGGTGACGCCCAACTATGGTCGGGAGGTACTGGAGCTGGCCCTGAAGCTGGGCAACCTGGTGGCAGTGAGCACGATGATCCTGTTCTTCAGCTACTTCGTGTATCGGCCGGTACGCAACGCACTGGCACCATCGGAGGCGATCCTCGGCACCCTCAGCCGGATGGAGCGGGGCGACCTCGAGGCCCGCATGCCCGGCTTCGCGCTCATTGAACTCAACCGCATTGCCGAGGGCTTCAACCACCTGGCCGACCGCCTCGCCCGCAACATCCACAGCCAGCAGCGCCTCGCCCACAGGCTGCTGTCGGTGCGCGAGGAGGAGCGCCAGCACCTGGCCCGGGAACTGCACGACGAGTTTGGCCAGTACCTGGCGTCCCTCAATGCCGAGGCGGCCTTCGCGCGGGAGCTGGCCGACGAGAGCGTGCCGACCCTGCGCCCGTGCGTGGACTCCATCGTCAAGACCGTCGCCCACATGATGGAAACCCTGCAGCAGATCCTCCACCGCCTGCGCCCCATCGGGCTCGAGGAGTTCGGGCTGGTGCCCAGCCTCCAGCTGCTGATCACCGGCTGGAAGCAGCGCAGCCGCGGGACCCGCTTCACCCTCACCGCCGACGACGAACTCGACGGTCTGCCGGACAACATCAACGTGAGCCTCTACCGGATCATCCAGGAAAGCCTCACCAACGCCGTCCGCCACGGCCTGCCCGGCCAGGTGGACGTGAGCCTGCGGCGGGAGCCGGCCGGGCTGATCCTCGAGATCCGCGACGACGGTCAGGGTGTCCGCGGCGGGGACGATGCCGGCCGGGCCGGCAAGCAGCCCGGCGGCTTCGGGCGGCTGGGCATGGAGGAGCGGGTGCTCGCGCTGGGCGGCACCCTGCGCATCGCCCCAGCGCCGGACCGGGGTACGCTGGTGAGCGTCCGCCTCCCCCTCGCGAGCGCCGAAGAGACCCCCACCAAGGAGCCCCTGTGATCCGAATCCTGCTCGTCGATGACCACGCGGTAGTCCGCGAAGGCTACCGCCGCCTTCTGGAGCGCCGTGCCGACCTGCGCGTGGAGGCCGAAGCCGGCTCCGCGGAGGAAGCGCTGCAGATCCTGCGTGAAAGCCAGCCCGACCTCACCATCCTCGATCTGTCCCTGCCCGGCATGGGCGGCATCGAGCTGACCCGGCGCATCCTCCAGCGCCAGCCGGACGCCTGCATCCTGGTCTTCAGCATGCACCGCGATCCGCTCTTCGCAGCCCAGGCGGTCCGCGCCGGGGCGCTGGGCTACGTCACCAAGAGCAGCAGCCCGGACGTCCTGATCCAGGCGGTGTACAAGGTGGCCCGGCGCGAAAAGGTACTGAGCCCCGACATCGCCCCGGAGATGGCACTGACGCTGCTGGAAGGCCCCAGCAATCCGGCCGAGGAGTTGAACCCGCGGGAGTTCGAGATCCTGCGCCTGCTCCTCGACGGGAGGGGCGCCGAGGAGATCGGCAACATCCTCAACATCAGCCCGAAGACGGTGCAGAACGTGCATTACCAGATCAAGACCAAGCTGGGCGTGCGCACCGACCTGGAACTTGCCCGGCTGGCCATGAAGCTCAAGCTGATCGACTGAGGCCCCGGGCCGGGCGCCGCCTATTTCTTCAAGGTGTAGACCTGGAAGGTGTCGCCGGCCTTGTAGCCGAAGATCTGGTTGCCGCCCGCCGCCACGCCCACGTACTGCACGCCGTCGATCTGCCAGGTGACGGGCGGCGCATTGACGCCCGCGTCGAGCTGGTCACTCCACAGCGTCTGCCCGTTGGCCGCGTCGTAGGCGTTGAAGCGACCGTTGCCTTCGCCCATGAAGACGAGCTTGCCCGCCGTGGCCAGCACACCGCCCACCAAGGGCTGGGCCGTCTTGTGCTGCCATTTCATCTTGCCGGTGGCGAGGTCGATGGCCGACAGTACTCCCCAGCGAGGAGCGTCCATCAGCGGCTCCAGCGTCGTGTACTCCACCGCGGGCTTGGCCTCGGTGGCGGGGATCACACGCTTGGTGTACTTCACCGGCCAGTGGATCGCCGGCACGTAGGCCACCAGCCGCTTGGCATCCACTGAAGTGGGCGACCAGTTGATGCCACCCAGCACGCCGGGCAGGATCACCTGCCCTTCCGGCGTGGGGTTGGTGAAGGTGTTCTGGTGGACGACGAACTCGTCCGACTTTTTCAGCAACTCACCGGTCAGGCGGTTGTGGACGTAGTACCAGCCGATCTTGGCGGCCTGGCCCACCGCCGGCACGAGCTTGCCGTTGTGGGGGTAATCGAACAGCACCGCCGGGCTCGCCACGTCGTAGCCCCACTGATCGTGGGGCACCTGCTGGTAATGCCAGCGGATCTTGCCCGTCTCCACGTCCAGGCACACCAGCGACACCGTGTACAGGTTGTCGCCGGGCCGCGAGGTGCCGTCCATCTGCGGCGACGGATTGCCGGTACCGAAGTAGAGCAGCCCGTTCTCGCTGTCGATGGCCGGCGTGGACCACGCCGAGCCACCGCCGTAGCGCGCCGCGTCAGGGTATTTGGGCAGGTCGGCACGCTCCTTCTCGATGTCTCTATGGAGCGCCACGCCGTCGGGCGTGGTACGGCGGAACTCGCCCTCCCAGTTGCTCGGGGCAATCGTGTCGAACTGCCACACCCGCTTGCCGGTGTTCATGTCGAAGGCCGCCAGAAAGCCCGGCCGGCCGTAGCTGCCGGCAAAGCCGACCACCGCTCCCAGCGGCGCCCCGTCCCGGTCGGAATCCAGGTGCAGGCCGTAACCCACGCCCGTCACCCCGATCAGCACCTTGCCCTTGTGCACCACGGGCGCCATCGCAATGCCCACGCCGGACTGCCCGGCGATGTTGGCCTTGCGCAGCGGGTCTGATTCCGTGAGGGTGGTGACGGACTCCTGGCGGGCGCTGTCGGCGTCGGCCACCTCCACATCCCACAGCACCTTGCCCGACTTGGCATCCAGCGCCACCAGCCGCGCATCCACGGTACCGATGAAGACCTTGCCGTCCGCCACCGCCACGCCCCGGTTGGCCGGCCCGCAGCACAGCGGGTAATCCTTCTTGCGCGGGTGTTCGTAGCGCCACAGCGGCTTGCCGCTCGTCGCATCCAGTGCCACGACCCCGTTGAAGGGCAGCGACAGATAGACGGTGCGATCCACCATGAGCGGCGTGGCCTGGAAGGTGGCCTTCACACCGCTGTGGTAGGCCCAGGCCCGGGTGAGTTGCCCCACGTTGCCGGTGTTGATCTGGCTCGGCGTGGCGTAACGCTGGTTGCTGAGGTCGAGGCCATAGCTGGGCCACTCGATATCGGCGGCGAAGGCCGGCGCGAGGGCCAGGGCACAGAGGGCGGGGAGCAGGCGGATAGAGGTACGCATTTGTCGGTCCGGGTCTCGAGGGGCGTGCTCAGTTGGTGCGCGGGGTCACGCCGTAGCGCTTGAAGATGGCCGCCACGGTGCCGTCCTTCTGCAATTCGGCCAGCGCACCACCAAGGGCCGTGGCAAGCTCGTCGGAGTCAGCCTTCACCGCCATGCCGATCGCCCAGCGCTTGGGGCTCAGCTCACCCAATTTGGCCTCCTCGACGGTAAAGCGGGTCTCGCCGACCAGGGCCCCCTCCAGCTCGGCCAGCGGCGCCATCACGGCGGCCACGTTGTCTTCCTGCAGCGCCTTGACGGCCTCGCCGATGGAACGGAAATGGGTGATGTTGGAACGCAGCCGCCCCTGCAGCACGCCGCCCAGGAAGGAATCGGCCAGCGTATCGCCCTCGACGCCGATCTTCTCGCGGGTAAACACCTCCAGCGCCACCGCCGCGGAGCCGCTGGGCGCCGGGATGCGGCTGGCTACCCGCACCATGCCCATCACTTCCTGCTGGTAGGCACCAAAGATGCGGGCCTGCTCGTTGTCCTTGGCGAACTCCGGGTCCACCGGCACGCGCAGCATCACGTCGGCCGGCTCGCCTCGCAGATAATGGCCTTTCCAGACCATGTTGCGCAGATCGTCCCCCATGTCCTCACCGGCCTTGAAGCCGATGATCTCGGCCTGCAGCCCCAGCTTGGCCGCCAGCGCCTGGCCAAGCTCGACGTCAATCCCCTTGCCCGCATCCGAATAGGGCGGGAAGTTGTTGTACACGGCCACCTTCAGCCGGCCCCGCTTGTGGATCACGTCCATTTGCTCGTCGGCATGGGCCGGCAGATGACAGGTGAGCAGGACGGCGGCCAATCCCAGCAGAAGCTGGCGGCGAGGGAAGCGTTTCATCGTTAGTCTCCAGAACGGCGAATGGGGTTGTGGGTTGTTTTTTGTCGTTCACCTGGATTCTAGGCGTCGCCTCCAGCGGCGGGAGCGCAGCAGCGAGGGGTCGGGCAATTTTGTCGGGCACGTCGGGCAAATTGCCCGGAAGAGCGGGACGCCCCGCAACATCATCACGGCACTGCAGCTCAAGCGCGGGCCGGTCATTCTGATGATGCACCAACAAAGGGCTATGATCTGGATCTGAGACAGTGGCCATGCACAGGTTGCGGATTCGGTACCACATCGGCGCGTCGCTCGCCGTGGCCCCGCCGCGCCAGATCCCTCCTGCAGCTTGCGCTCGTCCAGCAGCTAGACTGGAAGCAGACGTGATCTGACCCTAAACGCAGGCAACCCTGTTCGAGGAAATGCGATCCATCTTCAGGTCTCTGTCGATCGACAAGGAATTTGCCTTCCGCCGGACCCTGGTGGCGTCGGTGGTGCTCATGAACTGCCTGGCCATATTCATGGGCGTCTATTCGCTGCTGGACAGCCGGACGATCTACGATCAGCGGGCGGAAGCACAGAGCCGCAACCTCGCCCGCGCCCTCGACGAGAACCTGGCGTCCAGCATGGGCCGCGTGGAAGTGACGCTCGGCAGCGTGGTCGACCGGCTGGAGGAAGTGCTGCGCGACCACGGCCGCCTGCAGACGGGGCCGGTGACGGCGCTGCTCACCCGTGAAGAATCGCGCATCCCGCTCAATGCGCAGATCCGCATCTCCGACGAGAGCGGCATGGTGATCCTCGGCAAGGACGTCGTGCCCGGAGCCGCCTCCTGGGCGGAACGGAGTTTCTTCCCCCGCCTCCGGGAGCAGCCGGATGGCCCGATCCTGGTTGGTGATCCGGTGATTGGCCAGGTCTCGCGGGTTCCCCTCGTCCCGGTGGTGAAGAGTTACCGCTATCCAGACGGCCGCTTTGCCGGGATCGTGTCGATCGGCGTGCCTGTCCAATATCTCTACGACCAGCTCACCAAGCTCGACTATGGCCCCCGCGGCCTGGCCATCCTGCGGGACGCCCAGCTCAGGCTGGTCACCCGTCATCCTCAACTGGACAAGCCCGAAGGCCAGCTTGGGGCCCCCATCTACAACAAGACACTGATCGCCGGCATCGCATCCGGACGCACTCATTTTTCCTATCACACCAACACCACGCCCGACGGGATTCCCCGCCTCATCACCTATCAACGGCTATCCTCGCTCCCCTTTCACCTGATCGTCGGGCTGGCCGAGGACGACTACCTGGCCCCCTGGCAGAAGCGCCTGCAGCAGACCCTCGGCGCCCTGCTCGTCTTTGCCGCAGTGACCTGCGCCCTCACGATCCTGCTGCTGCGCATGCTGTCCGCCCTCCGCCGGGAGGGGGCCCACGCGCTCGCCCTGCTCAAGAATGCCAGCGACGGCGTGCATATCCTCGACCGCAACGGGGCCATCGTCGAGGCCAACGACGCCTTCTGCCACCTGCTGGGTTACCCGCGCGCTGAGCTCATCGGGATGAAGGTCTCGCAATGGGACAGCACGCTCGACGAGGCGCTGGCCTCCCAGGCCCTGGCCCGCTATTTCAGCAGCGGAGAGCCGTCCCGCTTCGAGACCCGCCACCGCCGCAAGGATGGCAGCGAGTTTGCCGCCGAAGTCAGCCTGCGCTCCATCGTCATCGACGAGAGCGAACTGCTCTATGCCTCGTCCCGCGACATCACCGAGCGCAAGCAGGCCGAAACCCTGCTGAGGGAGAGCGAGGCGGCACTGAAGGTCGCCAGCCATCTGGCCAGGCTGGGCTACTGGAAATGGGACCTGCGCAGCGACACCCACTACTGGTCGGACGATGTTTACCGCTTCTTCGGGCAGGAACCCGGCAGCCCGCCCACGGGATACCCCGCGATCACCAGGTATCTCAGCGAGGAAAGCTGGAGCAGGCTGTCCGCCGCAGTCGAGCGCTGCCGCGCGCACGGCACGGCCTATGTCTGCGACATCGAGATCCTGCGGCCCGACGGCAGTACGCTCTGGCTCACGGCGCGCGGAGAAGCCGACGTGGATGCAGCGGGCGCCATTTACATGCTGCACGGCACGGTCCAGGACGTTTCCGAGCAGATCGCCTTGCAGGAGCAATTGCGCCAGTCGGCGGCCCAGTTTGAAGCCCTCATCGAGGCCTCGCCCATTCCGATGGGCGTGTTCGACGAGACGACGACCGTCACCTTTCTGAACAAGGCCTTCGTGCGGACCTTCGGCTATGACCGGAGCGACATTCCAACCGTCGGCGACTGGTGGCCGCGCGCCTACCCCGACCCGGAATATCGCCGCTCGGTCCAGCAGGCATGGGATGAACACACGACGGGCATTCGGGAAAACGGAACCCCCTTCGCCCCCCTCGAAGTGAAGATCACGACCAAGTCGGGCGAGCAACTCACCGTCCTGGTCGCAGGCACGCCGCTGCCGGCCAAGAAGGCCCCGCTCTTCCTGGCAACCTTCATCGACATCACCCGGCTCCGGGAGTCCGAGAGATCGGCGCGCCATTTCGAACAGATCGTCCGCTCGTCCGACGACGCAATCATCAGCGAGACCCTGGCCGGTGAAGTGACCAGCTGGAACCCTGGCGCCGAGGCCCTGCTCGGCTATTCGGCCGGCGAGATGCTGGGACAGTCCATTTCCCGCCTGTATCCCCCCGACCTGCGGAATGAAGAATCCCTGACACTCGGGCAGATCGCCGCCGGCAAGACGGTCGCCCACTACGAAACCCGGCGGGTCAGGAAGGATGGCCGGATCATCGATGTGGCGATCACCATTTCACCGGTCCTCAACGACGCCGGCGAGGTGATCGGCGCAGCCAAGATCGCGCGGGACATCTCCGAGCGCAAACGCACCGAGCAGGAGCTCGCGCAGTACCGCAGAAACCTCGAGCAGCTCGTCGATGAACGGACCACCGAGCTGATGCTCGCCAAGCAGGCGGCGGAAGAAGCCAGCAAGGCCAAGAGTGCCTTCCTGGCCAATATGTCCCACGAAATCCGCACCCCGCTCAATGGCGTGCTTGGGCTGGCCCAGATCGGCTTCCGCGACAGCGCGGATGACGCGCAGGCCCGACAGACCTTCAAGGGCATCCTGGATTCGGGAAAGCTGCTGCTGACCGTCATCAACGACATTCTCGATTTCTCGAAGATCGAGGCCGGCAAGCTCGAGATCGAAGCGATCCCCTTCAGCGTCGCCGGGCTGGTCAGGGATTCCCTGCAGGCCGTCAGCCTCGCAGCCTCGACCAGGAAGCTGGCACTGGCCAGCGAGCTGTCCGATCTACCGGCGGCCTGCGTGGGAGACTCCGTCCGCATCCAGCAGATCCTGCTCAACCTGCTGTCCAACGCCGTCAAGTTCACCAAGGCCGGCGAAGTCCGCCTTTCCGTCAGGTGCGACGACGGCCAGTTGGTGTTCCGGGTCAGCGACACCGGCATCGGCATTTCCGCGGAGGCGCTCGAACGCCTGTTTCTTCCTTTTGAACAGGCCGACAGCAGCACCACCCGCCGTTACGGCGGGACCGGACTGGGACTGGCCATCAGCCGCCGCCTGGCAACCCTGATGGGAGGCAGCCTCACGGCCAGCAGCGTGCCAGGCCAGGGCAGCACCTTTACCCTGCGCGTGCCCTGTACCGAGACCATCGAAAGCGTGACGGAACCCGGCTCCCCGCTCTATACGCCCGCCGGCGATCCGCTGTCCGGCATCCGGATCCTCGTTGCCGAGGACAACGAGATCAACCGCGCGGTGATCGACGACATGCTGCACGGGCTGGGCGCCGACGTGGTCCTCGCCGAAAACGGTGCACAGGCCATCGAGGCGCTGGACGCGGATCCCTCCATCCGGCTCGTCCTGATGGACATCCAGATGCCGGTCATGGATGGCATCAGCGCAGCCCGGATCATCCACGAACGCTACCCGCAGCTCCCCATCATCGGCCAGACCGCCCATGCCTTCCGCGAGGAACATGAGCGCTGCCTCGCGGCCGGCATGAGCGCGACCCTCACCAAGCCGATAGACATCGCGCAGCTGAGCGGAGCGATCCGGCAACACCTCGGACTGCATACCCAGCCCGGGATCGCCGCTACGCCCCCAGCTCCGGCGGAGCCCCAGACCGATCAGCCCATCGACTGGGCGAGCCTGAACATCCGCTACCAGCGGCACCCCGAGTTCATCGACAAACTCATCAGCCTTGCGCTGAAAAACCACGGCGATGACGTCGAGGGTCTGCACGAACTCATCGCACAGGGGAACCTGGAGGCGATAGAGCGCAAGGCCCACGAGATCAAGGGCATTGCAGGCAACCTCTTCGCCCACGCTCTACAGGCACAGGCCAGCAGCGTGATGAACGATGCCCGCAGGCACGATCCCGATACGCTTCCGGGCGCCCGGCAACTGGCCGAGTCCCTGCGGCGCACACTGGCAACGCTGAGTGCCCACCAGGAAAAGGACGGTCGCGGACAGGGCGCCTGGCCGGCTGGATAGCCGTGCGCTCGAGGTCACGCCGTCTTGCGTGACATACCGCCCGAATCCGCAGCCCTAATCAGGGCATTGCGACTCCATTTGCAGGACCAGGGTATCGCGCAGAATCGCCGTATGCTCCAGGCGCTCGATGACTTCATAGCGCTCACGCGCCGCCTCGTCCGTGTAGAAGAGCGGCGTGATGAAGGATTTGCGGGTGTGGAATGCAGATACTTGAGAGCGCTTTTCCCGGACACAAAAGCGATACATCAACTCGGTCGCCATGATGATCTCGTCGGCTTGAAGTTGAATTAATTTTATTGAATTTATCGATTTTTGCAATAAAAATCACACCCAAGTGGCCCGGGCGTCCCGCTGCTCCAAGCGTTTCCCCTGGCGCCGACAGCTTTTTAACGTGGGAATTATCAGCTTTATGAGGCTACCGGCGGCAGTTCATAAAAATGACATATTCTCAAATACAATAATCTCATTTCAATATAAACATCAAAATCATTAAAATACACAAAATCGTTTAATTTCCAGGCCAGGAGGTTGAGCATGCGTGCCATCGCTTCCCGTTACGAACCCGACCCCCAACTCATTCCGGCTTTCGATGACGAGACCACCGGACGGGTTCTGATCGTCGATGGGGATGCCGCGACGCGTAGCGCTCATCGCAGCATGCTCGGTTGCAACTTCGATGTGCTGACCGCCACATCCGGCGAGCAGGCCATCGAGCTGTGCAGGGAGCGCAGCCCCGACCTGGTCATCCTCGAAGTTGCGCTGCCCGGAATCGACGGTTACGGGACCTGCCGGCAGCTCCGGACGTTTCTGGATATTCCGATCCTCTTCGTGGCCTGTGGCAGCACGCTCGAAAGCCAGCTCGACGCCTTCGACGCGGGTGGCAACGACCTGATCCTGAAGCCCGCCAACCCCACCATCTTCCCGCGCAAGGTGGCCCTGGCCATTCGCCAGCACCGCACGCAAAGAGCGCTTGAACAGGAGAAGAAGACCTTGGAACGGATGGCCATGGGGTTCCTCTCCAGTGCCAGCCAGACCGGCATCCTGCTCGAGTTCATGCGGCGCAACATGACAGTTGCCGACTACCCCGACCTCGCCGACAACCTGCTGACCACCATCCACGACCTGGGCCTGCAAGCCTGCGTGCTGATCCGCCATCCGGACGGCGAGGCGACCATCGCCAGCGTTCTCGGCACGCCCTCGCCGCTCGAGACATCGATGCTCGAGAACGTCAGGGGCATGGGCCGCCTGTTCCAGTTCAAGCGCCACTTGGTGGTGAACTACGACCGGGTCTCCATCATCGTGTCGAACATGCCCGACGAGCAGGCAGAGCAGGAAAGGGCCGGCATCCTGCGTGACAGCCTGGCCATCCTCGCCGAGTCGGCCGAAGTGATGACGGTCAACGTGGATCTGCGGCTCGAAGGGCAACAGCGCGCCGAGCAGATCCAGGTGGCCCTGAGTGAAGCCGAGCTCGCCGTCAATGTGCTGGGCGATCAAACCCGTGTGACGCTGTGCGATACCCGCCTGCTCCTGCAGGAAATGATCGAGGGGATCGAGAAGACCTATGCCTGGCTCGACATCAGCCACAGCCAGGAGGCCGAGATCAGCGCGACGATGGATGAATCGGTGCAACGGATCCTGCAGCGTCTGGCCACGGGCGGGGGCTTCGACGCCCAGCTCTCGCAGGTGCTCGCGGCGCTCAATGCCGGGCGCGGCCAGGGGCAGGACATGGTCGAGCTGTTCTGACGGCTCTCCCGCTGGGGCCGGGGCCACAAGGCCCGACCACGGGCCCCGTTCCGGACAGGCATGGCCGCATCGCCGCGAGCCAACATCTGTCACGTTCTCAATTGAACCTGGGTCCAGAAATGAAAAGCCGCTCCATCGCCACCCGAATCCTCCTCGGATTTGGTCTGATCGCCTCGATTTTCATTGCGGTAGCAGCCTACGTGGTCGTCCATTCCGCCCGCATCGGGGATGCCTCACAGCAGATCGATGAAACCTTCACGCCGAAGGTCGATGCCGTAACCCGGCTCAACGACGCAATCCAGCAGATCCGCATCCAGGTCCGCAGCGCCATCATCGAAACCGAGCCAGCAGCATTGACCGAAGTCGGCCGCTCGACCGACCAACACATCGCTGCGGCCAACAGCGCCATGCAGCGCATCACCGAGCTGGAACGCGGCACCAGCGCGGAGCGCGGTCTGTCCCAGGCAGCGCTGGACATTCAGGAGCAGCTGAAGGCCTTCGAGAAACTCTCCCGCGAGATCGTCGGCCTGGCCTCGAACGGCGCCCAGACCGACGCCAACCGCCTCTTCCACACGGCCCATAGGCCAGCAGCCCTCACCCTCAACGAGGCCACCCGCACCTACCTCGCGCAGGTACGCACAGCCAACACCACCGCAATCGAAACGCTCAAGGCGAGCGCCCGCCAGATGACCCACGTGGTGATCGGTGGCACGGCCGCGTTCATGCTGTTCGCCGCCGTGATCGCGCTGGCCATCGCCCGCGGCATCCGGCACAAGCTGACCGACACACTGGCCGCGGTGAAACGCATTGCCGGCGGCGACCTCAGCTGCGACCTGCAGCCGCAGGGCAAGGATGAAGTGGCGGCACTGCAGCGGGAAGTTCAGAGCATGCAGCTGTCCCTGCGCGAGATGGTGCAGACCATCCGCCAGGCCGACGTTCGCCTGCACGAAGCTACCCATCACCTGTCCCACGCGACCGACCAGGTTCGCCACGGCTCGGAAACCCAGGCCGGCCTGGCCGCCTCCATGGCCCAGTCGCTGGACGCACTGTCCTCCTCCATTTCCCATGTGAGCCTGCTCGGCAGCGCAGCCAGCGACACCTCGACGCAGGCCCGGGAACACGCCTCCAGCGGCGCCCTCGGCATCAGCGACATGGTTGAGCAGATCACCAAGGTCAGCGAACGCATCGAACACAGCGCCCGCAATGCCTCTCAGCTGGGCGAGGCGACACTGCGGATTTCGGAGATCGTCAAGGTCATCCAGACCGTCGCCAGCCAGACCAACCTCCTGGCCCTCAACGCCGCCATCGAGTCCGCCCGCGCCGGCGAAATGGGCCGCGGCTTCGCAGTGGTTGCCGACGAGGTCCGCAAGTTGGCCGAGCAATCTGCGCAATCAACCATCCAGATCACCAGCATGACCGAGGCGATCCAGAGCGGGGCCCAGGACGTCGCCGTGCAGATCCAGGCCACCGTCGCCCAGATGCAGACCGGGCTGGCCGGCGCGAAGCAGGCTGGCCAGGAAATCGACGAAATCGTCGCCAATGCCGAGACCGTCGTGGGCGTTATCACCGAGGTGTCCTCCGGCCTCGACGAGCAGGCCACGGCCAGCCAGCAGATCGCACGCCAGATCGACGAGATCGTCCAGATGGTGGAAGAAAACGCCGAGGCCGCCGCCGAAGTGGCCACCGCCGCCGATGACCTGACCAGCCTGTCGGCCACGCTGTCGTCCTCCGTCGGTCGATTCCGCCTCCACGCCTGACGGGCGCCCGGCGAAACACAGGATTCGCACCATGAACCAGACCAACCAGACCCTGCTCGAGCAACTCCGGATCACCGAGTTCGAGATCGAACACCGGAAGAACCTGCTCAATTTCGGTCCCCACGACGTGCAGCGGCTCGTCGCCTGCAAGCCGCTCATCGAGGCCCAGCTGGACGATCTGGTGGCGTGCTTCTACCGCACCCAGACCAGCGAGCCCGAAATCGCGCTGCTGATCGGCGACGCCGATACCCTCACGCGCCTGCGCAGCGCCCAGCGGCGCTACATCCTCGATCTGTTCTCCGGGAACTACGGCCTGGAATACGTGAACAACCGCCTGCGCATCGGCATGGTCCACAAGCGCATCGGCGTCGAACCCAAGCTCTACCTGGCCGGCGTGCACACCCTGCTGAGCCTGCTGACCAGCACCCTCAGCGACACGCGCGCGGGTATCGGCGAGCTCAGGCTGACGCAGGAATCCCTGCAGAAGCTGATCCACTTCGATGTCACGCTGGTTTTCGAGACCTACATCCGCAGCCTCGTCACCGAGATCGAAATCGCCAAGAACAAGTCGGAACAGTACGCCCGCTCGATGGAGGAGAAAGTCCGCGAACGCACGCTCCAGCTCGAGGAACTCAGCAAGACCGATCCCCTCACCGGCCTGCAGAACAAACGTCACCTCAACGAAACCCTGGGCCGCGTGCTGTCCGGCGCCCAGCGCCGCCGGGAAGCCGTGACCGTGATCTACATGGACGTGAATGACTTCAAGTCGATCAACGACAACTTCGGCCACCAGCGGGGCGACGAGATCCTGTGCTCCGTCGCGGAAGCAATGAAGCAGGTCTCCCGGGAGGAAGACGTATGCTTCCGCTGTGGCGGGGACGAATTCTGCGTCATCCTGCCCAACAGCACGGAAGACAGCATCCGCGACACCTACCTGCCGAGGCTGCGGCACGCCGTCTCGTCGAGCAACGACAAACCGGTCAGCCTCAGCATCGGCCTCGCCCAGGCCGGCCCCCACGACTACTGCAATGCCGACGCGCTGCTGCACCGGGCGGACGAGGGCATGTACCGGGAAAAACGGGCGACGAAGCAGCCCGGCACGCGCACCGTCAGCACCCTGCAGGCCGCCTGAAGGGCGTTCGCGCCGCTAACGCCCCAGCCACTGGATGCAGAGCGACAGGCTCAGCACCGACCCCAGGGTTGTCAGCAGAACAACGCGCGACACCCGCGCGGCTTCGCGCCGATAGAAGCTGGCCAGCATGAACGGGCCGGTTCCAGTCGGTAACGCACTCAACAGCAAGGCCGAATTGGCCCACAGCGTGGGCAGTTCGAACACCCGGAAGGCCAGGAAAGCCGTAACCAGCGGCTGCAGCATCAGCTTGGCCAACGCAAGCCCCGTCGCCCCCTCGTGACGGCCGTCCTGCTCCTGCGCCAGGAATGCCCCCAGGGACACCAGCGCACAAGGCGTGGCAGCGGTCCCGAGCAGGGACAGGAACTGCTCGAAAGACGGCGCCAGCGGCAGATCGGTCATCCCCCAGGCGCCACCCAACACAGGCGCCACCAGCAAGGGATTGGTCGCCAGCGCCCGCCCCACCCGGGCCAGGGCGCGCAGCGGATGCTGTTCCCTTTGCAGGCTGAGCTCGATCAGCACGATGGCGACGCCGAACAAGGCGCATGTAACGATGAGCGTCGCGACGATCGCCGGCAGCAAGCCCGCCTGGCCCAGCACCAGCACGCACAGCGGAATGCCAACGAATCCGGTATTGGAATACGCGGCACTGAGCCCGTCGATGCTGGCGTCAGCGAGTCCGCGCAACTGCCTCACCCGCAGGAGCACCGTAGCGCCGAACACCAATGCGCACCCGCCGCACACCGAGGCGATGAAGCCCGGCTGCCAGATCTGCGCCCAGGTGGCCGTCGCCGTTACCTTGAACAGCAGGGCCGGCAAGGCCAGCCAGACGACAAAGCGGTTGAGCTCGGCGGAAGCCCCTTCGCCGAGACAACCGCCGCGGCGACACAGGTAGCCCGCCAGGATCAAACCAAAGATCGGCAGGACGACATTGATGATGGATGACATGGGGCGCGGCTCAGCGATGAAGTGACGAGCAGCTTAGGACTCGCCATCTCATACCGTCCAATGCTATATAGATCCACGATTGATACGGAAGCGGAATCAATGCCTCTCGATTTTCGTCAGTTGCGCTACTTCGTGGTTCTCGCCGACACCCTGCACTTCGGTCGCGCCGCCGCCCTGCTGCATATCTCCCAGCCCCCGTTGAGCCGCCAGATCGCGGCGCTCGAGGAAGCGCTCGGCGTCGTGCTGTTCCAGCGCACGTCGCGGCAAGTCGAGCTGACCGCCGCCGGCCGCCATTTCCACGAACAGGCAGCACGCATCCTCGCCGCCCTCGACGCCGCCGTGCGCAGCACCCAGGCCACCGCGCGGGGCGAGCGCGGGGTGCTGCGCGTCGGCTTCACGATGAGCGCGGCGTGGAGCGTGCTGCCGCGGCTGGTCAAGCGTTTCGGAGATGCCTATCCAGACGCGGACATCCAGCTCAACGAAGTGCTGCCGCGGGAACTCAACGAATCCCTGCTTTCCGGCCAGGCCGACGTCGGCATCGCCTTTCCGTGGCAACGCCCAGCCGGGCTTGAGTACCTGCGCGTCTATCTGGAACCGCTCTGTGCAGTACTCCCTGCGGGGCACCGGCTGGCCGCCCGGCCCGAGATCGCGGTGGACGAGCTCGCCGGCGAACCCTTCATCACCTTTCCCGCCAGTACCGCCCCAGCCCTGCACGAAATGGTGATCGGCTGCTGCCGCGAGCACGGCTTTGAACCGCATGTCCGCCTCGAAACACACCTGCAGCAGACGATCGTGAACCTGGTCTCGGAGGGGCTCGGCGTGTCCCTCGTGCCCCAGTCGATGAGCCGGATGCAGTTACCTGGCGCGGTATTCCTCCCGGTGTCCGCCCCACGGATGGTCGAACAGGGGCTGATCTGGGCGGCGGGCAATGCCAACCCCTGCCTGCCGGGTTTTCTGGAGTGTGCGCGTGGGATTGCGGCGCTGACACCGCCGACGGTGATGGCCGATGCGCCGCAGGTAGCTGGCGGGGTGGACGGCGACATGTAATCCGGTCAGCTGGCCCATCACCCTCACCTGCCAAGCACTACGCCCTCAAGCACCCGATTGACCTCCAGCATGGCCAGACACGCCCTTGTGCGGCGGTCATCGGAAGCAGAGGCACCGCAGGCCCGCAACTCCCGACACGCGTCCAAGGCCAGGGTCCGGCCCCGTTCCGGGTCCTGAACGACCTCGATGGGCAGGTCTGCCAGGCACTGAGCCAGCCGCCCCGCCAGATCACGATCCATGGGCAGGGCAGCCAGCACCTGCTCGCTGGGCTGGAAACCGGCGGTACACGTCAACGCGATCATGTAATTGGTGGCGGACTGCAGGCACACCGCGCCCTCCGCAGTCACCGTGAGCAAGGGAAAATAAGGCGCGAGGGATGGCAACACGTGGTTGGGAAAGGCCCGCGCCCCCCAATAACGCGCAGCCACCCGGCCGAAGTGCTCGAAATCCTCGATCGGCACAAAACGCGCCTGCTCCAGCGGCAGGATCTCCACGGGTGGCTTGGTCGGCACCACGGTGTCGTTGGACGCATCGATATAGAGCGTGCCTGCCAGGAAGGCATTCTGAAAATATTCGCCCCGCAGGTCTCCCCACACTTGCCGGAAACGCCCCCCATTGGCCAGGAATGCCGCCAGTGCCGCATACCCCTGTGCAGCCAGGGGCGGCAAGGAAACCGGCTGCAAGCGCTGCAGGGCGTTCTGCACCGCCTGGGAAATCTCCAGGCACCACCCCAGCGGATAAGGCTTGCCGTCCTTGCCCGGCCCCGCTTGACGCAAGGCCGGGTCGATCTGGCCCCGCAGCAAGCGGAACAGCGCCTCCAAAGCGGGCAGCACCGGCAGCAGGAAGCGCTCGGTCAGGAGCTGCTCGGCCTCCTTGTCGAGCACACGGGGCTCATTTGGCAACAACGGCCGAGGTGCCTGGTCGGGGGCAAGGAGCGCAGCCCCAGCCATCACGTCGGCGGCCATATAAATAGAGTTACAAACATCTTCACCACCGTAACCAATGTCACAATCCGGCGCCATGGCTCCACTGGCGGCGCTGGGCCGCCATGGTAGCGTGCGACGCGTCTGTCGCGGGCCACGGCCCCGGCACCCGACTCAATCAGAACACAACCCGACACTCCATCCGGATGGCTGCTCCACCGCATATCTACTGGATTACCGGCCTGCCCGCAGCCGGCAAGACCACGCTCGCCGCAGCCCTGGCCGCCGCCCTCAAGGATAGCGGGCGACAGGCCGTTGTTCTCGACGGTGATGAACTGCGCAAAGGGCTGTGTGCCGACCTGGGGCTGTCGGCCGCCGACCGCAGCGAGAACATCCGGCGCGCCGGCGAAGTTGCCCGGCTGATGTGGAGCGCGGGCCTCGACGTGGTGTGTGCGTTCGTCTCCCCCTTCCGAATTGACCGTCTGCGGGCCAGAAACCGCGTCCCCGCGGGGCAGTTCATCGAGATCCACCTGAGCACGCCCCTGGAGGAATGCATGCGACGCGACCCGAAAGGCCTGTACGCCAAAGCCCGGGCCGGCGAGATCCAGGGCCTCACCGGCTGGGACGATCCTTACGAGCCTCCCGAGGAGCCCGAATTCCGCTTTGACACCCGCCACCTGGACACTGCAGAAATCGCCCGCCAGGTCGTAAACCACCCGCACAACACCTAGCGTATCCATCCGATGGCAGATCTACAGCTCAATGCCTGGACACCGGCAGACCATCAGCGCAGCGGCTTCGACGAGGCCGGCGCATCGTCCCCGGAACTCCGTCGGGCCGCCGGCAAACCACAGCTCACCCCCTCCCCGGGGCTGGCCCGCTGGCTGGCCGAGTCGGGCGGCTCGCTGGCCTTTTCCACCTACCAGACCGGGCGCCTGTTCTTCCTCGGCAGCGAGCCGGACGGGAGCATCTACGCGCAGGAGCGGGTCGTCGGCACCGCCATGGGCCTGGCCATCGACCAGGACAAACTGTGGGTCGGCAACCGGGAACAGATCTGGCGCTTCTCCAACACCGGTCCTGACGAAATCGCCGGCCAGCACTACGACGCAATCTACATGCCGCGCCAGGGCTACATGGTCGGCAACAGCAACACCCACGACGTGCTGGCCGACGTGCATTTCCAGGGCGAGCACTACGCGTTCCTCTACGCCAACACCCAGTTCAGCTGCGTCGCCGCGCCTGACGAGCACTACACCTTCCGCCCGGTGTGGGTGCCGGACTTCATCAGCGTGCTGGCACCGGAAGACCGCTGCCACCTGAACGGTATCTGCGCCGTCGACGGCGAACTGGCCTACGCTACGATCTGCGGGCGCTTCGACACCCGCCTCGGCTGGAAGGGCGTCAAGAGCCATGGCGGCTGCGTGATCGACATGCGCAGCAACGAGGTGGTCTGCGAAGGCCTGTCGATGCCCCACTCACCACGCTGGCACGACGGCAAGCTGTGGCTCATCAACTCCGGCGAGGCCCAGTTGGGCTACGTGGATTTCGCCAGCAAGCGTTTCGTGCCGGTCGTCCTGTGCCAGGGCTTCGCCCGCGGCATCGCTTTCGTCGGCGATCACGCGGTGGTCGCTCTGTCGCGCCTGCGGCCGGACAAGAACGGACTGGTCGGGCAGATCAACCTGGCCCAGAAGCTCGAGGACCATGGTTTCTACCAGCG
Organism: Pseudomonadota bacterium; assembly: GCA_018241665.1. Lineage (GTDB taxonomy): Bacteria > Pseudomonadota > Gammaproteobacteria > Burkholderiales > Rhodocyclaceae > Zoogloea. Next base: position 38,147 of record JAFEDK010000012.1, read on the forward strand.
CTGCGGCCTGCTGGTCTTCAACCTCGGCACCGGTCAGCTGGACCACTGGCTGACCATCGAAGGCCAGGTCACCGAGACCTACGACGTCGCCTTCCTGCCCGGCATCCGCAAGCCCTACACCCCCGGCTTCCGCGAGCCCGAACAGCACCAGTGGCGCATGCACCTGCCCGACGGCCCTTGGAAAGCCGCGCCCAAGCCGGCCCCGGACTTTCCCGGCTGGCAACCGCAGAACAAGCCCCGCACCTGACATTTTCCAACCTTCGACCCCAGGCACCCCATGACCGAGAGCACCTCACCGATCCGCGAAGTCGTCATCGTCGACGCCAGCGTCAGCGACTGGAAAACCCTGACCGCCGGCATCAACCCGAACATCCCGGTCATCCTGCTGCCTGCCGGTGGCAACGGCCTGGAGTCGATTGCCGACGCCCTGTCGAGCTACGACACCCTCGACGCGGTGCACCTGGTCAGCCACGGCGGCACCGGCCGTCTCAGCCTGGGCGACCTGCAACTGACCAGCAACAACCTGGCGGCCCAGTCCGACGCCCTGAGCGCCATCGCCAGCCACCTGACCCCGGACAGCGACCTGCTGCTCTACGGCTGCTCCGTCGCCGCCGGCGACAGCGGGCACGCCTTCGTAGATGCACTCTCCAGCGCGCTGAACGGCGCCGACATCGCCGCCTCCACCGACCGCACCGGCCCTCTGAGCCTGGGCGGCGACTGGGACCTGGAATACGCCGTCGGCGACATCGAGACGGTCCTGCCGTTTACGGTGCTGGGGATGGAGGGGATTGATGAGTGTTTGGGGTGTTATGCAGGAGTCTCGGGCCCAGGCATATCGGGCGATGATGGGAGTTGCGGAAAAACAAAAACAACAGCACCAACCGCGCCCACGATCACTGACGCCAACATTTCCATCATGTCGGCCGGAACAGGTACCTCAGGCGCATACAAAATTGGTGATACGGTCACCGCCCGCTGGGACAACTCAGGTGCTGGTGACAACAATAGCTCTGTGTCCGTTGTGACGATGGACTTCAGCCCATTCGGTGGCGGCACCGCAGTGGCGGCCACCAACAGCGGTGGTATATGGACTGCGTCATACACCATGGGAAGCGGGTCGATCGACCAAGCCAGTCGGAATGTGTCGGTCACCGGAAAGATTTCCTACAAGGAATACACAGACGGCTCGGGAAGCACCCTCTATGTCTCCGCAACGCGCGCCGATACCACCAACCTGACAGTGGACAACCAGGCCCCCACCGTCACGGACGCCAAGATCAGCATCAGCGGTGGCAGCGGCGCGGGCGGAGCCTACAAAATCGGTGACACCGTCACGGCCACCTGGAACAACACGGCTGGTGGCGATAACAACACCGATACGATCAGCGGGGTAACCGTCAATTTCAGCGCCTTTGGCGGCGGCAGCGCCGTCGCAGCCACCAACAGCAGCGGAACCTGGACGGCCACCTACACCATCGTTGCCGGAGCCAACAGCGGCGCCAGCAAGAATATTTCTGTCACGGCCACGGACAACGCAGGCAACACAACAACCACTGCCGACACCACCAATGCCGCGCTGGACAACCAGGCCCCCACCGTCTCCAGCGTCACCGTCCCAACCAATGCCACCTACACCGAAGGACAGAACCTCGACTTCACAGTCACCTTCAGCGAGACGGTCACCGTCACGGGAACACCCCGGATCGCGCTGACTATTGGCTCCAGCACGGTGTATGCCACTTACCAATCCGGCTCCGGCAGCTCGGCCGTGGTGTTCCGATACACCGTCCAGACGGGTGACGCCGACGCGGACGGCATCACGATCGGCGCCCTCGGCCTCAATGGTGGCACGCTGCAAGATGCAGTGGGCAACAGCGCTACGCTGACATTGAACTCGGTGGGTGCAACGACTGGAGTTCTGGTGTCGGCACCAGCCAACACCTCTCCCACCATCTCCAACCTGAACGCCGACAGCGTCACATGGGCCGGCGTTGGCAATACGGTCGTACTCGATGCGGGTACCAATGCGTCCGTGAATGACGCCGAGCTTTCCGCCCTCAACGGCGGCAACGGCGACTGGGCGGGCGGCAGCCTGACGGTGCAGCACACCGGCACGGTGGTCTCTGCCGATAGCTTCGACTTCAATACTTCCGGGGCCCCATTCACGGTCAGCGGCAGCAACCTGCAAGCAGGTGGCCTCACCTTCGCCACCTTCTCCAATGGCGCAGGTGTACTCACCGTCAACTTCACCAGCTCGGGTACGGCGGCCACAACGGCGCTTGTCAATGCTATTGCCCAGAGCATCCTCTACCGCAACGACACTCCCGCGGGTGATGCGAACCTGCGCTTCACGCTCAGTGACGGCACAGGTTCAACCACCGCCGACGTCACGGTGAACAGCGACACCATCTACGTCACCAACACCACCGACACGGCCACCATCGACGTCAGCAATGGCGTCAGCTTCAGCGAGGCGGTGGCAATTGCTGCGGCTGACAACACCGGCAGCCAGACGCTGATACTGGGTAGCACCTTTGCCAGTACAGGTACGACACTGGCTGGCAATGTGTCGATCAGTGAAAGCCTGACGGTCAATACCGATGCGGTAGACAGCGGTACGACGCTGGCCGGCAACCAAATCACGCTTGGCAGCGGGACCGCGCTCACCGTAACCAACCAAGCGGGCAAGACAAGCACGATCAGCAGCGTCCTGGCTGGCAGTGGCGGACTGACAAAAACAGGTGCAGGCACCCTCACCCTGTCCGGGGCCAACACCTATACCGGCACTACGACGGTGTCGGCCGGCGGCCTGACCACGGGCGCAGCCAACGTGATTGCCGACACCAGTGCCGTCAGCGTGGCCTCGGGCGCCACCCTGACCCTCGGCGGCAACGAGACCGTCGGCTCCCTTGCCGGGGCCGGCACCGTCGCGCTGGGCGCCAACACCCTGACAACCGGGGCAGACAACACCTCCACCGATTTCTCCGGCGTCATCAGTGGCACCGGTGGAATCGCCAAAACAGGATCGGGCACGTTCACCCTGTCCGGCAGCAACACCTATAGCGGCACAACCACGATCAATGCCGGCACCCTGACAGCCAGCGGCGGAGCTGCCATCGCAGACACCAGCGCGGTGACGGTTGCGTCCGGCGCCACGCTGACACTCTCTAACGATGAAACCGTGGGCTCGCTGGCCGGTGCAGGCGCGGTGACGCTGGGGACAAACACGCTCACCACAGGCGGCGCCAACACCAGCACCACCTTTTCGGGCGCCATCGGTGGAAGCGGTGGCTTGAGCAAGGCGGGTTCGGGCACGCTGACGCTGTCGGGTAGCAATACATACAGTGGCGCCACCACGATTTCAGCGGGCACGCTCAGCATCACCAACCACACCACCATCTCGGGAAGTGGGCAAGTCACGCTGGATGGCGGCACGCTGAAGTTAACCGGCTCGGGGAGCGAGAATATTGTAGGCACGCTCTACGATAACCTCCCCAATGATGTCGTGATCGGCAGCGGTGGCGGAACCATCAATACGGCCTCGATGACGAGTGGCAGCCAATTGGCCTTGAAGGGCGCGCTGACCGGTTCAGGCACCTTGATCTCGACAGGCGGCGTTCTCAATCTTTGGGATGCCGACAACTTTCAAGGGAATATTGTCGTTGCATCCGGCTTCGTGGAGGCCTTCGGTACCACAGGCTTTGGTCACGGCACGATCACTTTGAACACGGGCACGAAAGCGTGGGTCAGTGGCAACACCCGCAGCATCACCAACAACATCGTACTTGCCGGCGATGCCGCGCTTCATACGGACGCAGCAAGTTACCTGATGGCCGATGGGGCGGTCATCACCTTCTCGGGCAACATATCGGAAAGCGGCGGCGCCCGATCTCTTACTCTGCAGAATGACGACCCGTCCAACCACAACGCAATCATCCTTTCGGGGACCAATAGCTATTCAGGTAGCACGACCATCGCCGCCGACACCAAGGTTTCTGTCGCGGCAGACAACAATCTCGGGACAGGCGCCCTCTCGCTCGGTAGCAACGCCACGCTGTCCATCACCGGCTCCAGCACCATCGACAACGCCATCACGCTGGCGGGGAACGCCTCGATTGACGTTGGCGGCGTTGTAGCAGCAGAACTCTCGGGAAGCATTTCCGGTGCATCCAAGGCGTTGACCAAGACCGGTACTGGCACGCTGACCCTGTCGGGCAGCAACGCCTACACCGGTGCAACAACGGTATCGGCCGGCACCCTGAGCACCGGTGCCGCCAACGTGATTGCGGATGCCAGCGCCGTCGACGTGGCCTCGGGCGCCACCCTGACCCTCGGCGGCAACGAGACCATCGGCTCCCTCGCAGGGGCCGGCACCGTCGCGCTGGGCGCCAACACCCTGAGCACCGGGGGCGGCAACGCATCCACGACCTTCTCCGGCGTGATCAGCGGCTCCGGCGGACTCACCAAGACCGGCTCCGGCACCTTCACCCTGTCCGGGACCAATACCTATACGGGCGCTACAACAGTGTCGGCCGGCGGCCTGAGCACAGGCGCTGCCAATGTGATCGCCGACACCAGTGCTGTCAGCGTGGCCTCGGGCGCCACCCTGACCCTCGGTGGCAACGAGATCGTCGGCTCCCTGGCCGGCGCCGGGGCCGTGGCGCTAGGCGCCAGCACCCTGACCACAGGGGCGGACAACACGTCCACGAGCGTTTCGGGCGTCATCAGCGGCTCCGGCGGACTCACCAAGACTGGCTCGGGCACCCTCACCCTGTCCGGGGCCAACACCTATACCGGCACTACGACGGTGTCGGCAGGCGGCCTGACCACGGGCGCAGCCAACGTGATTGCCGACACCAGTGCCGTCAGCGTGGCCTCGGGCGCCACCCTGACCCTCGGCGGCAACGAGACCGTCGGCTCCCTCGCCGGGGCCGGCACCGTCGCGCTGGGCGCCAACACCCTGACCACCGGGGGCGGCAACGCCTCCACGACCTTCTCCGGTGTGATCAGCGGCTCCGGCGGAGTCACCAAGACTGGCTCCGGCACCTTCACCCTGTCGGGCTCCAACACCTACATCGGCACCACGAGCGTCTCGAGTGGCACGCTGTCGATCGCAGCAGACGCCAACCTGGGGGCGGGCACCGTATCACTAACCTCGGGCACAGCCCTGGATATCACCGACACGACGACCGTCGACAATGCGCTCGATCTTTCCGGAGCGGGCTATGCCACGCTCGATGTCGCAACTGGCCGTACCGCAACGCTTTCTGGTCAGATTTCTGGCGCGCAAAAGCTCTACCTGACCCAAGCCGGAACCGTGGTTCTATCCAACACCGGCAACGAGACGGCGTGGTCCGGCGACATCGAAGTCCGCCAGGGCACCCTGTCGGTAGCCAGCGATGACGCCCTGAGCAGTGGCAGCATCCAGCTCAACAACGGCGCCTTCAGCATTTCCGGCACCACCACCATCGACAATGCCATCCAGCTATTGAACAGTGCCACCGTCCAGACCTCGGACAACGTCACGCTGTCCGGGGCCATTACGAACGGTGGCGGGCTGACCAAGGCGGGCAGTGGCGCCATCACGCTCGCCCACAGCGGTATCGTCGCCGATGCGGGTGCGACCACCGTCACTGCTGGCACCCTGGCCCTGCAGGGGGATGCCAACAACACCCTGACGGGCTACGACGGCCAGATCACGGTGAGCAGCGGCGCCAGCCTCGCCGGCTCCGACTGGCTGAACGACACGCTGACGATTGCCGCCGGCGGCAAGCTGACCCTTGGCGTCACGGGCACCAACGACGGCGTCGGCCACTTCACAATCGACAGCGGCGCCAATCTCGTGTTGGGTGGCACGCTGGAAATGAACGCCGCCGGCGCCTCGAGCTATGACCAGATCGTGGTGCAGAATGGCGCCGTAACGCTGACCGGCAGTACGCTGAGCTTCACGCTGAAGACCGGCTATGTACCCACCGTCGGCGACCACCTGACCCTCATCGACAACCAGGGCAGTTCGGCGGTCGTCGGGACCTTCAGCGGTTTGGCCGAGGGCAGCACGCTCACAGTGGGTAATGCGTCCTTCCAGATCAGCTATGTCGGCGGCACCGGCAACGACGTGGTATTGACGCGCCTTGCCCCGCCCGCAGATCCCCCGACGCCAACGGTGCCGCCCCCGCAGCCCCCGGTCGAGCAGGACAACGACGGCGTATCCCCGACCATCGAAGACGCCGCACCTGGCCTACCCATTTCGAGCGGCAACAACACGCCGGTCGCCGGCGATGGCAACGGGGACGGGATCAAGGACAGCACCCAGTCCCAGGTCACTTCGGTGGTTTTCCTGAACACGCCCACCGCCGTTTCCAAGCCGGCAACGGCCCGGCCGGTCTATGTGACCCTCGTGGCGAGCAGTCAGGATGGCAAGGTCGACACCAGCACGCCGGCGGCGAACGCCACCACCCTCAACAACGTCAAGCAGCTCGATGCACCGACCGATCTGCCAAGTGCCATCACGATGCCACTGGGCCTGATCAGTTTCAGCGCCAACGTCGCTGCGGCAAACACGACGGAGAGCTTCAGCCTGTACGTGGATTCCACCCTCGGGGTGAATGGCTACTGGAAAAAGAACACCGCCGGCACCTGGGTCAACCTGGCGAGCGAGGCCTACGGCGGCAAGATCGTCAGCGAAGGCGGCAAGCTGCGCCTGGACTTCCAGATCAAGGACGGCGGCGAGTTCGATGCGGACGGCAAGGCCGATGGCGTCATCACCGATCCGGGCGCCGCGGCCTACATGCAGCTCTCCATTGTTGGCGTTCATGCCGATCTGCCGGCTGGCAGCTTCTGGTTCTGACCCGCCAGCCCGAACATTCAAGACTCACCGGTTTCTGCCCATGAAGACGACACATTTCCGCTCCAGCCTTCTGCGTCCGATCGTTCTCGCCGTCGGCACCTCGGTCCTGCTTGCTGCCTGTGGAGGCGGTGGCGGCGGTGGCACCAGTGCGGCCCCCACTCCGACTCCGACCCCCACACCTACCCCCACGCCCAGCACGCTGGACACCAGCGCGCTGCAGGGCCGCTGGAGCACGACCGGCGCCGCGACCGCCTTCACGGCGATCATCCTGCCCGGCGCCGGCAACACCGCGACGGCCTGGGTGCTGGCCCAGGACCTGTCGCAACTCGACGTCCTGGCGATCGACAGCCAGGCGGCGGTCAGCGGGAAAATCTATGCGCTTGCCGGGAACACAGCACCGGTTGCCGTCAGCGGTGGCGTACAGGCCAGCCTGAGCACCGCCCCCAAGACACTCAGCTTCAGCGGACTCGGAGCCAGTGCCCTGGCTGTCACCCAACAGGACGCGCTGGCCACCCCCGCCGTCCAGGCCGACATCGTCGGTACCTGGAACGGCAGTGCCGGCGGCGGCAGCCAGACCTTGAGCTGGTCGGTCAGCGCAAGCAGCGGCGCGATCTCCGGCGTATCCACCACGGGCTGCACCTACACCGGCACGCTGACCGCGCAAACGACCGCCGGTGCCTATACGGCCCACTTCGTGGAGAGCTGCCCCGGCAGCACCCTCACCACCTTCGACGGCATCGCCACCCTCAACAGCGACAAGTCCCGCCTCACCGTCGTCGGCATCACCACCGACCAAGGCAGGGCCGTGGTCCTGCCCTTCAGCAAATAACCCTTTGAAACCCGCGGGCGTCTCCAGCCGTGGAGTCGCCTACGGGTTATCCCTCCTGTCGGCCGGGTTGTCCTTCCCCGCCCAGCGCCCCATAATTTTTGCAGGAAGACACCCCGCGTCTTACCCCAGAACAAGGCGCAACGGCCCATGGGCGCCGTATAACGGCGCCTGCCCGCATCCGTCCTGCACAGAGATGAACCAGAGAGTCATTCCCCTCGCCGACGAGCGCCTGCTCCGGCAACTGCCGAAGATCCCGCGGGAGCTCACCGCCCCGACCGGGCTCCTGCTCGACAGCCGCGGCCGCCCGCTGCGGGACCTGCGCATCTCGGTCACCGACCGCTGTAACTTCCGCTGCGTGTATTGCATGCCGAAGGCTGTGTTCGACAAGGACTACGCCTTCCTGCCGCGGGAATCCCTGCTGTCCTTCGAGGAGATCACCCGGGTGGCCCGGCTGTTCGCGGCCCACGGCGTCAGCAAAATTCGCCTGACCGGCGGCGAGCCGCTGCTGCGCCGTAATCTGGAACAGCTCATCGCTCAGCTGACCGCCATTCCCGGCATCGAGGTCACGCTCACCACCAACGGCGTGCTGCTGCCGAAGAAGGCGGCGGCCCTCAAGGCCGCTGGCCTGAAGCGCGTCACCGTCAGCCTGGACTCCCTCGACGACGCCGTCTTCCGTGCGATGAACGACATGGACGTGCCGGTCGCCGACGTGCTGAAGGGCATCGATGCCGCCACTGCCGCCGGGCTCGGGCCAATCAAGATCAACATGGTCGTCAAGCGTGGCCTCAACGACCACGAGATCCTGCCGCTGGCCCGCCATTTCCGTGGCAGCGGCCACATCCTGCGCTTCATCGAATTCATGGACGTGGGCAGCTCCAACGGCTGGCGCATGGACGACGTGGTGCCGTCGGCCGAAGTGGTCCAGCGCATCCACGCCGAATTCCCGCTGGAACCGGTCGATCCCAACTACACCGGGGAGGTGGCGGAACGCTGGCGCTACCAGGATGGTGGTGGCGAGATCGGCGTGATTTCGTCCGTCACCCAGGCCTTCTGCTCCACCTGTACGCGGGCCCGGCTGTCCACCGAAGGGCGCCTGTACACCTGCCTGTTCGCCCAGAGCGGCCATGACCTGCGCACGCTGCTGCGCAGCGGCCACAGCGATGCCGAGTTGTCGGCCGCCATCGGCCAGGTCTGGCAGGGCCGCGGCGACCGCTACTCGGAGATCCGCACCGCCGAGACGGCCGCCCTGCGCAAGATCGAGATGTCCTACATCGGGGGCTGAGATGGCAGTGCCCAGCAGGGACGACATCAGCGGCCTGATCCTCGCAGGCGGACTGGGGCGCCGGATGGGCGGCGTCGACAAGGGACTCGTGCCGCTCGACGGACGCCCGCTGGCCGCCCACGTGCTGGCGCGCCTGGCTCCCCAGGTCGCCTCCATCCTCATCAACGCCAACCGCAATGGCGAGGCCTACGCCAGCCTGGGCGCAGCCGTCATCGCCGACCTGCGCGACGACTTCGCCGGTCCGCTGGCCGGCCTGGAGGCCGGGTTGGCAGCGTGCAGGACGCCCTATCTGGCCTGCGCACCGTGCGACTCGCCATTCCTGCCGGCCGACCTGGTGCCACGCCTGGCCGACGCGCTGGCCGCCGGCCAGGCCAGCGTGGCCGTTGCCCGCACCGGCGAACAGTTGCATCCTGTCTTCGCGCTGATGCGCAGCGACGTGCTGGCCGACCTGCAGGCCTTCCTGCACGCCGGCGGGCGCCGCATGGAAAGCTGGCTGCAGCGCCTGCGCTGGGTGGCCTGCAACTTCGACGACGAGACCGAGGCCTTCACCAACATCAACACGACGGACGAGCTCCGCGCCCACCATCCTGGAGATATCCCGCAGTGACGTCCCTGAGCCAGCAATTCACCTGCAACGACGCCTACGACCCGAACGCCCTGCCGGTCGCCGTGGGTCGCCAATTGATTCTCGATGCAGTGGCGCCGATCGAAGGCGTCGAACACCTGCCGCTGCGGGAAGCCCTAGGCCGCGTCCTCGCCGAAGCGGTCATCTCGCCGATCGACGTGCCCGCCCACGACAACTCGGCGATGGATGGCTACGGGCTGCGCGGCGCCGACCTGCACAGCGACGGTCCGACGACGCTGCAGGTCATCGGCAGCGCCTATGCCGGCCGCCCCTTCCCACGCGCCATCGGCCCTGGCGAGGCGGTGCGCATCATGACCGGCGCCCCGCTGCCCGACGGCGTGGACACCGTGGTCATGCAGGAAGTCGTCACCTCCCTCGACGACCAGGTCACGATTCCCCCGGGCCAGCGCATGGGCCAGAACGTGCGCAAGGCCGGCGAGGACCTGCGGGCCGGCAGCCCCGCCCTGCCCGCCGGCAAGCTGCTGCGCCCCGCCGAGCTGGGCCTGATCGCCTCCCTCGGCATCAGCGAGATCAGCGTCCGGCGACGCCTGCGGGTGGCGATCTTCTCCACCGGCGACGAGGTCGTGCCGCTCGGCACCATTGCCCGCGAGGGCGAGATCTTCGACAGCAACCGCTACACCCTGTTCGGCATGCTCACCCGCCTCGGCGTCGAGGTCATCGACCTGGGCGTGGTGCGCGACGACCCGCTGGCCCTGGAAGGCAGCTTCCGTGAAGCCGCCTCGATCGCCGACGTGGTCATCACCAGCGGCGGCGTGTCGGTCGGCGAAGCGGACTTCACCCGCAGCATGATGAACAAGCTCGGCGAGGTACTGTTCTGGAAGATCGCCATGAAGCCCGGCCGGCCGATGGCCTTCGGGCACATCGGCGCCGATGGCGACGGGGCCTGGCTGTTCGGCCTGCCCGGCAATCCGGTCGCCGTGATGGTCACCTTCTACCAGTTCGCCCGTCCGGCCCTGCTGCGCCTGGCCGGCGTCGAGGCGCCGGGCGAGCCGCCCGAACTGCGCGCCATGTGCACGGTTTCAATCCGCAAGGGCCGCGGCCGCACCGAATTCCTGCGCGGCCAGCTTTACGCGGAGGACGGCGAATGGAAGGTGCGGACCACCGGCGCCCAGGGCTCGGGCATCCTGCGCTCGATGACCGAAGCCAACTGCTTCATCGTCCTTGGCCCCGGGCAGGGCGACGTGGCGGCCGGCGATGACGTGACTGTCCAAATTCTGGACGGTTTGGTCTGAAAGCGTGACCCAGCTGACGGGAAATTGCAGAGGGGTTACATCCGGCACGACTTTCTAGTGCAGAATTTCACCTTTCGCAGTTTTCAGGCTGCTTCAAAACCATTGCCACGAGCGGACCATGAACAGCAACGTTCCCGAAGGCACCAAGCAGATCATCGACGGACGTGAACGGGTCTTCTACTCCGGCTACTGGGTCAAGACCTACCAGGTACCCGAGGATACCCTGCAGGCCAAGCGCAAGCTGATCGGCGCCCTCACCCGCCGCCTGTTCAATCACGTCGAGCACGGGCTCAACATCCCGGGCAGCCGCCTGAACGAAGCCCGCAAGAGCTACGAGGATGAAGCCAACGAGGACCGCCGGCGGGTCAAGGGCGCCATGCTGGCCGGTGCCCTGTTCAACCGGGCGGCGGACATCTTCACCAAGCTGGTCGAGTTGCAGAGCGTCGGCATCGAGATCCAGTCGGACAACGCGCTGATGCGCGAGTGCGGGCGCTGCCTGCAGGAAGCCCTCGGCCTCGGCCGGCTGGTGCTGCACCGCTCCGGCGAGGAAGGCATCGACGAGCTGTGGGGCGAGCCCTTCAAGGCCTTTTCGATTCCGCTGGAGGATTTCTATGAGAGCCGCTACGTCAAGATCGGCATGACCCTGCGGGACATCGACCGCATTGCCGACGCGATGGTCGAGACTTTCGATACCCTCCCCTGTTTCCTGGGCATCGAGCCCCACGTCCGCGCCTTTGCCCGCGCCGCCCAGGTCAAGACCGAGACCCTGCGCACCGACCCGGACATCTTCGACATCTGGACCAGCTTCGTCACCGCGGCCGAACGCCTGTGCCGCCACTTCAATGAAGACGCGATGCCCGCCAATGTCGAAAAACAGCACGTCGTCGCCGACGGACGCCTGCTGCTCCAGCAGGGGCGCGACCTGGTGAGCTACATCACGCGGGCACGGACGCCCATGCCCAAGAGCACCACCGAGTTCATCGAACGCTGCAAGGCCTACGCGGAACGCCATACCCGCATGGCGGGCTGAGCCGCCCGGCCCCTTGCCGCCTCGCACCTCCAGCCCAAAGAAGATACGGCCATGACCGACCAGAACAGCAAGGCATCCGGCGCTGCCGCCAAGAACGCCCGGCGGGTCTCCAGCGGCGACATCGCGCCGCGCCACACGCCCGCCGGCATTGAGCGCTTCGTTGTGGACGAAGCCGTCGAGGCCGCCCGGGACGCCAAGGCCAGCGCGGTAAGCGACATCGTCGCCACCCTGGCCCGGCACGACGCCCACAGCATCGCCGAAACCCTGCAGGCCATCATGGCCGGTGCATCGCCCGACGATGCGGCGATCCTGCGCAATGCGTTGCTGGCCGAAGACGAAGCGGTCTACAAGAAGCTGCCCTCCCACCCGGACGAGGAACTCGCCGACGGCTGGCGCGAAGGTGGCTACCCCTACAAGAACCTGATGTCCCGCAAGGCCTACGAGAAGCAGAAGTACCGCCTGCAGGTGGAACTGCTCAAGCTGCAGGCCTGGGTCAAGGAAACCGGCCAGCGCGTGGTGATCCTCTTTGAGGGCCGTGACGCGGCCGGCAAGGGCGGCACCATCAAGCGCTTCATGGAACACCTCAACCCGCGGGGCGCCCGCGTCGTCGCCCTTGAGAAGCCCAGCGACACCGAACGCGGCCAGTGGTATTTCCAGCGCTATGTCCAGCACTTGCCCACCGCCGGCGAGATCGCCCTGTTCGACCGCTCCTGGTACAACCGGGCCGGCGTCGAGCGTGTGATGGGCTTCTGCAGCCAGGACGAATACCTCGAATTCATGCGCCAGACACCGGAGTTCGAGCGCCACCTGGTGCGCAGTGGCGTGCACCTGATCAAGTTCTGGTTCTCGGTGAGCCAGCAGGAGCAGCGCCGCCGCTTCAAGGAGCGCGAGAGCCATCCGCTCAAGCAATGGAAGCTCAGCCCGATCGACATGGCCTCCCTCGACAAGTGGAACGACTACACCAAGGCCAAGGAAGCCATGTTCTTCCACACCGACACCGCCGACGCGCCGTGGACGGTCATCAAGTCGGACTGCAAGAAGCGCGCGCGCCTCAACGCGATGCGCTACGTGCTGCACAAGCTGCCCTACACCAACAAGGACCTGGAGCAGATCGGCTCCCTCGACCCGCTGCTGGTCGGTCGTGCCCACGTGGTGTACGAGCGCGGCGAACACACCAGCCCGCTCCTGTAAATCCCTGAAACCGGCCCTGCCACCTGCCCCCGCCGGGGCAGGGAGTAGTCCTTCACGCCTCTGCACGCCGTGCCGCGGCGCAGTAAACTCGGCCCGTGCCCATCGAATCCTCGCCTCCCCCCTTCGCCTTTTTCGACAACAACCTCGACGCCGACGGCGGTGCCTGGCTGCTCACCGGTCTCGTGGAGGAGGTCGTCTGCAACGACGCCGACAACTGGCAGCGGTGCCTGCGGCGCCTTGACGAGGCCAGCCGCAACGGTGCCTGGGTCGCGCTGGCGGCCGCCTACGAACTCGGCTACGCCATCGAGCCCCGCCTGCGTCCCTTGCTACCGACCGGAACAGAGCCGCTGCTACAGGCCTGGATCTTCGAGCGCGGCGAGTGGCTGGATGCCGCCGCCAGCGAAGCCTGGCTGGAGAACCAGACCGGCGACGCCCCCTGCGGCGTCGCCAGTCTGCAGGCGGACATCAGCGAGACGGCCTACGTCGAACACATCGAGCGCATCCGCCGCTACATCGCCGACGGCGACTGCTATCAGGTCAATTACACCTTCCCGTTCAGCGGCCAGGCCTATGGCGCCCTGGCGGCCCTCTACCGGGCCCTGCGCGCGGCCCAGCCGGTGCGCTACGGTGCCTTCATCCGCCACGCCGGCGGCAGCATCCTGTCGCGCTCGCCGGAGCTGTTCCTGGAGCGCAGTGGCACGACGCTCAGCAGCCTGCCGATGAAGGGCACCGCGCCACGCCACACCGACCCGGCCACCCTCAACGCATCGGAAAAGGACCGCGCCGAGAATGTGATGATCGTGGACCTGATCCGCAACGACATGGGCCGACTGGCCCCTGCCGGCGGCGTGCGGGTGGACGAACTCTTCCACGTCGAACCTTATCCGACGGTGTGGCAGATGATCTCCCGCGTCGTCGCCGAACCGGTTTCCGCCGGGCTGGCGGAGATCTTCCGCGCCCTGTTCCCCTGCGGGTCGATCACCGGCGCCCCGAAAATCCGCGCGATGGAGATCATCCGCGAACTGGAGGCGAGTCCCCGCGGCATGTATTGCGGGGCGCTGGGCTTCATCCGCCCCGGCGGCGATTTCCGCTTCAGCGTGCCGATCCGCACGCTGCTCACCAATGCCGACGGCCACGCGCGGCTCAATGTGGGTAGCGGCGTCGTCTACGACTCCAGCCCGGCCGGGGAATGGGCGGAATGCCATCTCAAGGCACGCTTCCTCACCGCCCTGCCCACGCAACTGCGGCTGATCGAAACCCTGCGTTATGCGCCGGCGGAGGACCAGGCCTTTCCCTTTCTGGCGGAACACCTGGAACGCCTGTCCGACTCCGCCCGCTGGTTCGGCTTTCCCTTCAAGGCGGACACCTTCCGCAACGCGCTCGCCTCGATCGATGGCGATACGCCGCTGCGGGTGCGCATCACCCTTGGCCAGCAGGGCGACTTCCGCGTCGACACGGCGCCACTCGGCACCGGTGCGCCGAGCAATGCCCCGACGGTGGTGCTGTCAGCTTATCGGGTCCGCAGCGACGACCCGCTATTGCGCCACAAGACCACCGCCCGAAAGCTCTACGACCAGGAGCTCACCCGGGTCATGGGCGAGGGACACTTCGACGCTATCTTCCTAAACGAACGGGGCGAACTGACGGAAGGCGCCCGCAGCAACCTGTTCGTGCAGAAGAACGGGGAATTGCTGACGCCACCGCAGGATGCAGGGCTGCTCAACGGCGTCCTGCGCCGCCGCCTGCTACGGGAAGGCCAGGCGCGGGAAGCCACGCTGACCCTGGACGACCTGAACCAGGCAGAAGCCCTCTTCGTCGGCAACGGCCTTCGCGGCCTGCTCCGTGTAAGCCTGACCTCGTGACCACAGTAGGGGCGAATTCATTCGCCCGCGGTGGTTCATCAACGTGCGGAGGGCGAATGAATTCGCCCCTACTGCCCGTGCGGCGCTAGCCGCCGGCCTCGGCCGGGGCTAGCCCGCCTCCTTACTTGGCGCTCTTGCCCTTCGGCACCACGGACAGACGCTCCACCAGCGCGCGGGTGCTGGCCGGGGACTCCTTCAACAGCAGTTGAACACCGGCACGCAGCAGTTCGGACTTGGTGCAGATCCGGCCGGCCTTGGCCAGGGTTTCACGCAGCGTCTTGAGCTGGGCGTGCTCGCTCTTCGGCATCGAGAAGGAATCGCGCACCACTTTCTCGCGGCTGGCCTTGGCCGGCTTGTCGACCTTGGCCGGTTTTTCAACCTTCGGCGCCTTGACCGGCTTCGCCACCTTCTCGGTCTTCTCCAGCTTCTCGACCTTCTCCACCTTGGCTGACTTGTCGGCCTTTACCACCTTGGGCTTCTTGGTGGGGACGGGAGCCGGCGCAGGGGCCTGTGCCGCAACGGGCCTGTCCTCGGCCTTGATCTTGGCGGCAGGCGCCTTCACCACCTTGGCGGCCGGTGCCGGTTTCGCCCGTGTGGGCTTGACCACCCGCGCCGGCTTCGCAGCAGGCTTGGCGGCGGCAGACGGCGCAGCGGCCACGGCGGCGGCAGCCGGAACGGCTGGGGCCGCAGGGGCAACCACGGCCGCAGGCGCCACAACTTCGGCCACGCTCTCCACTGCGGGCGCGGTTACGACCGGCGCCGCTTCGCTCGCTGCAACGGCCTCGGCCTTTACGGGCACGGCGGCTTCGGGAAGACGGGTTTCGAGGGATTCGGTTTCCTGCTGCAACGTGGAACGCAGCGCAGACTTGACCTTGCTGTTCATAACTTTTCTCCAGTGAGTTTCAAGACTTCCGCAACCAGTTTGTCCACCTCACGCGCGGCTTCTGCGCCAGCGCGGCCAAGCTGATAGACCGTGCCGCCGATCACCGCGCTCTGGGCAAAGGCATTGCGTTGGGACAGGGCCGCCCCCAACACCGGGAGGGTGAAGTCCCGCATCACCTCGAGGACATCCCAGGCCAGGTTGGTACGCAGCACCCGATTGGGCACCAGCGCCGCCTTCAGCCCCTTGCGGCTGGCCTGCACCTGCAGGATCAGACGTTCGACGCCCTTGGTGGACCACAGATCGGCCGGGCTGGGCACCACCGGCACCAACGCCACATCGGCCTCCTGCAGTGCCGCCAGAGTGGCGGCGTGCTCGATGGACGGCGGACAGTCGAGCAGCACGATGTCTGCGCCACGGCAACCCTGCTTGATGAAGGCATGCAGCCCGGCGGACGCTCCATCCAGCCTCGACACTGACGCCGGAAAACCCTCGGGCGCGGCATGGGCCCAGCGCAGAGCGGTTTCCTGGGGATCCAGATCGATGATGGCGACCTTGCGCCCGCTGCGTGCGAGCCCACCGGCCAGTTGCATCGTGAGCGTCGACTTGCCCGCCCCGCCCTTCTGGGACAGGACGGTAATCACCTTTGGCTTGGCCACTCGACCCCCTGATTGCGTAATACCGTATTATTTTTGCGCGAACGGAATGAATTGGCAAGTCGTGGGCACTACGGCAAGATGCGGGAAGTCATGCGTCGGCGCGCCGACGCGCCGAAAGCACAGGCAGGGAGGAACGCGGAAAATGGGCACGACGATCAGAGCCTGGCAGGGCGACATCACCACGCTGGCGGTCGATGCCATCGTGAATGCGGCCAATTCGTCCTTGCTTGGTGGTGGCGGTGTGGACGGAGCCATCCACCGGGCCGCCGGCCCCGAACTGAGGGCCCATTGCGCCGGACTCGGCGGCTGCCCCACCGGCGAGGCGCGCATCACGCCGGGATTCCGGCTCCCAGCCCGTCATGTGATCCATACCGTCGGACCGGTATGGCGCGGAGGCCAGGATGGCGAAGCTGCGGCACTGGCCGCCTGCTACCGCAACAGCCTGCAACTGGCCGCGGCCCATGCCCTGCGAACCCTGGCCCTACCGGCGATCAGTTGTGGCGCCTACGGCTTCCCATTGCAGGAAGCCGCACGCATCGCGGTGACGGAATGCCGGGCCGCAGCCGAACGCTACCCGTCACTCGAAGAAATCGTACTGGTTGCCTTCGACCCGCAGCTCAAGGCAACCCTCGACGACGCCCTCGCCTAGCAGGCCTGCGGCACCATGCAACGCGGTGCGTCAAAGGTGGTACGCGCCGGGGTGCCACGCCCATTGCAAACGCGCAGCCCCCGCGTGCCCAGACGCATGCACTGCACGTCCGAACCGGTCGGCAGATCTGCCGTATCGCCGTCTTCCACTTTGTCGATGCGCAGCAACTCGAGAAAGCGCCGGGCCGCCTCGCGGCAATCGAAAATCGTCAGCCGGCCGTCGTTGGCGCACAGCCAGCGCCCGTTGAGCGTGATACCCAGGCAACTGTGGCAGCCACCGCCAGTCAGGGCGTGCAGGCGAATCCGCCCCTGCCCCAGCAGGGACAGCCGCGCGGCTGCCAGTTCGAGCCAGGTGGCGTGGCGTTTCTTGATCTCCATGTAAGTCTCCTCCTTCAACTATTTTTATTTGGCATATTCCGCTGCCGGCAAAACCGCGCCAGGCAAGGCGATGCAGACAACATTATCTACCAACGCCGGGACGTCGGCGAGGTGGCAATTCCCGCAATGGCCACCGGGAAAACCCGGAGTGGATAAACGGCGTATCATTCGGCGGCCTGATGCAGTGCGCCTTCAAAAATACGGAGAAAAACACGATGAAACTGGAAACCCTGGCCGTCCACGGCGGCTACAGCCCGGACCCGACTACCAAGGCGGTGGCCGTGCCGATCTACCAGACCACCTCCTACGCCTTCGACGACACCCAGCACGGCGCCGATCTGTTCGACCTGAAGGTGGCCGGCAACATCTACACCCGCATCATGAACCCCACCCAGGCGGTGCTCGAAGCGCGGGTGGCGGCAATGGAAGGCGGCATTGCCGGCCTGGCGCTGGCCTCAGGCATGGCCGCCATCAGCTACGCGATCCAGACCATCGCCGAAGCCGGCGACAACATCGTGTCGGCCTCCACCCTGTACGGCGGCACCTACAACCTGTTCGCCCACACGCTGCCGCAGATCGGCATCCACGTGCGCTTTGCCGACTACCGGGACCCGGCCTCCTTCGCACCGCTGATCGATGAGCGCACCAAGGCGATCTACTGTGAATCGGTCGGCAATCCGCTGGGCAACATCACCGACTTCGAGCCGCTGGCCGCCATCGCCCACGCCCACGGCATCCCGCTGATCGTAGACAACACGGTGCCGTCGCCCTACCTGTGCCGGCCGATCGAACACGGTGCCGACATCGTGGTGCACTCCCTCACCAAGTACCTGGGCGGCCACGGCAACTCCATCGGCGGCATCATCGTCGATAGCGGCAAGTTCCCGTGGGCGGAGCACAAGGAGCGCTTCCGCCGCCTCAACGAGCCGGACGTGTCCTACCACGGCGTGGTGTATACGGAAGCCCTCGGTCCGGCCGCCTACATCGGCCGCGCCCGCGTCGTACCGCTGCGCAACATGGGCGCGGCGATCAGCCCCTTCAATGCCTTCCTGATCCTGCAAGGCATCGAGACCCTCGCCCTGCGCATGGACCGCATCTGCGATAACACCCAGAAGGTCGCCGAGTTCCTGAAGGGCCATGCCAAGGTTGCGTGGGTCAATTACGCCGGCCTGCCGGAGCATCCCCACAACGGGCTGGTCCATAAGTACATGGGCGGCCGTGCCTCCGGCATCCTCAATTTCGGCGTGAAGAGCGCGGACGGCGACGGCAAGGCCGCCGGCGGACGCTTCCAGGACGCCCTCAAGCTGGTGACCCGCCTGGTGAACATCGGCGACAGCAAGAGCCTGGCCTGCCACCCGGCGTCCACCACCCACCGCCAGCTGTCGCCGGAAGAGATGGTCAAGGCTGGCGTGTCCGAGGACATGGTGCGCCTGTCCATCGGCATCGAGCACATCGACGACATCCTGGCTGATCTGGACCAGGCCCTGGCCGCGGTCTGAGCACCTGCCACAGCATCCGGCGCCCCGCCTGGCGGGGCGCCGGCACGTTCAGAGCAGGTGGCCGCCCATGACCTGATAGCCCAGGCCAGCGGACAGGACGGGGCCGCCCTGCATCTTGAGCGTGCGCTCACCGAGCTTGAGGAAGATCGCCCCGCCCCGCACAACGGCGCCAGGCTCGCAGACGATTCGCACCTCCCGGCCGCGGATCGGCGGATCACACAGGATTCCGTTCCAGCTCCGCCCCCCGTCGTCCAGGATCACCGGCCGGGGATCATCGGCGAGGCGCTGGACGCCCACCGACGCCCTGCCCTTGCCATCGATACGCACCCGGCGGACAAGGCCGAGCACCCAGCGCCCGTTCTCCCCCAGATACGCGGCGACCAGGTTGCCAACCCGGCACACCTCGGGATCCATCATCGCCCCGTGCACGCCGAAACCGTTACGGCTGGCATCGCGCAAGGTCCACGCGGCCGCCGGCCGCAGCAGGGCATCACCGGAGATGAGCGAACGAATGAAGCCGAGGCCGGTGGCCAGCGACAGGGCACCGCCAACCGGATGACGCCGGAAGCGCCGCGTTGGTGGCTGTGCCCCCCAGTGACGGAGCAGGTGACGGACGGCCCCCGCGACGGTCGAACTATGCATGCCATCGAAGCGGCTGCCCACGCCGCCCGCATCACGCCCCAGCTCGCTCAGCACCGGCATCGCATTGGCGGGGTCGAAATAACGCATCGCCACCGACGGCTCCGCCGGCTGCGCCGCATAACGCCGCGGCGGTGCCAGGGTTTCCAGGTCCACCGCAAAGGGCTGGCCCTTGCCGGGCTGCTGACGCAGTTCCAGCGCGTGCTGCAGATGACGCACCAGCTTGTCGATCGCCTCGATGCGCTCGGGCGCCAGTTGGTCGAGACTGGCGCTCTTCATCGCCACCAGGCGGACGAACTCCCGCCGTACCGTGGAACGCGTTTCCCGCCCCTCGCGGACCAGCACCGGGCTGTCCAGCCGGTCCAGCTCACAGGCCTCCCGATAGGCCTCGCCGGCACGGCGCCAGCTCTCAGCCGGCAGATCCTGGTAATCGAAAGCGGCCCACTTCATCTCGCCATTGGCGCAACGCACGGAGCGCAACAGCAACGCCAACTGCGCATCGGGCTCGACGCCCTCCGGCCGGCTTGCCAGCACCAAGGCATAGGCCCGACCCAGGCTGGCGTAGAAATCCTGTCCCAGCACCTTGTAGCGGATGCTGCGGGAACCCAGGACATTGGAGAGGTAAAGGCTGGCCGCCTGCCGCAGATGGGGCTGGGCCGCCTCATCGAGCAGAACGACGAGACGGGCCAGCTCAGCCGACGACGGCTGCGCCTCGTAATGGAAGGAATCCAGCCAGCGGATCAGCTCGACCAGCGCCGCAGGCGCCGCACTGGCGGCAATCCCGCCGAGCACCTGGTTCAGGGACTCGGCTTCAAGGAGCGGATGCACGCCTCCGGCAACAGAACCCAGTACCATGACGACCGCCATCTCCCCGTTCCGGCCCTGCCGAAAAATATGTTCGCAACGCGCGGCGATGGTAGCACAAAGGGCCTGGCGGCTCGCCGCCCCCGCTAAGCCCGGATCGTGGAAAGCCCCATCCCCGTCCCCCGAAGGTATCGGTTAAGATTCAGGCTTTTGGCGCGCCATGCGACAGTACCTCGAACTCATGCGCCACGTGGCGGAACGCGGCCACCGCAAGGACGACCGCACCGGCACCGGCACCCTCTCCGTCTTCGGCTGGCAGATGCGTTTCGATCTCGCCGAAGGCTTCCCGCTGCTCACCACCAAGAAGCTGCATACCCGCTCGATCATCCACGAGCTGCTGTGGTTCCTGCGCGGCGACACCAACATCCAGTACCTTAAGGACAACAAGGTTTCCATCTGGGACGAATGGGCCGATGAAAACGGCGAGCTCGGCCCGGTGTATGGCAAGCAGTGGCGGCGCTGGGAAACCCCAGACGGGCGCAGCATCGACCAGATCGCCCAGCTCATCGAAGCCCTCAAGAAGAACCCGGACTCCCGCCGCCACATCGTGTCGGCCTGGAACCCGTCCGAGGTGGACCGCATGGCCCTGCCGCCGTGCCACGCCCTTTTCCAGTTCTACGTGGCGGGCGGCAAGCTGTCCTGCCAGCTGTACCAGCGCAGCGCCGACATCTTCCTCGGCGTGCCCTTCAACATCGCCAGCTACGCGCTGCTGACGATGATGGTGGCCCAGGTGTGCGGCTATGAGCTCGGCGATTTCGTATGGACAGGTGGGGACTGCCACCTCTACGTGAATCACCTGGAGCAGACCCAGCTGCAGCTGTCCCGCGAGCCGCGCGCACTGCCAACGCTGCGCATCAACCCGGACGTGAAGAGCATTTTCGATTTCAAGATCGAAGACTTCACGCTGGAAGGCTACGACCCGCATCCGCACATCTCCGCGCCGGTGGCCGTCTGAGATGGCGCGCCCACTGCTCGCGCTGATCGCCGCCTGCGCCCGCGGCGGCGTCATCGGCATCTACAACCGGCTGCCCTGGCACCTGCCGGAGGACATGAAGTTCTTCCGCGAAACGACCCGCGGCAGGCCGGTGATCATGGGCCGCAAGACCTGGGAATCGCTGCCCGACGCCTTCCGCCCGCTGCCCGGCCGCCTCAACATCGTGGTCAGCCGCAACCCGGATTTCCGGGCCACCGGCGGGCAGGTCGTCGCCAGCCTGGAAGCCGCGCTGGCCGCTGCCGGCGATGCGGAGATCGCCTTCGTGATCGGCGGCGCCGAACTCTACCGCCAGGCCCTGCCGCTGGCCGGTCGCCTGCTGCTCACCGAGATCGACCGGGACTACGCCGGCGACGCCTTCTTCCCTGACTTCGACCGCGGCGTCTGGCGGGAGGCTTCCCGCCAGTCCCAGGTGGCCGAATCGGGCCTGCCCTTCGCCTTCGTCACCTACGAACGCGTCGGCACCTGAGCGTGGCGCCATGTTGGCCGACTCCTGCGGAGGCGGTCGCATCGGAAACTGTGGGGGCGAATTCATTCACCCGCGGAGCTTGATCAGCCAGTAGGGGCGAATGAATTCGCCCCTACTGCTCCTCCATACCCACTGAAATCTCTCCAGCAACAAAAAACGCCGCGATGTGAATCGCGGCGTTTTTCATTCGAAGCTCGGCAGGGCTCAGCCGCGCACGCAATCCACGTAGTAATGGATGCGCCCGTCGCGCTCTTCCTTCACGAGGCCATGAACATCGGTCTCGAAGCCCGGGAAGCGGTCGTTGAACTCCCGCGCGAAGCGCAGGTACTGGACCACGGTCTTGTTGAAGCGCTCGCCCGGGATCAGCAGCGGGATGCCCGGCGGGTACGGGGTCAGCAGCACGCTGGTGACGCGGCCTTCCAGCTCGTCGATGGGCACCCGCTCGATTTCCCGGTGAGCCATCTTGGCGAAGGCGTCGGCCGGCTTCATCGCCGGAACCATGTCCGACAGGTACATCTCGGTCGTCAGGCGGGCCACGTCGTTCTGCTTGTAGATGTCGTGGATCTGCTGGCAGAGGTCGTGCAGGCCGATGCGCTCGTAGCGCGGGTGCTTGGCGATGAACTCGGGCAGCACGCGCCACAGGGGCTGGTTCTTGTCGTAGTCGTCCTTGAACTGCTGCAGCGCGGTCAGCAGCGTGTTCCAGCGGCCCTTGGTGATGCCGATGGTGAACATGATGAAGAACGAGTAAAGACCGGTCTTTTCGACGATGACGCCGTGCTCGGCCAGATACTTGGTGACGATCGCTGCCGGGATGCCGAAGTCGTCGGCGAAGTCGCCGTCCACATCGAGGCCCGGGGTGATGATGGTGGCCTTGATCGGGTCGAGCATGTTGAAGCCCGGCGCCATGTTACCGAAGCCGTGCCAGCGCTCGGAGTCGCGCAGCATCCAGTCTTCCCGCTCACCGACACCTTCGTCCGCCAGGTAGTCGGGGCCCCACACCTTGAACCACCAGTCGACACCCCACTCCTCGTCCACCTTGCGCATCGCGCGGCGGAAGTCGAGGGCTTCGGCCAGGGATTCCTCCACCAGCGCGGTACCGCCCGGCGCTTCCATCATTGCCGCCGCCACGTCGCAGGACGCGATGATCGAGTACTGCGGCGACGTGGACGAGTGCATCAGGTAGGCCTCGTTGAAGATGTCCCGGTCCAGCCTGCGGGTCTGGGAATCCTGCACGAGGATCTGCGAGGCTTGGGACAGGCCGGCCAGCAGCTTGTGGGTGGACTGGGTCGAGAACACCATCGACTCGCTGCAGCGCGGGCGGTCGGCGCCCATCGCGTGGTAGTCGCCGTAGAAGTCGTGGAAGGCTGCGTGGGGCAACCAGGCTTCGTCGAAGTGCAGGGTATCGATCTCGCCGTCCAGCATCTCCTTGATGGTTTCCACGTTGTAGAGGATGCCGTCGTAGGTGGACTGGGTGATCGTCAGGATGCGCGGCTTCTTGTCCTTCACCGCACGGGCAAAGGGGTTGGCCTCGATCTTGCGGCGAATGTTGTCGAGCTTGAACTCGTCCAGCGGGATCGGCCCGATGATGCCGAAGTGGTTGCGGGTCGGCGTCAGGAAGACCGGGATCGCCCCGGTCATGATGATCGAGTGGAGGATGGACTTGTGGCAGTTGCGGTCCACCACCACGATGTCGTCCGGCGCCACCGTGGAATGCCACACCATCTTGTTGGAGGTGGACGTGCCGTTGGTGACGAAGTACAGGTGGTCGGCGTGGAAGATACGCGCCGCATTGCGCTCGGAGGCTGCCACCGGACCGGTGTGGTCGAGCAGCTGGCCGAGCTCGTCCACCGCGTTGCAGACGTCGGCGCGCAGCATGTTCTCGCCGAAGAACTGGTGGAACATCTGGCCGACCGGACTCTTCAGGAAAGCGACGCCGCCGGAATGGCCGGGGCAGTGCCAGGAGTATGAACCGTCGGCCGCATAGTGGGTCAGCGCGCGGAAGAACGGAGGCGGCAGGGAATCCAGGTAGGCGCGGGCTTCGCGCACGATGTGGCGGGCGACGAACTCCGGCGTGTCCTCGAACATGTGGATGAAGCCATGCAACTCACGCAGCACGTCGTTCGGGATGTGGCGGGAAGTGCGCGTCTCGCCGTACAGGAAGATCGGGATATCCGCGTTGCGAAAGCGGACTTCCTCGACGAAGGCACGCAGGTCGGCGATGGCCTTTTCGGTGGCTTCGGGTGACGAGAACTCCTCGTCGTCGATCGACAGGATGAAAGCCGACCCACGGCTCTGCTGCTGGGCGAAGGATGCCACGTCGCCGTAGCTGGTCACCCCCAGCACGTGCGGGCCTTCCTTCTCGATGGCTTCCGCCAGGGCCCGGATACCCAGCCCGGACGTGTTTTCCGAACGGAAGTCCTCGTCGATGACGATGACCGGAAAATTGAAGCGCATTCTCGACTCCTCGATGCCCGACTTTCGGCCCGGGCGGATCAACAAAAAGCGTTGGGCGGACTTGCGTGCCTGCGCATAGTCCGCCCGATGTCTACAACGTTACAACAGAAATATTTCAGATCTTCGGCAGCGTCACACCGGTTTGGCCGAGATACTTGCCGCCCCGGTCCTTGTAGGACGTGTCGCACACTTCATCCGACTCGAAGAACAGCATCTGGGCGACGCCTTCGTTGGCGTAGATCTTGGCCGGCAGCGGCGTGGTGTTGGAGAACTCCAGCGTCACGTGGCCTTCCCACTCCGGCTCCAGCGGCGTCACATTGACGATGATGCCGCAGCGCGCATAGGTGGACTTGCCCAAGCACACGGTCAGCACGCTGCGCGGAATGCGGAAGTACTCGACGGTGCGCGCCAGCGCGAAGGAGTTCGGCGGGATGATGCACACGTCGCCGGTGAAATCCACGAAGTTGCGCTCGTCGAAGTTCTTCGGATCGACGATCGTGGAATTGATGTTGGTGAAGATCTTGAATTCGTTGGCAACGCGCACGTCGTAGCCGTAGCTCGACGTCCCGTAGGACACGATCTTGCCGCCCTCATTCTGGCGCACCAGTTCGGGGGCAAACGGTTCGATCATGCGCGCATCGCCTTCCGCCATGCGGCGAATCCACTTGTCCGATTTGATGCTCACGCGAGGCCCCTGCACAAAAACGCGCATTCTACATGCAGAGGCCCGTCAGAGAGACGCCAATCTCACGCCTTGGTGCGATGCCGCAAATTACTTCTTCTTCTCCTCTTCCGGATCGTCCTTGACCACGTCGTAGATCCCCTTGCCGACCTTGAACGGCACCTTCACCACCTCGACGCCCACATCCACCGCGGTACCGACGACAGCCCCCACCACGCAACCGCCCAGGCCCATGCAGGCGACCGCCAGCAGGCCGGCCGCCAGACTCCGAATCAAGCCGCTCACGTGTTCTGCACCACGATGTTGGGGAACTTGTGGCTCATGTCCTTGGCGCGCTCGGCAATGCTGATCGCCACCTTGCGGGCGATACCCTTGTAGATCTCGGCGACGCGGCCATCCGGGTCGGCGACCACCGTCGGCACGCCGCTGTCCACTTCCTGGCGGATCTGGATGTCGAGGGGCAGCGCGCCGAGGAAGGGCACGCCGTAGTCGGCACACATGGCCTGGCCGCCGCCGGTGCCGAAGATGTGTTCCTCGTGGCCGCAGTTGGAGCAGATGTGGATGCTCATGTTCTCGACGATGCCGATGATCGGCACGCCGACCTTCTCGAACATCTTGAGGCCCTTGCGGGCATCCAGCAGCGCGATGTCCTGCGGCGTCGTGACGATCACCGCGCCGGTCACCGGCACGGTCTGGGACAGGGTCAGCTGGATGTCGCCGGTACCCGGCGGCATGTCGATGACCAGGTAGTCCAGCTCGTCCCAGTTGGTTTCCTTCAGCAGCTGCTGCAGCGCGCCGGTGGCCATAGGGCCACGCCACACCATCGGCGTTTCCACGTCCACCAGGAAGCCGATGGACATCACCTGCAGGCCGTGGGCGTGCAGCGGCTGCATGGTCTTCCCGTCGAGGGAGTCGGGGCGCTGGCCGCCGATACCCAGCATCTGCGGCTGGGACGGGCCGTAGATGTCCGCATCCAGCATGCCGACGCGGGCCCCTTCCGCCACCAGCGCGAGGGCCAGGTTGACCGCGGTGGTGCTCTTGCCGACGCCGCCCTTGCCGGAGGCCACGGCGATGATGTTCTTGACGCCGGGCAGCAGCTTGACGCCCTGCTGCACCGCGTGGGCAACGATCTTGCTGTGTACGTTGGCGCTCACATTGCCGACGCCCGGCAAAGTCTTGACCTGGGCGATCAGCGCCTGGCGGATCGCGTCGATCTGAGTTTGCGCCGGGTAGCCCAGCTCGATGTCGAAGGACACGTCGGCCCCCGTCACGCGCAGGTTCTTCACCAGGCGGGAGGAGACGTAGTCCTTGCCGGTATTGGGATCGACGAACTGCTTCAGGCAGTCGAGGACGCTCTGGTCGGTCAGGCTCATGGTATCGGGGGCCGGCGAGCGGCGGAAAAATGAAAACATAGTGAACGGCACGCGGGGCAAGGTAAACCCGAGTAATTTTGTCCAGTTTACCAAAACCGGCAGGTTCCGCGAGGGCGGAATCGCTTTGGTAGAATGCAGGATTCAGAACAATCGTGCATCAGGCCCATTCATGACCACCCCGCGCAAGATTCTCGTCACCAACGCCCTGCCCTACGCCAACGGCGACATCCACCTTGGTCACCTGGTCGGCTACATCCAGGCCGACATCTGGGTGCGCTACCAGCGCATGCGCGGCAACCTGGTGCACTACGTCTGCGCGGACGACACCCACGGCACGCCGGTCATGCTGCGCGCCGAAAAGGAAGGCCTGACGCCCGAACAGCTGATCGACCGCGTGCATGGGGAGCACTCCCGCGACTTCCGCGATTTCAGCGTGGAGTTCGACAACTACCACTCCACCCACAGCGGCGAGAACCGCTGGTACGCCGAAGACATCTACACCCGCCTGCGCGACCACGCCAAGCTCATCGACACCCGCGCCATCGAGCAGTTCTACGACCCGGTCAAGGAGATGTTCCTGCCCGACCGCTTCATCAAGGGCGAGTGCCCCAAGTGCGGCGCGGCAGACCAGTACGGCGACAACTGTGAAGCCTGCGGCGCGGCCTACGCCCCCACCGAGCTGAAGAACCCGTACTCCGCGGTGTCCGGCGCCAAGCCGGTGCTGAAGACCTCCGAGCACTACTTCTTCCGCCTGTCCGACCCGCGCGCCGTCGAGTTCCTGCGCGAATGGACCCAGGGCGTCACCCCGGACGGCGAACGCCGCCTGCAGGCCGAAGCCGCCAACAAGATGAAGGAATGGCTCGGCGAGGCCGGCGAGAACAAGCTGTCCGACTGGGACATCTCCCGCGACGCGCCCTACTTCGGCTTCGAGATCCCCGGCGCGCCCGGCAAGTATTTCTATGTGTGGCTGGATGCGCCGATCGGCTACTTCGCCAGCTTCCGCAACCTGGCGGCCCGCCGCAAGGACATCGACGTCGCCGACTACACCGAGGCCGGCCCGGCGGCTGCCACCGGCACCGAGCTGATCCACTTCATCGGCAAGGACATCCTCTACTTCCACGCGCTGTTCTGGCCCGCAATGCTGCACTTCGCCGGCTACCGCACGCCGACCCAGCTGTGCGTCAACGGCTTCCTGACCGTAGACGGCGCCAAGATGAGCAAGAGCCGCGGCACCTTCATCACCGCCCGCTCCTACACCGAGCAGAAGCTCAACCCGGAGTGGCTGCGCTACTACTTCGCCGGCAAGTCCAACGGCACGATGGAAGACGTGGACCTCAACCTCGACGACATGATCGCCAAGGTCAACTCCGACCTGGTCGGCAAGTTCGTCAACATCGCCAGCCGCTGCGCCGGCTTCATCGCCAAGCGCTTCGACGGCAAGCTCGGCGCCCACGACAGCGCCGCCGCCCTCGACTGGGACCTCTCCGAGATCACCGCCGCCTACGAGACCCGCGACTTCAGCCGCGCGCTGCGCAAGATCATGGAGTTCGCCGACCAGGCCAACGGCTACGTCAACGACAACAAGCCCTGGGAGCTGGCCAAGCAGGAAGGCCAGGAGGCCCGCCTGCACGTGGTGTGCACCACCGCCATCAACATTTTCAAGGCCCTCACCGGCCTGCTCAAGCCGGTGCTGCCCACGCTGGCCGCCCAGGTTGAAGCCTTCCTGGCCATCGCGCCGCTGGACTGGGACAACCTGCTGGCCCCGCTGCCCGCCGGCCACGCCATCGGCGCCTACAGCCACCTGATGACCCGCATCGAGCGCAAACAGGTGGACGCCCTCCTCGAAGCCAACCGCGACTCCCTGGCCCCCGCCGCCGTGGCCGACACCAAGCCCGCCAAGGCCGCGAAGAACGGCAAGGACAGCCACTCCGAGCAACGCCACGCCCAGCACCAGGCCCACGTCGCGGCTACTGAAGCCGAGCAGGCCGCGGAAACCGAGCCCTTCATCTCCATCGACGACTTCGGCAAGGTGGACCTGCGCATCGCCAAAATCGTCTCCGCCGAGCATGTGGAGGGCGCCGCCAAGTTGCTGCGCCTGCAGCTCGACATCGGCGAGGAGCGCCCCCGCCAGGTCTTCGCCGGCATCAAGAGCGCCTACGACCCCGCCACGCTGGTCGGCCGGCTGACCGTGATGGTCGCCAACCTGGCCCCGCGCAAGATGAAGTTCGGCATGTCCGAAGGCATGGTGCTGGCGGCCTCCGACAGCACCGGCGAAGTGCCGGGCCTGTTCATCCTGTCGCCGGACAGCGGCGCCACCCCGGGCATGCGCGTCAAATGAGCGCCTCGCCCCTTCCCCGCCTGACCCCGGCCTTCTGGGCCTGGGCGGCCATCGACATGATCGGCGTGGTGGTCCTCGCGCTGGGTGCGGCCTACCTGATGGAAGACCGCGCCTCGCTGCTGCCCGGCTTTCCCGCCAACAGCCTGCAGGCCTGGATCTGCGTGGGCGGCGGCATCGTCGCTGTCTTCATCGCCGCGGTGAAGATGCTGGTGGAAGTCATGCACGCGGCGTCCCGCGGCAAGCAGGCCGCCAACGACGGCAACTTTTCCCGTTAAGCTGAAGGAAGCACAGCCATGCCCATGACCGCCCGCAAACGATGGTTCGTCCAACATCGCACCGGGCCCGGTCTTCCCCCTCCGCAAGCTGCGCCAACCGGCGCACACCCGATGTTCCTTCTTTTGCGGAGGCCCCATGGCCAAGATTGCGTTTCACCCCAAGCTCCTCGACACCCTGCCGGGCTATGACGGCAGCCAGTTCAGCCGCGATGCGTCCGCCGGCCTGACGGTCGGCGTCCTCGCCCTGCCCCTCGCGATGGCCTTTGCCATCGCCTCGGGCATGTCCCCCACCGCCGGCATCTGGACGGCCATCGTCGCCGGCTTCCTGATCTCCGCCCTCGGCGGCTCCCGCGTGCAGATCGGCGGACCGACCGGCGCCTTCATCCCGATCATCTACGCCATCGTCGCCGACTACGGCGTGCAGAGCCTGCTCGTCGCCACCATGCTGGCCGGCGCGATCCTCGTCGCGATGGGCGTCTTCCGCCTCGGCAACCTGATCCGCTTCATCCCCAAGACGGTGGTGATCGGCTTCACCAACGGCATCGCAGTGGTGATCTTCCTCGCCCAGATCAAGGACTTCCTCGGCCTGCGCATCGAGCACATGCCCGGCGAGTTCTTCGGCAAGGTCGAGGCGCTGGCCGCCAACCTGCACACCATCGACATCCCCACCGTCGCCCTGTCGATCGCCTCGCTCGTCGTGCTCCTGTCGTGGAACCGGCTGGCCAAGCGCTTCACGTTGCTGGCCCGCATGCCCGGCCCGCTGGGGGTCCTGGTCGTCGCCACCGTCGCCAATGCGCTCCTGCAGCTGCCGGTGGAAACCATCGGCAGCCGCTTCAACGGCATCCCGCAGGATCTGCCCGCCTTCGCGCTGCCCGAGCTGTCGCTGCCCATCCTCGGCAAGCTGATCTCGCCGGCGCTGACCATCGCGCTGCTCGGGGCCATCGAGTCCTTGTTGTCGGCCCGCGTCGCGGACGGCTCCATCGACGACCGCCACGACCCCAACCAGGAGCTGATCGCCCAGGGCATCGCCAACATCGCCGCGCCGCTGTTCGGCGGCTTCGCCGCCACCGGCGCCATCGCCCGCACCGCCACCAACGTGCGCACCGGCGGCCGCAGCCCGGTGGCCGGCATGGTGCATTCGCTGGTGCTGCTCGCCGTCGTGCTGGTGCTGGCCCCGTTCGCCAAGCACATTCCGCTGGCCACCCTGTCGGCGATCGTCGTCGTGGTATCGATCAACATGGGCGAATGGCACGAGTTCCGCGGACTTGGCCGCTTCTCCCTGAACTATCGGGCCATCCTGTTGAGCACCTTCTTCGTCACCGTGGTCTTCGATCTGACCCTGGCGGTCGAGCTGGGCATGGTGCTGGCGAGCCTGGCCTTCATCTACCGCATGTCGGACCTGACCCGCGTCGAGCGCATGCCCCTCGGCGAACTGTCGATGCTGCCGCAGTTCCTCTACCCGGATCGCACACCACGGGTGGTCGCCTATTCCTTGTACGGCTCCCTGTTCTTCGGCGCCATCCACAAGCTGGAAGCCCTGCTGGCCCCGGCCGAACGGCACCCGGAAATCGTCATCCTCGAGATGCAGCACCTGGTCAGCCTCGACACCACCGGTCTGGAAGGCCTCGAGAGCCTGTGCAAGAACCTGCACAAGCGCGGCTGTGCGCTGATCCTGTGCAATCTGAACCCGCAGCCCGGCTCCCTGATCGAACGCTCGGGCTTTGCCGACGACGTCGGCCCCAACAACATCTGCAGTGATCTGTACGCGGCCCTCGCCCGCTCCAAGGAACTGCTCCCGAGGTTCATGGATGAAGACAGCATCTGACACCGCCCGCCTGCTACGCATCCACGGCATCGTGCAGGGCGTCGGCTACCGCAACGCGCTGCACGCCCAGGCGGTACGTCTGAGCCTCTCCGGCTGGGTGCGCAACCGCAGCGACGGCACCGTCGAGGCCCTCGTCGCCGGGCCGGAGCCAGCCATCGAGGCGATCATCGAATGGGCCCGGCGCGGCCCGCCCGCCGCCCGCGTCAGCCGCGTGGAGTGGGAAACGGCTGAGCCACCGGAAAGCCCGATCTTCAGGCGCGCCGACACGGCGTAGCGCAAGCCGGCGGCGTGGGCGGCGGGAAATGGCGTTAGAATGCGCCGATCCGTCGCCAACCACCCGATTACACGCCCCCCTTCTCGCCGTGGCCGAGTCTCCCAATCCAGAAAGCAGCGACAGTCTCGACTTTTCGACGGCGCTGTTCGAGCGCTTCCCGACCCTGATCTGGCGATCCGGCACCGACGCCAAGTGCTGCTACTTCAACCGGACCTGGCTGGACTTCACCGGACGCAAGCTGGAGGACGAACTGGGCGACGGCTGGACCATCGGCATCCACCCGGAAGACTTCGACCGCTGCATCGGCACCTATCTCGAGCACTTCGCGGTGCAGACCCCCTTCGAGATGGAATACCGGCTGCGCCGCCACGACGGCACATATCGCTGGATCATCAATACCGGCCGCCCGATCTTCGACGGGAGCGGCGACTTCACCGGTTACATCGCTTCCGGCCTCGACATCACCGACCGTCGCAATACGGAAGCCGAGCTACGCGAGCGCGAGCAGAGCATGCGCACCCTGCTCGCCTCGATGGGCGAAGGCGTCATCCTGCGCGACGCCCACGGCCGCGTACTGCTGCATAACGCCAGTGCCGAGGAAATCTTCGGCCTCAGCCGCGCTGAAATGCATGCCTGGGAACTCAACCAGGACAGCGGCCTGGTGCGCTACCTCAACGAAGACGGCGGGCCGGCCGAGATCGCCCAGATCCCGTCGATGCGGGCGCTGGCCAGCGGGCAGGCCCAGGCCGGCCCCCTCGGCGTGGAGCGGCGGGACGGTAGCCTGCGCTGGGTGTGGGTGAATTCGGTGCCGCTCTACGAAGACGACAGCGAGACACCGCGGGGCGTGATCACCACCATTGCCGACATCACTGCCCGGCGCGAGAGCGAGGAACAGCTCCGCCTGGCGTGGACGGTCTTTCGCAACAGCGTCGAGGCGATCATCGTCACCGACGCCAAGCAGCGCATCCTGTCGGTCAACAAGGCCTTCAGCGAGGTCACCGGTTATAGCGCCGAAGAAGCCATTGGCCTGACGCCCAGGTTGCTCAAATCCGGCCACCACGACCCTGCCTTCTACGAGGCGATGTGGGCCGAGATCGAGGAGCATGGCTTCTGGCAGGGGGAAATCAACGACCGCCGCAAGAACGGCACGCTCTATCCTTCCGCCCTGTCGATCAGCGCCGTGCGCGACAACACCGGGCGGATCAGCCACTACGTGGCGGTGTTCTCCGACATCACCGAGCGCAAGGCTTCCGAAGCGCGCATCGCCTTCCTGGCCCAGCATGACCCGCTGACCGGCCTGCCCAACCGGACCCTGCTCCACGACCGCCTCGAACAGGCCCTCGCCAATGCGGTGCGGCGGCGCAAGCGGATCGCGCTGCTGTTCCTCGACCTGGATCGTTTCAAGACCATCAACGACTCCCTCGGCCACATGATGGGCGACCAGTTGCTGCAGGGGGTGGCGCTGCGCCTGTCGTCCTGCGTCCGCGAGACGGACACGGTCAGCCGCCAGGGGGGTGACGAGTTTCTGATCGTCCTGACCGACGTGGACGTCCCGGCCGACGCCGCCCGTGTTGCCGAGAAGATCCTGGACCGCCTGCGCGATCCCTTCCAGATCGACACCCAGCAGCTCGGCACCTCCTTCTCCATCGGCATCGCCCTCTATCCCGAGGACGGCAGCAACGTCGAAAGCCTGATGAAGAACGCCGACACGGCGATGTACCACGCCAAGGAAAGCGGCCGGAACACCTACCGCTTCTTCGACGAGGTAATGAACGTCAATGCGCTGGAACGCCTGCACCTCGAAAACGCCCTGCGGCGCGCCCTCGAACACGACGAGTTCCAGCTTTACTACCAGCCGCAGGTGGACCTGGCCACGGGCCGCATCATCGGCATGGAGGCCTTGCTGCGCTGGTTCAGCGGCACGCTCGGCGGCGTCCCACCCGCCCGCTTCATCCCGCTGGCCGAGGAATGCGGGCTGATCGTGCCTATCGGCCGCTGGGTCCTCCAGGAGGCTTGCCGGCAGGCCCGCCGCTGGCAGGATGCCGGCTTCCAGCCAGTACCGGTGGCCGTCAATCTGTCGGCGCTGCAGTTCCGCCGCGAAGACATCATCGCCACCGTCCGCGACGCCCTCGACGATGCCGGGCTGGACGGCCAGTGGCTCGAGCTGGAACTCACCGAATCCCTGCTGATGCAGTCGGGCAGCGCCGTCGAGGACATCCTGGCGCGCCTGAAGAAGCTCGGCGTGCGGATGTCCATCGACGACTTCGGCACCGGCTATTCGAGCCTGGCCTACCTGAAGCGCTTCCCGGTGGATCGCCTGAAGATCGACCAGAGCTTCGTGCGCGACCTCAACGAAGATCCGGATGACGCGGTGCTGGTGCGGACCATCATCCAGCTCGGCCGCAACCTGCGTCTGGAAGTGATCGCCGAGGGCACCGAGACACCGGAGCAGATGGAGTTCCTGCGCGAGGAAGGCTGCACCGCCGCCCAGGGCTACCTGTTCAGCCCGCCCTTGCCGGCCGATGCCGTCACCGGCCTGCTGCACATCGGCACCCTGCCGGCAGCGCCGATCATGCCAGGGTGAAGAGTTTGCCCATCGCAGCCCGATAGGCCGCAGCGGCAGGATCGCCTTCAGGCGGCGCCCAACAGCCCCATTCGGCTTCGCCAAGCGGTACGTAGGGTCCGGCCTTGGCCTCGGCAAAGACCGTTCCGCTCTCCAGCGCCACGATGGAATGCCACACCCCCGGCGGTACGTCGTAGCCCAGGATCGCCCCGCCGACACGCATCACCTGCGTCTCCACAACCGCCCCACCGGCATCGAAGATCAGTACGCCCACGCAGCCCCGCAGCACGATCAGGGTTTCCGCCTTGTCCGGATCAAGATGGCAATGGGGCCGCACATAGGAATCCGGCTCCATCGCCACCAGCAGACGCTGCGCCGGCGCCCCCAGGTCGCAGTGCAGGTTGTGGTGAGCACGGCGGCGCAGCGCCGTACGGGCCTGCGCCACCAGCCCGTCAAGCAAGGCTGTATCGAGGAAAACGGGCCCCACGGCCTCTCCTTGTGGAGGCGAATTCACTCGCCCATCATGGTTTGAACGACGTCCGCGGGCGAATGAATTCGCCCGCACGGGGAAGCGGCCTCAGCTGTACAGCACCTCGACGGCTTCCGGCGGCAGCCAGTCGCGCAGGCTCTCGAGCAGGCTGTCGTCCGGACGCACCCGCCAGTTCGGCCCGAAGGGCACGTCGCCTTCAGCGTTGGAATTGCGGTAGCGCACGCGGATCGGACATTCCCCTTCACGGAACGGCTGCAACAGGCTGGCCAGGCGTTCGGCAGCGGCCACCGCCCCACCGGCTTCACCGACCTCGCCGTTGAGCTTGAGCTGCAGCGCCTTGGCAAAACGGCCACGGGCCTCGCCGAGCGTGAGCAGCTTGTCGGCGACGATGCGCAGGCCGCCCGAGAAGTCGTCGTTGCTGACCTTGGCCTCGACCACCAGCACTTCATCCACGACGATGCGCTGGCGGTTGTTGTCGAAGACCTCGGAGAACACCGACACCTCCCGCGGCGTGGTGCCGTCGTCGAGCAGCACGAAGGCGATCTTGCCGCGGGCCGTCATCTTGGCGCGCACCTCCATCACCACGCCGGCCATCGTGATCAGCTCCTTGCTCGGCTCGACCTGGGACAGCGGGCGCCGCACGAAGCGCCGCACCTCTTCCTTGAAGGCGTTGAAGGGATGGCCGGACAGGAAGAAGCCGATCGCCAGCTTCTCTTCCTTCAGCTTCTCCCGCTCGCCCCACGGCCGCACCTTGACGTAATCCACCATCGGCGCGGCGACTTCGCCGGGCACGTCGAACAGGCCGCTCTGCAGTGCGTTGGCGGCGATCTGCTCGGCCGCTTCCATGGCGATGCCGACGCTGGCCAGCAGCGTGTGGCGGTCCACCGGCTGGGTCGGCGCGATGGTGTCGAAGGCGCCGGCGCGGATCAGCGCCTCGATGACGCGCCGGTTGGCCATGCGCTTGTCCACCCGGCAGGCGAAGTCGAACAGGTCCTTGAACGGCCCGCCGGACTCGCGGGCGGCCAGAATCGCCCGCACCGCCGGTTCGCCGACGCCCTTCACCGCCCCCAGGCCGTAGCGGATGGTCTTGGAGTCGGTGGGCACGAAGCGGTAGTCGGACGCGTTCACGTCCGGCGGCAGCACGGTGATGCGGTTGGCAATCGTGTCTTCGTAGAAGATCTTGATCGTGTCGGTGTTGTCCAGGTCGGCCGACATGGTGGCGGCCATGAAGGCCGCGCAGTGGTAGGCCTTGAGCCAGGCGGTGTGGTAGGTGACCACCGCATAGGCCGCCGTGTGCGACTTGTTGAAGCCGTACTCGGCGAACTTGGTCATCAAGTCGAAGAGCTGCTCGGCCAGCGCCGGGTCGTAGCCCAGCTTCTTGGCACCGTCGGCAATCGTCTCCCGGTGCTTGGCCATCTCCTCGGGCTTCTTCTTGCCCATCGCGCGGCGCAGCATGTCGGCGCCGCCGAGGGTGTAGCCGCCGATGATCTGGGAGATCTGCATCACCTGTTCCTGGTACACGATCACCCCGTAGGTGGGTTCCAGGCAGGCTTTCAGGTCCGGGTGGAAGTAGTCGATCTCCTGCTGGCCCTTTTTACGCAGGATGAAGTCGTCCACCATCCCCGAGCCCAGCGGGCCCGGACGGTAGAGCGCCAGCACGGCGATGATGTCTTCGAAACGGTCGGGCGCCAGCTTCTTGAGCAGCTTCTTCATCCCGTCCGATTCCACCTGGAAGATCGCGGTGGTGTTGGCGTCGCGGAGGATCTGGTAGGCGGCCTGGTCTTCGAAGCCCAGGCTCATCAGGTCGAGCCGCTTGCCGGTGAGGCGCGCCACGTAGTCCAGCGCCAGCTCGATGATGGTGAGGTTGCGCAGGCCGAGGAAGTCGAACTTCACGAGGCCGACGCCCTCCACGTCGTCCTTGTCGAACTGGGACACCGGCGTGGCGTCCTCACCGTCGGCGATGTACAGCGGGCAGAAGTCGGTCAGCTTGCCGGGGGCGATCAGCACGCCGCCGGCGTGCATGCCGACGCCGCGGGTCAGGCCTTCGAGCGGTTCGGCGAGGCTCCACAGCTCCTGGATCGATTCGCCGTCGCTCGAATCGTTCATCAGCTCGTTGATCTGCGGCTCCTGCTCGCGGGCGTCGGCCAGCGACAGGGGCTTGTTCTGCACCACCGGGATCAGCTTGGACAGGCGGTCGCACAGGCCGTAAGGCAGGTCGAGCACGCGGCCGACGTCGCGCACCACGGCCTTGGAGGCCATCGTGCCGAAGGTGGCGATCTGGCTCACCGCATCCTTGCCGTAGCGTTCGCGCACGTATTCGATGACGCGGTAGCGGTTGTCCTGGCAGAAGTCGATGTCGAAGTCGGGCATCGACACCCGTTCCGGGTTCAGGAAGCGTTCGAACAGCAGCGCGTACTCCAGCGGGTCCAGGTCGGTGATGCGCAGGCTGTAGGCCACCAGCGAGCCTGCACCGGAACCCCGCCCGGGGCCGACCGGCACGCCGTTCTGCTTGGCCCAGTTGATGAAGTCCGCCACGATCAGGAAGTAGCCCGGAAAGCCCATCTGCACGATGGTGTCGGTCTCGAACTTCAGGCGATCTTCGTAGCGCTGGCGCTGGCCCTCGCGGACCGCTTCGTCCGGATAGAGCTCGCCCAGGCGCACCTCCAGGCCCGCCTTGGCCTCGGCAATCAGGTAGTCGTCGAGGGTCATGCCCTCCGGCGTCGGGAACAGGGGCAGGAAGTTCTTGCCGAGCTGGACCGTCAGCGAGCAGCGGCGGGCGATCTCGATACTGTTCTCGAGGGCCTCGGGGATGTCGGCGAAGAGCGCGCACATCTCCGCCTGGGTCTTGAAATACTGCTGCTCGGTGAAGTCCCGCGGGCGCCGCTTGTCGGCCAGCACGTTGCCCTGGGAAATGCACACCCGCGCCTCGTGGGCCTTGAAGTCCTCGGGCTTGGTGAACTGGATCGGATGCGTGGCGACCACCGGCAGGTCGAGGCTGGAAGCGATCTGCAGGGCCTCGCGGATGTAGGTCTCGGTGCCCGGATGGCCAGCGCGCTGGATCTCGATGTAGAAGCCGCCAGGGAAGCGGCGCGCCCAGTCGGCGGCCAGCTGCTCGGCGAGGCGGGTGTTGCCGTTGGCCAGCGCATGGCCAACGTCGCCATCCTTGGCGCCGGACAGGCACAGCAGGTCGCTGGCACTTTCGGCGGTCAGCCACTCGCGGCGGATCTCGGCACGGCCGCGGTACTTGTTTTCCATGTAGGCCTGGGTCAACAGCTCGCACAGCTGACCGTAGCCCTTGCGGTTCTTGCAGATCAGCAGCACGCGGCTCGGCTTGTCCCGGTCCACGTCGTTGGTGATCCAGGCATCCACGCCGCACACCGGCTTGATGCCCTTGCCGCGGGCGCCCTTGTAGAACTTGACCATGCCGAACAGGTTGGCGAGGTCGGAAATGCCCAAAGCCGGCATGCCGTCGGCGACGGCGCGGGCGATGGCGTGGTCCACCTGCACGATCCCGTCGGAGATCGAATACTCGGTATGGAGGCGCAGATGGATGAAGCGGGGGGAGTGAGTCTCAGGCATCCCGGGATTTTACCCGCCCCCGGGAACCGGGTTCACCCCTTGGCGGAGATTTCTCCGTCGGCCCCCAGCCGGCTGACCAGCAGCTGGTCGATGCGGTGGTTGTCCACGTCGAGCACCTCGAAGCGGTAGCCGGCGAAGTCCACCCTGTCCGTACGGCGCGGGATCTTGCGCAGGTGGTACATCATGAAGCCGGCAATGGTCTCGTAGTGCTCGCTGCCGTCCTCGTCGTCGATGTCGAGCACGCGCATCACGTCGCTGGCCGCGGTGGCGCCATCGACCAGCCACGAATTCTCGTCCCGGCGCAGGATCTGCTCCTCCTGCACCTGATCCACGTCATCGCCGACCAGCGCGCGGATGATGTCGTTGAGGGTGATCACGCCGACCACCAGCGCGTACTCGTTGATGACTACCGCAAAGTCCTCGCGGGCCTCGCGCAGGCGCTCCAGCACCTCGGCCAGCGTCAGCGTGTCGGGCAGCGCCAGCAGCGGGTTGATCGGTGCGTCGGCCTTCATCGACAGGGACTGCCCCGCCAGCACGCGGTTGAGCAGGTCCTTGGCATCCACGTAGCCGACCACGTGGTCGATGCTCCCATCACACACCGGGAAGCGGTTGAAGGGCCGGCTGGTGATCTTCTGGCGGATGCTCTCCTCGCTCTCCTGCAAGGTGAAGAAGACCACGCTGTCGCGGGTCGTCATCGCCGACGGTGCGCTGCGCGCGTCGAGGCCGAAGACGTTCTCGATCAGCGCATGCTCCTGCTCGGCCAGCACGCCGGCGTCGGCGCCGGCCTGCACCACCGCGATGATCTCGTCCGGCGTCACCGTCTCGTTGCGCGTGGTCGGCACGCCCAGCAGGCGGAACAGCAGGTCTGCCGCCGAGTTGTAGAACCACAGCAGCGGCCGCAGCCAGCGGATCAGCAGGCTCATCGGCCCCGACACGGCCATCGCCAGCCGCTCCGGCGAAGCCATGCCCAGACGTTTGGGCATCAGGTCCGCGAACAGGATGAACAGGGACGTCACCCCGGTGAAGGACAAGGCGAACGCCACGGTCTCCAGATAGGTCTCCGACAACAAGGGCGCCAGCACCGTCGTCAGCCACGGGGAGAACACCCCTTCGCCGACGATGCCGCCCATGATCGCCACCGCATTGAGGCCGATCTGTACCAGCGTGAAGAAGGGCCCCGGCTGGGACTGCAAGGCCAGCACCCGGGCGGCGGCGGCGTGGCCCTCCTCGGCCAGTACGGTCAGGCGCACCGGACGCGACGCCGCAATCGATATCTCCGAGACCGCGAAGAAGGCGCTGATCGCCACCAGCAGGCCGATCAGCAGCAGGTTCTCGAGCAGATCCATGTTCCTGGGCCTCCGTCCGGATTCACCGCTCCGGCTCCTCCACCGACTTGCGCAGACGCATCTGCACCAGGATGGACTCGGCCTCCTGCTGCAAAGTACGCGAACGCTCGATCGCCTCGCTGTCTCGGGTCTGCAAGCCCTCGAGCAAAGCCTTCAGCGCATCGCGCCGGGCCGTGGCGTAGCGGATCAGCTCCCGCCGCTGCCACTCCCGCTGGGGCGGTGCCATACGCCACGACAACTGCACCACCTGCCGGTCCCAGCGGGGGAGCAGATCCCGCTCGAGGGCGTCGAGTGCCGTCGCCTCGGAGGTCCGGCGGGTCCGCACGGCCTCCATCAGCAAGACCTGCTCCCGCTGCAGCTCCTGGTCCTCCAGCGCAAAGCGCTGGACAGTCTGCTGGTAGAGGGTATCCACCTCGAGCCCATGGGCCACATCCGGTGTCGCGCGCCACAGGGCAACACCGACCAGCCCCACGGCCAGCATCCCCGCCAGCGTGCGCAGGGCCCGCCAGCGAACCGGCCGCGCGGCCTGCAGCGGCTCGGCCAGCGCAGCGCCGAGGATGAGGCCGCCAAGCAGCCCGCCCAGGTGGGCCGCATTGTCGATACCGGCGATGGCAAAACCGGCGAACAGGGAATAGCCGAGGAAGCCAAGGGTGCCGGAACGCATCTCACGGAACACCTCCACCGGTACTGAACCGCGCTGGATCGTCAGGTAGGCCAGCAATGCCCCGTACACACCGAAGATGGCACCGGACGCGCCAATACTCACAGCCCCCTGTCGCCACCACAGGCTGGCGAGGTTACCGAGCAGGCCAGCGCCCAGATACACCGCGGCGAAACCCAGTCGCCCGAACAGGCGCTCCACCACCTGCCCGGCCTGGTACAGGGCAAACATATTGAGCGCCACATGGAGCAGCCCGCCGTGCAGGAACAAGGCCGTCAGCAGGCGCCAGGTCTCGCCGTCCTGCACACGCAGCGCGAAATTGCCGCCGGCGCGGATCAGCAGCTCGGAAGGAATCTGCAACGGACTCAGGGACAAAGCCGCCAGCCCGACGAAAACCAGAATATTCAGCGCCACCAGGGCGATGGTCACGTCGGCCCGGGGCACCCGCCCGAACAGCAGGTTGATGAAGGTGTCGTAATTCAAGACGTGGCAGGGTTCGGCAGGACGATGCCGCCGATTATACGCACGCCGGCCACCGGGCCCGCTGCCCCGGGGCATCACCAGGCGTTCGCGACGGATTCCTCGCTCAGGCGCCAGTACCCTCACCCAAGCCTGCCCGCTGCGCTAATATCCCGGGTCAAGCTGTCTGACCGGAACACCCATGATCCACGTTCTGAAACACGTCGAATCGATTACCCAACACCGCGACCGCACACTGCTGGAGCTGGGGGTGGCGTCGGCCCTGTTCGAACTGGTCAAGGCCCTCGAGGTCAATCTCTACAAGGTGATCGAACACGGGAACGACTGTTTCCTGACCCAGGTCGTGCATGTGGGCCCGGAAGGTGTCCGCTACGTGCAGGAAGAACTCGACGACAGCGTCGACACCATGCCGGTGGCGCAGCGGCCGGAGATGGCCGCCTGTGTCGGGCAACGGCACATCGTGCTCCGCCATCTGGCGGACACAGGCCAGTACCTGCACTGCTTCCCGGTCCTTGCCGAACATCGGGTGCTGGGTGTGCTCGAGGTCGTCTGCAGCGCCCACCTGAGCGAAGAAAACCTGGGCACCGCCGAGGGCTTTCTCGGGCTCTACCGCAACTACATGAGCCTGCTGGATTACAGCGAACGCGACACCCTCACCGGGCTGCTGAACCGCAAGA
The DNA here is from genome assembly GCA_018241665.1 of Pseudomonadota bacterium. GTDB lineage: Bacteria > Pseudomonadota > Gammaproteobacteria > Burkholderiales > Rhodocyclaceae > Zoogloea. The sequence continues at coordinate 79,110 of JAFEDK010000012.1, forward strand.
CCTTCGACGAGAACCTCGGCAAGATCCTCAACGCACTGGCCGTCCAGCGTGGCGCGGCAGACGACGACAGCCTCCTGCGCCGCCGCCAGCAGGACGACGGCATCCACTGGCTGGCCGTCCTGGATGTGGACCACTTCAAGCGCGTCAATGACCAGTTCGGCCATCTGTACGGCGACGAGGTCCTGCTGTTGCTGGCTCGCCTGATGCGCGACAGTTTCCGTCACCAGGACCGGTTGTTCCGCTTTGGCGGCGAAGAGTTCGTGGTCGTACTGCGGGCCAGCACCGAGGACGAAGTCGCCCAGGCCCTGGAGCGGCTGCGCGCAACGGTCGAACACTACACCTTCCCGCAGGTCGGCCAAGTCACCATCAGCATGGGCTACACCCACATCCGCAGCCAGGACACCATTCCGGAAATCGTCGGACGGGCGGACGAAGCGCTCTACTTCGCCAAGGGCAACGGGCGCAACCAGATCGCCTGCTACGAGACCCTGCTCGCCAGCGGACAGATCACCGCCCGCGAGCAACCCAACGGCAGCATGGAGCTGTTTTGAGGTGGAGGCGGGGCGAATGAATTCGCCCCCACTAAAGGACCAGCCCGCCTGACACGGCCCCCACACCGCGGGGGAATTGATTCACACCCGGTACCTCGGATTGGCGGCTGCGGGCGAATGAATGCGCCCCCACCGAACCCGGCTGGTCTGGGGGTGCACCGCCCCTGTAGGGGCGAATTCACTCGCCCACCCGCGCCCCTCTAGCCAAGCCCGGCGAATCTGCCTTTACTTGGTGGCGGCCTGGGCCGGCAGGTCCTTGAGAGCCTGCTTGCGCTCTTCGTCAGCGGCAAACATCAGGGCCTTCTGCTCCGGCGTCAGCTGGACCTTCAGGTCGTTCTCGAGGGAGCTGTAGATGCGCGCCATGCGCTCGGTCAGCCGCCCCTTGGCGGGGATCGCACGCTGCACCTGTTCCCGGGTGGCGCCCGAAACCGCCATCAGCTTCTGGATGAAGGTTTCCTCGATACGGCGGGTTTCCGCCTGCATGAAAGCCATCTGCACCGGGGTCAACAACACGGCCGGCGCCGCGACGGCCGCTGGAACACAGACGCCCAGACTCAACACGACTAGCCCGGCACGGAGGAAGGAAACGGTCATTTTCACGGAATCAGAACGGTGGAACCCGTCGTCCGCCGCGCCTCCAGCGCACGGTGGGCCGTGGCGGCGTCCTGCAACGGATAACGCTGGTTGATGGTGATCCGGACCTGGCCGGAGGCCACGACACCGAAAAGCTCGTCGGCCATCGCCAGCAGGTCTTCCCGGCGGGCGGTGTAGGTGAACAGTGTCGGCCGGGTCAGGAACAGGGACCCCATCCTGGCCAGCAGGCCAAGATCGAAGGCCTCGACCGGACCGGAGGCGTTGCCGAAGCTCACCATCATGCCGAGCGGCCGCAGACAGGCCAGGGAGTCGAGGAAGGTATCCTTGCCGATGGAGTCGTACACCACATTGACCCCAACCCCGCCGGTCAGCGCCCGCACCCGCTCGGAGACCTTTTCACGGGTGGATACGATGGCATGGTCGCAACCGTGCTGGCGCGCCAGCGCCGCCTTTTCCTCCGAGCTGACAGTGCCGATCACCGTCGCGCCAAGGGCCTTGGCCCACTGACAGACGATCAGGCCCACCCCGCCGGCCGCGGCATGAATCAGGATGGTGTCGCCGGGCTGGACCCGGTAGGTGCGGCGCAGCAGATACTGGGCGGTGAGGCCCTGCAGCATCATCGCCGCCCCCTGCTCGAAGGACAGGCTGTCGGGCAGCTTCACCAGATGCTCGGCTGCGATGTTGCGCAGCTCGGCATAGGCGCCGAGCGGACCACCCGCATAAGCCACGCGATCGCCCGGCCGCAGCTCGGTGACGCCCTCCCCGACCGCCTCGACGACACCGGCCGCTTCCTGGCCAAGGCCGGAAGGCAGCGGCAGCGGGTACAGTCCGGAGCGGTGATAGGTATCGATGTAATTGAGGCCCACCGCGTGATGGCGAACCTGCACCTCGCCCACGGCGGGTGGCGGCACGTCGACCTCGACCCACTGCAGGACTTCGGGGCCGCCGGTACGCTCGAAACGGATCAAATGGGGCATGCTGCACCTCGCAGGACATCAGATGTAACTGAATTGTACCGGAGGTGCATGGCATCGTTATGCCGACGGGCGAATGAATTCGCCCCTACGGGACAAACCACTGTAGGGGCGAATTTATTCGCCCAGCCGGGCGTTGCAAGAGCATCGTGGGGGCAAATTCATTCACCCAGCCGAACGTTGCAGGAGCATCCGTGGAGGCGAATTCATTCGCCCATTCGGGGCCCTGGCAACGGCAAGATCATTCATCCAGGCTCGCCGGGAAGGCACGCAGCCCCCCGGCAAGCACCGGAATCAGACCAGCTTTTCCTCGCGCTGCTCAAGGGCATCGACGACGGCCAGGGCCGTCATGTTGACCAGGCGACGCACGGAGGCCGACGGGGTCAGGATGTGCACCGCACGGGCCGCACCGAGAAGGATCGGGCCGACCGACACACCCTCGCCATGGGCCACCTTCAGCAGGTTGAAGGCGATGTTGGCAGCGTCCAGGTTGGGCATCACCAGCAGGTTGGCTTCGCCGGTGAGGGTGGAGTCCGGGTGCAGGCGGTCGCGGATCTCGGCGGACAGCGCGGAGTCGCCGTGCATCTCGCCGTCGCACTGCAGCGCCGGCGCCTTGTCGCGCAGGATGTCGCGAGCCGCGCGCATCTTCAGGGACGAGGTGCTGCGGGCACTGCCGAAGTTGGAGTGGGACAGCAGCGCCACTTTCGGCTCGATGCCGAAACGCTTCATTTCCTCGGCCGCCATCAGGGAGATCTCGGAAATGTCCTCGGCACTCGGCAGCTCGTTCACGTAGGTATCGGCAATCGCCAGGATACGCTTCGGCAGCAGCAGCATGTTCATCGCCGCGAACAGCTTGGCGCCCGGCTTCAGGCCGATCAGGCTCTCCACGTGGCGGTAGTGGTGGTCGTAGGAACCGGTGGTGCCACACACCAGCGCATCGGCATCGCCGCGGCGCAGCAGCATGCAGCCAATCAGCGTGGAATCGCTGCGCAGGGCTTCGCGGGCAGAGTCCGGCGTCACGCCGTCGCGGCCCATCAGGCGGTAGTACTCCTGCCACAGCTCGCGGTAGCGCGGATCGGACTCGACGTTCACCACGTCGAAGTCACGGCCAGCCTTCAGGTTGAGACCGAACTTCTCGATGCGCATGTCGATGACCGCCGGACGGCCGATCAGGATCGGACGGGCCAGATGCTCGTCCACTACCGCGCGCACCGCACGCAGCACGCGCTCGCTCTCGCCTTCCGCGTAGAGCACGCGCTTCTTGTCGGCCGGGATCGCCTTGGCGGTGGTGAACACCGGCTTCATGATGATGCCGGACTGGTACACGAACTCGTTGAGGCTCTGGACGTAGGCGTCCATGTCGATCTGGCGGGTCGCCACGCCGGAATCGATGGCGGCCTGGGCCACGGCCGGCGCGATCTTGACGATCAGGCGCGGATCGAAGGGCTTCGGAATCAGGTAGTTCGGGCCAAAGTTGAGGTCGGCGCCGCCGTAGGCCTGGGCCACCACGTCGGATTGCTCGGCTTCGGCCAGCTCGGCGATGGCCTTCACGCAGGCCAGCTTCATTTCTTCATTGATCTTGGTGGCGCCGGCATCCAGCGCACCACGGAAGATGAAGGGGAAGCACAGCACGTTGTTGACCTGGTTCGGGTAGTCCGAACGGCCAGTGGCGATGATCGCGTCGGGACGGACTTCCTTGGCCAGCTCCGGCAGGATTTCCGGGGTCGGGTTGGCCAGCGCGAAGATCAGCGGCTTGGCGGCCATCGACTTGACCATGTCCTGCTTCACGACACCGGCGGTGGACAGGCCCAGGAAGATATCGGCGCCGACCATCGCGTCGGCCAGCGTGCGGTATTCGGTGTTCTGGGCAAAACGGGCCTTGGTCGGCTCCATCTTCTCGTCGCGACCGACGTAGATCACGCCCTTCGAGTCGCACACGAAAACGTTCTCACGCTTGATGCCGAGGCTGCACCACAGCTCCAGGCAGGCGATGGCCGCCGCGCCGGCGCCCGACACCACGACCTTGACCTCGTCGATCTTCTTGTCCACGACCTTGAGGCCGTTGAGCATCGCCGAGGCGGAAATGATCGCGGTGCCATGCTGGTCGTCATGGAAGACCGGAATGTTCATCCGCTCGCGCAGCTTCTGCTCGATGTAGAAGCACTCGGGCGCCTTGATGTCTTCCAGGTTCACGCCACCGAGAGTCGGCTCGAGGGCCGCGATCATGTCGATCAGCTTGTCCGGGTCGTTCTCGGCCAGCTCGATGTCGAACACGTCGATGTTGGCGAACTTCTTGAACAGGCAACCCTTGCCTTCCATCACCGGCTTGGCAGCCAGCGGGCCGATGTTGCCGAGGCCGAGCACCGCGGTACCGTTGGTGATCACCGCCACCAGGTTGCCGCGGGAAGTGTATTCCTGCGCGTCGGCCGGGTCGGCCACGATTGCGTCGCAGGCTGCCGCCACGCCGGGCGAGTAAGCCAGCGCCAGATCGCGCTGGTTGGTCAGGCCCTTGGTCGGCACCACCGCGATCTTTCCGCGGGTCGGGGCGCGGTGGTATTCGAGGGCGGCGGCAATGAAATCCTTATCCATGTTCTCTCTTCTCTCAAAACGGGTATGTCGCGTCCGTCTCCGGAACCGACGACAAGTCGGCGACGGCGGCAGAGGGCGCGATATGTGCCGGAAGTCTGAAATATGTGGATGCCCGGATCGGGCATGAGTCTTCTATATGACAGCCGGACACCGGGGTTGCCGGAAGCCCGACTGGAGCTGGCGTGCCGGGAGGTGGCGACGCAAGCTACGTCTTATTTGTTGCGAGTTTAACCGAGCAAGCGCGATTGCGCACCTTCGGTAAATACGGACTCACCCCGATTGCGTGGCACAATCGCTCCCGCCCGAAAATGCACGGACAGACAAGACAAAGGAACGAAGATGCGACGCGTGGTGTTCAATCAGAAGGGTGGCGTAGGCAAATCCACCATCACCTGCAACCTGGCAGCGATCAGCGCCCAGCAGGGTTTGCGCACGCTGGTGGTGGATCTGGACCCGCAGGGCAACTCCACCCACTACCTGCTCGGCGACGCGGCCGACAACGTGGACGACACCCTCGCCGGCCTGTTCGAACAGACCCTGTCCTTCAAGTTCAGCCCCAAGAAAACCGCCGAGTTCGTCCACCCGACGCCCTTCGACAAGCTGTCCATCCTGCCGTCCCACCCGATGCTCGAAGAGCTGCAGAGCAAGCTCGAATCCCGCTACAAGATCTTCAAGCTGCGCGACGCCCTCGACGAACTGGCCGACGACTTCGACGCGGTGTTCATCGACACGCCGCCGGCACTCAACTTCTACACCCGCTCGGCGCTGATCGCGACGCAGCTGTGCCTGATCCCCTTCGACTGCGATGATTTCTCCCGCCGGGCGCTCTACGCGCTGCTGGAGAACGTGCAGGAGATCAGGGCCGACCACAACCGCGGCCTCGAAGTGGAAGGCATCGTGGTCAACCAGTTCCAGCCCCGCGCCAGCCTGCCACAGAAGCTGGTGCAGGAACTCATCGACGAAGGCCTGCCGATCTTCAAGACCTACCTTTCCAGCTCGATCAAGATCCGCGAGAGCCACGAACAGGCCAAGCCGATGATCCACCTGGACCCGAAGCACAAGCTGGCCCAGGAGTTCGCCGCCCTCCACGCGGAACTGCGCAACGCCTGACGCCAACCCGGGCCCCGCACGGGGCCCGGTGGCAGCCGGCCACATCGGCCGAGTGCCACCGACAAGGAATCAGGCGCCCTCGAAGCGCCAGTCCGGAGCGTGGGCCTGCAGCCAGTGCTCGAGCGCCACGACGATCCAGACCATTTCCCCGTAATAGCCGGGATGCTCGGGCAGGCGCTTGTCGAGCACCTCCCGCAGGAACGACGGCGGCATGACGCCGCGGGTGCCGAAGGACTCCAGCGCATCCGTGGCGAGCTGGCGCAGGCCCGGATGCTTGATAGCCCACACGCCGAAGGGCAGGCCGAAGCCGTGCTTCTTCTTGGTGATGATCTCGTCGGGCAGGAAGCCGCGCAGGGCCTCCTTGAACATCCAGCGCAGCTTGAGCCCCTTGAGCTTCCACTCGGTCGGCAGCCCCAGGGAAAAATCGAGCAGCTCGTAGCTCAGCAGCGGGAAGCCGACGTCGAGCCCCGCCAGGCGGGTCGTGCCGACCACCTTGGGCAGGTCGTTGTCGGCCAGCGTGTATTTCCAGTCGAAGGCCAGCATGTGGTTCACCAGGCTGGCCTCCCCGACCTCGGCCCAGGTGGCACGCTGCAGCTGCCCGGGACCGTGGACATCGATCGCTTTGAGGAAGCCCGGCGTGAAGACCTTGTCCATGCCAAGGCGGATCAGCAAGTTGTAGATCTCCAGGCGGTCAGGCATCGGAATCGAGGCCTGCTCCACGTAGCTCACGCCCTTGCGGAGCAGCGGGATGCGCTTCATCCCGGGTAGCGTGGAGATCGGCTCGACGACCACCGAACGCAGCAGGGACGGAATCGTGTTGTACCAGCTGAAGATGCGCTGCATGGCGTAGCGGGCATTGCCGCCGAACAGCTCGTCGCCTCCATCGCCGGCCAGCAGCTTGGTGATGCCGTCCTCCCGGGCCCGGCTGGCGCAGATCCACGCGGGTACCGCGGAAGAGTTGCCGAAAGGCTGGTCGTAGGAGCGGGCCACCTTCGGAATGCCGTCGATCAGATCGTCCGGGGTGACGTAGTACTCGTGGTGGTCGGTCTTGAAATGCCGCGCTGCAATGCGCGCGTATTCCATCTCGTCATAGCCCTGGGCATCGAAGCCGATCGAATAGGTCTTCGCCGGCTTGCCGCCGACCTGGCAAAGCATGCCGGACACCGTCGAGCTGTCGGTCCCGCCGGACAGAAAGGCGCCGGTGCCCTCACCCGCGTATTCCTGCTCCACCGAGGTCCGCACGATGTCGAGGAAGCGGGTCTTGGCCTGCTCGAGGCTCATGCGGCCCCGCTCGTCGAAGCGTGGCGTCCAGTAACGGGTCAGTTGCAGCGCCCCGCCCTGCCACTCCAGCCGCGATGCCGGCAGCAGCCGCTCCACCTCCTTGAAGATGGTGTTCGGTGACGGGATGACGTGGAAATAGAGGTAGTTGAAGACGGCCTGGGCGCTTACCGAACGCTGGCGCACCGGCACGCCGTTGGCCCGATCCGACAGGGCAAATGCCCCGCCTTCCTGCGCATAACACCAGGGCTCGGTGTCGAAGCGGTCATTGAACAGGGTGACCGCATTGCGGCGCGTGTCGACGAAGGCGATGGCAAAACGCCCGCTGACTTCGCCGATGAAGGCAGCCCCCCGCCGGGCGAACAAGTCCAGCCAGTATTCCACCGGACGGATGTCGCCTCCCTCCACACTTCGCGGACTGCCACGCACGATGCAGACAAGGCCGTCCCGCTCCGCTACAACGGCCGGACGCCGGACTTGCAGCCGCCCTCCGCCCCATTCCCCCACCCACAGCCCGCCGTCCTGGCGGATCGCCAATGCGGCCGCGGGCTGGGCGGACGCCTCAAGACGCACCTCGATCAGGGACTTGCTATCCAGTTCCAACTCCAATTCGCCGCCTCCCAATGAATTCACGCGAACCATATTGTCATCAAAATCCGTTACACAGGTATCAACTTTGCCACTGCCAGCATCAACCACTTGCTGCCGGCCTCGGCAAACTTCACCTGCACGCGGGCGTCATTGCCACTTCCTTCGGCAGCCACGATGACGCCATCGCCGAAGCGCGCATGGCGCACGCTCTGGCCGATGGCAAGTCCGCCCAGGTCGCGGGACTTCTGCGGCGGGGGCGGCGGCATGCTCGGAGCGGCAGGCTTCGACGCGCCGGGGTTGTAGTAACGGGTGGACGGCTCGGACACGAAGCTGCGCCGCGGATTGGGCGGCGTCAGCCACTTGAGCAGCCCTTCGGGGATCTCCTCGAGGAAGCGCGAACGCAGGTTGTAGCGGACCTGGCCATGCAGCATGCGGCTCTGGGTGAAGCTCACGTACAGGCGCTGGCGGGCCCGCGTCACCGCCACGTACATCAGGCGCCGCTCCTCCTCCAGCCCGTCCAGCTCGAGGGCGCTGTTCTCGTGGGGAAACAACCCCTCCTCCAGGCCGGACAGGAAGACCACGTCGAACTCCAGCCCTTTCGCCGCATGGACGGTCATCAGCTGCACCGCCTCGGTGCCCACGTCGGCCTGATGGTCGCCAGCCTCCAGCGAGGCATGGGCGAGGAACTCGGCCAGCGTCGAGCCGTGCTCCCCGGGCACTTCGCCGGCGCCCAGCTCGGCGCTGAAGTTGGCTGCCGCGTTGATCAGTTCGTCCAGGTTCTCCAGGCGCTCCTGACCTTCCTTCTCGGCCTTGTAGTGGGCGCGCAGGCCGGATAGCTCGATGACGTGATCGACCATCTCGTGCAGGCGCAGGCTGGCCGTCTCCTGGCGCAGGCGCTCGATCAGCGCGACGAACTGGGCCAGTGCCGCCCCCGGCTTACCGCTGAGGTGCGGCACCGTCTGGTACAACGGCGTGTTCCAGGTGCGCGCCGCATCGCCGAGCACTTCCAGCGAGCGGGCACCGATGCCGCGGGTCGGGAAATTGACGACCCGCGTGAAGGCCGTGTCATCGTCGGGGTTGGCAATCAGGCGCAGATAGGCCAGCGCGTGCTTCACTTCCTGGCGCTCGAAGAAGCGCAGGCCGCCATACACCCGGTAAGGAATCCCGCTGGAGAACAGCTGGTGCTCCAGCACCCGCGACTGGGCGTTGGAACGGTAGAGCAGCGCGATATCGGCACGGCTCATGCCGTCCCGCACCAGGGACTGGATCTCCTCGACGACCCAGCGTGCCTCATCGGTATCGGTGAAGGCCTCATAGACGCGGATCGGCTCGCCGGCACCGCGGTCGGTCCAGAGCTGCTTGCCGAGGCGCTTGCTGTTGTTGGCGATCAGCGCATTGGCCGCATCGAGGATATTGCCGTGGGAACGGTAGTTCTGCTCCAGGCGGATCACGCTGCCGACCCTGAAGTCCTTCTCGAAGTCACGCATGTTGCCAACCTCGGCGCCACGGAAGCGGTAGATCGACTGGTCGTCGTCACCCACGCAGAACAGGCTGGCACTCCCCTCGCGGCCGCCGTCGGCGAGCAGGCTCAGCCAGCGGTACTGCAGCACGTTGGTGTCCTGGAACTCATCCACCAGGATGTGCCGGAAACGCCCCTGATAATGGCGGCGGATCGGCTCGTTGCGCTCCAGCAATTCGTAGCTGCGCAGCAACAACTCGGGGAAATCCACAACTCCCTCGCGCTGGCACTGTGCCTCATACTCCATGTAAAGCTCGACCCGGCGTCGGGTGTAGTCGTCCCAGGCCTCGACCGCCGCGGGGCGGGTACCCGCCTCTTTCTGGCCGTTGATGAAGTGCTGCAGCTCCTTGGGCGGAAACTTCTCGTCGTCCACGTTGAGGGCCTTCAGCAGGCGCTTGATCGCCGCCAGCTGGTCGCCGGAATCGAGGATCTGGAACAACTGCGGCAGGCCTGCATCACGGTAATGGGCGCGCAGGAAGCGGTTGCACAGGCCGTGGAAGGTGCCGATCCACATTCCGCGGGTATTGACCGGGAACATTGCCGACAGGCGGGTCAGCATTTCCTTGGCGGCCTTGTTGGTGAAAGTCACGGCCAGGATGCCCTGGGGACTGCAGTAGCCGTTCTGCAGCAGCCAGGCGATACGGGTGATGAGCACCCGCGTCTTGCCCGAGCCGGCACCGGCCAGGATCAGCGCATGCTGGGGCTCGAGGGTGACAGCGGCGAGTTGTTCGGGATTGAGATTGTCGAGCAGCTGGGACATGGAGCGATACGAAATTCGGCGAAGGCCGCCATTCTACCGCCCGCCCGGAACTCAACCGAGGCCCGGGGAATTTTGTGACGGAATCCCTGTTTGCAAATGAAAAAAACCGTCACATCTTGCAGTCGAAGCCACAAGCACCTAAACTTGAGTTGTGCAATGCAGCAAACAGACCGTACCGAGGGCTAACAAAGCTACGTAACATAAGGGAAATGCGCTAACGAACACCGTATTGCAGCGCATCACAAGGTCGCCATCGAGCGGCTGTTAGAAGTAGCCCCACGCTGTTTGATGCTCCCCCATACCGGAGTAACAGCAAATGAAGACACCTAAGACTTTACCTTGGCACGCCCGCAAGGCCGGCGTGTCCGTCGAAAGAGCAGAAGTACTGTGGCGCAAGGCGCTGCGCGAAGCCACCGCCGATACCGGCTGGGTCGGCACGTCTGAATTCTGGGGCGCTGCCGAGGGCCGCTTCCTCGAACTGCTGAAGGAAGAGCAGAACACCCTCTGTACCCCGCACGTGGAAACCTTCATGCGCACCCAGCACCGCATGGGTCTCTTGCCCCTGCTGGCTGCCGAACAAATGTTTACTGCAATGTCTGCCAACTGGCAGCGATTTTGCGACGAGATGCGCAAAGCAGCCTGAGCGCTGCCAAACGGCCCCGAAGCGGCCGTGCCAACCGGGTTTTTCTCCCTCCTCTCCCTCGTGGAGATTGACGGCGTCTGTCGCAAGGCAGACGCCGCTTTTTTTGCGGCTTTCCGGGGCAGACGAGACGGGCGAATGAATTCGTCCCCACGCAGGCCCCGCCCCCACAGCCAACCGTGGGGGCGAATTCATTCGCCCATGCACCACACCCCTTCTCCCCGCCGGGCGTGGCCGGTCGAAAGCCTGCCGCGGGCTACTGCTATAATCAAACGCTTTGCATTTGCCCACCGGAGTTTAATGTGCTGATTTCCAACGCCTTTGCCCAGGCCGCCCCGGCCGCCGGACAAGACCCGCTGTCCAGCATCACCGGCGTCCTGCCGCTGATTTTCATGTTTGCGGTGCTGTGGTTCCTGATGATCCGCCCGCAAATGAAGCGCGCCAAGGAACATAAGGCCCTGCTCGAAGGTCTGCAGAAGAACGACGAAGTCCTGACCCAGGGCGGCATCGTCGGCAAGGTCGTCGCGCTCAGCGACGCCTACGTCACCGTCGAGGTGGCTGCCAACACCCAGATCGTCGTGCAGAAGGGCGCCATCAGCGCCGTGCTGCCGAAGGGCACCCTGAAGTCGATCTGATCCGGCTGGCGGCCGGTGCCCTGCCCCGGCCGCCCGGACGCTTCGTTGCGCCTGTCATCCACCCTTTCCGCCTGACCATGAACCGCTACCCCCTCTGGAAAAACCTCCTCATCGGCATCGTCCTGCTGTGGGGTCTGATCTACACCCTGCCGAATTTCTACGGCGAGGTTCCCGCCGTCCAGGTATCCAGCGGCAAGGCCACCCTCAAGCTGGACGCCAGCGCCACCCTCAAGCGTGTGGAGGAAAGCCTCGCTGCGTCCGGACTTCAGCACGACGGCCTGTTTGCCGACCTCAACAGCGTGCGTATCCGCTTCCACGACACCGACACCCAGCTGAAGGCCAAGGACGTCGTCGAGAAGGCCTTCAACCCGGATGCCAGCGACCCGTCCTACGTGGTCGCCCTCAACCTCCTGTCGGCCAGCCCGCAGTGGCTCACCAGCATCCATGCGCTGCCCATGTACCTGGGCCTCGACCTGCGCGGCGGCGTGCACTTCCTGCTGCAGGTGGACATGAAGGGGGCCGTGACCAAGCGCCTCGACGCCACCACCGGTGACCTGCGCACCCTGCTTCGCGACAAGAACGTCCGCCACATCGGCATCAGCCGCGAAGGCCAGACCGTCGTCGTGCGTTTCCGCGACACCGAGAACCAGGCCCGTGCCAAGGCCGTGATCACCGCCAACACCAACGACCTGCAGCTGGTCGAAGGCCAGGACGGCGCCGACTTCAAGCTGACCGCCAGCCTCACCCCGCTGGCCCAGAAGACCATCCAGGAATTCGCGATCAAGCAGAACATCAGCACCCTGCACAACCGGATCAACGAACTCGGCGTGGCCGAGCCGGTGATCCAGCAGCAAGGCCTCGACCGCATCGTGGTCCAGCTGCCCGGCGTGCAGGACGTGGCCAAGGCCAAGGACATCCTCGGCCGCACCGCCACCCTCGAGATCCGCATGGTGGACGACACCCCGGGCGCCCTCGAAGCCGCCATGACCGGCAGCGTGCCGCCCGGCACCGAGCTCTACAACGAGCGCGGCGGCCGTCCGCTGCTGGTCAAGAAGCAGGTCGTGCTGACCGGCGAACGCCTTACCGACGCCCAGCCCGGCTTCGACGGCCAGACCCACGAACCGGCCGTGCACCTCACGCTGGACGCCGCCGGCGCACGTATCTTCAAGGACGTGACCCGCGAGAACGTCAACAAGCGCATGGCCATCCTGCTGATCGAGAAGGGCAAGGGCGAAGTCGTCACCGCTCCGGTCATCCGCGGCGAAATCGGCGGCGGTCGCGTGCAGATCTCCGGCCGCATGAGTTCCGAAGAAGCCACCGACACCGCACTGCTGCTGCGTGCCGGCTCCCTGGCCGCACCGATGGAAATCATCGAGGAACGCACCATCGGCCCGAGCCTCGGCGCCGACAACATCAGCAAGGGCTTCCACTCCACCCTGTGGGGCTTCATCGCCATCGCCGTCTTCATGTGCCTCTACTACATGCTGTTCGGCTTCGTCTCGGTGATCGCGCTGGCCTCCAACCTGCTGCTGCTGGTGGCCCTGCTGTCCCTGCTGCAGGCCACGCTGACCCTGCCGGGCATCGCCGCCATCGCCCTCACCCTAGGTATGGCGATCGACGCCAACGTGCTGATCAACGAGCGCATCCGCGAGGAACTGCGCAACGGCTCCAGCCCGCAGGCGGCCATCCACGCCGGCTACGACCGCGCCTTCGACACCATTCTCGACTCCAACGTGACCACCCTGATCGCCGGCATCGCGCTGCTCGTCTTCGGCTCCGGCCCGGTGCGCGGCTTCGCGGTGGTGCACTGCCTTGGCATCCTGACCTCCATGTTCAGTGCGATCCTGGTCTCCCGCGGCCTGGTGAACCTGATCTACGGCAAGAAGCGCAAGCTCGAGAAACTGGCCATCGGCCAGGTCTGGAAGCCGGGCGTCTGATCGGTATCCGGCCACTGTGGGGGCGAAATCAATTCGCCCTCGCAGTTCTGGCCACTGTAGGGGCGAATTCATTCGCCCTCGCAGCGTATCAACCTGAGGCGAGCAAATAAATTCGCCCCTGCTCGAGGCATAAGAAATGGAATTCTTCAGGATTCACAAAGACATCCCGTTCATGAAGCACGCGCTGGTGTTCAACGTGATTTCGTTGCTCACCTTCCTGCTGGCGGTATTCTTCCTCGCCACCAAGGGCCTGCATTTCAGCGTCGAATTCACCGGCGGCACGCTGATGGAAGTCAGCTACAGCGAACCGCCAGCCCTCGAAAAGCTGCGTGACGCCCTCGCCAAGGAAGGCTACCAGGACGCCCAGGTACAGAACTTCGGCAGCGCCCGCGACGTGCTGATCCGCCTGCCCAACCGGGACGGCGTGGAAACCGGCAAGGTCAGCGAGAAGGTCATCGCCAGCCTCGGCGCCATCGAAGGGCCCAAGCCTGAACTGCGCCGCGTTGAATTCGTCGGCCCGCAGGTCGGCAAGGAACTCGCCTCTGACGGCGCCATGGCCCTGCTGCTGGTGATCGGCGGCATCGTGCTGTATCTGGCGATGCGCTTCGAATGGCGCTTCGCCGTGTCGGCGATCATCGCCAACCTGCACGACGTGATCATCATCCTGGGCTTCTTCGCCCTGTTCCAGTGGGAGTTCTCGTTGCCGGTGCTGGCCGCCACCCTCGCGGTGCTCGGCTACTCGGTGAACGAATCGGTGGTGGTCTTCGACCGGGTGCGCGAAACCTTCAAGAAGAAGCGCGGCCTCACCACCCCGCAGGTGCTCGACCACGCCATCACCAGCACCATCAGCCGGACCATCATCACCCACGGCTCGACCCAGATCATGGTGCTGTCGATGCTGGTCTTCGGCGGTGAGACCCTGTTCTACTTCTCCCTCGCACTGACCATCGGCATCTGCTTCGGCATCTACTCTTCGGTGCTGGTCGCCAGCCCGCTGGTCATGTGGCTCGGCGTGTCCCGCGAGCAGTTCATGCAGCCCAAGAAGGAAAAGCAGGAAGCAGTGGTCTGACCCACGCGGCGGCGCCCCGCGTCGTCGTCCGCTTCTGCCCCTGCCGGCATCCGTGACCTGCCCTGTCGGGCAGCACGGATGCCGGTTTTACATTCAGCGGCCCCGCTCAGGTCCGCGGCAGGGCACGGCGGGGACGCGCCACCCCGCTCACCCGGGCAAACAGACTGGCGTAGGCATCCAGCAGCTTGGGCGCCTCGAACTTCCATTCGAGGGCATGCTCGACACGATGGCGCCCGAAGGCCCCCATCTTGTGGCGGAGCGCTTCGTCGTCGAGCAGTCCGGCAATCTTGAGTGCCATATCCACCGCATCGTTGGGCGCCGCGTACAGGGATGACTCCTGCGCCGAGAAGCGGCCCTCGGTGAGTTCGAACTGGACGATGGGCTTGCCCAGGGCCATGTATTCCATGACCTTGTTCATCGTGGACTTGTCGTTCAGCTCATTCACCACGTCGGAGTTGATGCAGACATCCGCGGTGTTCAGCATCTCCAGCATCTCGGCGTCGGGCACCCGGCCGGTGAAGGTCACATACTCCCCGAGACCCAGCTCCGCCGCCCGCTCCTGCAGGGCATGGAGCGAGGTACCGCCACCGACCAGCCCGAAATGGATGTCGTCGCGCCCCATGACGTGAACGAGATGGTGCGCAGCATCGAGCAGATACTCAATGCCTTCCTGCTTGCCCATGACCCCCACGTAGCCGACAAGGAACTTGCGCCCCTTCTTGAGCTGGGGATTCGGCGGCACGATCTTCAGACGCTTAAGGGATGGACCGCTGCGCACCACGAACACCCGGTCGGGCGACATCCCGCCCCGCGTCAGGGCGATCTGCCGATAGGACTCGTTGGTAGCGATGCTGACATCGGCCACCTTGAAAGTCAGCTTTTCCAGCAGGAGCATCAGCTTCCAGAACAGATCCTTGCGACCGAACTTCGCGACATACAGCTCCGGGTTGATGTCGTGGTGATCGAACAGGAATTTCTTGCCGAACACGTACTTGAAGAAGCCGCCGATCAGAAAGATGAGATCCGGCGGATTGCAGGCATGGATCGCATCGAAGCCGCGGGTCATGAAGACCTTTGCGCTGAGATACATCATCGACAACAGGGCCGTCCCGTACTCGAGCGCGTAACCGAGGGCACCCTCCGCTTCAAAATAGAGCTTGAACCGATGGATGTGAATCCCGTCCAGCAATTCGTAGCGTTCTTCATAGCCGCGGCCGGTCGGGCAGATGATGCTGACCTCGTAACCGGCATCCCGCAGCGTGGTGGCCTCCTGCCACACCCGCCGGTCGAAGGGCGACGGCAGATTCTCGACGATGATCAGA
Organism: Pseudomonadota bacterium; assembly: GCA_018241665.1. GTDB lineage: Bacteria > Pseudomonadota > Gammaproteobacteria > Burkholderiales > Rhodocyclaceae > Zoogloea. The sequence goes on from JAFEDK010000012.1 coordinate 94,679, forward strand.
ATCCGGTGTGAATGGGTCTTGGCGTTCATGATTATGTTCTCGCCTTTTTTCTCGAATGGTTGGGGATCCGTGCACCTGCCAGAACAGCTCTGCCACTATCGGAACACGGGAATACAGGGGGTGGACGCCTCGAGTCTCCACCCCGCGACAAGGTTGAAACGAACCCACGGCCGGCGATGGCGGTCAGCCGGCGGCCGAAGGCAATCCTCCACGTGAGCGACCGGCGACACCGGCATCTCCTTTTCCACGCACAGGCTCCCGGCCTGTCCTCTCCTCGCACCCGGCAGCCCGAGACACATCCCTAGATCCAGTCTAGTTCAGACGGTTGCGCCACCAATACGCGAACATGACCAACCCATACAGGGTCTGGCCATGATCAGCCCAGCCTCGCCGGTGCTCTTCAATCAGCCCCGCGAGTGCATCGGGCGCAAAATAGCCGGAGTCCTCCACACCCGACTCACGCCAGACCTTCAGCGCGAAATCACCGAAATCCCCCTTCATCCAGTAGGACATCGGCACCGAAAAGCCCTTCTTCGGCAAGTCGAGGATCCCGCTCGGCAGCCAGTCGGCAATCGCCCGGCGCAGCAGGTATTTCCCGGTGTTGCCGCGGATCTTGTATTTCAGGGGAACCGTCGCCGACCACTCCACCATCCGGCGACTCAGCAGCGGCACCCGGACCTCCAGGGAATGCGCCATGCTGGCCCGATCCACCTTGGTCAACATGTCGTCGGGCAGCCAGACCGAGGTATCCGCATACAGCAAGGCCTCGACCGGGTCCTTGGGCACGGAAGTCCCAAAAAGCTCGGCCGCCCAGCGCGAGCACGACTCATCCTCGGGCAGCGCGGCGGCAAACTCGCGGGAATACAGCGCGCGACGACGGTGATCGTCCAGCTGGCACTGCTTCGCGAAGAAGCGCTCGACTGTCGTCGGCAGCGCGGAATCCCGCGCGATTTTGGCGAGACGCTGATAGCGGGGCGACTTCGCGCCACGCAGGAAAGGCAGCTCGGCAGCCATGCCAAGCATCGATTCGACACCGGGAAGCCGCTTCAGGCGCGCCAGCGCGAGCTCGCTGCGATGGCGCCGGTAACCCGCGAACATCTCGTCCCCGCCATCGCCGGACAGCACTACCGTCACCTGCTCCCGGGCCAGCTGGGAGACGTACCAGGTAGGGATGGCCGAACTATCGGCGAATGGCTCGTCGAAGATGGGCGCCAACTGCTCCAGCATCTCAGCCCCGCTCCGCGACTCGAGCTGCCGCACCACATGCCGGCTCCCCAGATGGGCAGCGATGGTCGCCGCCGTAGAGGACTCGTCGAAGGCAGCCACCGGAAAACCAATGGTGAAACTGGAAACGGGCTCGCTGGACAGCCTGGTCATCGCGGCGACCACCGCCGAGCTGTCCACTCCGCCGGACAGGAAGCCGCCGACCGGCACGTCCGCCACCAGGTGGCTGCGCACCGCATCCAGCAAGCGCGAACGGCACTCCTCGATCCATTCGTCTTCCGAGACGTCCGGGCGCGGCGCGATCTTCAAGGCCCAGAAACGCTCGATACGCGGCTCCCCAGTGGGGCCGAGGGTCAGGCAGTGGCCAGGCTCGAGCTTGAACACCTCCCGGTAGATGGAACGCGGGGCGAGCACGGCACCGAGGGCCAGATACTGATCGACAGCCAGCGGATCAGGCGCGAAGCGAAGCCCGGGCACCGGCCCCAGCGTCTTGAGCTCGGAACCGAAAGCCAACCCGCCGGACTGGAAGGTCCAGTACAGCGGCTTGATCCCGAGAGGGTCGCGTGCCAGGTGCAGGGTACGGGTCCGATGATCCCAGATTGCCACGGCAAACATGCCATCGAAGCGGGCCCACGCCTCCCCCCGCCATTCGGCGAAAGCTTCCAGCACCACCTCGGTATCGCTGCGGGTCCGGAACACATGCCCCGCCGCGGCCAGTTCGCTGCGCAGCTCGGCGAAGTTATAAACCTCACCATTGAAGACGATCGAGTAACGCCCGTCCGCGGTGGTCATCGGCTGATGCCCCCCCGCCAGATCGACCACCGAAAGGCGGCGCATCCCGAAACCGAAATCGCCATCGACCAGCACGCCCTGGTCGTCGGGCCCCCGATGGATGATCGTCGTGCACTGGGCGGCGACGATGGCGGGATCAACCCCCTGGTTAGCGCGCCGATACCAGCCTGCTACGCCGCACATCGGGATCAGCCCTGTTGCCGGGCGCGATGCCGGGCGATCGCCCGTCGATAGACGTCCACGACCCGCCCCGCAACGTCGTCGAGATCCACCGCCTCCGCCTGCTGGCGGCCGTTGGAGCGCCGTTCGGGCCCATCGAGAACGGCCAGCACTGCCGCCGCAAACGCATCCGCATCCCGCGCCACCACGGCGCCCGGCCTCACGTCGCGCAGACGTTCCGCACAATCGCCGACATCCGTGGAAACGATGGGCAGATTGACCGCCATCGCCTCCTTGACCGCATTCGGCGAGCCCTCCTGGAAACTGCAATTGAGCATCACGTCGGCAGCATTCATGGCGAGCACGACCTCTTCCTGAGGTCGCCCGTACATCCACTCCAGGCGGACCATGCGCCCGCGCCGGTGGAGCAATTGCGCCACCGCTTCGGCGAGCGGAAAATTCTTGCGCGGCTCCTGCGGATTGGCCGGAAAAAGCAGGATCTCCTGATCGGCTGGCCAGCCCAGCCGTCGGCGCGCCTCATCCCGCGGGATCGGGCTGAAGACCTCGAAATCCACACCGTTGGCGATGACCGCCACCTCATCGAAACCCGGTCCCATCGCCCGTGCCATTTCCGAACTCTTGACGATGATCGCGTCGGCCCGCCGGGAGGCCCGCTTCGACAGGTCGGCCAGCAGCAGGCTGCCCCGGCTGCGCACCCCTGCAAGATCGGGCTTGCCCCAGAAGTCATCGCCACAGAAGGACACCACCGTCGGCAAGCCCGTCACGCCCAGGCTGGCCAGCGCGTTCAGCCCATAGTGGATATGGACGAGGTCGTATTGCCCTGCGGCGATCCGCGCCGGTAGCGCCACCAATGCCCGCAGGTAATTGCTCTTGCTTCGCCAGCCCTCGATCTCGAGCACCTCGGACATCACGCCGTGCGCCGCCAGGGACTCCACCTGTGAACGGATGAACACCCCCCAGTTCGGACGCTCGGGGGACGGATACATGTTCGTAAGCTGGAACACTCTCAACGGCCCGCTATCGGCAGGCACGCGCGGAGCAGGACAGTTGATCTCACGAAAACGGGCGAAACGGCCAAGCCAATTCGTCAACTAACAAGACCTCAACAAATGGGAGCACGAACACCCGTCAACAAGGCAGGAACCGATGGCTTTGGCACAAATGGCACTTCCAGGTCAGCGACCTATCCTCAACAAGTCGCGCATCGAGCGCGCGACCGCGTATTTGAAACCGTCCGCAGACGGCGACTGCCCCACCGGCGAAGGTGCAAGGCCGAGACGGCGCAAGCGCCGGTTGAACTTGTGCAGCAGCAACACACGGTCGACGCTGGGCGTGACGAAACTGACCGAAACCGACAGGGAATGACCCTGCTTGCCGGTATCCACCCAGTGCGGCCCCATCGGCGGGTGATAGACGATGCTCCCTGCCGCCAGGTACTGCACCGCCCCGCGCTCCTCGGCGGCCGGTGAATAGGTATGCAGGACATGAATGTCGTCGCAGGCCAGGCTTTCCCGCGCCTCGCTCGGGAACAGCTGGAGATCGGCCGGCGAAAAGAGGTGCATGTGCTTGTCACCCACCACCTGGGCCAGAAAATTGTGCTCGTGATCCGCATGGAAAGGCGCAACGACACCGGCGCTGGACAGAAACAGCCCGATGGTCATACTCGTCCGGGGATCCGCGACTTCGGGAATCTCGGCCTCGACTTTCTCCCTGAAGGCCGTCAGTGCTGCGGCGAACCCCTCGTCGAAACGATGCAGATTGATAGCCTGCAGGTGCAATGGCTGACCGCTGGCGAGCCGCGCCGCAAGATCGGGGATATCGGCCATGGAGATCCGCTGCGGCGCACCGCCCGCCGGCCCCTGCGCCGGGACCCGCACATACAACTGATCGGCCGGCATCCGGCGAAACAGCGCCTCAAGATCGGGAATTGAAACGGGCGCACCCGAAAGATCGAGGGTTCCCACGGGTAATTCGAGATGGGACTTTCCCCAGACCCTGGCAAGACCGAACGATGTCAAACGGCACACTCCGAAAAGACAGGACTCAGATCCATGATTACGTGCAAGAACCGGCCCCGACAAGCCCACTCATCATGGAAGCCTCCGGGCCGGTCACCGAAAAACCGTGAAGAACGCGCATTCCACCTATGCCGGCGCCGTCCATCCGGGGGCCGGCCGCAAGAATGCGCGTCGATCAGATTGGGGAGCTCAGGCACCCACCCCGTCAGCAGCGCGCTTGCTGCGACGCCACAGGCCCAGCGCAGCAAGTCCGAGCAAGCTCAGGGACGAAGGCTCCGGAACATGGCGGATTTCAGCGACGAAGGTCGCCACAATCACTTCCGGAAGGGCGCCACTCGGCGGATTGCTCGCTGCAAAAACCTCGGCCCAACCGGCCGGACTAGTCTGCAGCAGCAGATCAAGCCCGCCCGCCCCGAACGTAGCCGTGGTCACCGCGGTCACATCCGTCAGCGGCAGGGCACTGACGCCGAAATCGACGCCCAGCGACGCACTCAGCAGCGATGCCCCGGCCCCGACGTTCAGCCCCGACAGGAGGAAGGCAAAGGGACCACCACTGCCCGGCAGTTGCGCAAAGGTGAAACGGAAGCCCAGCAGATCGCCACCGTTGGCACCGGCACCTGCAACGAACTGCTCCACGACCGACACGCTGCCACCGCTGCCGGGCACCACCTCGGACGCCAGATTTCCGGTGTTATTGAAGGTCAGGGGCCCGTTCTTGGCAATGTCCACCGGGAAATTCAAGGCGGCGAAATCGTAGGAATCGCCGATGAGAGCGGCCTGGGCCGGGCTGGCCATAACAAGAACCGACGCACAGAGCGCGGCCGCCAGGGGTAAGACGCGGGAACGAATTTTCATTGGGAAACCTCTCTGTATCTATTTCCACCAAGCTATTCCGAGTACCCCGGCACCACGCCTGACCGATTGCAACTACCGGTTCTCTGGGGCTTTCCTTGTGCGCAGTTATCGTTTCGACCGGGGAAACACGCTTTCACCCCCCGCGTGAGTGAACCAAGGTCGAAACTGCAATCCAATTGAGGCTGAACCCTAAATTTCAAAATAGGGCTAATAGCCCGTTTCCCTCAGATCTTGCCGGGAAAAATGATGGGTTTACCACTATTGGGTAGCACAGAGGAATAGCAAAATTCGAACCACAAAACACAAAGCACTGTTTAATAAAACATTTAAACGGGATGACACCCCACCCCTCTCAGAAAAATGTAAATTTTTCCGACAATATCGTCAGCTTGTTTTTATACAACGCGCGAAACGCCCCGCCCTGCCAAGAAACACACGAATAAAAATTTCTTTTGGATAGCCCACACATTTGGACTCGCGTGGTAATGTCCTCTCATATATGCGGCATCGCCCGCTCCGAAAGACATTCCGCCTTCGCTTCGCGCCCTTGCGCTGGACGTCAATTGAAGCCCCTGCATGGATTCGACCGTAACGCTCTGGACCCTGAATATCGACGCCAGTCCAATTGACTGGAAGCTGGCCGCATCCCTGCTCGACGCGGATGAAAGGCAAAGGGCGCAGCGTTTCGTATTCGACCGGGACCGCCGGCGCTTCATCGGACGCCGTGCCGCGCTGCGCCAGATCATTGCCCACCATGCGGGTACCGCGGCCAATGACATCGAATTTCGTTATGGCCCCTATGGACGCCCCTCGGTCGCGGGCCTGCCATTCGATTTCAACCTGTCCCACTCCCACGGCTTCCTGCTCGTCGCGGTGGCCTGCGAAACCCGTATCGGCGTCGATGTTGAACGGCGCCAGGACGAGGCCATCGATCCGGCCGTCCTGCAGCCCTACCTGGCCCCCGCAGCCTTCCGCCAGCTCTGCGCGGAGTCACCTCAACGGCGCCAGCAGGCCTTCTACGCGTGGTGGACGCGGATCGAGGCCCTTGCCAAGGCGCGCGGGACCGGCATCGCCGTGACACCCGCAACGCAACTGGACGGCAGCGCGGATGACCTTCTCGCCCGCGCCCTGCCCGACGCAGAGGGGCAACTGCACACCTGGTACCCGCGTCCCCTCGAGGTGTCGCCACTGCATGCCGCAACACTGGTGCTGTCGGCCCCGGGCCGTGCAGTCCATATAAAGACCTGGAGCCCAGCGCTCTCCCATTGAGGCCCCAGGCCGCCCGCCCCCAACCAGACCAACAGCCAGCGACCCGATATGTCCCGGAGGTTTGAAAAGATACTCAGCCCGCTGCTCTACGCAACCGGCATCCATCAGCGCGGCTGGCGGCGGCTCGCCCGGGAGGGCGGGGCCACGCTGGTCGTGTGCTACCACCGCATACGGGAAGGCACCGGCCGCAAGGGCGCCGGGCAGACCGTCAGCGAAGGCGTACCGGCCGAGACCTTCGAAGCCCAGCTGCGCTTCCTGCTGGAGCATTTCGACCCTGTCGCGCCGTCCGCCGTGAGCCAGCCTTTCGCCGGCAAGCGCCTGCGCTTCGCCATCACCTTCGACGACGGCTACCTGGACAACCTCAGCGTCGCGGCCCCCATCCTGCAGCGGCTCGGTGTACCGGCCGCCTTCTACGTCGTCAGCAATTACGTCGGCACCACGCGCCGCTTCTGGTGGGACCGGGTCGGCGCCATCCTCGCCCACAGCGCCGCCCCCCGGCTGGACATCAATGGCCTCTTTCCGGCCGGCGCCGGCCATGAACTGCCCCCCAGCCTGCCCCTTGACTCCCCCGCGGCGCGCCAGGCCAGCGGTGCTGCCCTGGAAGCCGCGCTGCGGGCGAGCCACCCGCGGGACGTGGACGGCGTGCTGGACCGCCTCGCCCGGCGGCTCGAAGTCACCATCCCGCCCGCCGACCCGGCCGACCGCCTGATGAACTGGGCGGAGATCCGTCGGCTGTCCGAGCTGGGTTTCGAGATCGGCGGCCATTCGGCCGACCACTTCAACCTCGCACGCCTGTCCGGCGACGAACTCGACGAACAGATTGCTGGTTGCAAGGCCAGGATCGAGCAGGAGACCGGCAAGCCGGTGCTGTCCTTCGCCTATCCCTATGGCGGCGCCCAGCACTGCTCGCCTGCTGTCTTCGAGGCCACGCGGCGGGCCGGTATCCCGGTCGCATTCACCGCGCAGGATGGCGTCGCCACCCCGTCCGACAACAGCGTGGCCCTGTCGCGCCTGTGCCTGAACTGGCCGTGGCCCTTCGCCTGCGCCCACAACATCGCCCAGGCCCTGGCCGCGGCGCCCGCCGCCTAGGCCCCGGAGCCCGTCATGTGCGGAATCGCTGGCTTCATCAACCCGCCCGACGGCCGGGAGCCACGCCGGATCCTGTCCGCCATGGCGGACAGCATCGCCCATCGCGGGCCCGACGACACCGGCCTGCTGGCCACCACGACGGCTGACGGGCACTTCCAGGTCGGCCTCGCCCACCGCCGCCTGTCGATCATCGACGTGGGCGGCGGCCACCAGCCGATGGGCAACGAGACCGGGCAGGTGCAGATCGTCTTCAATGGCGAGATCTACAACTTCGCCGAACTGCGCCAACGCCTCATTGCCCTGGGCCACCGCTTCACCACTGCCTCGGACACAGAGACCATCGTCCACGCCTACGAAGAATGGGACACCGACTGTGTCAGCCATTTCGTCGGCATGTTTGCCTTCGCGATCTGGGACGCCGGGCGGGAGCGCCTGTTCCTCGCCCGCGACCGCTTCGGCAAGAAGCCCCTCTACCTGCACCAGGCCGGCGCCTCCCTGCTTTTCGCGTCCGAAGCCAAGGCCTTGCTCGCCACACCCTGGGTACGCCGCGAACTCGACCAGGACACCCTGTGGGCCTACCTCGCCTACCGCTACGTGCCCGGCCCGCGCACCCTCTACCAGGGGATCCGCAAGCTGCCCCCCGGCCATTGGGCCCTGTGGGAAAGCGGCCGCCTGACCGAGCAACGCTACTACACGCCGCCCGACCAGGCCCGTGCCACGGCACCGGCCCAACTCGGCACAGATCCGGTCGGCGATTTCCTGGCACTGCTCGACCACGCGGTGCAGATCCGCATGGTGTCCGACGTGCCCTTCGGCGCCTTCCTTTCCGGTGGCATCGACTCCTCGGCCATCGTCGGCCTGATGGCCCGCCACACGCCGCACCCGGTACAAACCTTCTCGGTGGGCTTCGCCGACGAGGGCTACAGCGAACTGGGCCACGCCCGCAACATCGCCCAGCAGTTCGGTACCGACCACCATGAGCTGATTGTCTCCGAAGAACACCTCATCGACCACCTGCCAGCCCTGGTCCGCTTCCGCGACGCACCGGTCGCCGAACCGTCCGACATCCCGATCTACCTGCTGTCCCAGGAGGCCCGCCGCAGCGTCAAGATGGTGCTCACCGGCGAGGGCTCCGACGAAGTCCTGGCCGGCTATCCCAAGCACCGCTTCGAGGCTTACGCCAAGCCCTACCACGCCATCCCGGCGGCGCTGCGCCATGGCCTCGTCGAGCCGCTCATCAACCACCTGCCCTACGCCTTCCGCCGCGCCAAGACACTGATCGCCGCGCTGAGCCTGGAAAACTTCGAGGAACGCATGGCCCGCTGGTTCGGCGCCCTCAGCTGGGCCGAGCGGGACGCCCTGCTGCAACTCCCGCCGCCCCGTGATCCATGCCGGGCCTGGGGGCTGGACAGCGCGGAAGACAACACCCCGCTGCGGCGCATCCTGTACTTCGACCAGCTCAACTGGCTGCCCGACAACCTGCTCGAGCGGGGCGACCGCATGACCATGGCGGCGGGCATCGAGGCCCGCATGCCCTTCCTCGACCACCGCCTGGTCGAGATGGTCTCCGCGCTGCCCGCCGACTACCGGCTGCGCGGCCGGACCACCAAGTGGATCCTCCGCCAGGCGATGACCCGCCTGCTCCCGGAGGCCATCCTCAAGCGCCCCAAGGTCGGTTTCCGGGTGCCGGTCAATGTGTGGTTCCAGCACCGCCTGCGCGACTACGTGCGCGACCAGCTGACCGGCAGCCGCTCCCTCACCCGCAGCTATTACAAGGCCGACGCGCTGCGCAAGATGCTGGACGAACACGCCAGCGGCAGACAGAACCACGAGAAACTGATCTGGACCCTGCTGAGCCTCGAGATCTGGCACCAGGAATGCCTCAACGCCCCGACTCCCGCCCAGCCATGAGCCTGCTGCTCCACTTCATCGACCACCTCGGCGCCGGCGGCAAGGAGCGCCAATGCGTCGAGCTCGTCAAGGTTCTGGTCCGCCAGGGCCACCAGGTCTGCGTCGTCAGCATGGAGCACGGCCTGTTCTACAAGGAGCTCGAGACCCTGCCCGGCGTCCGCATCGAATACTTGGTCCGCCAGACCCGCTTCGACCCGAAGATCTTCCTCGCCTTCCTGCGCCTGTGCCGCCAGCTCAGGCCGGACATCATCACCGCCTGGCACTCGATGCCGGCGGTGTATGCGATCCCCGCTGCCGTGCTGTTGCGCATTCCGATGGTAAGCGCCTTCATCCAGGATGCACCCACCGTCCTGTCGCGGGGCCAGCGCCTGCGCTCGCAACTGGCCTTCCGCTTCTCCCGGGCCATCGTCGGCAACTCGTCGGCCGGCATCCGCAGCTACGCACCGCCGCCGGCGCGTACCGTGCTGATCCCGACCGGCTACGACCTGGCACGCCTCGGCCCCGACAGCGATGCGGGCATCCTGCGCGGCCCCCGCGGCCTGGGCACCGCCCGGATCGTCGGCATGGTCGCCTCCTTCTCCGAGTTCAAGGACCAGCCGACCCTCATCCGTGCCGCCCAGCGCATCCTGCGCACGCGCCAGGACGTGGTCTTCGTCTTCGTCGGCAGCGGACCGACCCTGCCGGCCTGCCAGGCCATGCTGGACAACGACACCGAACGAGGCCACATCCTGTTTCTCGGCGCAGTTCCCGGCGACACGGTGGAAAAGATCGTGCGCGACTTCGACATCGGCGCGCTGGCCACCTTCACCGAAGGCATCTCGAACTCGATCGTCGAATACATGGCCCTGCGCAAGCCCGTCGTCGCTACCGACGGCGGCGGCACGCCCGATCTCGTGGAGGAAGGCGCCAGCGGCTTCCTCGTGCCAGCCGGCGATGTGGACAGCCTCGAGGCACGCATCCGTCAGTTGCTCGACGACCACGCCCTGTGCCGCCGGATGGGCGAACACGGCCGCCAGCGTATCGTCCGCGACTTCCTGATCGGCGACACCCTCGAGAAGTTCTGCGCACTGTACCGGCGCCTGCTCTCCCGCGCGCCCCTCGAAGACCGCAGAGCCGCTTAGCGCGGCGGTGTTGTGGGCGAATGAATTCGCCCACACGGGCAAGGCCGTCCGCCTCCCTGTGGGGGCGAATTCATGCGCCCACTGAACACTCACTCACCAGCTCCGCCCTTGCGCGACCTCATCCACCCCGGCGGATCGACACGTCGCGCACGTAGAGCCAGGTATCACCCTTGATGTCCGGATTCCGGTAGGAGCCCAGCTTGAGGTAGTGCTGGTAGCTGTTGTACATGTTGGGGCCCCTGCCCGACATCATCGGCGTCAGCGAACCGTCGATGAAGACATCCGCCTTGCCGGCCGCGCCCCGCGACCAGACGATCCGGCACGTCACGCTGTGCCAGACACCGCGGGACACGGAAACAACACCCACCGTCGCGGGATTGGGAGCGCCATAAACGAAAGCCAGGGAATCCGCGCCATTCAGCACACCGTAGCCCAGCGCAATCGGCGGACTGTGGCTGGGAAAGCCCGACCAGGTCTCGCCCTTGGTCACGTCCGGCTGGTCGTGCCAGTCGGCAAACAGCCACCAGCGGTTTTGCGGCGCATCGGATACGAAATCCTGCGGAATCATGAAGCGCCAGGAATAAGTGATCGTCTCACCTTCCACATACGGATAATCGACCGATATCTCCGCGCGAACCCCGCTGTTCTTCAGGGGCTGTCCGTAGTAGTTACGGAGCCCGAGATAGCTGCTGGCCCCTTCGGTGACGATGCGGATGTTGTCGAGGGAGGGAATCTCGACATGCGAGTAATCGAGCAGGTCGGTTGATACCACAGCCCTCAGGTAACTCAGCTCGAGGTCACGCAACTGGGCCGGAGACTGGGCATTCCCGACACCGATGAAAATGCAGCACAGCCAGAATACAATGACAGATGATAGTCTCTTGAACATGATGGGTAAGCGTCTCTACATTGGTCCGAGCCATGCCGACTGCCGTCCTCCCCGATCCGGAAATCAAGCCCGTGCTCAAAGCACTTCCCTCCCGAGTCCGTCGTTTATCCTTGGTCGCGCTGGCACTGCTGGCCGCACATCTGACGTATGGCACGGCCTTCTACTTTTATAGTCTACCCCGTGATGATGCACTTCCGTTTGCCGATGGCTTCGAAAGTGCTGATCTGCGTCAATGGGATCACCTGGGCAGCCGCCAGCTGTGCTGCGAGCACTCGGCAAGGATCGTGACGGATCCGGTGCGCGACGGTGGCCACGCGCTGAAAGTCGAACTGCACCGGGAAGACGACACCATGCGCGGCAACAAGCGCGCCGAGTTCCGGCTGGGCAGCGCCCACTTCGGGCAGGAATATCTCTACAAAATCAGCACCTTCCTGCCCGCCGACTGGCGGGACGATCCCCTGCCCGTCAACGTGGTCCAGTGGCACAACGTGGCTGACAAGCTGCTGCTGGAGGGTGGCCCCGCCCAGCCCCTGCGCATCGTGGTCATCGGTGACGAGTGGATCATCGACAACTTCTGGGACACCAAGCCGGTCACCAAGCTTCCCTTCCTGCCCGAGCACCCCGAGGGCAACCGCCTGCTGTGGCGCGGCCCGGTGGACAAGGGCCGCTGGGTGGACTGGGAAATCCGCGTGCGCTGGTCGTATCACAACGACGGCCTGATCGACATCCGGAAGAACGGGCAGACCATCGTCCACACCGAAGCGGCCAACACCTACAACGACTTCGTCGCCCCGTACATGAAATTCGGCGTCTACGTCCCGGCCTGGCTCGACGAGGACAAAGTCTCGCCAGTCCGCGAACGCACCGTCTATTTCGACAATGTCGGCTTCAGCCGCGTGAGCCCGTCGCCAGCCGCCCCGACCACTCACTGAGCAGCGCCGCCAGGCGTGCCTGGTCGGACAGGCGGGTAAACAGGTGGTCCGCATCGGGCAGGGTTTCCACTCCCACCTGCGCTGGCGGCAGTCCTCCCTTCACGTCCAACAGCAGGCGAACGTAGTCGCGGCTGAGGTCGTCGCCGGACACCACGTAGAGCAGCCGCGCATGGCCGGCCTCCAGCAGCGCCTTCAATTCGCCCTGCGACTGGCTCAGCGTCGAGTTCGCCTCCTTGCGCGTGCCACCGCCGAGTTGGCGCGCCAGCGTACCGAACAGGCGGCCATAATCGATGCGCCCGGTCAGCAGGTTGAGCCAGGCCCGCCGGCTGAACAGCGAGCGGCTCCAGTAACGGCTGGCCCACGCCGCCGTGTTCGCCTCGCCGCCGCCCTCGGCATCCTGCGGATTGATCTGCACAACCCCGGCCACCCGCGGGTCCACGCAGGCCGTCTTGAAGGCGCTGTAGGCGCCGGAACAGATCCCCATCAGGATGAAGCGGCGATAGCCCTGGCGCTCGAGCGCGTCCATCGCCTCGCGCGGCTCCGCCACCACCATTGCGCGGATCGGCAGGTTGTCGGGCCGCGCGGGGCTGTCGCCAATCCCCGAGAAATCGAAGCGCAGCGTGGTCAGCCCGGCCTCGGCCAGCGCCCGCGCGATGCGCACATACAGGCGGTGGGGGCCGGCGTGGTGGACCAGGCCGGCATTGAGGAGGATCACCGCCGTGTCACCGCGCCCGGGAGCCGGCGTCAGCACGCCGACCAGGGAGCCGTGCAGGCCGAAACGGAAAGCCTGTTCGCCGCTCATGCGCGCCCCTCCACCCAGTCCACCATGCCGCGCAACGCGGCGAAGGGCACGATGGGCTCCAGGGTCTCCTGGCGCCACACCGCCCCCTGCTCGAAGGCGCGGCAGTCCACCGCCACCGCGGCGGCCGTCAGGCCCGCCGCCAGGCGCGTCGCCCCGGCCGCCTCCTCGGGAGGATGCAGCAGCAGGGTCCGCCCCACCGCCAGGCCGGCCGGCGGGGACGCCAGCAGGTCCAAGCCGGCCAGGCCGGAAGCCATGCGCCCGGAAAACGGAAAGCCGAGGATCTCGCCCTCGGCCTCGCCCACCGTCTGGCCGAAGCCCTGCATCACCGCCTTGTGCTCGGCACGCCACTCGGCCACCAGGCCGGCGCCATCCAGCACCGGGCTCCACAGCACCAGCCAGGGCACATCGCGGCGCCCCTGGGCGGCCTGCAGCGCCAGGGATGCCCCCAGCCGCGCGCCGACCAAACCGACCGACGCCACCCCGGCGCACAGCCGGCACAACTCGATTGCGACCGCCACGTCGTCCCGCCAGAGGGCTGGATCGGCGTCCTCGTACAGCCCGGCAGAATCGCCGGTTCCGTAATAATCGAAGCGGAAGGCGTGATAGCCCGCCTTCGCGAACTGCGCGGCCAGCTGGCGCAGGGCCCGGTGGCTACGGCTGTACTCGTGGCCGGCGGGCGCGCACAGCAACACCGCTTCGCCACGGGCCGGCCCGACCGGCAGATGGTGGCAGGCATACAAGTCCCCCTTCCCCGCCGGGAAGAACAGGGGCTCGACGGATTCGGCACGCAGGCCGGCAAGCTCGTTCATGGCACTCAAGTCGCGGATTTCCTTCGAAACAGGGACTTCACCGAGCCAAGCAGGGAACGCCCGGCCTGGGCCTCCTCGCCGGCTGCGGCAGTCGGTTTGATCTGGTCGGCGTACTGGGCGGCAATCTGTCCCACGGTCTGCTGGAACAGCTCGCCTGGCGGAATCCGCACGCCGCTACGTTTCTCGAGCCGGTCCACGACCTTCACGGCCAGCAGGGAATGCCCGCCCAGGTCGAAGAAGTTGTCGTAGCGGCCGACCCGCTCCAGCCCCAGCACTTCGGCAAAGATCGTCGCCAGCTCACGCTCGGCCTCGCTCATGCCCTCGTCCACTGCGGGCCGGGACACGGCCTTCGGCTCGTCCGCCGGCGCAGGCAGGGCCTTGCGGTCCACCTTGCCGTTGGGCGTCTGCGGGAAGCGCTCCAGCCACACCAGCGCCGAGGGCAGCATGTAGCCCGGCAGGAAAGCCCCGGCAAAGCCGCGCAGCGTGGCCAGATCCGGGCGTTCGCTGCCGGCCGGGGTGGCGTAGGCCACCAGGCGCTGGTCGCCGGAGGCCTCCTCGCGGACTACGGCGGCGCATTCGTTCACTGCCGGGTGCTGGGCCAGCGCATTCTCCACTTCGCCCAGCTCGATGCGGTGGCCGCGCAGCTTCACCTGGTTGTCGAGCCGCCCGAGGATCTCGATGCGGCCGTCGGCCAGGAAACGCGCCAGGTCACCGGTCGCGTAGATGCGGCCACCGGCGGCATACGGGTCGGCCACGAAACGCTCGGCGTTCAGTTCCGGGCGATTCAGGTAGCCGCGCGCGACGCCGCTGCCACCGATCCACAGCTCGCCCCGGGCGCCGGTCGGCAGCAACTGGCGGGCCCCGTCGAGCACGTAGGTGCGCATGTTGTCGAAGGGCTTGCCGACGGTGATGCCTGTCTCCGCGTCGACGATCCGTTCGACGCAGGCCCACACCGTGGCCTCGGTCGGCCCGTACATGTTCCACAGTTCGCCGATGCGGCCGAGCAGGCGCGCCGCCAGGTCGGCCGGCAGGCGTTCGCCGCCGCACAAGGCCTTGAGGCCCGGGCGGCCACGCCAGTCCGCGTCGAGGAGCATCCGCCAGGTCGATGGCGTGGCCTGCATCACCGTCACCCCCTCCTCCAGCGCCCGCGCCAGGCGCGCCGGGTCGGCGGCGGTATCGCGGCTGGCCACCACCACCCGGGCACCAACGGCGAGGGGCAGGAAGAGCTCCAGCACATGGATATCGAAGGAGATGGTGGTCACCGCCAGCAGCGCGTCGGCCGAGGTGAGGCCCGGCCGGCTGCGCATCGCCTCGATGAAATTGACCACCGCCCCATGCTCGATCTGCACGCCCTTGGGCTTGCCGGTGGAGCCGGAGGTATAGATCACGTAGGCCAGGTTATCCGCCCCGACGGCCACTGCCGGCGCTATCGCCGGCAACGCCGCGATGGCCGCCCAGTCGCTGTCCAGTGCCACCTGGCGCAGGCCCGCCAGCGTGTCCAGGCCCTGCAGGCGCTCGCCCATGCCACGCTGGGTGACGACGATCCGCGCCCCCGAATCGAGCAGCATGTGCTCGACCCGGTGCTCGGGATATAGGGGATCCACCGGCACATAGCCGGCACCGGCCTTCAGGATGCCCAGCAGGCCCACCATCATGTCCAGCCCGCGATCCACGAACAGGGCCACCCGGTCATCCGGCTGTACCCCCTGGGCGACCAGGTAAGCCGCCAGCCGGTTGGCCCGCAGCTCCAGCTCGGCATAGCTCAGGCTCCCCTCGTCGGCCACCGCCGCCGGCGCCGCCGGCTGGGCCGCAGCCTGCTCCTCGAACAGGCGGTGCAGGGTCACCCCCGGGCGGCGGGCCACGAAGGTCTCGTTCCACTCCGTCACCAAGCGCGTCCGCTCCGCCGCCGGCAGGATCTCCAGCGCCCCGACCGGCTGGGCCGGGGTTTCCAGCACCGCCTCGGCAAGGCGCTCGAACTGGCCGGCCAGGCGGGCGACGGTGGAGGCATCGAACAGCGCGGTGCTGTACTCGATCCAGCCGGACAGGCGCGCCGCCGGGCCATTGCCCGGGTCGTAGCAGTAGAAGCCCAGGTCGAACTCCGCATTGCCCGCATCCACCTCTTCCGCCTGGACCGTCAGGTCACCCCAGTCGGGCGGATTCTCCGGCACGTTCATGAAGGCGAACATCACCTGGAACAGCGGGCTGCGGCTGCGGTCCCGCTCCGGCCGGAGGGCTTCGACGAGCTTCTCGAAGGGCAGCTCCCGGTGCTCATGGGCCGACAGCGCGGTCTCTCGCACCCGCGCCAGCAAGGCGGCGAAGTCCGGATCGCCGGACAGGTCGGTGCGCATCACCAGGTTATTGACCAGCGGCCCGACCAGGCCTTCGGTCTCCACGTGGGAGCGGTCCGCCGCCGGCACCCCGACCACCACGTCGGTCTGGCCGGAATAGCGGTACAGCAACACCTTCAGCAGGGCCAGCAGCACCATGAACAGCGAGGCACCCTGCTCCCGCCCGCGGGCGCGCAGCCCGGCCGTCAGTTCGGCGGACCACGTAAAGGGCTGGCGCGCCCCGTCGAAGCGCTGGATCGCCGGGCGCGGCCGGTCGGTGGGCAGGTCGAGGGGGCGGAGGCCCTGCAGGCGCGGCAGCCAGAAGTCCAGCAGGTGTTCCTGGTTGGCGCCGGGCAGCCAGTTGCGCTGCCACAACGCGAAGTCGGCCAGGGTCATCGGCACCGGCGCCAGCGCTGCCCCGCCCCCCCCGGCAAGCCCGCCATAGAGGGCCGCCAGCTCGTTGATGAGGACGCGCATCGACCAGGCGTCGGTGATGATGTGGTGCAGGGTCAGCACCAGCCGATGGTGGCCGTCGCCGAAGGCCAGCAGGCCGGCCCGCCAGGGCGCGGCGGCGGACAGCTCGAAGGCTTGCCGCGCCCATTCGCGGCAGCGGGCATCCGCCTCCGCCTGGGAAGCCACCGTCAGGCGCAGCAGTTCCACCGGCGCGGCCGGCAAGATCTCCTGGAAAGGCACGCCGTCATCGGTGCCGAAACGGGTTCGCAAGGCCTCGTGGCGCTCCGCCAGCGCGTCGAGCGCAGCACCGAGCAGGTTCTCCCGCAGCGGGCCGCGGATGTCGAGCACCGCTTGCTTGTTGTAGATCGCCGCCCCCGCATCGAGTTGTTCGAGGAACCAGATCCGCTCCTGGGCGAAGGACAGGGGCGCCTTCCTCGGCGCCGCCGGCGTCCGCCCCTCGCTGGCCAGCTCGACGAGTTCGCGCCGGAAGTCCTCGGCCAGCGCGGCGATCGTCTCCGGCCGGTGCAAGGCAGTGCTGTAATGCCACTCCAGGTGCAGGCTGTCGTCGGCGATCCACGCGTTCAGCTCGAAGACATGGCTGCGGGCCTCGTCGGCGGCACGGCACAGGGGGCTGCCGATCTGGGCCAGGCGCAGCGCCGCCGGGGTCGCCCCGGCATCACGCTGCACGCCCTGGTAGAGAACCACCACCTGTGGCCGCGGTAGCGCCGCCAGTTGCCGGCGCACCGCCTCGGACGGGTTGGCGTAACGCAGCAGGCCGTAGCTGCTGCCACCGGCCGGCACTTCGGCCAGAGCCGCGAGGGCCGAGCCGGCGGCCTGGCGCACATCCCCACCGCAGGCCACCGCCAGCGGATACAGGGACGTGAACCAGCCCACCGTGCGCGATACCTCGGGGCCGTCGGCGAAGGATTCGCGGCCGTGGCCCTCGATGTCGAACCACACTTCCGCGCTCCCCGCCCAGCGGCCGATGGCCCGGGACAGGCCGGCCAGCAGGGCCGACAGCGCGGCCTGCCCGCCACGGGCGGCCAGCGCCCGGGTGGTGGCGGCATCCAGGCGAATGCGCTGGCTGGCGCTGTCGCCGGCCCGGTTGTCGGCATCCGGATTGTCCCGCGGCAAGGGCACCGCCGCACGCTGCCCCCGTCCGGCCCAGTAGGCCAGGTCGGCCAGCAAGGCATCGGAACGGGCGTAGCGATCCTGCGCGCGGGCCCACTCGATGAAGGACGCGCTCGGCGCCGACAGCTTGACGGGCTGCCCGCCACGGCACTGGGCGTAGGCCTCGTTGAGGTCTTCCAGCAGCACTTTCAGGGCGATCACATCGCTGGCCAGGTGATGGGCCACCACCAGCAGGCGGCCGCCCTCCCCGCCCAGCGCCACATGCCGGGCGCGCAGCAGCGGACCGGCCTGGAGATCGAGGGCCGCCTGCAGCGCCTGCTCGTGCGCCTGCAGCGCGGCGCCCTGCGTGGCCACGTCGCCATCCAGCCGGACGCACTCCAGCGGGCTGTCCGCCGCAGCGCCGACCCGCTGCACGGGGCCGTCCGCGCCTTCCTCGTAGCGCAGGGAGAACACGTCGTGACTGTGCACCACCGCCGTCCAGGCCTGGGCCAGTGCGGTGGTATCCAGGTCGGCCGGCGTGTCCGCCCACAGGGACAGGTTCCAGTGGCCACGATGGCGCACCGGCTGCTCGAAGAACCAGCGCTGGATCGGCGTCAGCGGCACCTCGCTAGCCACCTCGGGCGGCGCGGACGGTGCCGGCGCCGGCACGGCTGCCGGGGTGCCGACTGCCGCGGCCAGGCGCTCGACGGTGCGCAGCTCGAAGATCTGCTTGACCCCGAGGCTCAGCCCGGCGCGCTTGGCCCGTGCCACCAGCTGGATGCTGACGACCGAGTCGCCGCCCAGCTCGAAGAAATCGTCGTGGATGCCGACCCGGCTCACGCCCAGCAGATCCTTCCACAGGGACACCAGGGTCGCCTCGGCCGGCGTCCGCGGCCCGTCGACGGCAGCGGCGCCATCCGGCTGCTCCGCCGCATCCGCCAGGGCCGGCGCGGGGGCGGCCTCGCGCGAGGCGGCCGCCGATTCGGCCAGGGCCCGTTCGCCGACGCGCAGCAGCAGCGCCGGATCGCGGGTGGACACCAGCACCTGCGGCGCATCCTGGCCCAGCGCGCGCAGGAAGGCCTCGCCCCCGTCGGCGTTGGACAGGCCCTCCAGCGGCGCAGCCCGGGCCTCCCTGGCCATGCCGGCCTCGGTCCAGTTGTCCCAGTTGATCGCCAGCAGGCGCGGCGCGCCGATGCTGTTGGCGAAGGCATCGAGGAACAGGTTGGCGGCGGTGTATTCGGCCCGCCCGGCCCGCCCGACGATGGAGGTCAGGGACGAGCACAGCACCATGAAATCCAGCGCCTGATCGGCATAGCAGTCATGCAGCACGCGCACGCCGGCCACCTTGGGCGCCAGCACCGCAGCCACCTGCTCCGGCGACAGCAGCGCGATGGCGCCGCCGCCGGCCACCCCGGCGCAATGGACGATGCCGTTCACCGGTCCGAATTCCGCCTCGACACGCTGCCGCAGCGCCGCCATCGCCGCCGCGTCGGCCACGTCGGCCGACACCGCGAGCACCTGCCCGCCGGCTTCCTCGATGGCCAGCAGGCGACGGATGCGCTGGCTGGTGGCGTCGTCGGCGGCGTGGGTCTGCAGCCAGGCCATCCAGCCATCCCGCGCCGGCAGCGGCGAGCGTCCCACCAGCACCAGCCGCGCCGCCGCCCGGCGGGCGAGCAGCTCGGCCAGCGCCAGGCCCATGCCCCCCAGGCCGCCGGTGATCAGATAGCAGCCGCCCTGGCGCAGGCGCGCCGGCAGGCCATCGCCTACCGGCGGGGCCGGCAGCGGCTCCACCGTGTAGCGCCAGCGCTGGCCGTGGCGCCAGGCCGCCAGCGGCTCACGGCGGCCGGACGCCGCCTCGGCGAGCACCCGCTCGACCCAGGCGGGGTCGTCCGCCGCGATGTCCACGAAGCGCGCCTGCACGCCCGGCGCCTCCGCCGGCAGCACCGACACCAGGCCATGGGGCAGCACCCGCTCCGCTCGCACTACCTCATTGCCGAGCACCGACCAAGCGTTCTCCGCCACCACGGTCAGCGACCACGTGGCCGCCGCGTCCTTCTCCAGGCGCTGCCGGCAATAGGCCAGCAGCGCGCCGAAACCGCCGTCCGGCGCGCTGTCCGGAACCAGGAAGATCACCTGCCCGGCCTCGACGGCGCTCCCGCCGGCATCCGCCGGCAGCACCTGCGCGTGGCCGCCGAGGGCCGCGATCCGGGCGCTCAGCGCCGCCGCGCGCGGGCCATCGCCGAGCACCAGCCAGAGCCCCTCGAGGGAAGCCGGCGTAGCGGGCCTGGCCGTCCGCAGCCAGGACGGGACATGCAGCCATTCGCCGGCCGGCCGGCGCCCGGCCGCTGCCGGCTCCGCCGGCGCCGTCGCAACGGCATCGATCCACAGGCGCGGTCCGTCGAAGGGATAGGCCGGCAGCGCCAGCGGCTGGAAAGGCCCGTCGCCAAGCAGGGCGCGCCCGAGGGGCACGCCCTCGGACCACAGCCGTCCCAGGCTGGCCAACAGGAAAGCCTTGTCGGCGCTGGCATCGTTGGGATGGCGCAGGGTCGCCACCGCCAGCAGTGACGCTGGCCGCGCCGGATGCTTGCGCACCAGGCCGGACAAGGTGGTCCCCGGACCGACCTCGATGAAGACCGGGTTCTCCAGCGCCAGCAGGGTTTCGGTGGCCCGCGCGAACTGCACGGTGCCGCGGATGTTACCGGCCCACAGGGCAGTGCCGGCCACCTCGGCCTCGCCGGCCCAGCCCCCGCTCACCGTCGACACATAGGGCCGCTGCGGCGCCTGCCGCGGCACGCGGGCCAGCGCGTCGAGGAAAGGCGCCACCGCCGGCTCCATCATCGCCGAGTGGAAGGCGTGCGAGGTGTGCAGGCGGCTCGCCTCGATGCCGTGGCTGTGCAGCAGGCGGGCGGCGAAGTCGCTCGTCGCATCCTCCGGCCCGGACACCACGCACATGCCCGGCGCGTTCTCCGCCGCCAGGCTCAGCGCCGGCCCGAGCAGCGGCTCGACCTCGCTCCGCGGCAGCGCCACGGCCAGCATCACGCCGGCCGGCTGGGCCTGCATCAGGCGGCCCCGCTCGACCACCAGCGCCAGCGCCTCGGCCAGCGACAGCACGCCAGCCAGGCAGGCCGCCACCCATTCGCCGAGGCTGTGACCGACCATCGCCGCCGGCTCCAGGCCAATGTCCATCAGGTAGCGGGCCAGCGCGTATTCGATGGCGAACAGGGCCGGCTGGGCCACCGCCGTCTGGCGCAGCCGCGCCTCCAGCGCGTCGCCGTCGGCACCGGCCGGCGGATACAGCACCTCGGTCAGGTCGAAGCCGAGCAACGGCCGCAGCAGCGCCACGCACTCGTCCAGGTGGGCGCGGAACAGGGGCTCGTCGGCATACAGCTGGCGCCCCATGCCCACGTACTGGGCGCCCTGGCCGGGGAACATGAAGACCAGCTGGGGTTGCGGATCGCGGGCCCGGCCGGTGCTGCCGGCCCGCGGGTCGCGCAGCGCCGCCACCGCCGCGGCGACGTCGGTGGCCACCAGCGCGCGGCGCAGTGGCAGGGCCTGGCGCCCTTCCTGCAGTGTGAAGGCGACCTCGCCGAGATCGAGGCCGGGGTTGACCTCCAGGTGGTCGGCCAGGCGCGCGGCCTGGGCGTCGAGGGCCGCCGGGCTGCGCGCCGACAGCAGCAGCAGGCGGGCGCCGTCCTCCGCCGGACGCGCCAGCGCCGCCGGCGGCGCCTCGAGGATCACGTGGGCATTGGTGCCGCCGATGCCGAAGGAGCTCACCGCCGCACGCCGCGGCCCGTCACCGGCCGGCCAGGGCATGCGCCGGTCGACCACGAAGAAGGGCGAGGTATCGAGCGCGAGGCGCGGATTTGGGGCACGGAAATTGAGGCTGGGCGGCAGCACGCCGTGCTTGACGGCGAGGGCCGCCTTGATCAGCCCGGCCACGCCGGCCGCCGCATCCAGGTGGCCGATGTTGGTCTTGATCGAGCCGATGCCGCAGTAGCCGCGCCTCTCGGTGCCCTGGCGGAAAACCTGGGTCAGCGCAGCGATCTCGATGGGATCGCCCAGCGGCGTGCCGGTGCCGTGGGCCTCCACGTAGCCGATCTCGTCCGGCGACACGCCGGCCACGGCCTGGGCCGTCTCGATCAGGCGCACCTGCCCGTCGAGGCCCGGCGCGGTGTAACCGACCTTGTCGGCGCCGTCGTTGTTGGCCGCCGAGCCGAGGATGACAGCCTCGATGCGGTCGCCGTCGGCAAGCGCATCGGCCAGGCGCTTGAGCACCACCGCGCCGACTCCGTCACCCTTCAGGCAGCCCTGGGCATCCACGTCGAAGGCCCGGCACTGGCCGTCCGGCGCGAGGATCATGCCCTCCTCGAAGCGGTAGCCCCAGTGGCGCGGCAGGGTCAGGGACACGCCACCGGCAATGGCCACGTCGCAGGCAGCGGTGAGCAGCTGCTGGCAGGCGATGTGCACCGCCACCAGCGAGGTGGAGCACGCCGACTGCACCGCGAAGCTCGGCCCGGTGAGGTTGAGCTTGTAGCTGACACGGGTCACCAGATGGTCCATCTGGTTGGAGTAGGCCGCCTGGAAGTCGCCGATCCGCGCCAGCGCCGCGGGGTTGGCGCGGACCTGCTCGTGCAGGTAGTGGTCCATGCTCGAGCCCGCGAACAAGCCGATCTGCCCCGTATAGCGGGATGGGTCGCAGCCGGCGTTCTCCAGCGCCGCCCACACGGTTTCGAGGAAGAGCCGCTGCTGCGGATCCATCGCCTCCGCCTCCCGCGAGCGGTAGCCAAAGAACTCGGCGTCGAACTGGTCGAAGCCGTCGAGCACGCCGTGGGCGGGCACGAAGTTCGGCGCGCGAACCTCCTCCGGGTCGCGTCCCAGGCGGATCAGCTCCTCGGGGTCGAGGCGCCGGATCGACCCGACGCCGTCCTCCAGGTTGCGCCACAGGCTTGCCACGTCGGGCGCGCCGGGAAAACGCCCGGCCATGCCGATGATGGCAATCTCGAAACCACTCCATTCACGGGTGTCAGTCATCTCCGCCGGATTCACTTTGTATTGTTGTTGGGGGTTTTACGGGCCGCGCGCTGGCGCTCGGCCAGCGCCGCGATGCGCCGCCCGTCGGGGGCCGGGCGCGGACTGGCCGCCGGGGCGCCGGCAACCGGCGCGGCCGGCCGGCCGGGGGCTACCGGGCCGCTGCCCAGGAAGCTGGCCAGGCTGGCGATGGTCGGATAACGGAACAGGTCCACCAGGTCGACCTCGCGGCCGAGGATCTCCGCCAGCCGCAACTGCACCCGCGCCATCTTCATGGAATGGCCGCCGGCGTCGAAGAAGTTCTGGCGGCGGGAGATGCCGGCGTTGCCGAGCACCTCCTCCCACACCGCGGCGATCTGCGCCTCCAGCTCGTTCTGCGGCACTTCGCGGACGGCCGCCTGGGCCACCACCGTCGGGTCGGGCAGCGCGGCACGGTCCACCTTGCCGTTGGGGGTCAGCGGGAAACGCTCCAGGGCGACCATGTAGGCCGGCACCATGTAGGCCGGCAGCGCGTCGCGCAGGCGCTGGCGCAGGGCATCCACGCCCAGCGTCGCCCCTTCTCTCGGCGTGACGTAGGCCACCAGTGCGGTGTCACCGTCCTTCAGCTGCTGGGCGACGACCAGCGCCTCGCGCACCTCCGGCGCAGCCAGCAGCAGGCTCTCGATCTCGCCGAGCTCGATGCGGAAGCCGCGCAGCTTGACCTGGTGGTCGATGCGTCCGAGGAACTCCAGCTCGCCCGCTGCGTTAAGCCTGACCAGGTCGCCGCTGCGATACAGGCGCCCGCCCGGCTGGCCGCCGAAGCGGTCCGGCACGAAGCGCTCGGCATCGAGCTCGGGACGGCCGATGTAGCCGCGGGTCACCCCTTCGCCGCCGATGCTCAGCTCACCCGGCATGCCGGCCGGCAGCAGGTTGCCGTCGCCGTCGGTCACATAGAGACGCACATTGGGCACCGGCCGACCGATGGGGGGCAAGCCCGCGCCCGGCTGGCAGCGCGCATAGCTCGACCAGATGGTCGCCTCTGTCGGCCCGTACAGGTTGAAGAAGCGCCGCGGCGGCTGGGCCCAGCGCGCCACCAGCTCGGCCGGGCAGGCTTCGCCGGCCACCGTGATCACTTCCAGCTCGGGCAGCGCCGCATCCGGCAGGGCCGCCAGCGCGGTGGGCGGCAGCGTCACCACCTGCACGCGCTGGCGCGCCAGCAGACCGGCCAGCGCCGGGCCGGGCATCAGCGTATCGCTGTCGGCCAGCACCAGGGTTGCGCCGTTGCCCAGCGCCATGGCGATCTCGAAGGCCGAGGCGTCGAAGCTGAGGGACGCGAACTGCAAGACCCGCATCCCCGGCCGGATGCCGAACACGTCGTGCTGGGCCTGGGCCACGTTGCACCAGCCGTGGTGCTCCACCTGCACGCCCTTCGGCCGCCCGGTGGAGCCGGAGGTATAGATCACATAAGCCAGGTCGCTGCCGCCGACGGAGGTCGGCAAGGCCTCGGCGGGCAAGACCGCCACGCTGTCGGCCAGCGCATCCATCGCCAGCACCCGGGCACTGCCGCCGGCAAAGCGGGGGGCGAGACCGGCGTGGCTCAACAGCAGCGGCAGCCGCGCGTCGTCGAGCATGAAGCGCAGGCGCTCTTCCGGGTAGGCCGGATCGAGGGGCAGATAGCCGCCGCCGGCCTTCAGCACGGCCAGCACCGCCACCACCAGGTCGATCGAACGGGGCAGGCTGATCCCCACCAGGCTGCCAGGCCCGACGCCCTGCTGCTGCAGGTAGCGGGCCCAGCGGTTGGCCAGGGCGTCGAGTTCGCCGTAGCTGAGGCTGGCCTCGCCGAACACCGCCGCCGGCACGCCGGGCGCCCGCGCCGCGTGGGCCTCGAACAGCTGGTGAAGGGCCTGGCCGGCGGCGAAGGGCGCCGCCGACGCGTTCCAGCGCCGCAGCGCGTCCAGTTCGCCGGCGCCGAGCAGCGGCAGGCCGGACAGGCGCAGCTCCGGGCGGGCCACCGCGCCAGCCAGCAGGGTCTCGAAGTTGTCCGCCATCCGCGCGATGGTCGGCGCGGCGAACAGGTCGGTATTGAACTGCCAGATGCCGACCAGCTCCTCGCCATGCTCCTCGAAGGTCAGGTGCAGGTCGTACTGGCAGGCGCCGACATCGGCCTCCATCACGCCGAAGCCGAGCGCCGGCGACGGGCTGCGGGTGATCTCCACGTCGCGCAGGTCGAAGGCGATCTGGAACAGCGGCGAGCGCGACACGTCCCGCTCCGGCTGGAGCACGTCCACCAGCGACTCGAAGGGCACCTCATGGTTGGCGTAGGCGTCCAGCACCCCGTGCTGGACGCGCTGCAGCACATCGACGAAGCGCGGGTCGGAGCCGAGGTCGGTGCGCAACACCACCACATTTACCAGGAAGCCGATCAGCGCCTCGAACTCCTGGCGGTCGCGGTTGGCCACCACCGTGCCCACCACCACGTCGGTCTCGCGGGCGTAGCGCGCCAGCAGCGCCTTGAACGCCGCCAGCAAGGCGACGTAGAGGGTCACGCCCTGGCTGCGCGCGAGCTGGCGCACCCGCCGGGACAGGGCCGGCGGCAGGGTGACGATGTGGCGGGCGCCGGCATAGGTCTGCACCGCCGGGCGCGGGAAGTCGGAGGGCAGCAGGAAGCCGGTGAGGTTGCCGGCCAGCTGCCGTTTCCAGAACGCCAGCTGCGCAGCCACCCGCTCACCGGCCGCCTCCTCCCGCTGCCACACGGCGAAATCGGCATAGCTGGCGGTCAGCGGCGGCAGGCAGGCCGGATCGCCGCTGAGGTAGAGGGCCGCAAATTCGCGGAAGAAGACCTTCATCGACCAGCCGTCGGAAACGATGTGGTGCATCGTCACCAGCAGGGCGGCACTGCCGCCGCCGTCCACCAGGCGGGCGCGGAACAGCGGGCCGGCGACCAGATCGAAGGGCCGCGCGGCTTCCTCTCGGGCCAACTGCTCGAAGCTCTGCCCGTCTGGCAGGCGTTCCACCTCGAGCGGCAACGCCAGGGTCGGCAGCACGCGCTGCCGCGGCACCCCGTCCACCAGCGGGAACACCGTGCGCAGCGCAGCGTGGCGCTCCACCAGCTGCTGCAGCGTGGCGCGCACGCGGGCCTCGTCGGCGGCGCCCTGGAAGCGCACGACGGCCGGAATGTTGAAGGCCGCGTTGGCCGGATGGATGCGGTCGAGGAACCACAGGCGCTGCTGGGCCCAGCTGAGGGCCTCGTGCTCCCGCGGGGCGGCGGGCTGCGACGGCGGCGGCGCCTCGGCGGCGCCGCTCTCCCCGCTGCCGGCGGCCGGGCCGGCGACGGCCAGGCGGGCCGCCTGGGCCACCACGGTGGGCGCCGCGAAGATGTCGCGCAGGGTCCAGAAGACCCCGAACTGCTCGCCGATGGCGGTGATCAGCTGGCTGGCCAGCAGGGACTGGCCGCCCAGCTCGAAGAAGTTGGCCTCGGTGCTGACCGCCTGGATGCCCAGCACGCGCCGCCACAGGCCCACCAGGCGCGCCTCGGTGTCGTTCTGCGCGGGGCGGAAGCCGCTGCCGTGCAGCGCGAAGATCTCCAGCGCGGCCCGGTCGAGCAGCCCATCCTCGCCGACCGGCAGGCTGTCCACCCGCGCCGCCGCCAGTTCCACCGGCGTGCCGAAGGCGTCGGCCAGGCTGGCGGCCGGCAGCACGGCCGCCTCGTCGCCCTGCCAGAAGACCTGCACCCGCGCCTCCACGTCCAGCTCGGCGCGGTGGCGGGCGATGAAGGCATTGCCCTGGTCGAGGCCGATGGCCAGCCCCGGCCCCGGCTGCGACAGGGCCAGCTGCAGGCTGCGCAGCGCCTCCGGAACGCCCAGCTCGAGCAGGCCCATCGCCCGCAGCGGCTCGGCCGCACCGAAGCGTTCGCTGAGGCCGGTGTGCTGCCAGCTGGTCCATTGCAGGCTGACGAAACGGCTGCCGACGGCCTCCTGCGGCTGCGCCGCCAGGCTGTCGAGGAAGCGGTTGGCCGCCGCGTAGGCCCCCACCAGCGCCCCGCCGAACAGGCTGGTCGCCGACGAGAAGGCCACGCAGGGCGCCCCCCACTCCGCCGCCAGGCGCTGCAGCACGCGGGCGCCGCCGATCTTGGCGCGGAAGACCGCCGCCAGGCTGTCCTCGGTTTCGTCCACCAGGCGCCGCTCGTGGTAGGCGCCGGCCAGATGGAACAGCGCATTCACACCGCGACCGCCCAGCACCGGGAGCACGGCCGCGCGCAAGGCGGCCGCGTCGGCCACGTCCGCCGCCACATAAGTGAAGCCGGCGCCGAGATCGGCCAGCCGGCGGTGGGCGGCGATGCGGGCGCGGACCTCCTCGCCCAGCCCCGGCGCGTCCCACTGGTCGCGGGGCGGCAGCGGCGTGCGGCCGACCAACACCACCTCGGCGGCAAACTCCCGCAGCAGGAAGGCTGCCAGTTCGGTGCCCACACCGCCGAGGCCGCCGCTGATCAGGTAGCGGCCGCCGCTGACCAGCGGCGACGCCTCGCCAAGACGGACGTCGGCGCAGGGCGCCACCACCGGCACCCAGCGCAGGCCATCGCGATAGGCCACTTCCCGTTCCGCTCCGGCCTCGGCCAGTTCGGCGAGGATGTGGCCGGCCGCATCGGCCGGCGCCGCCGCGCCGCAATCCAGGTGACGGGCGTCCAGTCCCGGCAGCTCGGCCGCCAGCGAATGCACCAGTGGCGCCAGCGTGGCACCGACACTGTCCACCCCCTCGGTGCCGGAGACATTGGCGACACCGTTGGAAACCACCAGCAAGCGCACGCCCTCTTCCGCCCGTGGCAGGCCGGCCACGAAGGCCGCCAGCCCGGCGCAGGCACGCGCCGCGTCAAATTCGTCGGGCAGGGCGGCGGCCTCCGCCGCGCCCTCGCTGCGCCACAGGTACACCACCTGGCGCGGCTGGAGGCCCACGGCGGCCAGTTCGGCGAAGACCCGCGGCAGATCCGCGGCGGAGCGTGGATTCATGCGGAAGCGCCCGTCCGCCACGCGGGCGAAGGCCTCCCCCGGCTCCACCAGAACGGCCTGCGCGCCCTGCCCGGCCAGCGTCGCGGCCAGGCTGTCGAACAACGCCCCGGCCTGGCCGGCGACCAGCACCGCCTTCCCGGCCGGGCCGGCCGACGGCTGGCCCTGGCGGCGGTGCCAGGCGCGCGTGAAGAACCACGGCGGCAGCGTGTTGCTATTGCCGGTCAGCACATCCACCAGGCGCAGGCGCGCCTCGAAGCCGCCGCCCAGCAGGGCTTTTTGCAGGGCCCCGCGCTGGATCTTGCCGATGGAGGTTTTGGGTATGTCGTTCCGCCCCAGCGGCACCAGGTAGGCCGGACTGAGGCCGTAGGTAGACGTCAGGCACTGGCGGATCCGCGCCAGCAGCGCCGCCAATTCGCGCTCCTCGTGCACCGTCGGCACGAAGAACAGGGCCAGCCCCTCGCCGCTGGCGCGCGGGTCGGGCGCGGCGCAGGCGGCGGTGAAGGAGCGGTCCACACCGGCCAGTTCCTCGACCGCCGCCTCGATGGCCGGCCCCGAGTAGTTGGCCCCGTTGATGATGATGACGTCCTTCTCGCGGCCGGTGATCGACAGGCTGTCGCCATCGATGCGGGCCAGGTCGCCGGTACGGAACCAGCCGTCCGGGGTGAAGATCTCCTCCCGTGGCGTACGCCCGCCGTAATAGCCGCCGAACACCGTGTCGCCGGCGATCTGCAGGTGGCCCACCTGGCCCTGGCGCAGCACCGCCCCGGCGTCGTCCACCACGCGCATCAGCACGCCGGGGATGGGCCGGCCGACCTTCACGTATTTGTCGTCATCGGCGGTGTTGCCGAGGCGGAAATCATGTTCGTAGGTCACCCCCGAGGACACCTCGGACATGCCCCAGGCCGGCACCATGGTTTCCAGCCCCAGCCTGTGGGGCGCCAGCAGGCGCAGGAAGCGCCGGGTCGGCGCGGCGACGATGGCCTCGCCGCCATTGAGGATCATGCGCACGCAGGACAGGTCCCACTTGCGCTCGCGGATCTGCGCCTCCAGCCCGCACACCAGCCCGAAGGCGAAATTGGGCGCGAAAGTCACCTCCACCCGGTGGCGGTCCAGCAGGTCCAGCCACAGTAGCGGCGACGAGAGGACCAGGGCGGTGGGCACCTGCACCTGCCGGCAGGCCAGGTAGGTATCGCGCAGGTGGAAGAAGATCAGGCCGGCCACGTGGTCCAGCGGCATCCAGTTGAGGGACACCATGTCCGGCGTGAAGCCGTTCATCTCGCACGAACCCAGGGTCCGCGCGATCAGGTTGCGATGGGCCAGCGGCACGCCCTTCGGCTTGCCGGTGCTGCCGGAGGTCAGCATCATCAGCGCGATGTCGTCGGGCCCGGCCGGATGGATGTCGCCTGCCGGCTCCGCGTCGGCCAGGCTCTCCACCGCCAGCACCGGGAAGTCGGTGCCCGTCTCGATCAGGCGGCCGGCCGCCGACACCTCGCCGGCCCAGCGGGCCTCGCAGACGATGGGCGCGGCGCCGCCGAGCATCTGCCAGGCATCGCCGAGGCGGCGCACCGCGCCGTTGAGCTCGGCGTAGGACGGCGCCATCGCCACCGGCACCGGGACGAAGCCGCCCAGCACGCAGGCCCAGAATGCCTCCAGGAAATTGCGGTTCTCCTGCAGGTGCAGGATCAGGTGCGCGCCCGGCTGCAGGCCGGCACGGCGCAAACCGGACAGCACGCGGCGGGCCCGCCCGGCCAGGTCGGCATAGCTGCCGGAGCTGCTGCGCCCCTCGGAATCGATGTAGGTCAGCGCCTCCCGGCCACCGGCGCCAAGCGCCCGCTCCAGGTAGGTCTGCAACGTGCGCGGCGCATCGGCCAGCGGACGCAGGCGGCCGCCATCCACCAGGGCCTCCGGCGCCGACAGGTCCACCGCCTCGCTGGCGGCCTCCGCCCCGGCACCGCCACCGGGGCCGAAGCCGCGCTGCCAGCCGGGGAAAAGCTCGGCCAGATGGAGCGGCCGCGCCGGCCGGGGATGGATCACCGGCACCGCGGCCAGGCGCGCCACGCCGGCGGCCCCGGCCAGCGCCGCCTCGGCGGTGGCGATGCAGTCATCGTCGAGCACGGGAATGGCCGCCAGGGCCGCCCCGTCCACCTCGCCATCGTCGGCCAGCGGCAGGGCCGGCACCAGCACCACGCGCAGCCCCTCGGCCAGTTCCGGCTGCGCCGCGAGGATCCAGTCGCGGATCTGCGCCACGCTCACCGGCGCGCGGCTCACGACATAAACGACCTGACGGCTTTCACCGGTCCGCGCCTGCCGTTCGCGGATCGCGACGTCGACCACCTGCGAGTGCGAGCGCAACAGCGCCTCGATCCGCCCAACATTCATTTCGCTTGACTCCGATTGGTCCCGAAAAAGCCTCCGGCTATACTGCTTTCGGCAATGCCAGGCACGCGCTAATCATTCATTTATAAAGATAATCAGGGTTTCCGCTTTCACCGCGCCGCGATAGTCTGACGCAATGAAACAAACATATATTGAATTCCCTGCGATTGCAATTTCACGCCGCACCCTCTCACTACAAATAACACCCTCGACATGAAGCCTCGCCAAACGGTTGCCGTCGTCATGCCGTCCCTCAACGAAGAAGCCTCGGTGGACGCCACCCTCAACGCTGTTTTCGCGTCCACCCGGCTGCCCGACGAAATCGTCGTTGCCGACGCCTTCTCGAAAGACCGCACCCGCGAACGGATTGCCGCCTTCGCCGAGCGCGGCGTGCCGATCCGGCTCATCGACAACCCCGGCATCTTCGCCGGCGCCGGCCGCAACGCGGCCGCCCAGGCCACCCACTGCGACATTCTTCTGTTTCTGGATTTCGGCAATATTGTCGACCCCGGCTGGATCGAAGCGATGACGCAGCCTTTCGAGAGCGGCACCGTCGATGCCGTCGGCGGCCTGTTCATCCCCTTCTGCGAAAACGACTTCGAACGCTGCATCGCCGCCATCCAGTACCAGGAAGCCATCCTCTTCGCCCGCCTGCCCCGCGCCGAGCAGATCGCCCGCCTGCCCGACAAGATTCGCCTCGGCGGCCTCGGCAGCGCCGTCAGCCGCGACTGCTACACCCGCATCGGCGGCATGCCGGCCTGGCTGCGCGCCGGCGAAGACCAGCTTTTCGGCCACAAGCTGCTGGCCGCCGGTGCCCGCATCGCCCCGGCCCTCGACGCCCGCCTGTTCCACCACATGCGCGACACGCCGGGCGCCCTGTACCGGCAGAACCTCGTGTACGCCCGCGGCGACGGCTACACCAACACCGGCCAGGCCCACTACGGCCGCACCTTCGCGCTCTACGCGGCGATCCTCGCCAGCCTGCTGGCCCTGCCCTGGCTCCCGGCCGGCGGCATCATGGCCGCCGCGCTGTTCGGCGCCTATGGCTACGCCACCGGCTTCCGCCGCCTGCGGCGCGTCCATGGCACCGCCTTCGCGCTACGCCAGCTGGCCAGCATCCCCCTCATCCTGCTGCCCAAGGACATCGGCACCATCGCCGGCTACATCCAGGGGCGCTGGGGCTGGCTGACCCGCCCCCAACTGCGCACCGACTACCACGCCTACATGCAGCGTCCCACCTGAGGCTCGCCCGGCGCCGGCGGCCGCAGCTGCGCCGCCACCGCCGCGGCGGTGCCCGCCAGGAAGAACACCAGAATATTGATATAGTGGAAATTGGCGAAATCGGAAAAGTTGGCATTAACCAGCCAGCCCAGCCACACCGCCGTCACATGCACCGCGAATACCCGCGCCGTGTCGCTGCAGGTCGGTGCCCGCCAGATCCCGCGCAGCTCCCCGAACACCCCTGAGAACACCCGCAGGTAGAGCACGAAGCCGAGCACCCCGGTCATCGCCCCGACATTGAAGAACTCGTTGTGCGGCACCGCCAGCTCGCGAATCCACGCCCCCGACACATCGCCGAAGCTGGTCGCGTACTCACCCCGGTTGATCCCGAAGGCGTAGCGCGACATGTGCAGGCCGAGCAGCGGGTTCTGCAGCATCATGTTCACTGCCGTCGCCCAGCCGGCGATCCGGTTGTAGATCGGCCCGGTGTCGGTCAGGCGCGCCTCGAAACCATGCATCGACAGCAGGAAGGGCACCGCCACCACCACCCCGAGCGCGCCGGTGAAGCCCATCAGGGTCAATAGCGGCCGGCTCTGACGGTCGAGCACATACAGCAGCCCCACCGACAGCAGCAGGCCAACCCACGCCGCCCGCGTCTTGCTGAGCACCGCCGCCGCCAGGATCCAGATCAGCAGGCCACCGAACAGCAGGCGCTGGCCCGGGTTCAGGGCCCGCGTCAGCAGCAGGATGCACAACACGAACAGGGAGCTGATCACCACCCCGTATTCGGCCGCGTTGCCGAAGGTGCCGGTGGCCCGCTCGATGGTGTGGATCACCGCGGTGTTCTTCGGGATGAACCAGTCGATGGCGAGCAGGGTTTCCAGAAAAGCCGTGGTCGCCAGGTAGAAGGCCGCCAGCGCCAGCAGGTTCATCAGCAGGCGCAGGCGCGACTCGCTCCATTCCAGCCGGCGCGCCAGCAGGTAAGCGGACATCGGCAGCAGGTAGCCATCGAAATAGAACGAGAAATCGTCATGCAGCCACTCGCCGGTGGCCTTCCCGCGCAGCACCATCAGCACCGACAGGCCGGCCACCGACAGGAAGGCCACCAGGCGCTTCTCCATCGCCGAGAACGGCACCCGGGCCTGGCGGCGGAAGGCCACCTGCCAGACCATCATCGCAAACAGCAGCCCGCCGCCCAGGCGCTCCAGGCGCACGAAGGGCAGCACCTGCAGCACGTTGTTGGCAAAGGAACCGACAACGGGCACGCCGATCAGCCAGGCCAGCGCCATCATCCACGGCCCCGCCATCAGCAGCAGCACGAAGCCGACCGCGGCCAGGGCGATGACCGCCTCCAGCCACATCCCGGCCCCGACCAGCCCGCCCAGCACGCCGCCGAGCAGCGCCCACGACACGGTACCGCCCGGCACGGAGCGCACACCGCCCATCCGCCGCCGCCCCGCCGCTCAGGCCCCGCCGCGGGCCGGACCCGCGGGGCTGCCGGGCCGCAGGCCATCCGGCAGCACGCCCACCGAGCCCAGGTCCGGCACGCCGAGGATGTCCTCGGCCGCCGCCGGGCTGGCGATGCGCCGGTCGAAATACTCGCGGATGAAGGCCACCAGCAGGGCCAGCACCAGGCCCACGCCGGTCGCGATGGCGATCAGGAACATCCGCGAGTTGTCCGGCTTGACCGGCACCGCGGCGTAATCGACCGCCCCCACGTTGATCACCGTCGAGCTCACCTGGTCGGACAGCCGCGCCTCGTCGAAGCGCTTGGCGTAATCCCGGTAGGCGCTCTCGAGGGCACCGATCTCCAGCTGCAGCTCATCCACGCCGGCCTGCTCGCCCTCGATGCGGGCCAGGCGCTGGCGCATCTCGGCCATCGTCGCCACCAGCCGCTTGAGCTTGCTCTCGGCGGTCTTCACCTCCCGGTGGCCCGGCTCGAAGCGCACCAGGATCTGGTCCAGGTCGGAGCGGGCGGTGGTGATCTGCGCATCCAGCGCACCGATCTGCTGCACCAGGTCGCGCTTGGTCTCATCCGCCGCCAGCAGCGCCCCCTTCTTGCGCAGGCTGGCCAGCTGGCCACGCTTGGCGCGTAGTTCCTGCTCGACGGACTCCAGCTTCTTCGCGTAGAAATCCGACGAGCCCTTCACCGAGAACACCCGGATGTGATGCTCCACGTACTGGTTCAGCAACTCGTTAACCAGGCGCGCCGCCCACTCGGGATCCTCGTCGCCGTAGCTCACCTTCAGGATGCTCGAATCGATCGACGGCTTCACCTTGACCTGCTTCAGCAGGCTCTGGATCCAGCGCTCCCGCGGCGGCTGCGCATAGACCAGGCCCGACTCCTCCAGCCAGCCGGTCACCTGCTTCATGGCGCGGCTGACGGTGGTCTCCTTCTTCGGCCGCTCGTGGGGCTTCAGCTTGTCCACCGTGGCCTCCACCACCGTGCGCGACAGCAGGATCTCCGCCTCGGTGTTGAGCGCCTCGGCCAGGTCCATCCCCGGCGACATCACCGCCCGCATCACCGGCGGCCGGTTGCGCTCCACCAGCACCTTGGCGGTCGCCATGTAGCCCGGCGATGCCAGGAAGGTCACCAGCACCGCGGCCGTCACGCAGGCCAGGAAAATGGCGCTGATGCTGCCCTTCCACTTGAACAAGAAAATAAGCAGGTCACGCAAAGTCATGGGCAGGAATTCCGAAAACAGGCCGCCGCGCTCATCTCAGGGCCTGGTACAGGCGGCCCGGCACGTGGAACTTGCGACGATTGAGAATGAAGCCGCTCAGAGCCAGCTTCCCGGGCGCCAGCTCACGCCGCAGATTGAGGATCATGTCCTCGGTGGTCTTCGCGCTGTCGATCACCAGCGCCACCTTATCCACCCACGGCGACCACAGCAGCGGCGTATCCGAACGCAGCGAACCGGCATCGACGATCACGTGGCGGTAGCGCCCGCGCAGCGCCTGCCAGGCGTCCTTCCAGCCCTCCGCTCCGCCACGTCCCCCGTCCCGGGGCCCGCCATCGACGGTCAGCAGATCGAAGCCGTGGCCCGGCACCGGCGTGATGGACTCCGCAGCGACCGCCGCCAGCCCTACCGGACGCACGGACAGGCCCAGCATCGCCCCGGCCCGCTGCCCGAGGACCGCCGAATCGACCAGCAGCACCGCCCCCTCGTCCTGACGCGCCAAAGCGGTTGCCAGGCCGATCGCCACCGTACTGACGCCCTCGCCGCGACGTCCGGCCGTCAGGGCCAGGCTCGCCCCGGCCTCCGCCAGCACACCGGCCGCCAGCAACCTCAAGCGAACCCCTTCAAACTCGGCGGCCAGCTCCCCCGCTCGATCCATCACGACTCCTCGTCAAGTTCGTCCGTGCCCCGGTGGGGGCGATTCATCTGAGGGGGCTTGCTCACCCGTGGGGGCGAATTCATTCGCCCTCGAACCGATGATCAACCCCTTTGGGCGAATGAATTCGCCCCTACGATCCGTGCCCCCGGCGGGAGCGATTCACTTGCGGGGATGCTCATCCGTGGGGGCGAATTCATTCGCCCGCGAACCGATGATCACCCCCTGTGGGCGAATGAATTCGCCCCTACGATCCGTGCCCCCGGCGGGGGGCGATTCACTTGCGGGGGATGCTCATCCGTGGGGGCGAATTCATTCGCCCGCGAACCGATGAGCCACCCCTGCGGGCGAATGAATTCGCCCCTACGATCCGTGCCCCCGGCGGGGGCGATTCACTTGCGGGGGATGTTCATCCGTGGGGGCGAATTCATTCGCCCCCGAACCGATGAGCCACCCCTGTGGGCGAATGAATTCGCCCCTACTATCCGTGCCCCCGGCGGGGGGAGATTCACTTGCGGGGGATGCTCACCCGTGGGGGCGAATTCATTCGCCCGCGAACCGATGATCAACCCCTGCGGGCGAATGAATTCGCCCCTACGATCCGTGCCCCCGGCGGGGGCGATTCACTTGCGGGGGATGTTCATCCGTGGGGGCGAATTCATTCGCCCTCGAACCGATGATCCACCCCTGCGGGCGAATGAATTCGCCCCTACTTCTCCCCTCACTCGCTTTACCTGACTGTCACCCCTACGCCGATATTGGCGGGGAGGGGGATCATGCGGCGGACGTATTGGTCGATGGCGTCGTTGGCCAGGGAGACGCCGGTCTTGGGCACGAACAGCACGTCGCCGGGGCGCAGGGCGATCGAGGCTTCGGACTGGTCGGCGCGGACCAGGCCCTTCTCGATGTCCAGCATCCACTGCGCGTCCTTGCCGTCGGCGCCGTAGCGGACCAGCACCACCTTGCTCTGCTCCGCGGTGGGCAGGAAACCGCCGGCGGTACCGATGGCCATCAGCGGATTGAAGGGCGCGCGGTATTCCACGTTGCCCGGCCGGGTCACCTCGCCGAGCACATGCACATAGCGGGCGGAGCGCTGGCGCAGGTTAACCGTGACCACGATCTTCGCCCCGAAGACCTGTGCATACTCTCTGACGATCTCCGTCCGCACCTGGTCGAGCGGGCGGCGCGCGTCCACCGGCTTGATGAAGGGCAGCGACAGCAGGCCCGAATCCGCTACCTGGAACACGTTGAGTTCGGTATTGCCGGAATCGGCGCGCTGGGTCACCAGGCTGCGGGCCCGCGCATCGCCCTCCTCCACGCTCACCGTCACCCGCGGATTGCGGATGAAGCTGGCCTTCAGGCGCGCCACCAGCTGGGCCTCCAGCTCTGCGATGGTCAGCCCGGCGGCCTTCACCTGCCCCGCCTCCGGCAGGGACACGCTGCCATCGGGCAGGACCAGCACATGCTCCCGCGACAGCTGCGGGTGATCCACCACGTCCACCCGCAGGCGATCCTCGGCGACGATGCGGTACACCCCGTCCACCGTCTGGGTGGTCGGGAAATAAGTCACCTTGATCAGGTCCCCCGGCAGCAGCGGCAATTCTTCGGCGCTCCCCGGCGTCTCCGGTGGCGGCAGCGGCGAGGACACGAAGCTCGGCCGGCTCGCACACGCCGACAGCACGCACGCCAGCACCGCGCCGCCCAGCAGCACCGTCCAGCGTTTCAGACTCAATCCGGAAGCCACATCCACAATACTCATTCCTTTTTCAAGACCGGGCAGCCAGGCCGACGCCTAGCTGCCACCCCCCTGACGGGAAAAGCGCCCGAACGCCGTCCGCAACTCGGCCCGGGAACGCGGATCCACCACCGGCGACACCACGATGCCGGCGCACAACACCCCGAAAACCAGCAGCTTCGCCCCCACCCACAGGGGCTCGAGGGCCGGCAGGCGCGCCCGCACCACCGCCTCGCCGGCGGCCAGGGTCAGCGCCCCCACCAGCACGATGCGCCCCCAGTCCGGCCGGATGTTGCGCGCCCCGAAACGCAGGTTGAGCGCAGCCGTCACCACCAGGCGCAGCACATTCACCACCAGCAGCGCCAGCGCGCAGCCGATCACCCCGAACCAGCCGATCAGCAGCGCATTGGCCACCGCGCAGGCCACCAGCGCCAGCACGCTGATCAGCGGCAGCACCCAGGTCCGGCGGCTGAAATGAATGCCCAGCTCGATATTGAAATTGATCGACGCCAGCACCGCGCACAAGCCCAGCAGCGGCAGCAGGCTCGCCGCCTCGGCGTAATCGCCCGGCGCGATCAGCGCGATCAGATCCGGCGAGAACATCGCCAGGCACAGCGCGCACAGGGAAATGAGGACCACGAAAAGGGTCAGGATGCGGTCGTTGCCCTGCTGATCCTCCCCCTTCACCAGGCTCTCCATGCGGCGCACCGAGAAGGTCTGGGAGAACGGCGCCGCCACGAACATCTGCAGCAGCGACGCCAGCCGGCTCCCGAGGGAATACATGCCCACCGCCGCGGTGCCCGCCAGGTTGTTGAGGAAATACCGCTCCACCACCCCCAGCGCCCCGTTGGCGAAAGCCGACGGCACCAGCGGAATGCCGAAGCGCAGCAACTGCCCGGCCAGATCCTTCGAAAAGCCCAGCCCCACCCGGCGCAGGATCATCGCCCCGCGCAGCAGCGCCAACACCCCGAAGGTCAGCGCGTTGGCATACACCACGCCCTTCACCCCCCAGCCGAAGGACACCACCAGCAGCAAGGACAGGCCGATCAGCAGCACCGCCTTGCCCACCGACAGCCAGAAATACGTCCACACCGCCTTGCACACCACCGAATAGCTGCACTCCACCTCGAACAGCGCCACGAACAGCAGGCTGATGAAGGCCACGAAGAACAGCGGCGCGTGCTCCTGCGCCCCGAACACGCCCCACACCACCAGGTGGGCCAACGGAAAGGACAGCAGCGCGCCAAGCACCGCGATGCCCAGCACGCACAGCAGCGCGGTGCTCACCACACAGCGGCGCTTGCCCTCATCGTCGGGAAATTCCAGGTACAGCCGGTTCATGGCCCCGGTGAAGCCCAGGCCCACCAGGATGGAAAACAGGTCCCCCACCGACTGGATGATCGAATACAGGCCAAACTCCCCCGGCGTGAGCACATTGGTGAAGACAGGAATCAATGCCAGACCGGCCGCCCGATTGACGATGTTGGCTGCAGCATAGATGCGTCCATCTTTGAGAATGGATGAAACTTCAGTCATTGGCAGGAGGCAGACGGACTACTCGGCAATATTGTGTTGGACTATCCTGTGCTCACTTCGACCAGCGCCCCGGAGTATGCCAAACATCAGTTTACAGGGCTACTACCGCACCGCATCATTCACCAATAATTCGCAGAAAATGAAGTTGTTATGCCTTCCCCACGCCGGCAGCGGCGCCGCCGGCTATGCCGCCTGGAACAACCACCTCGGCCCGGCCATCGAGGTTATCCCGGTGGCCCTGCCCGGCCGTGACGGGCGCCTCGCCACCCCGGCCCTGACCGACATGGACCGCCTCGTCGACACCCTGCTCGACGAACTCGCCCCCCGGCTCGACGCCCCCTATGCCCTCTTCGGCCACAGCATGGGCGCCCACGTCGCCTTCGAGCTGGCCCGCGCCCTGCGCCGCCGCGGCCAGCCCCTGCCCGCCGGCCTCATCGTCTCCGGCGCCCGCGCCCCCCACCTGGGCCGCCTGCCGCCCCTCGCCCACCTGGCCGACGACGAACTCCTGCGCGCCGTCGCCCTGCGCTACGGCACCACCCTGGCCCCCGAGATGATGGACATCGTGCGGCTCATGCTGCCCACCCTGCGCGCCGACATCCAGCTCATCGAAAGCCACACCTACCGGGACGAAGCCCCGCTCGACCTCCCCATCACCGCCTTCGCCGGCATCGACGACCCCGCCATCCCCGTCTCCGAAGTCCGCCAATGGGGCCGCCACGCCGTCGAACACTTCACCTTCCGCAGCTTCCCCGGCGGCCACTTCTTCCACACCGAAGCCCCCAACGCCTTCCTCCGCAGCCTAACCGACACCCTCACCAAGCTCGGCGCGTGATTGGGCGGGGGTTTGATCCTGTGAGTCCTGGCCCCTGTGGCGGCTTGAGCCTGTGGGGGCGAATTCATTCGCCCGCTGTCGGTGAAATGCTCGCCATGGGCGAATAAATTCGCCCCCACAGGTGAGACCGGCCCCGGCGACATCCTGCGAAACCTGGCCCCTGTGGGGGCTTGAGCCTGTGCGGGCGAATTCCTGTGGGACCTTGAACCTTTGGGCCCCTGATCCTGTGGCTCCTTGAACTGTGGGGGCGAATTCATTCGCCCGCTGTCGGTGGAATGCGCGCCATGGGCGAATGAATTCGCCCCCACAGAATCAATCTCCCACAGCCACCCACCGAGCCCCCCCCCTACAGCCAGATGGCATCCCAGTGGGGGTAGTCGGCGACGCGGGGGACGAGTTGGGCGCGGAGGGGGTTGGCGACGATGTAGCGGGCGATGGCGGGGAGGTCTTCCTCGCGGCGGATCGCGCGGTCGTGGAAGGCCTTCTGCCATACCGCGCCCTGGCGGCCGAGGCGGCGGTTGACGGCGAGGGCGCTCCGGGCCTTGAAGGCCTTGACCACCTCGCCGAGCGGCCGCGCCTCCTGCAGCTGGAACAGCCAGTGGAGATGGTCGGGCATCAGCACCCAGGCCATCGACTCCACCCAGCCCGCGTCGTGCATGCGCCGCATCTCCGCGACCACCGCCCGCGCCAGGCCGAAATCGCGGAAATACGGGCAACGCCCGTCCGTCACGGTGGTAATCACATAAACCTGGCCCGGCAAGGAAACCCGGCCACGGCGCAAGGCATCGTGGGTCATGGGGGGATTATCCGGTGGCGAGGGTTGTTGTGGGGGGGCTGGGGGTGAATTCCTGTATGGCTGATGCTGTGGGGGCTGATGCTGTGGGGGCTGATGCTGTGGGGGCTGATGCTGTGGGGGCGAATTCATTCGCCCGCGGAGGCTGCGCCACCGGCAAAGGGCGAATGAATTCGCCCCCACAAGGAATACCCCCACAGGCTGCTCCACCGACAGGGGGCGAATGAATTCGCCCCTACAGCCCCCCAAAGCCCCAACAAATTCGCCCCTACGCGCCGTTCACTATTCTTACCCTCCCGGCGGTTTCCTGGGTGAGGCGCTGGGCGAGGGCTTGGCGGGCGGGGGATTCGCCGTGGATCAGGCGGACTTCGGCGGGGAGGACCGGCATGCGGGTGATGAAGCGCACCAGGTCGTTCTGGTCGGCGTGGGCGGAGTAGCCGGACAGGGAATGGATGCCGGCGCGGATGTCGATGCGTTCGTCGTCGATGTCCACATAGCCGCCCTTCGGGCCGTGGGTCTGGATCGCGTGGCCGGGGGTGCCGCGGGCCTGGTAGCCGACGAACAGCACGTCGTGGCGCGGGTCGTGGAGCATGGCCTTGAGATAGTTCATCACCCGCCCGCCGGCGCACATGCCGCTGGCGGCGATCACCACCGCCGGCTCGCCGCTGCGGGCCAGGCGGCGCACGGTGGCCTCGTGCTCGGTGTGGTCCTCGACACCCTGCAGCTGCTCGAAGGCCAGCGGCTTGCGGCCGGCCCTCACGCGGGCCAGGCCTTCCTCGTCCCAGAAGGGCTGCAGCTCGCCGTACAGCCGGGTGAAGCGCCCGGCCAGCGGTGAATCCAGGTAGAACGGCAGCGACGCCCAGCTTTCGGCATGGGGCCCCGGCTCGCGCCGCTGCTGGTACAGGATGTCCTCGAACTCGTAGAGCAGCTCCTGGGTGCGGCCGATGCTGAAGGCTGGCACGATCACCGTACCGCCGTTGCCGAGCGCCTTCTCCACCACCGCCTGCAGCTGGCGCCGGCGGCTGTGGCGGTTCTCGTGGAGCTTGTCGCCGTAGGTGCTCTCCAGCACCACCACGTCCGCCGCCTCGGGCGAACGCGGCGCCGGCAGCAGCGGCGTGAAGGGCGCCCCCAGATCGCCGGAGAACACCACCCGGCGCACCTCACCGCCGGCCCGCGTGAGCTCCACCTCCACATAGGCCGAGCCGAGGATGTGCCCAGCCCGCTGCAGGCGGATCCGGCAGCCCGCCCCCTTGCCGCCGTGGCCGTCGAAGACCCGGTACCAGGTGTTCCACTTGAGCGGCCGGATACGCGCCTCGACCATCTCGAGGTAACGCTCCACCAGCCGCGCATCGCGGCTCACCCCGAAGGCGAAGGCATCCGCCAGCACCACCGGCAACAGCTTGGCCGACGGCTCGCTGCACAGGATCAACCCCTTGAAGCCCGCCGCCAACAACCACGGAATCCGCCCCACGTGGTCGATATGCACATGGGTCACCACCAGCGCCCGCACCGCATCGAGCGCAAAGCCGATCTCCATGCGGTCCTGCGCCGACACCCCATCCGGCGCCGTCTCCGCCCCCTGGAACAAGCCGCAGTCGATCAGCAGGCTGTTGATGTCATCGATGAAGAACTGGTGACACGACCCCGTCACCCCGTCCACCGCCCCGTGATGGATGATGTTTGCATTCATGGGAGGGAGTGTAGCTGGGGAACAAAGAATTCCATATGGGTATATTTAGAAAATAGGGAATTGTAGGGCTGCTGCTGTGGGGGCGAATTCATTCGCCCGCGGCGCCTGATCAACCGACTGCGGGCGAATGAATTCGCCCCCACAGAATTCGCCCCTACAGAATTCCCCCTGTTTCCCCTCCACCCTACATTTGCTTGCATTTCTTAACGCCCCATTGCGGGCACTTGGGAAAGAATCGGCATCGATTTCAAGCCCATGCGAAGGAGATGCAGATGAGCAATGCCCATGACAAGCAGAATGCCAAGGTAGCGGCCGGTTTCGAGTTCACCCTCACCGACGGCCAGGTGACCGGCATCACGACGGTGTTCGGCAGCCACACCCACAGCCTCACCATCCCGAGCAACGCCAGCTTCGTGGTGACGGACACGGTCATCACCGAGACCCTCACCAAGTCGTGGGGCAGCGAGACCATCGAGTACACCCAGGACACCAGCGACGCCACGCTGTACCACATCACGGCAGAGACCAGGACCATTGCCGATCCCAGCACCACCGACGACGACGGCGACGTGCATGGCTACAGCTTCACCATCACCGACGGCGTGGTGACCGCCGTGCAGGTCGTCGAACAGCATGCGGCCGATGGCGACGATGACCACGACGACCTGGACGACGACGACGGCGAGACCGAAACCCACAGCCGGGAAGTCCTGCCCGGCCAAAGCTTCACCGTGAATGCGGACGGCAGCGTCACCGAAACCCGCCTGTCCGGCAGCACCATCAAGGCCACCCTGTACGTCATCGACGGCGACACCGGCCTCTTCGCCATCGCCTCCGAAACCACCACCTTCATCCAGGCCGGCGACAGCACCACCCAGCTCAACGTCCAGCCCCTCGACCGGGACATCTTCGTCTTCGACGACACCGGCGCCATCACCCAGATCGAAGCCGTCCGCCCCGACGGCAGCACCAAGGTCCTAACCCCCTCCGCCAGCACCAGCTTCACCGAACTCGAAACCGGCTACGTGCTGGAAACCTTCATCAAGGGCAGTAAAAGCTACTTCGAGG
Source organism: Pseudomonadota bacterium (assembly GCA_018241665.1). Classification (GTDB taxonomy): domain Bacteria; phylum Pseudomonadota; class Gammaproteobacteria; order Burkholderiales; family Rhodocyclaceae; genus Zoogloea. The sequence goes on from JAFEDK010000012.1 coordinate 137,057, forward strand.
TCTACCACGACGGCAACGGCGACGGCATCTACACCAGCGTCGCCCACGGCAGCGGCACCACCATCGACCTCGTCGGCCTAAAAGCCCAGATCGACACCACCGTAGATTCGCTGACCTGAAGTTGTCGGGGGATTCCTGGAGAGCTCCCTGTGGGGGCTCTCCTTGTGGCGGCCGGGGCCTTGAGGGGCTTGGTGTGAACACTGCAACTGTGGGGGCTCTCCCTGTGGGGGCGAATTCATTCGCCCGCAGTGCTTGAACCGCGCACGATGGGCGAATGAATTCGCCCCCACGGGAGGCGGCCGGAGCCTTGAAGGACTTGGTGTGGGCGCTGCAACTGTGGGGGCGAATTTATTCGCCCGCGGTGCTTGAACCACACACGAAGGGCGAATGAATTCGCCCCCACGGGAGGCGGCCGGAGCCTTGAAGGACTTGGTGCGGGCGCTGCAACTGTGGGGGCGAATTTATTCGCCCGCGGTGCTTGAACCACGCGCGAAGGGCGAATGAATTCGCCCCCACGGGAGGCGGCCGGGGCCTTGAGGGTCTTGGTGTGAACGCTGCAACTGTGGGGGCGAATTTATTCGCCCGCGGTGCTTGAACCACGCGCGAAGGGCGAATGAATTCGCCCCCACGGGGTTCTTGGCGGGGCCTCGGGCTGCCACAAAATATTCATTCAAGATACTCAAATAGAGTAATCTCTCGGTCGGCGGGAAAGAATCCTAGCGGCGGGCCGACGGAATGTTTTGTCTCATGACAAAACCTTTTCATCACGTAACCAAAAGCCCCGGTCACGCCGACAGATGACTTTTCCACATAACAAAAACCCGGCGTCACATGACAAAAACTGTTTGTCACGTGACAGACGGACTGCGTCATGCCGCCCGAGCGCCGGGGCATATGACAAAACCTTCGGGACGCGTGGCGCAATGGTTTTGGCACGTGTCGCAGCGGCTTTGCCATATGCCTCAGCGTTCACGACGGGCCACGCAGGGTTTTTGTCATGTCACCGAACGGCTTTGTCATATGAAAAAACCGTCCGTCGGCGTGAAAAATGATTTTTGCCATATGAAATAACCGATTTTTCACAAGAAAAAATCGTCTGGCGGCGTCGCCGGACACCCCCATCAGATCCCCTGAAATACCCGCCAAGCCAGGCGGGGCGCGGGTTTCCGGGCTTTGGCCCGGCTCCGCGCAAGGGCTGCGAGCGGCCCGGCGTGTTTCTTTTCAACCAAGCAGCACAACCAGGAGAAGATGGAATGGCAAAAAGTTACTACATGCCCAAGGACGACAACGGCAAGGTGGCCCTGCTCGACCAGCTGGCAACCCGTCTGCCGATCTACGCCGACGCCCTCGAAATCAGCCCCGCCGACATCGCCGCCCTGCAGGCCGATGCCACCGCCCTGCGCTACACGCTCAACGCCTACAACATCATCCAGGGCAACGCCCGCCTGTGGACGGCCTACAAGAACCTGCTGCGCGACGGCGGCGCCGGCACCGGGGCCTTCCCGCCGGCGGCCAACCTCCCCGCCCCCGTACCCACCGTCACGCCGGGCATCATTCCCCGCGTCACGGCCCTGATCGCGCGCATCAAGACCGCCCGCAACTACACCGAGGCCATCGGCCAGGATCTCGCCATCGTCGGCAGCACCCAGGTCGTCGATCCGGACGGCTGGAAGCCCATCATCGACATCTCCGTCCGCGCCGGCCGGCCGGTGATCCAGTGGTCCAAGGGCGGTGCCGACTCCATCGAGATCTGGGCCGACCGCGGCGACGACAAGGGCCTCGCCTTCTACACCATCACCACCGATCCCAACTTCACCGACGCCAGCCCCACCCCGGGCAACTCGGCACTGTGGAAGTACAAAGCCATCTACCGCCTGCGCGATGAACAGGTCGGCAGCTGGAGCGACGTCATCAGCATCGCCATCGGCGGGTAAACGCGGCGGTTTGGGGGATGCCTCTTTGTGGGGGCAAGTCCCTGTGGGGGATGCTTCTGTGGAGGGCTCTCCTGGTGGGAGCCTTCTGCCGGTGAGGGCGAATAAATTCGCCCCTACGGGGGGCCTCCTCTTTGTGGGGGCGAATTTATTCGCCCGCGGGGGTTGTATTTACGTGCGAAGGGCGAATGAATTCGCCCCCACAGAGGTACTTCCCACAGAGGTACTTCCCACAGGGGTATTTCCCACAGTAGCACCCTCCACAGTTGTCCCCCCCACAGCATCTCCCTTACAGCCCCCCCGCCCTCAGCCCTGGTTGAGTCCCAGCAGGCTCATGGGGCCGTTGGAGGTGTTGAGGACGACGGAGGCGATGCCGCCGCCTTGTTGTTGTTGCACGCCGTAGATGCTCAGGTTGCCGGTGTCGAAGGCGAAGACGTCGGTGCCGAGCTTGACCAGGAGCTTGGCGGCGTTGGGGAACCAGGCGTAGGCCATGTCGTTCTGGCTGCCGGAGCTGGCCGGAGAGCCGAAGCCTTCGGGCCACCAGTTGCCGGACTGCACGAAGCCGAAGTTGCCCTGGGTCGCGGCGGCGGGTTCGGGTTCGCGGTGCTGGGACAGCTCGGCGAGCAAGGCGCCGACGCGCCACTTGAGGCCGTCGTTGAACATGTCGCCGATCATCATCATGCCGCCGCTCATCCACTGGCCCATGCCGCCCAGTTCCGGGTGGCTGAACTGGGCCTGGCTGAAGCCGCCGGCGCGCAGGGCCGAATAGGCGGCGCGGCCGGCGTCGCCACTGAAACCATGCCGGCTGGCAATCTCGTCGATGGTGCTCATGGGGAATACTCCTGTTTGCTATCTGAATGGAAACCGAAAGCCCGGCGCTCAGCCGAGGGGAACAAGGCGGGCGCCAACCAGGAGGCCCACACCGTCGTCGGTGGACAGCGCCTCCGTGCAACGCCAGGGCAGCACCGCCCCCGCCACGGGATCGTTGATCGCCTCGATGTCGATCTTGGGCACATGCGCCCCAACCGCGCCGAAAATGGTGGCAAAGGACACGTCCGCCGCATCGCGCCCGGAACCGAAACGCATCAGCCCCATCGGGATCGCCGTGCCCGAGGGGTCGAACAGATACCAGCGGCTGCCCAGGAAAACCTCCACGTAGGCATGGAAATCACTCGGCCCCAGCGCCGGATCCGCACCATAGTCGATGCCGGTGACAAAACGTGCGGGAATGTTGAGCGCCCGGCACAGGGCGATCATCAGGTGGGCGAAATCCCGGCACACCCCCACCCGGTCACGCAGCGTGTCCATCGCCGAGGTGCTGGCATTGGACGTGGCCGACTTGAACTGCACGTGCCCCCGCACCCATTCGCAGATCGCCCGCACCCGCGCATAGCCCCGCGGCAGCATGCCGAACTCGCGCATCGCCACGTCGTACAGGCGGTCGGACTGGCAATAGCGGCTGGGGTAGAGATACACCAGCACGTCCGTCGGCAGCTGGGCCACCGGCACCTCGGAGATCGCATCCGCCATCTCCACGTGATGGCGCAGCTCCAGCGTCGCGCTGTAGCGCAGGCGCAGCGGCCCCGCCTCGGCCCGCAGGCGCATGTAGCGGTTGCCGCTGAAGGCGTCGGTATAAACCTGGGGCAGAAGGAACTGACCGACCTCCATCATTTCGGTCAGGACCCGCTGGTAGCGGGTGTGGGCGGCGTGAATGTTGAAGATGAAGTCGCAGCCCGGCGACATCACGTCGTAGTTGAGCTCAGCTGAAAACCGTAATCTGATCATTGAAAAACACAAAAAAACGCCTTGACGCACAGTTGCAGGTCACCGGACGCAGCGGACTGACCATCGCAAGCACCAGCCCAGCAGAGCCGACACCCACAAGCACCCTCGCATCGTACTACCCAGGCATGCCCTGGGGGGCGAAGTCTCACCGTGGGGGCGAATTTATTCGCCCGCGGAGGGTGATCGGGGCACGACGGGCGAATGAATTCGCCCCTACAGTTCAGGGCGGGACTGGCTGCTGTGGGGGCTGGATGCTGTGG
>JAFEDK010000012.1:141085-142716 GCA_018241665.1 Pseudomonadota bacterium
TGGGGGCTGGATGCTGTGGGGGCGAATTCATTCGCCCGCGGACTTCGATCAGGCGACAGCGGGCGAATGAATTCGCCCCCACGGGTCGAAGGGCCGGACTTCCGTTCCGCCGATCAAGGGCGAATGAATTCGCCCCCACAGGATGCCCCAACAGGAGCAGCCCCAACGGGAAACGGGCTCCAAACAATTCCACATAGCAAAGTTGGCAAATTTGCTACTCTTGTGAAATCTCTCAAGAGCAGAGCTGCCATGAAAGCCGTGGAGATTTTTCCCTGGAATGCGAATTTCGAGACGGGGATTGCGGAGATTGACGAGCAGCACCAGCAGTTGGTCAAGCTGGTGAACCGGCTGGCGAGTCATCTGGCCTATGAATCGGATCTGCCGGGGCTGGATGAGATTTTTGGTGAGCTGGCGGCGTATGCCCAGTACCACTTCCGCGCCGAAGAGGTGATCTGGCAGGAGGTGCTGGCGCAGGATCCGTGGGAGATCGAGCACCGCAAGACGCACCAGAGCTTCATCGATGACGTGATGCGGCTGCGCAATGCCCAGGGGGGCCGGTCCATCGACGTGACGGTCGAGGAGATCCTCAGCTTCCTGTGCCAGTGGCTGGCCTTCCACATCCTCTACAGCGACCGGCGCATGGCCCAGGCGACCCTGGCGATCCGCGCCGGGCAGGCACCGGAGGAAGCCAAGCGGCGCAGCAACGGCGCCATGAACAGCACCGTGCGGGCGCTGATCGAAACCGTGCTGACCATGTACGACAGCCTGTCCAACCGCACCCTGCAGCTGGTCAAGGAGCTCACCACCCGGCAGAAACTGGAAGCCAAGCTGCTGCTGGCCGGCAGCGTGTTCGAAAACACCCTCGAAGCGATCTGCATCGTCGATGCCGCCGGCGGCATCATCGACGCCAACCCGGCCTTCTGCCAGAGCTGCGGGCAAGACCGGGGGGCCCTGCTCGGCACGCCGATTGCCGCCCTCAAGACCAGCCTTGGCGACGACGACAATGCCCCGGTGGTGTGGAGCACCGTCACCGACACCGGCCACTGGAGCGGCGCCGTCCACTACCGCACGCCCAGCGGCGAGTTGGCCGCCGAATGGCTCACCCTGTCGGCCATCCGCGACAGCAGCGGCAACGTCGGCCACTACGTGGCGGTGTTCTCCAGCGTCGGCGGGCTGATCCAGCGCCAGCAGGCCATGGAACACTGGGCCCACCACGACGCCCTCACCGGCCTGCCCAACCGCCTGCTGCTCACCGACCGCCTCGACCAGGCCCTCGCGCAGGCCCGCCGGGACGGCAAGCTGCTGGCCGTGTGCTACGTGGACCTGGACGACTTCAAGCCGGTCAATGACCAGTTCGGCCACGCCGCCGGCGACCACGTCCTGCAGGTCACCGCCGAACGCATCCGCAAGGAACTGCGCGGCACCGACACCGTGGCCCGCGTCGGCGGCGACGAATTCGTGATCCTCATCACCGGCCTCGATCACGCCGACGAACGGCTGGCCTGCCTCGACCGCATCCGCGACGCCCTCCGCCAGCCCATCCCCCTCGGCACCGACCCAAACGGCCCCGCCGCCCACATCTCCGCCACCATCGGCGTCAGCCTCCACCTGTATTGACCCAGTAAAACCCT
>JAFEDK010000013.1:0-91904 GCA_018241665.1 Pseudomonadota bacterium
CGCGGCGCTGGTGGAAGAGGCGGCAGCGGCGGCGGAGAGCCTGGAGGACCAGGCCCGCAGCCTCGTCCGGGCGGTGGCGATGTTCCGCCTGCAGGCCAGCCAGCAGGTGCCGCCGCCGGTGATTGCCGAGGCTCGCTCGATGGCAGATAACGTGTCGCGTCTGCCCGAGCGTGCGTCGCGGCCTGCGCCTGCTGCGGTGCGCCCCTCTGCGCCCTTGCCCAAGGTACGGCGCACCGGTGGCGTGGTCGGTAGCGATCTCGATGATGAATGGGAAGAGTTCTAAAGAGCGGCCTCATGTCGGACAAACCTTTTTCCCGTAGTACAGTGCCGCCGCGGGACGCGACTGCATCGCGTCTCGGACCGACGGCGCGACCCCTGACACCCGCCGTGCGGCCTCCCGCAGCGACGTCCCCGGATCGCGAATTCCAGTTCTCGTCAGCGGATTTCGAGCGTGTCCGGGACCTGATCTACCGCCATGCCGGCATCTCCCTGTCCCCGATCAAGCAGGACATGGTGTACAGCCGCCTGGCCCGCCGCCTGCGAGCGCGGGGCGATCGCACCTTCGGCGAGTATCTTGACCGGGCTCAGCGCGAGCCGCAGGAGTGGGAAACCTTCGTCAATAGTCTGACCACCAATCTGACCTCCTTTTTTCGGGAGGCTCATCATTTCGAGATCCTGGCCGAGCGCCTCAGGAAGCATGTGGCGCGCTCGCCGTTCCGGATCTGGTGCAGTGCCGCCTCGACAGGTGAGGAGCCGTACAGCCTGGCCATCACCGCTTGCGAGGCGTTCAACAGCCTGAGCCCGCCGGTGCAGATCATTGCCACCGACATTGATACCAATGTGCTGGCAACGGCAGAGAAGGGAGTCTATGGTCTGGACCGGGTCGAGCGCCTGTCGCGGGAACGCATGCAGCGCTTCTTCCTGAAGGGGACCGGGACTCAGGCTGGCCAGGCTCGTGTGCGCCCCGAGTTGCAGCGCCTTATCGAGTTCCGGCGGATCAACCTGCTGGACAAGAGTTGGGCCGTGCAGGGGCCCTTCGACGCGCTGTTCTGTCGCAACGTGATGATCTACTTCGACAAGCCGACACAGCATGGCATCCTCCAGCGCTTCGTGCCGCTGCTGAAGCCGGATGGCTTGCTGTTCGCCGGGCATTCGGAGAGCTTCCTGCATTCGGCAGATCTTTTCCGGTCACTCGGCCGGACCGTTTACGAAAGGGCCGATGCCCGTGCACGCTGATCCCGGTTATGCGGAACACCTGGCGGGCAACCGCTACTTCGATCGGACTTTCGATTGCGATGCGGTGAAGGTGCTGCCCGGCGAGTATTTCGTGACCACCTCCGACATCGTTCTGGTTACGGTACTGGGGTCATGCGTGACGGCCTGCGTGCGGGACCGGGACAAGGGTCTGGGCGGGATGAACCATTTCATGCTGCCGGAGAATGGCGGTGAAGGTGTCCTGTCCTCGTCGGCCCGCTATGGCGCGTATGCGATGGAAGTCCTGCTCAACCATCTGCTCAAGCTGGGGGCCCGGCGCAGCAGCCTCGAAGCCAAGGTCTTTGGTGGGGGCAAGGTGCTGGCGAGTCTGAGCCAGGCCCAGGTGGGCGAGAAGAACGCCGAGTTCGTGCTCAACTATCTGAAGACCGAACGCATACCCATTGTTGCGCAGGATCTACTCGACATTTATCCGCGGAAGGTTTATTTCTTCCCCGCCAGCGGACGCGTGATGATGAAGAAGCTGGTGCGAGTGAAGAATGACACGCTCATCGCTCGCGAGCGTGAATATGAAGCCCGTCTGCGGCGCGACAATGTACAGGGGGATATCGAGCTCTTTGGCTGATCGCGTGCCGGGCTCTGTCCTGATCTGAAAGTAAAGCATGACAATCAAGGTTCTCGTCGTCGACGATTCGGCGCTGATGCGCAGTCTATTGTCGGAGGTGATCAATTCGGCGCCTGATCTGGAGGTCGTGGGCGTGGCGCCAGACCCCATCGCAGCCAGGGAGATGATCAAGACCCTCAATCCGGACGTCCTGACCCTCGATATCGAGATGCCACGCATGGATGGACTCGATTTTCTGGAGCGTCTGATGAGATTGCGCCCCATGCCGGTGGTAATGATTTCGAGTTTGACCAAACACGGTTCCGAGGCGACCCTGCAGGCCCTGGAACTGGGCGCGGTCGATTTCCTGCCCAAGCCGAGGTTTGACCTGCCGTCGGGTATCGAGGCATACCGCATCGAAATCTGCGACAAGATCCGGGCCGCCTGCGGCGCCCGCCTGCAGACACGGCCATCTGCCGCGTCATCCCTGTCCGGAGCTGGTGCCGTGTCGCGCGAGAGTCCCGCTGCTGGCGGGGCTGCGGGTTTGCCGGAAAAGGTCCTTCAGGAGCGCCTGGTCCTGATCGGCGCGTCCACGGGCGGAACGGAGGCGATCAAGGAAGTGCTCTGCTCGCTGCCGGCGCAGATGCCGGGCATCCTGCTCGTCCAGCACATGCCCGAGATGTTCACCGCGTCCTTTGCCAAGCGCCTCGACGGGCTGTGCCGTCTGAGGGTCAAGGAGGCCGAGCACGGCGAGCGGGTGATGCCGGGAACGGCCTATCTGGCTCCCGGCCATTCCCATTTGTCGGTGCGTCGCTCTGGAGGAGGCTACGTGTGCGAGCTGGCCCACTCGGAGCCGGTCAACCGCCATCGGCCCGCGGTGGATGTGCTGTTTCATTCGGCGGCCAGTCAGGTCGGCGCCAACGGCATCGGCGTGATCCTCACCGGTATGGGCAAGGACGGCGCGCAGGGCTTGCTGGCGATGCACAAGGCCGGCGCCTGGACGATCGGGCAGGACCAGGACTCTTGCGTCGTTTATGGAATGCCCAGGGAAGCGGCCAGTGTAGGGGCGCTCGATGAGGTCGTACCCCTCAAGGATGTCGGTCAGCGTGTGCTGGCTCGTCTACGGGGCGGTGAGCGGCGCGGAAAAGTGTGAAAATGCGAGGGTGACGCTGGCGACTGCCAGTTGGTCGAAAAAGCGAGTCATTGCAAAGCAGAGGCATTACATATATGGATACAACAGTCAGTACCCAGCAGAATCAGGCCCGCATCCAGCTTTCGGGCCGGTTCGATTTCAACTCCCACCGGGAATTCCGCGATGCCGTCGACCGGGCCCTGAGCAGCCCCGACACCTCCGAAGTGGCCGTGGACCTGGCGAACGTGGCCTATCTCGATAGCTCCGCGCTCGGCATGCTGCTGATGTTGCGGGACAAGGCCAAGGGCGCCGGCAAGACGGTCCGCCTGGCGAACGCCAAGGGGAGTGTCCACCAAGTGCTCGAAATCGCCAATTTCGGCAAGCTGTTCCCCATCGACTGATGATTCCGCGCTTCCGTCTGTAGCCGCATCCCCGGATGTCCGGGTGTGACGGATTTGCGCTCCGAGCCGCGGGCGATCTTTAAAGTTCTGTGTCGGCCGGCCGATAAGTGGGCGACGTTCATGTTACCTGTCGATGACGGGTAACGGAGCGGAGGCTCCGGCGCGCGGGGGGCGTGCCGGTTCCCGGGGGAGGCGCTAACGCCTGCCCATACCCATTTCAATACACGGGGTTGGCCGGACATCATGCAAATTCAGCTTTTTTCCCTTATTGCCGGTCTGATCGTCGCGGGAGGCAGCGTCGCGATCGGGCTGGCTTTTGGCGTGCCCTTCGGGGCGAGTCTTGCCTTGGCGGGCGCGGCGCTTGGCGGTGTGGTTGGTGTCGCCGTCCTGGCTGCGACCCGATTCATCTTCGTGCACCCCCTCGCGGAACTGCGCGACACCATCAAGGCCATGCACAAGGACGGGGATCTTTCCCGTCGGGCTCCTGTTTCCAGCGGTAAGGTGGGTGAGGTCGAGGCCGTTTTCAACGAACTGATCGGCAGTTTCCAGGGGATCGTCGGCAAGGTGATCTTTGACGCCCAGCGGGTGTCCGAGGCAGCGGATCTGCTGTCCGGCCATGCGGGAAGTGTGGCGCAGGGCTCGGGCAGCCAGAAGGCGGCGGCGGAAAGCATGGCTGTGGCCATCGAGCAGATGACCGCGGGCGTCAATGCCGTTGCCGACCATGCCAGCCAGACCGCGACCAATGCCCAGGTGGCGCGCGAGCTGTCCATCAAGGGGGCGGAGATCGTCACCAGTGCGTCGCGGGAGATCGAGCAGATCGCTCGCTCCGTCGAGGATTCCGCCCAGGTCATCTCCGCACTCGGCGAGCGTTCCGAGGCCATCAGCGGGATCGTCAAGGTCATCCGCGAGATCGCCGACCAGACCAATCTGTTGGCCCTCAATGCCGCCATCGAGGCGGCCCGCGCGGGTGAGCAGGGGCGTGGCTTCGCGGTGGTGGCGGACGAGGTGCGCAAGCTGGCCGAGCGGACTTCGTCGGCGACGACCGAGATCAGCACGATGATCTCCGCGATCCAGGCCGAGACGAAGACGGCCATCGCTTCCATCGATGCTGGCAGCGCCCAGGCCCATGCCGGCGCAGCGCTGGCCCAGAAAGCCGCCGACTCCCTCCAGCAGATCAACGAGGGGGCCCAGCAGACGATGGAGAAGGTGGATGCCATCGCCGATGCGATCAATGCTCATAGCCGCGAGGCCGACCAGATCGTCGGGCATGTGCGGGAGATCATGGATATGGTCGGCCGCAATTCGGCCGGCGCCCAGGAGACCCTCGACGAGGCATCCAGCCTCAGCGGACTGGCGGTGAACCTCAAGGAAATCAGTCGCGTCTTCAAGCTCGGCCCGCAGGGCGAGCAGGCGATGGGCGTCCACAAGAAGATGCCCAGCGTCGCGAGGGAAGCGTCCCGGCAGATCGGCCAGCTGCTCGAGCAAGCCATCGCTGGCGGGCAGCTGAGTGAGGCCGATGCTTTCGACGACAGCTACAAGCCGATTCCAAATACTCGCCCACAGAAGTACAGTACGCGCTTCGATGCATTGACCGACCGGCTCTTCCCGGCCATCCAGGAGCGTCTGCTGGATGGCAATGCGGAAATGGTCTACGCCATCAGTACCGACCGCAATGCCTACGTGCCCACCCACAACAAGCGCTTCAGTCAGGCGTTGACGGGGGATTACGACAAGGACTTCGTCGGTAACCGGGGCAAGCGGATCTTTGATGATCCGGTTGGAAAACAGTGCGGAAAGCACGAAATGCCGTTCCTGATCCAGACCTATCGACGCGATACGGGCGAGATCATGCACGACATTTCGGCACCGATTTACGTGAATGGTCGCCACTGGGGAGGCTTCCGGATCGGCTACCGGGCCTGATCCGAAGTGCTCCCGAGAAAGTCCGGCCCGCCTGGTTGCGGGCCGTTTTGTCATTATGCAGAGGCGGGAAATGGTGTTTGACAATCCTCAAGATTGTTTGCCCCCCGCCGATATTGCTTCCAAGTCGAGGCCTGCCCCATCGGGATGGCAGGTGGTCTGCGACGGAGAGTGAGCATGTCCGAACTTCTCAAGAACATCGATGCGCGTACCCGTCTGGCGGGTACGAACAAGCTCGAGATCCTGCTGTTTACCCTCGGGGTCGATCCCCGCACCGGCCGGCGTGAGACCTTCGGCATCAACGTCTTCAAGGTCCGTGAGGTCATGCGCACACCTCCCATCACCGCCGCGCCGGAAATGCCGTCGTCGGTGGAGGGGATGGTCAGCCTGCGCGGCGTGCTGGTACCGGTGGTCGATCTGGCCAAGTATGCCGGCATGGGCAGCGAAGGCCCGCGCGACATCATGATCGTCACCGAGTACAACGGGCACACCCAGGGCTTCCTCGTCGAGGCGGTCGATACCATCCTGCGCCTGGACTGGTCGCAGATGCGGGTGCCGCCGGACATGCTCACGGCCAACCTGGGTGGCCTGGTCACTGCGGTGACCGAACTGCCTGGCCCCAAGCTGGTGATGCTGCTCGACGTTGAGAAGGTGCTGTCCGAGACCACCCGTTACGACGACGAATTCCTGTTCAAGGGGATCGAGCCGATCGCGGTCGATGAGCCGCTGACCGTCTATTTTGCCGATGACTCCTCTGTCGCCCGCAAGCAGATCGAGCGCACCCTCGACGCGCTGGCCGTGCGCTATGTCGGGGCGGTGAACGGGCGCCAGGCCTGGGACGAGCTCGAGAAGCTGGCCAGCTTCGCGGCGTCCAGTGGTCGCAAAGTCAAGGACATGGTGGCGCTGATCCTCACCGACGTGGAAATGCCGGAGATGGACGGCTACATCCTGACCAAGCGGATCAAGACCGACCCTCGGTTCGAAGGGATCCCCGTGATCATGCATTCGTCGCTGTCCGGCATGTCCAACCAGCAACTTGGCCGTTCGGTGGGCGTTGATGAATACGTTGCGAAGTTCGAGCCGCAGCGGCTGGCCGAAGTGCTGCGCCGCCTGATCACCCAGCGCACCGCAGCGAAGGCGGACTGAAGGAAGTAGAGGAGCATGATGAGCATGGATCATGTCGATCGTGGGCTGCTTGAGGCCGTCGATGCCCGCACGAAGCTGGCGGGCTCCAACCGCATGGAAATCCTGTTGTTCTCCCTGGGTACCCAGGAGATCTTCGGGATCAACGTGTTCAAGGTACGGGAGGTGTCCCGTACCCCCTTCATCACCAAGGCGCCCAACATGCCAGTGGGGGTGGAAGGGCTGATCTCCCTGCGCGGCAACGTGATCCCGGTGCTTGCCCTGGCCAAGATCATGGGCATCGCGGCACCCGGCGATCCGCTCGGCGGATCGATGATGGTGACTGAATACAGCAAGCGCACCCTCGGGTTCCTGGTGCACGAGGTGGACCGCATCATCCGTGTCGAATGGGACAAGGTGCGGGCGCCGGATAACGTTACCTCGTCCGGCCACCATTTCATCACCGCGATCACCGAACTGCAGGACGGCAAGCTGGTCTCCATCCTCGATGTGGAAACCATCCTGGCGAGCACCTTCGGCGAGGCCATCGTCGGCCAGATCCACCCGCTGGAAGGCGGTCAGGATGCGACGGTGTTCTTTGTCGATGACTCGGCGGTGGCCCGCAAGAAGATCGTGGAAACCCTGGACAAGCTCGGTGTGCGTCACAAGCATGCGCTCAACGGACTGGAAGCCTGGACCCGTCTGGAGGGGATGGCGACCCACGCGCAGCAGCGTGGCATCAGTCTCTCCGATGAACTCAACCTCATTCTGGTCGATGCGGAAATGCCCGAGATGGATGGCTACGTATTGACCCGCAATATCAAGGCGGACGCCCGTTTCGAGGGTATTCCGGTTGTCATGCACTCGTCCCTGTCTTCGGAGGCCAACCGGGCGATGGGCAAGAGTGTCGGCGTCGATTCCTACGTGGCCAAATTCGATGCCGAAGTCCTGGCTGATACCCTGCGCCCCCTGCTGATGCGCGCCTACCGGGATTGAACGGAGATCAACAACATGTCGGACCCCAAGATGAAATTTCTCGTTGTCGACGACTTCTCGACCATGCGTCGGATTGTCCGCAACCTCCTCAAGGAACTTGGTTTCACCAACGTGGATGAGGCCGAGGACGGGCAGATCGCGCTGCAGAAGCTCAATTCCTTGCCGTTCGACTTCGTGGTGACGGACTGGAACATGCCCAACATGGATGGCCTCACCTTGTTGCAGAACATCCGTGCGACGCCGTCCCTCAAGCACCTGCCGGTCCTGATGATCACCGCCGAGGCGAAGAAGGAAAACATCATCGCGGCGGCCCAGGCCGGCGCCAGCGGCTACATCGTCAAGCCTTTCACGGCGGCAACCCTTTCCGAAAAGCTCGAGAAGATTTTCGAAAAGATGGGCAAGAAGGCTGCCTGACGGCAGCTGACGAGACGGAAATCCATCATGGCAAAACGGCTTAAATTCGATGAATCCGGCGACAACGACGATCTGCAAGCCCTTTTTGACAGCATTGCCGACGGAGCCCCGCCAGCTCCTGCTGCACCGCCCCCCCGCCTCGAGGTCGTGTCTCCGGCCAGCAGCGCCGGAGGGGATGACGATGAGCTCCAGGCCCTGTTCGATTCCGTGGCCAGCGAATACTCGTCGGAAGACACGAATGTCGAGGCGGAAGAGCGGCCGCACAGTTGCGATGCAGTCTTCAACCGGATCGGCGTGATGACCCGGCAGCTTCATGACACCCTGCGCGAGCTCGGTTACGACCGCAGCCTGCAGGAGGCGGCCCATGCGATTCCGGATGCCCGCCAGCGCCTCACCTATATCGCCGAGATGACCGAGCAGGCGGCCAGCAAGGTGCTCAACGCCACCGATATCGCCAAGCCGATCCAGGACCGGGTCGAGGTCGATGCCGGAGCGCTGCGCGCCCGCTGGGACCGGCTCTACGCCAACCAGCTGAGCCCGGACGAGTTCCGGCAACTGGCCGGCGAGACCCGCGACTTCCTCGGTACCGTCGTGAACAGCAGCCGCGACACCAGCGCGCAGCTGATGGAAATCATGATGGCCCAGGATTTCCAGGATCTGACCGGGCAGGTCATCAAGAAGGTCGTGGATCTCGCACAGAATCTCGAAAAGCAGCTGTTGCAGGTGCTGATCGAGGCGATTCCGGCGGAGCGGAAGGTGGAGGAAGGTCTCCTGAATGGTCCGGTGATCAACGCCGTGGGGCGTGATGATGTGGTGTCGAACCAGGAGCAGGTGGATGACCTGCTGGAGAGCCTGGGTTTCTGACCGGAAGGTAGCGGGCGAGTCCGCAAGGAGCAGAGCAAATGAGTGATTTTGGCGGGATGGAAGACCTGCTGCAGGATTTTCTGGTCGAGGCCGGAGATCTCCTGTCGGGCGTGGACAACAAGCTGGTGGACCTCGAGCGGGCGCCCAATGACAAGGGGCTGCTCAACGACATTTTCCGGGGGTTCCACACCATCAAGGGCGGGGCGGGCTTCCTGAACGCCACCGAACTGGTCACCCTTTGTCATCTCACCGAAAACCTTTTCGACAAGCTGCGCAATGGCGAGCTGGAGGTGACGCCGGAGGTGATGGACGTGATCCTGTCTTCCACCGGTGCCGTCCGCGACATGTTCGGCTATCTGGAGCAGGGCGTGCAGCCCCCGGCAGCAGCCGGCAGCCTGATCGAGAGCCTGCGTCTGGCGATCGCCGGTGGGCTTTCCGTTGAGCCGGCGGCGGCTCCGGTGCGCGTAGCACAGCCCGCGCCGGCGCCCGCTGCGGTGACTGCGCCCGCGGCACCGATGGCCGCGGCGCCTTCCGCTGACGGCCTGGACTGGAATGCGCTCTTCGAGACCGTGACCGGAAGCAAGCCCGCAACGCCAACCGTTACGGCGCCCGTGCCGGTGACGATTGAAGCGCCCCCTCCGGTGGTCATGCATCAGTCGGACGAGGCGCTGGCCCACAAGACGCCCGATCAGATCATCAAGGCCGCCGTTGGCCGGCGTGTGACCGACAAGCCGGGGGCCTCCGGGCCCATTGGCCGTCGTGACAGCGAGAAGACCCGCGACAACTCGATCCGTGTCGATACCTCGCGTCTCGACCAGGTGCTCAACCTGTCCGGCGAAATCGGCCTGACCAAGAACCGCCTGAACGCGCTGCGCAGCGACATCCTGAACGGTCGCAACGACACCGAGACCCTGCATGCCCTCGATCTGGCGGTGAGCCAGCTCGACCTGCTGGTCTCCGACCTGCAGAACGCGGTGATGAAGACCCGCATGCAGCCGATCGGCCGCCTGTTCCAGAAGTACCCGCGGATCGCCCGCGACCTGGCCCGCAACCTGGGCAAGGATGTGGAGCTGGTGCTGGCCGGCGAGGAAACCGAGATCGACAAGACGATGATCGAGGATTTGTCCGACCCGATCATCCACCTGATCCGCAACGCGGTGGACCACGGTGTCGAGGATATCCAGGAACGCCTCGCCAACGGCAAGCCCGAGAAGTCCGTCGTGCGCCTCGAGGCCCGCCAGGAAGGCGATCACATCGTGATCCTGGTGGCCGACGACGGCCGCGGCATGAACGCCGAGCGTCTGCGCGCAAAGGCTGTGGAGAAGGGCCTCATCACCGATGAGGAAGCCAACACGATGGACGAGCGCCAGAGCTTCAACCTGGTGTTCCTGCCCGGCTTCTCGATGGCTAGCCAGATTTCCGACGTCTCCGGCCGCGGCGTCGGTATGGACGTGGTACGTACCAACATCCAGAAGCTCAACGGCTCCATCGACATCCGCTCCAGCCTCGGCAAGGGCACTACTTTCGTCATCAGCCTGCCGCTGACCCTGGCGATCCTGCCGGTGCTGCTGGTGCGCCTTGGCGAGCAGCCTTTCGCTGTGCCGCTGTCGATGGTCCGCGAGATCCTGCCGATCGAGCCGGCCGAGGTCCAGGAAGTCGGCGGCCGGGCGACGATGGTCGTGCGTGGCGAAGTCCTGCCGATCATGCCGCTGACCACCCTGCTGGGCTGGGAGCCGGTGCAGACGCCCGAGTACGGCGTGCTGATGCAGAGCGCCGAGCAGAGCTTCATCCTGGCCATCGACAGCTTTGCCGGTCGTGAGGATGCGGTGATCAAGTCCCTCGACGATTTCCGTCCGAAGGGCGTGGCCGGCGTGACCACCCTGTCCAACGGTCAGATCGTGCTGATTCTCGACATGAAGGAACTGCTCGGCGCCCTCGGCGACACCCGTGGTGGCGTCTCGCGTCGGGAGCTGCTGGCCAAGCTGGAGGTGCCCGCGCTGGCAGCCTGATGGGCTTGTGACATTCGGCGCTCGTAAGTTGGGCGGCGGTCGGTTAGGATAGTTCCTGACTGCCGCCGCCCTTCGCCTTTCAGGCGTCGCGCGCCTTTGTCCGGCAGGGGGAGGGTGTGTGGGTGGCTTCGATTTCGACTACTGGAAACACCTCGCAGAGCATGATCCCGCTGCTTTTTTCCAGGCCCGGGATAGGGCCCTGCGCCAGTGCATTGCGATGCACCCGGGCCAGGAAGGCCCGCTCTCCGCGTTGCAGTCCCGGATCGACATGACCCGTGTGCTGGCGGGCAGTCCGGTGCAGGCCTGCAGGGACATCCTCGACATGATGGAAGAGCACCTTATCCTGCTCAGCCTGAGGCTGTCCGAACTCCAGCGCGAGACGGACAGCCTGCGGGGGCTGTTGCAGGGCGGCTCCGCGCCCTGATGCCAGTGCCGGGACAGCGGGCGGGAAAGCCTGTTGTTTTGTGCTGCGCGCGGTGCTGCCGGCGCGTATCCTGATCACCCCTGAACACTTTCCGGATCGTCCGTGGCTGAAGACAGCGACGCCGAAAAAACAGAAGAGGCCTCAGGCCGAAGGCTAGAACAGGCGCGCGAAGAAGGGCAGGTGCCCCATTCGCGCGAGCTGTCCACGTTCATCCTGCTGATCGTCGGCGTGGTGGGCCTGTACGTGCTCGGGCGCTGGGGCGGGCAGCGCATGATGGGGCTGCTGAAGTCGGCCCTGTCCTTCGAGCGCAAGGCCGCGTTCGAGCCGGGGGGCATGGGGCAGGTGCTGTCGGCCCTGTCCCTGGACGGTCTGATCACCATCGCACCGCTGTTGATGGCCCTGGTCCTGGCGACCCTGGTCACGCCTTTCGTGATGGGCGGCTGGGTGTTCTCGACCAAGGTGTTTACGCCCGATCTGAACCGCTTGAATCCGCTGCCCGGCCTCGGGCGCATGTTCTCGACCCATGGTTTGGCCGAGCTGGTGAAAGCCAGCCTGAAGGCCGTGCTGGTGGCCAGTGTCGGTGTGTGGGTGGTGTGGCGGGAGCGGGATCACCTGTTCGGCCTGATGATGCAGCCGATCGAGTCCAGCGTCGACGATTTTGCCAGCCTGGTGTTGTTCTCGACCCTGCTGATCGTTGCCAGCCTGGCGCTGATTGCCGCCCTCGACGTGCCTTACCAGTTGTGGGAATACCACCGCAAGCTGCGCATGACCAAGGAAGAGCTGCGCCAGGAAATGAAGGAGCAGGAGGGCGATCCGCAGATCAAGGCGCGCATCCGGGCGGCGCAGCGGGAAATGTCCCGCCGTCGCATGATGGCCAATGTGCCGACTGCCAACGTGGTGGTGACCAACCCGACCCATTACGCGGTGGCGCTGCGATATGACCCGGAAGCCGCCGGCGCGCCGGTGGTCATTGCGAAGGGGATGAACCTGATCGCCCAGAACATTCGCGAACTGGCTCAGCAGAACGGCATTCCTGTTCTCGAGGCGCCGCCGCTGGCGCGCGCGCTGTACGCGCATTGCGAGCTCGAGCAGCAGATTCCGGCCGCTCTCTACACGGTGGTTGCCGAGGTGATGGCCTACGTGTACCAGCTCAACTACTGGATTACCGAAGGTGGCTTGCCGCCGGAGGTGCCGACCGGCCTGGCGGTGCCGGCCGGTATGGATCCGGCCGAGGGGCGCCCCGAACTGCAGTGAGCCCGCCGTCGCCACTCGCCCCGAATTGGATGGTAAATCCCTGTGTTCTCCTGCCTTTCATCGGGCTGGAGAAGGAGGATCATGGCCCCCATGAATGGTAGCCTGAACCTGCGAACGCTCTTCGCGCCCAGTAACATCCGCGCCCTGGCCGGGCCGCTGCTCATCATCCTGATCCTGGCGATGATGGTGCTGCCGCTGCCGGCCTTCGTGCTGGACCTGATGTTCACCTTCAACATCGCGGTGTCGGTGATCGTCATGCTGGTCGCCATGTACACCCTCAAGCCGCTGGATTTCTCCGTCTTCCCGACGGTGCTGCTGGTGACCACCTTGTTGCGACTGTCCCTCAACGTGGCGTCCACGCGGGTGGTGCTGCTGGACGGGCACAAGGGGCCGGACGCTGCGGGCAAGGTCATCGAGGCCTTCGGGCACTTCCTCGTCGGTGGCAATACGGCGGTCGGTCTGGTAGTGTTCATCATCCTCACGGTGATCAACTTCGTGGTGATCACCAAGGGCGCCGGACGGATTGCCGAAGTGGGCGCGCGCTTCACCCTCGATGCGATGCCCGGCAAGCAGATGGCCATCGACGCTGACCTCAATGCGGGTCTCATCGATGAGAAGGAGGCCAAGCGCCGCCGTGCCGAAACCTCCCAGGAAGCGGATTTCTATGGCGCGATGGACGGTGCCTCGAAGTTCGTGCGCGGCGACGCGGTGGCCGGCATCCTGATCATGGTGATCAACGTGGTCGGCGGCCTGATCGTCGGGGTGCTCCAGCACAATATGGAGCTGGGTCAGGCCGCCAACAACTATACCCTGCTGACCATCGGCGACGGCCTGGTGGCGCAGTTGCCGGCACTGATCATCTCCGTCGCAGCGGGCCTGGTGGTGTCCCGGGTCGGCGACGAGGGGGACATGGGTTCGCAGCTGATCGGCCAGGTGTTCACCAACCCGCAGGTGCTGATCCTGACCGCAGCGATCCTCGGCATCCTCGGCCTGATCCCCGGCATGCCGAACCTGGTGTTCCTGCTGCTGGCCGGTGGCCTGGGTTTTCTGGCCTGGAAGGGCGGGGCGCGTCAGGCCGAGATCGTCGAGGAGGCCGAGGTGCCTGCAGAGGCGCCGGCTGCGCCGGTCGAGAGTCAGGAGGCCAGCTGGGCCGACGTGACGCCAGTGGACGTGCTGGGCCTGGAGGTCGGTTACCGGCTGATCCCGATGGTGGACAAGGGCCAGGATGGCGAGCTGCTGAAGCGCATCCGTGGGCTCCGCAAGAAGTTCGCCCGTGACATCGGTTTCCTGGCGGCGCCGGTGCACATTCGCGACAACCTGGAACTCAAGCCCAACGAGTATCGCATCGTCCTGAAGGGGGTCGAGGTCGGCACCGGGGCGGCCTTCCCCGGGCAGTTCATGGCCATCAACCCCGGGCGGGTGGCCGGCCCGCTCAATGGCCGGGAGACGACCGATCCGGCCTTCGGTCTGCCGGCCGTGTGGATCGACGCCAGCCAGCGGGAGCAGGCCCATGCGCTCGGCTATACGGTGGTCGACGCCAGTACCGTGGTGGCGACCCACCTGAATCACGTGATCCTCAGCCATGCCTCCGAGCTGCTCGGCCGTCTCGAGACCCAGGCGCTGCTCGATCACATCGCCAAGGAAACGCCGAAGCTGGTGGAAGACCTTGTCCCCAAGATGCTGTCGCTGGCGACGGTGCAGCGGGTCCTGCAGAACCTTCTCGACGAGGGCGTCAATATCCGCGACATGCGCACCATCATCGAAGTGCTGGCGGAATTCGCGCCGCGGATCCAGGATCCGCTGGAGCTCACGACGCGGGTACGTCAGTCCCTGGGGCGGGCCATTGTGCAGGGGCTTTTCCCCGGCAACGGGGAGGTCCAGGTCATGGCCCTCGATCCGGGGCTCGAGCGGGTGCTGATGCAGGCCATGGCCGGCGGCGGGCCGGAAGGCGGGGCGATCGAGCCAGGCCTGGCCGATACGCTGCTGCGCGAAACTGCGGCGGCGGCCCAGCGCATGGAGGACATCGGCCTGCCGCCGGTGCTGCTGGTGCCCGCGCCGCTGCGCTGGCTGCTGTCGCGCTTCCTGCGCAGGGCCGTGCCGAGCCTCAAGGTGGTGGCCAATTCCGAAGTTCCCGAGACTCGTCTGATCCGGGTTTCCGCGATGATCGCCGTGACATCCTGAAGAACGCCCTGATCCTGGCGCGGGAATAGCGCCTTAAAACCTGTCTTTTCCGCGCCTTCGATGGGCGCCGGAGCGGCGACAATGGAAGCTACCGAAGTGCCAGCTGGCGTCTGCACGTGTCCAGACCCCTAAGGCCTTCGTTCCCGGAGACAGGAGCATGAACGTCAAGCGCTACTTTGCCAAAACCGCTCGCGAGGCCCTTCGCATGCTGAAGGATGATCTTGGGCCGGATGCGGTGGTGCTGTCCAATCGGGCTGTCAATGGCGGCGTCGAGATCCTGGCACTGCCGGCTGGCGACGTGGCCAGCATGCAGTCGGCCCAGCGTACGCGCAGCCAGGCACAGGCGATGCCCGCTGCCGCCCCGGCGCCCGCGCCGGCGGCTGCTCCCAAGCCTCCCGAGGATTTCTTCGATGACGATTTCCGGGTCAGCCTGTCACGGGCGGCTGGCAATCGTCAGCAGGTTGCGGCTCCGTCCGTGCCGCCGACCCCGTCGGTGCCGCGCCCCGCTGCGCCGCAGCGTCCGGCTCCGACGGTGCAGAACTTCACGCCTCCGCGTGTCGAGTTGAACCGCGATGTCTTCAACGCCGCCTCGGCCCAGGTCCGCCGTCCGCCGGCAGAGCATGCGGTGGCATCGGCGCCGGCGCCTCGCTCGCCGCTGCGCAGCGAGACGGTTCCGCCGCGGGATGCGGCGCCGGCTCGCGACAATGCGGCCCGCCAGCGCCCTGCCGGCATTGAGGAAGAGGCGCGTATCCGCGCCCTCGAGAACGCCAACTCCCAGATGGCCAACGAGCTGGCCGCCATCCGCGGCATGCTGGAGCGCCAGCTTGCCGGCTTTGCGTGGGGTGAGATGGCCCGCTCGACACCGGGGCGCACACGATTGATCGGTGATCTGCTGGAGGCCGG
Source organism: Pseudomonadota bacterium (assembly GCA_018241665.1). GTDB lineage: Bacteria > Pseudomonadota > Gammaproteobacteria > Burkholderiales > Rhodocyclaceae > Zoogloea. Next base: position 15,437 of record JAFEDK010000013.1, read on the forward strand.
CTTCTCCGCAATGCTGGCTCGCGAACTGGCCGAGGAAGTACCGGAGGACGAGGCGCCCGAGGAGGCGCATCGCCTGTTGCAGGTGGCCCTCGACCAGCGTTTCCGGTCGATGGCCAGCGACGTGGACATCATCGACCGCGGTGGTGTGTATGCGTTGGTCGGGCCCACCGGCGTCGGCAAGACCACCACCACGGCCAAGCTGGCGGCCCGCTGCGTGGTACGCCACGGTGCCGACAAGCTGGCCCTGATCACCACCGACGGTTACCGGATCGGCGCCCACGAACAACTGCGCATCTACGGCCGCATCCTCGGCGTGCCGGTCTTCGTGGTGCGCGACGCCACCGACCTGCGCGAGACTCTCGCTGGCCTGCGCGACAAGCACATGGTACTGATCGACACGATGGGCATGAGCCAGCGCGACAAGATGGTCGCCGAGCAGGCCGCCATGCTGACCGGCGCCGGCAAGGTGTCGCGCCTGTTGCTGCTCAACGCCACCAGTCGGGGCGATACCCTCGACGACGTGGTCAATGCCTATGCCGGAGACGATCTCGCCGGCGTGATCCTCACCAAGATGGACGAGGCCATGTCCCTGGCGCCAGTGCTCGACGTGGCGATCCGTCGCCAGGTGGAGGTGTTTTACGTGGCGAACGGCCAGCGGGTGCCGGAAGACCTGCACCTGCCCAACCGGGACAAGCTCCTCGGCCAGGCGCTCCGTGAGCTGCCGGCAAATTCGCCGTTCCGCCTCGACCCCCTGGAAGCGGGTCTGATGCTGGCGTCGGGAGGAAAGAGCAGTGGCACCGGCCTGAGGGGAGGCCTCTAAGATGCTGCACGCATCCGATCAGGCTGCCGGCCTGCGTCGTCTGTTCCGCCGTACGCCGTCCCCCGTGGTGGCGTTGTTCGCCTCCGGCCGCTCGCCCCGCGATCTGGCGGTACAGGTCCTGCTGGCGCTGACCGATGGCGCCCGGCGGGTGGTTGCGATCGACGAACATGCGCCCGAGCGGGGTTCCCTGCTCGCTGCTTTCGGCTTTCCTGAAGGGGGCGATCTGCTCGGCGCCCTGCAGGGCCAGCACGAGGTTACAGAAACGATGCGCGAGGTGGCCGACGGCTTGTGGGTCGTGCCGGCGGCGGCCACGGTGCAGGCGGTTCCGCTCCTCGGGGCGGGGCATCACGAGCGGCTGGAAGCCGGGATTACCGAACTCCAGCGCCGCGCCGATCTGCTGGCCATCCATACGGTTGGTGACGCTCGCCGCCTGACGCCCTTTGCGCGTGCCGCCGGGCGTCGCCTGCTGGTGGTGGAGGCCAGTGGTGTGGGCGCGCGCGGGGCCTGTCAATGGATCAAGGGATTGGCCGCCGCCGGAGCCGGCTCGCTGGAGATCGCCGTCAGTGGCGCCCGCGACCGGGCCGACGCGACGGCGCTGTTCGCCAGCCTGCAGGATTTCAGTTCCCGCCATGTCGGCCTGCCGCTGGTATGGCGCGGCGAAGTCGGACGCGACCCGCTGGCCGAGGCGATGACGACGCCCCTCGGCGCGCGCCATCCCGCCGACGGGGCTAGTGCCTTCATCCGCCGTCTGCGCGCCTGGTCGGCCCAGGCCGGTGCCGGCATGGCCGGCTAAAAGGGGCGTGGGTGTGGATTGTGTCGCACGGGGTAGTGAGAAGCGTAGCCTTGCCGGTGGGGGTCTCGTAACATGCGGACGGCCCCGGAAACTCAGATCAGAAAGCCGATGAAAGATGTACACCGCCTCCGGCACCCTCGATAAAGAGCAACTCGTTGTCCAGTACGCGCCACTGGTCAAGCGTATTGCCTATCACCTGATGGCCAAGTTGCCGGCCAGCGTTCAGGTGGAGGACATCATCCAGAACGGCATGCTCGGCCTGCTCGATGCGATCAACCGCTACGAGGAAGGCCTGGGGGCGCAATTCGAGACCTACGCGGTGCAGCGCATCCGGGGCGCCATGCTTGACGGGCTGCGTGAGAACGACTGGCTGCCGCGCAGTCTGCGGCGCGACATGCGGCGCATCGAGGCGGCCGTCCACCAGCTTGAGCAGCAGAACGGGCGTCCGCCGACGGAAAAGGAGCTGGCCGACTCCCTGGGCCTGCCCCTTTCCGACTACCAGCACATGCTGCAGGAGGCCCGCGGTTACCAGTTGGTGTATTTCGAGGATTTCACCGGAGAGGGTGAGGACGACTATCTCGAGCGCCACATCACGCTGGAAGGCAACGATCCGCTGACCCTGCTGCTCGAGGGCAACATGCGTGACGTGCTGGTGAGGGCCATCGACGACCTGCCGGAGCGGGAGCAGACGGTGATGGGCCTGTATTATGAGCAGGACATGAACTTGCGCGAGATCGGCGAAGTCCTTGGCGTGTCCGAATCGCGGGTGTGCCAGTTGCACAGCCAGGCGATCGCGCGCCTGCGTGCCCGCATTTCGGGAGCAGCACAGGGCATGGCGAAGGCCAAGGGTGAAGGTCGTGGCCGCGGCCGGCGCCCGGCGGCACCCTGAACAACGGCCAGAGGGCGCGCATGGATAGCATCAGTCTTATCGGGATCACCCTTGCCCTGGCGGCAATTCTCATTGGCCAGGTGCTGGAGGGCGGGCATGTGGGTTCGCTGATCCAGCCCACGGCCTTCATGATCGTCATCGGCGGCACTCTCGGTGCCGTCATGTTGCAGAGTTCCCTGCAGGTCTTCCGGACCGGGGTGCGGATGATCCGCTGGGTCTTCGTGCCGCCGGCGCTCAACCATGCCGAGCTGATCGCCCAGATCGTCGAGTGGAGTCACGTGGCCCGCAAGGAAGGATTGTTGTCCCTGGAGGCGCAGATCCCCGCATTGGACGATCCCTTCATCCAGAAGGGCCTGCAGCTGCTGGTCGATGGGGTCGAGCCCGAGCGCCTGCGCGAGGTGCTCGAGGTGGATATCGATACCTGGGAGGCCCAGATGAAGCAGGGGGCCAAGGTCTGGGAGGCGGCCGGCGGCTACGCGCCGACGATCGGCATCCTGGGGGCGGTGATGGGCCTGATCCACGTGATGGAGAACCTGTCAGATCCGTCCCGCCTCGGTTCGGGGATCGCGGTCGCCTTTGTGGCGACGATCTACGGGGTCGGCTCGGCCAACCTGATCTTCCTGCCGGTCTCGAAGAAGCTGATGGCCGTCATCGGTACGCTGGTCTCCATGCGCGAGATGCTGCTCGACGGACTGGTCGGGATCGCCAACGGCGACAACCCGCGCATCATCGAACGTCGTCTGAGCGGGTACGTGGGCTAAGGGCATGGCGCGGCGGCGTGGGAAGAGGGAAGACGAGCACGAGAGCCACGAGCGCTGGCTGGTTTCCTACGCCGACTTCATCACCCTGCTGTTCGCCTTTTTCGTGGTGATGTATTCCCTGTCGTCGCTCAACGAGGGCAAGTATCGGATCATGTCCGATTCGGTGGTGAACGCCTTCCGCAATATCGCCAACAGCGAGAATCCGCGCATCGTCTCGAACCCGATCCAGTCGATCCGCCCGAGCACCACGCCACCGCCCAACGCCGCGGGCGAGACCGACGAGGCGCGCCGTTCGAAGGCCGAGCGGGTACGCAACATGGCGGAGGAGATCCGCAAGGTGCTGGCGCCGCTGGTGGCAGATGGCCAGGTCCGGGTCACCGAAGGTGCCTTCGGCATCACCGTCGAGATCAACGCCAGCGTCCTCTTTGCGCCGGGCTATGCTCAGCTTGGGCCCGAGGCAGTGCGGGCGCTGCGCGCGGTGGCCCAGGTGCTGGCCGCCGCGGAGTTTCCGATCACCGTGGAAGGGCATACCGATGTGACGCCGATCGCGACGGCGATGTTTCCGTCCAACTGGGAGTTGTCCGCCGTGCGGGCCTCCAGCGTGGTCCGGCTGTTCGTCGAAAGCGGTGTGCTGCCGGCCCGCCTGACGGCGGCCGGGTATGGCGATCAACGTCCGGTGGCGGACAACGCGACGCCTGATGGGCGCGCCCGCAATCGCCGGGTGACCATCCTGATCGAGTCGCGGGTGGCCGAGCCGGAGCCGAACAGGCCGGTCAGGGCCTCGGGGGTGGCGGACTCCATCCTGCCGTCGAACGCGGCCCCGCCGCAGGCTGCGGGAGTGCCAGGCGTTGCGGCACCAGGGGCTGTTGCAGGCGAGGGCCGGCGCTGAGCGGATCGGGCGGAGCGGCGATCAGGCCGATCCGAGATGGCGGCCGCCGCCGGTGGGGCGTGACTGGCCGTCCTGGCCGTATATCTGGGGGTGCTCGGCAGCGGAGAGGAGCGTGGTGAGGGCCTGCTGGTTGTTCTGCAGGCGGTCGCGGATCAACTGGCCATTGACGCGATTGCGCTCCTTCGCCTCGGTGGCCAGGGCGATCACGTCATCCCAGCTGGCCAGCGCGTCCGGCAGGCTGCCGAGGGCGAGCCGGATGTTCTCGTTGCTGACCCGGGCGCCAACCCGCGAAAACATCACCGTCCGGTCGTCGGACAGGCGCTGAAGAGTGCGATAAAGCACAGTTTTTTCTTCGGCCAGGGTGGTCAGGGTGTCGATCTTGCCGGCGATCAGCAAGGCTTCTTCCTGCCGCAACAGCGCGATGAATTTTTGCAGGCCGTCACGTTCCTCGCCGATCAGCACGGCGAGGCGATGAATGAAGGTCTGATCAACGGTGGCCATGCTCTATCAGGCTCGCCCGGTCTGGGAGGCCAGCATCTGGCGCACGCTTTCGATCAGCCCGTCGGCAACCTTGCCGGTATCCACCTTGAAGCGCCCTTCGCTCATTGCCTGCTTGATTTCGTCGACCTTGGCGCTGTCCACGACGGGCGTGCCGGCAATGGTCTCCTCCATCTGCTGCAGTCGCGAAGACAGGGAGGAAATCTCGACCTTGTCGGTGTCGCTGTTGTTCGCCTGGGTTCGGGTGGTGTCTTTGGTCGCGCGGGTTCGCCCGTCGGTGGACGGCAGGCCACCGGTCGCTTTGACTGAGTTTTCAATCTTCACGGTCTTGTCCTTTCTTCCACAAGTCGTCTCGGTCTACGACTCGCCAGGGCAAAACTTTAACCCGCACGAAGGGCATGAGTGCGAATGTCATGGCGTGATGATCTCGACGAATCCGCCATTGCGGGCAACGCCGCGCACGACCTGCCCGGTGCTCAGCCGGACTTGCGCGCCCTGGCCATCGGAGGCCGTGCTGAGGGCCGTGCCATCGTTGGCGACCTGGAAGCCGGGGCCGCGCGAAATGACCTTCACCGGCTGTCCCTGGACGACGGCCGGCGGCAGGCGCAGGTTACTGGCGGCCAGCGGCTTGCCGGCGGCCAGCGAGATACGGGCGGCATGGCCCACGGCCTGGGATGGGTCGGTCAGCACGTCCGTCGCCTGGGTGCTCAGTTCGCCGATTTCGCGGCGGAGGTCGTCGGGCCCGACGATCTGGCCAGCTGTCAATGGGGTGGCCGTCACCAGATAGACGCCCCGTACCCGGACTTCGGCAGGAACGTAGGCGGACCAGGCGCTCGGTGCGAGGCAGCGCACGCCGACCGTCAGGCGGCCCCACTGGCGGCTGCCTGGGGGCAGAAAGGCTTCCAGTTGGACGCAGGGGGGCAGCACGTTGTCGGTGGCGAAGTCGCCCACCTGAATGCTGACCTCGCCCGGCAGGCTGCGGCTCTGGATGTTGAGGAAGCGTGCGACTTCGGCGCGTACCGGGGCCGGATCCTGGCGGGCGCTGGCCGTGGGCGTCGCCATGAGTAGAACCGGCAGGGCCAGCGCGGGGATGAAACGGAGAAGGGCGGACTTCATTGGCGGAGGGATTGGACGGATGTCCCCATTCGACCACTTCCGCCGGAAGAGTGCGAGAAATCCGCAGATCTTTTCTGTTGCCGTGGGGCGGCAGGCGTTAGTTGCCGGTTCTTGCGGCAAAGTTTGCCGTTTCGGCCAGGGGGTGGTGCGTGCCGTTCAAATTGAAGAAGGATTCGCCGCTTGTTTGAGCCATCAAAGGGGCGTGGTACGGCGTAGAGTGCTTGGCACGGAAGCTGCATTGAAATGCACGAAAACCGCGGTGCCCTGAGTGACAGGCAGTTTATCGGCACCGACGGAAACGAACTTTAGGGGTGAATCGAATGGCTGATCGACTGGACAACGCATTGCGCTTTCATCAGACGGCGCTGAACGTGCGGGCTTATCGCCAGCAGGTGATCGCATCCAATATCGCCAACGCTGATACCCCCAACTACAAGGCCCGCGACATCGATTTCCGGGAGGCGCTGAACGGCGCGCTGGGTGGCAAGCCCACTGGGTTGCCGCTGGCCACGACCTCCGTCCGTCACCTGGCGGGCAACGGGGAGCAGGGGCTCGATGGCAACCTCAAGTACCGGACGGAAGAGCAGGGCGCCATCGATGGCAACACGGTGAGCATGGATGTGGAGCGCAGCGCCTTTGCCGAAAACTCCGTCCAGTACCAGGCCAGCGTGACTTTCATCAATGGCCTGCTGCGCTCGATGCAGCAAGCTATCCAGGGTCAGTAAGGAGAACGCTCGTGAGCATGCTCAATGTCTTCCACGTGGCTGGCAGTGCGCTCACCGCACAGTCCCTGCGTCTCAATACGACGGCCAGCAACCTGGCCAACGCCGACAGCATCACCTCCAGCAACGGCCAGCCGTACAAGGCCAAGCAGGTCGTGTTCGCGGCGACGCCGATGGCGGGCCCGGGCGCCCAGGGCGTGCGCGTGACCCAGGTCGTGGAGAGCGCCGCGCCGATGCGCATGACCTACGATCCGAAAAGCCCGGCGGCCAATGCGGAAGGCTATGTGGCGCTCCCCAACGTGAATGTCGTCGAGGAAATGACCAACATGATCTCCGCTTCCCGGGCCTACCAGACCAATGCGGAAGTGATGGGGACCGCCAAGTCCCTGATGGAAAAAACATTGACCATCGGTCAGTAAGCGTAACGGAGCACGATGATGAGTACCGTCAATTCCACGACCTCGACCACCGCTGCGGATGTGCTGGCCGGGCTGCAGAAGTCCTCGACGAGCAGCACCAGCAAGACCGACGATGCGCAGACCCGTTTCCTGAAGCTGCTCACCGAACAGCTCAAGAACCAGGATCCGCTCAATCCGACCGACAACGCGCAGATGACGTCGCAACTGGCGCAGATCAGCACCGTGAATGGCATCGACAAGCTCAACGCGACGCTGACCTCCCTGCTCGATCAGTCCCAGTCGAGCGATGCCCTGCAGGCCGCGGCGCTGGTGGGCAAGGGCGTGATGGTCTCCGGCAACACCCTGTCCCTGTCCAGCAGCAAGGCCTATGGCGGTTTCGAGGTCTCCAGTGCGGCCGACAAGGTGACGGTCACGATCAAGGATGCCAGCGGGATCGAGGTGCGCAAGATGGAACTCGGCGCAGTCGACGAGGCGGGCGTCTATAACTTTGCGTGGGATGGCAAGACCAACAGTGGTGCGGTCGCGGCCGACGGGAAGTACACGGTCAGCGTGAGCGCGACCCGCGGCAATACCGATGTGAAGCCGACTGCGCTGATGCTGACCACGGTGAACAGCGTGCTGCGCTCCAGCGCGGGTAGCGTGTCGCTGGATGTAGGCTCGGGCGGGACCGTGGGTCTGTCCGACATCAAGCAGATTCTGTAAGCGGAGACGAAAATGGGATTCCAACAAGGTTTGAGTGGCCTTTCGATTGCGTCCAAGGCCCTCGATGCGATCAGCAACAACGTGTCCAACTCCGGGACCGTCGGCTACAAGCAGGCCGTTGCCCAGTTCTCCGACGTGTTCGCGGCCTCCCTGGCCAGTGGCGCGACCCAGGTTGGTATCGGCGCTCAGGTCGCCAAGGTGGCCCAGCAGTTCGGGCAAGGCAATATCACGACCAGTACCAATGGCCTCGATCTGGCGATCAACGGCCAGGGCTTCTTCCGGATGAGCAACGACGGTGCGATCACCTATAGCCGGAATGGTCAGTTCCAGACCGACAAGAACGGTTACATCGTGAATTCCCAGGGCTTGCGCCTGACCGGCAAGGTGGCGGACGCGAACGGCGTGCTGACCGGCGCGACCGGCGACCTCAAGCTCAATCTCAGCGACGCCAAGCCTCAGGCGACCAGCAGCGCTGGCTACAACGTGAACCTCGACTCCCGTTCAGCTACGCCGACCTCCCTCACGGCGGCATCGGGGAAGAGCGCGGCCATCGCCTCGTTGGCCGGTGCGGCGCCTACCTTCACGCTGGCTGCAACCGATAAGCTGACTTTCCAGCTCGACGGCGAAACCGGCTCGACGGTGGTGACCATGCCGGCCGGGACCTATACCGACGTTGGCTCTCTCGCTGCGGCGATCCAGACGGCCATCGACCAGAGTGCGCTCAAGGGGCGCATCAAGGTAGCGGGCGATAGTACCCCGGCCCTCACTTTCACGTCGGCCCGCACCGGTCGCCTGTCCGGCATCACCGTCACCGGCACGCCGGCCACGCTGCTGCCCACGACGACCACGCAGGGCAGCAATGCCAACTTCAGCATCAACGACCCGTCGAGCTACACCAGCTCCACGTCCCAGACTGTTTACGACTCCCTTGGCAATCCGCACACCCAGTCCCTGTACTTCGTGAAGACCGCCCAGGCCAATACCTGGGACGTGTACAGCAGCCTGGACGGCCTGCCGCCGCAGATCAACGCGGATGCCAAGGCACTGGATCCGACCACGACCGAAAACCGTTGGATGTCGGTGACCTTCGATAGCAACGGCGTCTTCCAGAGCACGAGCCTGTACAAGCCGGCAACGCTGGCCGAACTGCCGCCCAACCCGGGGGCGACCTGGCAGACCGGTTACGTGCAGAGTCCGAGTTCCAAGATCCAGGTCGCCTACGACATCACTACCGGTGCCACGACCCAGCTGTCCTTCGACGTCGATCTGAACGGCACGACCCAGTTCGGCAACAGCTACGGCATCAACCAGCTGACCCAGGACGGTTTCACCACCGGCAAGCTGTCCGGTCTGAGCGTCAGCGCCGACGGTACCGTGCTGGGCAACTTCAGCAACGGCCAGTCGCGGGTCATGGGGCAGGTGTTCCTGGTCAGCTTCCAGAACCCCAACGGCCTCAAGTCCGTCGGCGGCAACCAGTGGGTGTCCACCAACGACTCCGGCCCGGAGCAGCCCAATGCCCCGGGTACCGGCGTGCTGGGCGTGATCCAGTCCGGCGCCCTGGAAGACTCCAACGTGGACCTCACCGCCGAACTGGTCAACATGATCACTCAGCAGCGTGCCTATCAGGCCAACGCCCAGTCCATCAAGACCCAGGACCAGGTCTTGCAGACCCTGGTCAACCTGCGTTGATGAGCTGACCGGGACACGCCATGGACCGTCTGATCTACACCGCCATGACCGGCGCCTCCTCCACGATGGGGCAGGAGGCGTCCGTTTCCCACAATCTGGCCAACGCCACCAGCACCGGTTTCAAGGCAGAGTTGCACCGCCTGCGCGCGGTACCGGTGCAGAACGCGCAACTGCCAACCCGGGCCTTCGTGGTGGACGCCAGCGTATCGGACGACCTTTCCGCAGGAACCCTGCAGAGCACCGGGCGCGGGCTGGACATGGCGGTCCAGGGCAAGGGCTGGTTTGCCGTGCAGTTGCCGGACGGCAGCGAAGCCTATACCCGCAACGGCAGCTTCGAAGTCAGCCCCAACGGCATACTGCAGACCCGCAACGGATTGCCGGTCCTTGGCAATGGGGGACCGATCACCATTCCGCCGGACGTGGAGGTGCAGCTGGGCGCGGACGGCACGCTGTCCACCGTGCAGCGCTCGGGTTCGCGCAACAACACCAGCGCGGTGGACCAGCTGAAGCTCGTCAATCCGCCCGAGCAGGATCTGCAGCGCGGCGCCGACGGCCTGTTCCGCCTGGCAAATGGTGCCCAGGCACCGGCAGATCCTGCCGTCAAGGTTGCCGCCGGCTACCTGGAAGGCAGTAACGTGAATGTCGTCGAGCAGATGGTCTCGATGATTTCCCTGTCCCGCCAGTACGAAATGCAGACCAAGATGCTGAGTACCGCCCAGGAAATGGACCGCTCCGCCACCCAGCTCCTGGCGAAGAGCTGAGCGGTACCGCGCGGGGCGGAATAGGCGGGGCTTTCCCTGTCTGCTCCGGAGCTGGAACACCTCTTGCTCAGTCTAGTATCGAATCCACTGCGGCGGTCGATCCTGCCGCCGCAGTAACCAGATACCCAGGAGCCCGCCATGCTCATCCGTTCCCTCTCGACGGCCGCCACCGGCCTCGAGGCCCAGCAGACCCAGCTGGACGTCATCGCCAACAACCTCGCCAACGTCTCGACCAACGGCTTCAAGCGTTCGCGGGCGGTCTTCGAGGATCTGCTGTACCAGAACCTGCGTCAGCCGGGAGCCCAGTCCACCCAGCAGACGACGATTCCGTCGGGCTTGCAGCTTGGCGTCGGGGTACGGCCGATCGCCACCGAGCGCAACCACACCCAGGGAACGCTGACCCTGACCGGCAACGCGCTGGACGTGGCGATCAACGGCGAGGGCTTCTTCCAGATCCTGCTGCCTGACGGCACCACGGCTTACACCCGGGATGGTGCCTTCCAGAAGGACGCCAACGGGCAGGTCGTAACCTCCAGCGGCTACCCGCTGCAGCCCGCCATCACGATCCCCTCGAATGCCCTGTCCCTGACCATCGGCAAGGATGGCGTGGTGTCGGTGACGTTGCCCAACCAGACGGCGCCGTCCCAGATCGGCAACATCCAGGTCGCCAGCTTCGTCAATCCCGGCGGCCTGCAGAGCGTCGGCGAAAACCTGTTCCTGGAAACCGCCGCCAGCGGCACGCCCAATCCGAACACGCCGGGCACCAACGGCGTCGGCGTGCTCAACCAGACCTACGTGGAATCTTCCAACGTGAACGTCGCCGAGGAACTGGTGCTGATGATCCAGACCCAGCGCGCCTACGAGCTCAATTCGAAGGCAATCTCCACGTCCGACGCGATGCTCGGCAAGCTGACCTCCCTGTAAGTCCTGAGCCGCGGAGATTGATCGTGTCCTTGTCTCGTCCCCTTTCCGTGCTGCTGCTGGCCGGGCTGAGCGGTTGCGCCGCCCTGCAGAGCACCCCGCCGACGGCCGTCCATCAGCCGATGACCATCCGTCCGGAAGCGCGTCCGGCCCAGGCCTCTCAGGGCGGCTCCATCTTCCAGCCGAGCTTTTCGCGCCCGCTGTTCGAGGACCGGCGGGCCCGCTTCGTCGGCGACGTGATCACCATCAACCTGGTCGAGCAGACCGCCGCGAGCAAGAAGTCGTCGGCCAATGCGGAGCGCAACGCCAGCCTCAGCGCCTCCTTGTCGGGCCTGGCCAAGGTGCCGTTGGCCGGTGCCCTCAACGGGCTCGGCGCGACCGCTTCGGATGCCAGCAAGTTCGGAGGCAAGGGCGATGCGGCGGCCAACAATGCCTTCACCGGCACGATCACCACGACGGTCATCGAGGTGCTGTCCAATGGCAACCTGCTGGTGTCCGGCGAGAAGCAGATTGCCATCAACCAGGGCAATGAATTCATCCGTTTCTCCGGCATCGTCAATCCGGTGAGCGTGACCGGCGCCAATACCGTGCAATCCACCCAGGTGGCCGATGCGCGCATCGAGTACCGGGCCAACGGCTATATCGACGAAACCGAGAACATGGGCTGGTTGCAACGTTTCTTCGTGAACGTGATGCCTTTCTGAGGGGCTTGAACGATGTCTTCCTTCTCCCGTCTGTGCCTGGCCCTTGCCGCGGTGGCGAGCCTGGCCGTGGGTGCTCCGGCCCAGGCTGAGCGCCTGAAGGACCTGGCTTCGATCGGCGGGGTACGGCAGAACCAGCTGGTCGGTTACGGCCTGGTGGTCGGTCTCGATGGCTCCGGCGACCAGACCACCCAGACGCCCTTCACGGTGCAGAGCATCATCAACATGCTCGGCAACCTGGGCGTCACGTTGCCGCCCGGGCAGTCCCTGCAGCTCAAGAACGTGGCGGCGGTGATGGTCACCGCCAGCCTGCCCCCCTTCGCGCGGCCGGGGCAGCAGATCGACGTGACGGTCTCGTCGATGGGCAATGCGCGCTCGCTGAAGGGCGGAACCCTCGTGATGACGCCGCTGAAGGGGGCCGACGGGCAGATCTACGCGATGGCCCAGGGCAGCCTGGCGGTGAGCGGAGCCAGCGGATCGGCGGGCGGCGCGAAAGTGACCGTCAATCACCTGTCGGCCGGGCGCATCCCGGGCGGGGCGACGGTCGAGCGGGCCGTGGCCAGTCCGGTGGGGCAGGGGGATTCAGTCTTCGTCGAGCTCAACGATGCGGATTTCGGCACCGCCCAGAATGTGGTCGATGCGATCAACCGCTTTGCCCCCGGTGCCGCCCAGGCCATCGACGGCCGCCAGATCCAGGTGCTTGCGCCGGAGGATCCCAACCGGCGGGTGGCCTTCCTTGGCCGCCTCGAGAACCTCGACGTGACGCCGGCGGTGCAGGCCGCCAAGGTGATCGTCAATTCGCGTACCGGTTCGGTGGTCATGAACCAGAAGGTGGCCCTGCAGAATTGCGCGGTGGCCCACGGCAGCCTGACCGTCACGGTCAATAACGAGCAGCAGGTGAGCCAGCCGAACCCGTTGGCTGGCGGCCAGACCGCGGTCACCAACAAGGGCTCGGTGGATATCAAGCAGGAAGGCGGCACCCTCTTCAACATCAAGGCTGGCACCAACCTGGCCGATGTGGTCAAGGCGCTCAACGCGGTGGGCGCCAACCCCCTCGAACTGATCGCCATTCTGCAGGCTATGAAGGCCAGCGGGGCCCTGCGCGCCGAGCTCGAGGTGATCTGATGGCCGACTTCAGCCAGATCAACGCCCTCGACCCGAATGCGCTGTCCGGCCTGAAGCGCCTCTCGAAGGACAACTCGCCGGAGGCCATCAAGGAGGCCTCCCGCCAGTTCGAGGCCTTGTTCGTGCAGCAGGTCATGAAGTCCATGCGCGATGCAACGCCCAAGGGCGGCATGTTCGACAGCGAAGAGACGCGCATGTACCAGTCGCTGCTCGACCAGCAGATGTCCATGCAGCTGTCCGCCCGCGGGCGTGGTTTCGGCCTCGCCAAAGTCATTGAGCGGCAGATGAGCCAGGGGCGGGAGCCGGTGAGCCTGCCCGATGGTCCGGTACCGCTGGAGCCGTCGATCCGGCGCAGTTTCGATACGGCGCTGCCGCCTCCGGCAAAGGAGGGGGGCAGCGGCAATGCTGCGGCAAATTCTGCCGCGACCTTGCCGGCCGCTGGCGTGGTCGGCAGCACAGCCCCGCAGCTCTCGGACATGGCGAGTAGCAGCCGGGCCCGGGCCTTCGTCGACAAGGTCTGGCCGCAGGCCGTCGAGGCGAGCAAGGCCACCGGCATCCCGGCGCGTTTCCTGGTCGCCCAGGCGGCGCTAGAGACCGGCTGGGGCAAGCACGAACTGAAGAATGCGGATGGCACGCCCAGCTACAACCTCTTCAACATCAAGGCTGGGCGGAGCTGGGCGGGGGGCACCGTGAATACCTCCACCACCGAACACCGTAATGGCCAGCCGACCGCGGAGAGCGCCCGTTTCCGGGCCTACGCTTCCTATGAGGAGTCCTTCCGCGATTACGCGCGCCTCATCGCGGGCAATCCCCGCTACGCCGCCGTCGTCGGCCAGACCGACGCCACCCGTTTTGCCCGTGGCCTGCAGGAGGCCGGTTATGCGACCGATCCGCAATATGCGAACAAGCTGGCCCGCATCATCAATGGCAATACCCTGAGGGTCGCCCTCGGCGCGGGGGCAGTGCCCAGCGCCTGAGCGGCGCCATTTGCCGGTTCAATGCTGGCAAAGTTCTTGCGTAGTCTGCCGTAGATACCTCCGAATCAGGGACGCGGATCATGGGCAGCAGCATCTTCAACATTGGCCTCACCGGACTCAACGCCGCCCAGGCGGGGCTCATCACGACCAGCCACAACATCTCGAACGCGGGAACGGCCGGTTACAGTCGCCAGTCGACGGTCCAGAGCACCAACCCGGCGATGTTCAGCGGCGCCGGCTTCTTCGGCGAAGGGACCAAGGTCGATACGATCAAGCGGGCCTACGACAGCTTCCTGACCAACCAGGTGCTGTCCGCCGATACCAAGTACAACGAGTACAACGCCTACAGCGTCGAGATCAGCCAGATCGACAACATGCTGGCGGACGCCACGGTCGGCCTCGAGCCGGCGGTGGACTCCTTCTTCCAGGGCGTGCAGGAAGTGGCCGCCAACCCGTCGAGTATCCCGGCCCGTCAGTCGATGATCTCCAGCGCCCAGAGCCTGGTGGATCGCTTCCAGAATCTGGCGACCCGTCTCAACGACATCCGCTCCGGCGTCGAAGGGCAGATCAAGGACACCGTCACGTCGATCAGCACCTACGCCCAGGAGATCGCGGACGTCAATCGCCAGATCTCCATCGCTCAGCAGGCGGGGTCGTCCCAGCCGGCCAATGACCTGCTCGACACGCGCGACCAGCTGGTGAAGGAGCTGAACCAGCTGGTGCGGGTGTCCACCACCACCGCCAGCGACGGCTCGATGTCCGTCTTCATCGGTACCGGCCAGCCGCTGGTGGTCGGCATCAACGCCACCAAGCTCGAAGCACGGCCGTCCACCACCGATCCGTCGCGCCTCAACGTCAATATCATCACCCAGAGCGGCGCCCCGCTGACCGTGCCCGAGAGTCTGCTCGGCGGTGGCAAGCTGGGTGGCCTGCTGGCGATGCGTTCCGAGTCCCTCGATGCCACGCAGAACCAGCTCGGCCTGATCGCCGTCGGCCTGAGCTCTGCGTTCAACGCCCAGCACGCGTTGGGCCAGGATCTCAACGGCAACCTCGGGACGTCCTTCTTCACGACGCCCGCCGTCACCGTGCTGAGCGATTCCAGCGCGACCACGACGCCGCCGACGGTGCAGCTGGGTAACGTGTCCAAGCTGACCGGCGATGATTACAAGCTGGTCTTCACCGATGCCGTCGGCAACTATTCGCTGACCCGGCTTTCGGACGGCATGTCGGTGAGCCCCGGGACGGTCGGTTTGACGATCACGCCGCCGGCGACCTCCAAGCCCGGCGACAGCTTCGTGATCCAGCCCACCCGCAATGCCGCGGCCAACATCAACGTCGCCGTTTCCGATACCCGCATGATCGCTGCCGCGGCACCGGTCACCTCATCGGCCACCAGCGGCAACCTGGGCTCGGCCAGCATCACGGCACCGGTGGTATCGAGCATGGCCAATCTGGCCAGTTTCGGCACGCCGGCGGCGCCGCTGAAGCTTACCTACTCGGGCGGTACCCTGAGCGGTTTCCCGGCCGGCCTGCCGGTCACCTACACGCCGGCGGGTGGCACCGCGGTGACGGTGGCGGCGCCGGTCGCCTCGATCCCCTACACGAGCGGGATGACGGTAAGTTTCGGCGGCGTCTCCTTCGCGATGAACGGTGCCCCGCAAACCAACGATACATTCACGCTGGCGCCCAACGCCGGCGGTGTGTCGGACAGCCGCAACGCAGTGTTGCTGGGCAATCTGCAGACCAGCAAGCTGCTCCTCGCCGCCAGTGGTCAGCCGTCCGCCACCTTCCAGTCGGTGTATGCCCAGCTCGTCAGTGCGGTCGGCAACAAGGCCCGCGAGGTCAGCGTCAACAGCGATGCGCAAAAAAGCCTGGTGGATCAGGCCGTTCAGGCCCAGCAATCGGTGGCCGGCGTAAATCTTGATGAAGAAGCGGCCAATCTGATCCGTTATCAACAGGCATACCAGGCGGCAGGCAAGGTCATGACCATTGCCTCCAAACTTTTCGATCAAGTGCTGGCCCTCGGCCAGTAAGGAGCGCCATCATGCGAGTCACCACCGGCATGATCTTTGACAGCGGCGTCGCGCAGATCCAGTCGCAGAACAGCCAGTTGCTCAAGAGCCAGAAGGAAGTCGCCACCGGGCGCAGGGTGCTGGCGCCGTCGGACGATCCGGTCGCATCGGCGCGGGCGCTGGAAGTGACCCAATCGAAGAGCGTCAATGCGCTGTACACCTCCAACCAGGGCTACGCGACCGACCAGCTCAAGCTGGTGGACAGCAAGCTGAGCGCCGCCACCGATCTCGTTACCTATGTCCGTACCCGCGCCGTCGAATCCGGCAATGGTGCCTATACCAACAGCGAGCAGCTGAGCATCGCCGCGGACATCACCCAGCAGTTTTCCGCGCTGCAGGGGATCGCCAATAGCCAGGACTCCACCGGCGAATACATCTTCGGCGGCTACACCAGCAATACCCAGCCGTTCGTCGGCAGCCTGACCTCCGGCATGACCTACCAGGGCGACCAGGGGGCACGCACGCTGCAGATTTCCTCGTCGCGCAACCTGCCGATCACCAGTTCCGGCGACGAGATCTTCAACGTCCTGCGCGCGCAGGCAGGCTCGGCCTTTGCGCTCAGCGCTGCCGGTAACACCGGCACGGCCCTGGTTTCCGGCCTCGGTTTGAACGCCTACAACGGCCATACCTACGACGTCAGCGTGGGGGCGGGCCCGACCTACCAGGTCTTCGATTCCACTGCTGATCCCACCCATGCCGCGCCGATCGCGCCTACGGTGACGGTCAACGGCTCCGACACCACCCTCACTTTTGGCGGTGTGAGCATGACCCTGAGCGGCGCCGCTGCAGCGGGCGACACCTATTCGGTCGGCACGGTGGCCAGTGCCTTCGACGTCATGGGCAATTTCGTGGCGGCGCTGCAGTCCGGCAACTCGGCGGTGACCCGTTTCGGCGGACGCCAGGCCATTGCCGGCATGGATGCGGCGCAGGACAGCATTTCGCGGGTACAGGCCGGTGTCGGCTCGCGCATGCTGGAGGTGGAAACGCAGCAGAACATCGGCAGCAGCCTGGACCTGCAGTACAGCGAAACCCTGTCGCGCCTGCAGGATGCAGACTACGCGTCCGCGGTGAGCAGCCTGTCCCAGCAGCAGATCTATCTGCAGGCCGCCCAGCAGAGCTTCATCAAGGTCAGCAACCTGTCCCTCTTCAACTACATCAACTAAGCGGATGCGGGTCAATCGGCGTTCCTTGCTTGCCCTCGGCCTGGGCCTCGTGCTTGCCGGTTGCGCCAACCCGCCGGCCAAGGAGTGGGCGCTGCTGCCGGCAGCGGCGCTGGTGGCCTCCAACGCCGGCTATCTGAAGGCGCCGATGGTGGCGGGTGCGGTAATCTTTTACGTCGTCAGCGATCCTTTCGCGCCTAACTGGAGCATCGAGGAGGCCCGTCAGGGGGAGGACCGCTACCTGCTGGCCCTGCGTCTGAAGGCGATTCATTCCGGTGGTGACGGTGAAGCACGTCAGGTCTTCATGCGCCGTGCGGCCCAGCTGGCCGGGCAGCCGGGCTTCAGTGCCTACCAGGTGATTTCCTGGCAGGAGGGCCTCGAAAGCACCCGGCCGTTTGCACAACGGGTCGCCTATGGCGAGCTGCGCCTGGTCCGCGAGGGGCCGGCGCCCGGCCTGCCGGTGAGATAAGCGTCACGCCGGATTGCCTGCAAGCGTCTCGGAGCCTTGCAGGACGCGGCCGAGTTTCGTATGGTGCGCGCTTCGACCGCTGGAATTTGCTGATATGGACCGAATGACCGAAAGGCGGAAGGAGCGCCGCATTCCGCTGGGCTGCAAGGTGGGTATCAGGCCGTACGGCGGCGGGCCGACCGTTGTCGGGACCTGTGTCGAACTGGGCGTCGGCGGCATGACCATCCATTCCAGCCATGTGCCGCGCATGGATGAGGTCTTCGAGGTCGCTGTGCTGCCGCCGGAAAGCGGCGGCACCTACATGCCCTTGCACGCGCGGGTGCGGGTGCGGCGTTGCCATGGCCTCGAGCAGGCCGGCCTCTACGAGATGGGCGTGGAGATCATCGAGATCATCCGCTGAAACACGCCGTGGGCAGACGCCCCGGACTCAACCGGGGGTGGCCAGCGCGAGGCCGCCCGCCGGCCTGCCGGCAAAGAACGGCAGCTTCTCGAACTCTTCTGCCGGGCAGGGCTTGCCCAGGTGGTAGCCCTGCAAGACATCCACGTCCAGCTGTTGCAGCGTCGAGGCGGTGGCCTCGTCTTCGACGCCCTCTGCGACCGTGCGCAGGCCCAGGGCGCGGGCCAGGTTGACGATGGCCTGCAGGATGCGCAGGCCATCCGGCGTGTGCACCCGCTGCACGAAGGAGATATCGATCTTCAGCTCGCCAACCGGCAGTTCGTGCAGCTGGGACAGGGACGCATAGCCGGTTCCGAAATCGTCGATGGACAGGGTGAAGCCGGCCTGCACCAGCTGGCGCAGGCGCTCCTCGGCGGACTCCACTTCCATCAGCGCCACCGATTCGGTCACCTCCAGGATCAGGGCGGCGGCCGGCAGCCCGTAGCGGGCCGTGTCGGCCTGCAGCAGATCGACGAAATCGGGGGCGAACAGCTGGCGCTTGGAAATGTTCAGGGAGAGCTGCATGTCGGGGCGCAGCCGGTACCACTGGGCGAACTGCTCGAGCGCCTGGCGACGCACCAACTGGCCAAGGTCGTGGATCAGGCCGAGGGTTTCCGCCATCGGGATGAAGGTGCCGGGGGAGATCCAGCCGAGGTCGGCGTCGCGCCAGCGGGCCAGCGCCTCGACGCCGGTCAGCTGCCGCGTGCCGTCGGCGCCGGGCGTGGCGGCGAACTGCGGCTGGAACCAACTGGTGATGCCCCCATCGCGGATCGCCTGGGCGAGCCGTGACTGGATGTAGAGCTCCTTCTTGCCCAGCCCGCGGGCCGACATGTCGGAGAACATCTGGAAGTTGTTGCGGCCCTGGGACTTGGCGTAGAACATCGCCCGGTCGGCGTGGGCCAGCAGGGTGTCCACGCTGTCGCTGTCATCCGGGTAGAGGGAGATGCCCATGCTGAAGGTGGCATTGATGGGCTGGCCTTCCAGTTCGTAGGTCTGCTGCATGACGGCGACCAGCTTGCGCGCCACGTTGCGGGCGTCTTCGGCGCTGGCGAGGCCGGGCAGCAGGGCCACGAACTCGTCGCCGCCCCAGCGGGCAATCGTGTCGCCGTCGCGCAGGCTCTTTTCGAGGGCCTTGGCCATGCCCAGCAGCAGCGCATCGCCGGTCTTGTGGCCGTAGGCATCGTTGATGTTCTTGAAGTGGTCGAGGTCGATGAAGCACACCGCCACCCGCGAGTTGGTGCGCCGTGCCAGCTGGACGGTCTTCTTGATGCGGTCTTCCAGCAGCACGCGGTTGGGGAGGCCGGTGAGCGCGTCGTGCAGGGCCATGTGGGCGATGTGGCGTTCCTGCAGATAGGTCTTGGTGATGTCCCGCAGCACGCCGCGGATGCCGATCAGCTGGCCCTGTTCATTGCGCTCGGCAACGAAGCGGCACTCCATCCATTGCTCGTAGGTGGCTTCGGCCATGATGCGGAAGCGGCCATGGAATTCGTCCTTGCGGCCGTTCTGCAGGTCGGCCAGGCATCGCAGGAAGGCGTTCCGGTCCTCCCGGTGAATCGCGTCGGCCAGCGGTCCGCTGCCCGGCGCATTGCCGGTCAGGTGCCACCAGCCGCTGTTGGCGCTGGCGATGCGTCCGTCCGGTACCAGCTCGAGCACCGCCTCGTCGAGCATGTCGAGGGTGCGTACGAAGGAATGCTGCTCCGCGGCCCACAGTTTTTCCTTGGCCAGCGCCCGGTTCAGGGCGGCGAAGGGCTGATGCACGCTGTCCACGAACACTGCCCGGTAGATGAAGCCGTAGGAGACGACCTTATAGACGTGGCCGACGAAGTTGAAGACGTCGCTGACGGATGAATACAACGTGAAGCACAGTTCCGACAGTGCGGCGATCGCAGCCGCGGCGAACAGGTCGCTCGCATTATGGGCGGCACCACGGCGGGCTTGCCGGTAGAACTGCAGGGCGGCGAGTCCGTAGAGGACGATCAGACCATACTCGCTGACGATCTTGAGCCGGGTCAGGCCGCTGTCCTGGACGAAGAAGGTCGGCAGGCTGGCGGCATGGAACAGCTCCAGGCCGTACACCGCGCCGACATAGCCGAGCACGGTGGCGAGGAGGCCAAAGCGGTGCAGGCCACGCAGTGTCGGCTGCCAGGGACGGGTGGCGACGATCAGCAGGCCGGCGGCGACCAGCACGCGGGCGGCCAACCAGAAGACGATGGCTTTCTGTGGGCTCGACGGGGTAACGAAGTCCGGCATGCCGCGATAGCCGAACATGTGCCCGAAATCGAGCAGTGCGGTGCCGAGGAGGACCGTGCCGAGCAGGACCACATTGCCGGGCCGGGCATGGGAGTGGGCGTTCCAGGCGATGCCGAAGACCAGCATCGACACGATGATCGAGGCCGTTTCCATGGCCGCGTGCAACGGCAGGTAGTGCCCCAGCCCCAGGTCGAGGTCGCCCTGAAGCCAGAGCATGACGTACAGCAGCGTCAGTGCGCCCAGCCAGTAAAAGGCCCGGGTCAGATCCTGGGGGTGGGATGGGAGGGGAGGGAACGAGTTTTCAACGCGCATCGGACGCCAGGCACACGGACAAGAGCGAGGAACGGATATCAGGCCGACACTAATATCACAAAGCGTTTAAATGACAGCGATTTATGGCTTCCGGGTCGTGAAATATGGCGTCGTATGGTCTGAAGTATGGCATCGGCACGGTGTGTGATGCCGTTCGCGTCGTTCAGAGGCCGATTTCGCGGGCCGTCTGGGGGCCGATGAGGGTTTCCGCGAGGCTGTCAGGGATCCGGGCCTCTTCCGCACTGAGGGGAATGCGGCCGGCCATGATCTCGGCCGCCGTCTGCGGATAGCGCGGCTGTTGCCCGGGGGCGGCGTAGCCAGCCGGAAACAGCGGTGCGAGCTTGTGAAGATCGTACTTGTCCGTCGCGCCGAGGGTGTGCAGCAGCTCGTGGGCGATGATCACCGCGTTGCGTTGGCGCTCGCGGCGGCTGGCGAAGACCTTCACGACGCCGAGCTTGCCTTTCTCGAGGCCGACCGAATGGTCGAGTGACGGCGTCAAGGCCGGGTCGTGGTAGAGCAGGAACAGGCGCACATCCGGCCGTGGGCCGGGGGTAGCGTCATGGCGCCATGCCCAGAAACGCAGCTGCAGGCTCCAGCCTATCATCGCCACGGCGTTGCCGCCGGCCGGAAACGGGGGCGGCAGGCTGGCGAGCGGCGGGGCCAGGTTGATGGCTACCGGCCTCAGCAGGGGGCGCCCGAGGCGATGCAGCTCCGTTTCCAGCCAGTCGCCAATGGCTGCGAAGTCTTCGGGCTTCAGGTCGGCCACGAGGCGCCGGCTCGTATCGGAAGGGTCGGCGGCGATCGGATAGACCGTCACGTGCAGGGTGCTGTCCCACGCGGTGCTGCGGGCGCTGGATTTCCAGCTGCCGATGGCGACGGTGGCGAGGATGAACAGCAGGACGGCGATGCGGAGCTTGCGGAACATGGGGAATCGCTGGGGTGCCGCGAGGGCGGCTTCCGGAAAGAGCCCGGATTATGCCAAAAGATTTTGTGCGGGCCGAAAAAAAGCCCGGCCAGAAGGCCGGGCTCGGGTGCTGCGCAAGGGCGTGATCAGGCGACGGTGACCGGGATCTTGCCGATCTTGGCCTGCCATTCCTTCGGGCCGGTGTTGTGCACGCTGGTGCCGGAGGAGTCCACCGCGACGGTGACGGGCATGTCCTGCACGTCGAACTCGTAGATGGCTTCCATGCCCAGATCGGCGAAGCCGACGACCTTGGCCGACTTGATGGCCTTGGCCACCAGGTAGGCGGCGCCGCCGACGGCCATCAGGTAGGCGGAGTTGTTGTCCTTGATCGCCTCGATGGCGACGGGGCCGCGCTCGGACTTGCCGATCATGGAGATCAGGCCGGTCTTCTCGAGCATCATGCGGGTGAACTTGTCCATGCGGGTGGCAGTGGTCGGGCCGGCGGGGCCGACGACTTCGTCACGCACGGGATCCACCGGGCCGACGTAGTAGATCACGCGGTTGGTGAAGTCCACCGGCAGGCTCTCGCCCTTGGCCAGCATGTCGGCGATGCGCTTGTGGGCGGCATCGCGGCCGGTCAGCATCTTGCCGTTGAGCAGCAGCTTCTGGCCCGGCTTCCAGGCGGCGACTTCTTCCTTGGTCAGGGTGTCCAGATTGACGCGGGTGGCCGACTTGAGGTCCGGCGTCCAGGTGACGGCGGGCCAGTCTTCCAGCTTCGGCGGCTCGATCTTGGCCGGGCCGGAGCCGTCCAGGTGGAAGTGGCAGTGGCGGGTGGCGGCGCAGTTGGGCACCAGGGCGACCGGCAGGTTGGCGGCGTGGCAGGGGTAGTCCAGCACCTTCACGTCGAGCACGGTGGTCAGGCCGCCGAGGCCCTGGGCGCCGACGCCCAGTGCATTGACCTTCTCGTACAGCTCGAGGCGCAGCTCTTCGGCGCGGGTGAGGGCGGCGCCGGAGGCGGCCTTTTCCTTCAGCTCATGGATGTTCACCGGCGCCATGATGGATTCCTTGGCGAGCAGCATGGCCTTCTCGGGCGTGCCGCCGATGCCGATGCCGATGATGCCCGGCGGACACCAGCCAGCACCCATCTCGGGGATCTTGTGCAGGACCCAGTCCACCAGGTCGTCGGACGGGTTGAGCATGGCGAACTTGGATTTGGCTTCGGAGCCGCCGCCCTTGGCCGCACAGATCACTTCCACGTGGTGGCCTTCGACGATCTCGAAGTGCACCACGGCCGGGGTGTTGTCCTTGGTGTTCTTGCGGGCACCGACGGGGTCGGACAGCACGGAGGCGCGCAGGGGGTTCTCGGGGTTGCTGTAGGCGCGGCGCACGCCTTCGTTGATCATTTCCTGGATGCTCATCGTGGCATCCGGCCAGCTGACCTGCATGCCGACCTTGATGAATACCATGCCGATGCCGGTGTCCTGGCAGATCGGGCGGTGGCCTTCGGCGGCCATGCGGGAGTTGGTCAGGATCTGGGCGATGGCGTCCTTGGCGGCGGGGGATTCCTCGCGCTCGTAGGCTTCACCCAGGGCCTTGATGTAGTCCAGCGGGTGGTAGTAGCTGATGTACTGGAAGGCGTCCGCGACGGACTGGATCAGGTCTTCCTGTTTGATGGCGGTCATGGGTGAGGCTCCCTCTACGTGATGTCTTTAGTGTTTGGACAGCAGGACGGTCTGGTTCATGATCTTGTCGACCAGCGCCATGGCGAGGGCCGAGAAGAGGAATACGACGTGGATGATCACCTGCCACTGGATCGTGTGCTCGGGCAGGTTGCCGGCATTGATGAAGGTCTTCAGCAGATGGATCGACGAGATGCCGATGATGGCGGTGGACAGCTTGATCTTGAGTACGCCGGCGTTCACGTGGGACAGCCACTCCGGCTGGTCCGGGTGGTTCTCCAGGTCGAGGCGCGACACGAAGGTCTCGTAGCCGCCGATGATGACCATGATCAGCAGGTTGGCGATCATCACCACGTCGATCAGGCCGAGCACCACCAGCATGGTTTCCGTTTCGCTGATATGGCCGCCGGATTCGAAGACCGAACTCACCAGGTGGAAGAGTTCGGCCATGAACAGGTAAACGTAGATTCCCTGGGCGACGACCAGGCCGAGATAGAGCGGGGCCTGGAGCCAGCGGCTCCAGAAGATGAAGCGTTCCATTTGTTGAGGACCGTTGCTCATGATGATGGGCTGCAGATTGGGGACCCCGGATTTTATCATCGGCGAACGGCTCTCCAAGACGCTAAAATAGAGAACTTTGCTTTTCCGCCTCAAGGGCTTTACGCATGAACCTGCAACCCATCACCGCGCTGTCGCCCCTCGACGGGCGCTACGAATCCAAGGTCTCCGCGCTGCGCGAGCACTTCTCCGAGTTCGGCCTGATCCGCAACCGCGTGAAGGTCGAGATCGAGTGGCTGAAGGCCCTCGCCGCCGCGCCCGAGCTGGCCGAGATCGCCCCGTTCTCCGCCGCCACCGTCGCCGAGCTGGATGCCGTGATCGCCGAGTTCTCGGTGGCCGACGGTGAGGCCGTGAAGGCCATCGAGGCGACCACCAACCATGACGTGAAGGCCATGGAGTACTGGCTGAAGCAGCGCCTCGGCCACAACCCCGAAGTCACCCGCGTCACCGAGTTCATCCATTTCGGCTGTACCTCGGAAGACATCAACAACGTGTCCCACGCGCTGATGCTGCGCGACGGCCGCGACGGCGTGCTGCTGCCGTCCCTCGACAAGATCATCGCCCGCCTGGTCGAACTGGCCCACCAGCACGCCGAGCTGCCGATGCTGTCGCGCACCCACGGCCAGCCCGCCAGCCCGACCACCCTCGGCAAGGAAATGGCCAACGTGGTGTACCGCCTGCGCCGCGTGCGCAAGGCCATCGCCGGCGTCGAGCTGACCGCCAAGTTCAACGGTGCCGTCGGCAACTACAACGCCCACCTGTCCGCCTACCCCGAGTTCGACTGGGAAGCCTTCAACGGCCGCTTCATCGAATCCCTCGGCCTGGCCTTCAACCCCTACACCATCCAGATCGAGCCCCACGACGCGATGGCCGAGCTGTACGACGCCACCGCCCGTGCCAACACCATCGTGCTGGATATCTGCCGCGACATCTGGATGTACATCTCCCTCGGCTACTTCAAGCAGAAGCTGAAGGCCGGCGAGATCGGCTCGTCCACCATGCCGCACAAGGTCAACCCGATCGATTTCGAGAACGCCGAAGGCAACCTGGGCCTCGCCAACAGCGTGCTGCGCCACCTGGCCGACAAGCTGCCGGTGTCCCGCATGCAGCGAGACCTGACCGACTCCACCGTGCTGCGCAACATGGGCGTGGCCTTTGGTTATGCCGTGCTGGCCTACGACTCCTGCCTGCGCGGCCTCGGCAAGCTGGAAGCCGAGCCGGCCCGCCTGGCCGCCGACCTGGACGCCTGCTGGGAGGTGCTGGCCGAGCCGATCCAGACCGTGATGCGCCGCTACGCCGTGCCCAACCCCTACGAGCAGCTCAAGGAGCTGACCCGCGGCAAGGGCATCACCAAGGACGCGCTGCAGGCCTTCATCGGCACGCTGGCCATCCCCGAAGCCGAAAAGGCCCGCCTGCTGGAGATGACCCCCGCCAGCTACATCGGCAAGGCTGCCGAACTGGCCAAGCGCATCTGAGCCCTGTGGGGGCGAATTGATTCGCCCTCCGCCGATTGAATCAAGTTCGTGGGCGAATCAATTCGCCCCCACGGAGGAACGAATGGCTTTTGCCGACAAGCTCAAGACCCTGCCGGGCGTGTCCCACCTCGCCGCGATCCAGCTGATCGATGGCGCCGACGCGGTGGTCGCCACCATCGAGAACAAGCCCGGCCAGGCTGGCTCGCTGGCGGTGTACAACCACCTGGCGCAGATCCACGGCGCGATCACCCCCGAAGCGGCAACCCAGGGTATCGCGATCTACGAGGAGCACAGCGAGGATGCACGGGGGAACCCGGGCAAGCATCCCAACATCGACCGCCTGATCGGCCTCGTCGAGCGGGGCGAGACCCTGCGTGTGAAGCACGTCTTCGCGACCTGAGCGGCGCTGGATGGGATGATTGGAGGCTCTGCAGTGCAGGGACCTCCGGAAAAGCAAAAATCCCCGGGTAACCGGGGATTTTCGCTTTTGGCACAACTATAACTGTGGGGGTGAATTCATTCGCCTGCAGTCGGTTGAACAAGCTCCGAGGGCGAATGAATTCGCCCCCACAGGGCTCCCCCACAGGTTGCCGCCACGGATGGCCAGGGTCCGGCCATCCCGTTCGAGCCTAACGTTCAGCCGACGATCATGCCGGCGCCCACCGTGTTGTTGGTGGATTCGTCGATCAGGATGAAGGCGCCGGTGGCGCGGGAGTCGGTGTAGTTGTCGGCGAAGACCGGCTGGGCCAGCTTGAGGTGCAGGCGGGCGATGTCGTTCATGGCCAGCGTGGTCGTCGCTTCCTTGTCCAGCGTGTTGATGTCCAGGCGGTGGGTGATGCTCGCCACCTTGGCCTTCACTTCGCGGGTGGTGTGGCGCAGCCAGTAGGTGCGCGCCGGCGACAGCGGGGTTTCCGACAGCCAGCAGACGATGGCTTCGACCTGCTTGGTCTGGGCCGGCACTTCCGCGCTGCTGACGATCATGTCGCCGCGGGAAATGTCGATCTCGTCTTCCAGCAGCAGGGTTACGGACTGCTCGTGGATCGCCTTGGGCAGGGACTCGCCGTACAGCTGGATGTCCTTGACCTTGGTGGTCAGGCCGTTGGGCAGCACGGTGACGCTGTCGCCGACCTTGATCTCGCCGGACTCGACGCGGCCCATGAAGCCGCGGTAGTCGTGCAGCTCGGGGTTGTCGGAGGCCTGCGGGCGGCACACGTACTGGACCGGGAAGCGGAAACTCTCGGCCTGTTCGGTGTGGGCGGCGGGGGCGGCTTCGAGGATGTCGATCATCGTCGGGCCGTCGTACCAGTCCAGGCGCTCGCCGCGGTCCACGATCATGTCGCCGTTGAGGGCCGACAGCGGGATGAAGCGCACGTCGGTCAGGCCGATCTGCTCGGCGAAGGCCTTGTACTCGGCGACGATCTTGTCGTAGGTGGCCTGGTCGTAATCGACGAGGTCCATCTTGTTGACGGCCACGACCACGTGGGGGATGCCCACCAGTTTGGTCAGGTAGCTGTGGCGGCGGGTCTGGGTCAGCACGCCCTTGCGCGCGTCGATCAGGATGATCGCCAGGTTCGCGGTGGAGGCGGCGGTCACCATGTTGCGGGTGTACTGCTCGTGGCCCGGCGCGTCGGCGATGATGTACTTGCGGGTGCCGGTCGAGAAGTAGCGGTAGGCCACGTCGATGGTGATGCCCTGTTCGCGCTCGGCCTGCAGGCCGTCGGTGAGAAGGGACAGGTCGACGGCGGTCATGCCGCGCTTGCTGGAGGTGCGTTCGATGGCGGTGAGGGTGTCGGCCAGGATGGCCTTGGTGTCGAACAGCAGACGACCGATCAGGGTGCTCTTGCCGTCATCGACCGAGCCACAGGTCAGGAAGCGCAGCAGGCCGCGGTCTTCAACGTGTTGGGCGCTCATTTAGAAGTAACCCTCTTTCTTGCGTTGTTCCATGGAGGCTTCGCTGGTCTGGTCGTCCAGACGGGTCGCGCCGCGCTCGGTGATCGTGGTGGTGGCGGTTTCGAGCACGATCTTCTCGACGTTATCGGCGTCGGACTCCACCGGGGCGGTACACGAGATGTCGCCGACGGTGCGGAAACGCACCTGCAGGTCGATGATCTCTTCGCCGGCCTTCGGCAGGTTGGTCAGTTCGCCGTTCATCAGCGGCACGTTGACCGGCACGATGGCACCGGAACGCATCACTACCGGACGGGTGTGGGCGAAGTAGATGCTGGGCAGCTCGAGCTTCTCGCGCTCGATGTACTGCCACACGTCCATCTCGGTCCAGTTGGAGATCGGGAAGGCGCGGATGTTCTCGCCCTTGTGGCTGCGCGCGTTGTAGAGGTTCCACAGCTCGGGGCGCTGGTTCTTCGGGTCCCATTGGCCGAACTCGTCGCGGAAGCTCATGATGCGTTCCTTGGCGCGGGCCTTTTCCTCGTCACGGCGGGCGCCGCCGATACAGGCGTCGAAGCCGAACTCCTCGATGGCTTCCAGCAGCGTCACGGACTGGTGCTTGTTGCGCGATTCGTTCTCGTGCTTGAGCACCACGGTGCCGCGCTTCATGGAGTCTTCCACGGAGCGCACGATCAGGCGCTCGCCCAGCTCGGCGGCGCGCTTGTCGCGGAACGCGACCACTTCCTTGTAGTTGTGGCCGGTGTCGATGTGCATCAGCGGGAAGGGGAACTTGCCGGGGCGGAAGGCTTTTTCAGCCAGGCGCAGCATGCAGATGGAGTCCTTGCCGCCGGAGAACAGCAGCACGGGGTTACTGCACTGGCCGGCCACTTCACGCATGATGTGGATGGCTTCGGATTCGAGCCAGTCCAGGTGGCTCAGGGTCTGTTTGGTGAGCGTCGACATTGCTTTACTCGTTTTATGGTTCCTGGGTGCCCGTCACTTCTTGACGTGCAGGCCGCATTCCTTGGTTTCCGGATTTTCCCACCACCAGCGGCCGGCGCGGACATCCTCGCCGATCGACACCGGGCGGGTGCACGGGGCGCAGCCGATGCTCGGGTAGAACTTGTCGTGCAGCGCGTTGTACGGAACCTTGTTGAGGCGGATGTAGGCCCACACTTCCTTCTCGGTCCAGTCGGAGAGCGGGTTGAACTTGACCAGGCCGTTGCCCTCGTCGAGCTGGCGCTTGGGCAGGTCGGTGCGGGTGGTGCTCTGCTGGGCGCGCAGGCCGGTGATCCAGGCCTGCTTGCCGGCCAGCGCACGACCCAGCGGCTCGACCTTGCGGGCGTGGCAACAGGCCTTGCGCAGTTCGACGCTGTCGTAGAAGGCGTTGATGCCGTTTTCCCGCGTGAAGGTCTCGATGGCCTCGTGGTTCGGGTAGAAGAACTTCAGCTTGAGGCCGTAGCGCTTCTGCACCTCGGCCATCAGGTCATAGGTTTCGAGCGGCAGGCGACCGGTGTCCAGCGAGAAGATCTCGATGGGCAGCTGGCTGGTGGCGATCACGTCGGTGAGCACCATGTCCTCGGCGCCGAGGCTGTTGGCCATCGTGATGGCCGGCAGCTCGGCAGCCCAGGCGGCCAGGTCGGCCTTGAGCTGGGCGACCTTGGCTTCCAGGCTGGCGAGCAGCGCCGGGTCGTCGAGCTTGGGGTTCTGGTTCGGATGCATGGAGGTCTCTCCTCGCTCAGGCGGCGCGCTGGGCGCGGCGGAACAGGGGTTCGGGCTGGTCGATGGCGGCCTGGTAGGGCGTCGAGAAGTCCTTCAGGCTGGCCAGTGCTTCTTCCAGCTGGGCGTCGCTGTACTTGCCGGCCTTCGGCTGGATGGCGTCGAAGCCGCAGCGCTGCATGAAGAAGAACTGGTCGCGCAGCACATCGCCGATGGCGCGGATCTCGCCCGTGTAGGCGTAGCGGCTGCGCAGCAGCGCGGCGCTGGAGTAGGCGCGGCCGTCGGTGAACTTGGGGAAGTTCAGCGCGATGGCGCCGATGCTGTCCAGGTCGCCTTCCAGGTCGTCCACGCTCTCGCTGCTGTCCAGCCACACGCCGAGGCCGGCACGGCCGGATAGGGCGCCCTTGTGGGCCTGCCATACGGCGAGGGGCACGAACACCGGGCCGTCGGGGAGGTTCAGCGCCTCGGGGCCCTGGACTTCGTCGAGGACCAGGATTTCCGCGGCGTCGTCGATCACGCGGCCGTTCTTGATGAGCTTAGGCATGTTGCTTCCTTTCGATGATCGCGGCTTCGCCATACACGCCGAGCTTGAAGGGGTCGAGGCCGGTGCGGCGGACGGTGTCGATGAAGCGCTCGCCGTCCTGGCGCTGGGCCCGGTAGACGTCGATGATCTTGCTGATCACATCGGGCATTTCGGCGGCGGCAAACGAGCGGCCGATCACCTTGCCGATGCTGGTGTGGTTGCCCTGGGCGCCGCCGAGGCTGACCTGGTACCACTCCTCACCGTTCTTGTCGACGCCGAGGATGCCGATGTGGCCGACGTGATGGTGACCGCAGGAGTTCATGCAGCCGGAGATGTTGAGCTCGATGTCGCCGATGTCGTAGAGGTAGTCCAGGTCGTCGAAGCGGGCCTGGATCGCATTGGCGATGGGGATCGACTTGGCGTTGGCGAGGGCGCAGAAGTCGCCGCCCGGGCAGCAGATGATGTCGGTCAGCAGGCCGAAGGTCGGCGTGGCGAGGCCGGTGGCGCGGGCCTTTTCCCACAGCGCGAAGAGGTCGGCCTGCTTGACGTCGGCCAGCACCAGGTTCTGCTCGTGGGTGGCGCGCACTTCGCCGAAGCTGTAGGCGTCGGCCCATTCGGCAACCAGGTCGAGCTGCTCGGCGGTGATGTCGCCGGGGGCGGTGGCCGGGTTCTTCAGGGACAGCACGACGATCGCGTAGCCGGGCACCTTGTGGGCCAGCACGTTGCGGCGGGTCCATGCGGCGAAGGCGGTGTTGGCGGCCCGCTGGCTGGCGTAGCCGGCGTCCTCGCCCGGCAGGGCCTCGTAGGCGGGCGTCGTGAAGTGGGCGGCGACGCGGGCCACTTCGGCTTCGGTCAGCGTGTTGGCGCCGTCCTTGCCGAAGGCCCATTCCTCCTCGACCTGGCGCTTGAACTCGGCGACGCCGAGGGCCTTGACGAGGATCTTGATGCGCGCCTTGTAGAGGTTGTCGCGGCGGCCGTAGCGGTTGTATACCCGCAGGATCGCCTCGTTGTAGGTGATGATGTGCTGCCAGGGCACGAAGTCGTTGATTTCTTCACCGATGATCGGGGTGCGGCCCATGCCGCCGCCGACCAGCACGCGGAAGCCGATCTCGCCGGCCGCATTGCGCTTCAGCTCGAGGCCGATGTCGTGGCACTGGATGACCGCGCGGTCCTGGTCGGCACCATTCACGGCGATCTTGAACTTGCGCGGCAGGAAGGCGAATTCCGGGTGGAAGGTGCTCCACTGGCGCAGCACCTCGCACCACGGGCGCGGGTCGATGTACTCGTCGCCGGCCACGCCCGCGAAGGGGTCGGAGGTGATGTTGCGGATGCACGCGCCGGAGGTCTGGATGGCGTGCATCTGGACCTGTGCCAGCTCGGCCAGGATCTCGGGCACCACCTTCAGCTCGGGCCAGTTGAACTGCACGTTCTGGCGGGTGGTGATGTGGGCGTAGCCCTTGTCGTGGGTGCGGGCGATGTGGGCGAGCTTGCGAACCTGGGTGGACGACAGCAGGCCATAGGGAACGGCGACCCGCAGCATCGGGGCGTGGCGCTGGATGTACAGGCCGTTCTGCAGGCGCAGCGGGCGGAACTCGTCATCGGTCAGCTCGCCGGCCAGGTAACGCCGGGTCTGGTCGCGGAACTGGGCGACGCGCTCGTCGACGATCTTCTGGTCGTAGGGGTCGTAACGGTACATTTCGTTTTCCTGGTTTATTCGTAAGCCCGGTCAGGCCGCAATCAGCTTGCTGCCCACCAAGACCAGCATGGTTGCCAGAATCGGACGCAGCACCCGGTCGGGGACCCGGGTGGAAATATGGCTTCCCAGCCAGATGCCCGGCAGTGAGCCGATCAGCAGGCTGCCCAGCAGAGCCCAGTCGACGCTGCCGAGGAACCAGTGGCCGATGCCGGCCACCAGCGTCAGGGGCACCGCGTGGGCGATGTCGCTGCCGACGATACGCAAGGTCGCCAGCCGCGGGTACAAAAAGAACAGGGCGCTAACGCCCAGGGCGCCGGCACCCACCGACGAGATCGACACCAGAATGCCCAGCACGGCGCCGGTCAGGATGGTCAGCAGCTTGGTGCGCTGCGGATTTTCCTGGCCGCCGGAGTGCTTCAGGGCGTAGGCCTGGATCTGCTTGCGAAACACGATCGCCACCGCCGTGAGGAGCAGGGCCACGCCCAGCGAAACCTTGATCAGGCTGGCCGCGCCGCCGATGCCGCCGGGCGCGAAGTAGCCGACCAGCACCAGCGTGATTGCCGCGGCCGGGATGCTGCCGGTGGCCAAGCGCTTGGTGACCGTCCAGTCCACCGTGCCCTTCATGCCGTGGGCGACGGTTCCGCCGGCCTTGGTGATGGCCGCGTAGAGCAGGTCGGTGCCGACGGCCACCGATGGGTTGATGCCGAACAGCAGGACCAGTAGCGGGGTCATCAGGGACCCGCCACCTACGCCGGTCAGGCCGACGATGGCGCCTACGGCAAAGCCGGCAATCGTGTAAGCAATACTCATGATAAGCCCAAATTCCGTGTGCGGGGCATCGTAGAACGTGTTTTTAGAGCAAAGAAGGTATTTTAGGTTAAACCTTTAGAACTTATAGTTCTATCCTTCCATTTCGCGGTTCTTCCCCGGGGTTCGCGTCGATGAACATCCAGCAGTTGCGCTATGTATTCGAAGTGGCCCGCCACGGCCTCAACGTCTCCGAGGCCGCCGAGGCCTTGTTCACCTCCCAGCCCGGTGTGTCGAAACAGATCCGTGTGCTCGAAGAGGAGCTGGGCGTCGAGATCTTCGTCCGCCACGGCAAGCGCCTGGTGGATGTTTCCGAGCCTGGCAAGCAGGTGCTGACCATCG
This sequence comes from Pseudomonadota bacterium, assembly GCA_018241665.1. GTDB lineage: Bacteria > Pseudomonadota > Gammaproteobacteria > Burkholderiales > Rhodocyclaceae > Zoogloea. Next base: position 47,506 of record JAFEDK010000013.1, read on the forward strand.
TCGCCCGGATCCTGCAGGAGGTGGACAACCTGCGCGAGGTGGGGGCCGAGTTCAGCAATGAGGCCACCGGCAGCCTGTCGATTGCCTTTACACATACCCAGGCCCGCTATGCGCTGCCCAAGGTTGTGCAGGCCTTCATGGCGCTTTATCCCAACGTGCGTCTGTCCTTCCATCAGGGCAACCCGCGTCAGGTGTGCGAATACGTGCTGTCCGGCGTGGCCGACATCGCCATCGCTACCGAGGCGATCGCCGAGCACGAGGACATCGTGATGCTGCCCTGCTATCAGTGGAACCGCTGCGTGATCGCGCCCTTGCGTCATCCCATCCTGGCGGCGCAGCCGCTGACGCTGGAGGAGATCGCCCGCTATCCGCTGGTGACCTACGACTTCGCGTTTACCGGCCGCAACCGCATCAACGAGGCTTTCACCGGGCGGGGTTTGAAACCGAACGTGGTGCTCACCGCCATCGACTCGGACGTGATCAAGACCTACGTGGCCATGGGCCTCGGTGTCGGCATCATCGCCAAGATGGCCTACGACCCGGTGGCGGACAAGGATCTTGGCATGCTGGACGCCGCCCATCTGTTCGCCTCCAGTACCACCCGCATCGGCCTGCGCAGGAACGCCTGGCTGCGTGGCTATATCTACGCCTTCATCGAGTGTTTCGCGCCGCACCTGAGCCGGCGGGTGGTGGATGCGGCCCTGGCGGGCGGGGGGCAGGATCCGGGCCTGTAGCGCAGGCGTCTGAAATGAAAAAAGCCGGGGCATGCCCCGGCTTGAATGGCTTGCAACGGCCCGGTCAGCTTTGCCGTGCGCGGCGTACGCGGCTGATGCCGAGCAGCCCCAGGCCGGCCAGAACGATGGAAGACGGTTCCGGCACATCCTGGCGGGCGATCGCGCCGATGAAGCCGAACTCTTCACCACCGTTGGTGTTGCAGCCAAGCGTGGTCTTCGGGGCATCCGGGGTCTGGTTCGGATAGGCGCCGACGAGCCAGGTCTTGTCCTGGTTCTGGATACAACCCAGGTTGGCGGTGATCACGATGAGGTCGGTCGACAGGAACTTGTTCAGGTCCATGTCCGGCGAGTAGGCCAGGAAGTCCGGCTTGCCGGAGCCCTTGTTGTGGTCGAGCTTCAGGTATTCGTCGCCGTTGTCGGTGATACCTGCGCAGCCGCCCTGGCTGGTCGGCGAATAGGCGCCAGCGGCCAAGCAGTCGGCCAGGTTGCCGTACGCGCTAGCCAGGCCGTAGTTGAAGGTCGGGCTGGTGACGTCGAGCTGGCTGTTCTTGACCTGGTCGAGGTCCCATTCGGCCTTCAGGGTGTTCTGGGTGCTGTCCCAGATCTGGACCTTGGCGCTGAACCACAGGGAGTCGCTGCTGCCGGCCTGGTTGTAATCCGCGTAAATGACCGGGATGCTGGCCTTCGGATCCATGGAATGCAGGTAGGTCAGCATGTTGCCGACCGTGGACGTGCCATTCACATTGGACGACTGGGTCGTGTAGGACACGCCGCCGACGGGATAGTTGGTGCAGGACTGGGTCAGCCCGCCCCAGGTACAGGTCCAGCCCATCACGGTGCTGTTGCTGGTCAGGTCGGCCGGATCCTGGAAATTAACCCCGGAACCGTTCGGGTTCAGGTTGGTGGCGCCGCCGGCATTGGAGGTCAGGTTGACCGCGATGGTGCCGGTGCCGACCGAGAAGTCGTAGGTGCCGTAGGTTGCAGTCGGGAGGAGGGCAGGCGACTTGGTCTGGATCGCGTCCAGCAGTTTTGCCGAATACGACCAGAAATCGTCATATTTGAAAGCGATGGCGACGCCGTTGTAAACGATGGCCTCGCGCATGTTGCCCATGCCGTCCGGCCGCAGCTGATAGCTGGCGCCCGGCGTGTTCTCCGGCGTCGGCAGCAGGCTGAAGGGCGACGGCGCAGCCGCTGCAGCGCCCGACAAGCTCATTGCGGCCAGCACGGCGGCGAGCTGCAGTTTTTGCTTGATGTATTTCATTTCCGTCTCCTCGCAGGCAAGACAAGTAGTGGATTTTTAATATTTGCTGGTTACAGCCATCCCCTTGCACAGGTTGTGCCAGCTGTGACGTATTTATCGAAAACCCCCATTTCATGCGGCTTTCCAAGGGGGGAGGGGAGGGCGGACGGTGGCCCGTTTCTGATGGCTGTAAAGAATCCCGACAGTTTTCTGCAAGCTTTGAGAGTTTTGGCGCTTCTCCGGCGGCGCCGCGGCGCCGTTGTTTGTTTCCATTTTCTTCCGCTGGCATTCCGGCCCCGTCTTTGTGAGAGACTTGAGATTCCGTAGTCGTGTCCCGTCTCTCATGCAATCGCTGACCACCCTTGCTGCGCTGCTGCTTGCCTCCGTGCTTTTGGTGCCCCTTTTCAAGCGGGCGGGGCTGGGCACGGTGCTGGGCTATCTGGCGGTGGGGGTGATCATCGGCCCTTTTGGCGCGAAGCTCGTGCGCGACCCGGACAACCTGCTCCATACCGCCGAGCTGGGTGTCGTGCTGCTGCTTTTCGTCATCGGCCTGGAACTTAAGCCGTCGCGGCTGTGGGCGTTGCGGCGCTCGGTGTTCGGGCTTGGTGCGCTGCAGCTCTTCGGGGTGGCCGCGGCGCTGGCCGGCGCGGGCCGCTATCTGGGGCTGTCGTGGCCGGCGGCAACGGTGGTGGGGATCATCCTGGCCCTGTCATCGACGGCCTTCGTGCTGCCTACGCTGGCTGAACGGCGCGAATTGTCCACTCGTCATGGTCGCGAGGCTTTTGCGATTTTGCTGTTTCAGGATCTATCTGTCATTCCGCTGCTGGCCCTGATCCCGCTGTTCGGCACCGGCCGTCCGACGGCGCTGACCCACCCGGCGGTCGGTCTCGGCTTGCTGGCGGTGGTGGCGGTGATCGGCCGGCCGACGCTGGACATGCTGTTTCGCCACGTGGCCCGGGTTAACAGCCGCGAGATGTTCACCGCTGCTGCGCTGGCTACGGTACTAGGGCTCGCCCTGCTGATGCAGGCGGGCGGCCTGTCCATGTCGCTGGGCGCTTTCGTGGCCGGTGTGCTGCTGGCCGATTCCGAGTTCCGTCATGAGCTGGAGGCCGCCATCGCGCCCTTCCAGGGGTTGTTGCTCGGCCTGTTCTTCATGGCCGTAGGGATGTCCACCAACCTGGACCTGCTGATCAAGTTTCCGGGGCAGATCGTCCAGCTCACCGCCGGTCTGATCGTCGTCAAGGGCATTGTGCTGTTCGTGCTGCGTCGGCTGCTCGGGGGCTCCACTGGGGATGCGCGCCTGCTCGCCCTGGCCCTGGCCCAGGGCGGGGAGTTCGCCTTCGTGCTGTTCGACGCCGCCCAGTCCTTCCGCGTGCTCGGCGAGGTGCAGGCCGACAAGCTGACCCTGGTGGTGGCGATGTCGATGGCGGTGTCGCCGCTGCTCTTGATGTTTGGCGACTGGCTGGCCAGGTCCGCCAAGAAGAATGAACCGCCGCGGGCTTTCGACGAGATGCCGGAGGACGGCAGTGAAGTGCTGATCGCCGGCTTCGGACGGGTCGGGCAGATCGTCGGCCGCCTGTTGCTGGCGCGGGGCATCAGCTTCACCGCGCTGGATTCCGATGCGGGCCAGGTGGATACGGTGCGCCGTTTCGGCCTCAAGGTCTTCTACGGCGATGCGGCCCACCTGGATCTGCTGCATGCGGCGCAGATCGGCCAGGCCAAGGTCTTCGTGCTGGCCATCGACGATGTGGAGGCTTCCCTGCGTACCGCCGAGCTGGTGCGCAAGCACTTTCCGCACGTGCAGATCGTCGCCCGCGCGCGCAATCGCTTCCACGCCAGCCGGCTGATGGACCTGGGCATCGAGCGGCAGATCCGCGAGGCCCTGCCGTCCAGCCTGGAAATGGCCAAATGGACGCTGGAACTGCTCAACGAGCCGCCGGCACTGGCCGAGCAGATGGTGAACCGCTTCGCCCGCCACGATGCCGAGGTGCTGGCCCGCCAGCAGGCCATCGGCCACGACGAGCACAAGCTGATCCAGTCCTCTCTCGAGGCCCGGGAAGAACTGGCCCAGGTGCTGGAGGAGGCGCGGGTGGCGTTCACCCGCAAGGGGCGTGGCGCGGCGTCGTGAGGAGGGGGATGGGCGAATGAATTCACCGCCGCGGGGAGTTCATGGAGTTTGTCGGCATGGCGTCGCCATCCCGGGGGCGAATGAATTTACCTCAGGGAAGCAGGCCACCATACCGTAGGGGCGAATTCATTCGCCCGCTGCCAGTTCAGCCGTCTACTGCCTCTCCACGGTCTCCACGGAGGAAGCTCCGTGCCTCGCTGCCGGCAGCGAGGGCCAGCATCAGCGCGATGCGGGCCTTGGCGGGTGGCAGGTCGCCGGCGGTGAGCCAGCCTTCCCGGTCGTCGTCGGCGTTGGCGTTATGGTCCACCGGGCCGGCGCAGCGGCTGGCGCGCAGGATTGCCACGCCGTGTTCGCGGGCCCGGGCGAGGGCTGGCTGCCAGGCGGCGGGCACGCTGCCGTGGCCGGTGAGGGCCAGCACCAGGCCGCGGGCGCCGGCGGCGATGCAGGCATCGACCAGCTCAGCCGGCGCACCGGCGTAGCCCATCAGCACATCCACCCGCGGCAGCGTGGCCGGGCTCAGGTCGGCGCAGCGCCCGTCGGGGCGGCCGTCGGTCCATGGCCTCGCTGACTCGAAGGCGTCCAGCCCGGTCGTGCGGGCCTTGCCGAGCCAGCGCGCCGGGTAGGCGGTCCGGTTCATCACCGCCAGCACCCCCTTGCCCCGGGCGCTGGGGCTGGCCGCCAGACACACGGCGGCACGCAAGTTGGCCGGGCCGTCGGCCTGCGGGTGGTCGGCCGGGCGCATCGCGCCGGTCAGCACCACCGGCTTGTAGCCGGGCAGCGTGAGGTGCAGGAAGTAGGCGGTCTCTTCCAGCGTGTCGGTGCCGTGCAGGATCACGATGCCGTCTATCGCCGGGTCGGCCAGCGCGCGGCGCGCGGCAGCCAGGATCACCAGCCAGTCGGCCGGCGCCATGTCCTTGCTGTCGAGGGACAGGATCTGCTCGGCGCTCAGCTCGGCGGTGGCGTCCAGGCCGGGGACGGCCGCGAGGAGTTGTTCCACCGGACGTACGCCGGCCCGGTAACGGGGGCTGTCGGCGGCGGGATCGGCTTCGCCGGCGATGGTGCCGCCGGTGGCCAGCAGGTGGATGCGGGGAAGGGTCATGGCGCCGGCGTTCAGTGGGTCAGGATCTTGGCGAGGAACTGGCGCGCGCGCTCGGAGCGCGGGTTGCCGAAGAAGCTGTCCTTGTCGTCGTCCTCGACGATCTGGCCCTTGTCCATGAACACGATGCGGTTGGCGACCTTTCTGGCGAAGCCCATCTCGTGGGTCACGCACATCATCGTCATGCCCTCCTGGGCCAGTTCGACCATCACGTCGAGGACCTCGTTGATCATTTCCGGATCGAGGGCCGACGTGGGCTCGTCGAAGAGCATGCAAATCGGGTCCATCGCCAGCGCGCGGGCGATGGCCACGCGCTGCTGCTGGCCGCCGGATAGCTGGCCGGGGAATTTGTCCGCGTGGGCCTTTAGGCCGACCCGGTCGAGGAGCTTGAGGCCCTTGTCGGTGGCCTCGTCCTTGCCGCGGCCGAGCACCTTGATCTGGGCGATGCTCAGGTTGTCGGTGATGCTCATGTGCGGGAACAGCTCGAAGTGCTGGAAGACCATGCCGACGCGGCTGCGCAGCTTGGGCAGGTTGGTCTTCGGATCTCCGACGGAGATGCCGTCCACGGTGATGCTGCCGCTCTGAAAGGGTTCCAGGCCGTTGACGCACTTGATCAGCGTGGACTTGCCGCTGCCGGACGGCCCGCAGACGACGATCACCTCGCCTTTGTTGACCTCGGTGGAGCAGTCGGTGAGGACCTGGAAGGCCCCGTAATGCTTGGAAACGTTCTGGATGGAAATCATCTCGGGCTCCGGAAATCAGTGCGCCACGTGGGCGTTGAGCTTTTTCTGGTAACGGCGGACCGCCTGGGAGGCCGCGAAGCAGATCACGAAATACACCGCGCCGGCGAACAGCAGCAACTCGACCAGTCGCCCGTCCCGGTCACCGACCTTGTAGGCGGCGCCGAAGAAGTCGGCCAGCGCCGACACATAGACCAGGGACGTATCCTGGAACAGCACGATGGCCTGGGTCAGCAACAGCGGCACCATGTTGCGGAAGGCCTGGGGCAGCACGACCAGGCGCATGGCCTGGGCGTAGCTCATGCCCAGCGCCGAGGCGGCGGAGATCTGCCCCTTCGGCACCGACTGGATGCCGGCGCGGATGATCTCGGAGTAGTAGGCCGCCTCGAACAGCGCGAAGCCGACCAGCGCCGAGGCCAGACGCACGTCGGTGCCGGCGTCCAGCTTGAATACGCCGCGCAGCACCTGAGGCACGATCAGGAAGAACCACAGCAGCACCATCACCAGCGGGATGGCGCGGAACAGATTGACGTAGCTGGCCGCCAGCCAGGCCAGCGGCTTGATGGAGGACAGGCGCGCCATCGCCAGCAGTGTGCCCCAGGCGATGCCGAACAGCACCGCGCAGGCGGTAATCTCGAGGGAGACCTTCATGCCTTCCCACAGGAAGGGCAGCGCGCCGGGAATCGAGGACCAGTCGAATTCGTACATGTCACTTGCCTCCCAGGTAGCCCGGTACCCGCGTACGCGCCTCGACGATGCGCATCAGCGCCATCACGATGACGTTGATGAGGAGGTAGAACAGGGTCACGGCGATGAAGGACTCGTAGGGCTGGGCGGTGTAGTCCACCAGCTGGCGGCCCTGGGCGGCCAGTTCGAGCAGGCCGATGGTCGAGCACACCGCCGAGTTCTTGAAGATGTTGAGGAATTCCGAGGTGAGCGGCGGCACGATCAGGCGGAAGGCCATTGGCAGCAGCACGTGGCGGTAGGTTTGTGGCAGCGTGAAGCCGAGGGCCAGGCCGGCGGCCTTCTGGCCGCGGGGCAGGGCTCCGATGCCGGCGCGGACCTGCTCGGCGACGCGGGCGCTGGTGAAGAAGGCCAGGCACAGCATGGCGGCCAGGAACTGCTGGGTCAGCGGCGCGAGCTGCTGCTTGAAGGCGTCGCCAAGGCCGAAGGGCAGGATCTCCGGCAGCACGAAGTACCAGCTGAACAGCTGCACCAGCAGCGGGGTATTGCGGAAGATCTCCACGTAGGCGGCGGCCAGGCCGGACAGGGCCTTGTTCGGCACGGTGCGCAGCACGCCGACCAGGCTGCCCAGTGCGAGGGCCAGCAGCCAGGCCGCCAGGGACAGTTCCACCGTCACCTGCAGGCCCGACAGCAGCCAGGCCAGATAGGTGGTTTCACCGGTCGGGACGGTACTGCCGAAAATGCTCCAGTTCCATTGGTAGCCCATCGGATTTCCTTTCGGGACGCGTTGCCGGGCAGGCGCTGGCGCTCCCTCCCCGCTCTCCAGCCGTAGGGGCGAATTCATTCGCCCTCCGTCGCTTGCATGGATGTCCGCGGGCGAATGAATTCGCCCCTACGGTCAGTCCGCCCGTCGTGTCCTCAGTCGAAGGGCTTGTCGTTGGGGGCCTTGTAGAGCTTGATCATGGCGTCGGAGAGCGGGAAGTTGAGGTTCAGTCCCTTGGGGGGGATGGGCTGGGTGAACCACTTCTTGTAGATGGCTTCGGCTTCGCCGGAGGTCATGGCCTTGGCGAGGGCGGCATCGACGAGTTTCTTGAAGCCGGGGTCGTCCTTCCTGAGCATGCAGCCGTAGGCCTCGAAGCTCTGGGGCGTGCCGGTGACGACCCAGTCGGCGGGGCGCTTGGCCTTGGCCATTTCGCCGTAGAGGAGGGCGTCGTCCATCATGAAGGCGACGGCGCGGCCGGTCTCGAGGGTGAGGAAGGCCTCGCCGTGGTCCTTGGCGGAAATGATGTTCATGCCGAGCTTCTTGTCCTCGTTCATCTTGCGGATGAGTCGCTCGGAGGTGGTGCCGGCGGTGGTGACGACGTTCTTGCCGGCGAGCTCGGGGAAGTCCTTGATGCCGGAGTCCTTCTTGGTGAGCAGGCGGGTGCCGATGATGAAGAGGGTGTCGGAGAAGGCGACCTGGCGGGCGCGCTCGGCGTTATGGGTGGTGGAGCCGCACTCGATGTCGATGGTGCCGTTCTGGATCAGCGGGATGCGGTTCTGGGAGGTGACGGGTGTGAGCTTGACCTGCAGGGCGGGCAGCTTGAGGTTGGCTTTCACCGCGTCGACAACCTTGAGCATGAGCTCCTGGCTGTAGCCGACGACCTGCTGCTTGTCGTCGTAGTAGGAGAAGGGGATGGAGGATTCCCGGTGGCCCAGGGAGATGGTGCCGCTCTCCTTGATCTTCTTGAGGGTCGGCGATTCCTGGGCTGCGGCGGGCAGGGCGGTGAGGCCGGCGGTCAGGGCCAGGGCGACGAGGGCGAACTTGGGGGTACAGGACATGAGCGGCTTCCTCCACGGAATGTCGAACGATCACAGATCGGGTCTCCCGCCCGTCGCCCGGCGGCGCAGCAAGGCGGGGCGCGCCTCGGCGCGCATTCCGGGCATTGTAGCCCTCCCTGTTGCACCGCGGTGCTCGGCGGTTGTGCCGGATCAGGCCGCGTCGATACGTGCGTGGATGGCCTTCAGGTCGGCTTCGTCGAGGGTTTCGCGGGTCAGCAGGTCGCGGGCCGTCTCCTCGAGGATCGTCCGGCGCGCGGCGAGGATCGCCAGGCTGCGCTCGAAGGCGGCGGCGACGATGCGGCGCACTGCGCAGTCGATCTCGCGGGCGGTCTCCTCGGAGTAGGCGCGCTCCTGCGGCGGCGCGGCGTTCTGGCCGAGGAAGTTGGCCTTGTCGGTGTCGTAGGCCACGTTGCCGAGCTCGGCGTCCATGCCGAAGCGCATGACGATGGAGCGGGCGATCGAGGTGACCTTCTGCAGGTCGTCGGCGGCGCCGGTGGACACTTCGCCGAAGATGATCTGCTCGGCGGCGCGGCCGCCCAGCAGCACCGCCATCTTGTTCTCCAGCTCGGCGCGGGTCATCAGGAAGCGGTCTTCGGTGGGGCGCTGGATGGTGTAGCCGAGGGCGCCGACGCCGCGGGGGATGATGCTGATCTTGTGTACCGGGTCGGTGCCGGGAAGGCCCATCGCGACCAGCGCGTGGCCCATCTCGTGGTAGGCGACGACGGTGCGCTCGTGCTCGTTGAGGACGCGGTTCTTCTTCTCGAGGCCGGCGACGATGCGCTCGACGGCGACCGTGAAGTCCTCGACGGTGACTGCTTCGGCGTTGCGGCGGGTGGCGACCAGCGCCGCCTCGTTGCACAGGTTGGCCAGGTCGGCGCCGGAGAAGCCCGGCGTCAGCGCGGCGACCTTCTCGGCGTCGGTGTCCGGGGCGAGGGTGATCTTCTTCATGTGCACCGCCAGGATCGCGATGCGGCCTTTCTTGTCGGGGCGGTCGACGAGTACCTGGCGGTCGAAGCGGCCGGCGCGCAGCAGGGCCGGGTCGAGCACCTCGGGGCGGTTGGTGGCGGCCAGCAGCACCAGGCCGGACGAGGAGTCGAAACCGTCCAGCTCCACCAGCAGCTGGTTCAGGGTCTGCTCCTTCTCGTCATGGCCGCCCATCGCGAAGGCGCCGCGGGCGCGGCCCATGGCGTCCAGCTCGTCGATGAAGATGATCGCCGGGGCCTTGGCGCGGGCCTGCTCGAAGAGGTCGCGCACACGGGCGGCGCCGACGCCGACGAACATCTCGACGAACTCGGAGCCGGAGATCGAGAAGAAGGGCACGCCGGCCTCGCCGGCGACCGCCTTGGCGATCAGCGTCTTGCCGGTGCCTGGCGGGCCGACCAGCAGCACGCCCTTCGGCACGCGGCCGCCGAGGCGGCCGTAGCGCTGCGGGTCCTTCAGGAAGCCGACGACTTCCTTCAGCTCGTCCTTGGCCTCGTCCACGCCGGCCACGTCCTCGAAGCTGACGCCGGTGTTGGCCGCCACATAGACCTTGGCCTTGCTCTTGCCGAGGTTCATGAAGCCGCCGCCGAGGCCCTGCTTGCCGGCGAACTTGCGCATCGCGAACATCCAGATGGCAACGAAGATGACGGCCGGCAGCACCCAGCCGAGGATGTCGCGGAACAGGGTGTTTTCGACGACGCCGGTGAATTTGACGTCGTACTGGCCGAGGTCCTTGGCCAGCGCCGGATCGACGCGGGTGGTGACGAACTTCTGGCGGCCGTCCTGCAGAGGCTGCTTGAGGGTGCCCTGGATGGTGTTGTCGGCGATGGCGATCTCGGCCACCTCGCCGGCCTTCACCATGCGCTGGAACTCGCTGTAGGGCACCGGCTCGACGGTGCGCATCTGCACCCACAGGTCATGCAGGGTGAAGATCGCGAACAGCGCGAAGACGAAGTACCAGAGGCTGAACTGGGTTTTCTTTTCCATGGGGCTGGGCTGGGCGGCAATGCCTTCCATATGGAGCCGCAGTGGGCCATTTTCAAGCGGACCGCGCGGTCTGGAAGGATTTGTCCGGCTGCGTGACAACTTTCCTGGAGACTCCGCGACCGATTGCGAGTTCCGTCACGGGTGAGGGCGGGCGCCGCCGAGACAATGGCGGTCGTGGAAAAATTCGCCCGGCCTGCCTGAACTTCATGTCGTCCCTGACCCTGCGTTCCGCCCTGACTGCCCTCCGTGCCCCGGCCCTTGTCCTGCTGATGTGTTGTGGCCCGGCCAGCTCCGCGGCCTTTGCCGCCGTGCAGGGGGCGAATGGCCAGGCCGCCCGTTATTACCAGGATGCGAGCGGACGCTTTGCCCGCAAGGACTTTGCCGGCGCCATCATCCAGGCCCGCAATGCGATCCAGCAGGAGCCGCGCTTGCTGGCGGCCCACCTGCTGCTCGGCAAGGCCTTGCTGAAGGACGGCCAGGCCGCCGCCGCGGAGGCCGAGTTCGAGCGTGCCCTGGAGTTCGGTGCGGGCATGGCCGAGATCGCCCAGCCATATGGCACGGCGCTGATGATGTTCGGCAAGAGCGAGAAGCTGCTCCAGCGCATCCGGCCCGACGGGCTGTCCGCCGGCCCGCGGGCCGAAGTCCTGGCCATGCGGGCCACCGCCCATGCCGACCTCGGGAACATGCCTGAAGCCTTCCGTGCGATCGAAGCGGCACGCCAGGCCGACCCGAAATCCCTGGCCCCGTTGCGCGCCGAAATCGACCTGGCCCTGCGCGACCGCAACGGGGCGCGGGCCCGCAAGGCCCTCGATACCGCGCTGGGGATGGCCCCGGCCGATCCCCAGCTGCTCCATCTGAAGGGCACTCTCCTGCAGTCCGGAGGCGATGTGCGGGGGGCGCTGGATTACTTCGGCAAGGCCCTCGCGGCTGATCCCCGGCAGCTCGATGCGCTGATCGCCCGTGCATCCCTGCTGCTGGATCTGCAGCGGCCGGACGAGGCCATGCGCGACCTGGATCTGGCAGGCGGCCTGGTTCAGCGCGAGCCCCGCGTGGCCTACCTCCGCAGCCTGGTCTATGCCGCGCGTGGCGACAGCAAGGCATCGCGCGCCCAGCTCGAGGAGGTGACAGCGCTGGTGGATATCCTGCCGGACGACTTCGTCACGCGGCAACCGCCGCTCCTGATGCTGGGCGGGCTGGCGTCCTACGCGACGGCGCGCGGTGAGCGGGCCCGGATGCTGCTCGAACGCTACGTGCAGCGCATGCCGAACGATCCGGCCGGCCGCAAGCTGCTCGCCAACATCTACCTGGAGGCGGGCGACAGCGCCCGCGTCGCTGATCTGCTCGAGCCGATGCTGCGCTCCGGCGATGTGGATCCCCAGGCCCTGACTACCCTGGCGGCGCTGCGCATGCAGCAGCGGCGCTACCGGGAGGCGGCGGAGGCACTGGAGGCCGCCGCCCGCGTCTCCGGCGATCATCCGGGCATCATGGCCCAGCGGGGCTTTGCGCTGCTCGGCAGCCAGCAGTCGGATCTGGGGCTGCAGGCCCTGCGCCGTGCCTTCGACAAGGAGCCGCGCCAGATCAACGTGGCCTCGGCCCTGAGTACCCTCTATCTGCGCCGCGGGGATCACCGCGCCGCGCTACAGGTTGCCGAGACTTTGGTGAAGGGGCTGCCCGGAGAGGGGCTGGCCTACAACCTGCTGGGGGCCGTGCAGGCTGCCAGCGGCCGGCCGGTCGAGGCACGCAACGCCTATCTCAAGGCGGTGGCCCTGGCGCCCGGGCTGGTCCCGGCGCAGCTCAACCTCGCCCGCATGGACGTGGCCGAGGAGCGGTTGGACGCTGCCCGCCAGCGCCTGACCGCGCTGCTCGCCCGGCAGCCCCAGCACGTCCAGGCCATGACCGAGTTGGCACGGGTGGAACAGCGGGCAGGTCGTATCGGGGCTGCCCAGACTTTGCTGGAGCAGGCCTGGGCGAAGGCGCCCGGAGACGTCCAGGTCGGGCTCGAATTGCTGGCGGTGTATCGGCCCCTGAACAAGCCCGCCGCCGCGCTGGTGATCGCCCGTCAATTGACTGCCGCCCGTCCTGACGATCCGGTGGTGACCGGGGCGCTGGGGCGGGCCGCGCTGGCCACCGGCGACCTGGCGACTGCCAGGGCCGCGTTCTCGACGCTGGCCCGTCTGGTGGGCAAGGACGCCGAGCGCCTGGTCGAGGTCGGGCGCCTGCAACTCCAGGCCGGTGCGCCGATCGAGGCGGCGGCGAGCGCCGAAAAGGCCCTGGCTGCCCGAGCGGGCTTCGAACCGGCCCTGGTCCTGCAGGCCGAGGCGGAGCTGGCGGCAGGCCACGTACCGCGCGCCGAAGGCTTGCAGCAGGCACTCGCCCGCCGTACTGCCAACGGCGCCGAAGCCTTGCGCCTGGCGGGCGACATTGCGCTGGCCCGGCGCCAGCCGGCGGAGGCCCGGCGCCTGTATCTGGCCGCGCTCGGCAAGAGTCCGTCGGCGCCGCTGGTGCTGCAGGCCGTCAACGCGTCCTTCCGGGCCGGGGAGGGCGACAAGGGCGTCACCCTGCTCGAAGACTGGCTGCGTGCCCATCCGGACGATGTGCCGGTGCATGCCGCTGCGGCCGAGGCCTATTTGCGCCTGAACCGACTGGGCGAAGCCCGCAAGGCCTACGAATGGCTGATTGCCAGGGATCCGCAGAACGCGGAGGTGGCCAACAACCTGGCCCAGGTACTGCTGCGCCAGAACGACCGCGGCGCCGTGGCGATGGCCGAACGGGCTGCCCGCGCCGCGCCGGGCGATGCCAATGTGCTGGATACCCTCGGGTGGGTGCGGGTGCGCAACGGGGTGATGGACGGTGGTTTGCAAAACCTGCGGGATGCGAGCCAGCGGGCGCCCGAATCCCGTGACATCCGCTATCACCTGGCCTGGGCCTTGGACCGTATCGGCCGCAAGGATGAAGCCCGGGCCGAACTGGCTGCCGCGCTGCGTGCCGGGGGAGAGTTCGACAGTGCCCAGGAGGCGCAACAGTTGCGCAGGAGCTTGGGTTTGTGAGCAGCCTGATGCAGCCGGACTTCCGCGCCGATACCTGATCTTTCAGATTTTTGAGATTTTTGTCAGCTTTGTGAAATCCATCCTGGGGTATCACCATTCACTCCGTTTATCGTGAGCGGCAAACAGATGATTAGATAAGGTTTGTGATGTCCAAGAGCGTAATCAGGTCTCTCGTCGTGTTCGGACTTGCCATGTCCGGTGCTCTCCAGGCGCATGCCGCGACCAGCTGGAGCTTCACTACCGGTGGAACGGAGTCCGGTGGCGGCAATTTTGGCAACACGCGTAGCTATACGTCCGGGGTGGGCAGCAAGGTGGCTGTGTCGGCGTGGTCGGACACGAAGAATGCGTCGACAGGTGGCGTCAAGAATGCCTACATCGAGAGCGCCTATCTTGGATCGTGGGCGGGCGGTCTTGGCGTCACTAACCGCGATGGCGCCAACGGTGCCGGAGACAAGAACGAGGGGACGATTGCGCTCACTCAGGCGCCCGGCCATACGATGGATAACGACAGCCGCTACGACTCGATGCTTTTCGACTTCGGCGGGAAGGCCGCCAAGCTCAACAGCGTGACGGTCGGCTGGTGGACCGGCGACTCCGACATCACGGTGCTGGCCTACACGGGGAAAGGGACGCCCACCTTCATGTCCGCCGATCAGGGGTATGCCGCGTTGCTGAGCAGCGGGTGGAGCGTGGTGAAGAGCTCGGCGGGTAAGACCGGCACGGCGCACTATTCCAATGCCGCCGGTGGCGCTCCCACGGAGTCCACCAACGCGGCCAAGTATGTCCCGCTGGCGGTGAATGATCTGAACATCAGCGCTCGCTACTGGCTGGTCGGTGCGCTCAATACACTCGTGCAGTCGCTGCCGACCGGTACCTCGGTCAACAAGGGCGATGATTACGTCAAGATTGCCGGCGTGAGTGCCACCTTCGATACGCCCGAGCCCTCCAGCATGGTGCTCGCGAGTGGCGCCCTGGCAGGGGTTGTCCTGATGCGCCGGCGCCGGAAGGGCTGACGGGCCCTGGCGATGCCCGGATGAAAAAAAGAACGGCACCTTCGAGGTGCCGTTCTTGTTTGGGCGCCTGATCAGCCCCGCGGGGGCGGGGCTGTGTGGCGTGACTTAGCGGTTGCCGTTGCCGTTGCGCGGCGAGAACAGGGCCGCCGGCTTGATGTCGCCCGCCTTGCGACCGGTAAGGGTGACCGCCGGGCGGTGGCTCTCCTCCAGCGCGGCCGGTGTGCCGCGGTTCGGGTTGCCGCCGTTCCCCCCCTTGCCACGTCCACCCTGGCCGCCGTTGCCCTGGCGGTGGATGTTGAAGCTGGCTTCCGGGTCACGGTACTGCGGCTTGGCCTTGGACTTGAAGTCCACGCGGTTGCCGAAATCGTCGTCCGCCTCCGAGTGCTGGCGGGGCGCGCGTTGTTCGCGGTTGCCCGGTTCGCCACCACCCTGGGGTTTGCCGCCCTGATTGCGCCCTTGGCGACCCTGGCGGTCCTGCGGCTGTCCCTGGCGGGCGGGCCGGCCCTGGCCTTGCCCTTGCCCTTGCCCCTGACCCTGCTGACCTTGTCCTTGGCCCTGTCTTTGGGGGCGGGACTGCTGGCCCTGGCTCTGACCTTGGGCCTGCTCCTGGCTTTGGCTCTGGCCCTTCGGCTTGCCCTGGCGCTGGCCCTGTTTCTGGCCTTGGCTTTGGCCCTGACCCTGCTTCTGGCCCTGGGATTGACCTTGACCTTGACCCTGGCGGCGGTCACGGCCGCCGTTGTGGGCACCGCGGGGTTCGCGGGGCGGGCGCTCGTCGCTCTCGGCGGGGGCCGCGGAGGGCACGAAGTCGGGCACCTCGACCTTGTCGATGAGGCGCTTCATCAGGCGCTCGATGTCCTTCAGCAGCGGCAGCTCTTCCCGGTCCACCAGGGACACGGCGGCGCCGGAGGCGCCGGCCCGGCCGGTGCGGCCGATGCGGTGCACGTAGTCTTCCGACACATTGGGCAGGTCGAAGTTGACGACCTGCGGCAGCTGGTCGATGTCGAGGCCGCGGGCGGCGATATCGGTGGCGACCAGCACCTGCAGCTTGGCATCCTTGAAGTCGGCCAGCGCGCGGGTGCGCGCCGACTGGCTCTTGTTGCCGTGGATGGCGGCGGACGGGATGCCGTGCTTGGCGAGGTATTCGGCCAGCTTGTTGGCGCCGTGCTTGGTGCGGGTGAACACCAGCACCTGGAACCACTGGTGCTTGTTGATCAGGAAGGCCAGCAGTTCGCGCTTCTGCTTCTGCGGGCACAGGTGCACCGATTGCTGGACCAGTTCGGAGGCCGTGTTGCGGCGTGCCACCTCGACGAAGCCGGGGTTGTGCAGCAGGCCGTCGGCGAGGGCCTTGATCTCGTCGGAGAAGGTCGCCGAGAACAGCAGGTTCTGGCGCTTCTTGGGCAGCAGCGCGAGGATCTTCTTGATGTCGCGGATGAAGCCCATGTCGAGCATGCGGTCGGCCTCGTCGAGGACGAGGATCTCCACGCCGGACAGGTCGATGGTGCCCTGGTTCTGGTGGTCGAGCAGGCGGCCCGGCGTGGCGACCAGGATGTCGACCCGCTTCTTGAGTTTGGTGATCTGCGGGTTGATCGCGACGCCACCGAACATGACCATCGAGGTCAGCGGCAGATGCTTGCCGTAGGTCTGCACGGATTCCTCGACCTGGGCCGCCAGTTCGCGGGTCGGCGTGAGGATCAGGCAGCGCGGGCGGCCGGCCTTCTGGTTGTGGGCGTGCGCTTCGGACAGGATGTGCAGGATCGGCAGCGTGAAGCCGGCGGTCTTGCCTGTACCGGTCTGCGCGGCGGCCATCAGGTCGCCGCCGGCGAGAACCTGCGGAATGGCCTGGGCCTGGATCGGGGTGGGGGCCGTATAGCCGGTTTCGGCAATGGCCTGCTGGATGGGCTCGCTGAGGGCGAGATCGGCAAAAGTAATCGCAACCGGCGCGGGGGCGGCGGACTGGACTTGAGTCATGGGATGTCGGGCTCCTGCGACGGCCTGACCGCTCATGGAAAGCGGCACCAATCGGGGCGGACGCAACGAGAGTTCGTGATCGCGGGGCGATCAGTCGAAACGGATGAAAGATAGACCTGTACGCCGATTGGCTTGCGTAAGGCCCCGGAATTGTACGGGTTTTACTGGTTTGTTTGGGGCGTTTTTTGCGCTGTTTCATGCCGGCCCGCCAAGGGGGTGGCAGGCCGGTGGCAAAGGCAGGCGTGTCAGCTTTCCGGCCGGGTCAGGATGTAGCCGCCGGCGGCGATCTGCGGCAGGCCGGCGACGGCCAGCAGCAGCGGCGCATCCTGCAGCGTGAAGGCGCACATGGCGAGCCCGAGGCTGAGCCCGGCGAGGGCGAAATGCTTGCCGCGCCGGCTGATCGTGCCGTCCTCCATCCAGGCGCGCACATGGGGACCGGCGACGGGCAGGGTGTACAGCTTGTGCTGCAGGCGCGGACAGCTCTTGCTCCATGCCCAGGCGGCGGCGATCCAGAACACGGTGGTTGGCAGCAAGGGCAGGAACAGGCCCACCGTGCCCACCGCGAAACAGGCCCAGCCGACCACGAACAGGCTTTGGCGGCCGATGAGCTGGATGAGGCTGGGAGCCGGCGGCGCGACGGCGTCGTGGCAGGTGTCGGGGGGCATGATCGCTTCCTTTCTTGTTATGCGGTCGGTCGAGCGGGGCGTGCTGGGCGGGGGCTGGCCCATCCCGCCTGTCGTCGAGCAGGTGGAAAAACCGCCCGCTCCTGTGTAGTCAGCGTTTCCGTCCCGATGGTTCCGTGCGCGCTGGAAGCGATGCCGGCCGGCCGTCAGCGCGGCATCGACTCGGCGAGGGAGAAGAAGCCGTGGGCCTTGTCCAGCTCGCCGTCGCGGACGACGACCCGGTGGATCAGCCAGCGCCCATCGCGCAGCCGCCAGGCACGCAGCGACTCGGCGTAGGCCAGGGTGCGGAAGGCGGCGGGGATCTCCGGCCCGCGGCTCTCCTCCAGTACGTAGCTGTGGGCGCAGTAGCAGGCGTTGTCGTCCTCGTCGCGGCCGAGGATACGGGCGGCGGTGACCACGTAATCCATGTAGTGGTCGAAATAGAGCGGCGCGACGACCTGCTCCTGCCATTCGGCCGGCAGGCCCTCGTTCCAGCGGATCGCGGTTTCCGATCGGCGGCTGTGGCCGGGGCGGATATCAAAATATTGATGGGTGTATAGCCTTGCGTGGGACATGGTCGGGCCTCGTTCATTGGTGGCATCACGGGCGTGTTCCAGCCGGTGCAGTCGTGGTCGTGGCGATGCTTGTCAGATGTGCGTTGCAAGCTGCGGCAGTCGGCAGGTCTGGCGGATTCATGTTGTTGGTTGTTTGGTATGCATTTGATTTTTTTGGGAGTGCCGTGGGGGCGAATTCATTCGCCCGCAGAGGTCCGACAGCCAATGCAGGGCGAATGAGTTCGCCCCCACAGCGTGTCTCTTACTTGCCGGCCATGGCGAGTGGAAAGATCCACGGGCCACCGGCGGCCTTGTCCGCGGCGACGAGATCGGCCTGGCCCTGCGGCCCGGTGAGGTAGTCGGCGAGGCGGCGGGCCAGGCGGCGGCGTGAGCCGTCGGCGGGATGGCGGGGGCCGGGCTCGACTACCACGAAGACCCGGCGCATCGCCGGATCGCCTTTCACGAGTACCTTGAGGCCGGCGTCGGGCATCTTGCCGAAGGCTACCGGCATGTGCCCGACCACCGCGTAGGCGCCTTGGCGGGCGGCCGACAGCAGGACTTCCTGCGGACGCTCGGCGTCGTCGTAGAGCTGCTGGCGCGGGCCGGGGCGCAGGCCGGCCTGGCGCCACAGACGTTGCACGATGGTGAAGCTGCCGGGATCGCGGAAGGCCAGCAGCGGCGCGTCGTGGGCGGCGATGCGGCGCAGCGCCTCGGTGGCGTCGGGCGCGTCGGCGATGCCGGCCGGATCGGCGGCGGGGCCGACCAGCACGTGCTCGTTGAGGGCCCAGGCGCGCAGCGGCGCAGCATCGCCCGCGGCGAGGAGCTGGAAGGTCTCGTCGCTGCCGTGGATCACCAGCAGGTCGGCCTCGCCGCGCTGGAAGATCGGCACGACGGTCTCCTTCGGGGCCGCGGCGACCAGTTCGATGGGAATGCCGGTGGCCTTGCTGGCCCGACGGGCCAGTTCGGGCCACACGCCGGCCATCACCGGGCCGCCGACCACCGCCACGTGCAGCGTCGGTGGTGCGGGGCTGGCGGCGGCGGGCAGGGCGGTGGCCAGCAGCAGGCCGGCAAGCAGTGGCGCCAGGCGCCGCAGTGTGCGGGATGTCATCGCGGACCTCAGAAGCTCAGCGCCAGCTTGCCGAGCAGGGTGCGCGGGTTGCCGGGATAGTAGTTGGTGGTGCCGGTCTGCAGGTCGCCGGCGTCGATCAGGCCGAGGTACTTGCGGTCGAACAGGTTGAGGGCGCTGAGGCTGGCGTCCACGCGGGTCGGGCCGATCTGCCAGCGGTAGCCCAGTTCCAGGTCCACCAGCGTGTAGCCGCCGAAGCGGTTGGTATGCACCGAGTCGTCGTAGCGGCCGCCCGTGTAGCGCAGCAGCGGCACGGCGCGGAAGTTGCCGGCCTTCCATTCGGCGCCGAGGGTGCCGATCAGGCGCGGCGTGTCTGGGAACTGCTGGCCCTTGACGGCGACGACGGTGCTGGCCGCGGTGCGCAGGTTCTCGTCGAACACCGCACGGCTCCACGACGCGCTGCCGAACAGGTTCAGGCTGGGGCGCGGCTCCCAGCCGGCAGCCAGCTGCACGCCGGCCAGATGGCCGTTGCCGATGTTCTGGCCATAGTTGAGGCCGACCGTCGGGTCATACACGTTCACCGACTTGTTGTTGATGCTGGCGTAGTAGACCGTCGGCTCCACGTAGCCCTGGGTGAAGCGCAGGCGCAGGCCGAGGTCGGCGGCGTCGTCGGTTTCCGGCTTCAGCTTGTTCCACAGGCTCTGGGCGAGGGCCTGCTGGCTGGCCTTGAGGTTGCGGATGTTGCTGTTCCAGATGTCGAAGGAGGCCGGGCCGATGTTGCGGCCGGCCGAGAAGCGCCCTTCGATGGTCGGCGTGAAGGCGTAGCGCAGGCCGACCCACGGCAGCACCTTGGCGACGGTCTGGCCGTCCACCGCCACGGAGACGCCCGGTGAGGCGGCCAGCGCGGCGCGGTAGGACACGTCGCCGACGCCGGTCTTGGTGTATTCGGCGAGGCTCGGCATCTTCTCCTGGAACCAGCGCAGGCCGCCTTCGAGCTGCAGCGCCCGGTACTGCCAGGACGCCATCGCGAAGAGGGTCTGGAAGACGTGGCGGCCGGTGACTTCGCTGAGGGTGGTCCAGCCCTGGTTGCTGCTGCTGGCGGTGGCGGCGGCCCAGCTCAGGCCGCTGGCGGTGGCGGTGTAGAAGCGCTGGGCGTTGGGCGGGCCGGGCGGCTGCATCGACGTGTAGCTGTAGCCGGCCTTCAGGCGGGTGGCATCGATGCGGGTTTCGACGTCGGCGCTGGCGCCGAAGCTGTTGTGCTCCATGATCCACTGACGGACCTTGTTGGTGCCATTGGCATCGAAGGTGGAGCCGGACTCGTCGAAGCTGAACAGCTTGAGGCGGGCCCGGGTGTCGCTGCTGACACGGTATTCGGCTTCGCCGATGTAGGCCTGGTTGTCGAAGCTCTGCCGGTTGTAGGCGTAGTAGTTCTGGTAGTTGCCGGCCACCGGCTTGGCGTCGTAGCCGGTGTAGCGGTAGGCGGACAGGTCGAGGGCCTGGGCGGCGGTCAGCGGCTTGTAGTTGTTCTGGTCGATGTTGCTGCTCACCGCCAGCAGCTTGAGGGTCAGCGGGCCGAGGTCGGTGGCGACGGCCAGCAGGTAGTTCTGGCGCTCGGCCTGGCCGGGGCCGCGCCACAGGTTGGCATGGGCGGTGGAGGCGGAGGCCGCGATGCGGGTGTTGCCGGGCCCGAAGGCGCCGCTGTCCACCCGCGCAAAATAGCGCTCGAAGCCGTTGTCGCCGCTGGCCGCGGACAGGCTGCCGCCGGCCTTCCGTGCCGGCCACAGGATCTGGCTGTCGAGGGCCCCGGCGGTGTTGAAGAGGGCCGGCTGGTCGGGGGCGACCGGCCCCTGCGCCATGCTCACGCCGGCCAGGTTCTCCCTGTCGAACATCTGCAGATAGCCGGGGCCGGGATTGATGTTGGACAGGGTCAGGCCGTCCACGGTGCCGACGGCGCCGTGCCAGGCGGCGATGCCGCGCACCCGCATGCCCTTGTTGCCGCCGATACGGCTGCTCAGGCCGTAGGGATCGAGGGCTTGCACCTTCACGGCCGGCAGGCCGGAAACCATCGTGTAGGGATTGGTGCCGCCTGCGGCGCCGAAGGTCTCCAGGCCGTCCGGCCCGACCTGGTAGGCCGTGGCGGACGTGTCCGGCCGCGAAGACAGGAATTCCGCGTGGCCGGGCTCGGCGGTGGCGGTAACCACGACGGTGTCGAGGGTCGTTGGTGTGCCCTCTGCGCGCAGATCGGAGGCGATGAGGGTGCCGGCCAGCGCGGCGCCGACGGCAGCGGCGACGGGCGTAGGCAGGGCGGGGCGGGCTGTCGGGCGACGACGCTGGGTGGGGCGGACTCTCATGGTGGATACGGACCTGATTCGATATGTTGTGATTGATATAGCGTTATTAGCAGCTGGCGTGCCTGCTTGTTGCGGCGCATCGAATCGAAGCTCGCACTGCCTGCCCGGGAGCGTGGGGAGAAGGCGTTCTGTTCATTCATCCGGGCTGTCTGGATATTCTGAAAATCGCTGCAATGGCCTTTATTTTGTCGCATTCAAGACATCGCTGTGTAGTAAGTTATACATCGAAATAGGTGCTGTGTCGGAGTTTGTGTGCGCCGCACAAGGTTTTCCCGCAGGCACGCTCATTGCTCGGCATGGGATAGGAAGAGCTTCATATTTCGGTATATACAAACTTATATAGACGGTGTTCGTACAGGGGGTCTCGATGAAAAGAAGGCAGATGCAGGCGTGGGTGCTGGGCGGCGTGTCGGCAGCGTTGGCGGGGTCGGCGGTGGCGGCGGACGGGGTATTTCAGCTCGGTACCGTGGATGTGGTGGCCAGCCCGATCGACGCGGCCGCGCCGGGGGAGGCCGTGATCAAGGGCGAGGCCCTGGAGCAGTTCAACCGTGACACCCTCGGCAAGGCGGTGGCGTTGACGCCGGGGATCAGCCTGTCCCGCAACAGCCGCAACGAGGACATCGTCTATCTGCGCGGCTTCGACGTGCGCCAGGTGCCGCTGTTCATCGACGGCATCCCGGCCTACGTGCCCTATGACGGCTATGTGGACTTCGGCCGCTTCACGACCTTCGACCTGGCGGAGATCCGCGTCGCCAAGGGCGCGGCGTCGCTGCTCTACGGGCCCAACACGCTGGGAGGGGCGATCAACCTGGTCAGCCGCAAGCCGGTGAAGGCACTCGAAGGCGACTTGCGGGCGGGCTTTGGCGCCGGCGGCCTGCAGAAGTACGCCGCCAACGTGGGCAGTAATCAGGGCATGTGGTACATGCAGCTCGGCGCGTCCTACACCGACAGCAACTACTTCCCGCTGTCGAGCAACTACTCGCCGAAGTCCATTCCGACCAGCGCCAGCAACGCCACCCGCAACGTGCTGGAGGACGGCGGCCATCGGGAGAACTCCTACCAGACCGACTCCCGCCTGTCAGTGAAGCTGGGCCTGACCCCCAACGCCACCGATGAATACGCCATCGGCTACGTTCAGCAGAACGGCCGCAAGGGCAACCCGCCTTACGCCGGCAATGCGCCGGGGCAGTATCTGAACATCGGCGGCGGTGCCAACAGTCGCTTCTGGCAGTGGCCGTACTGGAACCTGGAGAGCACCTATTTCATCGCCAACGTGGCGGTCGGGCAGGACCACGTCGTCAAGGCGCGGGTGTACCAGGACAACTACGACAACAAGATCCTCGCCTACAGCAACGGCAGCTATTCCTCGCTGATCGCCAACACCACCAACTTCCCGAGCTGGTACAAGGATTCGACCACCGGCGTGTCGGTCGAGCTGGACAGCTTCGCGTTCAGCGGCCACGAGCTGGCCATCGCCTACCACTACAAGGAAGACAAGCACCAGGACAACGGCCTGGCCCTCAGCAAGAACTACCGGGACGTGACCACCTCCATCGCGGTGGAGGACATGATCCGCGTCTCCGACCTGTGGCGCCTGCGCCTCGGCGCCAGCCACGACCAGCGCGACGCCAAGGCGGTGTACTACTGGCCGACCGGCTCCACGTCCGGCACCAACTGGCTGGCCGAGCTGACCCGCAAGCTCGGTGGCGGGGCCGAGGCCTTCGCCAGCGTCGCCCACAAGACCCGCTTCCCGACCATCAAGGATCGTTACTCGGCGTCCCTCGGCAGCGGTCTGCCGAACCCCGACCTCAAGCCCGAGCGCGCCCTCAACGTCGAGACCGGCCTGCGCGGCAGCCCGTGGGGTGGCGCCCGCGGCCAGGCCAGCCTGTTCTACAGCCGCATCGAAAACCTGATGCAGCGCGTGAACATCATCCCGGTGTCCCTGTGCAACCAGCCGGGCGTCGGCGCGGCGACCTCCTGTGCGCAGCTGCAGAACATCGCCGAGGCGCGCCATGCCGGCGTCGAGCTGTCTTTGGAGCAGACCCTCGGCCACGGCTGGACGGTGGGCGGCAACTACACCTACCTGGATCGGGAAAACCGGACCTCGACGACGCCGCTCACCGACACCCCGCGCAACCGCCTGTTCGCCTACGCCAGCTGGAAGCCCGCCGACCGCTGGGAATACCAGGCCTCGGTGGATGCGGAGAACGGCCGCGTGGTGGCCTACGGCAGCGGCAACGCGGCGACCTACGTGAAGATGGGCGGCTTTGCGCTGGCCAACGTGAAGGCGGTGTACAAGCCGCTGCCAGCGTGGGCGCTGGAGGTCGGCGCGACCAACCTGTTCGACGCCAGCTACGCGCTGGCCGACGGCTACCCGATGCCCGGTCGCATGTGGTTCGCCAACGGCGCCTACAAGTTCTGAGGAGGTCGTCATGGACAGCCTGCACAAGCCTTCCCGCCGCGCCTTCGTGCGTGCCGCCGGCGCCCTCGCGGCGGCGGGGGCATCCGGCCGCCTGTGGGCGGCGCCGACGAAGGACGTGGTGGTGCTCACCGCCTACCCGGACGCGGTGGTGTCGCGTTTCGAGGCCGCCTTCGAGAAGGCCTGGCCCCAGTACCGTCTGCGCATCGTCTGGCGCATGCCCCACGACGCCTTGCCTTACCTCCGCCAGGCGGGGCAGGGCGGGATTGACGTGTACTGGAGCGCGTCGCCGAAGACCTACGCCCAGCTCAAGGACGAGCATGCTTTCCGCAAGCTGCCGGTGAGCCTGGAGGGCCTGCCGGGGCGGGTCGGCGGTAGTGTCATTAACGATCCGGACGGCTTCTACGCGGCGTCCGAGGTGGCTGGCTACGGCTTCGCGGTGAACCCGGCCTACCTGCACCGCCACCAGCTGCCGTCGGTGGCCGACTGGAGCGACCTGGCCGATCCGGTCTACGCCGGCCACCTGACGGTGCCGGACCCGGTGGAGGTGGGCTTCGCGCCGGTGCTGGTGGACATCCCGCTGCAGGCCTACGGCTGGGACATCGGCTGGGCCCTGTGGAGCGCCATCGCCGCCAACGCGGCCTTCACCGGGCGCGGCGGCACCTTCGTCAGCGACGAGATCGGCGGCGGGCGCAAGGGCATCGGGCTGTCCATCGACTTCTTCGTCGCGTCGGCGGTGGCCAACGGTGCGCCGGTCCAGTTCATCTACCCGCGCCAGGGCGGCGTCAATCCGGCCCACATCGCGGTGACCGCCGGCAGCCCGAATCCGGACGGCGCGAAGGCTTTCGTGGACTTCGTGCTGTCCGACGCCGGGCAGAAGATCCTCGCCCACCCGGACATCCGCAAGCTGCCGGTGCGGCCGTCGGCCTACGTGGGCCTGCCGGCTGGCTACCATGACCCCTTCGCTGAGGCGGCGCGGGGCGGCTATCTCTATGACAACGCCCGTGGGCGTGGTCGCGCGGCACCGATTGCGGCGGCCTTCGGGCAGGCCTTTGTGCGACCGCATGTGCGCCTCGTCGAACTGTGGCGGCGCCTGCATGCGGCCGACGGGGCCACCTGGAATACGGTCTGGCCGCTGCTGACGACCCCGCCGCTGAAGGAGACGGAGGCCGACGATCCGGCGATCCAGCGCGCCTTCTTCGCCCGCCGCGACGACCCGGCCGCCGAGGCGCTGGCCGCCGGCCTGGAAAAGACCTGGGCGAGCCGCGTCGATGCGCGCTATGCGAAGGCCGCCAGCCTGCTGGGGGTGGCCTGATGCGACGGCTGGGTCTTCTGTGGCTGGTGTGCGGCGTCTTCGCCGCGGCCGGCGCCCGGGCGGCGGACTGGCAGGTGCTGGACGCCGGCCGCGAGGCTTTCGCGCGGCCGCTGGAAGGTCTGACCGACGCGGAGCGGGAGCGCTTCTTCCACGGTCGTTCCCTGTTCAATCAGAGCTGGGTGGTGGCGCCGGCTAAAGATGAGCAGGTGGACGGCCTGGGGCCGCTGTACAACCGCTTGGCCTGCATCTCCTGTCACGCCCGCAATGGCCGCGGCCTGCCGCCGGAACATCCGGACGAGCGCATGCAGTCGATGCTGGTTCGGCTGTCGGTGGCCGGGCGGGGGCCGCATGGCGGACCACGGCCCCACCCGGCCTATGGCGACCAGTTCAACGAGGAAGGCATCCCCGGCGTGCCCGGCGAGGGTCGCATCCGCCTGGGCTGGGTCGAGTCGAAGCACCGGCTGGCGGATGGCGAAGTGGTGTCGCTGCGCCGTCCGCGGCTGGCCTTCACCGAGCTGGGCTACGGGGCGATCGGCAAGGTGCTGAGCTCGCCGCGGGTCGGTCAGCAGGTGGTGGGCATGGGCCTGCTCGATGCCGTGTCGGCGCAGACCCTGGCGACGCTGGCCGCGGAGCGCAAGCCGGATGGCGTGAAAGGGCGGGTGAACCGGGTGTGGAACCCGGAGAGCGCGGCGCTGGAGGCCGGCCGCTTCGGCTACAAGGCCAACATGCCGACGCTGCGCGCGCAGCTTGCCGGGGCTTTTCTGGGCGACCTGGGCATCACGTCCGACCTGCATCCGGCGCAGAACTGCACTGCCGCGCAGTCCGCCTGCCGGCAGGCGCCGAACGGCGGCACACCGGAGCTGAGCGCCCGCCAGCTGGATGACGTGGAGTTCTATCTGGCCCATCTGGCCGTGCCGGCCCGCCGTGATGCGGACAGCGAGGCGGTGCAGCGCGGCGAGGCGTTGTTCGCCCGCGCCGGTTGCGCGCAATGCCACCGGCCGAGCCTCTCGACCGGGGCGTCGCCACGTTTCCCGCGGCTCGCCGGGCAGACCATCGCGCCTTATACGGATCTGCTGATCCACGACATGGGCCCCGGCCTGGCTGACGGCCGGCCGGATTTCACGGCGTCAGGGCGGGAGTGGCGCACGCCGCCGCTGTGGGGGATCGGGCTGACGCAGACGATCAGCGAGCAGCAACGCTATCTCCACGACGGCCGCGCCCGCAGCCTGACCGAGGCGATCCTGTGGCACGGCGGCGAGGCAAAGGTCGCGCGCCGACGTTTCGCCGCCCTGCCGGCGTCACAGCGCCGCGCCTTGCTGGCCTTTCTCGAAAGCCTGTGAGGGGGCTGTTGTGGGGGACTGCTGTTGGAGGGAGTGCTGTGGGGGAGAGCACTGTGGGGGAGAGCACTGTGGGGGAGAGCACTGTGGGGGCGAATTCATTCGCCCTCGGACCTCAGTCAAGCGACTGCGGGCGAATGCATTCGCCCCCACGGGGAAGCAAGATCATTGATCGCCAGATAAATCAGAGAAATGCACAGTGAATGTGCATTCGCTATATTCAGGTGCATATAGTGATCCGCAGGGGGCGTGTCCGGATGTCCCGCGACTCTGCGCGGACGGGGCGTGGCGTCGCCGCCGGTACTTCAGCCGGTGACGCCGAGGATTACCGACGGTGCCTTGAAAACGGCGATTGCCGGGGTGCCGACCTTCAGGCCGAGGGCGACCGAGGCTTCGTGGGTGATGGTGGCATGGACGGTCTGGCCGTTGCCGAGGGTCAGCGCCACGTCGCTGCTGACGGGGCCTTCGGTGAGCGCCGCGATGGTGCCCGGGAGGCGGTTGCGGGCCGACAGCCTTGCGCCGTCAGAGTCGGTCAGGAGCAGTACCGAAGAGGCTTTTACGAAGGCCTGGACGGGCTTTCCGGCTGTCAGTCCGAGCTCTCTGATGCTGTCGTTGGTGACGGTCGAGACGATCGTCAGGCCGCCGGGCAGGGCCACGTCCACCTCGGAATTGATGGCGCCGGGCTTGATGGTCTGGATGGTGCCGTCGAAGGCGTTGCGGGCGCTGATCTTCATGGGGCGTTCTCCGGAAGCGGTGGCGGCATGGGCTGGGGCATCCAGCTTACGCAAGGAGGTCGCTGTCTTTCAACCGTGCGGCTCGGCGGGTGGTGGCCCGCTATTTGCTGGAGTACAGTACGCTCCGTTGTATATCGACATATATAGGAACAAAAATGACAACCCGCCGCGCCATTCACCACAAGCTTGTCGGGAAGCTGACAGTCGATACCGAGTTCGGCACCTTTCTGGGTGACACGCGCATCCGCCTGCTGGAGGCCATCGACCGCTACGGCTCAATCTCCCAGGCGGCCAAGGCCGTGCCGCTGTCCTACAAGGCGGCATGGGACGCCGTGGATGCGATGAACAACCTGGCCGAGGCGCCGCTGGTGGAGCGTTCGGTGGGCGGCAAGCATGGTGGCGGCACCAGCCTCACCGACTACGGCCGGCGGGTGATCGCCATGTACCGGGCGGTGGAGCAGGAATACCAGGAGGCCATCGACCGACTGTCGGCGCGTCTCGGCGACGGGGGTGAGTCCGGTGTGCGCGAGTTCCAGACCCTGCTGCGCCGGATGTCGATGCGCACCAGTGCCCGCAACCAGTTCGTCGGCCGGATCAGCGGCCTGCGCGAGGGGGAGGTCAGCTTCGAGGTGCGCTTGCGCCTCGACGACGCCAACGAAATCGTTGCGGTGATCACCCGCGAGAGCGCCGAAACCCTGGAGCTGGGCATCGGCCAGGACGTGCATGCCTTCGTCAAGGCGCCGTCGGTGCTGCTGATCACCGACCCGCAGGCGCGCACCACCGCCCGCAACCACCTGTGGGGCGAAGTCAGCCGCATCCACGAAGGGCCGGTGAGCTCGGAAGTGACGATCACCTTGCCCGGCGGTCGCACGGTCACCTCGGTGGTGACCCACGACAGCATCGACAACCTCGGCCTCGCCATCGGCACGCCGGCCTGTGCGGTGTTCCAGGCCACGTCGGTGATCCTCGCCGTCTTCGACTGAATTTCAACCTGACTGGAGTTCTTCAATGAAATCGCCGTTCCGTTCGCTAGCCCTCTTTGCCGTCCTCGCCGGGACTTCCCTGCTGGCCAAAGCCGACGAAGTGTCGGTGGCGGTGGCCGCCAACTTCACCGCGCCGATGCAGAAGATCGCCGCCGAGTTCGAAAAGGCCACCGGCCACAAGGCCCAGCTGGTGTTCGGCTCGACCGGCAAGTTCTACGCCCAGATCAAGGCTGGCGCGCCCTTCCAGCTGCTGCTGGCGGCCGACGACGAAACCCCGGCCAAGCTGGTGAAGGAGGGCGACGGCGTGGCCGGCAGCAGCTTCACCTACGCGGTGGGCAAGCTGGTGCTGTGGTCGCCGAAGGCCGGCGTGGTGGACGACAAAGGCGACGTGTTGAAGGCCGGCAAGTTCGAACACCTGTCCGTTGCCAACCCCAAGCTGGCGCCCTATGGCCTGGCCGCGACGGAAACCCTGAAGGTGCTGGGCCTGGCCGATGCGCTGCAGCCGAAGATCGTCCTCGCCGAGAGCATCACCCAGGCCCAGCAGTTCGTCGCCTCGGGTAGTGCCGAGCTGGGCTTCATCGCCTATTCGCAGATCCATAAGGACGGCAAGCTGATCGACGGGGGTTCCTTCTGGCTGGTGCCGTCCAAGTACTACAGCCAGATCCGCCAGGATGCAGTGGTGCTCAACAAGGGCAAGGGCCAGGCGGCCGTCACCGCACTGGCCGCCTTCCTGAAGTCGCCGGCCGCGGCGGCGATCATCAAGTCCTACGGGTACGAACTCTGAACGATGGCTGAGTGATGGAATTGACACCGGAAGACTGGTCGGCCGTTCGCCTGACCCTCGAGCTGTCCACCGTCGTCACGGTGCTGTTGCTGATCATCGGGACGCCCATTGCGTGGTGGCTGGCCCGCACCCGGTCGCGCCTGCGCGGCGTGATCGGGGCGGTGGTGTCGCTGCCCATCGTGTTGCCGCCAACGGTGCTGGGCTTCTACCTGCTGGTGCTGATGGGGCCGCAGGGGGCGGTGGGGCGCTTCACCGAGGCGCTTGGTATCGGGCGGCTGCCCTTCACCTTCACCGGCCTGGTGGTGGCCTCGATCATCTACTCGCTGCCCTTCGTGGTGCAGCCCATTCAAAACGCCTTCATGGCGATGGGCGAGCGTCCGCTGGAGGTCGCCGCGACCCTGCGCGCCTCGCCGCTCGCCACCTTTTTCACGGTAGCCTTGCCGCTGGCGCGGCCGGGTTTCATCACCGCGGCCATCCTCGGTTTCGCGCACACGGTGGGCGAGTTCGGCGTGGTGCTGATGATAGGCGGCAACATTCCGGACAAGACGCGGGTCATCTCGATGCAGATCTACAACCACGTGGAAGCGATGGAATACGGCCAGGCCCATGGCCTCGCGGCCTGCCTGCTGGCCTTCTCCTTCATCGTGCTGCTGGGGCTCTACGCCGTCGGCGGGCGCAATGCGCTGGGGGGCTCGCGATGAACGACGCCACCGGCATCCAGCTGCAATGCCGCCTGCCGCTGGCGGATTTCACCCTGGAAGTGGACCTGCACCTGCCCGGTCGTGGCGTGACCGCGCTGTTCGGGCCATCCGGCTCGGGCAAGACCTCGCTGCTGCGCTGCGTGGCCGGGCTGGCGCGGCCGGCCGGGCGGGTGGAGATCAACGGTGAATGCTGGCAGGACGACGCGCGGCGGGTCTTCCTGCCGACCCACCTGCGGCCCCTCGGCTACGTGTTCCAGGAAGCCAGCCTGTTTGCCCACCTGTCGGTGCGCGCCAACCTGGAGTTCGGCCTGAAGCGCATCCCCGCGGCAGAGCGCAAGGTCGGCTGGGAGGCGGCGGTCGAACTGCTGGGCATCAGCCATCTGCTGGACCGCGGCACGGCGGCCCTGTCCGGTGGTGAGCGCCAGCGGGTGGCGATCGCCCGCGCGCTGCTGACCAGTCCGCAGCTGCTGCTGATGGACGAGCCGCTGGCGGCGCTGGACAGCCGGCGCAAGCAGGAAATCCTGCCCTATCTCGAACGCCTGCACGACGAGCTGGCGACGCCGATCCTGTACGTCAGCCATTCGCCGGACGAGGTGGCGCGGCTGGCCGACCACATGGTGCTGCTGGAGCAGGGCCGGGTGGTGGCCAGTGGGCCGACCGCCGAGCTGCTGGCCCGCCTGGACCTGCCGCTGGCCCTCGATGAGGACGCGGCGGTGCTGGTGGACACCCAGGTCGTCGGCCACGACGAGGACTATCAATTGACCCGGCTGGGTTTTCCCGGCGGCGTTATCAAGGTGACCCGCAAGGCCCTCGACGTGGGCAAGCGGGCGCGCCTGAAGATCCAGGCCCGCGACGTGAGCATCGCGCTCACCGGCGAGAACCGCTCGAGCATCGTCAACCGCCTGCCGGCACGCATCGTCGGTTTTGGCGACGCAGCCCATCCGGCCCAGTGCCTGGTGCGCCTGGACGCGGGCGGAACGCCGCTGCTGGCGCGGATCACCCGCCTGTCGAAGGACCAGCTCGAACTGCGCGAGGGCCTGCCGGTCGTCGCGCAGATCAAGTCGGTGGCGCTGCTGGCCTGAGCTACCGGCCGGCAGCGCCGCCGGCCTTTACAGCATCATGATCACCGACTTCGGCTCGGTGTACAGCTCCAGCGCCGAGCGGCCGGCCTCGCGGCCGATGCCGGACTGCTTGAAGCCGCCGAAGGGCATCACGCTCTCGATGATGTTGTGGCAGTTCACCCACACGGTGCCGGCCTGGATCCTGGGGATCAGGCGGTGCACGCGCGCCAGGTCGTTGGACCAGATGCTGGCGGCGAGGCCGTAGGGCGTGTCGTTGGCGCGGCGGGCGATGTCGTCCAGGTCGTCGAAGGGCTGGGCGACGACCACCGGGCCGAAGATCTCCTCGCGCACCACCCGCATGTCTTCGCGCACATCCACCAGCACGGTGGGCTTCACGAAGCAGCCCGGGCCGTCACCACCCGCCCCGCCGGCCGCCGCGCGGGCACCTTCCGACAAGCCGCTGCGCACGTAGTCGAGCACGCGGTTCTGCTGCACCTTGGACACCAGCGGGCCGATCTGCGTGCTCGGGTCGATGCCGGGGCCGATCTTCATGCCGTCGGCGATGCCGGCGAGTTGCTCCACCACCGCGTCGAAGCGGCTGCGATGCACGTACAGGCGCGAGCCGGCGGTACACACCTGGCCCTGGTTGAAGAAGATGGCCTGGGCGGCGCCGGCTGCGGCGACCGCCGGATCGACGTCGTCGAGGACGATCACCGGGCTCTTGCCGCCCAGCTCCAGCGACACGCGGGTCATGTTCTCCATCGCCGCCTTGCCGACCAGCTTGCCGACTTCCGTCGAGCCGGTGAACGCGACCTTGTTGATGCCGGGGTGGGAGGCCAGCGCGGCGCCGGCGGTGTGGCCGAGGCCGGTGACCACGTTGAGCACGCCGGCCGGGTAGCCGGCTTCAACGGCCAGTTCGCCGAGGCGCAGGGCGGTCAGCGGGGTGTCCTCGGCGGGCTTGAGGATCATCGTGCAGCCGGCGGCCAGCGCCGGGGCGACCTTCCACACTGCCATCAGCAGCGGGAAGTTCCACGGGATGATCGCGCCGACCACGCCCACCGGCTCGCGGCGGGTGAAGCCGAAGAACTCCCGGTCGCGCACCAGCGGGGCCGACAGCTCCATCGTCGCGCCTTCGAGCTTGGTGGCCCAGCCGGCCATGTAACGGATGAAATCCACCGACAGGGCCACGTCCACGTGACGGGCCATCGTCACCGGTTTGCCGTTGTCGAGGGCTTCCAGCTCGGCGAATTCCTGGGCGTTGGCCTCCAGCAGGTCGGCCAGCCGGAGCAGCAGGCGCTCCCGGTCCACCGGGCGGTGGCGCGGCCATTCGCCGGATTCGAAGGCGCGGCGGGCGGCCTGCACGGCGCGCTCGATGTCGGCGGACTCGCCGGCCGGCACGTGGCAGAAGGCCTCGCCGCTGGCCGGGTCGATGACCGGCAGCGTGGTGCCGGACAGGGCCTCCACCCACTCGCCGCCGATCAGCATCTTGCGCGGTGCGGCGAGGAAGGCGGCGGTGGCGGGGTTCAGTTCGATTCCATGAAAGCGGTTCATGTGGCGTGTCTCCTTCTTGGTGGGGCGATCAATAGACGTACAGCACGCGGGCCTGGATGGCGCTGACCTTCGGGCCTTCCTCGATCTTCAGGTCTTGCGAGTACTGGAGCTGGACCTGCCACTGCTTGTCGACGAAGGACGCCCAGGTCAGCATCGCGGTGCCGTTGTTCTTGGCGCCGGCCAGCTCGACGCCGTCGAGCTTCTCCTTGGCGCCCCAGGCGTGGCGGTAGGTGGCGGCGACGTAGGTGGCGTCGCTGAGGTGGTAGCGCAGGTGGCCGTGGGCCTGCAGCAGCGGGTCCTTTTGGGCCTTGGTGTCGCGCTGGTCCTGGTAGAACTCGGTCTCGCCGATCAGATCGACGGTCCATTTGTCGGACAGCTTGCGGATGTAGCCGACCTGCAGGTCGGTGGCCCAGCGGTTGTTGCTGAGCGCGAAGCCCTGGTTCTTGTCGCCGCCGGTGGGGGCGGTGAAGAACACCGACCAGCCCAGGTGCTCGCCCTTGGCCAGGTCGGCGAGGGTCCATAGCGTGGCGCCGAAGATCACGTCGCCGAGGCCGCTGGTCTTGCTGTCGGACAGGCCGATCTTCTGGCTGCCGAAGGGCACGATGATCTGCGGGTCGATGATGTAGTCGCCCAGCTTCATGTAGTGCACGTAACGCAGGATGCCGGCATTGACCGACAGGTCCAGGTTGTCGACGACCTTGTTGCCCTTGCTGTACACCTTGTCGCCGCGGGGGAACTGGGCATAGGCGAGGAGCAGGTTGGTGCCGGCGGGCAGGCCGGTGTAGTCGCCCGGATCGGGGCGCACGTCGGCGAAGGCCGGGCTGGCCGACAGGCCGGCGGCGAGGAGGCCGGCGGCGCACAGGCGCAGGGCGAAGCGCTGGGTGGTGGTCATGGTCTTGTCTCCTGGTTGTTATGGTTTGGGTCTGGGTGCGGCGGAATAAAAAGGGCCGCGGTCCGCCGGATAGGGGAGGGCTGTGACCGCGGCAAGAGGGAGCTGCTGCTCCGGAGGAGGCGGTATGCGGCGCTGTATCAGGGCTTGGGCCGCACGGCGTCGGCGGTGCCCTGGATGAAGGCCTTGATCTTCTCCACGTCGGCGGGGCTGAGCTTGCCGCTGAAGTCGGGCATGCCCTTCTTCACGAAGGGGCCGTTGAAGACGAAGTCGGACAGGTTCTCGATGTCCTTGGCCGGTACGTAGCCCAGGTTGGGAACGTTGCCGCCCTTGTCGACGCCGGGCACGCCATGGCAGAACACGCAGTTGCTGACGTAGAGCTTGGTGCCTTCGGCGATGTGGGCCGGGTCGTACTTGACGCCGGAGATCAGCTCACCGAGGGCGTAGGGCTGCGGCTGGGGCAGCGGCGCAGTGCCGCCGAGGGCAAAGGTGTAGACGCGGCCGTGGTCCTGCTTGTCGGTGGCCCGCTGCATCAGCCCGAACACGCCGCCCCAGCCCACTGCGATGGACACGTACTGGCGGCCGTCCACCTCGTAGGTGACCGGCGGGGCGATGATGCCGGTGCCGATCGGGGCCTCCCACAGCTTGTCGCCCTTGTCGGCGCTAT
The DNA here is from genome assembly GCA_018241665.1 of Pseudomonadota bacterium. Lineage (GTDB taxonomy): Bacteria > Pseudomonadota > Gammaproteobacteria > Burkholderiales > Rhodocyclaceae > Zoogloea. Next base: position 81,019 of record JAFEDK010000013.1, read on the forward strand.
AGGCCGCGAAGCGTCCGTCGGCGGTGCCGGCGAAGACCAGGTTGCCGGCGGTGGTGAGGGTGCCGCCGTTCCACGGCGAGGCGTATTCCTGGCGCCAGACTTCCTTCTGCTTGACCGGGTCCCAGGCGATCAGGCGGCCGAAGGCCTTGCTCTTCGGCGGCTGGGTGTTGATCAGCATGCCGGTGTTCCAGCCGGTGCCGGCCTGGGGCTGGCCGGGCTGCTTGGCGTTGTGGGACCAGTTGTTGTCCTCGGCCAGGTTGAGCGGCACGTTCTGCACCGGGAAGTAGGCCAGGCCGGTCTTCGGGTTGAAGGACATGGCGTGCCAGTTGTGGCCGCCGAAGGGGCCGGGGACGCTGTCGAAGGCCTCGCGGGAGCGGGCTTCGGGCGTCTCGATGGGGCGGCCGTTCTTGTCGTAGCCGGTGGCCCAGTTCACCTCGGTGAAGGGCTTGGCGGAGATGAACTTGCCGTTGGTCCGGTCGATGACGAAGAAGAAGCCGTTCTTCGGCGCGTGCAGGATCACCTTGCGCTTCTTGCCGTCGAGGACGAGGTCGGTGAGGATCATGTCCTGCACCGAGGTGTAGTCCCAGTTGTCGCCTGGGGTTTCCTGGTAATGCCAGACGTACTTGCCGGTGTCCGGATCGAGGGCAACGATGGAGGCCAGGTAGAGGTTGTCACCCCCGCCGGGGCTGCGCTTGCGGTGGTTCCACGGCGAGCCGTTGCCGGTGCCCACGTACATCAGGTTGAGCTCCGGGTCGTAGGTCATGCTGTTCCAGGCGGTGCCGCCGCCGCCGTTCAGCCACCACTTGCCGGCCGGGTCCCAGGTCTTGGCGGCCTTGGCCATGGCTTCGTTCTCGAAGGGCTTGGCCGGGTCGCCCGGCACGGTGTACCAGCGCCATTTCTGCTCGCCGGTCTCGGCGTCGTAGGCGGTGAGGTAGCCGCGCACGCCGTATTCGGCGCCGCCGTTGCCGATGATCACCTTGCCCTTGATGACCCGCGGCGCACCGGTGACGGTGTAGGCGTGGCTGCGGTCCTCGATGGTGTCCTTTTCCCACACCGGCTTGCCGGTGGCGGCGTCGAGGGCGACCAGGCGGCCGTCGAAGGTGCCGACGAAGACCTTGCCCTTGTACAGCGCCACGCCGCGGTTCACCACGTCGCAACAGCCCTTGAAGGCCATCTCGCGGGGCACCTTGGGATCGTAGGACCACAGCTTCTTGCCGCTGCGCACGTCCACCGCGTGCACCACGCTCCACGAGGCCGACACGTACATGATGCCGTCCACCACCAGCGGGGTGGCCTCGACGCCGCGGGTCGATTCCAGGTTGTAGCTCCACGCCAGGCCGAGCTGTTTCACGTTGCTGGCGTTGATCTCGGTGAGCTTGCTGTGGCGGGTCTCGGCGTAGTCGAGACCGTAGGTCGGCCAGTCGCGGCTCGTCGCGGCGTTGGCACGGACGGCCTTCTCATCCACCCGGGCGGTGGAGGCGGCAATGTGTTCCCGTGAGACCTTGGCAGGCTCGGCGAAGCTGGTGCTGGCGGCAAGGCTGAAGGTGGCCAGCATGGCCAGGGCAAGTCGCTTTTCCAGCCGCCGGCGGGGGGCGTGAGAGTGAAGGTGCATCGTGTCTCCTGATTGACTTCGTTTGTTGAAGTTCTTTACTGTGGAACGCGTTTCCGCGGGATCGCGGAGCGGACTCCCGGTGGTGCACACATTGATTTGCAGCATCCGTGCCGACCTCGGGCAATACGTAAAAATCACAAAGAATCAGGCTTTTGCAGCCGCCAAGGGAGCGCCCGGAGAAAACGCCGGGATGGGCGGTTGACTTGAAACGAGTCAGTCCGGCGCCGACGGTTGACTCGTTACTGGCCGTATCGAGGAGACAATTCGTGGGCGAGCTGCTGACAACTTTCGAGGCCCGGGTGCAACGGGCCCGGCGCGATTTCTTCGACGAGGGACGGATGCCTACCGGCCTTGTTTCCGACGCCGTGATCCGTTCCTGGGAACGCTCGCGCGGGCAGGGGCTGGGGGCCGCCGACCGGCGCGTGTTCAGCCCGATCTCCCGCCAGCAGGTGGCGTGGATCGAGGAGCGCAACCGCCGCCTGGTGGAGCACGCGCTGCCGGAGATGGAGAAGCTGCGCGCGGCGCTGGCCCGCGGCGGCTGGGGGATCGTGTGCACGGATGCCGACGGGGTGGTGGTGAAGGCCTTGTACGGCGCCGGGAGCGCCTATCGGGACATGGACCGGATCTTCGAGGTCGGCCGGTCTATCGGCGAAAGCAGCATCGGCACCACCGGCCCCGGCTGTGCGCTGGTGGACCGCCAGCCGGTGGTGGTGCGTGCGGCGGAGCATTTTCTCGACGAGATCCGCGGTTTCTCCTGCGCGTCCGTGCCGATCTTCGACCCGGCCGGCGACCTGGCCGGTGTGCTGGATGCCACCCGCTACTGCAACGGCGGGCCGGTGACGGTGCTGGAACCGCTGGCGATCGCCGCGAGGGCGGTCGAGAACCGCATGCTGGCAGGCCTTGGCGCGGCGCTGACGATGGGCTTCCACTACCGTCCCGACCTGCTCGGCACGCCGCTCGAAGGGGTCATCGCCTTCGCCGAGACCGGGCAGGTGCTGGGGGCCAACGGGGCGGCCCGGCAGCTGCTGGAGCTGGCGGCGGAAGGGCAGGCCGGCATGGATTTCGGGCGCCTGTTCGACTGCCCGCCGGAGACTTTTGTCCAGGCCCTGTCCGGTCGCCTGACCCAGGGCGTGGTGTGGAGCGATGGTGGGCTGCGTTTCGAGGCCCGCTTCGAGGCGGCCCGCAAGGGTTCGCTGCTGGCCTGCCTGGGAGAGGCTGCTCGTACCGCGCAGCGGGCCGGGACTCCGCCGCTCATGGCCGCCGCCGCGCTGCCGGCAGCGGAGCCCAGCGAGGTGGACGGCGTTGCCGAGCGAGCCCTGCAGGTAGCCCGGCGGGCTTTTCAGCGGGATATCCCGGTGCTCATCAACGGTGAAACCGGCACCGGCAAGGAAGTGCTGGCGCGTCACCTGCACGAGGGCAGCGAGCGGGCTGGCGGGCCGTTCGTGGCGATCAACTGCTCGTCCCTGCCGGCCGGCTTGATCGAATCCGAGTTCTTCGGCTACGAGGACGGCGCCTTCACCGGCGGCCGGCGGGGCGGTGCGCCCGGCAAGTTCGAGCTGGCGCGGGGCGGCACGCTGTTCCTCGACGAGATCGGCGATATGCCGCTGGAACTGCAGGGGCGTTTGCTGCGGGTGCTGCAGGAACGCAGCTTCACGCGGCTCGGCGGGGCCAAGCTGATCGCCTTCGATGCGCGCATCGTCGCCGCGACCCACCGCAGCCTGGATGAGCTGGTGGCGGCCGGGCGCTTCCGGGAGGATCTGTATTACCGCATCAAGGGTGTGCGGGTCAGCCTGCCGGCCCTGCGCGAGCGCGCCGACCGGGAGGCTCTGCTGGAGCGCCTGCTGCGCCGCGAGGCCGGTGACGGGCCGTGTCCGCCGCTAGCGCCGGAGGCCCGCCGGCTGCTGCTGGCTTACCGCTGGCCGGGCAACATCCGCCAGCTTGGCCACGTGCTGCGCCTGGCCCTGACACTGGCGGACGGCGAGGCGCAGATCGATGTGAGTCATCTGCCGGAGGAGTTGCTGGAAGACGCGAGCGGTCCGTCCGGAGTGGCAGGCTCTGCCGCGCCGGACGGCCAGGCATCCCTGCGTGACTTGGAGCTGGATGCGGTGCGCGCGGCGATGGAGAAATGCGGCGGCAACGTGTCGGCGGCCGCCCGCTGCCTGGGTGTGGCGCGGGCGACCCTGTACCGCAAGCTGCGCCTGCTGGAGGCCTCGGGCGCCTAGACCCGGAAGCGGGCCACGCTGCTGCGCAGCTGGTCCGCGACACTGGTCAGGCGGCCCGCTGTGTCGGCGGAGGAGGCCGCTGCGGCCGCGTTCTCTTCGGACATCTGAGCGATGTGCTCGACGTTGCGGGCCAGCTCGGTGGAGGCGCCGCGCTGCTCGTTGAGGGCGTCGGAAATGCTCTCGATGGCGCCCTGCATGGTCTGCGTGGAGGCCTGGATCTCCCCCATCGATTCGCCGGCCGTGCGGGCGCTGACGACCACTTCGCCGACCAGCGCGCGGCTGGACTGCATGCTGCTGACCGCATCCACCGCGCCCTGCTGGATCGCCCCGACGACGTGGCTGATTTCCTGCACCGAGCTGGTCGTGCGTTCGGCCAGCTTGCGCACTTCGTCGGCCACCACCGCGAAGCCGCGCCCCTGCTCGCCGGCGCGGGCGGCCTCGATGGCGGCATTGAGGGCCAGCAGGTTGGTCTGGTCGGCGACTTCGCGGATCACCACGGTGATGCGGTCGATCTGCTGGACCTGCTCGGACAGCGCCTGGATGCGTTCGGCGGTGGCGTCCACCTGGTTGGCCACCTGGCCGATGCGCTGGGTGGCGTCTTCCACGCCACGGGCGCCGGTGGCCGCCTTGTTGCCGGCGTCCTCGGCCTGGCGGCTGGCGTCGTCGGCGCTCGCGCCCACGTGGTCGATGCTCACTGTCAGCTCTTCCACCGCGGCGGCGGCGGCGGCCGTCGAACTGGATTGCTGGCTCGAACTCTGGGAAACCTGCTGGGCGGTGCTGGACAGCTGGGCGGCGGAACTGGCCACGCTCTCGGAGCTGGCGATGATCTCGCGGATGGTCTGGGCCAGATCCTGGCGCATGGATTGCAGTGCTTCCAGCAGCTTGCCGATCTCGTCCCGCGGGCCATGGCTGTCGTCACCGGCGGTGAAGTCGCCGGCAGAGATGCGTCCGGCGATGCGGTTGGCGTCGGACAGGCGCTGCTTGAGGTAGCGGGTCGTCGTCACGCTGATGACTCCCTGCAGGATGGCTGCGATGACGAGCACCACGATGGCGGTGGTGCTGGCCCGCTCCTTGATCCGGCGGGCCTCCACGGTGGCCTGCTCGCCAAGCTCCTTGTTGAGCTTGAAGTGCTCGTCGAGCTGGCTCTCGAACTTGCGCGCCAGCGGCACGTGCTTGAGCAGGTGTTCCCGGGCCTCGGCCTTGCGTTGGCTGCGGGACAGGGCCAGGGTTTCGTCGAGCAGCTTGTCGAACTCGACGAGGCTGGCTCTTTCGGCCTCCAGGTATTGGCGGTCCTGCGCGTTGGCGATGAGGCTTTCATAGTCCTTGAGCGCCTTTTGCGTATTGGCCTGGGCCTCGCGGATCGTCTTCTCGGTGGCCTCCATCTGCGCCGGGTCGTCCTGCATCACGTGGCGGTCGGCGCGCAGCCTGCTGCGGCTGTACCACAGGCGCGCATCGCTGAGCTGGAGGATGCTTGGCGTCACGTTGGCACTGGCCTGGCTGGTGGTCTCGAACACCTTGTCCGTCTCGTGGTAGTTCACCGCGGTCAGGACGATCAGGCTGAGGATCGCGCAGCCCACAAGCAGTTGCAGGCGTTGAAGTATGGACATCGTGCGTCTCCCTCTGGACTTGTCTGATTTGAGTTATGTGGTTTCCGCCGTGGCGGGGGTCCATGTGGTGTAAATACGGCGCCGTCAAAGATTACTTTAGGTGCATGAAATTGGCGCGTGAAGGCACTTACTGAAAGCGTATGGCGGGTATGGGCTGGCGCGCGGTCGTACAATTCGGGCTGTTTGACAGTATTGCCGGTCTTGCCGGCGCCTTGCCCCGATGTCCCGTGCTCCTGCCGTACTCGTCCTGCCGAGTCCTTTCTTTTCCGATTCCGACACCATCCGCCTGCTCGAGCCGGCGGACTGCGACACCCAGTGGGTGCTGCGCCAGGTGGTATCCGGTGCCTATGACAAGCCTTTCGTCATCGACGATGGCACCACGCGGACCCTGCATTTCTCCCTGTCGCTGATCCAGAGCACGATGAGCCTGAAGGACCCCTTCGCGCTGGAACTGGATTACACCCAGGCGATGATGAGCTTCCTGCTGTTCCTGCCGCGCCCGCGCCAGATGCTGATGCTGGGTCTTGGCGGTGGCTCGCTGGCCAAGTTCTGCTACCGGCACGTGGGGTCGGCGAAGATTTCCGTCGTCGAGATCGACCCGCAGGTGATCGCTTTCCGCGACCAGTTCGAGCTGCCGCCGGATGACGGGCGCCTGCAGGTCATCGAAGGGGACGGCGCCGACCACGTGCTGCGCAGCGCCGGCTGGGAGGAGCGCCCGGACGTGATCATGATGGACGCCTTCGACCGCCATGGGCTGTCCGGCTCGGTCAGTTCGACGCAGTTCTACCAGAGTGTGCATGACGCGCTGGCCGGGCGCGGCGTGATGGTGGCCAACCTGGCCGGCGACAAGGCCGACCGGGAAGACCACCTGGCGATGATTGCCGGGGTCTTCGACGACCGCGTGCTGACGATGGCGATTCCCGACGGCAACGACATCGTGCTGGCTTTCCGCGCGCCATCCTTCGCCCCCCGCTGGCGCGAGATCGCCAACCAGGCCAAGGCCCTCCGCGCGCGAACCGGCCTCGATTTCCCGAAGTTCGCCGAGCGCCTGGAGCGCAGCCGGCGCCTGCGCTACGTCTGAGTCTGCCGGCCTGCATCCGCAGGAGGCATAACCCTTGGTTAAGGCTGTGGGGGTAAAGCTGTGGGGGTAAAGCTGTGGGGGTAAAGCTGTGGGGGTAAAGCTGTGGGGGTAAAGCTGTGGGGGCGAATTCATTCGCCCGCGGAGGTGATGCCACGCGCGTAGGGCGAATGAATTCGCCCCCACAGTATGAGAAGCTTTACAGTGCCAAAGCCCAAAGCCCAAAGCCCAAAGCCCAAAGCCCAAAGCCCAAAGCCCAAAGCCCAAAGCCCAAAGCCCTGACCGGGGTGTGGTCGTTACAGGGTGATGCCTTCCGGGTGGCTGTAGACGACCAGGCGCCGGTCACGGGCGAAGCCGGTCAGCGTGACGCCGGTATCGCTGGCGAGGCGGATCGCCAGGGCGGTGGGGGCCGATACGGCGACCAGGCTGCGGATGCCGAGGGCGGCGACTTTCTGCACCATTTCATAGCTGGCCCGGCTGGACACCAGTACGAAGCCGTCCTCCATGGCCTGCCCCTGGCGGGCCAGGTGGCCGAGCAGCTTGTCGAGGGCGTTGTGGCGGCCGACGTCTTCCCGCAATGCCCGGATGTGGCCGCCCCGGTCGATCCAGGCCGCCGCATGGACGGCCCCGGTGGTGTGGCGCAGGCGCTGCCAGGCGGGGAGTTCGGCCAGGCCGCGGCCGATGGCGGTGGCCGGGATGGGCTGGCCGGTGGACAGTGGCGCCAGGGGGCGGGCGAGGGCGTCGAGGCTTTCCAGCCCGCACAGGCCGCAGCCGGTGCGCCCGGCCAGGTTGCGGCGGCGCTCCTTGAGGGCCATGAAGCGTTGGGCGGCAATTTCCAGGCGCAGCTCGATGCCCCGCGGATGGGGCTGCTGTTCGCAGTCGTAGAGTTCACCGCGGCTGGCGAGGATGCCTTCGCTGAGGCTGAAGCCGAGGGCCAGATCGTCCAGATCGGATGGGGTGGCGAGCAGCACCGCGTGGGAGATGCTGTTGAAGACCAGCGCCACCGGCACTTCCTCGATGACTTCGTCGACATCTGTCCGGGCCTGCTCGCCTTCCACGCGCAGGACCGTGGCCTGCCGGGTGGCGGGCCAGGTGTGTTCGTCGTCGGTGGCGGGGAGGGGGCAGGAGAACTGGTTCATCGGCGGGGCAGCAGGCGGGCGTGGAGGCGTGGCCCCATTGTAGCGGCCGGCGCGGCGGCAGGGCTTGTTTCAGCCATAGGCGATGCGTGGGCCGCCCTGGCGGCGGGCCTGCAGGGCACGGGCGTCGGCCAGCTCCAGCAGGCCATCGGCGCCGTCGGCGTCGTGGGGAAAGATGGTGATGCCGATATGTGTACCGAGCAGGGTGTAGGGGGCCTCGTCGCCGAAGGGCCGGTCGAGGGCGGCCAGGACCTTGCTGGCGACTTGTTCGGCATCCGCCGGGCGCTCCAGTTCGGTGAGCAGGATCACGAAGTCGTTGTCGTCCAGGCGGGCCACCGTGTCGCAGGCCCGCACGCAGGCCCGCAGGCGGCTGGCAGTGTCGAGCAGTTGCCGGTCACCCGCGGCGTGGCCATCGTATTCGTCCGCGCCCTTGAAGTCGTTGAGGTCTACCAGGATCACGCCGACCTGGCGCTGCTGGCGGCGGGCGCGGGCGATCGCCTGGTGGAGCCGGTCGGTGAGCAGGCGCCGGTTCGGCAGGCCGGTCAGCGCGTCATGGTAGGCCAGGTGGCGGACCCGCTCGTTGCCGCGCACCTGTTCTGTGACGTCCAGTGCGACGCCGTGGTGGCCGACGAAGGCGCCGTGCTCATTGACGCGGGGTACGCCGCAGATGTTCAGCCAGCGTGGCTGGCGTTCGCCGTCCGGCACTTCGAGGAGCAGGTTGCGGAAGCCGTGGCGGCTCTCGAAGGCGCGCAGGGTGGCGGCCTGGCCGGCCGGTACGCCGTCGGCCCGGTGGAAGTGCCACCAGTGGCGGCCGATGCTGTCGGCCAGGTGGTTGTCGTCGGCGCCGTGACGGGTGATGCGGGTCAGGCGGTGCTGGGCGTCGGTCTGCCAGTACCAGTCGGCGCTGTGCCCGAGGAGGTCATGGAGCTGGGCGCTGGCCAGTTGCTGGCGGGCGGTGGCGCCGACCCGTTCGCTGATGTCGCTGACGACCCACACCACCTGCAGCGGTGCGAGGCCCGGATTGACGGCCTGGGCGGCGATGTCGGCCCAGAAGACGCTGCCGTCGCCGCGGCGCAGTCGCACCGATTCCCGGTAGGCCTGGCCGCGCAGGAAGGCGCCGGCGGCGGCGCGGGCGTGGCGCCGCCATTCGCTGCAGTCGGCCAGCCAGGCGGCCAGGCGGCGGCCGGCGATGTTGCCGGGGCCGTCGTGGATGAGCTCGGCAAAGCGCTGGTTGCTGTGCAGGACGCGGTTGCCGTGGGACAGCACGATCGCCTCGCTGGCATGCTCGAGCATGGTCTGGTGCTGGCGCCAGGCGGCTCCGCCGTGCAGCGGGGCGGCTCGCAGGCGGCTGTTCAGCAGGTCGTTGATGGTGACGGCGAGCAAGGCCAGGACGCCCAGCCACAGGCCGGCCAGGGGCAGCGCCGGTGGCGGGCTGGCGAGGGTCTGGATGAACAGCGGGAGCAGCGTGGTACAGGTGAAAACCGCGTAGGTGCCACGGCTGCCCGCCAGCACGCCGGCACCGCCGACAACCACTCCGCCGAGGATCAGGAACAGGGTCAACTGGGCGTGGGGGCTGGACTCGTAGGGGCCGAGCAGGGCCAGCGCGCCCCAGGCAGCGCCGGCCAGCAGGGTGCCGGCGCTGGCCAGGTAGCCGTGCAGCGCGGTGTCATCGGCCGTGGCCCGGGGGATCCGCCGGCGTAGTGGCTGGGTGGCCAGCATCAGCTGGATGCTGGCGGTGCCCAGCCACCAGGCGAGCAGGGGGTAGGGCTGGGCGAGCTGCGGCCACAGGGCGGCGGCGGCCAGCAGGCAGGCCAGCTGGGCGATGAAATGGACGCGGAGGCGGGCCCCGTCGCGCCGGCTGTTGTCGGCCGGCGGCAGGACCAGGGCGGGATTGGGGGGCGTGAGGCAGCCTGACTTCATGCGCGGGACGAAAACGTGGCGGTTGCTCTGGAAGCGTGGCTGGCGCGGGCTTCAAGTGCCCGCCGGGGGCTGCGACAATGGCGGCCGGTGCTGTCTGTGCCGCAGTCCGGATTATCCCGGCAGCGGGCGGCAGGAGGAATATGTCGAAAGTCATAAAATATGCGTGCGGTCTTGAATTTCGGGGTCCTGCGGGTGTTGGGGGGCTAACATGAGTGCTGAGTGGAGGGCCGCGCCGGCTGCGGTGATCGGCCGCTTTGCCCCGTCGCCGAGCGGGCCGCTGCATTTCGGTTCCCTGGTGGCGGCGCTCGGCAGCTGCCTGTCGGCGCGCAGCCAGGGTGGGCAGTGGCTGTTGCGCATCGAGGATGTGGACACGCCGCGCAGCGTGCCTGGCGCGGCGGAGGGCATCCTGCGCACGCTGGAGCGCTTCGGCTTCGAATGGGACGGGCCGGTGGTGTGGCAGAGCGCCCGCGCCGCCGCCTATCGGGATGCCCTGGCGCGCCTGCAGGCGGCCGGCCGGATCTTCGGCTGCGCGTGCACCCGCAAGGAGATGGCCGATTCGGCGCTGGCCCGGGATGGCACGCGGCGCTATCCCGGCACCTGCCGCGACGGCCTGCCGTCCGGCCGTGCGGCGCGGGCCTACCGCCTGCGGGTGGAGCCCGGTACGCTGAGTTTCGATGACCGTGTGCAGGGCACCATCGCCGAGGATGTCGCGGCCGATGTCGGGGACTTCGTGCTGCTGCGCGCCGATGGCCTGTTCGCCTACCAGCTGGCGGTGGTGGTGGATGACGCGGAGGCGGGCGTCACCGAAGTGGTCCGCGGCGCCGACCTGCTCGACTCGACCTGCCGACAGATCCTGCTGCAACGTCTGCTCGGCTATCCGGTGCCGGTCTATGCCCATCTGCCGGTCGCCTGCAATGCCGCCGGCGAGAAGCTCTCCAAGCAGACCCTCGCCCGCGCAGTGGACGAGGCCGAGCCGGCCCGCCTGCTGGCTGACGTGCTGGACTTCCTCGGCCAGCAACCGCCGCCAGACCTGGCCGCGTCCGGCCTGGCCGCCGTGTGGGCGTGGGCGCGGAAGAATTGGTCGATGGACCGTGTCCCACGGCAACGCACCCAGCCCGCCCCCGGCTATGCGTAGAAGCCGCGCCTGAAGGGGCAGAATCTGTTGAGGCAAGTCCAGGGCAAGAAGCCTGTAGGGGTCGAGGCTGTGGGGGGTGAGGCTGTGGGGGCGAATTCATTCGCCCACCGCGGATGGCCTCACCTCCGCGGGCGAATGAATTCGCCCCCACAGGGACCAGCCCACAGGGACCAGCC
>JAFEDK010000013.1:92100-156326 GCA_018241665.1 Pseudomonadota bacterium
GGGACCAGCCCACAGGGACCAGCCTACGGGGGGGCGGCTGCGAAGCGGGCGAACTCCAGCCGGGGGGGACCGGTCCACCGGCAGATGGGTGGGAGCAGGTGGCTTCCGCCATAACCAGTGGAGTGGAGTCCTGAATGAAGAAAGTTGCATCCTGCATCGTGTCGGCGGCCCTGCTGGGCCTGGCCTTGCCCTCTGTGGCCGCGGCACCCACGGCAGCTACCGCTCCGGGGGCCGCGGCGCAGGCCTGCCCGGCGCTGCTCGACCATACCTTCCCGCGCCTGCAGGACGAGTCGCCCCAGTCTCTTTGCCAGTACCGCGGTAAGGTGGTGCTGGTGGTCAACACCGCCAGCTATTGCGGCTTCACCGGCCAGTATGACGGCCTCGAGAAGATGTACGCCAAGTACAGGGAGCAGGGCCTGGTGGTGCTGGGTTTCCCGTCCAACGATTTTGGCGGCCAGGAACCCGGCAGCAACAAGGAGATCGCCGACTTCTGCCGGCTCACCTATGGCGTCAAGTTCCCGATGCTGGCCAAGACGGACGTGCTGGGCAGCTCGGCCAATCCCCTCTACAAGCAGCTCGGCTCGCTGACTGGCGAACGGCCCAAGTGGAATTTCCACAAGTACCTGATCGACCGCAGCGGCCAGAAGGTCCTCAGTTTTCCGAGCACCACGGCGCCCGACAACAAGACCTTCGTGAGTGCGGTCGAGCGGGCCCTGGCCGAACGCCCCTGAGGGACACGCTTCCCGGCTGCCTCGGCCGGCAAAGGCCGTGGCGATGCGCTACGCTGAAAATGGGCGGCAGCTGAACCGTATTCCGGCCGGTGGCGCGCCGCGGGCTGCGGAAGGCGGGAGGGGCGATGTTGTGGTTCGGTCCGACGAATACGCCAATTACCGACTGGCAGGGCCGGCGCGTCTGGATCGTCGGTGCCTCCAGCGGCATCGGTGCGGCGCTGGCCGTGGAGCTGGACCGGCGCGGCGCCCGCTTGGCCTTGTCGGCGCGTAACGCGCCGCGCCTGCGCCAGCTGGCCGCGGAGTTGCACGACGCGCTGGTCCTACCCCTCGACGTGACCGACGCCGGCGCCTTTACGCCGGCAATGCTGGACATCCTGGATAGCTGGGGTGGCGTCGACATGGTGATCCTCAGCGCCGGCACCTACGCGCCGCTGCGGGCCTGGGACCTGACCACCGACTCCGCGCGGCACACCGTGCATACCAATCTATTGGGGGTGATGGACGGCGTCGCCGCGGTGGTGCCGCAGCTGATCCGCCAGCGGGCGGGCGCCATTGCCATCATCGGCGGGGTGGCCGGCTACCGGGGCCTGCCCAGGGCCTTGGCCTACGGGCCCAGCAAGGCGGCCCTGATCAATTTCGCCGAGATCCTCTACCTCGATCTGGCACCCCGGGGCGTGTCGGTCTTCCTGATCAACCCGGGCTTCGTGGATACGCCGCTGACGGCCAGGAACGACTTCGAGATGCCGGCCCTGATCTCGGCCGACGACGCGGCGCGGCGGATCATCCGCGGCTTTGCCGGCGGCGCCTTCGAGATCCATTTTCCGCGCCGTTTCACGCGCATCATGAAGGTCCTGCGCTGGCTGCCGGACCGGGTGTATTTCCAGCTGATCTCCCGGCGCGACCGCTAGTGAGCGGGCGCCTCAGATCACCAGCTGGGTGCCCAGTTCGACGACCCGGTTGTTGGGAATCCTGAAGAAGTCGGTGGCGCTGGTGGCGTTCTTCGACATGAAGGCGAACAGGCGCGCCCGCCACGGGTTGATGCGGCGGCCGAGCATGCTCGGGATGACGGTCTCGCGGGACACGTAGAAGGTCGTCTCCATCATGTCGAAGGATTCGCCATAGCGCTTGCAGCATTGCAGTGCCTGCGGGACGTCCGGGTCCTCCATGAAGCCGTAGCGGATCACGATGCGCAGGAAGCCCTGGCTCATGCGGTGCAGGTAGATGCGCTCCATCTCGTTCACGTGGGGCGTGTCGGCGGTCTCGACGGTGACCAGGGCGACCCGCTCGTGGAGGATCTGGTTGTGCTTGAGGTTGTGCAGCAGCGCAGCCGGCACGCCTTCCTTGGAGCTGGTCATGAAGACCGCGGTGCCATTCACCCGGTGCACGTCGCACAGGGCGTTGAGGAAGGTCGCCATCGGGATCCCCTGCTTGGCAAGCTCCCGCCGCACCAGCCGGCGGCCGCGCCGCCAGGTGGTCAGCACGGTGAAGGAGACCAGCCCGGCGGCGATCGGGAACCAGCCGCCCTCGGGGATCTTGAGGGCGTTGGCGGCGAAGAAGGCGATGTCCACCGCCAGGAAGGCGCCGGCTACCAGCGCCACCACCAGCGGGTGCCAGCGCCACAGCAGGACCATCACGAAGGCCACCAGCACGGTGTCGATGAGCATCGTCCCGGTGACCGCGATGCCGTAGGCGGCGGCCAGGTTGGAGGAACTCTTGAAGCCCAGCACCAGCGCCACCACCGCCAGATACAGCGTCCAGTTGGTGAAGGGCACGTAGATCTGGCCGGCCTCGGCACCCGAAGTGTGGACGATCAGCATGCGCGGCAGGAAGCCCATCTGAACCGCCTGGCGGGCCACCGAGAAGGCGCCGGAGATCACCGCCTGAGAGGCGATCACCGTCGCCAGCGTGGCCAGGATGACCAGCGGAATCGTCGCCCAGCTGGGGCCGAGGTGGAAGAAGGGGCTCTCGATGGCGGCCGGTTCGTTGAGCAGCAGGGCGCCCTGGCCGAAGTAGTTGAGCACCAGCGCCGGCAGCACGAAGCCGAACCAGGCCAGGCGGATCGGGAAGCGGCCGAAGTGGCCCATGTCGGTGTACAAGGCCTCGCCGCCGGTCACCGACAGCACCACCGAGCCGAGGGCCAGGAAGGCCAGCGACGGGTGGTGGGTGATGAAGCCGACCGCGTAGGCCGGGTTGAGGGCGGTCAGCACGGCCGGGTGGCGGGTGATCTCGAGGATGCCGAGCAGGCCGAGGACCGCGAACCAGCCGATCATCACCGGCCCGAAGAACATGCCGACGGTGCCGGTGCCGCGTTTCTGGATGAAGAACAGCACGGTCAGGATCACCAGGGTCAGTGGCAGAACAAAGCGGGTGAAGTCCGGCGAGACGATCTCCAGCCCCTCCACCGCCGACAGCACCGAGATGGCCGGGGTGATCATGCTGTCGCCGTAGAACAGCGCCGCCGCGAAGATGCCGAGCAGCGACACGGCCCAGGTCACCACCCGGTTGCGAGAGTTTTCGGTGATCAGCGACAGCAGGGCCAGGGAGCCGCCTTCGCCGCGGTTGTCGGCACGCATGATCACACTGACGTACTTGACGGTGACCAGCGCCATGATCGACCAGAACACCAGGGACAGCACGCCGAGGATATTGTCCGGGGTGACCGGGATGGGGTGATGGCCGTTGAAGATTTCCTTCAGCGCATATAGCGGGCTGGTGCCGATGTCGCCGAAGACGACGCCAATGGCGCTGACGACGATGGGGGCGAGGGGCTTGCGGGAGTGTTCGGAGGACACGGCCGTGCTCTTTCTTTGTTGTTGGTCGGCGACCGCCGGGGGCGATCAGAGGCCTATTTTCCGGGTCCGGCGCGCCATTTTATTGACCTGCGGCAAGCTTGCTGCGCTGCTCCGGAGCCGTCCGCCTGGCGAAGCCGGGCGAGAGGCAGGCTGAACTGTGCGCCGTTCACGGGCGATTCGATGGTGTTTGCGTCGAGCTGGCGGCGGAAACACGAAATTTTACGAGTCTGGTGCGGCCTTGGGCGAATCCTGCCTGCGCTGGCCCGTTATTGCAGCTCAAGCTCCGTGGGCGAATGAATTCGCCCCCACGGGACGTGTCGCCCCCACGGGGGGCGCTTTTTGAGCTGGGCGACGGTGACTTCCCGTCTTGCTTCGACCACCAGGACGGGGCCCGGCGCAGTGGGCGATGCTCTTCGAAAACGGCGCTGGCGATTTCACCGTAGGGGCGAATTCATTCGCCCACCGCGGCCAGCAAGGCCCTCAAGGCTTGAGTGCCGGATGCTTGAGGGCGTGGGCGGCCTCCATCAGGTAGTGGCGGCCCTCTTCCTCGTCCCGCTGCAGGCCCAGTTCGCCGTTCAGGTAAGCCATCGCCAGCGTCTGGCAGGCTTCCGGGTGGTCCTGCTCGGCGGCGGCGGCGTACAGGCGCAGCGCTGCGGCATTGTCGCGGGGCACGCCATCGCCTTCCCGGTAGGCGTTGGCGAGCAGGAACTGCGCGGCGGCGATGCCTGAATCGGCGGCCCGGCGCAGCCAGCGGGCCGCTTCGGCGTGATCCGTCTTCACCCCGTAGCCGTCGCGCCAGGCGATGCCCAGGTAGTAGGCGGCGCCAGCGTGGCCAGACTTGCCGGCCGCCGAAAACCACGCGAAGGCACGGGCTGGGTCGGCGGGAATGCCGGTGGCTCCGGCCGAGTACAGCTTGCCGAGCTGAAAACGGGCCTCCACGTCACCGTCCTCGGCGGCGCGGCGCAGCCACTGCAGTCCTTTCCCGTCCTGGTCGCCGCGACTCAGCA
The DNA here is from genome assembly GCA_018241665.1 of Pseudomonadota bacterium. Lineage (GTDB taxonomy): Bacteria > Pseudomonadota > Gammaproteobacteria > Burkholderiales > Rhodocyclaceae > Zoogloea. Next base: position 96,631 of record JAFEDK010000013.1, read on the forward strand.
GGGCCAGGCCCAGCGTGCGGCGGGCGTCGGCTGCGCCGCCTTCGGCCAGGCTCGTCAGGCGGGTCAGCGCTGTGTCCTGCCGGCCGGGGCCGGCGAGGATCTGCAACTGGGCCAGCTCCGCCGCCGTCGGGGCCGGCGCACGGCTGGCCCACGCGATGCCGCCCAGGGCCGCCGCCCCGGCCAGCAGGGCGGCGGCGAGGCGTGGGTGGCGGGATTTACTTCGAAAGGTCAATCGCATACAGGGCGAGGCTCTTGCCGCTGCCGTCGTCGGCTTGCAGTTGGGTGATGCCGGCCAGGCCGGCGGCCTGGGCAAGGGCCAGCTTGCCGGGCGCCGAGTGGAAGACCACCGCTCCGGCAGTGGTCACCGGCGTGAAGCGCCAGCTGCGGTCCGATCCGTTGGCGGCGCGGGTGATCGTCTTTGCCGTCTTGATGTACTGGATCAGCACGTCGCGGTTGGCGTCCGGCGAGGCGTAGAGGGTCTTGCTGCCGTCGAGGCCGGGGAAGCTGCCACCGCCGCTGGCCCGGTAGTTGTTGGTGGCGACGATGAATTCCTTGGCCGGGTCGATGGCCGCGCCCTTGTACTTGAGGTTGACGATGCGGCTGCCGATCGGCTTGGTCACGTCGATCTCGTAGCGGATGTCGGCGCTGGTGAACATGTCGAAGTTGTAGCCCGGGAAGCTGCTGACGAGTTCCTGCTGGGTGGTCTTGGCGGGGTCGATCTGGTTGAAGCGCTTGGCCGCGGTCTCCAGCCAGTTCCTGATGTCGGCACCGGTGACTTTCACCGCGTAGATGGTGTTGGGGTACAGGTAGAGGTCGGCGGCGTTGTTGATGGCCAGGTTGCCTTGCTGCACGTCGGTGTAGTCGGTGCCGCCGGCGAAGCCGCTCTTGAACGGGGCGCTGACCGACAGCACCGGCAGCGCGGCGTACTGGGGCAGGTTGGCGGCCACGTACCTGGTCACGTAGTCGGCCTGGGCCTGGTTCACCAGCTCGATGGCGCCCGGATCGCCGACGTCGGCGAAGTAGCTGGACATCTCGAAGTCGGTGCTGCCGATCGGCGTCTTCACGTAGTCGATGGTAGCCTGGTGCTCGGTCGCGATGGCCGCGGCGATAGTCGGATCGACGGCTACGTAGCTCTTGTCGGCGTTCTGCGTGGAGCGGGCCTGCACGACGGTCTTGCTCTTGTCGATGGCCCAGGTCTTGCCGTCGTAGGTGAGGTCGAACTTGATGACGCCGAGGTGCTTGCCCCAGTAGTTGGCCATCACGGTCGGCACGCCGTTCACGGTGCCGGCCACCTTGTCCACGCCGGGCAGGTTGAACTGGGAGACGGTGCTGGTGGCGTTGGGGAAGATCTGGTGGGAGTGGCCGATCAGCATGGCGTCCACGCCGGCCACCTTGGACAGGTGGTAGCTGCCGTTCTCCATCGTCGGCGAGTAGGTGCTGTCGTCGAGGCCGCCGTGGGAGATCACTACCACCAGGTCGGCGCCCTTCGCGCGCATTTCCGGAATGTACTTCTCGGCGGCTTCCTTGACGCCGACGGTGTAGACCTTGCCGTCCAGCCAGCGCTTGTCCCAGCTCATGATAGTGGGCGGCGTGAAGCCGATGATGCCGACCTTGACGGTACCGCTGACCGGCTTGCCGTCCGGGCCGGTGGCGGTGACGGTCTTGTTGATGATGGCGTAGGGCTGGAACAGCGGGGCGTTGGATTTGACGCTGTTCACGTTGGCCAGTACCTGCGGGAAGTTCGGGCCCTTGCAGGTCGGCTGGGCGGCCGGATCGGCCATGCCATCCACGTTGAAGCGGTTGCCGGTGACTTGGCTCAGGAAGGGCAGGCCGTAGTTGAACTCATGGTTGCCGATGCCGCCGCCTTCGAAGCCGGCGGCGTTCATCACCTTGTACATGGCCAGCGGCTGGCTACAGGACACCGGATTGACGATGGCCTGGTAGTCCGACAGCGCGGTGCCCTGGATGGTGTCGCCGTTGTCGAGCAGCAGGGTGTTGGGGAATTCCTGGCGGGCCTGGTTGATCAGCGTGGCGGTGCGCTCGAAGCCGAGGGACTTGTCTTCGGCGAGCTTGAAGTAGTCATAGCTGACCACATTGGTGTGCAGGTCGGTGGTTTCCAGCAGGGCCAGCGTGGCCTTGGTGCCGGTGGGCACGTTCTGGCTGCCGTTGTTGCTGCTGCCGCAGCCGTGCAGGACGAGGCTGGCCAGCAGGCAGCCGGCGGCCACTTCGAGGCGGGAGTAGGTCGTGGAAGACATGGAGCACCAGGCGGGCGAAGGAAAGCCAGGGAGGATCGCCGGTGCGGGTTGCGGAGGTATGACGATATTCTTGCGCCTGTGTGCTGGTGGGCCTCGAATCAACGTGACGCCCCATCCCCCGTGGGGGCGAATTCATTCGCCCGCGGAGCTTGCACAGCCCACGACGGGCGAATGAATTCGCCCCCACGGATGGCCGGATACGTTTCGTGACGGCCGGGCTGTCATGCTGTTGGCCTGCAATATGACTTCGCAATGTGCAAAAATGATGGCCATTACGGCCCATGGGCCATTTTCCGGAGGATTCCCATGGGACTGCGACTGAAGTTCAACCTGGTGCTGCTGGCGGTGTTTCTGGCCGGCTTCGGCGTTGCCGGCTACATTTCCCACGACCTGCTGTACCGCCATGCCCGCGAGCAGGTGCTCGGTGAGGCGCGGCTGGTCATGGAGGCGGCGCTGGCGATCCGCGGCTACACCGTCGGCCAGGTGAAGCCGCACCTCAATCCGCTGATGGACAAGCAGTTCCTGCCGCAGACGGTGCCGGCCTACGCGGCCACCGAAACCCTCAACGAGCTGCACAAGAAGTACCCCAACTACGCCTACAAGGAAGCCACCCTCAACCCGACCAACCCGCGCGACCGGGCGTCGGACTGGGAGGCCGATCTGGTGAACACCTTCCGCAACACGCCGGACAGCAAGGAGATCACCGGTCAGCGCGACACGCCCACTGGCCCGGCCTTGTACGTGGCGCACCCGATCCGCATCGAGACGGCGGCCTGTCTGCCCTGTCACAGCTCGCCGGAGGCGGCGCCGCCGAGCATGATCAAGGTATATGGCAGCGCCAACGGCTTCGGCTGGAAACTCAACGAGGTGGTCGGTGCCCAGGTGGTGTCGGTGCCGATGTCGGTGCCGCTGGACAACGCCGCGCAGGCCTTCCGCACCTTCATGATGTCGCTGGCGGCGGTCTTTGTCGCGGTCTTCGCGGTGCTCAACCTGATGCTGTCGTGGCTGATCATCCGCCCGGTGTCGCGCATGTCCGAGGCCGCTGACAAGATCAGCACCGGTGACTTCAACCAGCCGGAGTTTCCGGAAGGCGGTAATGATGAAGTGTCGGTGCTGGCCAGCTCCTTCAACCGCATGCGTCGCAGCCTCGAGAAGGCGATGCAGATGATCGACGCCTGATCCGTCCGCCCCCGTGAGCGACGAGACCCTTCCGCCCGCGCCGGGCCAGGACGACCTGCTGGCCCTGCCGTCCGGCTACGTCATCAACGAATACCGCATCGAGCGGGTGCTCGGCGGGGGCGGCTTCGGCATCACCTACCTGGCCCACGATACCCACCTGGACTGCCAGGTGGCGATCAAGGAATACCTGCCCAAGGATCTCGCCGTGCGGCGTGACGGCTTTGCCGTGCGGCCACGCTCCAGCGAGGCGGCCAAGGGCTTCGAGTGGGGCCTGCAGCGCTTCCTGCTCGAATCGCGGGCGCTGGCCAGCTTTCACCATCCGGGCATCGTGCGGGTACTGCGCTATTTCCGCGGCAACGACACCGCCTATATGGTGATGGAGTACGAGACCGGCCAGCCGCTGCAGCGCTGGCTGGTGGGGCGCCTGCCCCTCGACCGGGCGAGCCTGGTGCGCATCGTGCGGCCCTTGCTCGACGGGCTGGAGGCGATCCACGCGGCGGGTTTCCTGCACCGGGACATCAAGCCCGGCAACATCTACATCCGCGCCGACGGTTCGCCGGTGCTGCTCGATTTCGGCTCGGCCCGCCGGCTGGAACTGGACGGCATCGACCAGACCCTCACCGCGGTGGTGACGCCGGGCTTCGCACCGGCCGAGCAATACCACCGCCACGGCAAGCAGGGGCCGTGGACCGACCTCTACGCGATGGCTGGCGTGATGTACTGGATGGTCACCGGCAAGCTGCCGATGGAGGCCTTCGCCCGCCTGCGCGAGGACGCCATGCCGAAGGCAGCCGATATCGGCAACGCCGATGCCTTCGGCGCTGCCATGCTGAAGGCCATCGACTGGGCGCTCAATCCGGACGAAGACAAGCGCCCGCGCCAGGTAGCGGATTTCCGCCGGGCCTGTCTGGCGCCGCCGACCGGCGGCGAGGCGTCCGAGCCGCCGGTCGAGGTGCCGCTGCCCCTCGGGCTGTCGGCGTCGGAGGCGCGCACCTTCATCGGCGCCGTGCTGTTCGCCGACGTGGCCGGCGTGGGCACCGACGAGGCCGCCCAGCGGGAAGGGCGCTCGCGCCTGGTGCGCATGCTGACCCAGGCCATCGCACCGGTGCCGCCGACCACGCGCCTGGCGGTCAATACCAAGGAGGGCTGCGCGGTCTGCTATGTCGGCGACCCGGAGGATGCACTGCGTACCGCGGTACAGCTCGGCGACGCCGCGGCGGGCGAGGGGCTTGGTGTGCACATGGGCATCAACCTCGGCCCGGTGCGGGTGGCGCCGGATCCCAACGGGCGTTCGCGCATCCTCGGCGACGGCATCACCACCGCCTTCCGGGTGATGCGTTTCTCGAATCCTGGCCAGGTACTGGTGGCGCGGGCCTACTATGAAGTCATCCACCAGCTCAAGAACAACGCCGGCGACTACTTCCGCAACATCGGCGTGCGTCGCGATCCCCAGGCCCGTGACCACGAGCTGTACGCCTACAGCGGGGTCAGCCTGCTCGCCAGCGCACGGGTGGCCGACCCGTCGATCCGCCAGGCGGCGCTGGGCAGCGATCTGAGCCCGGTGGCGATCGAGGCGGCCGAGCGCATCCTGGCCCTGCACATCGGGCCGATGGCCAGGATCCTGGTTCGCCGGACTTTGCCGCGGGCCGAGAACCTGGCCGGCCTGCACGAATTGCTGGCGGCGCTGATCCCCGATCCGGCGCCGCGCAGCGCCTTTCTGTCCGGCGTGGTGGCGGCCTCCGGGGCGGTATCGGGGACGGCATCCCCGCGCAGCATCGCCGCCGGCACCGCCGCGCGCAGCTCGGCCAGCGTGTCATCCGCTGCCGCCGGGGCGGTCAGCGTGATTCCGGATGTCGAACTGGCGCGGGTCGAGCAGATTTTCGCGCGCTATATCGGACCGATGGCCAAGGTGCTGGTGCGCCGGGAGTCCCGCACCGCCAACAGCGTGGCGACCTTGTGCCGGGCACTGGCCAGCCATATCGACAAGGACGCCGAGCGCCGGCGTTTCATGAGCGAAGCCGGGTTGGCGGAGTAATCCGCGGCCTGGCCAGGAGAACAGCATGGACGTGCAACCGATACGCCTGACCCCCGGCCAGGACCTGCGCCGGGCGCTGGAATGTGCGCTGTTCGCCGAGGGCGGCGCGGCGGCCTTCGTGCTGGCAGGCATCGGCAGCCTGAGCGGCGCGCACCTGCGGCTGGCCGGTGCCGGCGAGCTGCGGGCGGTGGACGGCGACATCGAGCTGCTGAGTCTCAGCGGCACCATCGCCGCCAACGGTTCCCATCTGCACGGGGCGCTGGCGACGGCTTCCGGCGCGGTGATCGGTGGGCACCTGGGCTACGGCTGCGTCGTGCGTACCACCGCCGAGATATTGCTGATGCGCTTGCCGGGCTGGGATTTCCAGCGCGAGCCCGACCTGCAGACCGGCTACGCCGAGCTGGTGGTGCGCCAGCGGGCCTCAGACCTGGGCTGAGGCTTCGGTATTGCCGTTGGCCAGCGCGGCCACGGCGTCGGCGAGGGTCTTGATCGCCGCCATCGGCGGCGCGGCGCGCAGGTAGGCCACGCCGGTCTGCACGCGGCTGATCTGCGGCGGCACTTCGCGGATAGTCAGGTCGGCCCGGTGTTGCGACTGCTCCACCACCCGCCGCGGCAGCAGCGTCCAGCCGAGGCCGACCGACACGCAGCCGAGGATGCCTTCCAGCGTGCCGAACTCCATCGCGTCGGCCACCGCGTGGCCGCTGGCCCGCTGCCAGGCCAGTGCGCGGGTGCGGTAGGCGCAGCCCTCGCGGAACAGGATCACCGGCTGCAGCACCGGGTCGGCGCCGGCTGCGCAGACCTGCACCAGTTCCTCCATCACCAGTTCATCGAAGGCCAGATCCGGATGGATCACCGGGCCGCCGATGAAGGCGCAGTCGAGCTTGTGGTCGAGCAGGCGTTCGATCAGCGCGGCGCTGGTGTCGGTGCTGACCCGCAGCTCGACACGCGGATGGCGGGCCCGCACGGCCTTCAGCGCGCGGGGCAGGTGCACCGCGGCGAAGGTCTCCATCGCGCCGATGCGCAGCTCGCCAACGCTCTCGCCGACCTGGCGGACGGCGGCGCTGGTTTCCCGTTCGAGCAGCAGCATGCGGCGGGCGTAGTCGAGGAGCACGCGCCCCGACGGCGCCAGCTCCAGTCCGCGGCCCTTGCGGTGGAACAACTCGGTGCCGAGCTCCTCCTCCAGGCGACGGATGCGGCCCGTCACGTTGGACTGGACGGTGTTCAGCTTGCGGGAGGCGGCGAGGATGCCGCCTTCCTCGACCACCGCCTGGAAGGTGCGCAGCGCGACGAGTTCCATATTCATATCTCCATAAGAGAATTGAACGTTCTTAATAAATCATTTGATGAGATAGTTTAGCCTGTTTATCGTGTCTGCTCCAACCACAAGGAGGCTGCTGCGATGAACGAACACAGTTCTGCCGCCGAACGTTTCCGCGTGCTCGGCGCCGGCATCTTCAGCCTGGTGCTGGCGCTGGGCGTCGCCCGTTTCGCCTATACGCCGTTGCTGCCGCTGATGCAGCAACAGGCCGGCCTCGGTGTGGCCGAAGGCGGCCTGCTGGCGGCGGTCAATTACGCCGGCTACCTGAGCGGCGCGTTGCTCGCGTCGTTGATCGGCGATCTGGTCCTGAAGGACCGCCTGTACCGCATCGGCATGGTGCTGGCGGTGGTGAGTACCGCCGTGATGGGCCTCAGCACCGACCCGCTGGTGTGGGCTTTGTCGCGCTTCGTGGCCGGGCTGGCCAGCGCGGCGGGCATGTTGTTCGGCACCGGGCTGATCCTCAACTGGCTGATCCGCCACAATCACCGCAGCGAGCTGGGCATCCATTTCGCGGGCATCGGCATCGGCATCACCGCCTGCGCGGCGGCGGTCGCGCTGATGAGCCAATGGCTGGACTGGCGCCAGCAATGGTTCGCGCTGACCGTCTTCGGCGCCGTGCTGCTGGTGCCGGCGCTGCGCTGGCTGCCGTCGCCGGGGCGCAACCCGGCCAGCCACAGTGCTGCGCAGATGCAAGACCGGCCGCCGACGGCGGGCTTCCTGCGCCTGTTCATGGCGGCCTATTTCTGCGCCGGCATCGGCTACGTGGTCAGCGCGACCTTCATCGTTGCCATCGTGGACCGCCTGCCGGGCCTTGCCGGCAAGGGCTCGCTGGTGTTCCTGGCGATCGGCGTGGCGGCCGCGCCGGCCTGCATCCTGTGGGACCTGGTAGCGCGCCGCACCGGCGAGCTGAACGCGCTGATCATCGCGGCGGTGCTGCAGATCGCCGGCATCGTGCTGCCAGTCACGGTGGGCGGGCTGGCCGCTGCGCTCGTCGGGGCGCTGCTGTTCGGCGCCACCTTCATCGGCATGGTGAGCCTGGTGCTGACGATGGCCGGCCGCTATTACCCGACCCGCCCGGCCAAGATGATGGGCAAGATGACCCTCTCCTACGGCGCGGCGCAGATCCTCGGCCCGGCAGTCACCGGCTGGCTGGCCACGGCGGTCGGCAGCTATGCGGCAGGGTTGTACCTGGCGGCGGCGGTGATGATGGTGGGAACGCTGTTGCTGGTGCTGCTGCGCGGCCTGGAAAAGCGGGAGATGTCTGCCGCCGGCCTGGTGCCCTGCCCACAAGCTTGAGTGGCCGCGTCGCCAACGATAGCGCCGCGTCAAACAAAAAGGCCCTGCCGGTGTCCGGCAGGGCCTTTGGCATGCATCGGAGCTCGGCTTTACTTGCCCGATTCGGCGTTGTTGCCGGTGGCGTTGTCGAGGCGCTTGGCCTCTTCCTCGCTGATGTACTCGAAGACCCGCACGACCTTCTGCACGCCGCTGGTGGTACGCGCGACCTCGGTGGCGGCGTTGCCTTCCCGCTGGGTGACGAGGCCCATCAGGTAGACCGTGGAGGCTTCGGTCACCACCTTGACCTGCTGCACGCGGAAATCCTTCTGGGGCACGAAGCGGGCCTTCACCTGGGAGCTGATGTAGCTGTCGTTGCTGCGTGCCGACAGGGTGCTGGTGGGCGCCACGCGCAGTTCGTTGACCACTTCCTTGACGTTCTCGACGGCGGCGGCGATGCGGCCGGCCTCGTCGCGGCTGGCCTCGTTGAAGGCTTCGCCGGTCAGCAGCAGCTTGCGGTTGAAGGCGGTGGTATTCACATGGACCTTGTCACCGAGGGCATCTTCGATGCGCTTGACGCTCTTCCACTCGATGCCCTCGTCTTCCACGTAGGCGCCGGAGCTGCGGCGGTCGGAAACCATGGCGACGGCCATGCCGGTGCCACCGACGATGACCGGGATGCAGCCCTGGGCGGCGGCCAGGGTGCCGAGGACCAGCGCGGTCCAGGCAAGGGGCTTGCGGGCAAAGCTCATTCTTCCACTCCGAGGAAAAGGCAATCGATGCCGTCGCACAGGCAGTGCAGGGTCACCAGGTGGACTTCCTGGATGCGCGCGGTGCGATCGGCCGGGACGCACAGATGGATGTCACCGGGGCCGAGAAGTTCAGCCATCTGGCCGCCGCCCTTGCCGGTGAGGGCCACCACCAGCATTTCCCGCTCGTGGGCGGCGTGGATGGCCTCGATCACGTTGGGCGAGTTGCCGCTGGTGGAGATGGCCAGCAGCACGTCGCCGGGTTGGCCGAGGGCACGCACCTGCTTGGAGAAGATCTGGTTGTAGTCGTAGTCGTTGGCGATGGACGTGAGCGTCGAGCTGTCGGTGGTCAGCGCCAGGCCGGCCAGCGGCGGACGCTCCATCTCGAAGCGGTTGAGCAACTCGGCGGCGAAGTGCTGGGCGTCGGCGGCCGAACCGCCGTTGCCGCAGGCCAGGATCTTGCCGTTGTTCATCAGGCTGTGGGTCATCGTTTCGATGGCCGCGGCGATGGGCTCGGCCATGAACTCGAGGGCGGCCAGCTTGGTCTGGGCGCTGTCGGTAAATTGCTGCGCGATACGGGCAACGAGATCCATCTTTGACTCCGGAAAATTTGGCCGCGATTCTAGCATTTGCACCCGCGGCCCTGCCGGAAGCGAGAAATCCACTTACAAACCGACCAGCACGTCCACGCGCAACCGCTTCCACGGGTTGGGGTCTTTCGCCAGCTTGCCGATGCGGCCGCCGATGGCGCTGCCCCGGTCCATCTCCTCGGCCACCGCCCGGTTCTCGGCGCGGGGCAGGTAGCCGAGCTTCTGGCCGCGCCACTCGACGCGCACCGCATAGCGATCATGGGCGTTGTCGGGTTCGCGGACCAGCGTCAGCGTGTCGCCCTCGCGCATCTCGTCCCAGAGGATCTTGCCGCCGTAGTACTGGAAACCGGCCAGCGGGGAGCTCTGCACGAGGATGCGGACCTGCTGCGCCGTGGCTGGCGGGAGCACGCCGCAGCCGAGCAGCAGGGCCAGCAGGAAGCGCTCAATACGCATCGAAGGCACCCCGTAACCATTCGATGCCGTCGCTGTCGAGGCGTTCCAGCAGCACCGCGTCGAAGCGGCAGGGCTGGTTGGCGTAACGCCGGCCGGCGCCGTTCAACCAGTAGCGCGCGGCGAGGATCACGCGCTGGCGCTTGGCCGCGGTGATGCTCGCCGCCGCACCGCCGAAGCGGCTGTTGCTGCGCAGGCGCACCTCGACGAAGACCACGCTGCCCCGGTCTATGGCGATCAGATCCACTTCGCCGCCGCGGCAGCGCACGTTGCGGGCGAGGATCGTCAGCCCGTGCTTTTCCAGGTGGTCGGCGGCCAGCGCTTCGGCCGCCGCGCCGCGGCGCAGGTGTTCGGCTTGCATCGGCGGGGTGGCGCGCCCACAATCTGCGTCCCCCGCCTCCTGTCCCTGGTCCTGCCATGCATCCTGCCCTTTCCGACGCATCGTCCGCCTCTCCGCTGAATAAGACGTCGTCATTGTATGTGGTGGCCACGCCCTTGGGTAACCTGCAGGACATGAGTCTGCGCGCGCTGGCCGTATTGAAGGCGGTGGACGCCGTTGCCGCCGAGGACACCCGCCACAGCCAGCGCCTGCTCGATGCCTTCGACATCCGGACGCGACTGGTCGCGCTGCACGAGCACAACGAGCAGGAGGCTGCCGGGCAGGTGATCCGCATGCTGGAGGAAGGCAAGCAGGTGGCGCTGATCACCGACGCCGGCACGCCGGCGGTATCCGACCCCGGCGCACGGGCGGTGGCGCGGGTGCAGGACGCCGGTTTCCCGGTGGTGCCGGTGCCGGGCGCCTGCGCAGCGATTGCGGCCTTGTCGGCCTCCGGGCTGGCCGACGGGCATTTCCATTTCCACGGTTTCCTGCCGACCAAGTCGGCGGCCCGCAAGAGCGCGCTGGACGCCCTGCGCGGCGTGCCGGGCACGCTGGTGTTCTACGAGGCACCGCACCGCATCGCCGAGACGCTGGACGACCTGGCGGCGACGCTCGAGCCGACCCGCCAGATCGTCGTCGCCCGTGAGCTGACCAAGATGTTCGAGCAGATCGTGCGCATGCCGCTGGCCGACGCACCGGCCTGGCTGGCTGCCGACGCCAACCGAGCCCGCGGCGAGTTCGTGCTGCTGGTGTCGGCGGCGCCCGCCAGTGAAGGCCTGTCGCCGGAGGCCGAGCGGGTGCTTGGCCTGCTGCTGGCCGAACTGCCGGTGAAGCAGGCCGCCAAGCTGGCCGCGGCGATCACCGGCGCGTCGAAGAACGCGCTCTACGAGCGGGCGCTGGAACTGCGCGACAGCTGAACCGCCGGGCGATGGTCAGCGCAGGTGCTGGCCGTCGCGACCGAGCAGGGTGACCTCGACGCGCTGGGAGCCGATGCGGTTGCCGTGGCCGAAGCGCACCTGGAAGCCGCCCAGGTCCACGTCCAGACTTTCGAGGGACTGCAGCACCGCGGCCGGCGTCGGTGTGCCCTTGGTGCGGCGGATCGCCTCGATCAGCACGCGGGCGCCGACGTATTCCTCGAAGCTCGTGTAGGACGGCTCCTCGCCCGGCGCGAAGCGCTGCAGCGCGGCGTTGTAGTCCCGCGCGATGCGCGTCACGCCGCTGAACGGCGAGGGCATGACCTGGGTGATGCCGACCCCCCGCGCCGCATCGCCGCCCGCCAGCTGGTGCAACTCGCGGCCATTCACCACCGAGATGCTGAACAACTGGGTGCCGGGGCGGACCGGCTGGTAGGCCTTGACGAAGGCGGCGGTCGGCCGGACCACGCCGATCATGATTACCGCCTGGGGTGCGCCGGCGGCAATGTCGCGCACGGCGGCGGTGACGTCCTCGGTGTTCTTCTCGTAGCTGCCCTTGCTGACGATCTTCAGCTTGTGCTTTTCCAGGGCCCGCTCGACGCCGGCCAGCCCGGCCTGGCCGAAGGGATCGTTCTGGTAGAACACCGCGATGCGCTGCAGGCCGGAGGCGACGAACTGGCGCACCATGGCCTCGGTCTCGTCGCCGTAGCTGGCGCGGATATGGAAGATCCACGGGTTGTAGGGCGAGCGCAGCGGCTCGCCGCCGGTGTAGGGGGCGATCAACGCGATGTTGCCGTCGGCCAGCACCCCATGCTTGAGCAGTTCGGCGATGTTGCCGGTGCCGGCATAGCCGATCAGCGCCACCGCCTTGTCGCGGCGGATCAGCTCGTGGGTCAGGCGCACGGTTTCGGCGGTCTGGTAGCCGTCGTCCTTGACCACGTGGGTGAGGGTGCGGCCGCCGACCCCGCCGGCGGCGTTGGCGGCATCGATCGCAAGCCGCACGCCCAGCGCCATTGCCTTGCCGGTGCTGGCCAGCACGCCGCTGAGCGGTACGCTCTGGCCGATCACCAGCGCTTCGGCGCGTGCCGGAGGGCTCCCCGCAAAACCCAGGATGAGTGCCAGCAGGCAGCCCCCGAGCAGCCCTTGTCTCCATTTGTTCAGCATCTTCATGCCTTTCTTTTATGAAAATGGCGTGAGTATGGAGGGCGTCAGGGTGTCGTCTTATGACCTGCTGCGGGGTGGGCGAGTGACGAATTCCCCGCATTGGGCGCGGGGAACCGGGGGGGCTGGAGGGGCGAAGAACGGAAAGCTGCCTCAGAAGCGCTGGCTGAGGCCGACGGTGAAGCTGCGCGGCGCCGTCAGTTGGCCGGCTTGCGGATCGAGTGGGTCGGTCTTGGCGTACTGGCTGAGCGCCAGCTGCAGCAGCCCATAGACCTGGGTGCGCGGGGCGACGGCGTAGCTCAGGCCGGGGCTGAGGTAGAAGGCGTGCCCGCCCGACGCCGGGTTGGCGGCGGCACCGCCGTCTCGAGGACGGTGCAGCGCATTGAGCTGCAGCAGGCCGGTGAGCCCCGGTGCCAGCGCGTAGTGGGTGCCCAGGTCGAGCTTTACTTCGGTGCCAGGGCGGTAGTCACTGCGGGTGGCCAGGGCGGTCTGCAGCTGGGCGCTGGCGAACCAGCCCCAGCCGCTGCCCGGCAGGGTCTGGAAGTAGTAGGCGCCGAGGATGGCGTCGGTGCTGCCGCTGCCCGGCTGGGCGGAACGCTCCAGTGCGTAGGGCGTGCCCGGATCGGCCGGGTCGGCGGGGCTCATGGTCTTGTTGGTGGCGCCGGTCGGCAGCTTGAGGCCGAAGCGCAGGCCAAAGCCGGAGAACGGGTTGCCCGGATCGAGGCGGTAGCGGCCGATGACCCGCATGTCGCCGATCTCGTGGAAGCTGGCCGACTGGGTGAAGGGGCCGTCGAGCGGCGAGTCGAAGGTATGGCGGTGGTCGCGGATCACCACCGGCAGGCTGAGTGTGGCGCTCCAGCTCGCATTGAAGGCGTATTCGGCGTCCAGGTTGAGCAGCCGGTTGAGGGTGCGCTGGTTCTCGATCTCCTCGTCGCTGCCGCTGGGCGTGGCTGCCGCGATGCGGGAATGGCCGGCGCGCAGCGTGTTGGCCCTGGCGTAGGAATAGCGGGCGTCGATGCGCAGGCCGGAGGCAGCGGCCAGGCCCTGGGTATCCCAGTTGGTGTCCACCGTGCAGAAGGACGAACCGCAGGAGGCATGGGCGGTGGGGGCCAGCAAGGCGGCCAGCAGGGTACAGAGGGTTCTTTTCATCGGGCGCGCTTTCGGTGGCCGCGGCCGGCTGGCCAGGCGGAACGCGGCAGAGCTTAGCCGAGGGCGCCGGTCCGGCCCTGCGACACGATGTCGCAGCGTCGAACGGATGCCCCGGCTCAGCTGTCGCCGCTCTGGAGGCCGTACTTGCGGATCTTGTCGTGCAGGGTGGTCTTGGGGACGCGCAGGGCCTCGGCGCTGCGTGCCAGGCTGCCGCCCTGGCGGCGCAGCTCGGCGGCGATCAGGCTGCGCTCGAAGCTCTCCACCGACTCGGCCAGTGAAGCCGGCGGCGCGTCGCCGGGGGGGCCGCCGAGGATGTCCTTGCCGACGCCGAGGACCAGGCAGTCGGCCACATTGCGCAGCTCACGCACGTTGCCGGGCCAGGTGTGGGCCATCAGGCGGCGCATCTGTTCCGGCGGTACGCTGGGCAGCGGGCGTTCATGGCGTTGCGCGGCCTGCAGCAGGAAGTGTTCGAGCAGCAGCGGGACGTCCTCGCGGCGTTCGCGCAGCGGCGGCAGGTCGATGGTGACCACGTTGAGGCGGTAATAGAGGTCGGCGCGGAAGGTCTGGCGTTCGGCCCGCTCCTTGAGGTCGTCCTTGGTGGCGGCGACCACCCGGCAGTCCACCGGCTGCAGCTGGTTGGAGCCGAGGCGTTCCACGACGCGCTCCTGCAGCACGCGCAGCAGCTTGATCTGCACGCCCAGCGGCATGCTTTCCAGTTCGTCGAGGAAGAGGGTGCCCTTGTTGGCGTATTCGATCTTGCCGATGCGGCGTTTCTGGGCGCCGGTAAAGGCGCCGGCCTCGTGGCCGAACAGTTCGCTGTCGAGCAGGTTGTCGGGCAGGCCGCCGCAGTTGAGGGCCACGAAGGGACCGCTCTTGCGCGGGGACAGTTCGTGCAGGCACTGGGCGATGAGTTCCTTGCCGGTGCCGGTTTCGCCGCGCACCAGTACGTCCACGCTGGTGCCGGCCACGTCGCTGATCAGCTGGCGTACGCGGGCCATCTGCGGCGAGCGGCCGATCAGCTTGGTCTCGATGCCGTCGCGTTGTGCCAGGCGGCGGCGCAGATCGAGCACTTCGAGGGTCAGCCCGCGCTTGTCGAGGGCGCGGCGCACCACGTCCACCAGCAGTTCCGGCGAGAAGGGTTTCTGGATGAAGTCGTAGGCGCCGTTGCGCATGGCCTCGACGGCGAGGGTCACGTCGCCGTGGCCGGTGATGATGATCACCGGCAGGTCGGCGTCCATGGCCTGGCAGCGGCGCAGCACTTCCATGCCGTCGGCCCTGGGCAGGCGCATGTCGGTGACGACGATGCCGGGAAAGCCGGCGGACAGGCGGGCCAGGCCTTCCTCGGCGGAGCCGACGCCTTCCACCGGGATGTCGGCGAGCATCATGGCCTGCTCGCAGCCGAGACGCACGTCGGGGTCGTCTTCGATGATGAGTACGCGGAGTTCGGGGGTCATGGTGTGGGCGGTTGCGCAGGCAGTCGGTTGATCGGTGGTTGTGGGCGGAGCGTCGCCAGTGGGGGCGAATTCATTCGCCCGCGAAGGTGGAAAAGCCGCGGCGGCAGACGTTGCACACGGCGCTGGTTCGGCGTGCGGCGGGCGAATGAATTCGCCCCCACAGGGAGGGACTCTCACAGGGGACGTTTCCTGCTGCGAGCCCTCTTGAGTTCGGGGGTTCAGCCAGCCGCGCTGACATCGTTCGTCTCCTTTCCGGCCGCGGGGAGTTGCAGGATGAAGCGGGCACCGCCTTCCGGGCGCTTCTCGGCGCGCAGGTCGCCGCCGAACTCGCGAACGATGTCGCGGGAGATGGCCAGGCCGAGGCCGAGGCCTTCGCCGGCCGGCTTGGTGGTGAAGAAGGGTTCGAACAGCGTGCCGTCTGCGGGCAGGCCGCAGCCGCTGTCGGCGATGACGAGTTCCAGATCGCCGTCGTCGCGGGAACTGGCTTCGATGAGGAGTTCCTTGCGTGCGCTGTCGGCCATCGCGTCGCCGGCATTGCGGATCAGGTTGATGAGCACCTGCTCGAGTCGGTTCTGGTCGCACCAGGCGATGGCCTGGCCGGGCTCGCAGCGGTTGATGAGGGTGATGCCAGCC
This sequence comes from Pseudomonadota bacterium, assembly GCA_018241665.1. Taxonomy (GTDB): domain Bacteria; phylum Pseudomonadota; class Gammaproteobacteria; order Burkholderiales; family Rhodocyclaceae; genus Zoogloea. The sequence goes on from JAFEDK010000013.1 coordinate 112,169, forward strand.
TTGGTGAGGCGCTGGTCGAGCAGGAACAGGGCGGCGCTGACCGCGTGGGCCAGGTCGGTGGCGGCGGGCACCGCCGGCGACTTGCGGGCAAAGGTCTTGAGCGGGGTGATGATGCGCCCCATCTGGTCGGCCAGGCGGGCGATGATCGTCAGATTCTGCTCGACGGTCGGCAGGTTGCCGCGCTTCATGAACTCGATGGCATTGCCAGACAGGGTGCGCATGGCCCCCAGCGGCTGGGCCAGTTCGTGGGTGATGCCGGCGGCGAGCTGGCCCAGCACGGCCAGCTTGGCGGCTTGTACGAGCTCGTCCTGGGCGGCGCGCAGGGTCTGTTCGGCCTGTTGGCGTTCCGCCACTTCCTTGCGCAGGCGGGCGTTGGTATCGGTCAGCGCGCGGGTGCGGCGGGCGACCTTGCTTTCGAGCTGGGCGTTGGCCTGTTCGAGCAGCTCCTTGGCCTCCAGCTTCTGGCGCACGATGCGCCGGCGCTGGGCCAGTACCAGCAGGAGCAGCAGCACGAAGCCGGTGGCGACCGCCGCCAGCGCGCCGTGGCCGAGGGCTTGGGTGCGGACCGGGCGCAGGTCGGAGAAGATCAGCAGGCGCCAGCCCACGTCCTGCAGGCCGCGCCCGTGGACCAGGTAGCTGCCGGCGAAGCCGGCGTGGGGGCGGACGGAGCTGTTGTGCAGGGCCATGTGCACGATCTGTCCGTCCGGGCCGGGGTCGTCATCGATGGGTACCGGAAAGTCGCCGATCGGGCCTTCGTTGTAGAGGCGGCTCATCTTGACCTCGACCCGGGTGTCGAGGGGCAACGGCTTGAGGGCGGTGTAGCGCCATTCGGGCACCGACGACAGGATCACCACGCCGTTGCCGTCGGCGATCAGCGCCGGCGCGCCGAGCAGGCTCCAGGCCTGGTCGAGCTGGTCGAGGCTGATCTTGATGACGGCCACGCCGACGACCCGCTCGCCGTCGCGGATCGGGGTGGATACGAAATAGCCTGGTTCGCCGCGGGTGGTGCCGATGGCGAAATGGCGGCCGACCCGTCCGGCGAGGCCGTCGACGAAATAGCTGCGGAAGGACAGGTCCTCGCCGACGAAGTTTTCGCTCGGGTGGTTCCAGTTGCTGGAGGCGAGCACGATGCCGCGCTGGTTCATGACGAAGATCGCGACGCTGCCGATGTGTTCGTTGAGTTGCTGCAGGAAGCGGTTGGCGGCCTGCACGCTGGTGGCGCTGCGCGGGCTGCGCATCAGGTTGAGGACTTCCTCGTTGAGCTGGATGGTGGCCGGGATGTGCGCATAGCGGTTGACGATGCCGTCCACGGCCGCGGCGAAGAGGTCCAGCCGATGGCCGGCGTCGGTGCGCAGGGTCTGCATGCCCTGGTATTCGCTGGCCCGGTAGCCGCCGATACCGATCAGGCTGATCACCAGCAGGAGGACGGCGACGATCAGCGGGTTCGGCGACACGGAGCGCGAGGGCGGCAGCTGCGGGGTCGCTGCCGGAGGGGTATCGGTCATCGCCTGTCGGTGTGTTTCTGTTGAGGGCTTGTTCTGTGGAGGCGAAGTCATTCGCCCCGCAGGATGTGTTGTCTGTTCAAGGATACAGCCCCCGCGCCGCCCTTGCCGGGTCGGCGCGGGAGGCGGTTCCTCCCCGGCGTGCGGGCTCAGTACTCCATGAACATCCGCTGCAGCTCCTTGCTGTCCTGGGTCTTGGTCAGGGCCACGGCGGCGAGGATGCGGGCCTTCTGCGGGTTGAGGTCATGGGCGACGACCCAGTCGTACTTGTCGTCGGGCTGCTCGGCATTGCGCAGTACGAAGCCGCCGCCAACCACGCGGGACGAGCGGATGATCTGCACGCCCTTGCCGCGCAGTTCCTGCAGGGCCGGCACGACGGCGCTGCTGACCGAGCCGTTGCCGGTGCCGGCATGGATGACGGCGCGGGCGCCGCCTTCGGCGAAGGCCTTGTAGGCGGTGGGGGCGGCGTTGCCGTAGCCGTAGGCGATGTCCACCGGGGCCAGCTTGTCGAGCTTGTCGATGTCGAACTCGGTACCGGTGGTGTGGCGTTTGGCGGGGGCACGGAACCAGTAGGTCTTGCCCTCGACGATCATGCCCAGCGGGCCCCACGGGCTTTTGAAGGCCTCGGTCTTGATGTTGACCGCCTTGCTCACGTCGCGACCGGTGTGGATCTCGTCGTTCATGGTGACCAGCACGCCCTTGCCGGCGGCGTCCTTGGCCGCGGCGACGGCCACCGCGTTGTAGAGGTTGAGCATGCCGTCGGCGGACATGGCGGTGCCCGGCCGCATCGAGCCGACCACCACCACCGGCTTGTCGGTCTTCAGCACCAGGTTCAGGAAGTAGGCGGTTTCTTCCAGGGTGTCGGTGCCGTGGGTGATCACGATGCCGTCCACGTCCGGCTGGCGGGCGAGGGCCGCGACGCGCTTGCCGAGGGTCAGCAGGTTGTCGTTGGTGAAGCTCTCGGAGGCGATCTGAAAAACCTGCTCGCCGCGGACTTCGGCGACGTTGGCGAGCTCCGGCACGCCGGCGATGAGCTTGTCCACCGGCACCTTGGCGGCCTGGTAGGTGGCGCTGTTGGCGACGCTGGCGCCGGCGCCGGCAATCGTGCCGCCGGTGGCGAGGATCACCACGTGCGGTTTGCCGTCGGCGTAGGCGGCAGGAAAGGCGGCGGCCAGGCTGGCGGCGAGGATGGATGACAGGACGAAGGGGCGGGTGAGCAGATGGGGCATGGTGGGTCTCCTGGGGATGAGGGTTTGGGCGATCAGAAGTTGTGGCGGATGCCGGCGGCGATCGAGCGGTTGTCCAGCCCGGCGGCGGTGCCGAGGAAGCTGTAGGCGCCGCCGCCACTGACGGTCTGTGCGCTGTCGTTGTCGATCCGGGTGTAATAAGCGTAGAGCTTGCTGCGCTTGGACAGGTTGTAGTTGTAGGCCACCGTGTATTGCTTGCCGGCGGTGTCGTGGGTGCCGCTGTAGTCGCCGGCCACGCCGACGTTGAGGTGGAACTCGTGGGCGCCCACCGGGGCCATCAGGGCGACCCGGTAATAGTTGCGGCTGACCGTGTCGGCGAGGGTGTCGCGGCGGGAGCGCTCGAACAGGGCGCCGAGCACGAGGGGGCCGAAGTTGTAGCTGCCGCCGGCGCTGATCGCGCGGTCGTTGTTGAGGCGGACGGCGTCGCTGCCATCCAGGTCCTTGGTGTTCTGGGCGGACACGTAGGTGATGGCGGCGTGCAAGGGGCCGCGGTCATAGCTGCCGACCAGGCCGAGGTGGTGGGGTGTGCGCTTGGTGCCGGTGGTCGTGGGGGCCTCGTCCAGCAGCGCGTAGTCAGCCTCGAAGGTGAAGCCGGCGAGGGTCGGGCTGGTGTACCACACGGTGTTGTTCATGCGCCCGCCGGCAGCGGTGGAGTTGCCGGTGACGGCGGACGACAGCAGCGCGTCGGCGGAATAGCCGGAGTCGTGGTTGTGCATGCTGATGTAGTCGTAGAGCGCGTAGTACGCCGGGCCGAGGGTGCGCCCGAGGCGCAGCGTGCCCTGGGGCGTGCGCAGGCCGACGAAGCTGTCGCGGCTGGCCAGGGACGTGGAGTCGCTGCCGTCGACACGGATGCGGCTTTCGACCTGGAACAGCGCGGCCATGCCACCGCCCAGTTCCTCTGTGCCACGAAAGCCGATGCGCGAGGCGTTGTCATTGACGACGTTGTGGGCCGGGCCCTGTTCCGCCTTGACGTTTTCGAAGGTGGCGTTGATGCGTCCGTAGAACACCACGTTGGACTCGGCGTGGGCATTCAGTGCGGCGAGGCCTGCAAGCGTGGCCAGGGTGATGCGGGTCGTTTTCTTCATTTTCTGGATTCAGGAGCGGGTGGGGCGGCGGGGCTTATTCGAAGGCCTTGTCGTTGGGGGCCTGGTAAAGCTTCTGCATGGCGTCGGAGAGCGGGAAGTTGAGGTTCAGTCCCTTGGGGGGGATGGGCTGGGTGAACCACTTCTTGTAGAAGGCTTCGGCTTCGCCGGAGGTCATCGCCTTGGCGAGGGCGGCATCGACGAGCTTCTTGAAGCCGGGGTCGTCCTTCCTGAGCATGCAGCCGTAGGCCTCGAAGCTCTGGGGCGTGCCGGTGACGACCCAGTCGGCGGGGCGCTTGGCCTTGGCCATTTCGCCGTAGAGGAGGGCGTCGTCCATCATGAAGGCGACGGCGCGGCCGGTCTCGAGGGTGAGGAAGGCCTCGCCGTGGTCCTTGGCGGAAATGATGTTCATGCCGAGCTTCTTGTCCTCGTTCATCTTGCGGATGAGGCGCTCGGAGGTGGTGCCGGCGGTGGTGACGATGTTCTTGCCGGCGAGCTCGGGGAAGTCCTTGATGCCGGAATCCTTCTTGGTGAGCAGGCGGGTGCCGATGATGAAGAGGGTGTCGGAGAAGGCGACCTGGCGGGCGCGCTCGGCGTTATGGGTGGTGGAGCCGCACTCGATGTCGATGGTGCCGTTCTGGATCAGGGGGATGCGGTTCTGGGAGGTGACGGGGGTGAGCTTGACCTGCAGGGCGGGCAGCTTGAGGTTGGCTTTCACCGCGTCGACGACCTTGAGCATGAGCTCCTGGCTGTAGCCGACGACCTGCTGCTTGTCGTCGTAGTAGGAGAAGGGGATGGAGGATTCCCGGTGGCCCAGGGAGATGGTGCCGCTGTCCTTGATCTTCTTGAGGGTCGGCGATTCCTGGGCGAGGGCGGACTGGGCCAGTCCGCCGGCAAGCAGGCAGGGCAGGACTAACTTCGGCGGGATGCGCATGGTCGGTGTCTCCGGAGTCTTGGTTTTATTGGCGCGACAGCGTCGCGCAGCCCTTGCTTTGCACGGCCTGTGCCAGCCGGCCGACCCTCCGCCAGGGATTGCAAGTCACTGATTTGAAATGGTGTGGTGGTGCTGCGGAGAAGAGAATCGTTCGGTTTTCCGGATGAACTGCAAATTGGCGATCGGAAAGCCGGATGGGCTGCGCACAGACGCGGCTGGGGAACTGCATATTCTTGCTATTGAGAACTATTCGCGTTGATGCTAATGTCCCCGTCGTTCCCTCAAACCCCGGCTGTCGCCGGCTCACGAAAGGTCGTCATCATGCGTTCGTCCCTGCTTGCCCTCAGCATCGTCCTGTTGCCCACCGCCGCCTTTGCCGGCGCCAAGTGTGAGCCCCATCCCAAGTCCGAATGGATTCCCGAGGCCGAGGCGAAGGCGCGCCTGGAGGCCCAGTACGAGGTCCGCAAGTTCAAGATCGAGGGTGCCTGCTACGAGATCTACGGCAAGAACAAGGAAGGCAAGAAGGTCGAGATCTACTTCGACACCAAGACCCTGGCCATCGTGAAGGCCGAGATCGAGAAGTAATCCGTGGGGAGCGAAGCTCGCCAGCGCCCGGTGTGGGATCGCCTCGTCCGCCTGACCCACTGGGGCGTGGCGGGGCTGGTGCTGTTCAATTCCTTCAACGAGAGCGGCGAGATTCACCGGCTCGCCGGCTACGTGGCAGTGGCGCTGGTGGTGCTGCGCCTCGCCCATGGGCTGCTGGCGGGAGGCGGCTCGACCGCCGCCCTGCCGCTGCCGGGCGCGGGGGCGATCCGTGCGCACCTGGCCGACCTGCTGCGTGGCAGGGGCCATGCCGGCGCGGGCCACAATCCGCTCGGTCAGTGGATGGCCTACCTGTTGTGGACGCTGATCATCGCCCTCGGCGTGACCGGCTGGATGGCCCGTCTCGATGCCTTCTGGGGCGACGACTGGCTGATCGACCTCCACCAGGGGCTGGCCAACGTGCTGCTTGGCTGCGTGGCGGTGCACCTGGCCGGCGTGGTGGTGATGAGCCGGCTGCAGCACGAGAACCTCGTGCGGGCCATGCTCACCGGGCGCAAGCGCGGCTGAAAGCGGCAGGTGGCCGGGGCGGGCTGCTAAAATGGTGAATTAGTCATCTGCCGACGGAAATTCGCCATGCCGAACCTGACCCTCACCCGCCCCGACGACTGGCACCTGCACGTGCGTGACGGCGCCGCCCTGGCCGCGGTGGTGCCCGACACCGCCCGCCGCTTCGGCCGTGCGCTGATCATGCCCAACCTGAAGCCGCCGGTGACCAGCGTGGAGCAGGCCGCGGCCTACCGGGAGCGCATCCTCGCCGCCGTGCCGGCCGGCCTCAAGTTCGCGCCGCTGATGACGTTGTACCTCACTGACAGCCTCAAGCCCGAAGAGATCGACAAGGCCGCCGCCAGCGGCTTCATCCCCGCCGCCAAGCTCTACCCGGCCGGCGCGACGACCAACTCGGACGCGGGCGTCACCGACATCGCCAAGGTCTACCCCGTGCTCGAACGGATGGCCGAGGCGGGCATCGTTCTCTGTGTTCATGGCGAGGTAACCCATGCTGACGTTGATATCTTTGATCGCGAGCGCGTCTTTATCGATCGCGTACTGGCGCCGCTTGCAGCGCGCTACCCGACCCTGCGCATCGTCTTCGAGCACATCACGACGGCCGACGCGGCGCAGTTTGTAAGCGAAGCGGGGGCCAACGTGGGGGCCACGATCACCGCCCACCACCTGCTGCTCAACCGCAACGCGATCTTTGCCGGCGGCATCCGGCCGCACCACTATTGCCTGCCGGTTCTCAAGCGCGAGACCCACCGCGAGGCGCTGGTGAAGGTTGCCACGTCCGGCAGCACCAAGTTCTTCCTCGGCACCGACTCGGCGCCCCACGCCAAGACGACCAAGGAGTCCGCCTGTGGCTGCGCCGGCTGCTACACCGCCCATGCCGGCATCGAGCTGTACGCCGAGGCCTTCGAGCAGGCCGGTGCACTCGACAAGCTGGAAGCCTTCGCCAGCTTCAACGGCCCCGACTTCTACCGCCTGCCGCGCAACACCGACACGATCACGCTGGCCAAGGAAAGCTGGGACGTGCCGGCCGGTCTCGACTACCTGCCGGGCGACCCGCTGGTGCCGCTGCGCGGTGGCGAGCAGATCCACTGGAAACTGGTCTGAGTCCTTTCCCGACACGACGATGCGCGCGACCTCTGCCCTCAAGACGCTGCTGATCCTCGCCGCCGTTCCGCTGCTGTCCGCCTGCGAGAACGACGGCATCGCCTTCCTCATCGAAGGCAAGGACCACTCCATCTCCCTGCTGCGCGAGCAGCGCTGGTTCTGGAGCGACGAGGTGGCCCAGTCCATCGTCGTGTCGCGCATGCCCACCTGCATGCGTCGCTACGAGATCAAGCCGGGCGTCGCCGGCTCGGTGAAGATGGAGGTCTACGAGGCTGGCGACTACCTGTGGGCCCTCAAGCAGGGCAAGAACTGGTATCTCGCCGGTACCGAGAAGTGCCAGTTCCAGCGCTGGGAGGATCCCCCGGAGGAGCCGCCCGGGCGGCTGGTCGGCACCTTCACGCGCAAGAACGACATGCTGACCTTCGTCGAGGCGGAGGCCGCGTCCAAGCCGATCAAACCTGCCACCGAATGAGTGCCGGTGCCGGTGACGTACCGGCGGCCCTTGCCCGGCGCCCGCTGTTCGACGGCATCGCTCCTTTGCTGGCACGCTTCACGGCGCCGGGCCTGCCCCCGCTGGCCGAGCTCGATGCCCTCTACGCCGAAGCCACCGCCAATTCTGGGCTGCGTCCGCTGCGCTTCATTGCGGCGCCGGACGGCGTGGCCTACGAGGACTACGTGGCCCGTCACGACGCGGTGCCGACCCGTCCCGACGACTGGCACGACTTCTTCAATACGCTGGCCTGGTGCGTCTGGCCGCGCAGCAAGTCCGCCTGCAACCGGCTGCACCTGCAGGCCGCCGAGGCCCGCGCGGTGGAAGGGCTGGCGGGGCGCGGGCCCTTGCGCGACGCCTTGACCCAGTTCGACGAGTGCGGGGTGCTGGTGGTCGGTTCCGATCCTGAAATCCTGCAACTGCTGGCCGACCATGAGTGGGAGGCGGCGTTCTGGCGCCGTCGCCGGCGTCTCGCGGAAAGCACCCGCTTCCTGGTCTTCGGCCACGCCAGCTGGGATCAATTGCGCGCGCCCTTCACCGGGCTGTGCGCAAAGGTCATCTACCGGCAGGTGGATGAGGGCTGGCTGGCGCTTCCGGCGGCGCAACGGCAGGCCGAGGCGGACGCCTGGCTGGCCGGACATCTTGTCGCCGTCGCTGGCGTCTTGACGCCCCGCCTGCTGCGGCCGCTGCCCCTGCTTGGCATCCCGGGTGTCACACCTGATAGCGAACGCGAGGATTACTATCGTGACCGGCGGCAGTTCCGCCCCCGGGCCGACGGGCAGATGGCGGCGAAATCCCTCACCGTGAAGTGATGGCTTGACCGGCGCTCTGCCGACGCCGAATATTCGCGCTCGATTTTCTCCGCGCTCCGGCCCGGAGCCCTGTTGAACACTTGTGGGTGATCCCATCATGCAGATCGTGTCGGCCCTGCGCTCCTTCCTCGAACTCGACATCACGCCGGATGGCGACGGTGTGCAGGCGACCCGGCGCAGCAACCTGCGCCGCCTGCGGGTCTTTTCTCTGGTCTTCCTGCTGGTGCTGGTGCCCGGCCTGATCTGGAACTTCACCCGGGCGCCGGAGTACCGGGCTACCGCCCGCGTGCAGTTCACCGCCGGCACCGATGTGCCGCGGGCGGCCTCCGCGCCCGCTGGCGCCGATACCGGCCAGGCGGACTTGCTGACCCAGGTGCAGGTGCTGACCAGCCGCCCGCTGCTCGACAAGGTCGCCCATGCGCTGGCCGACAACGGGCGTCCGCTGGCCGCCGGGGATCCCGCCGCCCAGTTGCAGGGCATGATCGGCGTCGAGCCGGTGGAGGGCACCGGCGTCATCGAGCTGCAGGCCATCGGCCCCAGGCCCGACTTGCTGGAGGCCGTGCTGAACACCCTCATCGAGCAGTACAAGGACGAGATGAAGGCGTCCTTCGGCGCCGCTGCCAGCGAAGGGCTGACCCGGGCGCGGGAGGAGGCCGCTGCGCTGTCGAAGGCCGCCATCGACCGGCGCTCCCGCCTGGACACCTTCCGGGCGAAGAACGGCGTGGTGTCCCCCGAGCGCGACGAGAACGAGGCGGTCGCCAAGATGAAGGGCCTGAGCACCTCCCTCAGCGTCGCCACGGAAAAGGTCGCGATCGCAGAAGCCCGCCTGAGGGCCTTGAAGGAGCGCATCGAGTCTGGCCAGTGGGGCAGCAATGCGAAGGACGATGCGGCGCTGGCCGGCATGGAGACCCGCCTGTCCCAGCTGCGGGAGGAATACCGGGAGCTCGAGCGGACCTATACGCCGAGCTTCCTGAGCATGGACCCCCGCGCCCGCGCGCTGCGTTCGCGAACCGCCGAGCTGGAACGGCAGATCGAGAGCCAGCGGGGCAGTAGCCAGCAGACGGCGCTGGCGAGCGCCCAGGAGGACGTGGCGAGTGCCCGCGCCACCGCTGAGCGGTTGCAGGCGCAGATCAACACCCAGCGCGGCTCCATCCAGAACTTCTCGGAGCGTTTCGTGCAGGTCAAGGCCCTGGAGGACGACCTGGCGCAGATCGAGAAGGCCGGCCGGGAGGCACTGGAGCGCCTGGCCAGGATGGAGGCCAGCGAGCGCAGCCGCCTGCCGTCCCTGAACCTGGTCGAGGCCGCCAACGTGCCTCAGTCGCCCTTCCGCCCCGATTACTTGCGTGACGGCCTGATCGTCCTTGGCCTGGCCTTTGGCCTGGGCTTGCTGGCGATCTGGTTCGTCGAACTGTTCAACCGCCAGCCGCCGGCCAAGGCCGCGCAGAATACGACGGTCATCATCCCCCAGCCGTGGGGGATGCCCGGTGGCGTTTTGCCGGGTGGCGTCCAGCCGGGCATGCTGCCCCCGAACCATATCGCCAGCCTGCCGCCGGGAGGCGCTGCGGCAGCCGCCGGCCTGCTGCCAGCAGCCGCGGCGGCAAGCCTGCGGGAGCTGCGCCAGGACGAACTGGCGGCCCTGCTGGCGGCGGCGCCCGGCGAGGCCCGCAGCGCCGTGGCGGTGTTGCTGCTCGGCTTGAGTACCGAGGAGGCGCTGGCCTTGCGGGTGGCTGACCTGGATGCCGTTGCCGGAACCCTGAACGTCAGTGGTGCCGCCGCCCGCAGCGTCCCCGCGCCTGCCTGGTTGCTGCGCGAGCTGTCGGTGGGCGGCCGGGCGGCCGATGCTCCGCTGTTGCAGGGGGCCGGCGGGGCGGCACTGGTGGCTTCGGACATCCAGTCGATGCTCGCCTGCGCCGCCTTCGATGGCGGCCTGGTCAATGCCGCAAGCATCACTCCGGAGGCTTTGCGGCATACTTGCACCGCCTGGCTGGTACGCCAGGGCCTGCGTTTCTCCGACCTGGCGGCGCTGGTGGGGCGTCCGAACACCGAGGACCTGTCCATCTATGCCGATCTGGCGCCCGCCGGCCCCAAGAAAAGTGCTGCCGAGATCGATGTGCTGATGCCCGTCCTGCACGGTGACGAGGCCTGACGCAGTCCCAGAATTTTCATCAAGGAAGTGAACATGCTGCAGAAATTCCCCACCTTCCCCGGTGTGGCCGGGCCGGTCGTCGTGATCGTCATGGACGGTTACGGACTGCCCAAGAACGACGCCGGCAGCGCCATTGCCGCTGCCCGCAAGCCGACCCTAGACCGCCTGTTCGCCGAGTATCCGAACATCGCGCTGCGTGCCCACGGCACCGCGGTCGGCATGCCGTCGGATGACGACATGGGCAACTCGGAAGTCGGCCACAACGCCATCGGCGCCGGCCAGGTGTATGCGCAAGGTGCGGCGCTGGTCGCCAATGCGATCGCCGACGGCGCGATCTGGACTGGCGAGGCGTGGAAGGAGATCGTGGCGGGCGCCAAGGCCGGCTCGAACGGGAAGGAGGGCACGATCCACTTCATCGGCCTGTTCTCCGATGGCAACGTGCATAGCCATATCGACCACCTGAAGGCGATGGTCGAGCAGGCCAAGGCTGAAGGCGTGAAGACCGTGCGCATCCACGTCCTCATCGACGGCCGCGACGTGCCCGAGACCAGCGCGCTGGAATACGTGGTGCCCTTCGAGGCCTTCCTGGCCGAGATCAGTGCCGACGGCTTCGATGCCCGCATCGCTTCCGGCGGCGGCCGCCAGTACATCACCATGGACCGCTACGACGCCAACTGGCCGATGGTGGACAAGGGCTGGAAGACCCACGTGCTCGGCGAAGGCGCCCAGTTCGCCAACGCCACCGAGGCCATCAACGGCCTGCGGGCCGCCAATCCGGGCACCATCGACCAGGATCTGCCGGAGTTCGTCATCGCTGACGGCGGCAAGCCCATCGGCACCATCGAGGATGGCGATTCGGTCGTCTTCTACAACTTCCGTGGCGACCGGGCCATCGAGATCACCCGCGCCTTCGTCGAGGACGACTTCGACAAGTTCGACCGCGTGCGCCACCCCAAGGTCACCTACGCCGGCATGCTCCAGTACGACGGCGACCTGCAGCTGCCGAAGCGCTTCCTGGTGGCCCCGCCGGCCATCAAGGACACCTCCGGCGAATGGTTCAGCAAGGCCGGCCTGGCCCAGTTCGCGTGCTCCGAGACGCAGAAGTTCGGCCACGTGACCTACTTCTGGAACGGCAACCGCTCCGGCAAGTTCGACGGTGAAACCTGGCAGGAAGTCCCCAGCGACGTGGTGCCCTTCGAGCAGCGTCCGTGGATGAAGGCCGCCGAGATCACCGATGCGCTGATCGCTGCGCTCAAGTCCGGCCAGTACAAGATCCTGCGCTGCAACTACGCCAACGGCGACATGGTCGGCCACACCGGCAACTTCCAGGCCGCGGCGATTGCCGTCGAGGCCGTCGACCTGGCTCTGTCGCGCCTGCTGCCGGCCATCGACGCTGCGGGTGGCGTGGCGCTGATCACCGCCGACCACGGCAACGCCGACGAGATGTTCGAGCTGGACAAGAAGACCAAGCTGCCGGCCCAGAACGCGGACGGCTCCTTCAAGGCCAAGACCGCCCACACCCTCAATCCGGTACCGCTGATCCTCTACGACAACGTCAGCGGCGGCAAATTGAGCCTCAAGCAGACCCCGACCGCCGGCCTGTCCAGCATCGCCGCCACCGTCGCCAACCTGCTCGGGCTGGAAAAGCACGCCAAGTGGGACGACGGCGTGCTGGAGGTGAAGTAAGGCCTTACCGCTGGGGTGAATGGAGGTCCCGTGGGGGCGAGTTCATTCGCCCTCAGCCGGTTCAATCAAGCCCGCGGGCGAATGAATTCGCTCCCACGAGGCCAGCAGCCCCATAGTGCAGGGCGGCAGGCCGTGCGTGATCAGGGCACGATCACGTAGTCGGGGTTGGCGATGGCGAAGACGGCCTGGCGGTCGGCGGCGGGCGGGTAGATCCACTGGGTGGTGATGTCCCGCTTCAGGTTCTTCGCATCCTGTCGCGTCAGACTGATCTGGCGGTCCCAGCCTTCGGTGTACAGCGCCCCCCAGGCTCCGAGATCGAGGCAGGTCACGTACTTGGGCTGGCTGTAGGCGTGCAGCGGCAGGTCGAGCAGTTCGGCGGCGGCGTTGTGGCCGGCAACCCGCCCGAGGCTCAGCGCGTGCTGGCAGGACATGAGCGCCACATTGCCCTGGTCGTCGGTAGCCGCATGGGCGACGTCGCCGGTGACGAACACATCGGCCGCCTGGCTGGCACGCAGATAGGGATCGGCGAGGACGCGGCCCTGGGCGTCGTGCTCGCCGGGGATCTGCGCGGCGAGGGGATTGGCGCGGGCGCCGGCGGTCCACACCACGGTACTGGCCGCGATGCGCTGTCCCGCCGAGGTCGTGATCCCGTCCGCGTCGATGGCGGTCACCGCAACGCCGGTGAGAATCTCGACACCGCACTCGGCCAGCGCCGCCTCGATGACCGGCCGCGGTACCGGGCCCAGGTCCGGGCCGATGCCGGGGGCCTGTTCGATCACCACGACGCGAACGTCGGCTTCGGTGCCGAGTATCCCGCGCAGGCGCTGCGGCATCTCCGCGGCCGTCTCGATACCAGTGAGGCCTCCGCCGACCACCACCACCGTGTTGCGCGCTGCTGTCGCCGGGCGTGTCGCCAGGGCGGCGAGGTGGGCTGCGAGGGTCTTGGCGTTGGCCAGCTGGTCCACATTGAAGCTGAATTCCGCGATGCCGGGGATGGGCGGCTGGAACAGCGTGCTGCCGGTGGCGAGCACGAACTTGTCGTAATGCAGGGTGCTGCGCTGGCCATCGCCGCTCACGACCTCGACCTCATGACGGTCGCTGCGGATCGACTCGACCCGTCCGGCCATGTGGCGGACGCCCGTCGCCGCGAACAGCGCCAGCAGGTCCGGATCGATGTTCTCGATGACGGCTTCGTAAAGGCGCGGGCGGACGACCAGCGTGGGGCTCGGCGAAACGACCACCACCTCGACGTCCGTCCTGCCGGCCAGCTCGACCGCACGGGCCGCCGACAGGGCCGCCCACAAACCGGCAAAGCCGGAACCCGCGATGACAATTTGCTGCGTCATTCCATGTACTCCTAGCAAACGCCGGACGTAGAGGGGCCTTGCGCAGGGGCGCAATAGTTCGCTCGGCACATCCGGCAGGGGCCGAGGGCGATTGACCTAAAGGGAGGGTGACGCGGACGGAATGCCGCGCCGCGAAGTATCAGGCCGGGGGCTTGGGCTTGCGGCCGGGCTTGCGGCTGCCGGCGCGCTCGCTGGTCCAGTCGTGGACCTCGATGAAGAACTCGCCGGGCGCCTTGCGGCTGAAGCTGGCCGCCACTTCGGCGAGGGAGTGGGTCGCCAGCTCGTCGCGCATCGCCTTTTCCGCCTGCAGCATGATCTTGTGGATGCCGCACACGCCGCTGGTCGCCCAGTCGGGCGGCGTTTCACCGAACACCGCGCAGCGGCTGCGGATCTCCTGGCAATCGAAGAGCGGCTTGTCGCCTTCGATGGCATCGACGATGTGCAGGAAGTTGATCTCCTCCGGCGGCCGGGCCAGCCGGTAGCCGCCCCGCACGCCCTCGCTGGCGGCAACGATGCCGGCCTTTTCGAGCTTGGGAAAGATCTTGGCGACGAAGCTCGGCGAGATGCCCTGCAGCTCGGCCAGGTCGCGGCTGCTCAGCGCAGAGTCCCCCGAGCCGACGAGCCACAGGAGACAGTGAATGCCGTATTCGACGCTAACGGTTAGATGTGCCATAACGCAGACTATATTTGTCTCCGTTTAAAATGGCAATAAAAACGTGGACTTTATTTGTCTGCGTATAAATGCTGAAGATCGACGGACGATCGCCGCATCCCGACGTGCCTGCCGCCGGGCGTCTATTGCGGTGCTTCGAGTGTGCTGCGTACCCGCGTCAGCAGGGCGAGGAGCGTGTCCCGCTCGTCCGGGCTCAGGTCTTGCATCGCCAAGCGGGCCAGCTCGCTTTCCTGCTCGCTCAGCGAACGGGTCACCGCCTCGCCTTCCGGCGTGAGGTGCAGGCGCAGAGTGCGGCGGTCCTGCGCATCCGGACGTGCTTCCAGCAATCCACGCTCCCGCAGGCTGCCCGTCAGACGGGCCAGCTGGCCCTTGTCACGCCCGGAATGGCTGACGAGAGTGCTCAGCGTCTCGCCCGGCCTGTGGGCAAAGAAACCCAAAACCTTGCCTTCCATGTGGGTGAGCTGCAGCGGGCTCTCGCGCAGGGCACGGTACTGCCGGGAGCGGAACAGGTGCATGACGGTGTGGACCGCCTCGAATACGTCTTTGGCCCGATCGTTACTCATGTCGTTGACTTTATCAACTTTATTTTCCAGAATTGTTGACGTTATCAACAAATTGAAACGTCAATGGAAACAACACTCAAAGGGGAGCGCCGCATTCAGCGCGTCCGTCACGAACTGCGCCGCCGGGAGGTGAGGGTGGCCCAGGTGGAGCAGATCAGTCCCGGCTTCGTGCGGCTGACCTTCGTTGGGGACGACCTGGCCGATTTCGTGTCCCTGTCGTTCGACGACCACGTGAAGTTCATGTTCGTGGATCCCACCGGTGAAGTCATCCGTCGCGACTATACCCCGCTGCAACACGATGCTGCGGCCCGGACGCTGTCCATCGAATTCGCCCTGCACGAGCGCGGGGCGGCGTCGGATTGGGCACGCGCGGCGCAGGACGGCCAGCCCGCCACCATCGGTGGCCCGCGGGGCTCCATGATCATCCCGCTGGATTACGACTGGCACCTGCTGGTGGGCGACAGCGCTGCGTTGCCGGCCATCCACCGCCGCTTGCAGGAACTCCCGGCAGGCGCTAGGGCAATTGCGGTGATTCAGCTCGATGACGCGGCGGACCAGCGCGAGTTCGCCAGCGCGGCGGACGTGGCCGTGCACTGGGTGCGCAGCGGCGAGGAACTGCTGGGCGCCGTCCGTGCGCTACAACTGCCCGCCGGCAGCGGCTTTGCCTGGGGAGCCGGAGAGGCCAGCCTCATGCGCCCGCTGCGCGAGCTGTTGCGGACGGGAAAAGGCATTCCCAGCGCGGACATGCGCGTCGCCGCCTACTGGAAACAGGGGGCGGCGGATTTCCATGAACGGCTGGACGACTAAGTCGGCCGGGGCCGTGTCAGGCCAGGGCGCGCTCGAAGTCGGCGATCAGGTCGGCTTCGTCCTCAAGGCCGACCGACAGGCGGATCAGGCCTTCGGCAATGCCCATCGCGGCCCGCGCTTCCTGGCCTGCTTCCCAGAAGATGGTGGGCGCGACCGGAATGATCAGCGTGCGCGTGTCGCCCAGACCCGTGGCCTTGATCGGCAGGCTGAGGCGGTTGAGTACCTCGACCAGCGTCGTCGGGTCGCTCAGTTCGAAGCTGAGCAGCCACGAGCCCGCCGCAAAGAGGGACTTGGCGCGTTCGTGCTGGGCGTGCGACGGCAGGAACGGATAGTGGACCGCATCGATCTTCGGATGGCGTTCGAGCCACTGGGCGAGCGCCAGCGCCGTGCTGCTGGCCCGCTGCACGCGCAGCGAGAGGGTTTCGCTGCCGACGCTGATGCGGTGCGCCTGCTCCGACGACAGGGTCGCGCCGGTGTCGCGCAGGCCCTTCTTGCGGATCTGCACCAGCCCCCAGGCTTTCGGGTCGCCCTTGCGGTAGGGGGGGAAGATGTTCGGGTAGGGGGCCCAGTCGAACAGCCCGGTATCGGTGACGGCGCCGCCGAGCGCTTCGCCGTGGCCGGCGATGGTCTTGGTCAGCGAGTTGATCACCAGGCTGGCGCCGATGGCGGCGGGCCGGAACAGCGCCGGGGAGGTGATGGTGTTGTCGACCACGTAGATGAGCCCGCGCTCGCGGCACAACTCGCCGATACGCTCCAGATCGGCAACCTGGGTGCGCGGATTGGCGACCGTCTCGACGAAGACCATGCGCGTCTCCGGCCGGATGGCGGCGGCAACGGCCTCGACGGAGCAGGCGTCGACCTTGTCCACCGCCACGCCCAGGCCCTCCATCGTGCCGAGGAGGCTGTTGGTATTGCCGAAGATGTAGCGGCTCGCCACGAGGTGGTCGCCGGCGCGCAGTAGCGTGAGGAAGACCGCCGAGATGGCGCCCATGCCCGTCGCGAAGCACACCGTGCCGACGCCACCTTCCAAGGCGGTGATCTTGGCTTCGAGGGCGGCGGTGGTCGGCGTGCCCTGGCGGGCGTACTGGTAGCCGCCCTTGTAGGTGCCCTGGAAGGCGCCGATCAGATCCTCGACCCGGTCGAAGCCATATTGAACTGAGGTGTGAATCGGTTTGTGGATGCCACCGTGCTCGACGCCGAAGCGGCGGTCGGAGTGGACGTTGTCGGTGCTCAGCGCACGCTTGTCAGGGAAGGATTTCATTCATCAAACCTATATCTGTGTGGTCCCGGGCGTCCGTGCGGTCGGTGACCAAAGAGTTACTGAACAACTTGCCTGCAACAGGCAATAAGGCAATTCTGTCGGCGCGACGATGACGCGGGAAGCCATCGGGGCGACGTCAATCCCGATCAGGGTACCAAAGCTGGGCGAAGCCGAGGCAGCTTTGCTGGAGAGCAGGCGGCGCTTGCACGGCCACCAAGGCGTCGAACAAATCTCTTGTAGGGGCGAATTCATTCGCCCGCGGAGCGCATTCAAGCTGCGATGGGCGAATGAATTCGCCCCCACGGGGGCGGCCCACCAGGCCGTCCTTGCCGCGCGGAAGCTGGAAAAGGAAAAGGGGCCGTGAGGCCCCTTTTCCTTTCATGCAGTGCAGCCAGCGCTTACTGGTTCTTGAATTCCGGCTTGCGCTTCTCGACGAAGGCGGCCATGCCTTCCTTCTGGTCGTCCAGTGCGAAGGCGGAATGGAACACGCGGCGCTCGAACAGCAGGCCTTCGTTGAGGCTGCTTTCGAAGGAGCGGTTCACCGATTCCTTGATCATCATGACCACCGGCAGGGAGTAGCCGGCGATGGTTTCGGCCGCCTTGAGGGCTTCGTCGACCAGCTGGTCGGCGGGGATCACGCGGGCGACGAGGCCAGATTTTTCGGCTTCGGCGGCGTCCATCATGCGGGCGGTCAGGCACAGGTCCATGGCCTTGCCCTTGCCGACGGCGCGGGGCAGACGCTGGGTGCCGCCGGCGCCCGGCAGGATGCCCAGCTTGACTTCGGGCTGGCCGAACTTGGCGGTGTCGGCGGCGAAGATCATGTCGCAGCTCATTGCCAGTTCGCAGCCGCCGCCGAGGGCGAAGCCCGCCACCGCGGCGATGATCGGCTTGCGGCAGGTTTTCACGCGTTCCCAGTTGCGGGTGATGTAGTCGCCCTTGTAGGCGTCCATGTAGCTGAAGTTTGCCATCATCGTGATGTCGGCGCCGGCGGCGAAGGCCTTCTCGGAGCCGGTGATGACGATACAGCCGATGTTCTCGTCGGCCTCGAAGCCGTTGAGGGCCACGCCCAGTTCGTCCACCAGCGCGTCATTGAGGGCGTTGAGGGCCTTCGGACGGTTGAGGGTGATCAGGCCGACCTTGCCACGGGTCTCGACGAGAATGTTCTGATATTCCACTTGCTTCTCCTGTTGTCGCTGTTTTATTAGAGTGCCCCCGCCGTGCGCAGCCCGTCGATCTCCGCCAGGGTGAAACCCCAGTCGGCGAGCACGTCCTCGCCGGTGCCATCGACGACCGGCGGACGGGGCTGCGCGGGAATGCTGCGGCTGAAGCGTGGGGCCGGGGCCGGCTGCACGACGCCGC
Source organism: Pseudomonadota bacterium (assembly GCA_018241665.1). Classification (GTDB taxonomy): domain Bacteria; phylum Pseudomonadota; class Gammaproteobacteria; order Burkholderiales; family Rhodocyclaceae; genus Zoogloea. Next base: position 130,288 of record JAFEDK010000013.1, read on the forward strand.
CGACCTCGATGAAAGTGCCGCGAGCCCGATTGTGCGGGTGTTCGGGCGCTTCGTCCATGTCCAGAACGGGCGCCACGCAGGCGTCGCTGCCTTCCAACAGCGCGCACCAGGCGTCGCGACTGCGGGTTTCAAGGTGGGCAGCCAGGCGTGTTTTCAGTTCCGGCCAGCGGCTGCGTTCCCATTGCTGGCTGAAGTCGGGGTCGTCGATGCCGGCCTTGTGCAGGAACAGCGCGTAGAACTGGGGTTCGATGGGGCCGATGGAAATGTACTTGCCGTCGGCGCAGCGGTAGGTGTCATAGAACGGGGCGCCGCCGTCGAGCAGGTTGGTGCCGCGATCTTGCGACCACTGGCCCATCGCCTTGAGGGTGTACATCATGCTCATCAGCAGCGCCGAACCGTCGGTCATCGCGGCGTCCACCACCTGGCCGTGGCCGGAGCTGCGCGCTTCCGTGAGGGCCGCCAGCACGCCGACCACCAGCAGCATCGCGCCGCCGCCGCAGTCGGCCACCAGGTTCAGCGGCACCACCGGCTTGCCGCCGGCCTCGCCGATGGCGTGCAGCGCGCCGGACAGGGACAGGTAGTTGATGTCGTGGCCGGCGCTCTGGGACAGGGGGCCGAACTGCCCCCAGCCGGTCATGCGGCCATAGACGAGGCGCGGATTGGCGGCCAGGCACTCGTCGGGACCGAGGCCGAGGCGCTCCATCACGCCGGGGCGGAAGCCCTCGATCAGGATGTCGGCGCCGGCGACGAGTCGCCGCGCGGCATCGAGGCCCTCGGCCTTCTTGAGGTCGAGGCGTACGACGCGGCGGCTGCGGTTGAGGATGTCCCGCTGCGGATCGAAGATCTCGAAGCCGGGCTTGGCATCGGGCGGCGGCTTGCGTTCGATGCGTACCACCTCGGCGCCCAGGTCGGCGAGGATCATGGCGCCCATCGGCGCAGGGCCGAGGGCGGCGAATTCGACGATTTTCACGCCGTGGAGTGGGCCCATGGTGTTCTCCTCCGTGGGGTGTTCTTTTGTCGAGCTTGGATCGCGTGGTGGTGGGAACCCTGGGGAGCGCTACGCCTGCTGCCAGTGGGGGCGAATTCATTCGCCCACCGCTGGTGGAGCGACCTCCGAGGGCGAATGAATTCGCCCCCACAGGTTCAAGCCCCCACAGGTTCAAGCCCCCACAGGTTCAAGCCCCCACAGGTTCAAGCCCTTGCTGGGGGGAGCCGGTCTTACTCGGCGGCGATGGAGCGGCCGATGACCAGGCGCTGGATGTCGTTGGCGCCTTCGTAGATCTGGCAGATGCGCACGTCGCGGTAGATGCGCTCGACCGGGAAGTCGCTGGTGTAGCCGACGCCGCCGTGGATCTGGATGGCGTCGGAGGCAATCTTCTCGGCGGCTTCGGAGGCGAACATCTTGGCCATCGAGGCTTCCTTCAGGCAGGGCTTGCCGGCGTCCTTCAGCTGGGCGGCGCGCCATACCATCAGGCGGGCGGCGTCGAGCAGGGTGTTCATGTCGGCCAGCTTGAAGTTGACTGCCTGGTGCTCGATGATCGGCACGCCGAAGGTCACGCGCTCCTTCGCATAGCGAATGGCGGCCTCGAAGGCGGCGCGGGCCATGCCGATGCTCTGGGCGGCGATGCCGATGCGGCCAGCTTCCAGGTTGGAGAGGGCGATCTTGTAGCCTTCGCCTTCCTTGCCGAGCAGGGCGCTGGCAGGCACGCGGCAGTTCTCGAGGATGATCTGCACGGTGTCGGAGGCGTGCTGGCCCATTTTCTCTTCGGTGCGGCCGACGATGAAGCCGGGCGTGGCGGTCGGCACCAGGAAGCAGGAGATGCCCTTCTTGCCGGCGGCCTTGTCGGTGACGGCGAAGACGATGGCCATCTGGGCGTGCTTGCCGGTGGTGATGAACTGCTTGACGCCGTTCAGCACGAAGTGGTCGCCGTCACGGTCAGCGCGGGTGGTAATGGCCGCCGCGTCGGAGCCGGTGTGCGGCTCGGTGAGGCAGAAGCAGCCCAGCTTCTCGCCGCGGGCCAGCGGCTTCAGCCATTCTTCCTTTTGCGCATCGGTGCCGTACTTCTGGGTGATGCCGCAGGCCAGGGAGTTCTGCACCGACACGATGGTGGAGGTGGCGCCGTCGCCGGCGGCGATCTCTTCCAGCGTCAGTACCAGGCTCATGTAGTCCATGCCGGCGCCGCCCCATTCCTCGGGCACCACCATGCCCAGCGCGCCGAGTTCGCCGAGTTCCTTGAGGGCCTGGGCGGGGAAGGTGTGGTGCTTGTCCCATTCGGCGGCGAAGGGGGCGAGGCGCTCCTGCGCAAAGGCACGCATGGAGTCGCGGATCATTTCCTGTTCTTGGGTGAGGATCATGGCGGATGTTCCTGTCTGTCTGGTTATGGTGATGCACGGGCGCGCGACGGCCGTGGGGGCGAATTCATTCGCCCTCTGCACGTCGATCACGCTCCGCGGGCGAATGAATTCGCCCCCACGGCAAGCCCGCGCCTCCCTTACGGGGGGCGGGCCGGGTGTGTGTCGCGGTCGGCTTACAGCATCTCGACGGCGAGGGCGGTCGCTTCGCCGCCGCCGATGCACAGGCTGGCGATGCCGCGCTTGCCACCGGTCTTCTTCAGTGCCCCGAGCAGGGTGACGATGATGCGGGCGCCGGAGGCGCCGATGGGGTGGCCGAGGGCGCAGGCGCCGCCGTGGATGTTGACCTTGGCGGGGTCGAGGGCGAGGTCACGGATGGCGGCCATGGTGACCACCGCGAAGGCTTCGTTGATTTCCCACAGATCCACGTCGGAGGCACTCCAGCCGGCCTTGGCGAGGAGCTTCTGCATCGCGCCGACCGGGGCGGTGGGGAACAGGGCCGGGGTGTTGGCGTGGTTGGTATGGCCGACGATGCGGGCCAGCGGCTTGGCGCCCAGCTTTTCGGCGGTGGAGGCGCGCATCAGCACGAGGGCGGCGGCGCCGTCGGAGATGGAGCTGGAGTTGGCCGGGGTCACCGTGCCGTCCTTCTTGAAGGCCGGCTTGAGGCTGGGGATCTTCTCGATGTTGGCCTTGGGCGGCTGCTCGTCGCTGGCGATGGTCACGTCGCCCTTGCGGCCGGCGACGGTGACGGGGGTGACTTCCCACTCGAAGGAGCCGTCCTTGATGGCGGCCTGGGCGCGGGTGGTGGAGGTGATCGCCCAGGCGTCCTGCTCCTCGCGGGTGAAACCGTAGGAAGCAGCGCATTCCTCGGCGAAAGTGCCCATCAGGCGGCCGTTGGTTTCCTTGCCGTAGCGGTCTTCGAGGCCGTCGAAGAACATGTGGTCGAGCACCTGGCCGTGGCCGAGGCGCATGCCGCCGCGAGCCTTGGGCAGCATGTAGGGGGCGTTGCTCATGGACTCCATGCCGCCGGCGACGATCACGTCGCTGCTGCCGGCTACCAGCAGGTCATGGGCCAGCAGGGTGGCCTTCATGCCGGAGCCGCACACCTTGTTGATGGTGGTACAGCCGGCGGACAGGGGCAGGCCACCGTTGAGGGCGGCCTGGCGGGCCGGTGCCTGGCCGAGGCCGGCGGGCAGCACGCAGCCGAAGATCAGCTCCTGCACCACGTCGGCGGACAGGCCGGAACGCTCGACGGCGGCCTTGACGGCGACGCCGCCCAGCTGCGGCGCGGTGAGGCTGGCGAAGTCGCCCTGGAAACCGCCCATCGGGGTGCGGGCGGCGGAGACGATGACGATCGGATCGTGGGTGCTCATGGTGTGTGGCCTTTCGCGAATTCGGTGGGGAAGGGGCTTACTTGGCGGCCATGCGGATGGCGCCGTCGAGGCGGATCACTTCGCCGTTCAGGTAGCTGTTGCTGAAGATGTGTTCCACCAGCGCGGCGTACTCGGCCGGCTTGCCCATGCGGGAGGGGAAGGGAACCATCTTGCCGAGGGCTTCCTGCACGTCGGCGGGCATGCCGAGCAGCATCGGGGTTTCCATGATGCCGGGGGCGATGGTCATCACGCGGATGCCGGTGCGGGACAGCTCGCGGGCGATCGGCAGGGTCATCGCGACCACGCCGCCCTTGGAGGCGGCGTAGGCAGCCTGGCCGAGCTGGCCGTCGAAGGCGGCCACCGAGGCGGTGCTGACGATCACGCCGCGCTCGCCGCCGGCGTTGGGTTCGTTCTTGCTCATGATCTCCGCGGCGAGGCGGGTCATGTTGAAGCTGCCGATCAGGTTGATGTTGATGGTGCGGGCGAAGGACTCCAGCTTGTGGGCGCCTTCCTTGCCGACAACCTTCTCGGCCGGGGCGATGCCGGCACAGTTGACCAGGCCGCGCAGGGTGCCCAGCTCGACGGCGGCGGCGAAGGCGGCCTTGGCGCTGTCCTCGCCGGTCACGTCGGTGGCGACGAAGCGGGCGTTGACGCCCAGCTCGCGGGCCTGGGCCTCGCCGGCTTCCTTGTTCACATCGGCCAGCACGACCTTGCCGCCCTTGGCGACGATCATCTGCGCAGTGGCGGCGCCGAGGCCCGAGCCGCCGCCGGTCACCACGAATACGTTGTTCTGGATTTCCATCTATCTCTCTCCTCGTTGCTGTCGGCTGAATGGCCCGCCGCGGCGGGCACGCTGTGGGGCGCAGTCTAGGCACAAGCCCCGCTGGCTTCCATGCCTAAAACGCTCAATGTGGATGATAGAATTTGCCACATCGACAAGGCGCAAAGCCCCGTGCGGCGCGGCTAGGCGTGGTTCCGGCAGACCGGCCGGGGCGTGCTCCCGGTCCTCTGTCGCGATCCCTTTCCTGATCCCTGTTTCCGGCCGGATGTCCATGAGCGAACCCACGTCCGACAAGGGCACGATCTCCATCGGCTTCGTCCATGAAGCGCTGGTGGAAGTTCGCGCGCGCGGCTTCGACGCGGATGCGTTGCTGAACCAGGCCGGAATCTCGCCGGAACTCCTCAACGCACCGCAGGCGCGGGTGTCGTCGGAGCACTTCGCGGTGCTGTGGCACCTCATCGCCCAGATGATGGATGACGAGTTCTTCGGCATGGACTCCCACCGCATGAAGGCCGGCAGCTTCACGCTGCTGTGCCACAGCGTGATCCATTGCGACACCCTGGAGCGGGCGCTGCGCCGGGCGCTGCGCTTCTTCCGGCTGCTCCTCGACGACCTGGAAGGCGTGCTGGTGCGCGACGGTGAGACGGCGCGCGTAGAGATCATCGACCGCCTCGCAGAGCCGCGGCGTGCCTTCGCCTACGGCACCTTCCTGATCATCCTGCATGGCCTGGCCTGCTGGCTGATCGGGCGGCGCATCCCGCTGGGCCACGCGCGCTTCCGCTGTGACGAACCGGATTTCAGCGCCGAGTGGCGGGTGTTGTTCTCGCCGGACCTGGGTTTCGGCGGAGCGAGAACCGAGATTGCCTTCCCGGCCGAATTCCTCGACATGCCGAATGTGCAGAGCGAACGCACGATGAAGCTCTTCCTGCGCAGCGCGCCGGCCAACTTCCTGGTCAAGTACCGCAATAGCGAGGGGCTGGTGGCGCGCATCCGGCGCCGTCTGCGGCGGATGCCGCCGGATGCATGGCCGGATTTCGAAACCCTGGCGCAGCAACTGCATTTCTCGGTGTCCACGCTGCGCCGGCACCTGCTCGACGAGGGGCAGTCCTACCAGTCGATCAAGGACGATCTGCGTCTCGACCTGGCGATCAGCCAGCTCAGCCATTCGGACAAGTCCGTGCTCGACATTGCGCTGGAGCTGGGCTTTGCCGAGGCCAGCGCGTTTCACCGGGCGTTCAAGAAATGGACCGGCGCACGGCCGGGCGAATACCGGCGCGCCCTCGCCGGACACTAGCGGAAAGAGAGCATCCCGATGGCCGCCGAAACCCCATCCAGCAGGTCGGCGCGCCATTTCCGCTGGCCGCTGCACATTCACATATCGACGCTGTTCTTCGTGCTGGTGTTGCTTGCCGGCGGCAGCATCGCCTGGCTGTCCTACACGCGCAGCGCGGACATGCTGGAGCGGGCGGCCGGCGACCTGATGGGGCGCATCTCGCACCAGACGGTGGTCGACACCGAGAGCCTGTTGCAGCCCGTCAATGCCAGCCTGCGCCTGCTGGCGCTGCAGCCGCTGGTGCGGGCCGGCACGCTGGCCGAGCGGCGCGAGAGCCTGGTGATCCTGCGCGAGGCGCTGCTGGCCACGCCGTCGGTGAGCTCTTTCTACGTGGGCTACGCCACCGGCGACTTCTTCCTGCTGATGCGCTTCACCAGCGACGAGGATCGGCGCCTGCTCGGTGCGCCACCGCGGGCCGCCTACGTGATCCAGAGCATCGCCGGCCAGGATGGGGGCTTCGTCTTCCTTGACGACGAACTGGCCGAGCTGAAGCAGCGGGAGCGCCCCGACTACCCGAGCAATTACGATCCACGCCGGCGCGGCTGGTATATGCAGGCCATGGGCAGTCGCGACTCCGTGCTGACCGCGCCCTACCTGTTTGCGGCGACGCGCAAGCTCGGCGTGACCCTGGCCCGCCGCGCCGAGTCGGGGCGCGCGGTGGTGGGCGCCGACATCCGCCTGTCCACCCTTGACGATACCTTGCGCCACCAGCGCATCACGCCGGGTTCGCACCTGGTGATGTTCGACGAAGACAAGCGCGTCATCGCTTACTCGGAGCCGGGTTGGCAGCCCCGCGCCGTCGGTGGAGCGGTCGAGCGCCCCTTGCTGGCCACGCTGGATGGCGGCGGGCTGGCGGCGCTGGTAGGCCGGATGCCGGCCCTGGAGCGGGCCGGCGACCTGCCACTGACCGCCTTCGAGTCGGATGGGCGCAGCTGGCATGGGGCGGTGGCACGCCTGTCCCTGCAAGGCGGGCGCCCGGTCTTCCTCGGTGTGGCGATTCCCGACGAGGAACTGCTCACCGAGGCGCGGGAGATCCGCGACAGCTCCATCGCCGCGACGCTGATCGTCGTGCTGCTGGCCTTGCCGCTGACCTATTGGGCGGCCCGCCTGGTGGCGCGGCCGATCCGCGAGCTGGCCGGCGAAACGGCGGCAATCCGCCGTTTCGACTTTGCGGGGGCGGTGAAGGCCCGCTCTGTGGTGCGTGAGGTGGACGAACTGGCGGCAGACCTGGGGGCGATGAAAGGGGCCATCCGGCGCTTTCTCGACATCGCCTCGCTGATCGCCGAGGAGTCGGATTTCGACCGCCTGCTGCCGCGCCTGGTGGACGAAACGCTGGCGGTGGTTGGTGCGCGGGCCGGGGTGCTCTATCTGGCGAGGGATGGTGACGGCGGTGACGGGCTGGACGCGGTGGCCTTGCGCGGTGCCGACGGCAACAGTCTGCCGTTGCCTGTGGCACCGTCGGGCGAGGCGATGGCCGGGTTGGTGCCGGCGGGGGCGCGTTCCGCCGTCGGTGAGCTGCGCTCGGGGCATGGTGCCGGGCGCAGTTGCACCGGCCTGTGCGAGGCCATCGGCGAGGGCACGCTGGCTTATCTGGCGGTGCCGCTGCTCGACCGCAAGCAGCAGCGCCTGGGTCTGCTGGTGTTGTGGTTCGCGCGGGAGCCGGACGCTGACCTGGTGCATTTCGTCGAGGCGTTGTCCGGTTCGGCGGCGGTGTCCGTCGAGACGCGCGGCCTGATCCACGCCCAGAAGCAGATGTTCGAATCCTTCGTCCGCCTGCTGGCCGGCGCCATCGACGCCAAGAGCCCCTACACCGGTGGACACTGCGCGCGGGTGCCGGAGCTGTCGAAGATGCTGGCGCGGGCCGCCTGCGCGGCGACCGACGGACCGTACCGCGACTTCTGCCTCAGCGACGAGGAGTGGGAGGCGGTGCATATCGCGGCCTGGCTGCACGACTGCGGCAAGGTCACCACGCCGGAATACGTGGTGGACAAGGCCACCAAGCTGGAGACCATCTACGACCGTATCCATGAGGTCCGGATGCGCTTCGAGGTGCTCAAGCGCGACGCGGAGGTGGCCTGCTGGCGGGCCATCGCCGACGGGGCGGATGCCGTCGCGGCCCGGGCCCGGCTGGCCGGGGAGTGGGCGCAACTCGACGAGGAGTTCGCCTTCGTGGCCTCTTGCAACGAAGGCGGCGAGATGATGGCACCGGAGCGTATCGAGCGCCTGCGCCAGCTCGCCGGGCGGACCTGGCTGCGCACCCTCGACGACCGGCTCGGGGTGTCCGAGGAGGAGCGCCGTCGCAAGCCCGATTCCACGCTGCCGGTGCGGGAAGCGCTGCTGGCCGACAAGCCCGAGCACCGCATCGAGCGCCGCCCCGAGGAGCGCATCGCGGCGGACAACCCATGGGGCTTCCGGATGGCGGTGCCGGAGCTGCTCTACAACCGTGGCGAGCTGGCCAACCTGTCGGTGGCCCGCGGGACCCTCACCGACGAGGACCGCTACAAGATCAACGAGCACATCGTGCAGACCATCCGGATGCTCGCGGCGCTGCCCTTCCCGCGGCACCTGAAGGCGGTGCCGGAGCTTGCCGGCGGGCACCACGAGAAGATGGATGGCAGCGGCTATCCGCGCGGCCTGCACCGGGACGAGATGAGTCCGGTGGCGAGGATGATCGCGATCGCCGACATCTTCGAGGCGCTGACCGCGGTGGACCGGCCCTACAAACGCGGCAAGCGCCTGTCCGAGGCGATGGGGATCATGGCGCGCATGCGCGATGCTGCGCACATCGACGCGGAGCTGTTCGCACTGTTTGTGCAGGCGGGGGTGTATCGGGACTACGCGCTGCGCTTCATGCAGCCGGAGTGCATCGACGAGGTCGACGAAGTGGCACTGCTGGCGCAGGGCTGAGGCGAGGGGGGAAACGGGAGAGAGGGGAAGGGGATGTGCCCGGCAGCGGATCGCGCCGCCGGGCGAGGCATGCAAGGGACGAGGATCAGCTCGTCAGGTTGGCGGCTGCCAGGGCGGTCAGCCAGCCGCCGGCCACCACGCCGGCCGGAAAGAGCAGGCGTATGCGGGTCGGGAAGGGATAGCTCTCGACCCAGCGATAGAACACCGACCCGCCGGCAATGCTGACGGCGACCGCGATGAGCAGGCCGGCCGCGTTGATGACCGGGTTGGTCGGGAAGAAATAGGTGATGGCGGCATTGACCAGCAGGCACAGCGGAAAATGCACCAGGAACACCGAATAGGAAATGCGGCTCAGGCGGGCCAGCGGGGTCGGCAGCGGCAGGGTGTGCAGGACGCTGGTCCACCGGGCCAGGCCGAGGAAGACTGCGACGGCGCCAGCGATCGCGATGCGGCCGCGGAAGTCCACGCTCAGCGCGGCGATGGCCAGCAGCGCCAGCAGGGCCAGCCAGCGGCCGGCGCGCGCACGGCTGGAGGCCCACCAGGCCATCATGCCCATGCCGAAGGCACCGAAGAAATAGAACGCGCTTTCATCCCACCAGGCATCCCGGTTGAAGTAGAACAGTGACGCGATGGTCATGCCGGTGATCAGTAGCGGCGAGGCCGCGCGCAGGGCCGGGTGGCGGTCGCCGAGTCGACTCGGCAGCCACAGCAGCAGGATCGCCAGTGCGAAGAGCTGGAAGTCGATGGCCACGTACCACACGCCGGCCGACAGGGCCTCCTGGTCGAGCAGGTCGTGCAGCAGCAGCACGTGGGCCAGCAGGCGGGGCAGGTCGGGCACCGACGAGATGGAATGGTGATCCATCACCAGGCCGGCCAGCGCCGAACAGCCGATGGCGATCAGCAGTGCGGCGGAGTAGGGCACCACCAGGCGGGTGTAGCGCTGCAGCAGTGCATACAGCGGTACGACCGGGGTCGGCAGCCCGTCGGGCGCGAACTTGGAGGCGAACAGGAAACCGGAGACGACGAGGAAGATTTGCACCGCCATGCGTGCATAGACGTCCAGCCCTTCGATCAGGGTCGGCAGCAGGGGTTTGGCCACATCGGCCATCGGCCCGTAGAAGGCCAGGTGGTGCAGCACGATCAATACACAGGCGATGGCCTTGAGGGCATCTATCGCCGGCATTCTTAGAGCTTCACTGCGCATGGGTTCGCGTGTCCTCCGGAAGGCAGGAATCGATGCTCAACATGCGGGCACGGGCGGGCGCGGCGGCCTGCTCGGGCGGACAGGATCTGCGGGAATAAAGGGGTGGCCGACGCAATCGTGGCAGCCAGTGCCCGATGCTCGACGAAGATGGGACAGAAACAGACCAATCCGGAAAGTCGTTGCCCCTGGGGCAACGCTGCTCGGCGTGTTGAACGCTAAGCCATAATTATACGGACCGTACGCCGGGGTGTGGTCAAAATTCGCCCAAAATGGGCACATCTCGAAAGATGTGCCCATCGATCCAGCGGGAGGCGCGGTCGCGCCCCTGCGGGCTTACGGCTTGTAGGCTTCGACGGCGATGGTCAGCTTGACCTCGTCGCCCACGTAGGGGGCGTACTTGCCGGCGTTGAACTCGGTGCGCTTGATGGTCGCCGTGGCGTTGGCGCCACAGGCCGGCTTCTTCAGCATCGGGTGTTCCATACAGTGGAAGGAGGTGACGGTCAGGGTCACCGGCTTGGTGATGCCCTTGACGGTCAGGTTGCCTTCGATGGTGGCCGGCTTGTCACCGTCGAAGTTCACCTTGGTGGACTTGTAGGTGATGGTCGGGTACTTGGCGGTGTCGAAGAAGTCTTCGCCCTGGATGTGCTGGTTGAACAGCGGGTAGCCGGTGTTCACCGAGGTGGTGTCGATGGTCACGTCCACCGAGCCGGTCTTGGCGGCCTTGTCCAGGGTGATGGTGCCGGTGGTCTTGTCGAAGCGCGACAGCTGGGTGGAGTAGCCGAAGTGGCTGTACTCGAAGCGCGGGAAGGTGTGGGTGCCTTCGATGGTGTAGGTTTCCGGCGCGGCGAAGGCGGCGGACGACAGGGCGGTGGCGATGGCCAGGGTGACGAGTTTCTTCATGCTGTTCTCCGTTTTACGTTGAGGTTTGGGGTTGCGGTTTACTTCTTGGCCGCGGCGGCCGGGGCGGCCACGACGTGGAACTTGATCTCGATTTCGTTGGCGACGGCGCTGACGTCGGCCCACGGGCCTTCGCCGATGTTGTAGTCCATGCGCTTGAGCACGAAGCCGCCGTCGAAGACGCCGTTGGCGCCGTCCTGCTTGAAGGTGAAGGGGGCGGTGACGTCGCGGGTCTGGCCCTTGATGGTCATCTTGCCGATGGCCTCGAAGCGGTTGCCGCCGAGGGCCTTGACGCCGGTGGACACGAACTTGGCGGTCGGGAAGGCCTTCACGTTGAACCACTGCTTGCCGACCACTTCGTCGTTGGCGTCCTTGGAGCCGGCGTCGATGCTGGCCAGGTCGATCTCCAGCACGGTGCTCGCGGTGGTCGGCTTGGCCGGGTCGAAAGTGATCTGGGTGGTGAACTTCTTGAAGCTGCCGGGCACCGGTACGCCCATCTGCTTGGAGCTGAAGGCGAGGCTGCTCTTGGCGGCGTCCACCTGCTTGAACTCGACGGCGTGGGCGGCGCCGGCCAGCAGCAGGGCGGCGGCGGACAGGGCGATGTGATTGATCTTCATGATGTCTCTCCTTGTATTGGGGGGCGGCTTACTTGCCGAAGGGCAGCATGCGGCGCAGCGTGCTGTCCTTGTCGATGATGTGGTGCTTGAGGGCGCCGGCCAGGTGCAGGCCGACCAGGGTCATCAGCGACCAGCTCAGGACTTCGTGCATCTCCTCGAGCAGTTCACCCAGTTCCTTGTCCTTGCCGATCAGATCGGGGATCGGCAGCACGCCGAAATACACCACCTGGAAGCCCTTGGCCGAGCTCATCAGCCAGCCGGACAGCGGTACCAGGAACATCAGCAGGTACAGCAGGTGATGGGTGCCCTCGGCGATCTTGTGCTGCCAGGCCGGCATCGGCAGCGGTGCCGGCGGACGGTGAGTGAGGCGCCACAGGATGCGCGGCACGAACAGCAGCAGCACCGTCATGCCGATCCACTTGTGATACGAGTACAGCTTGAGCTTGTTCGGCGACAGCGGCAGGCCGTGCATGTAGAGGCCCAGCGGGAAGGCTGCCAGGATCAGGATCGCGATCAGCCAGTGGGCCGCGATGGCCGGGCCGGTATAGCGTGCGGTAGGTTGGTTCATTGTTGTTGCTCCGTTCTGAAAGGCGACGCGCTGCCGGTTTGCCACAGGTAGGCGTCCATCGCCAGACCCCCGTAGGTGTATTCCGGTTCCAGGCGGAGGGGGATTTCGTCCTTTTCGGCGGCCCCGAGGGCGACGAACAGTGGCAGCAGGTGCTCCTCGCTGGGATGGGAGTCGGCGCCGTGGGGGGCGATGCGGCGGTAATCCAGCAGGGCCGGGCGGTCGTCGCGGGACAGGGCTTCGCCGAGCCAGTCGGCAAAGGCCTGGGCCTGCGGCACGATGGCGCTGTTGGTGCCCCAGGTGAGCCAGCCGAAGTTGTGGGTCACCGCGCCGGAGGCGAGGATCAGCACCCCTTCGTCGCGCAGCGGGCGCAGCGCGACGCCGAGGCGGCGGTGCCAGTCGGTGCCGGCGTAGGGCTGCAGCGCCAGCTGGACGACCGGCAGGTCGGCCTGCGGGTACATGGCCTTCAGCGGAATCCAGGCGCCGTGGTCGAGGCCGCGGTCGGGCACTTCTTCGATCGGCAGGCCGGCGCCGGCGAGGAGTTCGCGGACCCGCGCGGCCACGTCGGGCGCGCCGGGGGCCGGGTATTCCATCGCGTACAGGGCCGGCGGAAAACCGCCGAAGTCGTGGATGGTCTCGGGCGTCGAGGCGGTGCTCACGGTCGGCTGGCGGGCCGCCCAGTGGGCGGAGATCACCAGCACCGCGCGGGGGCGCGGCAGGTCGGCGCCGAGGCGTTCCCACAGGTGGACCGTGGCACCCGGATTGAGCAGCACGTCGGGCGCGCCGTGGGACACGAAGAGGACGGGTTGGCGGGCGGTCATGAGACGCTCCTCGGGGTGAAGTATTCGTGGATCATGCAGTCGAGGGACTTGGGCGGGTGGCCGACCAAGGCCGCGAAATCGTTGCCGGTGTGTGCGAAGCGCCCTTCGGCGACGGCGCGGAAAAGATTGCCGAGGGCGATCGCCAGCCAGGCCGGCAGGCCGGCCTGTTGCTGGGCGGCGACGTAATCGGCCTCGGCGATCGCCGCGTAACGCAGCGGCTGGCTACCGACCCGGGCGATCTTGCCGGCGATGGCCGCGAAGCTGCTGGCGACCTGGCCGGTGAGTTCATACACGTGCTTTTCCAGGCGCGGGGCGAGGGCGGCGGCAGCCATCGCCTGGGCCAGCTCGTCGCGGGAGACCAGGCTGACGGTGCCTTCGCCGGCCGGCAGGGCCAGGATGCCATCGCGCAACGCTGGTCCGGCCAGCAGCGGCAGGTCGTCGGCGTACAGCGTGTTGCGCAGCACTGTGTGGGTGAGGCCGCTGTCGGCCAGCGCGCTTTCGGCTTCCAGGTGCACCGCGGCGTATTCGGCCGGTGAGTCGGCGGCCACGTCCAGCAGGCTGACGTAGAAGACGTGCTGCACGCCGGCCTCGCGGGCGGCGGCGATGGCCTGGCGGTGGCGGGCGATGCGCTGGGGCCGCGGGCCATGGGTGGAAGTCAGGATCAGCCGCTCGACGCCGGTGAAGGCGTGGGCCAGCGTGGCCGGCTGGTCGAAGTCCCCGTGACGGATCTCCACGCCGCGGCTCGCCAGGTCGGCGGCCCGGGTGGGCTCGCTGACGCTCACTGCCAGCCGGCCGGCCACGGGGGCCGGGGAGCGGGCGATGAGGTGCTGGACAATGCGCCGGCCGAGACGACCATTGGCGCCGCTGACGAGGATCACGGCAGTTCTCTCTTGTTGGGTGTTGGTTGGTGGAGCGAACTTTATGCTTCCGATTGGAACGGAAATAGCCTTTAATGGGGAAATGTTTGTTGCCTGATTTGAAACAATGGATCGTCTGCATGCGATGGAGGTGTTCGTCCGCGTCGCCGAGGCCGGCAGCTTCACCGCCGCTGCCGACCACCTGGGCCTGGCCCGCTCGGCTGTAACCCGGCAGATTGCCGCGCTGGAAGCTCACCTGGGCGTCAAGCTGATCGCCCGCAGCACGCGCAGCCTCAAGCTCACGTCGGCGGGGCTGGCCTACCTGGAACGCAGCCGCGAGATCCTCGACCTGGTCGGCGTCGCCGAGAGCGATCTGGCCGGCGGCGACCGCCGCCCGCGCGGGCCGATCCGCATCAGCGTGCCGATGAGCTTCGGCGTGCGCCACCTGGTGCCGCTGGTGGCCGATTTCGTCACCACCTATCCGGAAGTCAGCCTGGACATGGACTTCGACGACCGTCAGGTGAACCTCATCGAGAGCGGCCTCGACCTGGCCATCCGCATCACCACGCAGCTCGATCCGACCCAGATTGCCCGCCGCCTGTCGGTGGCGCGGATGGTCACGCTGGCTTCGCCGGCCTACCTGGAGCGGCACGGCTGCCCGCAAAAACCAGAGGACCTGCTGGCCCACCAGTGCCTCGGTTATACCGGCACGGCCAAGGTCAGCTGGCCTTATCTGGTGGACGAGGAGTTGATCTGGGTGCCGGTGCGCTGCCGCCTGCAGGCCAACAGCGGGGACGCGCTGGTGGACATGGCCCAGCGCGGCCTCGGCATCTGCCGGCAGCCGAGCTTCATCGCCGCGCCGGCCATCCAGGCTGGCTTGCTGACGCGCATCCTGGCCGATTTTCCGGGACCCGAACTGGGTATCTACGCGGTCTTTCCCAGCAACCGCTATGTGCCGAGCCGGGTGCGCGCCCTGGCCGACTACCTGGCCGAGCGTATCGGCCCGGTACCGTACTGGGACCAGAGCCTGCCGTAAGCGTCAAGCGCAGGTGGATTGCCGCTCTCGGGAACTCTGCTATAACACCATCATGACCGGCCCCGACAGAGAGACGTCACCCTAAAGCCCTGTGGCATCAGGCCATCGGGCCATCGGGCCAGCAAGCCAATATGGGCGCCGGACTCGCTCCCTTCCCGGAAGGAGACGCATCCATGAAGCGCTCATATGTGGCCGCGCTGGCGGTCGTCGTGGCTGTTTTCGGTTCTTACGTGGCGGTTCGCCTGCCGGCGCTGGAGACCGGTTGGCAGCAGGCCCATGCGGACAACCCAGCTCCGCCATCGGCTCCGGTGCTTGCCACGGCCGCGCCGCAGCCCGAGGCGGCCAGCGTGGACCAGGATGCGCCGTACCGGGAATCCTGCGCCCGTGAGGGACTCAACGAATCCGAGTGCGTGGGCCGCCTGATCTGGTTCAAGGCCACCGCAGGCAACGACCGTTTCCACACCTACACCTTCCAGCAGCGCATCGGCGTGCTGGTGGATTGGTTCCGGGTGCTGCGCACCGACCAGCGGGATGACCGCTTCTGGGCCTGGGGCATCATCAACGACCCGGCCTGCTGCAAGCCCGGTGATGCCAACTGCCCGGCCAAGTCGATGGACGAGACTTACGGCTTCGACTGGTGCCCGGGCGACGACGTGCTGCTCAAGTACGTCGGCAAGGCGGGCTATGTGGATCCGGCCTGCGGCCTGAAGGACGCCGCCCTCGACCCCGACGATCCGCACACCCAGGGTGGCAAGCTCGACCAGCGCCACAGCGCCTGCGACCTGAAGTTCGGTACCTCGACCGGTGCGTTGGGCATCCGCAAGTTTCCCAACCCGCGCTTCGACGCCGCCAAGTGGAAGGCCGTCAATGGAGGCGCCGGCAGTTGGGCCGGTTTCGACCGCAAGATGGATGCGAGCACCGGTATCGAGTCCGACAGCCGGGTCAGCAAGCTGGCCGATGCGTCCGTCGAGCCGCCGTTCCTGATCGGCACCTCCTGCGGCTCCTGCCACATCGCCTTCGACCCCCTCAACCCGCCGGCCGATCCAGCCCATCCCAAGTGGGAAAATATCAAGGGCCTGATCGGCAACCAGTACACCCGCATGTCCGAACTGCTCGGCTCGGGCATGCCCAAGTCGGCGCTCGAATACCAGATGTTCGCCCATGCCCGGCCGGGGGTGACGGACACCTCGGCGATCTCCCACGACCAGGTGAACAACCCCGGCACCATCAACGCGCTGATCAACGTGGCCCAGCGCCCGGTTTTCAAGGGCGAATCCATCACCAAGTGGCGCAAGGTGGCCGACTGCGGCGTGGAGAAGGACGAATCCAAGTGCTGGTGCGAGCCCGGCCGGCAGGGCAAGTGCTGGCAGTTCTCGACCCGCAAGGACGACACGACCACCGTTCACCTGGGCGGGCAGAAGGTCGTGCTGCCCGGCGTACATCACATCCTGAAGGGCGGGGAAGACTCCATCGGTGCGCTGGAGGCGATCCAGCGGGTGTATTTCAACATCGGATCGTGCTCGGAGCAGTGCTGGGTCAATCACTTCAGCGACATGCGCCAGGTGGACCCCGAGCAGCGCGGCTTCGGTCAGACGCCGTTCAACATCGGTCAGTGCCGGCGCGATTGCCCCAACTTCCGGGCGGTGGAGGACCGTCTGCAGAACGTGCTGGACTTCTTCACGTCGGGCGAGTCGGATGAAACCGATCTCTTTGCCGCGCGAGCCAACGCCCGCAAGCTGAAGAGCCCGACGGCCGCCTACACCCCCGCCGACCTGACGGCCGACCTGGAGAAGGAGTTCGGCAAGGGCGCCGTGGCCCGCGGCCAGACGGTGTTCGCCGAGAACTGCGCACGCTGCCATTCCAGCATTCCTGAGGCCGACGGCGGGCCGTTCAAGAGCCGGGATTTCGCGGCCACCAATGACGCCCATCCGCGCAAGGTGCGCGCCGATTTCCTCGGCAACGACCAGGCCACGCCGGTGACCGAGGTTGGCACCTTCCGTTGCCGCGCGCTGCACTCCAACCACATGGCCGGCCATCTCTACCAGGAATATGGCTCCGACGATCTGCGTGCCCGCCCGTCGGTGGCCGACCTGCCCGAGCGGGAAGACCTGAAGAACGGCGGCCGTGGCTACATGCGCAACATCTCGCTGGTGAATGTGTGGGCCACTGCACCCTTCATGCACAACAACGCCATCGGTCCCGAGGTGTGTGGCAACCCGGCCAACAAGGACAACGATTTTCACCGCGCCCGCTACGCCGGGCCGGACAACAAGCTGCTGGCCGCGCAGCCCGCCTGCGTGCGCTACGACCCCAGCGTGGAAGGACGCTTCGATCTCTACAAGCGCTCCATGTTCGAGCTGCTGCACCCGAAGGAGCGGGGCCGCAAGGTGACGCTGACCAATGCCGACCTGATCGTCGATGTGGGCATCCGCCCGCTGGAGGGCAAGACCGAGAAACCGCTGGGCGGCTTTGGCCAGGCGCGCATTCCGATGGGGGCGAGCGCCGGCTTCCTCAACGGCCTGATGCACAAGCAGCTGATTGGTGACCTCTTCCTCGCCAAGCGCGATCCGGCCCGGCTTGAGGCGGCCGGCAAGAAGGACTTGGTCCCGACCCTGCAGGCGATCGCCGACGAGGTGCTGAAGAACCCGGCGCGCTTCGTGGAGATCCTGCGCGAGAAGCGGGACTTCCTCGCCGCCAACTACGTCAGCTGCGACCAGCTCGTCGAGAACGAAGGCCATCGCTTCGGTGAGGACCTGAGCGAGGCGGACAAGAAGGCCATCACCGCCTTCCTGGCTACCCTGTGAGAGGAGTGACGCCATGAAAACCGCTTCTGCCGTCGCCCTTCTGTCCATCGTCGCCGCGTTGGGGCTGAGTGCCTGCGGCCAGAAGGCGGAGGCGCCGAACATACCCTTCGCACCTTACGACAAGAGCTATTCCTCCAAGCTGGACATGGCCCAGGTGGATTACCACTACCCGATCCCCACCGCGGAGATCGCCAAGCTGACGCCGGACTATCTGGCCACGCTGGACCAGGAGCAGCTCGACCAGATCTACGCCCGCCTGACCGCCGGGCCGATTCCCGACGGCGCCTTCGACGGCCGCATCCTTTTGCCCAAGGGCAGCAGCGGCAAGTTCCGCCTGTCGGAAATCGTCGGCGGCTTTGCCGGCACCGCGCTCAACCTGAAGGGACTGGTGCTGGAGGACGTGGGCGAGGCCCTGTGGCGTGGCAAGGTCTTCTACCGCCAGGATCGCGTGCTGCGCAACCGCATCGAGGACCTTGGCGTGCTGAAGAAGATCGGCCTGGTGCAGGGCGAGCCGAAGAAGATGGACTTCAACGGCAAGCAGACCTGGCTGCTGTTCCCCGCCAAGCTGTACTGCGGGCAGAGCCTGCTGGACGCGCGGCGGGAGTCGATCATCATCGACTACTTCTTCACCGACGAGATCGCGGGCTACCAGGAAAACCCGGACTTCCTCGCCGGCCGGCGCGGGCTGCGGGTGCGCGACGAGATCCGCATGATCCGGCCGGGCTTCTACCTGGGGCGCGCCTACCTGGACAAGGGCTTCGCCCTCAACTTCACGCTCTACAACAAGGATATGGACGACAAGGGGCGGGAGGCCTTCGTGAAGAGCGGTGCGGTGCAGGAGGACTGCTGGCCGGGCACCCAGCAGCGCAAGGTCCTCGCTGCGGTGGGGCGCTGAGGGGCGCAGACGTGGAGCGCCGTGATGACTGCTCCCGCGTCCTGGCGCGTTCGGTTGGCAGGCGGGCTGCTTGCCGTCGCCGCGCAGATGCTTGCCCTGGCGGCACCTGAGCCACCGCCGCCCGGCGCTGCTGCGGTGTGGGTCGTGAACCCGGCCGAGCCCGGTGCGCATCTGCCGCCGCTCGGCCAATCCCTGTTCGACCACCTGTTCGCGGGGGAGGGCGGAGCGCACGACTTGCCATTCCCCTTCGAAAAATTGCTGGCCCGCATCGATCGCGAACTGGCCCGGGATCCGGCCAGCGCACTGCCGCCGGTGAAGCGGGTGCTCATCCCGCTGGGGCGTTCCCTGCAGCGGACTGCTGCGGCGCCGGATTACTTCGACTACCCGCGGGTGGTCGTCGGTGTGGACTCACCACCGGTCGCGGGCTCGCCCTTCCTGCTGAAGGACCGCCTGTACATCGGCTACCAGGAGAAGTCGGCGGTGCTGGAGGTGATCAGCTACAACGAGGCCGCCGGCCGCTTCGAGTTCCAGCTGGTCAAGGACTATCGCGCCGGCGGGCGAGCGCAGGTCTTCTACGCCAACCGCAACATCTGCTTCGCCTGCCACCAGAACGGTGCGCCGATCTTCTCCCGCGCCCTGTGGGACGAGACCAATGCGAACCCGGCAATTGCCGCGCTGCTGGCGGCCAGTGGGCGAACCTTCTATGGCATTCCGCCGCAGCGCGGCGTGGACGTGCCCTATGCCATCGACAACGCGGTGCGACGGGCCAACCGTTTCGCGCTGGCCCAGCGCCTGTGGCGCGAAGGCTGCGGCGACGGCGAAGCGGGGCGGCGTTGCCGGGCAGGACTTTTCGCGGCGGCGTTACGCCTGCGTCTGGCGGACGGGCGTATGGCGGTGCCGGATGCCACCTTCGAAGCGTCGGTCGGGCGGCCGCTGCGGGCCACCGCGGCACGCCGCTGGCCGGCTGGGCTGGCCATTGGACGCCCGGATCTGCCTAACCGAAATCCCTTGCAGGGTGTGACCGACTGGCCGGCGTCGCCGTCGGCGCGGGTCGCTTTCTCCCATGTGCCGGCGCGCTTCGAGCCGCTGCTGCCGCGGCCGGCGGAGGCCTGGTGGCGGAGCGATGCACCGGAAGCCGTCGCCGAGGCGGTGGCCGGCGTGGCGGAGTTCGTCGAGGACGGCAACTGGGCGCGGTTGCAGGCTGCACTGGCGCGGCGGGCGGCGCGTCTGCCACGGCGGGAGCTGACGCTGAATTGCAAGGCCGTGCCCGGCGGATACGTTGCTGATTGCCGGGGTGAGGGCGGCGCTTCTTTGCGACTCGACAGGCAGGCGGGCCGTGTCGAGCACCTGAGCCTGGCCGGCGAGCCACCGCTGGCGGGCTTTCCGTTGCGGGGTGCGCAGGGTATCCGCATGGCCGGCGGCGATGTGATCGACGGGGTCGATGTGAGTCGCCTGCGCGATGGCGCGGGGCCCTTGCGGCTGGACCTGCGTGGTGACGGGCGGGCGGCCGAGGCTGCCGTGCTGGCGCTGGTTGGCAGCCCGCAGGGGCAGAGCCTGCTGGATGCGCCGGCGATAGCCGGCAGCGGCTTGATCCAAGCCGTGCTTGCGCAACTGGGGGAGCCCGTCGTGGCGGCCCGGTTGCCGGTGCCGGCCGCGCCGCGCCTGGAACGCCCGGCCAGTCCGCCGGGGGCGGCGATGGGCGGGCCGGTGCGTCCTGACCTCGCTAGCTTCTATGCCTGGTGTGCTGCGTGCCATTTGAGCGCCGAGTCCTTTCCGCCGAATTTCCTGCAGGGGCCGGCAGCCGAGCTGGAGGCCCGCATTCGCCAGTGTGCGCCGCGGATCTACGTGCGCCTGGCGATGGCGCGCCGTGGGCTGTCCGAGCGGGCGAAGACGCCAATGCCGCCGGCAAGCATGTTGCCGGCCTTCCACAGCGATGCGGAGGCGTGGGCGAAGAGCGGCGACCGGGCCGCGCTGGAGGCGGTGGTGGCGGCCCAGCTGCGCGGCGAATCCGGGCGGGAACCGGATGTGGAGAGCCTGTTGGCAGGGGGCTACGAAGCGCTGCGCCCCTGTCTGGCGCCGGTGGCCGAGGCGCGATAGACGACGAGGAGAAGACCATGACCAGCCCAGTCGCACCCGCCAGCCGTTGGCGGCAGCGCTTCATGATCCTGTTCGCCATCACGGTGCTGCTGCCGGCGACGGTGGGCCTGTGGCTGCTCGGCCGTTTCAGCGGGGACTCGCCGGTGGATTACGCCGACCCGGTCGAGCACTTCAAGTACGGTTCCACCGGCGGCGAGCACGAGATGGGTTTTCCGTACTGGATCTGGCGCGCGCTGCCGCAGGTGTGTGGGCAATACCTGCCGGGCAAGGGCTATGAGTCCCTCGGCATGATCTACGAGAAGGGGCGGGATGGGCACCCCCGCGATCTGCCGGTGGGCACGTCGAAGCGGCGTTATCAGGGCATCGACCGGGTCTTCGTGAATTGCGCGGTGTGCCACACCAGCACCGTGCGCAAGGCGCCGGATGCGCAAGCCCAGCTGGTGGTGGGCATGCCGGCGGCGCTGTTCGACATGCAGGCCTTCGAGACCTTCTTCTTCAAGTGTGCGGCGGACCCGAAGTTCTCGACGGAGTATCTGGTTCCCGAGATCCAGCGCCTCGGCGCCGGGCTCGACCTGTTCGACCGGGAAGTGGTCTATCCGGTGGCCATCGCCATCATGCGTGACCGGGTGCTGGCGCTGAAGGGGCGCTTCGAATGGGTGTTCCAGCAGCAGCCGTGGGGGCCGGGGCGGGTGGATACCTTCAACTCGGCCAAGGTGATCTTCAACTTCCCGATGCACCTGCTCGACCCGAAGGAGTTCGACGCGCCGGCGGACTTTCCTTCCATCTGGCTGCAACGTCCGCGCCGGGAGCCGCGCGCCATGGAGTTGCATTGGGACGGCAACAATACCGACATGACGGAGCGCAACAAGAGCGCCGCCTTCGGCACCGGCACCACGCCGCCGACCATCGACCTGCCGCGCATCAAGCGGGTGGAGGACTGGATCCTCAACGCCGAGCCGCCGGCCTTTGGCAATCTGTTTCCCATCGATCAGGCCCTGGCGGCCCGTGGGGCGCCAATCTACAAGGAATACTGCGCAAGCTGTCACGGCGCCACGGGGCGGGATTTCAGCGGTGAGCAGGTGGGGCGCGTGACGCCCATCGCGCAGATCGGTACCGACCGGCGACGGCTGGATTCCTACACCTACACGCTGGCGGTCAATCAGGCGACGCTCTATGCCGGCTACCCCTGGCGCTTCACCACCTTCCACAAGACCTACGGCTACGCCAACATGCCGCTGGATGGCATCTGGCTGCGCGCGCCCTACCTGCACAACGGCTCGGTGCCGAGCCTGTTCGACCTGCTGCAGCCGGCTTCCCGGCGGCCGGCGGTGTTCTACCGGGGCAATGATGTGTTCGATCCGCTGAAGGTGGGCTTCGTGTCCGACCAGCCGGAAATGGATGGCCGCAAGTTCTTCCGCTATGACACCCGCCAGCCCGGCAACGGCAATGGCGGCCACGAGGGGCGGGCTTACGGCACCGAGTTGCCGGAGGCTGACAAGGCCGCACTGGTGGAATTCCTCAAGACCTTCTGAACGGGAGCCTGCCATGCTTGCCGACCGTCGTGAAACCCGCCGCGCCTGGCTGCGCGCCGGCCTGACCGTGTTGCTGCTGCTGATCATCGCCGGCGCCTACGTCGCCTGGGACCGGGGCTTCCGTGAGGAGCCGCAGCCGGCCTGGGTCTTCGAGTCGCCGGAGATGCGCTTCAAGTACGGCTCGATTGGCGCCGAGCACGATGCGGGGATTCCGTACTGGATCTTCTACGTGCTGCCGCGGGTCTTCCCGGAGAAGTTCCGCCAGGACGGGCAAACCGTGCCGGGCGGCTACGCGGCCCTCGGCGTGTCCTGGGAGCAGGGCCAGGAACTGCCGGCCGGCTTCACCAAGAAGACCATCGGCTTTCCGCGAGTCGCCAACAACTGCGCCGCCTGCCACACCACCAGCTACCGGAAGAGCGCGGACTCCAACCCGGTGTTCGTCGTCGGCGGGCCGGGGCACACCCTCAACATCGAGAACTTCTTCCGCCTGTTGATCGACTGCGCCGCCGATCCGCGCTTCGAGGCTGACATCCTGATGGCGGAGATCAATCGGGTGACCAAGCTGGATCTGATCGACAAGCTGCTGTACCGCTTCCTGATCATCCCGATCACCAAGAAGCGCCTGCTGGAGCGGGAGGCGCAGTTCGCGTGGATCTACCGCACGGACTTTCCCGAGTGGGGGCGCGGGCGCGACGACAGCATGAACCTCACCAAGTACTTCATGATCCGCGCGCCGATGGACGACACCTTCGGCCCTGGCGACATCCCGGCGATCTGGAACCTGGGCAAGTACCACGCCGAGCGCGGCCAGCTGCCCAATTACGCGGGTGACAGCCACGACGTGCACTCGGTGATCATCGATTCGGCCCTCGGTGTGCTGGGCGCGCCGCCGGCCGACAAGGCCGATTTCCTCAAGCAGGTGCAGTGGCTGCAGGATTACCTCTCCAGCCTGCCACCGCCGAGCTATCCCTTCCCGGTCGATGCGGGGCGGGCGGCCGCCGGGAAGGTGGTGTTCGATGCCCAGTGCGCCCGCTGCCACGCCAGCGAACGTACCGGCACGCGTATCCCGCTCGATGAGGTGGGCACCGACCGGGCCCGCCTGGATACCTGGAACAAGGGCGCGGCGATCAAGGCCAACCAGGTCGTCACCGCGATGGGCATACCGCGCAAGGGACTGGTGGAGGAGGAGCTAAACGGCTACAAGATCCCCTTCCTCGACGGCATCTGGTTGCGCGCGCCCTATCTGCACAACGGCTCCGTGCCGACCCTGCGGGATCTGCTGGAGCCGGCGACGGCCCGGCCGAAGATCTTCTGGAGCGGCTACGACGTGTATGACGCCCAGCGGGTCGGTTTCATCAGCGATGGGGACGACGCCCGGCGCGTCGGCACGCATTTCGACACCGCCGCCAAGGGGGGCGGAAACCAGGGCCATGAGTTCGGCAGCGGCCTGCCGGCGGGCGACAAGGAGGCGCTGCTGGAGTACCTGAAGACCCTGTGATCATTACTGACTGCGGGTACTGGCAGGAAAGTCCGCCAGCGCCTAAGATGGCGCGGCTCGCCGGTGGCATGTGCGCCGGCGGGCCCATCAAAACAACATCATCCTTTCCTACCCCAGGAGTGCCTCCATGTCTTCTACCGTTACCCTTGCCGGCAACCCGCTTCCCGTCGACGGCGATTTCCCCCAGAAGGGCCAGGCCGCGCCGGCTTTCACCCTCGTTGCCAAGGATCTGGCCGACACCCCGCTGGCCAGCTTCGCCGGCAAGCGCAAGGTGCTGAACATCTTCCCGAGCATCGACACGCCGACCTGCGCCACCTCCGTGCGCAAGTTCAACCAGTCCGCCAGCACGCTGCCCAACACCGTGGTGCTGTGCATCTCCGCCGACCTGCCGTTTGCCCAGTCCCGCTTCTGCGGCGCCGAAGGCCTGGAGAACGTGGTGACCCTGTCCACCCTGCGTGGCAGCGAGTTCATCAAGAACTACGGCGTGGCCCTGGCTGCCGGCCCGCTGGCCGGCCTGACCGCCCGCGCGGTGGTGGTGCTCGACGAGAACGACAAGGTCCTGCACAGCGAGCTGGTGCCGGAAATCAAGCAGGAGCCCAACTACGACGCCGCGCTGGCCGCGCTGGGCTGATAGACAGAAGGAAGAAGGAACGATGACGGGGACCGACGCTCAACTGACCGAGGAACACATCACCGCGCTGGTGCATGGCTTCTATGCCCGGGCGCGGGCCGATGCGCTGCTCGGCCCCGTCTTCGCCGCCGAGGTGGACGACTGGGATCACCATCATCTGGTGATCCGCGCGTTCTGGTCCCGCGTGCTGCTGGGCACCGACCGTTATGGCGGTTCGCCCTATCCGGTGCATGTGCGCCTGCCAGTCAAGGCCGAACACTTCGACCGCTGGCTGGAACTGTTTCGCGAGGCGGCAGTGGAGTTCCTGCCGCCCGCTGCGGCACAGCTGGCTATCGAAAAGGCCGACATGATGGCTGCCAGCTTCAAGGCCGGGATGTTCACGCTGACCGGCCGGGACGCCTGAACCGGGCGCCTCAGCGCAGCAGATAGGCGAGGCCGACAGCCACCGCGACAATGGTGGCGATCAGCACCGCGCCAGCGGCCACGTCCTTGGCAACGCCGATCTCCGGGTGCTGCCCTGGATGGAGCAGGTCGGCGAGGGTTTCGATGGCCGTATTGGCCATTTCCGCAACCAGCACCAGCCCTACCGCGAGGGTGACCAGCACCCACCACAGCAGCGGCGCACCGGTGGCCGCGAGGAAGGCGAAGACGCCGAGCGTTGCGATGCCATGCACGCGCATGCTGCGTTCCCGGCGGAAGGCCGTGATGATGCCGTTGAAGGCGTAGCCGAAACGGCGGAAGAGGGTTTGTCCTTTCATGGCCGGGAATGTACGCCGGACGTACAAAAGACGCATCCATGCCGTGATGCAGAGGCCATGAAAAAGCCCCAGCCGCGAACGGCTGGGGCTTGATCTGGTGGGCCCGCAGGGGCTCGAACCCTGGACCAAAGGATTCGTCACACTACGACTTTCGTCGCCGATGCGCCTGCCGCAGGGCAGGGCGTCTTGCGTGCGCTGGACTATCTCATCGCCTTCACGTCGGTTGCTGCATTGACGTGTTCAGGCGTCGGGCGCTCGTGGCGGTCATTAAGGGAACTCGATCCCTCCGCTAGTCTCTGCACCTTCCGGAACTGTAGCTCCGGCTTGGCTCAGGGTTGCCATTCGCGTATTGCTACGCGGGCAGGGTTCCCTGAATTCACCCGATTTTTCAATCGCCGTTTCCGGCGAAAGTCACCATTGATGAGTCCTCTGCTCTAACCGACTGAGCTACAGGCCCGAAACCACGATTCTAGCAGCTGCGCCCTGGCGAGGCGAGGCTGCCAGCCGTCGTCCGGCAGGGGCGACGAGCCGGACGACGGGGTGTTGCTGTGTTACGCCTCGTTGTCGAGGAAGCTGCGCAGTCGCTCGGAGCGGCTCGGGTGACGCAGCTTGCGCAGGGCCTTGGCTTCGATCTGGCGGATACGCTCGCGGGTCACGTCGAACTGCTTGCCGACTTCTTCCAGCGTGTGGTCGGTGTTCATCTCGATGCCGAAGCGCATGCGCAGCACCTTGGCTTCCCTCGGGGTGAGGGAATCCAGCACTTCCTTGGTGGCGTCGCGCAGGCTGGAGTACAGCGCGGCTTCCGACGGGGCCAGGGTCGCGTTGTCCTCGATGAAGTCACCCAGGTGGGAGTCGTCGTCGTCGCCGATCGGGGTCTCCATGGAGATGGGCTCCTTGGAGATCTTGAGGATCTTGCGGATCTTCTCCTCGGGCATTTCCATCTTTTCGGCCAGGGTCTGCGGATCGGGCTCGTTGCCGGTCTCCTGCAGGATCTGGCGGGAGATCCGGTTCATCTTGTTGATCGTCTCGATCATGTGCACCGGGATACGGATGGTGCGGGCCTGGTCGGCGATCGAGCGGG
>JAFEDK010000013.1:156388-326339 GCA_018241665.1 Pseudomonadota bacterium
GCCGATGTTGCCTTCCTGGATCAAGTCGAGGAACTGCAGGCCGCGGTTGGTGTACTTCTTGGCGATGGAGATCACCAGACGCAGGTTGGCCTCGGTCATCTCGCGCTTGGCGCGGCGGGCCTTGGCCTCACCGGTGGACATCTGCTTGTTGATGTCCTTGAGCTCCTTCAGCGGAATGCCGATGCGTGCTTCCAGGTCGATCAGCTTTTGCTGCTCTTCGAGCACGGCCGGCTGCATGCGCATCAGTACAGGCGCATTCTTCGGGCCGCTGGCGATTTCCTTCTTCAGCCAGTCGAGATCGGTCTCGTTGCCCGGGAAGCTCTTGATGAAGTGGGGGCGCGGCATGCTGGCCTTGTCGACGCAGAGGTGCAGGATCTTGCGTTCGTGGGCGCGGGCCTGGTCCACCATGTGGCGCACCGCGTCGCACAGCCTTTCGGTGGTGCGGGCGGTGAAGCGGATGTTCATCAGCTCCGAGGAGACCTGCTCCTGGTACTTGAGGTAGACCTTGTCCTGGAAACCCTTCTTCTGGAGGGTGGACGACATCTTCTCGTAGAGGTCGCGCAGGGTCGCGAAGCGCTCCAGCGCCTCGGCCTTCAGCTTGATGAGGGAGGCCGACTGGGCGCCACCGCCGCCACCTTCTTCCTCGTCTTCCTCTTCCTCTGCGTCGTCCACGTCGTCCAGGTCTTCGCTGTCGGCGAGTTCCTCGATCTCCTCGACCGCGTTGGGATCGATCAGGCCATCGATCAGCTCGTCGATGCGCATCTCGTCCTTGGAGATCTTGTCGGCGGCTTCAAGGATGTCGGCGATCGTCGTCGGACAGGCGGAAATCGCCTGGATCATGTGCTTCAGGCCTTCCTCGATGCGCTTGGCGATCTCGATTTCGCCTTCGCGGGTGAGGAGTTCGACGGTACCCATTTCACGCATGTACATGCGGACCGGATCGGTCGTGCGGCCGAATTCGGAGTCGACGGCGGACAGGGTCTGCTCGGCTTCGGCTTCGGCCTGCTCGTCGTCCACCACCGTCGGGGCGACTTCGGACATCAGGAGGTCTTCGGCGGCAGGAGCCACGTCGAAGACCTGGATGCCCATGTCGTTGAAGGTGGTGATGATGGACTCGATCTGCTCGGCGTCCACCAGATCGTCGGGCAGGTGGTCGTTGATTTCGGCGTAGGTCAGGTAGCCCCGTTCCTTGCCGAGGGCAATCAGGCTCTTCAGCCGGGTGCGACGAACCTCGGCCTCTTCTGCCGAGGGGGCCTCGGCGATCATCGGGGCGAGTTTGTCCTTGACCTTCGCGGCTCGCGGCTTGGCTGGAGCTTTACGCGGTTGTTTGGGCTTTTCCGTGGTCATGGCTGTCCTCGATGTGTCGTCGATTGGCTCGCGGCGAATTTCGCGAAACCGAAAATTATATTACGAATCCGATACTTTTGTGCGTACGCGGAGCTTCTGTTTGTGCAGTAGTAACTCTGCGAGCTGTCTTCTTTCGCCCGGGTTGAGACCGCTTTCCCGGTCACGGGCTGTCAGCGTTTCTATTTGGTGGCTGATCGCGTCGGCTTCAAGCTTCTGGATCGTGTCATTGAACAAGGGTTCAATCGTGGCCTCGTCGAAGGCCGTGTCGGCCAGCTGGCCGGCGATCCTGGCGAGCAATTCGGCGTGCGGGGTGTCCCGGTAATGCTCGAGCAAGGCGCCGATGCCGTGGGTCGGCAGATCGCCGACGCTCATCGCGTCGGTGATGGCGATCAGCGCGCGGCCTTCAGGCGTGTCGTCGGGCAAAAGGTCGATGGGCAGGCGGGCGGCCCACAGGGGGTGCTGAACGACGACCTTGAGCAGGGCTTCAACCGGGCTCTGGGGCGACTGACGCGGTGCCAGACGCGGGAAGCCGGAGCCGTTGCGACGTCCGCCACGGAAATTGCGCTCGCCGCCCCAGTCGTCGCCGGAGCGGCCCTTGCCGCGGAAGCCGCGCTCGAAGGGCGGCTTGTCGTCGAACTGGCGGGGCGCCGCGGCGGCCTTGATGCCGAAGGCCTGCTCGACTTCCGACTGGGTGAAGCCGGCCGCTTCGGCAAGCATCTTGATGACTTGCAGGCGCAGCAGCGGGGCGCCGATGCGGGTGACCAGCGGCTTGGCCTCATGGACCAGCTTGGCGCAGCCTTCGGCGGTGGACAGGTCGATGTCCTTCCGGAGTTCGGCGAGGAGGAACTCGGCCAGCGGCAGGGCCCCGTTCATCGCGGTGCGGAAAGCGTCGGGGCCTTCGGTGCGCACGAAGCTGTCCGGATCGTGCTCCTCGGGGAGGAACAGGAAGTTGATGGTCTTGTTGTCGGCCAGGTGTTCCAGGCTGACCTCGAGGGCTCGCCCGGCGGCGCGGCGGCCGGCTGCGTCGCCGTCGAAGCAGAATACGACCCGGTCGGTGAGGCGCAGCAGCTTCTGGATGTGGTGCGGCGTGGCGGCGGTGCCGAGGGTGGCGACCGCATTGGCGACGCCGAACTGGGCCAGCCCGACCACGTCCATATAGCCTTCGACGACCAGGACTGCGCCCTGTTCGCGGATGCTCTGGCGGGCCTGCACGAGGCCGTAGAGTTCGCGCCCCTTCTCGAAGATCGGGGTTTCCGGCGAGTTGAGATACTTGGGTTCGCCCTTGCCGAGAACGCGTCCGCCGAAGCCGATCACGTTGCCACGCTGGTCCTGGATCGGGAAGATGATGCGGTCGCGGAAGCGGTCGTAGCGCCGGCCCTGCTCGTTCTCGAGAACCAGGCCGCATTCCAGCAGGCCGGCGGCGCTGTAGTCGGCAAATGCGGCCTGCAGGGATTGCCAGCCTTCCGGGGCGTAGCCGAGGCCGTAGCGTGCGGCGATCTCGCCGGTCAGGCCGCGGCCCTTCAGGTAGTCGATGGCGACCGGGCTGCGCTTGAGTTGTTCTTTGTAGAAGCGGGCGGCCTGGGCCATCTGCTCGGTGAGGGACTGCTCGCGGCTACGGTCATGCTTGGGTGTGAAGTCGTCCTGGGGGACTTCCATGCCCACGCCCGAGGCGAGCTCCTTCACGGCATCGACGAAGCCGAGGCCGCTGTATTCCATCAGGAAGCTGATCGCACTGCCGTGCACGCCGCAGCCGAAGCAGTGGTAGAACTGCTTGGTCGGGCTGACAGAGAACGACGCTGACTTCTCGCCGTGGAAAGGGCAGCAGGCGAAGTAGTTCGCGCCTCCCTTTTTGAGCGGCAGGTAGCGTTCGATGACCTCGACGATATCGACGCGGGCGAGAAGGTCCTGGATGAAGGATTGCGGAATCATGATCTAGGGCTGGCGCGCAGGGGCGCCGT
Source organism: Pseudomonadota bacterium (assembly GCA_018241665.1). Classification (GTDB taxonomy): domain Bacteria; phylum Pseudomonadota; class Gammaproteobacteria; order Burkholderiales; family Rhodocyclaceae; genus Zoogloea. Next base: position 159,694 of record JAFEDK010000013.1, read on the forward strand.
CCCCATGAATCCTAGTTGCCGAGGCGGGATTTCACCAGTTTGGAGACCTCGGCCATATCGGCCTTGCCGGCCAGTTGCGGCTTGAGGACTGCCATCAGCTTGCCCATGTCGGCCGGGCTGCTGGCGCCGGTGCTGGCGACGGCTTCGTCGATGGTCGCGACGATTTGTTCGGTGCTCAGGCCGGCAGGCTTGTAGGCGGTCAGTACGTCGATCTCGAAGCGCTCTGCGCTGGCCAGATCGAAGCGCTGGGCGCCCTCGTACTGGGCCACTGAGTCGCGGCGCTGCTTGAGCATCTTGTCTACGACGGTGATCACCGCGGCATCGTCCAGTTCGATGCGCTCATCCACTTCTTTTTGCTTGATGGCGGCGAGAAGCAGGCGAATGGCGGACAGGCGGGCGGTTTCCTTCGCGCGCATGGCGGCCTTCATGTCGTCGCTGATGCGGACCTTGAGAGACATGGGGGTTCCTTGCTGGAGACGGCCCGTAGGCCAGCCGCGCCGTGGATGTTCGGCGCAACGGAAAAGCACAAACGCCACGCGCTCGCGCAGAAGCGCGTATCGCGTGGCGATCGGGAAGCGTGTACTCGCGGGTGTTGCTTAGTACATCTTCGGGGGCAGGGTCTGGCTGCGGAGGCGCTTGTGATGGCGCTTAACCGCGGCAGCCAGCTTGCGCTTGCGCTCAGCAGTCGGCTTTTCGTAGAACTCGCGGGAGCGGAGTTCGGGCAGCAGGCCCACTTTTTCGATGGTGCGCTTGAAGCGGCGAATGGCGACTTCAAACGGCTCGTTTTCTTTGACGCGGATACCCGGCATTGCGTGCTTCCTTGAAAATTCTTTGGACGGAAAGAATAAGAGTATAACCAAGTCGTCAGGGTCTACCAAGTCCACTTTTCGCTTTGTTGTGCGCCACGGGTTAAAATCCGGGTTTTTCTGCGGGTCTCGCAATGCTTGTTCTGGGTATCGAATCTTCTTGCGACGAGACCGGCGTCGCGATCTACGACACCGCCAAGGGCGTACTGCTGGCCCATCGCCTGCACTCCCAGATCGATCTCCATGCGGCCTACGGCGGCGTGGTGCCGGAACTGGCCTCCCGCGATCATATCCGGCGCCTGCCGCTGCTGTTGCGGGAGACCCTGGAAGCCTCGGGGCTGACGCTCGGCGATCTCGACGCAATCGCCTATACGGCCGGACCGGGGCTGGCCGGCGCATTGCTGGTCGGTGCGAGCGTGGCCGAAGCCTTGGGGGTGGCGCTGGAAGTGCCTGTCTTGCCCGTGCATCACCTGGAAGGGCATTTGCTGTCGCCGCTGTTGTCGGCCAACCCGCCGACCTTCCCGTTCGTCGCGCTGCTGGTTTCCGGTGGTCATACCCAGCTGATGCGGGTGGCCGGCGTCGGCGATTATGTGCTGCTTGGCGAGACGGTCGATGATGCGGCTGGTGAGGCTTTCGACAAGACGGCCAAGCTCATTGGTCTGGGTTATCCCGGTGGGCCGGCGCTCGCGAAGCTTGCCTTGCAGGGCACGCCCGGTCGTTTCAAGCTGCCGCGCCCGATGCTGCACAGCAAGGATTTCGATTTCAGCTTCAGTGGCTTGAAGACGGCGGTGCTGACGGCGGCAACGGCCCAGGATTTCCGCGAAGAGGACAAGGCCGATCTGGCTGCCGAGTTTCAGGCCGCGGCGGTGGATGTCCTTGTTGCCAAGTCGATGGCTGCCTTGCGCCATACGGGTTTGAAGCAGCTGGTGGTGGCTGGCGGAGTTGGCGCCAACCAGGTATTGCGGGCCCAGCTGGATGCCGCGGCGGCCAAGCGCAAGGCCCGCGTGTATTACCCCGAGTTCGAACTGTGCACCGACAATGGGGCGATGATCGCGTTTGCCGGTGCCTTGCGTTTTGCGGTAGGCGAGCAGGGGGGCGACGGGAGCGGCAGGTTTGCGGTCAGGCCCCGCTGGGGCCTGCAGGAGATCGTTCCGCCGGTTGCGGCTTGAGGGGTGTCTCAGGCCGACTTCTTCTTGCTGCCGATGCGCCCTTCCTGGCCGGCAAGCAGGCGCTTGATGTTGTCCTTGTGGCGCCAGATCAGCAGGGCAGACATGCCTCCGATAGCGATGGCCCAGGTAGCGCCGAGGCCCAGCAGGATGCTCAGCAGCGGTGCGGCCAGTGCAGCACTTAGGGCCGCCAGGGATGAGTAGCGGAAGGTGAAGGCGACGAGCAGCCATACGCCGGCAGTGGCGAGCCCCAGCCAGCCGCTGGCGCCGAGCAGGACGCCGGCGGCGGTGGCAACGCCCTTGCCGCCCTTGAAGCCGAGGAAGATCGGGAAGACGTGACCGAGGAAGGCGGCCAGGCCGGCAGCGGCGATCGCCGTTGTACCCAGCCCCCAGGCGCCGGCAAGGGCGGTTGCCAGTGCAACGGCCAGCCAGCCCTTGAAGGCGTCGCCGAGCAGTGTCAGGGCGGCGGCAAGTTTGTTGCCGCTGCGCAGGACATTGGTCGCGCCGGGGTTGCCGGAGCCGTAGGTGCGTGGGTCGGCCATCCCGAAAAGCCGGGACACGACGACGGCGAAGGGGATGGAGCCGAGAAGATAGGCGGCGATGAGCAGAAGCGCGAGTTGCATGTGATTTCAGGCGCTGACCAGGATGGGCGCCATTTTAGCTGGGACGAATGATGGATTTTATTTTTATCGAGGCATTGCGGGTGAAATCCCGTGTCGGCATTTATCCCCGTGAAAGGGTGGCCGACCAGACTCTGGAACTGAATCTCACGTTCGGGGTGCCCGATGCGGCAGCCGAGCATGACGACATTGCCGATACCATCGATTATGCGAAGGTTATCGAGCGGATCCGCAATGAGCTGGCTGTCCGCCAATTCAATCTGATCGAAACCCTTGGTGAATTCATCGTCAATTTGTTGTTCGATGAATTCGGCGCGCCGTGGGTCAAGCTCGCCATTGCGAAGATCGGGGTAATGAAAGACGTGAAGCGCGTGGGCGTCTTCATCGAGCGCGGCCGTAATGGACTTGAGCCGCCAGCGCTGGCCCCGACAGCGGGTTTGCCACATTGAGGCTGCGGCAAACCCGGTCGACAATCACGCGGAGGTGACGGGCGCTTCGGCGCGCAATTCGTCGAGCGGCTTGCCCTGAGCGAGCCAGTCGATCACCCACTGGGGCTTGCGGCCATGACCGGTCCAGCCGATAGCGGCATTTTCCGGGTGGCGGAACTTGATGACCGAGGCCGGCTTGGCGGCAGCCTTCTTGGCCGGCTTGGCAGCGGCTTTCTTGGGAGACGGGGCGGCCTTTTCCGGATTTTCCTGGCCGATGACTTCGGTCAGGCTCATGCCGTGCTCGGCGGCCAGCTTCTGCATGCGCTTCAGCAGGTCTTTCTTGGCGGAGTCGGAGCGGCGCCGGATTTCGGTTTCGACTTTGCTTTGAAGGCGACGCAATTCGGCAAGGGAGAGCGAGGAGATGTCCATGGCGTTTTCTTTCCTTCAGCTTGGAGCTGGGCTGCAGTTGATGTGGCGCGGCGGTTATGCGGTGCCGTCTTGTAAGATGTTTATTTTATATCTTATTTTGCCACCATTTTCCCGTGATTTGGCAAGTGTTTTATTTCCATTTATTCCAGGGCCACGCTGACCAGCTTGGGCCGGAGTATTTGCAGCAGGTCATGGGGGTGAACCCCTACGAGAAAGCCGCGGCGGCCGCCATTGATATATATCAGGGGCAGATCGATGATGCTGTTTTCCATAAAGACCGGGAGTGTCTTCTTTGTACCGAATGGAGAGGTGCCTCCGACGAGATAGCCGGTATGGCGCTGTGCGACTGCCGGGTCACAAGGGCTTATCTGTTTGTGGCCGGCCTGTCGTGCCAACTCCTTCGTTGAAACCTTGCGGTCGCCGTGCATCAATACGATCAGGGGCTGGTGCGCTTCGTTTTCCATCACCAGTGTCTTGACCACGGCGTGTTCTGGGACATTCAGTTCGCGCGCGGAAACGCGGGTGCCACCGTGCTCTTCATAAGCGTATAGGTGGGCGGAGAAGGCCATCTTGTGCTGGCGCAGGAAACGGGTGGCCGGTGTTTCCGGCGCATTATGCTCTTGGCGGGACATGGCTTTTCGAGGGAAAGTAATCGTGGATCACACGGTGGGTTGACCGGGCAAATCCGGTGGAGTTTCGAAGAGATTGCCCTGAATTTCTCCGATGGGGCTGGCATTTCCTTCGTGGAGCAATAGCCAGCGTTTGATGTCGATCAGGAAGCCATTCCGGTTGTGGGCAAAACCACCGATACCGGCTGTTGTGACAACCCGGTGGCACGGAATGACGAGGGGAAAAGGATTGTCGCCGCAGGCCTGTCCGACGGCGCGTGGAATACTCCGAATGTCTTTCGCGATGTCCCCATAGGTGCGTGTCTGTCCGCGCGGAATGGCGGCGATGGCAGCCCAGATCCGGCGGCGGTACAGGCTCCCCTGAATGAGCAGTGGCAGGTCAAATCGGGCATCGGGGTCTTGCGCGTAGCGCTCGATTTGCGTGCAGCACTTTTCGGCCAGTGCATTGCAAGGGGATTGCAGTGGATGATCGACCGGCAGGAAGGCGATATGGCTGATATATCCGTCGAGTGTGCCGACGCCGATCCTGGCGAATGGCGTGGGTATGACGACGGCAAGCTGCGGGGCAGGTGCTCCGCAGCTGTGTGAAAGAGGGAAAGGCATGCTCGGATTGTGCGCCCGGCTTCTGTGCTGCGGCAAGGGCGGCAGGCATGTCGGGCTGGAGCTGGTTTGTCTGGCTCCCGTAGTCTATTTGTAAGGGTGGATTGGCCAGACCCGTTTCCTGGAAGTGGGGGCCTGAATCCATCGGTTGGCTTTTCCGATTCGGGAGTACCCCCCTGTCATTGCGGACGAGGATTTATGGATAGGCCTGGCCGCACGACCATTTTCTGTCTGCGGGTGTATTTCTGGATTGCTGGAGGGGAATGGCTGCGGGAGATTGAGGAGGGCATGGGGGGAGTAATTGTGCCTGCCATGTGAAAACGCCCGTCCGACGCGCTGGGCGCCTGGAACGGGCGTTCTGCTTTCCGGCCGGGCAAACGGCCGGAGGGCATTATCTGGGTCAGGCGCGGACCTGGCCCTCGCCGAAGACGATCCACTTCTGGCTGGTCAGGCCTTCGAGGCCCACCGGGCCGCGGGCGTGGATCTTGTCGGTGGAAATGCCGATTTCCGCGCCGAGGCCGTATTCAAAGCCGTCGGCAAAGCGGGTCGAGGCATTGATCATCACCGAGGAAGAGTCCACTTCGCGCAGGAAACGCATTGCACGGGTGTAGTTTTCGGTGACGATGGCTTCGGTGTGCTGGGACGAATGGGTGTTGATGTGGGCAATCGCCTCGTCGAGTCCGTCAACGACCTTGATGGCGATGATCGGCGCGAGGAATTCCTCGCTCCAGTCCGACTCCGATGCCGTCTTGAGCTGGGTATCCGCAACGCCGGCTTCGCGCAGGATGGCGAGGGAGGTCGGACAGGCGCGCAGTTCGACGCCCTTGCCGGCCAGCATGGTGCCGATGGCGGGCAGCTGCGCACGGGCCACGCTGGCGTCCACCAGCAGGGATTCGGTGGTGTTGCAGGTGCCGTAGCGCTGGGTCTTGGCGTTTTCGACGATGGCGAGGGCCTTGGCGGGATCTGCGAATTCGTCCACGTACACGTGGCAGTTGCCGTCCAGGTGCTTGATCACCGGCACGCGGGCTTCGTTGGAGATGCGCTCGATGAGGCCCTTGCCGCCGCGCGGCACGATGACGTCCACGAACTCGGGCATCGTGATGAGCTCACCGACAGCGGCGCGGTCGGTGGTTTCGATGACCTGGATGGCGGCTTCCGGCAGGCCGGCCACGGCGAGGCCGGCACGCACACAGGCGGCGATCGCCTGGTTGGAGTGCAGGGCTTCCTTGCCGCCGCGCAGGATGGCGGCGTTGCCGGACTTCAGGCACAGGGCGGCGGCGTCGGCGGTGACGTTGGGGCGGGCTTCGTAGATGATGCCGATGACGCCCAGTGGCACACGCATCTTGCCGACGGTAATGCCGGACGGACGGCGCTTGAGGTCGGTCATCTCGCCGACCGGATCGGGCAGTGCGGCGACCTGTTCCAGGCCGACGGCCATCGCTTCGATGCCTTTGTCGGACAAGGTCAGGCGGTCGATCATCGCCGGTTCGAGGCCGTTGGCGCGGGCTTCTTCCAGATCTTGGCGGTTGGCGGCGGCCAGTTCGGCCTTGCGCGCGCGGATCTCGGCGGCCATCGCAAGGAGGGCCTTGTTTTTGGCGTCGGTGGAGGCGGCGGCCACGCCGCGCGATGCGGCGCGGGCCTGGCGACCGACGGTCTGCATGTAGGTCTTGATGTCCATCTTCGTCGTCTCGTCTCGGTTGGTGGCGCGGGGCTCAGCGCCGGGCCGGGGCTTGCTGGGTGGCTGTGGCGCGGGTGAGGCGCAGGCACAGCTGGAGGAATTCATCCCATACGTCGCCGCTGGCCAGACCCTTGATCATCCGGTCAATCTTTGCAGCGTGCAAGATCGATGTGCGCAGGATGGCGGAGTTCAGGCGCGGCAGGGCGCGCTGGATGGCCTGCTTGCGGCGTTCTTCGTAGACGCGCTCGGCCTTCAGAAGGTTCGGCAGGGGCTGGCCTTCATCCAGGCCGAGGCGAAGGCTGGCGAGGGTGCGGATCTCGTTGGCGAGCGTCCATAGCACCAACGGCGGCGCTTCGCCTTCGCCCTTGAGGCCTTCCAGCAGGCGGGCACAACGGCCGGCGTCGCCTTCCAGCAGGGCCTGGCGCAGCTTGTCCACGTCGTAGCGGGCGACGTTGAGCACCGCGTCGCGCACGGTGGCCAGGTTCAGTGGTCCGGGTGGGTGGAGCAGGCCCAGTTTGAGGATTTCCTGGTGGGCGGCGAGCAGGTTGCCTTCCACGTGATCGGCGATGAAGTTCAGCGCGTCCGCATCCGCTTTCTGTTGCTGGCGGTTGAGGCGCAGCGCGATCCATTCCGGGAGGCGCTCCCGTTCCGGTGCATTGAGTTCGACCGCCACACCGGCTTCGGCAAGGGCGACGAACCAGGCGGACTTGCGGGTTGCCCAGTCGATTTCGGGCAGTGTGACGAGGGTGACGACACCGTCGTCGAGATTGCGCGCGTAGCGCTGCAGCGCTTCGCCGCCTTCGCGGCCGGGCTTGCCGTTGGGGATGCGCAGGTCCACCAGCTTGCTGGCGCCGAACAGGGACAGGTTGCCGGCGGCGGCCTGCAGGGACTCCCAGCGGAAGCCCTGGCCGGCTACCAGTACTTCACGCTCGTCGTAGCCCTGCTTGCGGGCGGCGGCGCGGATCGCGTCACCAGCTTCGAGCACCAGCAGGGGTTCATTGCCGTGCAGCAGGTAGAGCGGGGAGAGGGGCTTGTCGAGTTGGGCGGCGAGCTGATCCGGGCGCAGATTCACGGCTTGGGCTCGGCTTCCGGCATCTTCGCCGCAGCCAGGCGGCGCATCAGTTGTTGCACCAGATCGCCCTGCATGTCCCGGTAGAGCAGGATCTCTTCCTGCTCTTTGGCAAGTAGCTGAGAGTCGTCGAAGGCGAGGTCGCGCTTCAGGTAGATTTCGTTGGGGGCGAGCACTTCCCGGCCTGCCTTGTCCACGACGCGGAAATAGAAGCGCTGGCGCAACTGGTATTCACGCACGCGGCCCTGGGCATTGAGGGCCAGGATTGCCTTTTCCTTGGCGTCGGCGAGCACCTCCAGGCGGACCTGGGCTTCTTCTGGTGTGTCGGCGATGCGCGTGCTGCTGCCGGCGCGGATCTGGCGGCGGATGGCTGCAGCCAGATCGGAATACTGGTACATGCCCAGGTAGATCGACTCGAAGGGCAGCGGTCGCGGTTCGCGCAGCTGGAAGCCGCAGCCGGCCAGCAGCAGCGGCACTGCGCCGATCGCGGCGAGGGCCCGGCGGCGGGCAGGTGACGTGGTCTGGCTCATGGGTGCGGTTCCTTTTGCAGGCGCTGGCGTTCCTTGGAGTAGGCGTCGAAGTCGGGGCCCGCCGGATCAGGCGCGGTGTCGCGGCCCGGCTGGCCTTGTTGCCGGGCGTTCTCCTGTCGGATGCCTTCGTAGACCAGTCTTTCGGTGGCGGTGGTGCAGCCGGAGAGAACGGTAACGAGCAGGAGACTGGCGACGGTGCGCATGATGCGGGCCCCTTCGTGGGTCAGCAGACGATGTTGACGAGACGGCCGGGGACGACGACGACCTTCTTTGCCGGCTTGCCTTCCATGAACTTGAGGGCCGCCTCGTTGGCCAGCGCCGCCGCTTCGATCGCGTCTTTGGCCGCATCGGCCGGCACGCGCAGCGCGCCGCGCAGCTTGCCATTGACCTGCAGCATCAGCTCGATCTCGTCCTGCACCAGCGCGGCGTCGAGGGGCTCCGGCCAGGCGGCCTTGAGGATGTCCTCGCCGTAGCCGAGCTCGGCCCACAGGGCGTGGCTGATGTGCGGGGTGAGCGGCGATAGCACGCGCAGCAGGATGCCGAAACACTCCTCGATCACCTCGGCCGCCAGCGCACCTTCGCGCGGGGCCTTTTCGAGGGCGTTGAGCATCTTCATCGTGGCGGAGGCCACGGTGTTGAACTGCTGCTTGCCGAGGTCGTAGTTGGCCTGCTTGAGGAGCAGGTGGATCTCGCGGCGGAAGCTGGCCAGCGCCTCCGGCAGCTTGGCGCCGTTCAGGCTGCGCTCGGCGCCGATCTGCGGGCGGATCTCGCTGGCCAGCAGGTGGCCGAAGCCCCACACCCGGCGCAGGAAGCGGTAGGCACCTTCGACGCCGGCGTCGGACCATTCGAGGGTCTGTTCAGGCGGCGCGGCGAACATCATGAAGAAGCGCGCGGTGTCTGCGCCGTATTGTTCGATAAGCGCCTGCGGGTCCACGCCGTTGTTCTTCGACTTGGACATGGTGGTCAGCTCGTGCTCGAGCACGGTGCCGTCCTTCTTCAGCGTCGCACCGGTGATCTGGCCCTTGCCATCCTTCTGGACGTCGATCTCGCTTTCCCAGAAGTAGTTCTTGCCGCCGCCTTCGGGCTTGTGGAAGAAGGCGTTGTTGAGAACCATGCCCTGGGTCAGCAGGTGGGCGAAGGGCTCGCGGTAAGTCACGAGACCCAGGTCGCCCATCACCTTGGTCCAGAAGCGGGAGTAGAGCAGGTGCAGGATGGCGTGCTCGATGCCACCGATGTACTGGTCGACGGTCATCCAGTAATTGGTTTCGTCGTCCACCATCTTGTCGGCGCCGAACTTGGTCGCGTAGCGGGCGTAGTACCAGGACGAATCCACGAAGGTGTCCATGGTGTCGGTCTCGCGACGGGCCGGCTTGCCGCAGCACGGGCAGGTGGTGTCGAGGAAGTCGGCACGCTTGTGCAGCGGGTTGCCGGAACCATCCGGCACGCAGTCCTCGGGCAGCACCACCGGCAGCTGGTCGTCGGGTACCGGCACCGAGCCGCAGTCGTCGCAGTGGATGATGGGAATCGGGCAGCCCCAGTAGCGCTGGCGGGAGATGCCCCAGTCGCGCAGGCGCCACTGGACCTTCTTCTCGCCGACGCTCGTGGCGGCCAGGTCGGCGGCGATGGCGTCGACGGCGGCTTCATAGTCGAGGCCGTCGTACTTGCCGGAATGGACGCAGGCGCCGTCCTTGCTGCCGTACCACTCTTGCCAGGCGTCGGTGGAGTAGGGCTTGTCGCCGAGGGCGACGACCTGCTCGATGGGTAGGTTGTATTTCTTGGCGAAGGCGAAGTCACGTTCGTCGTGGGCGGGTACGCCCATCACGGCGCCGTCGCCGTAGCTCATCAGCACGTAGTTGCCGACCCACACTTCGACCTGCTTGCCGGTCAGCGGGTGGGTGACGAACAGGCCGGTGGGCAGGCCTTCCTTCTCCATCGTGGCCATGTCGGCTTCCATCACCGAGCCGTGCTTGCACTTCTCGATGAAGGCGGCCAGTGCCGGGTTGTCCTGGGCGGCGTGCAGCGCCAGCGGGTGCTCGGCTGCCACCGCGCAGAAGGTGACGCCCATGATGGTGTCGGCGCGGGTGGTGAACACCCACAGATTGCCGTCGTTGATCAGGCCGTTTTCATCGGCGATGTCGTGGCTGAAGGCAAAGCGCACGCCGGTGCTCTTGCCGATCCAGTTGGCCTGCATCAGCTTGACCCGCTCGGGCCAGCCCGTGAGGGTGTCGAGGTCGGACAGCAGCTCGTCGGCGTAGTCGGTGATCTTCAGATAGTAGCCAGGGATCTCGCGCTTCTCGACGAGGGCGCCGGTCCGCCAGCCGCGGCCGTCGATGACCTGCTCGTTGGCGAGCACGGTCTGGTCTACCGGATCCCAATTGACGACCTGGGTCTTGCGCTCGGCGATGCCCTTTTCGAGCATGCGCAGGAACAGCCACTGGTTCCACTTGTAGTACTCGGGGGTGCAGGTGGCCAGCTCGCGGCTCCAGTCGATGGCGAAACCCAGCGACTTGAGCTGCTGCTTCATGTAGGCGATGTTGTCGTAGGTCCACTTGGCCGGCGGCACCTGGTTCTTGATCGCGGCATTCTCGGCGGGCAGGCCGAAGGCATCCCAGCCCATCGGCTGCAGGACGTTGTAGCCCTTCATCTTGTGGAAGCGGGACAGCACGTCGCCGATCGTGTAGTTGCGCACGTGGCCCATGTGCAGCTTGCCCGACGGATACGGGAACATGGACAGGCAGTAGTACTTGGGCTTCGACGCGTCGGCTGCGACGCGGAAGGCTTCGGTGCTGTCCCAGTGCTGCTGGGCGGCGCGTTCGATATCGGCGGGAAGGTATTTGTCCTGCATGGGCGGAAAAGTCGCGGATGGAACGAAACCGCGCATTATAAACCGGTCCGGTGAAGCCCGCTGGAGCGCGCTCAAGACATTGATGTCACGAGATATTTCCCCTTCATGTTCGGACTCGGTGCATGTCATGGCCAAATGCGTCTGTTACAATCGCGCTCCCGCAACGCAGCATTTTCCTATGTCCGAGCCCCTTGTCCGTCTTGAGAATGTGCGCTTCGCCTATGGCGAGCGGATGATCCTGCGCGACATTTCCCTATCCATTCCGCGTGGGCAGGTGGTTGCCATCATGGGGGGCAGCGGTTGCGGCAAGACCACGCTGCTGCGCTTGATCGGCGGGCAGGAGCGCGCCGTCGGTGGTCGCGTGCTGGTTGATGGCCAGGATGTCGGGGCGCTCGATCGCGAGGATCTGTACGCCTTGCGCCGGCGCATGGGCATGCTGTTCCAGTTCGGCGCGCTGTTCACCGACATGACCGTGTTCGACAACGTGGCCTTTCCGCTGCGCGAACACACCGATCTGCCGCCTGAGCTGATCAACGATCTGGTGCTGATGAAGCTGCATGCCGTCGGCCTGCGCGGCGCGGCCCAGCTGCGGCCGGGCGAACTTTCCGGAGGCATGGCGCGGCGCGTCGCGCTGGCCCGGACGATCGCCCTCGATCCGATGCTGCTGATGTACGACGAGCCCTTCACCGGCCTCGATCCGATTTCCCTCGGCGTGATCGGGCAGCTGATCCGCCGCCTGAACAATGCGCTCGGCGCCAGCTCGCTGATCGTCACCCACGACATCCAGGAGTCCCTGCAGATCGTGGATTACATTTATTTCATTTCGGAAGGACGCGTGGTGGCCGAGGGGACGCCGGACGAGATCCGCAAAACCTCCGATCCCTTCGTGCATCAGTTCGTCCATGCCGAGGCCGACGGCCCTGTGCCTTTCCACTATCCCGCCGGCGATTACGCGACGGCGCTGGTCGGAGGGGCCGGCTGATGGGCGACGTGTTGCGCAAACTGGGATCTCTGGCGGTCAACGGGGTGTGGCAGCTGGGCTTCATTGCCCGCTTTTTCGTGCTGATCCTGCGCTACTCGGGGCAGTCCTTCCTGCGCCTCCACCTGACGATCCGTGAGCTGTATTTCAGCGGCGTGATGTCGCTGCTGATCATCCTCGTGTCGGGCCTGTTCGTTGGCCTGGTGCTGGGCCTGCAGGGCTACGAGATCCTGCAGCGCTACGGTTCCAGTGAGGCGATGGGCACGATGGTGGCTTTGTCCTTGCTGCGGGAACTTGGTCCGGTCGTGGCCGGTCTGCTGTTCGCCAGCCGGGCCGGTTCGGCGGTGACGGCGGAAATTGGCCTGATGAAGGTGACCGAGCAGCTCAAGGCGATGGACATGATGGCGGTCAATCCGATCGCCCGGGTGGTCGCCCCCCGCTTCTGGGGTGGCGTGGTGTCCATGCCGCTGCTGGCAGCGCTGTTCTCGACGATGGGCATCTTTGGCGGCTGGCTGATCGGCGTGGTCTTCATCGGTGTCGATGACGGCGCCTTCTGGTCGCAGATGCGGGCCGCCGTCGATTTCCGCTACGACGTGCTCAACGGCGTATTCAAGAGCACCGTGTTCGGCGTTGCCGTGGCCTTGATCGCCGTGTTCGAAGGCTACGACTGCGTGCCGACCGCCGAGGGCGTGTCCCGGGCGATCACGCGTACCGTGGTGAGTTCTGCGCTGGCCATTCTGGCGCTCGATTTTGTAATGACGTCTTTCATGTTCCGAGGTCTATGATGAGTCGCACGACGCTCGACCTGTGGGTCGGTGTTTTCGTGGCAATGGGTATCGCCGCGTTGTTGTTCCTGGCCCTCAAGGTCGGCAGCATTTCCGGGTCGGACGTCCAGTCGCCCTATACCCTCAGCGCCCGTTTCGACAATATCGGCGGGCTCAAGGTGCGTGCACCGGTCAAGAGTGCCGGCGTGCTGGTCGGGCGGGTCACCGAAATCCGCTACGACAATGAACACTTTCAGGCCGAAGTTGTCTTCTCCGTGGACGGCCGCTACAAGTTCCCGACCGATACCTTCGCCAACATCCTGACGTCGGGCCTGCTCGGCGAACAGTATCTCGGCCTCGATCCCGGCGGTGAGGAAAAGACCCTCGCGCCGGGCGAAGTCATCAAAAAGACCCAGTCCGCCGTTGTTCTCGAGAAACTGATCAGCCAGTTCATGTTCAACAAGGCGGCAGAAGGAGATCAGGCCCCTGCGAAGTAAGTGCGGAAGGGGTGTTTGGCACAGAGAGCGCAGTTGTGGCTGCGGACAAATAAGACAATGACGAACAGCAAGACTGAATCGATGGTGGCAGGGCGTGGTGTCCTGATGGCGCTGGGGTTGGCCTGTACGCTGGCCGCCTGTGCCGGGCCGGGGGGGCACCCCAAGGATCCGCTCGAGCCGATGAACCGCGCGACCTTCCAGTTCAACGAGAAGGCGGACAAATACGTGATGCGCCCGGTGGCGGAGGTCTATGACCTGACGCCGCTGCCTGTGAAGACCGGCGTTGCCAATTTCTTCGGCAACATCGCCGACGTGTGGATCGGCGTCAATAACCTGCTGCAGGGCAAGTTCGTCGATGGCTTGTCTGACGGCGGGCGCTTCCTGCTCAACTCCACGGTCGGCCTGCTGGGCGTCTTCGATGTCGCCACCGAGATTGGTCTCGAAAAGCACGATGAAGATCTGGGGCAGACCCTAGGCCGCTGGGGTGTCGGTGACGGCCCCTATCTGGTGCTCCCCTTGCTGGGATCCAGCAATGTCCGGGATGGCGTGTCCCTGATAGGCGATTTTCGCGTTGATCCGCTCATGCAACTGGAGGATGTGGGCGCCCGCAACAGCTTGGGCGGCCTGCGTCTCGTCAGCAAGCGGGCCGCGCTGCTGGGGGCCGATACGGCTGCGGAGGAGGCCGCGCTGGACAAGTACGGTTATATGCGCAGCTTCTACATCCAGTACCGCCGCAACCAGATCTTCGACGGTCAGCCGCCGCGTGAAAAGGATCCGGACGACGACGATTCCTCCGACAACGACAAGGCAGCGACCGACGGCAATGCGGCCGGTCCTGCTGCCGATAAATCCTCCTCCCCCAACAAGAAGGAAAGTCTCGAATGAAACGCTTCACTTCCCTGTTTGCCACGCTGGTGCTGGGCCTCGGCATCCAGTTCGGTGCCGCAGCCAATACCGTAGCGCCGGATGCGCTGGTCAAGAGCGTCAGCGACGACGTGATTACGATCGTTCGTCAGGACAAGGCGATCCAGTCTGGTGATACCCGCAAGGCGGTGACCTTGGTCGAAACCAAGGTTTTGCCTTACTTCGACTTTGCCCACATGACTCGCCTGGCCGTTGGCAAGGACTGGAAGCAGGCTTCCGCCGACCAGAAATCCGTGCTGACCCAGGAATTCAAGACCCTGCTGGTGCGCACTTATTCCAATGCGCTGACCAAGTACCGTGACCAGCAGATCGATTTCGAGCCGCTGAAGGCCAAGCCCGAGGACACCGACGTGATCGTGCGCACCAAGGTGCGTCAGGCCGGCGCGAAAGCGGTGCAGATCGATTACAACCTCGAGAAGCAGGGGGACAACTGGAAGGTCTACGACGTGCTGGTGGCGGGCGTGAGCCTCGTCACCAACTACCGCGACGAGTTCGGCCAGGAAGTGCGTGCCGGCGGTATCGACGGGTTGATCAAGTCCCTCAAGGACAAGAACACGCGGCTCGATCCCACGACGGCGGCCAAAAAATGATCCAGGCCGATGGCGCACGCCTGAGCCTCAGCGGCCCCCTGACCATCGCCACCGTCGCGGCGCTGGCGGAGGCCGGGCGCGAGCAGGTCGCCGGTGGTGACCGGGTCGTCGATCTGTCCGGCGTCACGCAGGTGGACTCCGCGGCGCTGGCGTTGCTGCTGAGCTGGCAGCGCGTGGCCCGGGCCGCCGGGCGGCAGCTTTCCATCGACCATGCGCCGACGGCGCTGGTCAGTCTCGCGTCCCTCTACGACGTCGATTCCATTCTCTCTCTGGCTCGCTGAGCCTGTCGGTTTTTATGAGTCCAGCGATCCGCATTGCCGGCGTCACCAAGCGTTTCCGTTCCCTGCAGGCCCTGGCCGGGGTCGACCTGGAGGTGGCCCAGGGCGAGTTCTTCGGTCTGCTCGGCCCCAACGGGGCCGGCAAGACCACCCTGATTTCCTCCCTGGCTGGGCTGGCGCGACCAGACTCCGGCACGCTGGAAGTCATGGGCCACGATGTGGTGCGCGACTACCGCGCCGCGCGCCTGGCCCTTGGGGTGGTGCCCCAGGAACTGGTCTTCGACCCGTTCTTCAACGTGCGCGAGATGCTGCGCATCCAGTCGGGTTACTTCGGGATCCGCAACAACGATGACTGGATCGACGAGATCCTGCATCACCTGGATCTCACCGAGAAAGCCAGTTCCAACATGCGCATGCTGTCGGGTGGCATGAAGCGTCGGGCACTGGTGGCCCAGGCACTGGTCCATCGTCCGCCGGTCATCGTCCTCGACGAGCCGACCGCCGGAGTGGACGTGGAACTGCGCCATGGCTTGTGGCAGTTCATCCGCAAGCTGAACCAGGATGGCCACACCATCGTGCTGACCACCCATTACCTCGAAGAGGCCGAGTCCCTGTGCGGGCGCATCGCCATGCTGAAGGCGGGGCGTATCGTCGCACTGGACACCACGGCCAATCTGCTGCAGCGTTTCGCCAGCCATACCCTGCAGCTAAGGCTGGCGCAGCCCGTTGTGCTGCCGTCGGTGCTGGAGGCTTGTGTGCTGTCCCGGGATGGCCTGCAATGGACGCTGGGTTTCGATAATTTCGACGAGGTCGGGCAGCTGCTCGCCGGCCTCAAGTCTGCCGGGGCCGAGATCGTCGACATGGCTCTTGGCAAGCCGGACCTGGAACAGGTCTTCGTCGGCGTCATGAATCAGAACTGAGGCAGCATGGAAGGTTTCAAGACCCTGTTGTACAAGGAGTGCCTGCGTTTCTGGAAGGTGGGCTTCCAGACGGTGTTGTCGCCGGTGCTCAATGCGGTGCTCTATCTACTGATCTTCGGTCATGTACTGGAGGATCACGTGCAGCCGTTTCCGGGCGTCAACTACACGGCCTTCCTGGTGCCGGGCCTGGTGATGATGACGGTGCTGCAGAACGCCTTCGCCAACAGTTCGTCGTCGCTGATCCAGAGCAAGATCACCGGCAACATCGTGTTTGTGCTGTTGCCGCCAATTTCCTACCGGGAGTTCTATTCCGCCTACGTACTGGCGGCGGTGCTGCGTGGCAGCCTGTGTGGCATCGGCGTGCTGCTGGCCGCCTTGCCCTTTGCGCACCTGCCTTTCGCCGAGCCGCTGTGGATCGTCGCCTTCGCGCTGGTCGGCGGCGCGTTTCTTGCGAGCCTTGGCGTGATCGCGGGGATCTGGGCCGACAAGTTCGACCAGCTGGCGGCCTTCCAGAACTTTCTGATCATGCCGCTTACGATGCTCTCCGGCGTGTTCTACTCGATCCATTCCCTGCCGGGTTTCTGGCAGGGGGTGTCGCATTTCAACCCGTTTTTCTTCATGATTGACGGGTTCAGGTATGGCTTTTTCGGAGTCTCCGACGTTTCGCCGTGGGCGAGCCTCGGAGTCGTGACTGTCTGTTTTGTCGTGCTCGCGGCGCTTACCCTGCAAATGCTTGCCAGGGGCTACAAGCTGCGGGCCTGAGGAGTGATTATGTTTCCGGCTAGCGAAATCGAGCGGTTGATTGCTGCAGGTCTCGAGTGTGATTTCCTGCAGATCGAAGGGGATGACGGCACCCATTTCACGGGCATCGTCGTCAGCCCGGCATTTGAAGGCAAGCCGCGGGTGCGCCAGCACCAGGCGGTGTATGCCACATTGGGCAAGCTGATGGGCAACGAGATCCACGCCCTCCAGTTGTCGACCTTTACGCCCACCCAGTGGGCCGAATTGCAGAAGGAACTGGGCTGATCGCCCATTGATGCATGGATAAACTGCTGATTGAAGGCGGCGTCCGCCTGTCCGGCGAGATCGCCATTTCCGGTGCCAAGAACGCAGCGCTGCCCATCCTGTGTGCGGCCCTGCTGACCAGCGAACCGGTGACCTTCACCAATGTGCCGCGTCTCAACGACATCGGTACGCTGCTGCGCCTGCTCGAGCAGATGGGCGTCAAAGTGAGTCGCGACGGCGACACCGTCACGTTGGATGCCAGCGGGGTGAACAACCCGGTCGCATCCTACGAGATGGTCAAGACGATGCGTGCTTCCATCCTGGTGCTCGGCCCGCTCGTCGCCCGCTTCGGCGAGGCGCAGGTGAGCCTGCCGGGCGGTTGTGCGATCGGCGCGCGCCCGGTGGACCAGCACATCAAGGGCCTGCAGGCGATGGGCGCCGAGGTCAAGGTCGAGCATGGTTATGTGCACGCCAAGGTGCCCAAGCTGAAGGGCGCCCGCCTGTTCACCGACATGGTCACCGTGACCGGCACCGAGAACCTGATGATGGCGGCCTGTCTGGCCGACGGCGAGACCGTCATCGAAAACGCGGCCCGTGAGCCGGAAGTGGTCGATCTGGCCAATTGCCTGGTGGCGATGGGCGCGCAGATCTCCGGCGCCGGCGGCGACGTGATCCGGATCAAGGGCGTGCCGGCCCTGCATGGCGCAACCCACCGCATCATGCCGGACCGCATCGAGACCGGTACCTACCTGTGCGCGGCGGCGATCACCGGCGGCGACATCCGTGTGACCGGTACGTCGACCAGCTATCTGGACGCTGTTGTGGACAAGCTGATGGATGCGGGCTGTGAAGTGATCGGCGAACGCGACGCGATCCGCCTGAAGGCGCCCGAGCGGCTCACGTCCGTCAGCCTACGTACCGCGCCTTATCCGGCTTTCCCGACCGACATGCAAGCCCAATTCATGGCGATCAACGCGGTGGCCAATGGTACGGCGGTGATCCGCGAGACGATCTTCGAGAACCGCTTCATGCATGCGGTCGAGCTGCAGCGTCTTGGTGCAGACCTCCGCATCGACGGCAACACGGCCTTCGTGAAGGGCGTCGAGCGTCTGCAGGGCGCGACGGTGATGGCGACCGACCTGCGTGCGTCGGCGAGCCTGATCATTGCGGCGCTGGTGGCTGAGGGCGAAACCACGGTGGATCGCATCTACCACCTGGATCGTGGCTACGAGCGCCTGGAAGAGAAGCTGTCTGCGCTCGGTGCCCGCGTCCGGCGGATTCGCTGAGCAGCGTAATCGGGTGGGCCGCCTCGGCGGCCCATGGCTGAAGCGGGGCTAGCTGCCCGGCGTCACGGCCAGCACTTTCAGCTGGATGGCGTGGCCGTCAGGGGTATGCCAGTCGATGATCTGGCCGACCGACAATCCCAGTAGGGCGCTGCCGGCCGGGGAGAAGATGGATACCTTGCCGTCGCCGCTGCCCGCATCGTGGGGCCAGGCGAGGGTCAGATCGTACTCGCGTCCAGACATTTCCTCGCGGAAGCGGGCGCGGCTGTTCATGCTGATCACGTCTTCGGGCATTTCGTCGTCGTCGAGGACGGTGGCCCGTTCGAGCTCACCGCGCAGGCCGTCGAGATCGCTGCGGTTGCGGGTGGGCGGCTTGGAGAGCAGGGCTTCGAGGCGTTCGAGGTCGCGGGTGGACACGATGATTTCGGGTTTCACTGGGTACTCCTTTGGTTCGATCAAAAGAAAATGGCCGATCCCGCCAGACGGCGGTTCAGCCACGAGCCAAGGCTAGCAGAAAGGGGACGCTGCGCAAACGTCCCGCCGCATCGGGCGCGAAGGGCTCCCCGAATCGGATAGAATCGCGCTTTACGCACACAGAGCATCATCTTGAACGGCATTACGCTTGCCCTCTCGAAGGGCCGAATCTTCGAGGAAACCCTGCCGCTGCTCGCCGCCGCCGGGATTACGCCGACCGACAACCCGGAGACCTCGCGCAAGCTCATCATCGGCACCAACCGGCCGGATGTGCGGCTGGTCATCGTGCGCGCCACCGATACGCCGACCTATGTGCAGTACGGTGCGGCGGACATGGGCATCGCCGGCAAGGACGTGCTGCTGGAGCACGGCGGCGCCGGCCTGTACCAGCCGTTGGACCTCAACATCGCCAAGTGCCGCCTGTGCGTGGCCGTGCCGAAGGAGTTCGACTACGCCGCCGCCGTGCAGCGTGGTGCGCGTATCCGCGTGGCGACCAAGTACGTGAAGGCGGCCAAGGCGCACTTCGCGGCCAAGGGCATGCACGTGGACCTGATCAAGCTTTACGGCTCCATGGAGCTCGCGCCACTGGTCGGCCTGGCCGACGCGATCGTCGACCTGGTGTCCACCGGCAGCACCCTGAAGGCCAACAACCTGGTGGAAGTGGAGGACATCATGCCGATCAGTTCCCGCCTCGTCGTCAATCAGGCCTCCCTGAAGCTCAAGCGCGAGCTGATCCAGCCGGTGCTGGAGGCCTTTGCAGGAGCCGTCAAGAAATGAGCGCCCAGATCCGCCGCCTGTCTTCCGCCGAACCCGATTTCATCGCCACGCTGGATGCGCTGCTGGCCTTCGAAGGCAGCACCGATGCGGCCATCGAGCAGGCGGTTGGCGACATCCTGACGAACGTGCGCAAGAACGGTGACGCAGCGGTTGTCGAGTACACCCGCCGCTTCGATCATCTGGACGTCAGCGACATGGCAGCACTGGAGCTGCCGAAGGCTGAGCTCGAGGCCGCGTTGGCGGGGCTGAGCGACGAGCAGCGCCAGGCGCTGGAAGCCGCTGCGGCGCGCGTGCGCACCTATCACGAACGTCAGGTGCTCGAATCCTGGCGTTACAACGACGAGTCCGCAGGCATGTCCGGCACCCGTCTGGGCCAGAAGGTCACGCCGCTGGACCGCGTCGGCCTGTATGTGCCGGGCGGCCGTGCGTCCTACCCCAGCTCGGTGCTGATGAATGCGATCCCGGCCAAGGTGGCTGGCGTTGGTGAGCTGATCATGGTGGTGCCGACGCCCCGTGGCGAGCGTAGCCAGCTGGTGCTGGCCGCTGCTGCGATCACCGGCGTGGACCGCGTGTTCACGATCGGTGGCGCCCAGGCCGTGGCCGCGTTGGCCTATGGCACGCAGACCATCCCGCAGGTAGACAAGATCGTCGGTCCGGGCAACGCCTACGTGGCGAGTGCCAAGCGCCGCGTCTTCGGCACCGTCGGCATCGATATGGTGGCAGGACCGTCCGAAGTGCTGATCATCTCCGATGGCACCGGCAATCCGGACTGGGTGGCGATGGACCTGTTCGCCCAGGCCGAGCACGACGAACTTGCCCAATCCATCCTGCTGTGTACCGACGAGGGCTTCATCGCCCAGGTGGAGGCGAGTATTGCCCGCCTGCTGCCGGAAATGCCGCGCCGTGACACCATTGCCACGTCGCTGGCCAATCGCGGTGCCTTGGTTCTGGTGCGTGACCTGGCGGAAGCCTGCCAAGTCGCCAACCGTATCGCGCCGGAGCACCTGGAGCTGTCGCTGGCTGATCCGTACCAGTGGATCGACCAGATCCGCCACGCCGGCGCGATCTTCATCGGCCACTACTCCGTTGAGGCTCTTGGCGACTACTGCGCCGGTCCCAATCATGTGCTGCCGACGATGCGCAGCGCGCGCTTCTCCAGCCCGCTGGGGGTGTATGACTTCCAGAAGCGCACCAGTCTCATCGACATTTCGGAGCAGGGCGCCCAGACCCTCGGCAAGATCGCGTCCGTGCTGGCCCATGGCGAAGGCCTGCAGGCTCACGCCCGCTCCGCGGAGATGCGCCTGAAGGCGTGATTCATGCCCTCGGCTGGATGTGAAAAAGCCGCACCCCAGGTGCGGCTTTTTCGTGCACGCCGGCGCCCGAAGAGTCAGGCCAGGATCGCCTTCAGCGCCTGAACAAGTAGCGCGCACTGCGCATCGGTGCCCACCGTGATGCGCAGGAACTGGTCGATGCGGGCAGCCTTGAAATGACGCACGATGATGCTGCGTTCGCGCAGCGCTGCGGCCAGGGTCGCCGCATCGTGTACCGGATGGCGGGCGAAGACGAAGTTGGCTGCGGACGGCAGCACCTCGAAGCCCAGCCCGGCGAGATCGCCGGACAGGGTTTCGCGGCTGGCGATGACCTGCCGGCGGGTCTGCTCGAAGTAGGCTTCGTCGTCCAGCGCGGCGCTGGCGCCGACCAGGGCCAGGCGGTCGAGAGGGTAGGAGTTGAAGCTGTCCTTCACGCGGGTCAGGGCTTCGATGAGCTCCGGCTGACCGATCGCGAAGCCGACGCGCAGGCCGGCGAGGGAGCGGGACTTGGACAGGGTCTGGGTGACCAGCACATTGGGGTGGCGCTTCACCAGTGCCACGGCTGTGGGGATGGCGTCGAGCCCGCCGAAATCCACGTAGGCCTCGTCGATGACGATCGGGCTGTCAGGCAGGCCCTCCGCCAGGCGGGCGATTTCGTTGAGCTGCAGCAGGCGACCGGTGGGGGCGTTCGGATTCGGGAAGATCACGCCGCCGACCTTGCCCGCGCCGCGCGACAGGTAATCATCGACGCGGATCGAGAAGTGCTCGTCGAGGGGCACGGCTTCAAAATCGATGCCATACAGCCCGCAATACACCGGATAGAAGCTGTAGCTGATGTCCGGGAACAGCAGCGGCGCGTCGTGCTTGAGCAGGGCCTGGAACGTGTGGGCGAGGACTTCGTCCGAACTGTTGCCGACAAATACCCATTCCGGCGCCACGTCGAAATGGCGGGCGACGGCAGCTTTCAGCTGGGTGCCGGTCGGATCCGGGTAGAGCTTCAGGCGGTCTGCATCGTCACCGAGCTCGGCGCGGATGGCGTCGAGTACGCGCGGGCTCGGCGGGTAGGGGTTCTCGTTGGTGTTGAGCTTGACCAGGTTGGCGAGCTTGGGCTGCTCGCCGGGAACATAGGGGGTCAGGTCGTGGACGACGGGGCTCCAGAAACGGCTCATGGCAGGTCGACGCAGCACCCTAAAGTGCCGCAAGGGACTGTAAAAACGCTAGATGCTATCATGGCCCCATTCGTTCCCAGTTCATCACCGTCTTTCTGGAAATAAGCGCAATGCGGCAAGCCGAAATATCCCGCAATACCCTTGAGACGCAGATCCGGGTCAGGGTCGACCTGGACGGCTCGGGCAAGAGCCAGCTCAACACCGGTATCGGTTTCTTCGACCACATGCTCGATCAGATCGCCCGCCATGGCTGCTTCGATCTGGACATCGAGGCCACCGGAGACCTGCACATCGATGGCCACCACACCGTTGAGGACGTTGGCATCACCGTCGGCCAGGCCTTTGCGAAGGCTCTGGGCGACAAGAAGGGGTTGACTCGCTATGGCCACGCTTATGTGCCCCTGGACGAAGCCCTGTCCCGGGTCGTCGTCGATCTGTCCGGCCGTCCGGGCCTGGAGTTCGACGTGCCCTTCACCGCGGGTGCGATTGGCGCCCTGGATACCCAGTTGGTGTACGAGTTTTTCCAGGGCTTCGTGAATCACGCCGGCGTCAGCCTGCACATCGACAACCTGAAGGGCCGCAACGCCCATCACCAGTGTGAAACGGTGTTCAAGGCCTTTGGCCGTGCGCTGCGCATGGCGGTCACGCCTGATCCCCGTCAGGCTGGTGTCGTGCCTTCCACGAAGGGGGCCCTGTGAGCAAGATCGCAATCATCGATTACGGCATGGGCAACCTGCGTTCGGTGGCCAAGGCCATCGAGCACGTCTCCAACGGGGTTGAGGTTGTGGTCACCGCCGATCCGGCCGAAGTGCTGGCGGCGGACCGGGTGGTTTTCCCGGGGCAGGGCGCGATGCCCGACTGCATGCGCGAACTGGATGCCCGCAGCCTGCGCCCGGCGGTGCTCGAGGCGGCTCGCAGCAAGCCCTTCCTCGGGATCTGCATCGGCCAGCAAATGCTTTTCGAGCACAGTGAGGAAGGCAACGTGCCGGGGCTCGGCATCTTCCGTGGTGAAGTGCGCCGTTTCCCCGCCGACAAGATGGTAGCAGTCGACGGTTCGCGCTTGAAAGTGCCGCACATGGGCTGGAATGAGGTGTGGCAGAAGCAGGCTCACCCATTGTGGGCCGGCATCGAGGATGGCGCCCGTTTCTATTACGTGCACAGCTACTACGTTGATCCGGCGGATCCTGCCATCGTTGCGGCCACTACGGAGTACGGCATCCCCTTTACCGGCGCGGTAGCGCAGGCTAATATCTTCGCCATTCAATTCCATCCGGAAAAGAGCGCGCACGCGGGCCTGCAACTGTTGTCCAACTTCGTTACCTGGAATCCCTGAGATCCCTTCGGCGCGGCTTTTCGTCATCCCGCATCCCGTTTCAACTCCTTACCGTCTTTCCTCTTATGCTGCTGATTCCCGCTATTGACCTCAAGGACGGTCACTGCGTGCGCCTGAAACAAGGCGAAATGGACGCTGCCACGGTCTTCTCCGAAGACCCCCGGTCGATGGCCCGCCATTGGGCCGACCAAGGCGCCCGACGCCTGCATCTGGTGGACCTCAACGGCGCCTTCGCCGGCAAGCCGAAGAATGAAGCGGCGATCAAGTCCATCCTGCAGGAAGTCGGTGACGAGATTCCGGTTCAGCTTGGTGGTGGCATCCGCGACCTGGACACCATCGAGCGTTACCTCGATGCCGGTCTCACCTACGTGATCATTGGCACCGCCGCGGTGAAGAACCCCGGTTTCCTGCACGACGCGTGCAGCGCCTTCCCGGGCCACATCATCGTCGGCCTGGATGCCAAGGACGGCAAGGTGGCGGTGGACGGCTGGTCCAAGCTGACCGGCCACGATGTCGTGGACCTCGCCAAGAAGTTCGAAGACTACGGTGTCGAAGGCGTCATCTACACTGACATCGGCCGCGACGGCATGCTGTCCGGCGTGAACATCGAGGCCACCGTCAAGCTGGCCCAGGCCCTGCGCATTCCGGTCATCGCCAGCGGTGGCATCGCTGCGCTGGCCGACGTGGAGGCCCTGTGCGCGGTCGAGTCCGAAGGCATCACCGGCGCGATCACCGGCCGTGCGATCTACGAAGGCACGCTGGATTTCGCTGCCGCTCAGGCTCGCGCCGACGAGCTGAGCCCGGCGGACTGATTCATGCTCGCCAAACGCATCATTCCCTGCCTCGACGTCAGCGCTGGTCGTGTCGTCAAGGGCGTCAACTTCGTCGAACTGCGCGATGCCGGCGACCCGGTCGAGGTCGCCCGCCGTTATGACGAGCAGGGCGCCGACGAGATCACTTTTCTCGACATCACCGCCAGTTCCGACGACCGCAACATCATCCTGCACGTGGTCGAGCAGGTCGCTGAGCAGGTCTTCATTCCGCTCACCGTCGGTGGCGGCGTGCGCACCGTCGATGACGTGCGCCGCTTGCTAAATGCCGGTGCCGACAAGGTCAGCATCAATACTGCCGCGGTTAACAACCCGCAAGTGGTGGCTGATGCGTCCGGCAAGGTCGGCAGCCAGTGCATCGTGGTGGCGATCGATGCCAAGCAGGTTTCCCCAGGCAAGTGGGAGGTGTTCACCCACGGTGGGCGTAATCGTACGGGCCTCGACGCTATCGAATGGGCACGCCGCATTGAATCCCTCGGTGCCGGCGAGATCCTGCTCACCAGCATGGACCGGGACGGCACCAAGAACGGCTTCGACCTGGAGCTGACCCGTGCGGTATCCGATGCAGTGTCCATCCCGGTCATCGCCAGTGGTGGCGTCGGCAGTCTCGATCACTTGGCCGATGGCGTCACCAAGGGCCGCGCCGATGCGGTGCTGGCCGCCAGCATCTTCCACTTCGGTGACCATACCGTGCGCGAGGCCAAGGAATTGATGCGCGCTCGTGGTATCGAGGTGCGTCTGTGAGCAATTCTGCCTGGCTGGACGAACTGGCCTGGGACAAGGACGGGCTGATCCCGGCCATCGCCCAGGATGCCGAAACCGGTGATGTGCTGATGTTCGCGTGGATGAACCGCGAGGCCTTGGCCAAGACCGCCGAGCTCGGCGAGGCCGTTTATTTCTCGCGCTCCCGCGGGCGCTTGTGGCACAAGGGCGAGGAGTCCGGCCACACCCAGAAGATCCGTGAGATCCGCGTCGATTGCGACAACGACGTGGTGCTTCTGAAGATCGAGCAGGTCGGCGGCATTGCCTGCCATACCGGGCGGCGCAGCTGCTTCTTCCAGAAATACTTCGCTGACGGCCGCTGGGAGGCCGTGGAGCCGGTTCTCAAAGACCCGAAAGACATATACAAATGATTGATATCGAAGTGTTGCACCGGGTGGCCCAGACGCTTGCCGAGCGTAAGGATGCCAGCCCTGATTCGTCCTACGTCTCCAGCCTGTTCCACAAGGGCACCGACGCCATCTGCAAGAAGGTTGCCGAGGAAGCTGCCGAGACCATCATGGCGGCCAAGGACAAGGATCTGCTGCATGTGGTGTGGGAAGTCACAGACCTGTGGTTCCATACCATGGTTCTGCTGGCCCACTACGGATTGTCGGTGGATGACGTGCTCGCCGAGTTCCGCCGCCGCGAAGGCGTGTCGGGTATCGACGAGAAGAAGGCTCGCAGCGCCAAGTAAGGGAATTTTCGCGATGCAAGACTGTCTGTTCTGCCGTATCGTCCGGGGCGAGATTCCGGCGGCAAAGGTGTACGAGGACGATGAGGTGCTGGCGTTCAAGGACATCCAGCCCCAGCGTCCGGTCCATGTGCTGGTCATCCCGAAGAAGCATGTCACGTCGCTGGCGCACGCCACGCCGGAAGACATCCCGGTCTTCGGCAAGATGCTGGTCCTGGCCAACCAGATTGCCGTCGATCAAGGAAGTACCGATGGGTTTCGGTCCATCATCAATACCGGTCGCGTCGGCGGGCAGGAAGTCATGCATGTGCACATGCACATCGTTGGTGGGCAAGAGCCGGTCGGGCCGATGCTTAAACGGTAGTTTCAAGGAGATTTTTGAATGGGTTCATTCAGCATTTGGCACTGGCTGATCGTTCTGGTGATCGTGATGCTCGTGTTCGGCACCAAGAAGCTGCGCAACATCGGGCAGGATCTCGGTGGGGCGGTCAAGGGCTTCAAGGAAGGCATGCGTGATGCCGACCAAGGTGCCGGCGACGCGAACCAGAAGATCGCTTCTGGCAGCGGTCAAACCATCGACGCGGAAGCGCGGGAAAAGAACAAGTCCTGATCCCGTTCCCGCGTCAGTCGCGGAGGAGGGGCGCATCACGCCCCTCTTTTCGTTTCTGGGGTGGGCGTACCCGTGATCAGCGCTCACATTCCTTAGGCAGATCGAATGTTCGACATCGGTTTTTCTGAACTCGTAGTCATCGGTATCGTCGCCCTGCTGGTGCTCGGGCCCGAGCGCCTGCCCAAGGTGGCGCGCACGACCGGGCATCTGCTCGGCCGGCTGCAGCGCTATGTCTCCGACGTGAAGTCGGATATCAACCGGGAAATGCAGCTCGACGAGCTGAAGCGCCTGCAGGAAGAAGCCCGCAAGTCGGCGATGGAGTTCGAGTCCACGGTGCGGAGCGAAGTCGCCAGCATTGAAGGTGGCGTCGCTTCGTCCCTCCAGTCCGCATCCTCGGCTGTTGCCGATCTGGAAAGCAGCTTCAAGGCGAGCTCCGACGCTGTTCCGGAGGTGCCTGCGCCTGCTTCCGCGCAACTCGCCCACGCGGCCCCTGAGGCCCTGCCGCTGGATGCCAACGCGATTCCCGACACCATGATCATGCCTGATCCGGTTCAGGACGAGCGCCAGATGGACTTCGATTGCAACCGTCCCGCGCCTGAATCCAAGAGTTCCAAGACATGAGCGTTCAGGAAGACAGTTTCATCTCCCATCTCATTGAGCTGCGTGATCGCCTGCTGCGCTGTGTGATTGCGCTGGTGGCGGTTTTTGCTTGCCTGATGCCCTGGGCAGGCGACATCTACGATGTGCTCGCCCACCCGATGATGCAGGCGCTGCCCGAAGGCACGCGCATGATCGCCACGGGGGTTGTCACGCCCTTCTTCGTGCCGATGAAAGTCACCCTGATGGTGGCGTTCGTCATCGCCTTGCCCTTCGTGTTGTACCAGGCGTGGGCTTTCATTGCGCCGGGGCTGTACGCCCATGAAAAGCGCCTGGCGCTGCCGCTGGTGATTGGCAGTACGGTGCTGTTCGTGGCCGGCATGGCGTTCTGCTACTTCTTCGTGTTTGGCACGGTGTTCAAGTTTATTGCCACCTTTGCGCCGAAGAGCATTACGCCGGCGCCGGACATCGAGCAGTACCTCTCGTTCGTGATGTCCATGTTCCTGGCCTTCGGCATTACCTTCGAGGTGCCGGTCTTCGTCATCATCTTGACCAAGATGGGCGTGGTCGACGTAGCCAAACTCAAGGAGGCCCGGCCCTATGTGATCGTCGGCGCCTTCGTGGTGGCGGCTGTCGTCACTCCGCCGGATGTCGTCTCCCAGCTCATGCTCGCCATTCCGATGTGCCTGCTCTATGAACTCGGCATCTTCCTGGCTCGCTTCGTCACCAAGGGGCGCATAGAGGCCGCTGCTGAATGACATGACAAGGGGCGCTGCGGCGCCCCTTGTAGTTGGTGTGCCGCCTGTCGTGACGGTGCTGACGCCACGTCCTTCATCCTTGCGGAGGGGCCAGGTTCCGGCAGGATGTCTCGCTTGATGACAAATGGGTTTTTGTTGTGCATCATCGGGGCCTTTCCAGATCGTGTTCCAGGGAGGCCTTGATGGATTTTGCGGAACTGCTGCAACCGCTTGAAGATGCCGGCGGTCCGTGTGGTGAGGATCTGTCCTTTTCGGCGGACTTCGATGCCTTGCAGGAGGCGCGTCGTTTCGATGACCCGACCCTGGCCCAAGGCGATTGGGTGGCGGAGATCAAGGAGGCCGATTGGGCCGCCGTGGTACGCCTGAGTTCGGATCTGCTGGCCCGTCGCACCAAGGATCTGCGCGTCGCCGCCTGGTACGCGGAAGCCCGTTGCCAGCGCGACGGCCTTGCCGGTCTGGCCGACGGCTATGAGCTCCTGTTAGGCCTGTGCGAGCGTTTCTGGAGCGACTTGCACCCCTTGCCTGACGAGGACGGAAACCTGGAGCCGCGGGCTGGTGTGCTGGACTGGTGGCTGGCCCGGACGATGCGGCTGCTGCGGGAGCTCCCGCTGTCACATTCACCCAAAGGGGTTTTCAGTCTGCTGGCCCGGGAGCAGGCACGGAGTCATGGGATGGGCGCCGAACCGTCGGCACATGGCAGCGATGGCGGTGTTGGTCACGGCGAGTTGCTGGCCACCCTGGATGCCGCTATGCGCGACTCCCCAAGGGAGCATCTCCTCGGTAGTCTTCGCGGGATAGAGCGTCTTGCGGTCTGCATGCAGGGGCTGCGCGCTTTTCTCGATGCCCGGATGGGCGCATCGAGCCCGTCCTTCGGCGCCAGCCTCGATGTTCTCGACGATCTGTCCAGAAGCCTCCGGCCGTATCTGGGGCAGAGGGAGGAGGCAGGGGGGGGCGAAGCGTCTGCCGCTGTGGAGGCCGCTTCCGATGAGGTCGAGGCGCATGCCTTGCCTCCCGGTGGAGAGTCCCATGTGCAAGCGATTCGTTCACGGACGCAGGCCATCCGGCAACTCGAGCTGATTGCCGCCTACTTCCGGCAGACCGAGCCGCATAGCCCGGTGGCCTATCTGGCCGACAAGGCTGCCCGATGGGGGCGCATGCCCCTGCATGAATGGCTGCGCAGCGTGGTGAAGGACGAAACCGTCCTGGGCCGCATGGAGGAGTTGCTGGGGCTGGATCCCGCCATATCGGTTGCAGACTGATGGTTGGTCGGCGTCACGGCACTGAGGCTTCCCGGGATTCGTGGTCCCGGGCGCCGGCCTGCCGTCAGGGGGCGACGTACAGGCTTTCCTTCAGCTCCTCCATGACCACGTAGCTGCGGGAGTCCGCATGGGGCGGGAGCCTGTGGAGAATGCTGCTCAGCAGCTTGCGATAGTCGTGCATCTCGGAGAGGCGGGCCTTCACGAGATAGTCGAAATCCCCTGAAACCATGTGGCACTCCATCACCGACGGGATTTTCAGCAATTCCTGTTTGACCTTGTCGAAAATCTCCTCGCACTTGGCGCTGAGGCGGATTTCGACAAAGACAAGCAGCTTGAGGCCAAGCGCATGGGGATTCAGGCGGGCGTGGTAGCCGGTGATGAAGCCTTCGCGCTCTAGACGACGGACCCGCTCGGTACAGGGCGTGGCCGAGAGGCCGATGCGTGCCGCCAGATCCGTCATGGTGATGCGACCATCTTGTTGCAGGTGGTCGAGGATGTTTCGGTCGATGGGGTCGAGGTCGCGCATGGGTGCATTCCTTATGAGTTGAGGAGAGTGGATTTCAGGATTGGTCGGGGGGGCGCTGAAAAGGCGCCGACCAGATCGCTCAGCGGCGATCTGGTCACCTCAAGGGCGAGACGCTTGCCGGACCCAGGGCACGTGCGCGGGAACGGACCGTTCAGCCACGCCGGGCCGGAGCGCGGCCGTCCGCGGGAGGCGGGAGCTGGGGATGGCGGGCGCCGCGGGCTTCGAATTCGGCCTTGCGCTCATCCGCCTTCTTGCGCTGTTCCGGGGTCAGGATCTGATAGACCTTGTTCAGGTTCGCTGCGCGGAGTTGGGCCATTTCGGCTGCGGCTTTGGCGCTCTGCTCGGTGAGCGCCTTGACCTTGGCTTCGTCGTATTGGGCCGAGAAGGTGAGGACACGAAGCTCCTCGTGGCTCTTGCGGATCTCCTTGGCCTTCTCCCGGATCGTAGGGGCTTGTTCGTGGAAGATCTTGAAGATCTGGTCCCGCTGGTTTTCGGTCAGGTTCAGATCGCGCAGGAAGGGGAGCGGGGGAATGCCGTCGCCGTGCATGCCGAATTCCATCCCTGGCCCAAAGCCATGCTGAGCCGGCCCATGGCAGTGTCCGCCGGCTCCGCCAGCCTGGACGGCGAAGGGAATGGCGGCGATGCCGACGCTTACTACCAGGGCGGAAAGAAGATTTCGAGGCAGTTTCATTGCAGTCTCCAAACGTTGATTGGGTACATCAGGGGGATCAACCTGATGACTGAAATTCTCGCGGCGAACGGGGTAAAGGGCGGTCACCTGCCTGTAAATGCCGGTAAAGAGAGTTTTTCCGCGTATTGGGCGGACGTCCCCCTGGTTTGCTGCTCTTCTTTCTGCCGGGTGCGGAGTGCGTCCAGCCGGCTTTCCACGATGAGTTGGTCACGCTGATCGCCATCGGCGCTCTTCAGTGCCAGTTCGAATTGTTCGAGGGCGCTGCGGGTGTTGCCGATGGCGGCGTAGTACTCCCCTTGGTGGAAATGTGACTTCTGGTTGAAGCCCTGGGCCGCCGCGGCTTCCGCTGCGATCTGGTGCAGGTCGGCGTCCTGTGGGCGCTGCAGGAGATGCGTTTCGGCAAACTGGAGTGCGGGCCCGACGTCCCCGGTCTTGATGAGCAGGCGGGGATAGTCGTAGACCAGCTGCAGGTGGCCGGGATAGCGCTTCAAAGCGGCTTCGTAGCGCTGCCGGGCAGCGTCGTTCTGCCCTGACTGGGTGAGTACCTGGCCGGCGAGTGCCTCGATCATCGGGTGATGGACCTTGTCCTGTTCCAGCCCGGCCAGCTCCTTCTCTGCCGCGGAGAAGTCCTGCGCGCGCAGATAGGCGGCGGCGAGGCCGTAGCGGACAGCGTTGCGATCCCGGTAGCGGCCTTCCTGCAGGTCGGTGGTGAAACGGGCCACGGCCTCCCGCGGCTGGCCTTCGTAGCTGCGCAGCAGGGCCCGGACGAGGTTGTACTCCTGGCTGTCCGGTACCTGCTTGTAGGTGCTGGCGAACGCCCGGTCCTGGGCCTCGGCGATACGTTCGTGGGTCAGCGGGTGGGTCCGCAGGTAGGAGGGTACGCTGGCAGAGTCGGCCAGGCGGGTGGCCTGCTGGAGGCGCTCGAAGAAGCTGGCCATGGCGCGCGGGTCGAAGCCGGCGTTGGTCAGCAGTTGAAAGCCGATGCGGTCGGCTTCCTTTTCGTGCTCGCGCGTGTAGTTGATCTGGTTCTGGATCTGGGCAGCGCCGACGCCCGTCATTGCGGCCATTGCCGCCTGGCCGTTGCCGGTGCCTGCTGCGATGAGGGCGCCGAGCATCGCGGCGATGGACAGGGCCTGGTTGCCCGTCTGCCCGGCGATCTGGCGCGCGATGTGGTGCTGGGAGACGTGGCTGATTTCGTGGGCCATTACCGACGCCAGCTCGCTTTCGCTTTGCGTGGCGAGGATCAGGGCGGTATTGATGCCGACATGTCCGCCGGGCAGCGCGAAGGCGTTGAGTTCATTGGATGCAACGGCGAAGAATTCGAAAGGCTCGCGGGCCGTCTCGGGGTCGCCCTGCAGCAGGCGCCGCCCCAGGTTTTCCAGGTAGGCATTGACTTCCGGGTCGTCGAGCCAGGCGCCGCTGGCGTGCAGGCTTTGCATGCTCTGGGCGCCGAGGGCCTGTTCCATCTGCGGGCTGACGACGTTCGCCGATGCCTCGCCCAGATCCGGCAACTGCACGGCGCTGGCCTGGCTGCCGAAAAGCAGGGCGATGGCGAGGCTTGTCAGGCGAAAGCACTTTTTCATGACAGCAATGGAAATGCCACGGGCGATGAGTGAAATCTTCGCGGAGGGGGCTGTTAATCCCGGTTTGCGGCATGTAAAGGGATGTAAAGGCGGGTAAAAACACCTGGACTCCTGCGTTGGGGCGGTGTCTCCCGCACGTATCATTTCCTCTGAGGTCAGGAGGGTATGGACGAAATGAGCAAGGTGCTGTTGGTGGACGACGACGTGGAGCTGTCCGCCATGTTGAGCGAGTACATCGCCCAGGAAGGCTTCGTCGCCGAGTGCGTGCATGACGGAGAGGCCGGAGTGGCCGCGGCGCTGGCCGGTGGCTTCGACATTGTGGTGCTCGATGTGATGATGCCGCGGGTCGGCGGGATCGAGGCCTTGCGCCGCATTCGCGCCCAGAGCAAGGTGCCGGTGCTGATGCTGACTGCCAAGGGTGATGATGTGGACCGCATCGTCGGGCTGGAGCTGGGCGCAGACGATTACGTGCCCAAGCCTTGTACGCCGCGCGAGCTCGTGGCGCGCCTGCGGGCGATCTTGCGGCGCACTCAGGCGGCTGCGCCAGCCGAGGTTGTTCATGGTGGGCCACTGGTTGCCGGCGCGCTGTGCATGTGGCCGCAGATGCGGCGTGCCCAGTGGCAGGGCGCGCCGCTGGAGCTGACCAGCACCGAATACAACCTGCTGGAGGTGCTTGCCCGCAATGCCGGCCGCGTGGTGAGCAAGGCGGAGTTGTCGGAGCAGGGCTTGGGCCGGCCACTGGCCCGCTTCGACCGTAGCATTGATGTTCATCTTTCCAGCATCCGCCACAAGCTCGGCGCGCGCCCCGATGGGCGGTCGTGGATCGAGACGGTGCGCGGGCTGGGTTATCAGCTGGTGCGTGAATGAAGCTGGGGCGCTTGTTCTGGAAGTTCTTTTTCGCGTTCTGGCTGGCGCTGCTGCTGGCCGGCGCCGGTGTCGGAACGGCGGTGTGGTTGCATCACCAGAGCGAAATCGAGCGTCTGGCCCGCGAGCGGGATCCGTTTGTCGCTGGCGGGCCACGGGCAACGACGGCGGTGGCGGTGGCAGAGTCCGTGTTGCGTCACGGCGGCCCGGCGGCCTTGCAGGCCATGCTTGCTGACTTGTCGCGAGAGCGGTGGCCGCAACTGCTGGTGGTGGATGCCCGTGGCGACGAACTGCTCGGGCGGCCAACGACCCCAGAGTCGGTAGCGGCGGCCAGGCAACAGGCTTCTTTGGGTGAGGCACATCGGGCTGCACGCGTGATCGAGTTGCCGGCCGGCGGTGGTAGCTGGCTCTTGTTCGTGCCAGCCGGTGGGCCCGAACTGCGGCCTCCGATTCCGCCTCTGGCACGCCTGGCGGGGCGCCCGGGTGAGCTGCCGCGCGAATTTCGTCCCGGTTTCGAGCGTCGGCCCGCCGAGCCGAGTCCGTGGCTGCCGGTAGGGATTGGCTTGCTGGCCAGCATTGCGTTCAGTGCGCTGCTTGCCTGGTACCTGTCGAAGCCCATCCGTAATCTGCGTTGGGCACTGGGGGCGGTTGCCGAAGGTCGGCTGGAGACCCGGGTCAAGCCGCTGATGGGCGCCCGGCGCGACGAGATTGCCGATCTCGGTCAGGATTTCGATCGCATGGCCCAACAGCTTCAGGCCTTGATCGGTGCCCAGCGCCGCCTGCTGCATGATGTATCCCATGAACTGCGCTCGCCGCTGGCACGCCTGCAGGCTGCCATCGGACTGGCGCGACAGGATCCCGCCAAGCTCGAGGCGACCCTGGACCGGATCGAGCGCGAGGCGGTGAGGCTGGATGAAATGGTCGGCCAGTTGCTGACCATCGCCCGGCTGGATGCGGGTTCCCGCGACAGTCGGGAGGACGTGCTTGAACTGGTGGACCTCGCTGCGGCGATTGCCGACGATGCTCGTTTCGAAGCCCAGACGAAGGGCCGGGAGTTGCGTTTTTCCGGGCAGGGCGAAGCCGAACTGCGGGTCCGCGGCGAACTGATCCAGCGTGCTTTCGAGAACGTGATCCGCAATGCGGTGAAATACACCGGTGAAGGTAGCAGCGTGAATGTCGAGGCCCGGGTGGAGCAAGGGCAGTTCGTGCTGCGGGTTGCCGATCGTGGGCCGGGCGTGCCGGAAGGTGACCTGGAAGCTATCTTCGAGCCATTCTACCGGGCCCAGAACGGCAGCTCGGCGGGGGGCTTCGGGTTGGGTCTGGCCATTGCCCGGCGGGCGGTGAGCGCGCATGGTGGGGAGATCCGCGCCAGCAATCGCGAGGGGGGTGGTCTGCTCGTGGAGATCACGCTGCCGCTGGATCTCCGAAAGGATTAGGTGCGGCGCGGGCAAGCTGTTAGAATGCGTCGTGGCGGGTCTCCCCGCATTGCAGCGCGGTGAACCTGGTCAGGGCCGGAAGGCAGCAGCCACAGCCGTTTCCTGCAAGTGCCGGGGGTCAGGCTCGCCACCCCGAATTCAGAAAAGGGCGTCCCGACAGGGCGCCCTTTTTGTTTTTGTGTTTCTGCATCCCCTTGTCTGCATCCGTCGGACTGACCGGCGGGCGGCCTGCTAGAATCCCGCCATGGCTTACCAAGTACTTGCCCGCAAGTGGCGCCCGCGCAGTTTCGAGACGCTCGTCGGGCAGGAACACGTCGTGCGCGCGCTGACCCATGCGCTGTCCACCGGACGTCTGCATCACGCCTACTTGTTCACCGGCACGCGGGGGGTTGGCAAGACGACCATCTCGCGGATCCTGGCCAAGGCGCTCAACTGCGAAACCGGTGTGACGGCGACGCCGTGCAACCAGTGTTCGGCCTGTACCGCCATCGACGCCGACCGTTTTCCCGACTATGTGGAAATGGATGCCGCGTCCAACCGCGGCGTGGACGACATGGCGGCGCTGCTCGACCAGGCGGTATATGCGCCGGTGCAGGGGCGTTACAAGGTTTACATGATCGATGAAGTGCACATGCTGACCGGGCATGCCTTCAACGCGATGCTGAAGACCCTGGAGGAACCGCCCGAGCACGTCAAGTTCATTATCGCGACGACCGATCCGCAAAAGATCCCGGTCACCGTACTGTCCCGCTGCTTGCAGTTCAACCTCAAGCAGATGCCGCCGGGGCACATCATCGGCCACCTGACCCGCCTCCTGGAGGCCGAGAGCGTGCCTTTCGAGCCGGGCGCGCTGCGCCACATCGCCAAGGCGGCCAACGGCTCGATGCGGGATTCCCTGTCCTTGCTCGACCAGGCCATCGCCCACGGAGCCGGCAAGGTGGAAGAGCTGGCCGTGCAGGACATGCTCGGCACGGTGGGCGACGACCACCTGTATGCGGTCCTCGATGCGCTGCGCAGCAGCGACGTGCAGGCCCTGATGGCGACCGTCGAGGCCATGGAGGCGCGCAGCCTGTCCTTCGAGTCGGCGCTGCAGTCGCTGGCCGGTCTCATCCACCGCATCGCGCTGGGCCAGTTGGCGCCAACGGCGCTGGCCGACGAGAGTGAAGCCAGCCGGCTGGCGCCCTACATCGAGGCCTTCGACGCGGAATTCCTGCAGCTGGCCTACCAGATCGCCGTGCACGGACGCGACGAGTTGCCGCTGGCGCCGGACGAGGTCACCGGTTTCTCGATGACGCTGCTGCGCCTGTTTGCGTTCCGGCCCGAGCAGCCGGCGGCGCTTGGCGGTGTGCTGGCGGGCGGCGGCGGAGCAGGGCAGGGCCGTGCGTTGCCGGAGGCCGCACAACGTCCCGCCGCGGCGCGTGCCGTTGCCGGCCTTGCGCCTTCGGTGGCTGCTGCACCCGTTCAGGCTGCCCGGCCCCCAGTTGCCGTGCCGGAGCCTGCGGGGCCTAGCCCCGATGAGCTGCGCACCCCGCCGAAACCCGTAGAGACGCCGCCGCGTGCGGTTCCCGCAGCAGCCATGCCGCGGGAGACGTCGTCTGATTACGGCAGCAGCGTTCCTCCGTGGGAAGATCTGCCGCCCGAGGCCCATGAGCTTGCTCCCGTTCGTCATTCCGAGCCGCGCCCGGCCCAGCCTGAACGGGCCGAACCGGTCCGTGCTGTCGCGCCGACGCCGGTCAGGGCAAGCGAACCTGCCGGCATGCCTGGCGCGCTGCCGGCGTCCGGCGACGACTGGCATGGGTTGTTGAATCAGCTGGGGCTGGGGGCGCTGAATCTGCAGCTGGCCCAGAATTGTGAATTGCTGGGCGTCGACGGAGATAGCTTCCGGTTGCGCCTGTCCGATTCCCACCAGCATCTGCTGCAGATCAACCGCAGCGGCGCGGAGCGCCTGCAGGAGGCGCTGACTGCCCATCTCGGCAGGCCGGTCCGTGTCGGCATCGAGGTCGGTACCATCGCCACCGCAACGCCGGCTCAGCGTAACCAGGCAGAAAAGGCCGAGCGCCATGCTGCGGCGGTTGCGTCCCTCGAGCAGGACCCCTTCGTCCGCGAACTTATCCAACGTTTCGATGCGAGGCTTGAAGAAGCCTCGGTCAAACCCCTTTGAACCTATCTGGAGTACATCACCATGATGAAAGGCGGCATCGCCGGCCTGATGAAGCAGGCCCAGCAAATGCAGGACAACATGAAGAAGATGCAGGACAGCCTCGGCGGCATCGAGGTTGAAGGCCAGTCCGGCGCCGGCATGGTCAAGATCACGATGACCTGCAAGCACGACGTGCGTCGCGTGACCATCGACCCGTCCGTGCTGGACGACAAGGAAATGCTGGAAGACCTGATCGCCGCGGCGGTGAATGATGCCGTGCGCCGGGTCGAGACGACGACCCAGGAGAAGATGTCCGGCTTCACTGCTGGGCTGAATCTGCCCCCCGGCTTCAAGCTGCCGTTCTGATCGGGCGGATGACCCGCTCCCGCCGGCAGGTTGTTCGATGAGTTCGCCGTCCACCCTCGACGTCCTGATCGAGGCCCTGCGCTGTCTGCCGGGCGTGGGGCCGAAATCGGCCCAGCGGATGGCCTTCCATCTGCTGCAGCGGGACCAGCGTGGTGCGGCGCGGCTGGCGACGGCCCTCGGGCATGCGCTTGAGGTGCTGCGCCATTGCTCCCGCTGCAACACCTTCTGTGAAGAAGAAGTCTGCAGCCGCTGCGCCAATCCCCAGCGGGACGCGACCCAGCTGTGCGTCGTCGAGATGCCGGCTGATCTGGCCATGCTGGAGCAGACGCACAGCTACCATGGCCTGTATTACGTGCTGATGGGGCGTCTGTCGCCCCTCGATGGGATCGGGCCGCGGGAGCTCGGGTTGGAGAAATTTCTGCATCGGGCCTGCGACGGTGCAGTGCAGGAAGTGATTCTCGCCACCAATTTCACCAACGAGGGCGAGGCGACTGCCCACATGATCTCCGAGCTCCTGCGCAGCCGCGGCATCAAGGTCAGTCGCATTGCGCGCGGCATCCCGGTCGGCGGTGAGCTGGAGCACACGGATACCGGCACCATCGCCCAGGCGCTTGTCGAGCGTCGTTCCCTTTAGCCTTCTCCCGTCTTTCGCCGCGAGGCCGCCGATGAGCCAGGAAATCAAACCCCTTGCCGGGGTCAAGGTGCTGGAGCTCGGCACCCTGATCGCCGGGCCCTTCTGTACCCGCATCCTTGCCGAATTCGGCGCCGAGGTCATCAAGGTCGAGGCGCCGGATGGCGGCGATCCGCTGCGCAAGTGGCGCAAGCTCCACGAGGGTACGTCCCTGTGGTGGTCGGTGCAGGCCCGCAACAAGAAATCGCTGACCGCTAACCTGAAGCATCCGGAAGGCCTGGCCGTGGTGCGCCGCCTGGCGGCGGAGGCGGACATCGTCGTCGAGAATTTCCGCCCCGGCGTGCTCGAGAAGCTCGGGCTCGGCTGGGATGTGCTGTCGGCGGCCAACCCTGGCCTGGTGATGGTGCGCCTGTCGGGTTTCGGCCAGACCGGGCCGTACAAGGATCGTCCGGGCTTCGGCGCGATCGGCGAGTCCATGGGCGGGCTGCGCTACATCAGCGGCTTTCCGGATCGTCCGCCGGTGCGTACCGGCATTTCCATTGGCGACTCCATCGCGGCCCTGTGGGCGGCTATCGGCGCGCTGATGGCGTTGCGCCACCGGGAGGTGAATGGCGGAGCGGGGCAGGTGGTCGATGTGGCGCTCTACGAAGCCGTCTTCGCGATGATGGAGAGCATGGTGCCGGAGTTCGACGTAGCCGGTTTCGTGCGTGAGCGGACCGGCAACATCATGCCCGGCATTACGCCGTCGAACACCCACACGACCCGTGATGGCCGCCACATCATCATCGGCGGCAACGGTGATGCCATCTTCAAGCGTCTGATGTCGGCGATCGGCAGGCCGGATCTGGCGGAGGCGCCGGACCTCGCCGACAACGCCGGCCGCGATCGGCGCGCCGCCGAGATCTACGCGGTGATCGATGCCTGGGTGGCTGAGCGCGACGGCGACGCCGTGCTGGCAGCGATGGAGCTTGCCGAGGTGCCGGCCAGTTCGGTGTTTTCGGTTGCGGACATGTTCCGTGACCCGCAGTTCATCGCCCGCGGCATGTTCGAGTCGGTAAGCCTCCCGGACGGCACTCCGATGCGCATTCCGGGCATCGTGCCACGCCTGACGGGCACGCCGGGCTCGACCGAATGGCTGGGGCCCGCGCTCGGCGAGCACACCGACGAGATCCTGCGCGGCCTAGGCTACGCGGACGAGACCATTGCCGGCATGCGCGAGCAGGGCGCAATCTGAGCCCTGCCGATACGGGCGGGGCGACGTCTCGCGGTATCATCCTGGCATTATCTTTCCTCCGAAAATTCGCATGACCACCATTCTCGTCACCGGCGGAGCCGGTTACATTGGCTCCCACACCTGCGTCGAACTGCTGGCCGCCGGCTACGACGTGGTCGTCGTGGATAACTTCTGCAACAGCAAGCCGGAAGCCCTGCGTCGTGTCGAGGAAATCGCCGGGCGCGCGCTGGCGGCCGTGCATCGCCTGGATATTCGTGACAAGGTGGCGATGCGTGAGGTCTTCCGCGCCCATGCCATCGATGCTGTGATCCATTTCGCGGCCCTGAAGGCGGTCGGCGAGTCGGTGGCCAAGCCGCTGCTGTACTACGAGAACAACATCGCCGGCACCGTGGCGCTGGCCGAGGTGATGGCCGAAGCGGGCGTCAAGTCCCTCGTGTTCAGTTCATCGGCGACGGTTTATGGCGATCCGGCCAGCGTGCCGATCCGCGAGGACTTCCCCACTGGGCCGACCAATCCCTATGGCCGCACCAAGTGGATGATGGAGTTCGTGCTGTCCGACCTGGCCGCGGCCGATCCGGAGTGGCGAGTGGCCTTGTTGCGCTATTTCAATCCGGTCGGCGCCCATCCTTCCGGCCGCATCGGCGAAGATCCGAACGGTCTGCCCAACAATCTGATGCCCTACGTCAGCCAGGTGGCGGTCGGGCGTTTGCCGCAACTGCGGGTTTTCGGTGGCGACTATCCGACCCCGGACGGAACCGGTGTGCGGGACTACATCCATGTCGTGGATCTGGCCGTCGGCCACGTGGCGGCGGTACGGCGCCTCACGGAACGTACGGGCGTCCTGACGGTCAATCTGGGGACGGGGCGCGGCTACAGCGTGCTGGAGGTCGTGAAGGCTTTCGAAGATGCCAGCGGTCGCAAGATCGCCTACGAGATCGCTGCGCGGCGCCCCGGTGACGTGGCCCAGTGCTATGCGGAACCCGGCCTGGCCGAGCGTGAACTCGGCTGGCGGGCGATCCGCGGCATCGAGCAGATGTGCGCCGACGCATGGCGTTGGCAGAGTTCCAATCCCCAGGGGTACCCTGATTGAGCACCGAAGATCTTCCCGTCAGCAATGCCCTGAACGTGCTGGGTGGCCCGTTGCTGGCCTGCAGTTACGATCCGCTGACCGGTTGGGAGCGGACCGGCTGTTGCGATTCCAGCCCGGATGATCTCGGCCGCCATCATGTATGCGTGAAGGTGACGGCCGAGTTTCTGCGTTTCAGTGCGATGCGTGGCAACGACCTGAGCACGCCGCGCCCGGAATTCCGATTTGCCGGCCTGAAGCCCGGCGACCGCTGGTGCCTGTGTGCGATGCGCTGGCTGGAGGCCTGGGAGGCGGGTTATGCACCGCCGGTGGTGCTGGCCGCGACACACATCGCGGCCCTCGAACTGATCCCCCTCGATGCGCTGCGTGCGCATGCGCACAAGAGTTGATCCAGGCGCCGCGTGGCGCAGCCCCGGTCATTCAGCGGTTTTCCACCCATTCCAGCATGGCATCCTGGCTGTCGCGGCCGGCGCTGGCGTTGGGATGATTGATCAACAGGATCACGGCGTAGCGGTGTCCATTGCGGGCCTGCACGTAGCCGGCCAGGCTGCGTACGCCATCCAGCGTCCCGGTCTTGACATGGGCGGCCCCCTGCGCGGGGCTGCCGGCGACGCGCTTGCGGGCGGTGCCGTCGATGCCTGCAATTGGCAGTGAGGCGACCAGCTCCGGCATCGTCCGGCTGTGCCAGGCTGCGATGAGCAGTTGCCCCAGGCTGCGTGCGCTGATGCGCTCGATGCGCGACAGGCCGGCGCCGTTCTCGATGATCAGTTGGTCGGTGTCGATACCGTTGGCGGCGAGGCTGCGCACGACCCGGCGGGCGCCGGCCGTGGGTGCGTCTTCGCCTGGCTCGGCGGTTGCGCCCAGGGTGGCGAGGAGGGTGCGCGCAATCACGTTGTTCGACCACTTGTTCATGTCGCGCAGTACGTCCGCGAGGCTGGGCGAGCGGCTTTCGGCCAGCAGTCGTGCGCTGGACGGTGTTGATCCGTCCCGGAAGCGGCCGCCCAGCTCGCCGCCCAACTCCCTCCACAGGCTGCGGAAGAGGCCCTCGAACAGCCGCTCCGGGCGCAGGGGGGCAAAGTTCCAGTCGAAGGCGTCCGTGCAGGTAGGGGGCAGATTGCCGTCAATGCGCAGGACGGTGTCGCCGGCTGGGCTCACTGCCGTAGTGGCGGTGAGTTGGGCTGTCGGGTCGCCGCAGCCGCCATTGCCTGTCCGGCGGATGCGGGTGTCCAGCACCAGTCCGGCGGGCAGGGGATCGACGGTGGCGTCGACGCCCTCGCTGGAGGGGCGGAACTGCACGGTCACCGCGCCGTAATCCACCGTCAGCGCATCGGGTCCCACGTTGTAGGGGCGGAGTGGGTGCCGATCGAAGGCGCCAGGGTCGTGGGGCGGCAGCCGGAAGAGCGAGCGGTCAGTGATCACGTCGCCGGCAATGCGCCGGATGCCTTGGGCGCGCAGCTCCCGCAGCAGCAGCCATAGCCGCTCCCGAGACAGGCGGGGGTCGCCGCCGCCGTTGATGTACAGGTCGCCGTGCAGGACGCCGCCCTGCAGCTTCGCATCCGTCCCGCTCGAAACGCGGGTCGTCCAGCTGAACGCGGGGCCGAGCTGGTCCAGTGCTGCAAAGGTGGTGACCAGTTTCATCACTGAGGCCGGGTTCATGGCTTCGGCGCTGCGATGGTCCAGCAGCGCGGGGCCGCCCGCCACGTCCTGCACGAGGATGGCGACCGCGCTGCGCGGGATGCCGGCACGGACAAGGCTGGCATCGAGTGACGCTGGCCACTCCTCGCCATGGGCATGGCCTGCGAGGACCAGCGGCAACAGCAGGGTCAGCTGGCGGGCGAGGCGGGATGCGATCTCGTTCAAGGTGTTGGCAGAGGTGAGGGGCTGTCGGAGGGCTTTGGGATTATGCCGTCGCTGTCTCCGAATTGTCTGCCGCGCCGCAATAAAAACGCGCTTTTGATAGCTTCGAAAAAGCCCTTTCATGCCTCGATAAAGAGCCCTTGAATTCCATATTCTCCAATGCTGGCGCGGGTTTAGCGTATTGGGACTTTTTTTGGGTAAGGGTTTTCGCTATACTCCGCAAGTTTTCCGTATTGCGATCTTCGAAGTCTCTTTTATTGAGGTTAGTGGGCCATGAGCGTGGATCAAAAAATGGACGGTGGGCGACGCCAGTTGTTGCTGGCAACGTCGGCTGCGGGGGGCGTGGCCGCGGTGGCCGTCGCCGTTCCGTTCGTCGGTAGCCTGACTCCGTCCGAACGAGCAAAGGCAGCCGGTGCTCCGGTTGAGGTGGATATCAGCAAGCTGCAGCCGGGTCAGATGATGACCGTCGAGTGGCGTGGCAAGCCGGTGTGGATCATCAATCGCAGCAAGGAAATGCTGGATTCGCTGAAGAAGACCGATGAGCTTGTCAGCGATCCGAAGTCCGACAAGCCGCAGCAGCCTGAGTACGCCAAGAACGAAACCCGCTCCATCAAGCCGGAAATCCTGGTGGCGGTCGGTATCTGTACCCATCTGGGCTGTTCTCCTTCCGACAAGTTCAAGACCGGTGCCGAGAGCGGCGTGAGCGCCGACTGGGCGGGTGGCTTCCTGTGCCCCTGTCACGGTTCGACCTTCGACCTGGCTGGTCGCGTCTACAAGAACAAGCCGGCACCGGACAACCTGGAGGTTCCGCCGCACAAGTACCTGGCCGACACCAAGATCCTGATCGGCGACGACGGAAAGGCATAAACGATGACGACCAAAGCTCAAGCGGTATTGGACTGGATCGACGAGCGCTTTCCGCTGACGTCGAGCATCAAGGGCCACCTCACCGAGTACTACGCGCCCAAGAACTTCAACTTCTGGTATTTCTTCGGTTCGCTGGCCCTGCTGGTGCTGGTGATCCAGATCGTGACCGGCATCTTCCTGGTCATGCACTACAAGCCGGATGCCGCGCTCAACGCCTCCGGCATCCCGGCGGCCTTCGCGTCCGTCGAGTACATCATGCGTGACGTGCCGGGCGGCTGGATCATCCGCTACCTGCACTCCACCGGCGCTTCCGCGTTCTTCGTGGTGGTGTACCTGCACATGTTCCGCGGCCTGCTCTACGGTTCTTACCGCAAGCCCCGCGAGCTGATCTGGATCTTCGGCACCCTGATCTTCCTGGCGCTGATGGCCGAGGCGTTCATGGGCTACCTGCTGCC
Source organism: Pseudomonadota bacterium (assembly GCA_018241665.1). Lineage (GTDB taxonomy): Bacteria > Pseudomonadota > Gammaproteobacteria > Burkholderiales > Rhodocyclaceae > Zoogloea. The sequence continues at coordinate 202,041 of JAFEDK010000013.1, forward strand.
CTGGGGCCAGATGTCCTTCTGGGGCGCCCAGGTCATCGTGAACCTGTTCTCCGCGATCCCCGTCATCGGTCCCGATCTTTCCATCGTGATCCGTGGCGACTTCGTGGTGTCCGACGCGACCCTGAACCGCTTCTTCTCCTTTCACGTCATCGCCGTGCCGCTGATCCTCATCGGCCTGGTGGTCGCCCACATCGTTGCCCTGCACGAAGTCGGCTCCAACAACCCGGATGGTGTCGAAATCAAGAAGAAGAAGGGCCCGGATGGCCATCCGCTGGACGGCATCCCCTTCCACCCCTACTACACCGTCAAGGACATCGTGGGCGTGGTTGGCTTCCTGATCGTCTTCTCCTTCATCGTGTTCTTCGCACCTGAAGGCGGCGGCTACTTCCTCGAGTACAACAACTTCATCCCGGCCGACCCGCTGAAGACCCCGCCGCACATTGCGCCGGTGTGGTACTTCACCCCGTTCTACTCCCTGCTGCGTGCGATGGTGTGGCCGCTGTTCGGTCTTGATGCCAAGTTCTGGGGTGTGGTTGCGATGGGTGCCGGCGTGGTGATCCTGGCCTTCCTGCCGTGGCTCGACCGTAGCCCGGTGAAGTCCATCCGTTATCGTGGCCCGATCTACAAGTCCATGCTGACCCTGTTCATCATTGCCTTCGCGATCCTCGGCTTCCTTGGTACCAAGCCGCCTTCCTATGCTTTCTTCGGCGTGATCCCGGGCGCTCCCGTGGCCCAGCTGTTCAGCCTGTACTACTTCATGTTCTTCATCACCATGCCCTGGTGGTCGAAGATGGACAAGTGCAAGCCCGAGCCCGATCGCGTGACCGGTTAATGAGAATGAAAGCCATGAAAAAACTTTTGACAGCTCTCCTGTTCACGCCGCTGATGGCCTTGGCCAGCGGTCCTGAACTGCATCTGGACAAGGCGCCGCTCTCTACCGAGCCGGCTGCCCTGCAGAACGGCGCCAAGCTGTTCGTCAATTACTGCCTGAACTGCCACGGCGCCAGCTACATGCGCTACAACCGGCTGCAGCAGATTGGTCTGTCCGAGCAGATGATCAAGGACAACCTGATGTTCACCGCCGACAAGATCGGCGAGCCGATGCGTATCGCCATGCAGCGTGACGAGGCCAAGGTCTGGTTCGGTGCCGCGCCTCCGGACCTCACCGTGATCTCCCGGTCGCGTGCGTCCGAGTTCGGCAGCGGTGCAGACTGGCTGTACACCTATCTGCGCAGCTTCTACCGTGACGATGCTCGTCCGACCGGCTGGAACAACAAGGTCTTCGAAAACGTCGGCATGCCGCATGTGCTGTACGAACTGCAGGGTGAAGCGACCGCCAAGATCATCGAACACGACGACGGCCATGGCGGCAAGTCGAAGGAAATCGAGATCGAAGCGCCTGCCAAGCCGGGCAAGATGACCGCTGAGGAGTACGACCACGCCGTGGCCGACCTCGTCTCCTATCTGGTCTGGATGGGTGAGCCGATGGCCGAGACGCGCAAGTCGATCGGTACCGCCGTAATCGCCTTCCTTGGACTTCTGTTCGTTCTCTCCTATCTTCTGAAGAAGAACTACTGGAGAGACGTGCACTGATCGGCGCTTTCCGGCCGAAGCAGTCCCTTGCTGCCATATAGCAAGACGCACCACGCGCCCAGCGCGTGGTGCGTGATTTTTAGTATCCGTGGGGTAACACAACGATGATGAATTTGTATTCCGGAACGACAGATCCTTTCAGTCACCGGTGCCGTATCGTGCTCTTCGAAAAGGGCATGGATTTCCAGGTGATTGATGTTGATCTCTTCAACAAGCCGGAAGACATCGCGGTCATCAATCCATACAACCGGGTTCCGGTGCTGGTGGATCGCGATCTGGTGCTTTACGAATCCAACATCATCAATGAATACATCGACGAGCGTTTCCCGCATCCCCAGCTGATGCCGCCTGATCCGATCATGCGCGCGCGTGCTCGTCAGCTGCTGCACACCTTCGAGCTCGAACTGTTCTCGCACATCGACGCCCTGGAGAAGAACCCCAAGGGCGCCGACAAGGAGCGCGCCCATGTCCGCGACCAGCTGACCCAGCTCGCGCCGATGTTCACCAAGCAGAAGTTCCTGCTCGGCGAAGAGTTTTCCATGCTCGATGTGGCGATCGCGCCGCTGCTGTGGCGTCTGGATCACTACGGCATCGAACTGCCGCGCTCCGCGGCGCCGCTCATGAAGTACGCCGAGCGCATCTTCAGCCGTCAGGGTTTCATCGACGCGATGACCCCGTCCGAAAAGGTCATGCGGCGTTGATTGCCCTTCGGGGCCGCACTCCCGTGTGGCCCCGTTGCGACTCTTCATCTTGGCACTCACCGGAAAGTCTTCGTCATGAGCGAAATCTCCACCAAGCCGTACCTGATCCGGGCGATTTTCCAGTGGTGTACCGATCAGGGCCTGACGCCCTATCTCGCGGTCGCCGTCGACAAGCACACCATCGTGCCGCTCAATTTCGTACAGGATGGCCAGATCGTCCTCAACGTGAGTCCCGCCGCCACCCAGAGTTTGGTGATGGGGAATGAGCTGATCGCCTTCCAGGCCCGTTTCGGTGGCGTCGCGCAGAACATCTCGATCCCCGTCGACAACGTGGCGGCGATCTATGCCCGCGAGAACGGGCACGGGATGGCCTTCGAGGTTTCGGGGCTTCCCGACGGCGACGCCGATCTCGACTCCGCGACCCCGGAGCTTGCTGCCGAGGGGCCGGACGACACGCCTGAACCGCCGAAGGGTGGCCTCCGCAGCCACCTCAAGCTCGTCAAATAAAACCGCGCCGGCGTCCGGGCGGTGCTTGATCTGGCTCAGGGCCGGACAGCGTCGTTCGGGTTAGAGTTGCGGCCCGTTTCACTCTTCGAGGTTTCCCGTCATGGCAGCCATGGAATGGACTGACAAACTTGCTCTCGGCCTGGGGCCGATGGATCAGACCCACCAGGAGTTCGTCGAGGCTTACAACGCGATGCTGGACGTGTCCGGTGAAGCGCTGCTGGCGGCGATGGATGCCTTCATCGCGCATACCGTCGAGCATTTCGACCAGGAAAACCGCTGGATGGAAATCGTTGGCTTCCCCGGTTGCCACAAGGCTGAGCACGATCGCGTGCTGGCGGTCTGTAGCGATGTCCGCAAGCGCCTGGAGCGGGGCGACGCGGCGCTGGGGCGACAGTTGATCCAGGAATTGCCGCTGTGGTTCGACAATCACGTGGCGTCGATGGATGCGGCCCTTGCTGCCTACCTCGAGTCCATCGGTTTCGACACGGAGACCGGCGAGATCCGTAATCCGCCCAAGGACGAAGGTTGCGCCGACGGCTCGTCCGCCTGCTGTACGCCGCCTGCCAAGAGCGAAGCGGAGTCCGAGGCAGCCTGAAGCGGCTCGGCGCGAACTGCGCTTCATGAACATCTTTGATTGCCTGGCGGAAGAGCGTATCCGCGAGGCAATCGCCAAAGGGCAGTTGTCCGGCCTTCCCGGGGAAGGGCGCCCGCTCGTGCTGGATGACGAACTCCTGGTTCCGTCCGAAGTCCGGATGAGCAACCGCATCCTGCGTAATGCCGGTTACGTCCCGCCGGCCGTGGCCGATCTTCGGGAGTTGCGCCGGCTTTGTGAGCAGGTTGTCGAGGACGACAAAACCACCAGTGTGCGGCGGGCCCAGCGCATGACGGCCCTGCTGGCGCGCATCGAGGCTGCCGGCCTGGCTCACGTCTCGGCTGCACTCCTGCGGCGGATGGCCGCGAATCCAGACGCAAAATAATGTTGCCGCCGGGCCTTTGGTCCGACTATCTCTAAAGTCGTATGGCGGTGTGTCGATATCTGCGTCAGATTGGGCAGACGGTGGGTGGCTTATGTCTTACGTGCGAATCAATACCGGTGATATCGAAGTCGGCAAGCCGGTGGACTGGCCGCTCTACGATGAGAAGAGGCAGTTGTTGCTGGCCCGTGGGGTGGTTGTCGAGACCGAGAGCCAGAAGCGCGCCCTGATGGAGCGTGGCCTGTTCCGCAAGCTCAACCTGCGTGAGACTCGCGTGAATACTGAGAGCGGCGAGCGGCCGTCGGACGATTTGTGCGCCTTCGACGAAATCAAGCTCGACATCGGCGATACCCTGCAGTTGCAGCTCCAGACCGATAGCGGCCAGCAACGCTACTACGTGAAGCTGATCGGTTACCTGAAAGGCAAGAGCGTCCTCGTCACAACCCCGACCCAGGACGGCAAGGTCCTGTTGATGCGGGAAGGGCAGGCCTTTGTGGTCCGGATGTTCTCCGGCAAGAGTGTGTACGCTTTTGGTGCGACGATCTTCAAGGTCGCCAATGTTCCCTTTCCCCACCTGCATCTGACTTACCCGAACCAGGTCCGTGGCCTGGTGGTCCGTCGCGGAGCCCGCGCCCGGGTCAGCCTGATTGCTGCGGTCAGCGGCTTGGATGGGCGTTCCCATGCGGCGACGATTCTCGATTTGAGCACGGGGGGAGCGATGCTGGTCGCCAAGGCTCCGATGGGGGTCAGGGAGGACCGGATATCGATCAAGTTCCGCGTGGTGGTCAATGAGGTCGAGGAGTATCTGACCCTCCCGGCCGTACTTCGCTCGGTGCACGCGACTGCGACGACGGAGGGGGAAAAACCCCAGGTCCACCACGGGGTTCAGTTCGAAGAAATGCCCCACGCCGAGCAGGTCGTCCTGTCGGCTTTCGTCTATCGCATCCTGTTCGAGGAGTCGGCCGAGGCCAGAGTCGTCTAGCGAGGCCGGAGGAAAGGGAAGTCCGGCTCTGGCGGCCGCCCCGTCACGATATCGGCGACGGCCTGGCCGGATCCACAGGCCAGGGTCCACCCCAGGGTCCCGTGGCCGGTGTTGAAGAACAGCCTGCCGACGCGGCTGGGGCCGATCAGCGGGACGTTGCCCGGGGTGGTCGGGCGCAGGCCGCACCAGTGCTCGGCCCGGCTGGCGTCGGCAACGCCTGGCAGATGTTCGTCCAGCCACTTGACGATTCCTGCGCTGCGCGCCGGATCTGCTTCCAGATTGTAGCCATTGAGTTCGGCCGTGCCGGCCACGCGCAGAAAATTACCCAGCCGGGAGCACACGACGCGCCGTGCTTCATCGGTCAGGCTCAGCCGCGGCGCCCGTGAGGGATCGATGATGGGGGCCGTGATCGAGTAACCCTTGACCGGGTAGATCGGCAGGCGTTCTCCCAGCGGGCGCGCAAGCAGGGGACTGTAGCTGCCGGCCGCGAGCACGTAGGCATCGGCGTGCAGCATGCCCGTGCGGCCGTCCGCGTCTTTTATGCGTAGACCGCTGATGGTCTGGCCGCGTACCTCGAAGGACTCCACGCGGGTGTTGAACAGGAAGCGGACACCCGCTTCCGTGGCGTTGCTGGCCAGGGCGCGGCAGAACAGATGGGCGTTGCCGCATTCATCGTCGATGCCATGCAGCACGCCAAGCAGGCGGCTGTGCATCGTCGCGAGGGCCGGCTCCAGCGCCACGGCCTGATCAGGATCGAGGAGCTGCGCGCGGATGCCCAGCTCTTGCAGGATCTGCAGCTTGGCGGGGGCGTGGGCAAAGTCCTCGGCATCCATGAACAGGTGCAGGATGCCGCCGGTACCCGCCTCGTATTCGATGCCGGTGGCGGCGCGTAGCGCCCGCAGCTGGTCGCGGCTGTAGTCGGCCAGATGGGCGATGGCCGCTGTATTGCGGGCTGTCCGGCCCGGCAGGCACTCGCGCAGGAAGGCCAGGGCCCAGCGCCATTGCGCCGCATCGGCCCGGGGGCGGAACAGCAGCGGGGCATCCTTGCGGCCGAGCCAGCGCAGCACGGTGGCCGGCGCACCGGGATTGGCCCAGGGCTCGGGATGGCTGACGGAGATCTGGCCGCCGTTGGCATAGCTGGTTTCCAGGCCCGGACCGGGCTGGCGCTCGATGACGGTGACTTTGCAACCGGCCTGGCTGAGGTACCAGGCACTCGAGACGCCAGCCAGGCCGGCGCCGATGACGAGGACTTCCATGATGCCTTGTGAACAGTTTTCGGAAGGGGCGGGCGACCGTCCCGGGCAATCCAGCTCCTAATCATAAACGACGGAAGGCATCGATCCGGGCGATAATCCGTACTTTCACAGGCAATTCCGGAGAATCGAGTCATGCGTCGAGTCACGCTTACCCAGTTTTTGATCGAACAGCAGCGCAAGGGCCTGATGGGCGCCGACCTGCGCCTGCTGATCGAAGTCGTTGCCCGCGCCGTCAAGGCCATCGCCGTCAACGTGTCCAAGGGAGCGCTGGCCGGGGTCCTCGGCGAGGCCGGCAGCGACAACGTGCAGGGCGAAGCCCAGAAGAAGCTGGACGTGATTGCCAACGACATCCTGATCCAGGCCAACGAGTGGGGCGGCCACCTGGCGGCGATGGCTTCCGAGGAAGTCGAGGAGATCCGTCCGATCACCGGCGACTACCCGAAGGGCGCTTACCTGCTGCTGTTCGATCCGCTCGACGGCTCGTCCAACATCGATGTCAACATCTCGGTCGGTACGATCTTCTCCGTGCTGCGCTGTCCGGAAGGCGTCACCGCGCCCACCGAAGCCGACTTCATGCAGCCCGGCACTGCCCAGGTGGCGTCCGGCTACTCGGTCTACGGCCCGTCCACCCAGCTCGTGCTGACGGTTGGTGACGGCGTGCATGGTTTCACCCTCGACCGGGAGATGGGCAGCTTCATCTACACCCACCCGTACATGACGATTCCCGAGGACACCAAGGAATACGCCATCAACGGCTCCAACGAGCGCTTCTGGGAAGCCCCAGTGCAGCGTTACGTGCGCGAACTGCGTGAAGGCACGGAAGGCCCGCGCGGCAAGGATTTCAACACCCGCTGGGTGGCCTCGATGGTGGCCGACGTGCACCGCATCCTGACCCGTGGCGGCATCTTCATGTATCCGCTCGACAGCAAGATGAAGGACAAGGGCGGCAAGCTGCGCCTGATGTACGAAGCCAACCCGATGGCGATGATCGTCGAGGCCGCCGGTGGTGCAGCCACCACGGGGCGTGAGCGCATCCTCGACATCCAGCCGACCAAGCTGCACCAGCGCGTTCCGGTGGTGCTTGGCTCGAAGAACGAAGTGGAACTGGTGACCCGCTACCACCAGGAAGGCTGACCGCTTTTTTGCATGACAACCGGGCCCGAATGGCGGGTCCGGTTGAATCGTTTCCGTCGTGCGTGGTCGAACCGGGCGTATGCAGCCCTTGCCTGGTGATGACATGACCGCGCCGTTCGCCCCCGAATGCCTGTCTCCCGATGCCGACCTGGCCACCCTGCGCCGACGCATCGAAGACGCCGCCCGACGACCCGAGGCGGAGGCGCTGGCGCCTTTGATCGACGCCGCCCGTTTCTCCGGCGCACAGGCCACGCGCATCTCGGCGCTTGCCGAATCCCTCGCCGCAACCGTACGCAGCACGCGCCGCCGGGCCACTGGCGTTGATGCGCTGATGAACGAGTTCTCCCTCGACAGCAATGAGGGCGTGGCGTTGATGTGCTTGGCGGAGGCCTTGCTGCGCATTCCCGATGCGGCCGGGCGCGATACCCTGATCCGCGACAAGTTGTGCCACCGGGACTGGGCAGGCCACATTGGCCACAGCCCCTCCCTGTTCGTCAATGCGGCGGCCTGGAGCCTGGCGCTCACCGGCCGCCTGCTGACGCCCGATGACGAGCGGCGCATGCCCGGCGCCTTGCTCGGCCTGCTGCAGCGAAGCAGCGGCGCGCTGGTACGCGAGGTGATGGAGCGGGCGATACGCGTGGTCGGCCAGCAGTTCGTTGTCGGCGAGACCATCCACGAAGCGCTCGAGCGCACGGCCAGCGGCGCCGCAGCGAGCTATCTGCACTCCTTCGACATGCTTGGCGAGGCAGCGGTCACCGCCGACGATGCGGCCCGTTACGCCACCGCCTATGCCCAGGCCATCCATGCGGTGGGTGAGAGCGGGCGCTGGCACGGTGTCCAGCAACGCAACGGCATCTCGATCAAGCTGTCGGCCCTGCATCCACGCTATGTCTGGTCCCAGCAGCGCCGCGTGATGCGTGAGCTGGTGCCGCGGGTGCGCCAGCTTTGCCTGCTGGCCAAGGCCCAGGACATCGGCCTGACTATCGACGCGGAAGAGTCCGATCGTCTCGAGCTGTCCCTCGACGTGCTGGCCGCCCTGGCCGCCGACCCCGCACTGGCCGGCTGGCAGGGACTCGGCTTCGTCGTGCAGGCCTACCAGAAGCGTGCGCCGGCGCTCATCGACTGGCTCGTGGCGCTGGCCCGCCAGCACCGCCGGCGCCTGATGGTGCGCCTGGTGAAGGGCGCTTACTGGGATGGTGAGATCAAGCGCGCCCAGCAGGAAGGGTTGAGCGACTACCCGGTGTACACCCGCAAGGCCCATACCGACGTGGCCTACCTGGCCTGCGCCCGGGCCTTGCTGGCGGCGCCGGATGCGCTGTTTCCGCTGTTCGCGACCCACAACGCCCATACCGTCGCCGCCGTGCTCGAAATGGGCGGCGCTTTCCGTCCCGGCGACTATGAATTCCAGTGCCTGCATGGCATGGGGGAGGCCCTGTTCCGGCAGATCGTGCAGGCCGACGATCCGGCCCTGCGCCGCCCGGTGCGGGTGTATGCCCCTGTGGGCAGCCACGCCACGCTGCTGGCCTACCTGGTGCGCCGGCTGCTGGAGAACGGGGCGAACAGCAGTTTCGTGAACCGCGTGGTGGACGAGTTGGTGCCACTGTCCCGGCTCGTGGCTGACCCCGTACCCGATGTCGAGGAGGCCGGGGGGCGTCCGCACCCGCAGATTCCGCTACCGGCGGTGCTGTATGCCGGACGCCGCAACAGCCGCGGCTTCGATCTGGCGGCGGCTGGCGTGAGGCGGGCGTTCCTCGCCGCGCTGGAGCGCAGCCGGGGCGAGCAGCTGCAGGCAGGTCCCCGTCTCGCTTCGGATAGCGCTGTAGGTGCCGATGAACGGCGGGTCGTTAATCCGGCGCAGCTTGATGAGCTGGTCGGCGTGCTGCGCCGGGCCAGCGCAGTGGACGTGGAGGCGGCGCTGCAGAGCGCCGCCGCGCAGGCGTCGGGCTGGGCTGTCGAGGCGGAGCAGCGCGCCCTGTGCCTAGAGCGGGCTGCCCTGGCGCTGGAGGCGCGCAGCCATGCGCTGGTGGCGCTGATCGTGCGGGAGGCCGGCAAGACCTTCGCAGCGGCGCAGGGCGAAGTCCGCGAGGCGGCGGACTTCTGCCGTTACTATGCCAGCTGCCTGCGTGCCGGCGATCTGGCGGGTAGCCGTCCGCTGGGCCCGGTGGTGGCAATCAGCCCGTGGAATTTTCCGCTGGCGATCTTCGTCGGGCAGATTGCTGCGGCGCTGGCGGCCGGCAATCCGGTGCTGGCTAAACCCGCCGAGCAGACCTCCCTCATCGCGGACCAGGCCGTGGCCCTGCTGCACGAAGCCGGCGTGCCGCGCCCGGTGCTGCAATGCCTGCCTGGGCCGGGCGGGCGTATCGGTGCTCACCTGGTGGCCGACCCGCGGGTCCGCGCCGTGATGTTTACCGGCTCGACCGCGGTTGCAGAGGGTATCCACCGGGTGCTGGCCAGCCGTGGCGACGTGCCACTGATTGCCGAAACGGGCGGCCTCAACGCGATGATCGTCGATTCGACCGCCTTGCCCGAACAGGTCGTCGCCGATGTGCTGAGCTCGGCCTTCGACTCCGCGGGCCAGCGCTGCTCGGCGCTGCGGCTGCTGTGCGTGCAGGACGACATCGCGGACCCGCTGCTCGAGCTACTCGATGGGGCGATGGCCGAGCTCAGCGTCGGCCGGCCCGACGACTTCGCCACCGACGTGGGGCCGTTGATCGACGCAGCCGCCTGCGTGCAGATCGACGCCTACGTGGACGCCATGCGTGCCAACCGCTACCGGGTGCTGGCCCGCAGCCTGCCGGACGGCTGCCTGAAGGGACACTTCGTGGTGCCCACGTTGATCGAGCTGAACAGGCCGGACGAATTGAAACGGGAGGTCTTCGGCCCGGTCCTGCATGTGGTGCGCTACGCGGCGGGTGAGCTCGACGCCGTGCTCGATGGGCTGGCTGCCAGCGGCTACGGCCTGACGCTGGGTATCCAGTCGCGGGTGGATGCGTTCGTCGAACGCATCGTCCGGCGCATGCCGGTCGGCAATGTGTACGTCAATCGCAACATGATCGGCGCCGTGGTCGGCGTACAGCCCTTTGGTGGCGAAGGCCTGTCGGGTACCGGGCCGAAGGCCGGTGGGCCCCTGATCCTGCGCCGTCTGGTACGCGGCGCGCCACCGCCCTTGCCGGATCTGCCACGTCCTGCAAGGCCGGCGCTCGACGTGCTGGAGGCCTGGCTGGCTGGCCTAGCACTGCCTTTGCCCGACGAGGCGTGGAAAGCCGAACTATGCGAGCGGATCGCCGCTTACCGCAGGGCCTCCCTGGCCGGCGTGAGCGTGCCGTTGCCGGGCCCGACGGGTGAGCGCAACACGCTCCATTTCCATACCCGGGGCGCTGTGCTGGGGCTGGCGAATAATCCCGCGGCCTGGTTGCATCAGCTGGCCGCAGCGTTGGCAACGGACAACCGCCTGCTGTTGCCGGCGGAGGATGAGGCCGCCGCGGCCTGGCTGGGGTCCCTGCCGGAGGCGCTCCATGCTTGGGTCGAACCCTGCGCCGACGTGCTGACCTGCGTGTGGCTTGCGGTGCTGGCCGATCTTCCGCCAGCAGAGACGGCCCGTTGGCGGCAAGCCTTCGCCGACAGGGGCGGGGCGATCCTGCCCTTCCTGGTCCCATCGCCGGACTACGCGCTGGAGCGCCTGGTCCATGAGCGCTGCGTCACCGTCAATACCTCCGCGACTGGCGGCAACACCGGCTTGCTGCGCCTGGGGGATGAGTAGGGCGCGGTGCTTGTGGCGGAACGCGGATGGAATAGGGGCTGCTAGAATCCGGCCCGTGCTGCGCCGTCCCTTCACCCTTCGCTTGTGGTTCGCCTGCCTCGCTCTAGGGGCGGCGGCTTCGGTGCAGGCGGCTGACACCCGCGTCGAGCTGGTGGCGCCGGACGACTTGCGGACCCTGCTCGAAAAGCACGTGGACTTCCTCGACCAGCGGCCGGAAGGCGGGCTGGACGAAGGTGGCCGGGTGGCCATCCTGCGCCGGGCGCGCAAGGAGATCGGCGAGATCCTGGCGACGGAGGGCTATTTTGCCCCGTCCATCGAGAGCGCCGAGGCCGGCGAAACTTTCCGCATTGTCGTAACGCCGGGGCGGCGGACCATGATCGGCCAGGTCAACCTGCATTTCAGTGGCGACGTGAGCCGCGCCGAAGGCGAGCGGCCAGCCCGGATCGCGGCCTTGAAGGCGGCCTGGGGCTTGCCAGTCGGTCATCCCTTCCGGCAGGCCGACTGGGACACCGCCAAGCAGCAATTGATGGATGCGCTGGGCGCTCGCGATTACGCCGCGGCGAGCATGACCGCCAGCCATGCGCTGATCGATCCGGAGACGGCCAGCGCGACGCTGAGTGTCGATGTGGACTCCGGGCCCGTCTTCCGTTTCGGCCAGCTCGACATCAGCGGCCTCAGCAGCTTCGACCGGTCGCTGATCGAGCGTTACCAGCCGCCGAAGGCGGGTGAGCCCTACAGCCTTGATCGCCTGTTGCGCTTCCAGACCGCGCTGCAGAACACGCCGTATTTCGCCTCGGTGGTGGTGGATGTGGACCGCGAATCCGCTACGCCGGACGCGGTGCCGGTGCGTGTCCAGCTCACCGAGGCCCTGCCGCGCCGCCTGGGTTTCGGCGTCGGCGCCAGCAGCAACACCGGCTATCGGGTCGAGACCACCTATCGGGACGCTCATTTCTTCGACCGGGCCTACAACCTGGTCAGCGGCATCCGCCTCGAGCAGCGCCGCCAGCTCGGCTACGCGGATGTGTTCCTGCCGCCGTCGCCCACTGGTGACCTGGACAGCGTCGGCGTGCTGGCCGAGCACACCGACATCTCAGGGTTGCAGACCCAGCGCCAGTCCATCGGCGTGGTACGCACGATCCCGCGCGGCAACATCGAGAACCGCCTGTCCCTCAATTTCCAGCATGAAACCCTGACCCCCGACGGCAGCCTGCCGTCCAGCCGCAAGGCCCTGGCCGCCAACTGGTCGTGGACCCGGCGGGCGGTGGACAACATCCTCGATCCGCGGGCCGGCCAGGTGCTCAACCTGCAGGTTGGCGGCGCGGCCCAGGTGCTGCTGTCCGACCGCAACTTCGCGCGCTTCTACGGGCGCTACCAGCTCTTCGTGCCGGTCGCCAAACGCGATGTGCTGATCCTGCGGGCGGAGGGCGGCGTCACCGTGGCGCCGTCCCGCGACGGGGTGCCGCAGGACTTCCTGTTCCGTACCGGCGGCGCCCAGAGCGTGCGCGGCTATGCTTACCAGAGCCTGGGCGTGCGTGACGGTACGGCGACGGTCGGCGGGCGCTACCTCGCGGTGACCAGCGCCGAGTACGTGCACTGGTATTCCGGCGACTGGGGCGTGGCGACTTTCGTCGATGCCGGCAATGCGAACGACGAGCGCCAGCTGTTCAAGATGAACTTCGGCTACGGTTTCGGCCCGCGCTGGAAGAGCCCGGCCGGCCCCATCGCGCTGGATCTCGCCTACGGGCAGCGGGATCACCGGCTGCGCCTGCAGTTCGCTGTAGCCATCGCCTTCTGAGGCCGCACAACTTTTGCTTGGATAGGGGCTCCAACGCAAAACGCCTTACAAAACCGACAAAACCCCAGCGGGAGCCCCCATGCCCAACCGACTGCAGCACGAAACCTCTCCCTATCTCCAGCAGCATGCCGACAACCCGGTGGACTGGTGGCCGTGGTGCGAGGACGCCCTCGACCTGGCCCGCCGGCAGGATCGGCCGATTCTGCTGTCGATCGGCTACTCGGCTTGCCACTGGTGCCATGTGATGGCCCACGAGTCCTTCGAGGATCCCGAGGTGGCGGCCGTGATGAACCGCCTGTTCATCAACATCAAGGTGGACCGGGAAGAGCGCCCCGATCTCGACCAGATCTATCAGGCCGCCCACCAGATGCTTGCCCGGCGCGGCGGGGGCTGGCCGCTGACGGTATTCCTGACACCGGATGGCAGCCCCTTCTTCAGTGGCACCTATTTCCCGAAGGCGCCGCGCTACAACCTGCCGGGTTTCCCGGATCTGCTGCAGCGGGTCCATGAAGCCTTCACGACCCAGCGCCAGGCCATCGACGAGCAGAACCAGGGTTTGCGTGCCGCGCTGGCCCGCAGCGAGGCGACTGGCAGCGCCCATCCGTCGGAATTCACCCGCGCGCCCTTGCGCGCGCTGCAGGAGGGGCTGGCGTCCACCTTCGACGAGGAGCACGGCGGCTTCGGTGGCTCGCCCAAGTTCCCGCACCCGGCGGACCTGGACTTCCTGCTGCGCCGCTTCGCCGCGACCGGCGATGTGGCGGCCCGCGACATGGCGCTGAAAACCCTGCGCGGCATGGCGGAAGGCGGCATCTTCGACCAGCTGGGCGGCGGCTTCGCGCGCTACAGCGTGGATGGCTGGTGGAACATTCCCCACTTCGAGAAGATGCTTTACGACAACGGGCCCTTGCTCGCACTGTATGCCGATGCCTGGGCGCTCACCGGCGAGCCGCTGTTCGCGCAGGTTGCCGAGCGCACGGCCGAATGGGTGTTGCGCGAGATGCGTCTGCCGGAGGGCGGTTTCGCATCCTCGCTGGACGCCGACTCCGAACACGAGGAGGGCAAGTTCTACGTGTGGGACAAGGCCGAGGTCCGTGAGTGCCTCGACGATCTGGAGTACCGCGTGCTGTCCCAGCACTATGGTGTGGCGCGGCCGCCCAACTTCGAGGAGAAGCACTGGCACTTCTACATCGCCAGGCCGCTGACCGGCGTCGCCGACAAGCTCGGCATCACGCTGGCTGAGGCGGAGGCCGCGCTGGAGCGGGCCCGCGCCAAGCTGTCTGCACGACGGGAGGGCAGGGTGCGCCCCGGCCGCGACGACAAGCTGCTGGTCAGCTGGAACGCGCTGATGATCCACGGCCTGGCTCACGCAGCCCGCATCTTTGGCCGCGACGACTGGCTGGCGGCGGCGACCCAGGCCATCGACTTCATCCGCCGGACCCTCTGGCAGGACGGCCGCCTCTTGGCGACTTACAAGGATGGACGGGCCCACCTGAACGCCTACCTGGACGATCATGCGCTGCTGATCGCCGCGCTGATCGAGAGCCTGCAGGCAGCCTACCGGCCGGAGGATCTGGAGTTCGCCGAAGACCTGGCCGATGCGCTGCTCGACGCCTTCGAGGATCGTGGCGGCGGTGCTTTCTTTTTCACCCGCCACGATCACGAAGCGTTGATTCATCGCCCGAAGAGCGGCCACGACAACGCGATGCCGTCCGGCAACGGCATCGCCGCGCAGGTCTTCGGGCGGCTCGGCCACCTGACCGGCGAGACCCGCTACCTGGCGGCCGCCGAGCGCACGCTGCAGGCCTTCCATCCGGCGATGGCAGCCAGCGCGATGGGTTTTGCGAGCCTGGCCGTTGCGCTGGACGAGCACCTGCAGCCGCCGTCCCTGCTGGTGTTGCGGGGGGAGCCGGCGGCGCTGACCGAATGGTCGCGTCACGTGACGGGAAGCTATCGGCCCGGCCTGTTGTGCGTCGCCTTGCCGCCGGGCGTGCGCGAGCTTCCGCCAGTCCTCGACAAGCCGGCCGGCGAGGCCGTCAACGCCTGGCTGTGTTCGGGCGTTACTTGCTTGCCTCCGTTTGCTGCCTGGTCGGCGCTTGATGCCGCACTCGCGGCAATTGGCAAACCCGAAGGCGCGGCGTAGACTCCGCGCAGCTTTTTTCTGCCACACAACTCGAGAGGATCACAATGAAGAAACTCGTCGCTGTCGCCGCCATCGCCGGTCTGATGGGCACTTCCGCTGCTTTCGCCGATGCCGGCGCAGATCTGGCCAAGGCCAAGAACTGTCTGGCTTGCCACGCTGTGGACAAGAAGGTTGTTGGCCCCGCCTACAAGGACGTGGCTGCCAAGTACAAGGGCGACAAGACCGCCGAAGCCAAGCTGATCGAGAAGGTCCAGAAGGGTGGTTCCGGCGTCTGGGGCCAGGTCCCGATGCCCCCCAACCCGCAGGTCAACCCGGCCGAAGCCAAGACCCTCGTGGCTTGGGTTCTCGCTCAGAAGTAAGTCGCCAGCCCTGCTGTCGCACAAAAAAACCAGCTCTCGGGCTGGTTTTTTTGTGCCTGCGTCGGACTGCTCAGTGATGTCCGACGGTCTTCGCGGAGTGGGCGTTCTTGTCGCCCGACACCTGCTCCCAGCCGCCGCCGAGGGCCAGGAACAGGCCGACCTGGTCCAGCGCCAGCTGGCTGTCCGACACGGAGAGCGCGGCATCTGCGCTGGTGAGGCTGCGCCGGGCGTCCAGGTCGTTCAGGTAGGGGGCGCGGCCGCCGCGGTACAGGGTTTCCACCTGGCGGGCCGCTTCGGCGGCTTCGTCGCGCGCCTTGCGCAGCGCCGCATTGCGGTCGAGCTCGCGGGCATAGACCGCCAGTGCGGTTTCAGTGTCGCGCAGGGCGCCGAGCACGGTGCCGTCGAAGCGGGCCAGGGCGGCTTCGGCGCCGGCCTTGGCGATCTCGATGCGGGCGTATTCGAGGCCGCCGGGAATCGTCCAGCTGATCAGCGGACCGATGCCCCAGCGCTGGGTGTCGGGTTGGCCGAGATCGTGGAGAAGGCCGGTGAGGCCGGCGGTCAGGCCGATGGAGACCGTGGGGTAGAGAGCGGCGGTTGCTACGCCGATCCGCGCGGTGGCGCTGGCGAGCCCGCGTTCTGCCTGGCGGATGTCCGGGCGGCGCTTCAGAAGGGCAGTGCCGTCGCCGACCGGGATCGGCGCGCTCAGCTTGGGGACTTGCGTGCAACTGGCGACGACCTGCGGAAATTCCGCAGGAGGTCGGCCGGTGAGCGCCGCCAGCGCGTATAGCGCGGTGCTGCGGCGGGCGTCGTAAGCGGGTAGAGAGGCGCGGATCTGTTCGACCTGGGCCCTGGCGCGGGTCACGTCGGTGACCGTGCCGCGTCCAGCGTTGGCCAGCTTGCGGGCGACGTTGAGGTTGTCTTCCTGTTGCTGCAGGGCGCGCTCGGTGACCTGCTTCTGGTAGCCGGCCGAGCAGGCTTCCACGTAGGCGCGAGCCACGTCGGCGGCGATATTGACGCGCACCAGGTCGACGGCGGCCTGGCTGGCGTCGGCGTCGGCTTCGGCCGCTTCCGTCAGGCGCCGCAGCTGGCCGAACAGGTCGAGCTGGTAGGAGGCCGCCAGGCCGCCGATGCCGAGGCTCATCGGCGGGATGTTCTCCTTCAGCAGGTAGGCCTGGCCGGCGACCTTTTCGCGGGCCACGGCGCCGCTGAGGCGTCCGGCGGGCTCGCTGGCCGATTCGGCCTCGGCGACGATGGCGTGGGCCCGTGCCAGGTTGGCGGAAGCCACGCGCAGCTGGGTGTTGGCGGCGAAGGCGGTTTCGATGAGGCCGTTGAGTGTGGCGTCGTCGTAGAGCTTCCACCAGTTGGCGGGCAGCGGCTCGCTGCGGACGCTGGCATTGCTGCTGCCGACGAAGGCGCCTTGCGCGGCGGGCAGGTTGATGGCGGCCTTTTCCGGCAGGTGGTAGTCGGGGCCTACCGTAGTGCAGGCACCCAGGCCAAGGGCGAGGCCGAGCACGCCGAGGGTGTGCAGGGCTTTCATTTGGCGGCTCCGCCCTTGATTGTCGCGCCGGCTGGCGTCGTGGTTCCGACCTTGCCGTCCTTGTCGACGATGGCCACGGTGGCGGTCAGGCCTGCGACCAACTGGAGGTCCTTCGGTACTTCGTCGAGGGCGATGCGTACTGGAATCCGCTGAGCCAGGCGCACCCAGGTAAACACCGGGTTCACGTTGGGCAGCAGGTTGTTGCCGTTGGCGCGGTCGCGGTCCTCGATGCCGGCGGAGATGCTCTCCACGTGACCGTGCAGTTCCTGATCGCGGCCCATGATGCGGATCCTGGCGGCCTGACCGATCTTGACGCCCTGCAGCTTGGTTTCCTCGAAGTAGCCGTCCACGTGGAAGGAATGGGTGTCGAGCACGGAGAGCACCTGCTTGCCGGCGGTCACGTAGTTACCCGAGCGCAGGGACAGGTCACTGAGGTAGCCGTCCACCGGCGCGACAATCTTCGTGCGGGCCAGGTTGAGGGTGGCCAGATCCCGGTTGGCGACGGCCTGGGCCAGCTGGGCTTCGCCGAGCTCGACCTTTTCGCGGCTCTGTTCGATGGTTTCCTGGGCGACGAGGCTGGACAGCTGCGCGTTGCGGCGGGCTTCGCGGCGGGCCTGGTCGAGGTTGGCGCGCACTGTGGCGACGGCGGCATCAGCCTGCTTGACGGCCAGGCGATAGCGCTCGGTGTCGATCTGGAAGAGCTCCTGGCCTTGCTTCACGAACTGGTTGTCGTGGATCGCCACGTGGGTGACGAGGCCGGAGACATCCGGCGTGACCGGCACGATGTCGGCGCGCACACGGCCGTCACGGGTCCACGGTTCGACCTGGTAGTGATCCCACAGGCGCTGGGATGCGAAGAGGGCGAGGATGACCGCCGCGAGGGTCACGGCGATCCGGAGGAGCTTGAGATAAAGCGGTTTCACGGGAGCATCACCTTCAATCAAAAGGAGGGCATGGGCAGGCGGATGACGAAGGACCAGACGATCATGAAGATCGCCGCGTCGAAGAGGGCCGGGTGCCACACGATGCGGTACAGCCCGACCAGCGAAAAAACGCGGCGCAGCAGGAAGGAGAAGACGAAGGCGAGGGGCGTCGACACGAGGATCGACGAAACCAGTACGCCATCGAGGTTGAGTTCCCCGATCATGCGGTAGGTCCTTTCATCGAGAAGGGGCCGGCGGCCTGGTAGGCCATGGCTTTGGGAAACAGGTTGCCGCGCAGGCCGACCATGGCTGACAGGCCGGCGAGCTTGGCCGTCGAGGCCGGCTGTTCGGCAATCGCGTGCAGGGCATGGTCGATGTCGGTGAGCAGACTGGCGGGCGCTTCAGCCAGGCCGCCGGCTGAGCGCAGCGAGTAGTGTTCGCCGACGCCGGCCAGGGCGCGTTCGGTCAGGTCGCGGGTGGTGGCATCGAAGTCAGGGCTGGCCTTCTGCAGGTTGACCAGGTTCATCCCGATGCGCAGGTCATGCAGGACGTCGACGCCGCGCAACGCGCCGCTCTGGGATACGGCGGCGAGCTTCGGGGTCAGCAGGGTCAGGCGGTCGAGCAGGCGGCCGGCCAGGGCGATCGGCTCGGCTGCGGCGCCGGCCCGGGCGTGGTGGGCGAGATCCCGCCAGTTGTGGCGCAGCAGGCGGCGCGCACTGGTCTCCACGCTGATCGAGCGCATGAAGCCGGTGACCCACAGGGCGATGAGCACGCCGACGAACATCGCGGTATTGATGTTCATGAAGTCGGCGAAGTCCTGGCGACTCAAGGTTTCCTGCAGGGCCAGCGCGTTGCAGAAGCCGGTGATCATGGCCATCGCGGGCACCAGGGTGCGCGGCGCGGCCATATAGACGCCCATCGGCAGCAGGATCGGGGCCAGCACCAGTACCAGTGTCGGGAAGTCGCTGACCTGGGGCATCACGGTGAACTGGAAGACTGCGGCGATCGGCAGCGCCACCAGGTTGAAGATGCCGAAGCTGGCGATGGTCGGCTTGGGGTCGTCCATCGTCGCAAAGAAGCAGCACACCACTGCGGCGATCATCGCCGCTGCGGCACCGTCGCGCCAGCCGCTCATGATCCACAGGGCGCAGCACAGCAGCACCGCAATGCTGGCGGCGGCGGCGGACAGCAAGGCCATGCCGTAGTCCCGGTGCAGGGGCCGGTGTTCGCGGCTGCCCACCTGTTCGGCGAGTTCAGCCGACAGGGGTTTGCCACGACGCACGTGGTCGAGCAGGGTGTGGCTGTCGCCCAGCGTTTCGACTAGGTCGATCAGGCGGGTCAGCAGGCTGGCGGACAGCAGTGTGGCCCAGTCGGCGTCGTGGGGCGTGGTGGCTGCGACGGAGCGCAGTTCGGCGATCAAGGGGTCGGCACGGTCCCGGTCCGCGCCGCCGGTTATCCACGCGGCGACGTCGTCGATCAGGCGGGCAACCTCGGGTGACAGCATGTGGCCGTCGGCGCGCAGGGCGCTGAGCCGGTCGTTCAAACCGTCGATGACTGGGATCAGGACCAGCGTGCGGGTGTGCAGCGCATGGACGACGTTGGTGATCTCGCGCAGGTTGGAGGTATCGAAGGGCAGATGCTTGGAGAGCAGGTGGATTTCCGTTTCCGCCGCGGCGAGCTGGCGGCGTTCGCGGTCCGTTTCGGCGGCGCTGCGCCCGTGCAATACGTCGAGGGCCCACTGGTCGGCGCTGCCCAGCCAGCTGGTTAGGCGGGCGACAAGAGGGCCGCCGACCGGCCGTGGAAAAATGATGCTGTGGACGACGGTGGCGCAGACGATGCCTATCGAGATCTCCTCGAAGCGCGCGATGGCTACGTCGAAAATCAGATCCGGCGTGCTGACGCTCGGGAAAGCGATGATCGCCGCGGTGTAGCCGGCCAGCATCAGCACGTAGCTGCGCGGGGTGCGGTCGAGCAGAGAGACGAACAGGCAGGCGCCGATCCACAGCGCGATCGCCAGGCACAGCAGCACCGGTGAATCCACCAGCGGCGGGACCAGCAGCAGCGCGACCGTGGTTCCGACCAGAGTGCCGCACAACCGGAAGATCGCCTTCGAGCGTACGGCGCCGGCCAGCGGGTGGCTGACGATGTAGGCCGTCATCATCGCCCAGTAAGGTCGTGGCAAGCCGATGCTGAAGCCCACGTACAGGGCCAGCATCGCCGCTGCGAAGCTGTTGAAGGAGAACAGCAGCGCGCTTCGTTCGAAGCGCAAGGCCGTCAGCAGCTTATTCATCGCTGTTCCCGGGATGCAGCGCCGCATCGAAGGCGGCGAACACCCGCAGGGCGGCTTCAAGGTCTTCGTCCGCCACACGGGCGAGCAGTTTGCTGCGCAGGTCTTCGATCAGCTTCTCGACAGTGGCAGCCATCGCGTGACCCTGTTCGGTGAGGTACAGCAGCTTGGCCCGCTTGTCGGCCGCATCGCCGCGGCGTTCGATCAGACCGGCCAGGCACAACTGGTCGAGCAGGCGGCCCAGCGATGGGCCTTCGATCCCCATGTCTTCGGCCAGCACGCCGTGGCGTACGCCGTCGCCGAGGCGGCTCAGATGGATGATCGGCAGCACCCGCGCGTCCGACAGGCCGTGGGCGAGGGCAGCGTCATTGACTGCGCGACGATATATGCGCGACAGGCGGACGAGATTGCTGGTGACGGCGGCTTCACGAAGGATTCGGTTCTTGTCCATGATGGGAGCAGGTGCGAGAAAGACAGCGCTGAATAATATATAGCAAGCTTTCTATATTTTTGCTGTGCCGCACACTGTGTAAAACCCGTATATCCGCAGGGCTGGCCACGCAGAGCGTCACAGCGAGTATTTCGCCCCGTTCATTCGTGTTGCGAACTTGCAACACTCCGATGCTGCTTCGCATCCAAAAAACAACGCTGTCCTTGCCCTGTGCTTTGCCGCGCGCTGACAATGCAGGCCAACTTCTCGTTAGAGAGGTGAAATTGGTCGGCCCTGCGCAAGCAGTGCGTGCCAGTCTTCAATCAAGAGGAGAAACATATGCAAAAGAAACTGATCGCTCTGGCCGTTGCCGGCCTGGCCTCCACCGGCGCCTTCGCTCAAGCTAACGTCACCGTTTACGGTATTGCTGACGGCTCCTTCGACACTGTTCGTGTCTCCAACACCAACGGCAACACCGACCTGGGCAACACCACCCGTGTTTCCGCCAACTCTTCCTACCTCGGTTTCAAGGGTGCTGAAGCCTTGGGCAACGGCCTGACCGCCGTGTTCCAGTACGAAGCCTCCGTGGGCTTTGATAGCAATGGCTCCAACACCACCAATGCGCTAATCGGTGGTAGCCGTGACAGCTTCATCGGTCTGGCGAGCAACTTCGGTACCGTCGTTCTGGGTACCCTGACTGGCCCGACCCGCGCCTTGGGTACCGCTCTGGACGTCAATGCTGGTGCTGCTGGTATCGGCGCTAACTCTGCGCTGCTTGGTAAGCTGGGCAACAACCTGGTGAACTCCACCAATAACGTGACCGGCAACTACGCTGCTGGCGGTTCTTGCGATCGTTCCGCAACCTGCGCGTCGATCTTCGACACCCGTTGGAAGAACGCCATTGCCTACGTCTCCCCGACGTACTATGGCCTGAACGTTACTGCCGCTTACGTGGCTAACGAAAACAAGACCTTCCACAACGTCGGCGTTGCTGCTGCCAACACCACCGGCTACGACGTGGGTGTCAAGTACGCCAACGGCCCGATCCTGGCTGCCGTGACCTACAACGCCGTTAGTCTCGGCAACGACGCTGGCACCAACGTGGGCGACTTCCGTATCGGCGGTTCCTACGACTTCGGCATCGCCACCGTTCGCGCTCTGTACGACCGCGCCCGTGCTGACCACTTCGGCGGCGCCAAGGTTACCCAGAACGTCTTCGGCCTGGGCGGCACCTTCAACGTGACCCCGGCTGGCAAGATCCTGGCTCAGGCCTATTTCGCCGGCGACGTCAAGGCCAACGGCTCCAGCGCCAGCGACACCGGCGCCAAGCTGTTCGAAGTTGGTTACGAGTACAGCCTGTCCAAGCGCACCCTGCTGAAGGCTGTGTACGCCCACCTGAACAACGACAACAACGCCCGTTACGACTTCGGCAACAACGCTGTCGGCATCAACCCGACTGCTGCGAATGCTGTTACCGGTCTGAACACCACCGGCGCTACCGTTCAGGGTATCCAGCTGGGCCTGCGTCACTCCTTCTAATTCAGACTTCGTCTGAATCGGAAATTGACGGGCACCTTCGGGTGCCCGTTTTTCATCGGCTTGTCGTTCGATGTAGTGAAGGATTGGCCCAAAAGCAATGGCCACCGGTTGGTGGCCATTGCTTTTGGGGGTTGGAGAGGCTTTATCGGCCGATCTGAACCAGATTATCCCGATGGATCAGTTCCGGCTCTTCCGAAAAACCGAGCAGCTCCTCGATTTCGCTCGATGCGTGGCGGGCGATGCGGCGGGTGTCGTTGCTGGCGTAGTTGATCAGGCCGCGGGCGACTTCCTTGCCGCTTTCGCTACGGCAGGCAACGACGGAGCCGCGGAAGAATTCGCCTTCAACGGCGATCACGCCGATCGGCAGCAGGCTCTTGCCGTCTTCCAGGGCTTCGATGGCGCCGGCGTCGAGCGTCAGGCTGCCGGCCAGTTGCAGGTGGTCGGCCAGCCACTGCTTGCGGGCCGCCAGCGGCGTGCTGGTGGCGTAGAGCAGGGTGCCGATGTTGTCGCCGGCGGCAACGCGGAGCAGTGCATCCGTTTCACGGCCGCTGGCGATGCAGGTGTGGGCGCCGCTGCGGGCGGCGCGCTGGGCCGCTCGCACCTTGGTGATCATGCCGCCCTTGCTGATGCCAGTGCCGGCGCCGCCGGCCATGGCTTCCAGGGAGGTGTTTTCAGCGCGGTCCTCGGAGATCAGCGTGGCAGCCGGATCCCTGCGCGGATCGGCGGTGTACAGGCCTTGCTGGTCGGTGAGGATGATCAGTGCGTCAGCATCGATCAGGTTGGCAACCAGGGCGCCCAGCGTATCGTTGTCACCGAATTTAATCTCATCGGTGACGACGGTGTCATTCTCGTTGATGATCGGTACGACGCCCAGTTCGAGCAGTGTAACCAGGGTCGAGCGGGCGTTGAGATAGCGTGTGCGGTCGGCCAGATCCTCGTGGGTCAGCAGGATCTGGGCGGTGTGCAGGCCGTTCTGCGAGAAGACGCTTTCGTAGGCCTGGGCAAGGCCCATCTGGCCGACGGCGGCAGCGGCCTGCAGCTGGTGCATTTCCTGCGGGCGGCTGGTCCAGCCGAGGCGCTGCATGCCGGCTGCAATGGCGCCGGAGGAGACGAGGACGATTTCCTTGCCGGAGGCGGCCAGGGTTGCGATTTGCCTGGCCCAGTCGGCCAGGGCTTCGACGGCCAGGCCTTCGCCGTTGTTGGTGACGAGGGCGCTGCCGACCTTGACGACCAGCCGGCGGGCGTTACGAATTGCGGATCTCATCGTCGTCTTCTTCGTCTTCGTAATCGGCTTCGTCGTCGTCGATGTGGTCGGCGTCGTCCGTATCTTCTTCGTCAGTGATGCCGGCGGCGGCGCGGGCCGCTGCTGCGGCATCGGCGGCAGCCTGGGCGGCGGCCTTTTCTTCGTCGAGGATGTCCTGGATCGCGAAAACTACTTCCTGGCAGCCGGCGCGGCTGATGGCGGAGACCTCGAAATGGCGCTCCACCGGGCCGTAGGCTTCGAGGAAGGCGGCGATGCGTTCCTGGCGTTCGTCCTCATCGGGAATCAGGTCGAGCTTGTTCAGAACCAGCCAGCGGCGCTTGTTGACCAGTTCCTCGTCGTACTTGCGCAGCTCTTCTACGATCGCATGGGCGTCGCGGACCGGGTCGGCCTCCGGATCG
Organism: Pseudomonadota bacterium; assembly: GCA_018241665.1. Taxonomy (GTDB): domain Bacteria; phylum Pseudomonadota; class Gammaproteobacteria; order Burkholderiales; family Rhodocyclaceae; genus Zoogloea. The sequence goes on from JAFEDK010000013.1 coordinate 225,620, forward strand.
AAGGGGGCGATGTCCACGATGTGCAGCAGGATGTGGGTGCGCTGCAGATGGCGCAGGAACTGGTGGCCGAGGCCGGCGCCGTCAGCGGCGCCTTCGATCAGGCCGGGGATGTCGGCGATGACGAAGCTGCGGTTCTCGGAGGTGCGTACCACGCCCAGGTTGGGGGCGAGGGTGGTGAAGGGGTAATCGGCAACCTTCGGCTTGGCGGACGAAACCGCGCGGATGAAGGTGGACTTGCCTGCATTGGGCATGCCGAGCAGGCCCACATCGGCCAGCACCTTGAGCTCCAGGTTGAGGCTCTTGCGTTCGCCTTCCTGGCCCATGGTCTTCTTACGGGGCGCGCGGTTGGTGCTGGTCTTGAAGTGCAGGTTGCCAAGGCCGCCGCGACCGCCCTTGGCGATCATCACGCGTTTGCCGTCGTGGTCCAGGTCGGCGATGATCTCGCCGGTTTCCTGCAGTGAGATGATGGTGCCGACCGGCATGCGCAGCTCGATGTCGTCGCCGCCCTTGCCGTAGCAGTCGGCGCCGCGGCCGTTCTCGCCGCGTTCGGCGAGGAAGGTGCGCTTGTAGCGGTAGTCGATCAGGGTGTTCAGGTTGCGGTCGCCGACAGCGTAAACATCGCCACCCTTGCCGCCGTCGCCGCCGTCCGGGCCGCCCATGGGGATGTATTTTTCGCGGCGAAAAGTGGCGGCGCCGTTCCCGCCGTCGCCGGCGATGACTTCAATACGGGCTTCGTCGAAAAACTTCATGGGAGCTTCCGGTTGGGGCGTTTGGTGATGCCCTGAAAGAAAAAAGCCCTATCCACAGATAGGGCTTTGAGCGTGCGCGAACTGAAGTTATTCAGCGGCAGCGGGCACGATGTTCACGGTGCGACGCTTGTTGGCGCCCTTGACGGTGAACTGAACAGTGCCTTCGGTCAGCGCGAACAGGGTGTGATCCTTGCCGATGCCGACGTTTTCGCCCGGGTGGTATTCGGTGCCGCGCTGGCGAACGATGATGTTGCCGGCGAGGACGAACTGACCGCCGTAGCGCTTGACGCCAAGGCGTTTGCTTTCTGAGTCGCGGCCGTTACGTGAACTGCCGCCAGCCTTTTTGTGTGCCATGTCGGATTCTCCTTAGGCCGAGATCGCGTCGATGCGCAGCTCGGTGTAGTTCTGACGGTGACCCTGATGCTTCTGGTAGTGCTTGCGACGACGCATCTTGAAGATCTTGATCTTGTCGTGACGGCCGTGGGAAACCACGGTGGCCGTGACGGTGGCGCCAGCCACAACGGGGGTGCCGATCTTGACCGACTCGCCTTCGCCGACCATGAAGACTTGGTCGAGAGTGATTCGCGAGTCCACGTCAGCCGGTATCTGTTCTACTTTGAGTTTTTCGCCGACGACGACGCGATACTGCTTGCCGCCGGTTTTTATGACCGCGTACATGGATGTACTCCGAGTAAAGAGTTTGCAGGAAACGCGCAAGTATACGTGAACCCGCGCTCGACGTCAAATCGCTGTTGACATGCCGGCATTCATGGGAGGCGCAGCAGGATGCGCGCGCCTGCTGGAACATCGGCGCGCTCCAGATAGCCGATCAGGTTCGGTATGTCGGTCAGCCACTGGCGCGCCTCGGCAACCGAGCCGGCCTCCCGCGGCGGCAGGGCGCGGCCGGTGAACACCTGGCGTGACCAGTAGGCCCGGATCTGCGCCGGATTCTTGCCCGTTAGTTTCAGGTAGAAGTCGTCACGCAGCACGCCGTTGGGCAGGTCGATGAGCTTGATCGGCGTGCCGTCGGCTAGCGTGGTGGTGTGGCCGAGGTAGAGGTTTTCGGCGCGTTCATGGTTCAACTCGATGCCGGCGCTGCGGACGCTGGCAACCAGCACGAGTTCCGCCCTGCCCAGACAGGGGTAGAGCAGGACGGTGATTGTCAGGAGGATTCTGGCCAGGCGCATGGGCTTCAGAAGATGAAGTCCATCGCCACGCTCAGGACGTGGGTCGGACCGTCAGGCTTCAGGTAGTCGCCCGACTGTTCGGGCAGGAGGATGCCGAGTCCGCCGGGGCCGGGCTGGATGCGTTCGAGCTGGGCCTTGATGGCCACATTGCGTCCCGTGTCCCAGCGCAGGCCGGCACCGATGCTGCGCTGGGCCTTGTTGCGCCCGGCATTGAATGCGCTCAGGCCGTTGTCGAGTGCGCCCACGCCGGTGACGGCACTGCTGACCGGCGCGGTTTCCCGCTGGCGGGCGAGGGTCAGGTACGGGGTCAGGCTGCCGATGCGGTAGCCGGCGGTGAGATACCAGCCGATTCCGGAATCGATGTAGCGGTCTACATTGCGGCGGGCGATTTCGGCGATCAGCAGCAGGCGGTCCTGGTCGTATTGCAGGCCGGCGGACATGAAGCTGGTCTTGCCGTCACTGCCGGAGAGCTCGGGGGCGATGGCTCCGTGGCCGCTGGCGACGAGGGCCTGCAGCAGGTTCTGGGAAAAGGTGTCGGTCCAGCGCAGGGACATGTCGGCCCGGGCGTAGCTGATCTGTGCGGTGAGGCCATTCCAGTTGAACGATGATTTCAGGCCGTGGATCTTGTCGAGATTGGCCGAGCCGCCGCGGATGTTCATCGCGCTGCGCCCGGTATAGGCATGCACTTCGACGTTGGTGTTGCCGAGCTGCGTGCGATACAGGGCATCGGCGCCGTCGATGTCGGACAGGGGGTTCAGGCTGTAGACCTCGACCGGAGGCCGGATCCACGGATTCGCGTAATTCAGGTTCAGCGAGTCCGAGTACATGAAGAAGGGCAGGCGGGTGCGTCCGACCCGCAGCAGTAGTTCGGGGGTGGCCTGATAGCTGACGAAGGCCCAGGTGACGCGTGGGTCGTAGCTGCCGGTGGGGCTCTTGCGGACGACAGATTGCAGGGTCAGGTCGAGGCGATTGCCGATCTGCAGGGAGCCTTGCAGGCCGAAAACGGAATCGACGGACAGGTCGAAGGCAGAGCGGGCGCCGGAATCGCTGACGCTGTTGGCGCGGAAGGCCCGCGCGGCATTGTCGGTTCGCGCCGCGCCCAGGGTGCCGAAGCCGGACAGGCTCAGTGGCGAGGGAGCATCCGCGTGGACCTGCTGCGTAGCGAGGGCTGCAAGGGACAGCAGCAGGGTCGTGAGTCGCGTCATGGGGCACTCCTCTGGGCTTCAAGCCGTTGCCGGATCTGGTCGGCCGGTTCGGCTGCGGCAAACAGATAACCTTGGCCGTAGTCACAGCCCAAATCCCTGAGCATGTTGGCCTGGCTGGATGTTTCGATGCATTCCGCGACCACGCTCATGCCCAGTTCGTGGGCCAGGCGGATGCTGCCGGCAACGATGGTGCGCAGGCGCGGAATGGTCTCGATCTCGCGGACGAAGGAGCCGTCCAGCTTGATCGTGTCGCAGGGAATCGAGTGCAGATAGCTGAGCGACGAGTAGCCGGTCCCGAAGTCGTCGATGAGGATGCGCAGGCCTTTCGCCCGCAGCTTGCCGAGCTGATGCATGGCCAGTTCCTTGCGCGTGACCAGGGTGCCCTCGGTGATCTCCAGCTTGAGGGCGCCGGGGGGCAGTCCGTGGCGTTCGATGCAGGCGACGATCTGGTCGGCCAGGTCTGCCTGACTGAGCTGGCGTGCCGACAGATTGACGCTGATCGACAGGTTCTGGTCGATCAGGCCCTGCTCGCGCCAGTTCTTCAGGCACACGCAGCTTTGCTCGAGCATCTGCATGCCGAGCTCGTGGACCAGGCCGAGGGATTCGGCGACGGGAATGAACACGTCCGGGCCGATGCGCCGGGCGCTAGCCTGGGGCCAGCGGACGAGGGCCTCGAAGCCGATCATGCGGCCGTCGCGCAGGTCCACGATGGGCTGGAAATGGGCGACCAGCTGGCGTTCGTTCAGGGCTGCCCGCAACTGGGATTCCAGCTGCAGGTCGCGCAGCACCTGCTGGTGTATGGCCGACTGGAACACCGTGATGGAGGCCTCTGCGCTGCTGCGGGAACGGTGCATCGCATTGTCGGCGTCGCGCATCAGGTCTTCGGCGCTGTGGAAGCCGCCGCTGCCGAGGACCACGCCGATGCGGGTCTTGGGGTAGAGCATGTGGCCATTGAGTTCGGCGTTTTCGGCCAGCCGGGTTTGCAGGTTTTCCGAGAAGCGGATCGCCTCGCCGGCGTCCGGGATGTCGTTGAGCAGCACTGCGAACTGGTCGCCTGCTACCCGTCCGACCACGTCGCCGGGGCGCGCCAGCGCACTGATGCGCGATGCGACCAGGCGCAGCAAGTCGTCTCCGGCGGCGTAGCCGAGGCTGTCGTTCACCACGTGGAAGCGTTCGATGTTGACGTGCAGTACCGCAAACAGATTGTCAGTGACACGGTCCGCGTGGCGCAGGGTGTTCTGCAGGTGCTCGACGAACAAGGCCCGGTTGGCCAGTCCGGTAAGGCCGTCGTGCAGGGCGTCGTGGATCAGCTGGTCCTCGGCGCGCTTGCGCAGGTGAATGTCGCTGATCGAGCCGGCCATGCGGATCGCCCGTCCGCTGGTGGGGTCGTAGACCGCCATGCCGCAGATCAGGATCCAGCGGTAGTCGCCGTCGGCATGGCGGATCCGGTGCTCGGCCATGAGCTGGGCGGACTCCCGCTTCAGGTGGGCGATCACGCGCAGGCGGAAGGGCTCCCGGTCGTCCGGGTGAAGGTGGTCGATGATCGAGCGCTTGTCGTCCGTGAAGGCCTTGAAGGACAGGCCGAGGATTTCGGCGAAGCGCGGTGCGAAATAGGTCTTGCTGTTGGCGATGTCCCAGTCCCACAGGCCGTCGTTGGCAGCCCGGGTGGCGAGGGCGTAGCGCTCCTCGCTGAGGGCCAGCTGGCGGGCGGTGCTTTCCAGCTCCTGGATACGCGATTGCAGTGCGGCGGCCATGCGGTTGAAGTGGCGGCACAGCTGCGCCAACTCGTCGTTGCCTTGTTCGGGCAGGCGGTGGGACAGGCGTCCCGCGGCGATGGCCTGGCTGCCGCGCAGAAGGCGTCCGAGGTTGCGCGTCAGCAGGTAGCCGATGGCGCCGAGCAGCAGCAGAGTGAGGAGCACTTCAACGCTGGCGATGGCGATGCCCTGGTTGAGGAGGCGCTGCCGGGCCAGGACCAGCGGAGCGACGGAGACGCCGAACTGCACCGAGCCGACCTGGTTGTGCTCCAGCAGCACGGGGCGCCGCACGTGGATCAGGGTGTGGCTCACATAGTTGCCGAGGCTGCCGGCGCTGTCCTCATTCGGCGGCGGCAGGATGTCCATCTCGGGCAGGCCGGCGCGGACCCGGAGCTGCCCCGTGCTGTCGGTGATGCGCACATAGACCAGGCCTTCCCGGCTGCCGCCGAGCAGTTCGCCAAGGGCGTCCTGCAGATCCTGGTAGCGCCCCTGGGGCACGTAGGCGGCGGTCACCACATTGAGCATGGCGGCGTTCTGGGTGACCAGGGTGGCGAGGCTGGCTGTCGTCGCCTCGTTGATCAGTCGTCCGCTGTTGGTCAGCAGCAGGGTCAGCATCACCACCTGAACCACAGTGCTGGCCAGCAGCAGACGGACGCGGATCGAGAGCTTGCTCAGCATCGTGTCGGGCCTTGGGTGGTTGCGGTGTGGTGGTGGATCGGGGTTCGATGGAACCGGAATGAATGGAGCATCGAACGGTATTCACTTGTACTCGGCTATTTTGCCAATAGCTTGAGTCAAGTGCATCTCTGATGGCATATCGGGTGTGGGTAATTCCACGGGCATTGGTCGTGGAGCGGCGGTGGGGGCAAGCCGCTGCAAGGCTGCCGGGCCCATGGCGGGCGCTTGCCGCGCCATGGGAAGCCGCCGGAACGACGGCCGGGCAGTGCGGGCCTGGTTGTTACTTCTTCCAGGTGTCCCGCAGGGTGACGGTACGATTGAAGATTGGCGCGCCGTCGCGGGAGTCCACGCGATCGGCCACGAAATAGCCGTGGCGTTCGAACTGGAAGCGAGCCTCCGGCCTGGCGGCGCGCAGGGCCGGCTCGAGCTGGGCGGTGATGACCTTCAGGCTGTTCGGGTTGATGTCGTCGAGGAAGTCGCGTTCCAGTTCCTCGGGATCACCCTCGCGCCGGTTGCCCGGATAGGCATGGGCGAACAGGCGGTCGTAGAGGCGCACTTCGGCCGTGTAGGCGTGGGCGACCGAAACCCAGTGCAGATTGCCCTTCACCTTGTAGTTGTCGGCGCCCGGCGTGCCGGACTTGGAGTCGGGTATGTACTCGCACAGCACGGCGGTCACGTTGCCGTCGGCATCCTTCTCGCAACCGGTGCATTTCACCACGTAGCCGTAGCGCAGGCGCGCCGTGTTGCCCGGGTAGAGGCGGTGGTAGCCCTTGACCGGGGTTTCCATGAAGTCCTCGCGCTCGATCCACAGCTCGCGGCTGAAGGGCATTTCGCGCTTGCCGAGCTCCGGGTGCAGCGGATGGTTGGGGGCATGGCAGCGCTCGGTGTGGCCTTCCGGGTAGTTGGTGATGACCAGCTTGAGCGGGTCGAGCACCGCGACGCGACGTTCGGCGGCCTCGTTGAGGTGCTCGCGCATGCAGTCTTCGAGCACGCTCATGTCGATCCACGAGTCGGACTTGGAGACGCCGATGCGCTCGGCGAACATGCGGAAGCCTTCGGGCGTAAAGCCGCGACGGCGCGCGCCGACCAGGGTCGGCAGGCGCGGATCGTCCCAGCCGGCCACGTGTTTTTCGTCCACCAGCTGGATCAGCTTGCGCTTGGACAGCACCACATAAGTGAGGTTGAGGCGGGCGAACTCGATCTGGCGTGGTACCGGGCGCGGGAAGAAGCCGCCGTCGGCGAGGCTGTCCAGCAGCCAGTCGTAGAAGGGGCGCTGGTCCTCGAACTCGAGGGTGCAGATGGAATGGGTTACGTCCTCCAGCGCATCCTCGATCGGATGGGCGAAGGTGTACATCGGATACACGCACCAGCGGTCACCGGTGCGGTGATGGGTGGCGTGGCGGATGCGGTAGATGGCCGGGTCGCGCAGGTTGATGTTCGGCGAGGCCATGTCGATCCTGGCGCGCAGGATGTGGGTGCCATCGGGAAACTCGCCGGCCTTCATGCGCTGGAACAGCTCCAGGTTCTCGGTGACGCTGCGGTTGCGATATGGGCTGTCCTTGCCGGGGGCCGACAGGGTGCCGCGGTAGGCGCGCATCTCCTCGGCGGACAGGGAGTCCACATAGGCCTTGCCGACGGTGATCAGGTGCTCGGCCATCGCGTACATCTTGTCGAAGTAGTCCGACGCGAAATACAGGTGCTCGCCCCAGCTGAAGCCCAGCCACTGAACGGCTTCGATGATGGCGTCGACGTACTCCTGTTCTTCCTTGGTCGGATTGGTGTCGTCGAAGCGCATGTGACAGGCGCCGCCATAGGCTTCGGCGAGGCCGAAGTTCAGGCAGATGCTCTTGGCGTGGCCGTAGTGCAGGTAGCCGTTGGGCTCCGGCGGGAAGCGGGTCTCGACCCGTCCGTCCCATTTGCCGAGGCGACGGTCCTCGTCGATGAGGCTGCGGATGAAGTTGCTGGGCGTTGCGGCTTCTGCGGCCGGGGAAGTGGGTGCAGTCATCTGGTCTTACCTTGACGGGCGGGCTGTGGGCCGCCGGAATGCCGGGTGAAAAATGTTGCAATTGTATCCGATGGGCGCCGGGCGACGGGCAGGCCGGCGGGGCGTGAATTTTCGCACAGGCTGCCGCCGACTCGTTGCGACTTCGAGCCGGGTGCGCATTGTTAGGCATCTGGCGGGCCGGCGTTTGGGTAAAACGGTGCCGGTTGGCGGGGCTGCGAGCCCTGCGGCTGTTGATGATCCTGTTTCCGGTGAGTCCCCTGATGCATCGAATTCCCGCCAAGTCCTTCTTCCGGCCCGTCGCCTGGGTCCGCTCCCTGTGGCGGCGTCCGGCGGCGAGCAAGACGCCGTCGCCGCGGACAGACGGCGTGCCCGGCGAGCCAGCCCTCGACCTGGACATCCTGATGGCCCTGCCGGGGGTGAACGGTAATCGTGCGGCGCCCATGCTGATGCGTCTGCTGCCCCTGTTCGTTGCCGAAACCGAGCGCCATGTGCAGGGCTTGCGGGCGGGCCTGGCCGCCGGCAACGCGGAGGCCGTGCGTGCGCTGGCACACAAGATGAAGTCCGGCTGCCATGCCATGGGTGCGCTGCGCCTGGCGGCCCGTGCGCGGCGCCTGGATGAACGGATCAAGGCCGGCGAGGCGCCGCGGGTACAGGATGTGGAGGGCATCGCCGAGGCCTGGGAGGCTTGTCGACTGGCTTTGCACAAGGAAGGTCTGATCGGGGAAGATGCGCCACAGTGAAGAGGGTCCGGTGGAGAGGCCGGCAGGGACGATGACTGAAAGCGAACGCGCACACATCCTGGTGGTGGATGACGATCCGCTGACCCGCATGATGGCCACCGAGGCTTTGCGGGAAGGGGGATTCGAGGTTTCGGAAGCCGAGGACGGCGCGCAGGCGCTGAGCTTGTTTGGCGACGCTCCACCCGATCTGGTGTTGCTTGACGTGATGATGCCGGGCCTCAGTGGTTTCGAGGTGTGCCGCCGCCTGCGTCAGCTGCCGGAGGGGCGCCTGGTGCCGGTGATCATGCTGACCGGCCTCGATGACGGAGAGTCCGTTGAGGAGGCCTTCGAGGCCGGTGCGACCGACTTCATCTCCAAGCCGATCAACTGGACCCTGCTGCGTTTCCGTATCCGCTATGTGCTGCGTTCCGCCGAGGCCATGCAGGAGCTGAGCCTCAGCCAGGAGAGCCTGTCCAATGCCCAGCGCATCGCCCGCCTGGGCAGCTGGGAGTGGGCCGTCAAGACCGGGCGGGTGCGCCGGTCGGCCCAGTTCTACCGCCTCTTCGGCAGCGACCGGGAGCGCTTCGGCGAGGCCATGGAGGCGGTTCTCGAGTATGTCTATGGCCCTGACCGCAGCGCCGTGCAGGCGGCCCTGGCCGGTGCCCGCGAGGGCGTCGGTTTCCAGCTGATCTATCGCGTCGTATGGCCGGACGGCAGCGTGCGGACGGTGCAGGAGACCGTCGAGCCGGCCCGCCGCAGCGACGGACGCGGCGCCGGCGGGTTGCTGATGGAGGGCAGCGTGCAGGACATCACCGAGCAGGTGGAGGCCCAGCGGCGCATCCGCCAGCTGGCCTATTTCGATCACCTGACCGGCCTGCCCAACCGGGAATATTTCCGCGAGAACCTGCTCGGCGCCACTGCCCGCGGGTTGCGCTACGACAGCCGCTGCGCGGTGATGGTGGTGGATATCGACCGCTTCGCCCGGATCAACGACAGCCTGGGGCCGGACCGGGGCGACCAGGTGCTGCAGCTGATCGCCCATCGGCTGCGCGAGAGCATGGGAGACCGCCAGCCGGCGGAGGCGCCGGGAGGCAGCTTGTCGACCCGTTTCCGGGTAGCCCGCCTGGCCGCCGACGAGTTCGGCGTGCTGGTCAATGATGTGGAGTCGGTGGCCGAACTGCTCGATACCGCGGAGCGCCTGCTGCAGGTGGTGCGGGCCCCGATCCGCGTGCCGGGGCAGGAGATCACCCTGTCGGCGCGGATCGGCGTGGCGGTGATGCCGGATCACGCCACCGATGCGGACGCCCTGCTGAAGGCCGCCGAGACTGCCCTCAATCACGCCAAGCGTGGCCGTGGCGATCCGCTGGCGCTGTTCTCGGAAGACATGAAGGTGGCCGCCTTCCTGCGCTTCACGCTGGAGAGCGACCTGCGCCGTGCCATCGGCGAGGACGAGATGAACATGTGCTATCAGCCGATCATCGACGTCAAGCGTCGAGCGGTGGTCAAGGCCGAGGCCTTGCTGCGCTGGCCCCACGCCAGCCGCGGGGCGGTGCCGCCGCCGGAGTTCATCTCGCTGGCCGAAGAGACCGGGCTGATCGTGCCACTGACCCGCAGCGTGCTCGAGAAGGTGTGCGCCGACCTGATCCGCCTGGAGCACCGGCTGGCGCCGGACTTCCGCATCAGCATCAACCTGTCCGGCGTGAACTTCATGGACGCCCAGCTGATTCCCACGGTGCGCGAAGTGCTGGCGCTGACCGGGGTGGCCCCGTCGCGGCTGGAGTTCGAGCTGACCGAGACCGTGCTGATGCGTGATCTCGACCACGCCACGGCCATCCTCACCCAGTTGCGCGACATGGGTGTGCGCGTGGCGGTGGACGATTTCGGCACCGGCTATTCGTCGCTGGCCTACCTGCGCCGGCTGGCGGTGGATGCGCTGAAGATCGACCGCTCCTTCGTCAATGAACTGGACGACGGGCAGGGCGTCGCGATCGTCGAGGCGGTGATCGGCCTGGCCCACAGCCTCGGGCTGGAGGTGGTGGCCGAGGGGGTTGAGACGGTCGCCCAGCTGGAGGCCCTGATTCAGCGCGGCTGCCATCTGATCCAGGGCTATCTGTTCGCGATGCCGATGAGCTGTGCGGCGCTGGCCGACATGTTCGGCAGCGCCTATTTCATTCCCGAAGAGGTCTTGCCGCTGCTACCTCCGCAGGCGGACTGACGCGGCGCCTACTTGCGTTCCGGGCGGATGGCGATCGCCAGCCGGACGCCCTCTGACGCTTCAAGCTCGCGCAGCTGGCGGATCAGGTTGTCGTCGAGCACGAAGTCCGCTGCCAGCAGCATCACCCCGTCGCGGGTCACGAGGTCGCGGGCCAGCACCATGCCGGCCTTGAGGGACGAGGGGGTGTGTTCGTTGCCGATGGCCGTGGCAGTGTCGCCCGCCCCCAGCTCGGCGATCAGCGCATCCACCACCTGCGGGCAATAGCGTTTGCCGCGGTTCTGCTGGATGAAGGCGACGGCTTCCTCGGCCTTAAGCTTGCGCGGCGACAGGGTGCCGATCTGCAGCCCGTCGAAATCGTTGGCTACCGCCAGCACCCGTGCGCCGTAGGGAATCGCCAGGCCGGACAGGCGGTCCGGGTAACCCTGGCCGTCCCAGCGTTCGTGGTGGCCGCGGATGAAGGTGCCGGCTCGGCGCAGGTTCTCCAGCCCCATCAGGGCCGCCTGGCCGGTGACCGGATGCTTGCGCAGTACGCCGAGCTCGTCGCCGCTCATGTGGGACACCGGTTTGCCGAGCAGCTCGTCGGGCAGGCCGATCTTGCCGATGTCGTGGAGCAGGCCGGCGATCATCACGTCCTGGGCTTCGGCTGGCGCAAAGCCGAGCCGGTTGGCGAGCTTGCGGCCGAGGTCGGCAACCCGGCGGGAATGCCCCGAGATGAGGCCTTCGCGCAGCTCGATCAGGTTGGAAAACACCCGGATCGAGGTCAGGAAGTGCTGCTTGAGCTTTTCGTGGGTGCTCTTCAGTTCGGCGGTGCGCACCTCGACCTTCTGTTCGAGGCTGGCGTTGAGGTTCTTCAATTCCTCGTTCTGGGCACGGGTCAGGGCTTCGAGACGGCTCTTTTCCCGCTCCAGCGCCTTGCGTTCGAGCGCCTCCCGCACGGTCAGGACCACGTCCTGGTCGTTCCAGGGCTTGGCGATGTAACGGGCGATCTGGCCCGCATTGATGGCGGCGATCGTCGAGTCCATGTCGGCGTAGCCGGTGAGCAGCAGGCGCACCGTGTCCGGATGGCGCGTCCGTGCTTCGGCGAGGAAGGTGGCGCCGTCCATGCCCGGCATGCGCATGTCCGAGATGATCAGGTCCACATGCTCCTTCGCCAGCACTTCCAGGCCTTCGGCGCCGCCACCGGCCGTCAGTACGGTATAGCCATGGGGGCGGAACAGGCGGCGCAGGGCGGACAGGATATTGGCTTCGTCGTCCACGCAGAGGATCGTGAAGCTGGCGTTGTCGGTGTTCGGGGCGAGGGTCATTGGGGGGCTCCGGCCGGGGCCTGGCGATGGATGGGCAGGGTGATGCGGAAGGTGGTGCCGACGCCCGGCGTGCTGCTGACGGCGATCTGGCCCTGGTGCTTCTGGATGATGCCGTAGGACAGGGACAGGCCGAGTCCGGTGCCCTTGCCGACCGGCTTGGTGGTGAAGAAGGGGTCGAAGATCCGGTCGCGCACCTCCGGCGGCATGCCGCTGCCGTTGTCGGCCACTTCGATCCAGACGTCCTCGCCCGCAGTGCCGGTGCGCACGGTGATGGTGCCGTGGCGGTCGTCGGGCATGGCCTGGGCGGCGTTCACGAAAAGGTTCATGAAGACCTGGTTGAGCTGCGGCAGCAGGCATTCGACGAGCGGCAGGTTGCCGTATTCACGCACCACGTCGGCCTTGTACTTGATCTCGTTGTTGGCGATGTTGAGGGTGCTGTCGAGGCCGTGGTGCAGGTCGGCGGCCTGCCATTCCTGGCTGGTGTCGGCACGGGAGAAGTCGCGCAGGTCCTGCACGATCTTGCTGACCCGTTCGGTGCCCTCCTGGGATTCGCTGATCAGCTGGCCGATGTCCTCCCGCAGGAAGTCGAAGTCCGCCGCTTTCCGGGCCGCTGCGATGCGCGCCTGCTCGTTGGCCGGCAGGGCCGCTGAGCAGGCTTCGTAGACGTCGAGCACCGCCTGCATCTGCGCCATGTAGCCCTGGAGGCTGCGGATGTTGGAATTGACGTAGCCGATCGGGTTGTTGATCTCGTGGGCGACGCCGGCGGCGAGCTGGCCGATGGAGGCGAGTTTCTCGGACTGGACCAGTTGCTGTTGGGTTTCCTGCAGGCGGCAGTTGAGCTCGGTGAGTTCGGCGTAGCGCTTCAGCAGCTCCGTCTCGGCGGTCTCCCGCCGCGCGATGTCCTGCTCCAGGCTGGCCTTGGCCTGCTGGAGCTGGGCGGTGCGCCGGGTGACCTTGGCTTCAAGGTCGGCCTGCATGGCAAGCAGTTCCATCTCGGCGTTCTTGCGCTCGGTGATGTCCTGCAAGGTTTCGATGGCCCCGATCACTTCGCCGAGTGCATTGCGCAGCGGTGCGGCGGTGAAGAACAGCCAGCGCCCGTGTTCGCCCATCCGCGGGAAGAAATCCTCGGCCTCGTAGGCGCCGTCGATCACCGGCGAGCGGCGCAGCTTCTTGTCTCCGTAGAGGTGCAGCAGGCTGTCGATTTTGCCCGACACGATCAGGTCCGCCATGATCGGCCGTTCGCTCGGATAGAAGGCCGCCCATTGGCGGGAGCTGCCGACCATTTCGCTGGTCGGGATGCCGATGACCTGCTCGCAGGCGTGGTTCCAGTGGGTGACCGTGTGGCGGGCGTCGATGACCAGGGTCGGCACAGGGTCGCCGTCGATGATCTGGGTGAGCAGTTGCTGGGCTTGCTGCTGGGCGGCCTCGGCCTGCTTGCGGATGGTGACATCGATGAAGCAGCCGATCACCGTGCACTCGCCGAGAATGTCCTGATGGGAGATCGACAGTTCGACCCAGCGCAGGTCGCCCTGGCGGGTGACGATGGCGGTCTCGCAGCGGCAGACGGGGGCATCGTCCCGCAGATGGGCCTCGCTGCGTTCTTGGATGCGTGCCTGGGCGTTGGGCTGGAAGAAGGCCCAGTAATCGAGCGCACTCAGTTCGGCCGGCGAATAGCCGGTGAGGCGCGCCATGGTCTGATTGGCGAACAGGATCTTGCCGCCCCGGTGCAGCGCGATCCCCGCACTGACGGATTCGGCGAGGGGGAACAGGCTGGCGGGCAGCGGATAGATGTCGTCGTCGTGCATGGCTCAGCCCAGCATCAGCCGGTAGCTGTCGAAGCGGGACTGGGTCTCGGCGAGGATGGCCCGCAGCGCATCCCAGTCCAGGCCGAGGCTGGCTACGGCGCTTTCCTGCAGGTCGGCAACCTGGCTGTCTTCGGCTTCGTCCAGGTCGAGGGCCTGGGCGATTGCGTCGGCGTAATGGACGATGGCTGCCAGCCCGTCGGCCTTGCCCTGCCCGGGTTGGTGGTGCCAGGCCAGGGCGTCCACGATGTCGTCGGGAAAATGCCAGTGCTCGGCCAGGGCTGCGCCGACGGCGGCGTGGTCGAAGCCGAAGAGTTCGAGCTCGGCCGCCTGCAGCGTGCGGTCCTGTTCGCGGGCGCTGGCCAGGGCGCTGGCGTAGCTGGCGGGGTAGAGGACGACCAGCGCCAGCCGCCCGATGTCGTGCAGCAGGCCGGCAATGAAGAGTGCTTCCGAGGGGCGGCCCAGGCGCTTGCCGATGGCCTGGGCGGCAGCGGCAGTGCCCAGCACGTGGCGCCAGAAGCGTTCCTGGCTGAAGCCGGTGCACGGGCCGCCCGGCAGGCTGGCCATCACGGCGGCGGCCAGCACCAGCGAGCGGACCGCCGAAAAGCCCAGCACGACGATGGCGTCGTTGATGGAGGCGACCCGTGACTGCAGGCCGTAGAACGGCGAGTTGGCAACCCGCAGCACGCGGGCAGTGATGGCCTGGTCCTGGGCTATGCGGCGCGCCAGATCGGCCAGGTCGGCCGATGATGCGTCGGTTTCGGTGAGGGTATGCAGCAGTTCGAGCGCCACCGCCGGCATGGCCGGCAGGCTGCGGATGCGCCCTGCCACGTCGGCGAGGGTCGGGGCGTCGTTCATCGCACCTGCTCCTGGCGGAAAGCCAGGACGGCCTGCAACAGCGCTTGGGCGGCTGGGGCGTCGGGATGGTGGCGGAACAGGTACAGCACCCGCTCGCGGATCTTCTCCCGCTGGCGGGCCAGCTCCGCTGGGTCGGGCGGCTGGCTGACGCTCAGCGTGGTGATGTCCCGGCGGCGCAGGCTGGCGAGGTGTGCGTCGGTGAGGGTCAGGCCGGCGGGCAGCAGCACCGTGCCGCGGGCATCGGCGACGGCTTCGACGAGGACGGCGCCGGGCTGGATGGCATCGAGGGGCAGGCGTTGGGTGTCGGTCATGGGCAGGCCGGGCTCCGGCAGGTGAAGCTCAGCAGGGTACCGCGATGGGGGCCGTGGCCGCCGAGGGCGCGGGCCTCGACGTGAAAGTGTGCGTCGCCGCAGCGGGCCTCGCAATGCCCTTCGCCTGCGCTGGCCAGGGTGGTGAGCTGTGCGGGCAGCACTTCGTCGGCGTTCAGGCCCTGCAGCGGGGCATGGGCGGCGAACAGGCCCTCGGCGGCCTGGTTGGCGAAGGCGATCATCCCCTCCGGGTCGATGCCGAGCAGCGGCTGCGGCATGACGGCCAGGGCCTCCTGGGCCAGCGTCAGCGCGGCCTCATCGACGCCGAGGCGGTGTTGCTGGGCGACCAGCAGGGCTTCGAGGCGGGCGTTGATGCGGGCCAGTTCCTGGTTGGCGTGCTGCAACTCGTTGGCGAGGCGCTGGTTCTCGTCGGACAGGGCCTTGCGGCGGAAGGCTTCCTCGATGTTGGCGCGCAGCATCGCGTCGTCCCAGGGTTTGGTGAGGAACTTGTAGATGGCCCCTTCGTTGATCGCGTCAGTGACCGACTGCAGGTCGGTGTAGCCGGACAGTACCAGGCGTACGCTGTCCGGGCACATGTCCTTGGCCTTGCGCAGGAACTCCACGCCGGTCATGCCGGGCATGCGCTGGTCGGAGACGATCACGTCCACCCGGTTGGCGGCGAGCACCTCGAGGCCTTGCTGGCCGTCGCTGGCGGTGAGGATCGTGTAGCCGTCCCGGCGCAGCAGGCGGCGCAGCGCGGACAGGATGTTGTCCTCGTCGTCCACCAGCAGCAGCGTGCGTTCGGGGGCGGGGCCGCGCAACAGGCTGGCGTCGAGCCGCTGGCCGGCGGCAAGCTGTGCGGCGAAATCTTCGGCCGGCAGCGGGGCGGCGATCAGCGGCCCCTGCAGCGTGTCGGCGCCAGCGGCCGTCATTACCGCCGCAGCCTGGGGGCTGGTGATCTCCGTTGCGCAGATCTGGCGCCCCATGCGGTGGGCGCGGGTGAGCAGGGCCCGTACGATGGCCACCCCTTCCGGTGCCGCCGCTACGTTGTCGACGAGGCGGGCCGGCACCTCGATGCTGTCAACCGGTAGCTGGGCGGTCCATGCCACCCGCGTGCTGGCCGGGCTGGTGGCACAGATCGCGAAGCGGATGCCGAGCCGGTGCAGTTGCTGCAGGGCGGCGAGCATGTGGTCCGGAATCTCGTCGCGGGACGTGACGATGCTGATTTCGAGGCTGTGGGGCTCGAGTCGGGTTTCCCGCAGGATGGTGCCGAGGGCGTGGGCGAAGTTCGGCTCGCACAGGGCGTCGAGGCGGGCCCCGACGCTCAGGCCCAGTGGCCGGCCGGTGCTGGCCTGCCAGGCTGCCGCCTGCAGGCAGGCCGTGCGCAGCGTGTCGAGTCCGCCCGTTCCGGTGGAGACGGGGGGCGACGTGTCGGGATGGGGCGAGCTGTCCGTCAAGGCCTGCACGCCCACCAGCTCGCCGTCGCGGCAGTCGAAGCGCGCCTGGTAGAGCAGGGAAGATGCCGTCGCGGGCCGGCTGTCGGGGGTGTTCATCGTGTCTCCAAACACGGCATGCGTCCGGGCAACGACTTGCGTAGCCTGCCCGGTGCTGCCGGGGCCTCCGCTGCGGAGGCGCTTCTTTTCATGATCATGATAGCTATCGGCGGCTGCCTTGCAGTTCTTGAGTGCCGGGGATGGGCGCAGCTGCCGCTGGGGCGGCTGGCGGGGGCAATATGCGGCACAGACGGGCGGGTCTGCGTCTCACGGGGTAAAATCCGCAGCCATGTCTGATCATGCCCAACATTTCCCGACGCTGGCCCTCGTCGCCATCGGCATCGGCGCCGCCCTCGGCGCCTGGCTGCGCTGGTGGCTCGGCCTGCGCCTCAATCCGGTGCTGGCCCACATGCCCCTCGGCACGCTGGCGGCCAACCTGCTCGGTGGCTACCTGGTTGGCGTGGCGGTGGCATTCTTCGTTGCCCGCCCGGAGATCCCGCCGGAGGCGCGGCTGTTCGTCGTTACCGGCTTTCTCGGCGGGCTGACCACCTTTTCGTCCTTCTCGGCGGAGGTCGTGCATCTGATCGACACTGCCCGCTACGGCTGGGCCCTTGGTGCCGCCGCCTTGCACCTGGGTGGTTCCCTGAGCATGACCGCGCTGGGCATGTGGACCGTGCATAGCCTGCGCGGCTGACCACCTGTACCTTTCCCGTGGTCCGTTGCCGGCTGGCGAAAGGCCCTTTTCAATCGATTCTGACTGTTTTCCCCCATGGCATCACCGCAACACCGGCCCGACCGTAACGATCCGTACGCCCTGCTCGAAGATTGCCTGTCGGCCGACCGGCCTGGCCTGCGCCGCGACTTGCGCCGCCTGCCCAAGCGCCCGCGCAGCCTCGACGAGCTGCCGGAGGGGCTGCGCCTGCGCATCGCCGATTCGGCGGCCAAGCGCATCGCCCGCGCCAACGCGCTGCCCAAGCCGGACTTTCCGCCCGATCTGCCGGTCAACCAGCGCAAGGACGAGATCGCCGCGGCGATCCGCGAGCACCAGGTAGTCATCGTCTGTGGCGAGACCGGCTCCGGCAAGACCACCCAGCTGCCCAAGATCTGCCTGGAACTCGGCCGTGGCGTGTCGGGCCTGATCGGCCACACCCAGCCGCGGCGGATTGCCGCCCGCGCCACCGCCAGCCGCATCGCGCAAGAGCTGAAGAGCGAGCTGGGCAGCACCGTCGGCTACAAGATCCGCTTCACCGACCGCATCGGCCCGCAGAGCTACATCAAGCTGATGACGGACGGCATCCTGCTCGCCGAAACCCAGGGCGATCCGCTGCTCTCGGCCTATGACACCTTGATCATAGACGAGGCCCACGAACGCAGCCTGAATATCGACTTCCTGCTCGGCTACCTGCGCCAGCTGCTGGCCAAGCGGCCGGATCTGAAGCTGATCGTCACCTCGGCGACGCTGGACGCGGAGCGTTTCGCCCGCCATTTCGGCTCCGAGGACAAGCCGGCGCCGGTGATCGAGGTGTCCGGCCGCCTGTTTCCCATCGAGATGCGCTACCGGCCGGTAGAGCGCGACGAGCCCAAGCCGGCGCGGCCGGGCGAGCCGCCACCGCGCCAGGACAACCGCGGCCCGGACCGCGACCTTTACGACGCGCTGGTGGATGCCGTCGACGAAGCCCACCGCAGTGGCCCCGGCGACGTGCTGGTCTTCCTGCCCGGCGAACGGGAGATCCGCGAGGCTGCCGAAGCGCTGCGCAAGGCCCATCACGCCGCCGGCACCGAGATCCTGCCGTTGTTCGCGCGCCAGTCGGCGCAGGAGCAGGCGCGGGTGTTTGCGCCGTCGAAGGGGCGTCGCGTCGTACTGGCCACCAACGTGGCGGAAACCTCGCTGACCGTGCCGGGCATCCGCTACGTGGTGGATACCGGCCTGGCGCGGGTCAAGCGCTACAGCCATCGCAACAAGGTCGAGCAACTGCAGATCGAGAAGGTCGCCCAGTCCGCCGCCCGCCAGCGGGCCGGCCGCTGCGGTCGGGTCAGCGACGGCATCTGCTTCCGCCTCTACGACGAGGACGACTTCAACAAGCGTCCCGCCCACACCGATCCGGAAATCCTGCGCTCGTCCCTGGCCGGGGTGATCCTGCGCATGAAGTCCCTCAAGCTCGGCGAAGTGGCCGAGTTCCCATTCATCGACGCGCCGCTGCCGCGCATGGTGGCGGACGGCTACCAGCTGCTGGCCGAGCTGGGCGCGGTGGAGGAGGTCGAGGGCGCGGCGACGATGAACCTCACGCCAATCGGGCGCGAGCTGGCCAAGCTGCCCCTCGACCCGAAGATCGGCCGCATGATCCTGGCCGCCCGCGACCGGGCCAGCCTTTCAGAGGTGCTGGTGATCGCCGCAGCATTGTCGACTCAGGATGTGCGCGAGCGCCCGCCTGAGCGGCAGGCCGCCGCCGACCAGGCCCACGCGCGCTTCCGCGGCCCCGAGGAAAGCCAGAAGTCCGAGTTCCTGTGGTACTGGAACCTGTGGAAGGCCTGGGACGAAGTCCAGCGCCACGAAAGCTCCAGCAAGCAGAAGGCCTGGTGCAAGCAGAACTTCCTGTCCTGGCTGCGCCTGCGCGAATGGCGCGACGTGTTCACCCAGCTGCACACCCTGTGCACCGAGCACGGCTGGAAGGAAAACAAGGAGCCGGCCAGCTACGAGGCGATCCACAAGGCGCTGCTGACCGGCCTGATGGGCCACGTGGGCTGCAAGATCGAGGACGCCTCGGGCCCCGCTGCCGGCAGCTACCTGGGCGCCCGCGGCATCAAGTTCTGGCCGCATCCGGGCTCCGCCATCGCCAAGAAGGCCGGCAAGTGGATCATGGGCGCGGAACTGGTGGATACGTCCCGCCTGTTCGGCCGCTGTCTCGCGCGCATCGAGCCGGAATGGCTGGAGGAAGTCGGCGGGCACCTGCTCAAGCGCAATATCTCGGAACCCCACTGGTCGAAGGCTAGCGGCGCGGTGCGCGCCTGGGAGCGCGGCACCCTGTACGGGCTGACCGTCTATCCGCGCCGCGGCGTGAGCTACCGGGAGATCGACCCGGCCTTGTGCCGCGAGCTGTTCATCCGCGAAGGCTTGGTGCAGGGCGAGATCGCCGAGGGTCCGGCCCGCGGCATGGCCTTCCTGGCCCACAACCGGCGCCTGGTGGCGGAGATCGAGCGCCTGGAGCACAAGTCCCGCCGCCCCGACGTGCTGGTGGACGAAGAGCTGATCTACGCCTTCTACGATGCCAAGCTGCCGCCGGAAGTGCTCGACATGGCCAGCTTCGATGCCTGGCGCAAGGCTGCAGAGAAGAAGGCGCCCAAGCTGCTGCAGCTGTCCCGCGACCAGCTGATGCGCCACGACGCCGAAGGCATCACCACCGACCGCTTCCCGTCGAGCCTGGAAGTGCTCGGCCAGAAACTCAAGCTCGCCTACCTGCACGAGCCGGGCGAGGCCGACGACGGGGTGACGCTGACGGTGCCACTGGCGATGCTCAACCAGATTCCCGCCAACCGCTGCGAATGGCTGGTGCCGGGCCTGCTTGAAGAGAAGGTGCATGCGCTGCTGCGTACCGTGCCGCAGAAGCACCGCCACCGCCTGCAGCCGATGGCCGATAGCGCTGCGGCCTTCATGGAGCGTTACGACGCCGGCGAGTTCGACACGGACGAGCCGCTGATCAAGATGCTGCAACGCTTCGTCGAGGAGCGTGTGTCCCTCAAGCTGCCGATGGAGAGCTTCCGCCCGGAGAACCTCAATCCCCACTGCTTCATGAACTTCCGCGTGCAGGACGAGCACGGCCGCATCCTCGGCCAGTCCCGCAACCTGGCCGAGCTGCGCGCCAAATTCCGCGACCAGGTGGCGGCGCGCTTCCAGAGCGCGCGCATCGTGCCGGCGGCGGCGGAAGCGCCGTCACCGAAGAAGGCTGCTCCGCCTGCCGGCGGCAAGGCCGCAGCGGCAACTGCCGCGGCGCCGGCCACCGTTGCCGAAAAGACCTTGTCCGGCTTCACCGGCTGGACCTTCGGCGCGCTGCCGGAACTGCTCGAAGTGAAGGTCGCCGGCCGCGAGATCGTCGGCTTCCCGGCGCTGCACGATGACGGCAGCAGCGTGTCCCTGCGTCCCTACGACACCCCGGAGGAGGCCGCCAAGGTCCATCGCGGCGGCCTCGCGCGGCTGTTCGCGCTGGAGCTGTCGGCCCAGGTGAAGGCCATCGAGAAGCTGCCGGGAATCCGCGAACTGGCCCTACAGTTCATCAACTATGGCACCGAGGCCGAGCTGAAGGCCCAGCTGGTGACGGCGACGCTGGAGCGCTGCTGCCTGCTCGAACCCCTGCCGGCGGATGCGGACAGCTTCGCCAAGCGCTGCCAGGAAGCCAAGCCGCGCATCACGCTGGTGGCCCAGGAGTTGATGCGCCTGACCGGCCAGCTGATCGTCGAGCACGCCACGCTGACCAAGCGCCTCGCCGGCCTGAAGACCTTCCCGGACGTGGTGGCCGACATCAATGCCCAGGTGGCCAAGCTGATGCCGAAGAACTTCCTGGTGGCCTTGCCCTATGAGCGCATTGCGCAGATTCCGCGCTACCTGAAGGGCGCCACCGTGCGCATCGACAAGCTGCGCACCAATCCCGCCCGTGACGGCCAGCTGATGGCCGACTGGAAGAGCCTGGCCCAGCCCTACGAACGGGAATGGCTGGCCAAGGCCAAGGCGGGCGTCACCGACCCGCAACTGGAGGAGTTCCGCTGGCTGCTGGAGGAGCTGCGCGTCGGCCTGTTCGCGCAGGAGCTCAAGACGCCGATGCCGGTGTCGGTGAAGCGCTTGCAGAAGATCTGGGAGAGCCGGCCGCGCTGAGGAGTGGCGTGCGTCCCGAGTGAGATCCACTCCGGGCGCCACCGACGCTTACGCGGCGTGGCCTTCCTCGCTGCCGCCCGTCATTCGGCAAAACGGAATTCGATCCGGCGGTTTTGCGCGCGCCCGGCGGGGGTGTCGTTGCTGCGGATCGGGCTGTCGGGGCCCGCGCCGCTGGTGCTCAGGCTGGTGGCGGGAATCCCCTTGTCCACCAGGTAGCTGCGGACGGCGTTCGCTCTGGCAAGACTCAGCTCCAGATTGGATTGACGGTTTCCCGCGTTGTCGGTGTGGCCGATGAGCCGGATTGCGGGTGTATTGATGCGCTGCATGGCTGTTGCCATCTCGTCGAGGATGGCCTTGCCGGCCGACGTCAGGTTCGCCGATCCGCTCTCGAACTCGATGATCCGGTTGGACAGCGTCTGGTCGAGTATGTCCTGGCGGGCGTCGGCAACGGCAAGCCCATTGGTGAGCGTGTAGCCGGGGCTCACCGACGTGCTGATGGCGCCGGCTATCTGATCCCGTAGCGCCGTGGTGGCGACATTGCCCTTCAGGGAGACCCGGGTCCCGTTGATCTGTAGTTTCCCGTCGTGCACATTCCGGATGTCGCCGGTGAGTATTTTTTCGACGTTTTCGGTCCACTGGGGGCTGGGAAGGACTCCGCCTACTTCGATCTTGTCGACGACCCGGCCTTCACCGTAAAGGGCGGTCAGGCGGTCGATAATCCGGCTTCGCGTGGTCGCATCCGGTACGGTGCCGGAGGCGATGACCTTGGCTCCGCCCGCTGCCGCGGGCGTGGCGGGGAGGGGGGCGGCGGAGCCCGTTTGCGCAGTGGCGCTGACGTGGGCAAGGTACAGCAGGGCTGCGACGAGGCAGGTGCGCATGTTCATGTCCTTCATGCCTTCAGGAAGGCTTCCTGGAAGGTGGCGAGAATCTGTTCCAGGCTCAGGGTGGGCTGGGCGAGGTAAGTGGCGAGTTTGATCAGCCGTTTGTCGGTGTGCTGCAGGAGATGCTCATCCACCCAGGGTGGATCGATGAGACAGAGGCCATGCCCGTCATTGCGGCTCCCCATGAATGCGGTGCACAGCGGCGATGCCGATGCGCCATTCAGGCCGATGCGCATGCGTGGCGGCAGCCCGTCATGTTCGAGCACGACTTGCAGTTCCATCGACGGTGTCCGCACGAAAGCGGTGACCAGGTAGAGCCAGAGTCCCGCCACCTGCCAATAGGCCTCATGCTGTCTGGGCGGAAGCGGCAGTTCCAGTTCCTTGTCCACCGGCGATTTCCGGCCGCTGAAGAGCTGTTGCATGACGAGCCCGATCGCCAGGATGGTCCTGGCGACAGCGGCGGCATCGTTGTCTCCCCCGAGGAGGCGGGACAACGATGCCAGGGTCGTGTCGCGGAGGAAGCACGCCAAGGGATTGCGCGCGATGCCCTGGTCGAAGTCCTGGGTGCAGTCGAGCCTGCTCAGCGCCTCGTGGAGGATGTTCAGGTCCATCCCATCCAGAGCGTCATACGTCAGCCTGGCCAGGGTCTCATAGCTCCCGGCCAGGGCCGAGGGGGCGCATCGAAAGACACGGGTGTCGCTTCGCGCGATCGGAGATGCGGTCAGGAACGGGAAGCGTCTTCCCGATTGGTCATGGCTGCTGCGTATGCTGCCGATCAATGCAAGCGTGCTGGCGGGGCTGACAAAGGCAAAGTCGAGGGCTCCCTTGCCGTCGTACGCAGCCTTCCAGTCCGGCTGGTAGGACAGGCGCTCCATGGCTCTCGACAGCCAGTTGTCGAGCAGCAGGATGAGTTTCTGCTGGCCCGGTCCACGCACGAAATCAGGATGATGGGGCGTCTTGCCGAAATAGGTGGCCCGGGACTCCATCAGCGCGCCTCCGCTACGGGCGGGGTGCCCAGCATGACCACGCGCTCAGGCAGGGATAGGCCGCCCAGCCCGCGCTGCCCTTGGGTACCGGAAGATGACCCTTGGGCCTGGGCGTTGCTGACGACCTTCAGGTCGATGCTCACTTCGATGCCATCGATCTTCCAGCTGAGCCGGAAGCTGCCATCGGCCTGCTTGACCCGCTGGGCGGCGTTGATCATTTTTTCCAGGCCGAATCTGCCTGGGTAATTCACGACTTCGACAGACTTGCCGTCGTAGGTATTGGCGGTAATCCGTGCGCCCGGCGTGCCCGCGCTGTTGGGCCATACGAAATTGGCCCACTGGGGGGCGCTGTTGCGGTAATTGAGCTTCTGGCCGTCTATTTCAAGAACGTAAGCGGTCGTGCCGGGGGAGGGCTGTGGCCGCATCATGAATACCGCTTGTGCCTGGCTGGCACCACCTTGCGCACTGTCGCCCGCGGCCCCGCCTTCCAGCGGGGATACCCACTGGGCGAAGCCCGCTGAGAACTCGGGCTGCAGGGGCAGCCCCAGGTCGCCCCAAGTGCGGGCGGTGATGGTGTTGCCGCGGCGGATCACCAGGGTTCCCATGGTGGATTCCACATATTTCGAGATGCTGCCCTCGGGGCCAAACACCTGGGCAATCTCGGTGGGGGACGCTTCTATCCCCGCTTTCGGGGAGAAGGGGTACTTGATGGCGAGGCGGCGGGTGAATGGCTCGTGGACCTGCGCCGCCCATGTCTTGTTGAGATCCTCCGCAGCCGGCCTGAGGATGGCAGAGTAGGTTTCGAGCAGAGGGCGGAGCAGGATGGGGCGGAGGGTGGCCCGCTGGCTGTCCGTGAGCCCCGTGAGCATTTGCTCGTCGACAAACTTGAGCGTTTCCGCCAGCTCGGAATTGTTGCCGTCGAGGGTCTCGCGCATGATCTTGAGGGCGCCAGGGCCGGGATCGCCCTCGTTCTTCAACTGATTCAGGCGTGAACGAATCTTCGAGAGCTGTTTCAGGTAGGCGTCCAGCAAGGCATCTCCGTCAGCGCGGGAGGCGGTCAATCGGGTGATGCCCGCAAATTCCCGGCCTACCGGTCCCAAGGCCAGTTCGGCCGTCTTCGTTACGGCGCTCTCCGCCGCCTGAACCTGACCGGGTGCCATCTGCAGCACCGACTGTTTAAGCCACTCGATGATGCCGCTCTGGCTCTGCTGGCGGGCAAGGCTGAGGAGGCGCGGGTTGTCCCAGGCCGTCTGCTCGGCGATCTTTCTCAGCAGCTTACCGATGGGGGATGTCTGCATGTCACCAAAGCGCCCCATCCCGGTCACTGCATCCGGAAATGTCGCAAATGGTGCGATGCTGATACCCAGGATGAACTGCTTCCACTCCTCGGTGAAATCGCGCTTGTACATCGCCGTCAGGGCTTTCTGGATCTGCTCTGGACTGCCTTCCAGCGTGAGGTCGTCGTCGCTGGAGGTCTGGAGAACCCAGTCGACATTCTTCTGGACCTTGGCCGATGCGTCCCTGATCGCTGGCTGCACATACTCCGTCCATGCTTCCGCGGTCATTGCGCCGGATACGACCCGACTGCCGTTGAGCAGGGCGGCGTTCTCGGTACCGACGACGCTGGCGACGGTGACTGGAGCAAAGCGTGTCGAGGCCCGCGCGCGGATCTCTCCATAAACCCGTTCGGCCGCCGGCATGCCACGGACTACACGGCGCAATTTCTCCCGCACGCCGTCGACGAGGGCGAGGTTGTTGCTGATCGTCGGCCAGTCGGGGGAGGCCGCCTGTCCCAGGTGGAAGGACACGATGCGTGCAGCCAAGGCGATCATCCGGTCACGCTCCATGGCGCCGCGATTGGTTTCGAGCCAGCTGCGCCAGAAGCGGGTCATCTGGTCCGAGAGATGGCCGACGTCGATGTGCTCTTGGCTGGACAGCATGAGGTAGGTCTTGAGCGCGTTGTAGCCGTCCTCGATATCGGCGGCATTGGCGCTCTTGTATTGTGTCGTCCGTTGCGTTGCCTCGAGTGGCCGGGCCTGGACGGGGGCCTCGTCGTTCCGTTGATTGACCTCGTCGAGGAAGCTCTCCAGGGCATTTTTCACCGGCTGCAGCATGACGGCCGAGATGCCGGCAAAGTACTCCTGCCGCAGCTTGTCGGCCATCTGCCTCCCCTGGTAGAGGCCCAAGCCCAGTGACAGCGGATGACTGTCATTGAAGCGTTCCAGCTGGGCCAGGCGGTCCTGGATGATCTCCAGGGCTTCCAGGCGGGATTGCAGATCAGCCCGGCCTTCCTGGACCTTGACCGCCTTGGCCAGGTCCTGCTCGACATTCCTGAGCAGGCTGAGATTGTTCATGTGGGACCAGCTCCAGCCGGCGAGCACCACGCCAAGAACCACCAGTCCGCCGGTGATGATGGTTTGACGCCACAGGCGGCGTGCCGGGCTGATGTGCTGGCGGACCAGATGGCGGTCCGCGAATATGACTTCCGAGAAGAGCTTTTTCAGAAAGAACCCTTGCACGGAGTGCGCTGCGTCTTGCTGGGGCGGTAGAGCCGAAAGGCCGAACTCCCGGGCGACGCGTTCGCTGGACAGGGCTGGAACGTCGTCAGTCTGGATCGCCGAGGTGAGGTAGAAGCCGCGGAAGACAGGCTTGAACTGGAACGGGTTGTCTTCGAACAGGGTTGCGACGAATGAGCGCAAGGCTGGGCGGATCGCGGCGAACTCGGCCGGAAAGGTCAGGAGTTCGGGGGCGGCGTCATCGGCGCTGTGGTGGGAGAGCTGGGCTACGCTCGCCGTGCGCAGGCCGAGATAGAGCTCATCGAAGTGTTTCTCGAAGAGGGCGACTGCATCGTGCTGGCCAGCATGCTCATAGGGAATGGTCGCACCCCATACCCTTTCCCGCTCCGTCCAGTCCAGGTCGGCAAAGAAATGGCGGAAGCCGGGGAGCAGGTCCGCTTTGGTGAACAGCACATAGACGGGCGCGAAGACTTCCAGATGCTCGGTGAGCTCCTGTACCCGCTGACGGAGATCCTTGGCTACATTCAGGGCGAACTCGGGTTCGTGGTGGATGAGCTCGCCGATGCTGACGGCAACCAGGATCCCGTTGATCGGCGCGCGGGAGCGATGTTTCTTCAGCAGGCCCAGAAAGCCCAGCCACTCCGGGCGGTCGTCATCGTTGACGGTGTAACGTCCGGCGGTGTCCAGCAGAATACCTTCCGAAGTGAAGAACCAGTCGCAGTTCCGGGTGCCGCCGATGCCCTTGATGACGGCGTTGCCGCCCTCGTCGAAGGGGAAGTGCAATCCGGAATTGACGATTGCCGTGCTCTTGCCGGCGGCCGGGTTGCCGATCGTGATGTACCAGGGCAGTTCGTACAAGGCCCCGGGACCGGATAGCTGGCCGAGCCTGGAAGTCTTGATCTTCCTGATGGCTTCCTGCATCCGACGTTTCAGATCGTCGACACGCTCGGGGTCGGCATCGTCGACGCGGTTGGGGGCGTCGGTGTCCGCCGTGAGTTCCTCGCTGATGGCGTGACCGGCGCGTCGGGCCCGCAGGCTCTGTACAAGGTGCACGCAAGCCACGCCTGCGGCCAGTGCGGCGCAGGTGAAGAGCGCCCACCCCATGGATATCCCGAAAAGCCATGCTCCCAGGAAGATAGTGAGGGCCAGGGCGGCAAATCCGAGCACCGAGAGTGTCCGGGGGGAGGTGAACAGGCGGCGGAGTGAAGGCATTGTGGTTTTGCGTGCGGATCAGAGGGGGTGTTGTGCGTTCGGGGCGCTTTCCCGGCGCGCGGCCTGGCCCAGGACATTCCTGCGGCGGAGTTCCACATGGCCGAAATCCCGGAGCTGCCAGCGGCCGCCCCAGGTCAAGCCGAGTTGTTCCGCGATCTCGCCGAACAGTTCATAGCCGCGCATGGCCCAGGGGTCACGTTCGGAGATCACGATCTTGCCGTCCCTGAAAAAGGCGCTGTCCGCGGCAAGACCGTATTGGTGATAGCTCATGTTGGCCTTGGCCCTGGTTACGTGCTCGCCTTCCGCGAACAGCCGGGCCTGCCGTTCCGGGCTTCGATAGCCCTCGAGCAAGGTCATCCGATAGCCGTGACGCTCCTCCATCAGGCGGAAGGCGACCAACAGTCGCTGGGTGAACTCGGCGTCCAGAAGTTGCCAGTTGCGGCTGGCATGGACGGCATCGGGACGACTGATTTCCACCTCCTGGGTGGTGAACACCTCGGGGGGAAGCGGGGGAGGCGGGCTGAGGCGTTCGCCTTCGAGAAGGAGGGCAACTTGTTGCTCGGCGGGCGAGGCGCTGTTGTCGAACTCGAAGACCCTGGAGCCGGGCAGGCTGAGGATGGCGAGGGACGGTGCGGTCAGGAACACCGCAAGGCTGAGGCTACGTGCCGGATGTTTGAGCAACGCGCTGAGCACGCCCGGTATTGCTGGCAGCCGGCCGGCCGACTGGGGGCTACCCGGTATTCCACGGCTGACGGCGCCGAGTTTTGCCAGGAGTCGCCAGCTACGTTCCAGCAGTCTTCCCGCGGCCTGCCGTGTCCGGTCCCGCATTCCGGGCCGGATGAAGACGATCACGCCTGCGGTGATCAGCAGAAAATAGCCCAGCATGCCATAGAGGATCATGCCGTCCGTCCGCGTCTCAAGAGCAAGGCCTGGGCCCTCCAACTGGTTGTTCCCGTCGCTGAGCGGAAGGGTGATTGCCGCTGTTGCGGTCCAGCCTCTTGTCGCCATGGCGCACAAACGAATATGTCATGTGGGTGTTTTTTGGTATTTTATCGAAATGCAAACATATGACAATGGGAAAATTATGGTAAATGATGCCGAAGCGGGGCCTGTTCGGGGAGCGCGTCATGGCGTGACGGCCAACGAGGCTGCTCCGTCGCTGAACATCCTCAGCGACCTGAGCGCCTCCGGGCCGTCGCCGCTGGAGCCGGACCGGATGCGAAGACTGGGGGGCTGGCTGGCGGGTATGGGGGTTCTCGTGGCGGGCGTCGTTGCCGGGGTAGCCTGGGTGGGGCAGGGGAACGATGACTCTACGCGCAGCAACCTTGCCCGTCCGCCGGCCCCCTGGGAGGGCAGGGATGCGGCCGGTCTGCAGCGGGAGCCTGTTCCCGTCATGCCGGAGCGGGGCGAGCACCCCATGCCCGATGCCCGGGCAGTGGTGACGTCGGAGGGGAAGGCTCGCCCGGACAGGTCGGAGCCAGCCAGGGTGCCTGTCAGCGCGGAAGGCCCGGCTCCGACCGCGCTGGTGCAGGTGGGCGAGGCCCGGCCGGCCAAGGCCAGGGGGCGGCGGGAGGTACGTCCGGATTCACGCCGCAGGGCAGCAACGGCCGTTCCGGTGTCGTCCCGGGGGCGGCAGGGCGGTACCGGAGGCGTCGCAAAACGCCGGGCAACGGAGCAGAGGCCGCTGCCGCGGTATGCTGGCGGGGGCGCAAAGCCGGTGCCCCGGCAGGACGCTGCCGGCGCGTCGAAGCTGCGTCCTCTTCCGGATGTCCCGCGGTCCGAGCGCGATGTCGATATCATCACCGCCATCGTCAAGTAGTCAGGGCCGGCGGTGTGTTCACGTGACCATGCCGCGGCGACGCCTACGGCAAGGTGATCGTCAGGCTGGGCGGGGCCGCCGGCATCTGTACGAGGCCCGTGTAAGGGCCGAGGGTGCTGGTGACGCTGTCCCGGCCGTGCCACAACAAAGCGGCATAGGCGGCCAGACCGCACAGAGCGAGGACGGACAGCACTGTCCAGGCTGGCGCATCGTGGCGGATCGCATGAATGACCTTGTCGGGCGGGGCCCAGTTGGGAGCGAAGCTGCTCGGCTTGCCCTTGAGGTGCGTGATCTGATCGCCGAGCTGGGTGATCAGGTATTTGAGGCGTTCCGAACCTTCGAGCACATAACGGCCCTTGAAGCCGATCAACAGGCACATGTGAAAGACCTCCAGCACGGCAAGGCGGCGTGCTCCCTCATTGCGCGCCTGTTCGAGCCTTGCAAAGAAGTGTTCCCCGGCCAGTTGTTCCCCAAACAGAACCAGCTGCAGGGGGTGGCGCTCCCATGCCTGCCGAATCTTGTTGGGAGTGGACAGGATGAACTCGTCGACGACTGCAC
This sequence comes from Pseudomonadota bacterium, assembly GCA_018241665.1. Lineage (GTDB taxonomy): Bacteria > Pseudomonadota > Gammaproteobacteria > Burkholderiales > Rhodocyclaceae > Zoogloea. Next base: position 254,733 of record JAFEDK010000013.1, read on the forward strand.
AAAACGCATACTTGGCGTCGTGGATATCGTCGCCACCAAACCCCAGCTTTCTTGCCTGCTGTTCGAAGGCGCCCAGCTGATTGTGCAAGGTGCCGGAGAACCTGCTCTCGTCTTCCGGCATGCACCCCTGGCGGAGCAGCATCAACATGTGGAATCCGTCGTACAGCAAGTCGACCAGGCTGAGGGCGGTGCCGGGTTGCCGCGGCTCGCCAGCGAGGGCGGCAGGCGGCGGGGCTTCTGCAAAAAGACTGGGTACGGAGTTCATGATGTGAGCGCGATCAGTTCAAGTTCGAGATCCTGATAGCTTTCAGGCACGTAGATCGTGATTGACTGGGCCTTCAGCATCCGTTCGTAGAGTGGCCCGTGGCCGTCGAGGGAGAAATAGCTTGCGCCCGGGCGCACCGGGATAGCGGCCGGAACCTGCGCGGCATGGGTGAGCCGGACGCCGGCCATCGCGGACAGAACCAGTTTCTCCACATCATCGGGGGCCCCAAGTTTCAAGCGGAACGGCACGGACTCGATGATCTCGGACTGCGGGTGCGCCGCTCGGACCGACAGGTAGAAGCGGGTCTTGTCATCGATCTTGTCCGAATCCAGCCGTCCCGAATGGAAGGAGGGCTTGGCTTGCGTCAGCGCAATGGCGAAATATTGGGTGGGGATGACGGTGTCGAGGAGTTCGCGGATCAGGGCGTCAAGCCGTGCAAAGCACGGGCCTGGGTGCAGGTGGTCATAGCCTGGCAGTCCGCTTAGGGCATGCTGCCGCGAGAAGGTCAGCAACCCGCCAGCCAGCCGGAGCAATTCCTGGAACAGGCGTTCGGGGGCGCAGTCCGGATTGCGCACTAGATGGGACAGGGCCGCGCATGCGGTGCTGGCGGTATGCAGGAGCCAGAAGGACGCGATGTCCCCTGAGCGGAATTCGATGATGTTCTTCGATGGTTCCCGGTGCAGCCCATACAGCGCGTCCACCTTCGCCAGCAGCGCGTCGATCTGGCGTTGAAGCATGAGCTGTAGCTTGGCGTTGCTGCGCAGGCTGATGGAGGGGGGAATGAAGCCGGGATCCACTTCGAAGCCGTTGCTCGAGGTTCTGCAGATCCGGACGAGAGGGAGTGTCTGGAACTGAGCGTTTGGCTCGGTTGCCCGCCTGATCCGGGCAATCTTGCTCAGGACGGCGATCTCCGTTTCGCTGGCCCCCGAGAACAGGTCGCAGGTTTCAGAGGAGACGACCAGGTAGCGGCTGCTGTTGGGGGAGGAGGCCTCGTGGGCGCAATTGCCGCCCTGGGGGTTCAGATGTGGCAGCGCCAGAAGAAACTCGGTTCCAGGTTCGTCCAGGACGCTTTCGTTGAGTGAGAGTGGCGCTGGCAACTGGTCGGTATCCGGAGCGAGTAGGGTGTCTCCATTTGCGAAGACGGCATTGATCCGGTTGAAACGCAGAATGCCGCTGCCGAGTGCTTCCCGGTCCAGCTCCAGTTCCCTGATGCCCCAGGCAAACGGGTTTGCCATCAACAGCGTGCGACGATTCATTGCGTCGATGTAGGCGTCCTGCTGCTGGAAATGCTGGGGACGGAGAAAAAGCCCTTCGCCCCACAGGGGTTGTGCGTAGCTCATCGTCTGAAGTTACCTAACGGTTGCATTGAATTCCGGCCGTGGCGCCATTGCCAGCGTCGAGGGGCTGGGTCGGTGCGGTTGTCGTGAAGGTGCATGCATGGGCGCCGATGACGATCTCGGAGGTGGCGCCAGAAGCAAATGCGAGTTTCCAGCGCCCGGCGGTAGGGGCGCGGAACAAGCCTGCGACACCGATCACGCTGGCTTCGGGGGGCGTGCGGAATTGCATCGTGTAGGTCTTGCCGGGGAGCAGGACGAGTTCGCGCACGGAGATCAGATCGTCTCCAAGACCTTCCTTTTCCCCTTCCGGTGTTGCCAGCTGCGTGTAGGTGAGGGTCTTGAGGCGTTCGGTCGAGCGGAGCGCGTAGATCCTGACGACCAGCGAGAGCGGTCGGCCATCGCTGGAAATGTTGAGCTGCTCACCGGCGTGAATCCTCAGTGGGGTGTCTGTTGGAGGGCGGCTGCCGCCGGATCTGGCGACCAGTCCCGCGCCGCCGTTCACCGCGATGTCGAGAATGCCGCCGGCAGCTTGGACGAGGGCCATGCTCCCGCAGCCGGTCAGTTGCATGCAGCTTGCAAGGGTTGCCAGCTGAAGGCCCCGCACGAGACAAAAGCCTGTCATTAAAGTACATTTAGATATTCGTATGGTCTATTGTAACCTTCTATTTGTCTGTGTAGTATGCGTTTGGTATTGAATCTGCGGTGCCCGTTCTTGTCCCCCTGATGAATGAATCCTTATGTGGAAGAGAAGATCATTTCAATCGCTTGCTCTTGTTTGCCTGGTTTCCGGGTGCGCGTCCCAGGGTGCGCCGTCGCTTAAGCCCGAGGAATTCAATGCGGCGCTCGAGGTGTCGGCACGCTCGGTGGATGGCTTGTTGCAGCAGGGCAACCAGAAGGAGGCGCTCAAGCTCCTCGACGAGATGTCCAAGCGGAATCCGGAGCGCAAGGAGCCTTGGGCGCGTAAAGCCAAGATCTACTTTGACGCCGGAAACTATGCTCAGGCCATCTCTGCCGCCGAAGAGGTCCTGTTGCGGGATCCTGCCGAGCGTTCGGCCAAGGTCATTCGTGCCGTGGCTGGTTTGCGTATTGCCGGACAGTCTTTGAATGAATTGCGCAGCGACGCCGAACTGAAGGGCAGCGCCCATTCCGATGCAGTCGGCCTCGTCAAGGTGATGCGGGAAACCCTGGGAGAGGAAATCCTCGTGCCCCCCGCCGAAGCCAAACGGGAAGTACGTGCAGTCAGGGCCAAACCTCCGGCAGTACAGGCGCCCCGGCGCAAGGCGGGCGCTGAGGGAGAGTCGCGACAGTCCCCGGCCGGTGGTAATCCCTTCGACGCGTTGAAGTAGGTGGCATCCGGATTGCCGGGTGACTGTGTCCAATTACGACCGCAGGAATACAGCCGTGGCCAAGAAAGAGAGCATTCAAAAGCAACTGCAAAGAGTGCGCCCGCCCAGGGTGCAGCTCACCTATGACGTCGAGGTGGGTGATGCCATCGAGATGAAGGAGCTGCCTTTCGTGGTTGGCGTGTTGGGTGACTTTGCCGGCCAGTCCGAGGTGCCTCAGGGAAAGGTGCGTGACCGGAAGTTCGTCAATGTCGACATGGACAATTTTGATGATGTGCTGGCATCCATGGCGCCGGGGGCGAGCTTCAAGGTCAGGAACGTCCTCCAGGATGACGGGAGTGCGATTGGCGTGCAGCTGGCATTCAGGAAATTCGAGGATTTCCGTCCTGAATCCGTCGTGCAGCAATTCGAACCGCTGAGGAAACTCCAGGAGGCGCGTGCCAAGTTGGCAGATCTCAGGAACAAGCTGGCGGGTAACGAGAGGCTCGAGGATCTGCTCAGCGAAGTGCTGGCAAATACCGAAGATCTGCGGGCCTTGAAAGCCGAAGCCGCTGGGGAGGAGCCGTGATGGATGCGCTGCAACCCCAGAGTGCTTTTGTCGAAAGGGGGAGTGAGTACAGCCTGCTTGATCGCATCGTCGATGAAAGCAGGGTTGCACAATCAGCTCCTGAAAAGGCCCGGGCGAAGGACATCATCGGGGAATTGGTCAGCCAGGTCCTCGATGGCGAAGTCGTCGTCTCCGAGAATCTGGCGGCGGCCATCGATGCAAGAGTTGCCGAACTGGACCGGCTCATTTCCGCACAGCTCAGTTGCGTCATGCATGCGCCGGAGTTCCAGGCGCTGGAAAGTGCCTGGACCGGGCTGCACTATCTCTGCAAGAAATCGTCGACGGGAACGCACCTGAAGATCAAGCTGTTCAATGCCAGCAAGCGGGACCTGATCAAGGACTTCCGCTCCGCCATCGATTTCGATCAGAGCGCGCTATTCAAGAAGGTTTACGAGGAGGAGTTCGGCACCTTTGGTGGCGCTCCTTTCGGGGCTCTGGTCGGTCAATTCGAAGTGACCCGCCAACCTGAAGACATGTTCTTCATCGAGCAGATGTCACACATTGGCGCGGCGGCCCACGCGCCATTCATTACGGCTGCCGCTCCCCAGCTCTTTGGCCTGGACTCATATGTCGAATTGGGCAAGCCGCGCGACCTGGCGAAGATCTTCGATACCGTGGAGTACGCAAAATGGAAATCCTTTCGGAGTTCCGAGGATGCCCGCTATGTTGGCCTTACGCTGCCGCGTTTTCTCGGTCGGCTGCCGTACAACCCCCTCGACGGCTTGGTGACCGAAGGTTTCAATTTCGTTGAGGAGGTAGATGGTTCCGAACATGACCAATACCTCTGGTGCAACGCGGCTTTTGCCTTTGCTGCCCGCCTCACCGATGCCTTTGATCAGCATGGGTGGTGTGCCGCGATACGAGGCGTCGAAGGCGGCGGACTTGTAGAGGATCTGCCGACGCATACCTTCCGGACCGACGATGGTGAAGTCGTCCTGAAATGCCCGGCAGAGGTGTCGGTCACCGATCGCAGGGAAAAAGAGCTCAACGATCTTGGTTTCATTTCCCTGGTCCATTGCAAGAACACGGACTATGCGGCCTTCTTTGGAGCCCAGTCGGCACAGAAGCCCCGAAAGTACGATACGGATTCGGCTAATGCCAATGCAAGCCTGTCCGCCCAACTGCAGTACATCTTTGCGGTCTCCAGAATTGCGCACTACATGAAGGCAATGATGCGTGAAAAGATCGGAAGCTTTGCGACCGCGGCCAACATACAGGCCTATTTGCAGCGCTGGATCGACAATTACGTCACGACTGACGACTCCGCCTCCCAGGAAACAAAAGCCCAGTTTCCATTGCGCGAAGCGGCGATCGAGGTGAGTGAAATACCTGGTCGCCCCGGGGCATACCGGGCCGTTTCGTTCATTCGGCCACACTTCCAGTTGGATGAGCTGTCGGTGTCATTGCGCCTGGTGGCGGAGCTGCCGAACGGAAAGAATTGACGCAAAGAATATAGGGGCTGGAGAAAGAAATGAAAGATATATACGTCGAGTTCAAGGGTAGTGACATCAAGGGTGACTCCCGGGATACCAAGCACAAGGATACCGTCGAGGTGTATAGCTGGAGTCACTCGATGCGCCAGCCGAAGTCGGCCACTGCCTCGGCGGCCGGCGGGCATACCGCGGAGCGGGTTGAACATGGGGAAATGGTGTTTACAAAGGACATCGATGGTTCCAGTCCAAAACTCTATCAGGCCTGTTCCTCCGGGCTGCTCGTCAACGATGTGGTGATCTATTTCTATCGGGCCTTTGGCGGAAAGAATACGACGGGTAATCCGTCGTCGACACAGAACCGTCATCAATACCTGAAGATCGAATTGAAGAATGTGATCGTGGCTTCCGTTGCCCCTACCGTCGCGGAAGAGGGCATCCCGAAGGAGAGCTTCTCCCTGAAGTATTCGGCGGTCAAATGGACCTACGATGAACTGAATATCGACGGCACCAAGTCCGGCAAGGTGAACATCCAGGGTGCATGGAACCTGGCCAAGAATACGCCCAATCTCACCTAGCCACGGGCAAGGCCATGGCTCCCAGTGCATACGGGTTTGAACCTTCCCTGTTCGACAAGTTGTTCGAAGATCTGCCGGCCGGAGCGGCTCGCCGCAAACTGAGCCTGGCGCAGGTCATCGACGGCGTGGCGAGGGATCTCGAGGCGCTTCTGAATACCCGGATTGTCCTGAATGACGCGACGCAGGCTGACTTCCCGTTGGCAGGGCGCTCGGTGATCGGTTTCGGCCTGGCCGATTTTGCCGCCTTGAACCTGGTCAGCGTCCATGATCGGCGCAGGATATGCAGCGCCATCGAGGCGGCGATCATTACCCATGAGCCGCGTCTCAGGGATGTCCAGGTCGACCTGGAGCCCGAGCATCGGGCGGTCAATGCGCTCCTGTTTTCCATCCGCGCCGTGCTCGCGGTCAGTCTTGCCGAGGAACACGTGGCGTTCGACGCAACCCTGCAGCCGACGTGCCTGCAGTATTCGGTTAGTCAGCGCTCGGCGCGGGCGGGGGCCTGAATGAAGGATCTGCTGCCGTATTTCGAGCGGGAGCTGGCGTTCCTGCGCAATCACGGTCGAGCGTTTGCGGAACGTTATCCAAAGGTGGCCGCGCAACTGTCGCTGTCGGGCGACGGCTGCGAGGATCCACACGTCGAGCGGATGATCGAGTCGTTTGCGCTTCTGACGGCCCGTGTCGCGAAGAAGATCGAGGACGGCTATCCGCAATTCACGGAAGCCTTGTTGAGCGTTCTGTACCCCCACTATCTCCGCCCCTTCCCAAGTTGCTCGATTGCCAGCTTCGCCCTGTCCGAGAAGGGGGGCGCGGCTGCGGCGGTCGAGTTGCCCCGCGGCACGGAGCTGCAGTCGCGGCCTATCAAGGGGGCCATCTGCCGCTTCAGGACCGCGTGGGATCTTGCCGTTTCATCGGTTGCCGTTGCCGGACTGAAATTTGACCCCCTGGGTAGTGCGCCTCCTGGCGTGGTGCTGCCGCTGGGGTGCAACGCGATTCTTTCCTTGTCACTGCATTTGGGCAATGCGGCCGGAGAAGGCATGGCTGCTCCGGACACACTGCGTTTCTACATCGACGCGGAGCCGTCGGTGGCGTCGGTGCTTAGGGACGCCCTGTTTCTGAATCGTCTGCGGATCTATGCCGAGGCCGGGGAGCAGGCCTGGGAGATCGTTCGGGATGACGTACTTGGTGAAGTGGGTTTTGCGCCTGAAGAGGCACTCATCGACATGCCGCCGTCGGCCCACGAGGCATATCGTTATCTGGCTGAATATTTCTGCTTCCCGGAAAAGTTCAACTTCTTCGACCTGGATCTCCGAGGCCTGCCGGCGGCAGCCCTTGGCCGAGCTCAGGTCCATTTGCATTTTGCCCTTGGGGGGTTGCGTTCCGATGGTGATGCATCGCGCCTGCTGAGGACCGTGGCCGCGCCGAATCTGCGACTGGGCTGTGTACCCGTGGTCAATCTGTTCAAGCAGTGCGGTGACCCCATACGCGTTTCGGGCCAGGCATCCGCCTATCCGGTAGTGGCCGATGGGCGACGGCCGTCGGCATACGAGGTGTATTCCATCGACAGCGTGAGTCGCGTGCGTCAGACATCGCAGGGCGAGTCGATCGTCGAATTCCGCCCGTTTTTTTCCCTGCGGCACGGCGAAACGCCCGATATCGACGGTCACTACTGGTTTGCACAGCGTGACGGCACGATCGCGGAGAGCAGTCCTGGCTTCGAGACCTTGCTGTCCGTGGTCGATACGGATTGCGATCCACTTCAGCCCAGGAATGATGTCCTCAGTCTTCGGCTCACCTGCTCCAATCGGGATCTGCCCAGTCTGATGTCCTTTGGCGCGCCGGACGGGGATCTCTTCTTCGAGGGTGGTTCCCAGACAACGGTCATCCGCTTGCTGAAGAAGCCCACGCCGCCGTGGCGCTTTGATCTCCGCGGAGACGCGCAATGGCGCCTCATTTCACATCTCTCCCTGAATCACCTTTCCCTGACGGGCAGTGGGCTGGCGGCTTTCAAGGAAATGCTGGCGCTGTATGACCTGCCGCAGACGGCCATTTCCCGTCGCCGACTCGAAGGCCTGCTTGCCATCAGACGCGTGGAAACCACCGTGTGGATGCACGGAAAGCCATTCGCCTGCTTCGTGCGGGGTTCCGAAGTCCGACTGAGTATCGACGAGTCGAGTTTCGTCGGTAGCGGTATGCATGTCTTTGCATCATGCATCGATCGTTTCCTGGGGCTGTATGCGGGGCTGAACAGTTTCATTCAACTGGTGATCCTTTCAGGAAAGACCGGAGAGGAGTTGATCCGATGCGCGCCCCGAAGCGGCACATTGGCCCTGGTCTGATTGCGCATACGCAGCTGGCGCCGGCGGCGTATGAGTTCTTTCAACTCGTCCGCCTGTATGAGCAGCTGTTCCGGAAAGACGGTGGAGATCCCGTCTCTGATCGGATCCGCTTCCGCAACTCCCTGCATCTCGGCTTTGCGCCGAGCGAGGTCGATGCCATATCCGTCTTCCATGCAGGTGAGGGGGCGGATGTAGCGGAGGTCGAGATCACGCCAGGCTTCATCGGCATGCTGGGGGTGAGCGGGACGCTGCCGCTGCATTACACGGAGCGCATCGTCGAGCGGGAGCGCTACAGGCGGGATGTGGCGGGGAGGGCTTTCCTCGATATCTTCGTGAATAGGGCGGTGGGCCATTTCTATCGGGCGTGGAAGAAATACAAGCTGCCCTATCTTTATGAGACGGATCGCCGGAGCCATTTCCTGCCGCAGATCCTGTCGCTGCTCGGGCTTGGACAAGGGGCGCTGCGGCAGCGGATGCATGGGGCGACGGGGCCGATCGAGGATGAGTCACTGGCCTGCTTTGCCGGGCTGCTGCGTCAGCGTCCCGTTTCGGCCAATGCGCTGGAGAGGATCCTCGGCGCCTATTTCCAGGCTGACATCGCCATCGAGCAGTTTGTCGGGCGGTGGTACGAAGCGCCCCCCGAGCAGTGCTCGGCATTAGGTGGCCGCAATGCGCTGCTGGGGATGAACACCCTGCTCGGCAAGCGGGTCTGGCAACGGAATCTCGGGGTCCGGATCCATGTGCGGGCGTTGAGCTATGAACGCTATCTCGCATTCCTTCCCAGGGGAGAGTTGGCCGTGGCCCTCGCCAGCTTGCTCGAGTTTGCCGTTGCGGGCGCGTTCGAGTGCGAGCTCTGCCCGCAACTCAAGGCGTCCGAGGTACGTCCGGCAGTGCTGGGCGTGTTTGCGGGAGGGCGCCTGGGGTACGACACCTTCCTGATGCCTCCTGCACAAAACCGCGATCGCGACGATCTGCGATTTCTTGTCCATTGTCCGGATTAAGGTTGATTGATGACGGCTTCTCTCAAAGTTCTGATCAGCAAACTCAACGTGCCTTGCCGTGTGGCGGCAGAGCGTGCAGCCAGCCTGTGCATGTCGCGCGGCAACCATGAGGTTGATATCGAGCACCTTTTCGTGGCCCTGCTGGAACAGTCCGGCACCGATCTTTCCCTGATTCTGGCGGGTAACCGGATCAGGGCGAAAGACGTCGAGCACGAGCTCAACCATGAGATCGGGCGTTTCAGGGGAGGGAACAGTCGGACCCCGGTATTTTCGGTCCGGATTTCCAAGCTGCTTGCCCAGGCCTGGTTGATTGCGTCGCTGGATGCGAAGCGCCCCCGGATCCGCTCCGGGCACCTGCTGCTGGCCCTGCTGACGGAGCCGGAGCTGGAGCAGATCGCCTCGCGCAGTACGCCTTCGCTTGCCCGTATCGGGCTGGACGAGCTCAAGCACAGGTTTGACGAGATGACCCGCGGGTCCGTCGAGGGCGGCGCTGACGCAGAGGGGGCTGACGGGTCTGCCGACAGTGAAGCGGCTCCGGGCCTCGCTCCCGGCGACGACGACAACCCGGCCTTGAGCCGCTACACGACGAACCTCACGCAGCAGGCCAGGGAAGGGCGGCTCGATCCGGTGATCGGCCGTGAAGCAGAGATCAGCCAGCTCATCGACATCCTGCTGCGCCGCCGGCAGAACAATCCCATCCTGACCGGCGAGGCCGGCGTCGGCAAGACGGCGGTTGTGGAGGGCCTGGCCCTGCGCATTGCGGCCGACGATGTGCCCGCAGCGCTGCGCGGCGTGAATCTCCATGTGCTCGACATGGGCCTGCTGCAGGCCGGGGCCAGCGTCAAAGGGGAGTTCGAAGGTCGTCTGAAAGGGGTCATCACGGAGGTCAGGCAGAGTTCTGCCCCGATCGTGCTGTTCATCGACGAAGCGCACACGCTGATTGGTGCAGGGGGGCAGTCCGGCCAGAACGATGCGGCCAATCTCCTGAAGCCTGCGCTGGCCCGTGGCGAGCTGCGTACCATTGCGGCGACGACCTGGGCCGAGTACAAGAAGTATTTCGAGAAGGATGCCGCGCTGGCCCGGCGCTTCCAGGTAGTCAAGGTCGAGGAGCCGGGCGAGCCAGTCGCTGCCGCGATGCTGCGCGGGATGGTGCCCCTGATGGAGCGTCATTTCGGGGTCCGCGTATTGGACGAGGCAGTGACCGAAGCGGTTCGTCTGTCTCATCGCTACATCAGCGGGCGACAGTTGCCCGACAAGGCCGTCGGTGTCCTCGATACGGCGTGTGCCCGTGTCGCGCTGGCCCATGGCGCGACGCCCTTGCTCATCGAGCAGCTGCAGCGGGAAAAGGAACGGGTGGAGGCCGAGCTTGCGGCGCTCCGGCGGGAGTCGGTGGAGGTTCCCCATGCGCCCGAACGCATCTCCGGACTGGAAAGCCGCGTCGAAGCGCTGGCGGGCGAGCTCGCCAGGCATCGCGCCCGCCTCGATGAGGAGCGCAGTCTCGTCGGGCGCATTCTCGAACTCAGGGCGGGGATCGAAGACCGGCAGTCCGGCTGGCCTGCAACGCCTGGCTGCGAGGGAAGCATCCCGCCGACCAAGGCTCTCGAGGAGGCGCTGCAACGCCTGAGCTTGCTGCAGGGGGGCAGGCCGATGGTGCCGGCGCAGGTTGACCGCCATGTGGTGGCCGATGTCGTTTCCGGGTGGACAGGGATTCCTCTGGGCAAGATGGGGGGAGACGAGATCCAGACCGTCCTCAAGCTGAGCCTCCTGCTCCGGGAGCGGGTCGTCGGTCAGGATTACGCGCTGGAGGCCATTGCGCAGCGCGTGCGCACCGCCCGCGCGGCGCTCGAGAATCCCGACAAGCCAAAGGGGGTCTTCCTCTTCGTCGGGCCGTCCGGCGTCGGCAAGACCGAAACCGCGCTGGCGCTGGCGGACGTGCTGTACGGCGGCGAGCGGCGACTGGTCACCATCAACATGAGTGAATACCAGGAAGCCCATACCGTCTCCGGCCTGAAGGGGGCGCCGCCAGGCTATGTCGGCTATGGGGAGGGCGGTGTGCTGACCGAGGCCGTGCGGCGTAATCCCCATTGCGTGGTGTTGCTGGACGAGGTCGAGAAAGCGCATCCGGACGTCCTCGAACTGTTCTTCCAGGTGTTTGACAAGGGCGTGCTGGAAGATGGGGAAGGGCGCGAGATCGACTTCCGCAACACGCTGATCATCCTGACCAGCAACGTCGGGTCTGCGCAGATCATGCAGGCCTGCCTGAACAGGGATGTCGACGCCCTGCCGTCGGGGGATGAACTGGCGGAAGCCCTCCGTCCGGTGCTGTTCAAGTCCTTCAAACCGGCCTTTCTGGGGCGGGTGAAGGTCGTACCCTATTTCCCCGTCTCGGACGCCGTGCTGGAGCAGATCATCCAGTTGAAGCTGGAGCGAATCCGCCGCCGCGTTGCGGCCCACCATCAGGCCGCGCTGGAGTGGGATCACTCGGTGATCGACACCGTTCTTGAGCGCTGCACCGAGGTGGACTCCGGCGCGCGCAATGTGGATCACATCCTTGACGGGACGCTGCTGCCGGGAATCGCGGACATCGTGCTGGCACGCATGGCGGATGGTGAAGGTGTCGGGAGGATCGACGTCAGGGCCAGCGCGCAGGGGCATTTCCTGTACTCCATCGCGTAAGCCGCGATAGGCAGTCGACGTGATGCGTGCCATGCGGGCCGCATCACCTGTTAATTTTCCGTGTCTGGAGTGTGATGAGATGGGGTATATCCGGTGGCTGCTGCGATCCGTGGCGCTGGTAGTGGTAGCAGGTGCGCCTGTAGCAGGTGCGGCGGAGCCGTCGCGAGGGATTCGCGGGGCGCTGGAGGCGGGGAACTTCGGGCTCGTTCCCGCTGCAAATTTTCGCCTGGCCAACGGCGACTGCCGGAATTGCGTGACGATTCCACAGGCCCTCTGGTATTTCCGCGATGATTGGGCGGCGGTCCCGAAGCTTGCCCCAGCCGGTTTCAGCCGGGGGCTCGCGGCCCAGCAAGATGTTGCCGAATGGGCTGCCGCCGACAAGTGGCCCTTGGGCGGCGGTCTCCCGCCGCTGGTGTGGGTTGGATCGCCCCTGGTTGCGGAAGCGTGGCGGCTCGCTGAGGAGGGTTCGAGCCTCTCGGGGCCGGAGGGAGAGCGCCTTCCATTTGCCGTTGCACCCCGCCTCGCAAGCAACCAGTCGTATTACGACGCCCGCAGCGCAAGCCACTTTGCCGGGCGGACCCTGACCCTGCGCGGGCGGATGGAGGACGGGCGCTTCATCGCCCGCAGCATCTGGCCGGACGACTTCAGGCTGGATGCCGCGTCCGTGCCTTTCAAGCCCCTGGCGGCGGGGGAAACCATTTCATCCCTCGTGCGGGCGGAGGGCGGCGGCGCCCGTCAGCCGCTGGCGGCCCGGGTCCTGTGGCAGCGCTCGGCTGCGGGGCCTGGCGCGTGGAACGGCAAGCCGGTACTGGCCGTCATGCTCAATGGTGCTCAGGGGGACGACGACGAGGCCCATGGCGGCCATTTCGCGATCGCCACCGGGCGTTTCGGGGACAAGGGGGAGTGGCGCGACTGGCTGGTGAACAATTTCTACAACCTGGATTCGGTCAGCGAGAAGGGCATCATCGCTGCGTCCCTGCCGATGGATGCCTACATGGCCGATCTCAACAGCGGGCAGGCCTGGTACCGGCCGTCCTACATGCTGGTGGCGGTGCTGAAGGAGGAGCGGGCGGCGGCCTTGTACCAGGGCGCGATCTCCCGGGTCTTCAACCACTTCTACCGGCATGACTTCGTCTATCGGCATGCCAGTGCCAATTGCGCCGGAATCAGCATCGACACCTTGCGGACCCTCGGCTGGCAGGTCCCCAAGCAAGGGCCGACCAGCATGTTGAAGGCGATAGTCGGGCTGCCCTACATGGCGCTGAAGGAAGGGAGTCTGGAGAGCGGGCGCCAGGCATTCAACTACATGTCTGCGGAGCGAACGGCCCTTTACCCCTTTGTTGCCTTCGAAGCCATCGGAGAGGACATCCTCGGCCGCCTGCTGGCCGGCAAACACTCGGCCTCGGGGCTTGAGGGCATGCTGGCCGAGGATATCGAGGCACTGGTCTATGTGCGGATCCCCCAGTTCCCCTCGTCCCGCGCGTTTGGTCAGGCACCGGTGGCATCCTTCGACGAATACATGCAGCGTACGCCGGAAGACCGGAAGGACTGGAAGATCATTCCCGTGCCGCCGCGCCCTTTCCCGGTTGCGTTGCAGGATGGGGGCGGGGCCGTGGAGTCTGTCGAGGGATCGAGTATTGCACTGGCTGCCTATGGTGGATTCTTCGGCGTGACCGCCGTCGGTCTGTGGCGCCGGCGCAGTCGGCGTCGACGTGCCGCCTGAGTCGGGCATCCAAGGGTCCGTGGGACGGCATGCCCGCTGATCCTGCCAGATCTCGGCTGCGGTACTCCAGAAGCGACAAAGCCGCGTAAACACGCGGCTTTGTCGACTTCCCCTGCGGCCTTCCTGATGTTCCAGGAAGGCTCCGGAAGGTTTATACGTTGAACAGGAAGTTCAGTACGTCGCCATCCTTCACCACGTATTCCTTGCCTTCCGAGCGCATCTTGCCGGCTTCCTTGGCGCCCTGTTCGCCCTTGAAGGCGATGAAGTCTTCGTAGGAGATGGTCTGGGCGCGGATGAAGCCGCGTTCGAAGTCGGTGTGGATGACGCCGGCGGCTTGCGGCGCGGTGTCGCCGACGTGGATGGTCCAGGCGCGCACTTCCTTCACGCCGGCGGTGAAGTAGGTCTGCAGGCCGAGCAGGCTGTAGCCGGCGCGGATCAGGCGGTTGAGGCCGGGTTCTTCGAGGCCCAGGTCGGCCAGGAAGGCCATTTTGTCTTCGTCGTCCAGGTCGGCGAGTTCCGCTTCGATCTTGGCGCACAGGGCGACGACCGGAGCGCCTTCCTTGGCGGCGTGCTCGCGCAGGCGGTCGAGGTAGGGGTTGTTCTCGAAGCCGTCTTCCATCACGTTGCCCACGTACATGGCGGGCTTGAGGGTCATCAGGCACAGGGGCTTGAGGATCAGCTTCTCGTCGTCGCTGAGCTTCATGGTGCGTGCCGGCTGGCCTTCGTTGAGGTGCGGCAGCAGCTTTTCGAGGATGGCGACCAGCTTCTGGGCATCCTTGTCGCCGGAACGGGCCTTCTTGTTCTCCCGGTGGATGGCCTTCTCGACGGCGGCCATGTCGGCCAGCGCGAGTTCGGTGACGATGGTCTCGATGTCGGCGAGCGGGTCCACCTTGCCATTCACGTGGATGACGTTCTCGTCGTCGAAGCAGCGCACCACGTTGACGATGGCGTCGGTCTCGCGGATGTTGGCAAGGAACTGGTTGCCGAGGCCTTCGCCCTTGGAGGCGCCGGCGACCAGGCCGGCGATGTCCACGAATTCGACGATGGCGGGCTGGACCTTCTGCGGCTTGACGATTTCGGACAGGGCGTCGAGGCGGGGATCGGGCACTTCAACGATGCCCACGTTGGGCTCGATGGTGCAGAAGGGATAGTTCTCGGCGGCGATGCCGGCCTTGGTGAGGGCGTTGAAAAGGGTCGATTTGCCGACGTTGGGCAGGCCGACGATGCCGCATTGGAGAGCCATGGAGTTCCTTTGAAAAACAGGGCACTTCGGAGCCTTGTGCAGGCATCGTCGAAGCGCGCGACCCGCGCCGGGGGCGAAACCGGGGCGGGGGTGGGTCAGGACAAGACAGCAGGACCGGGGCCGTGGCTCAACGGTTCTGGGCTGCTTTGTTCCGGAAAATCAGCATTGTACCGCTGTTGCCCAGCCCCTTCCAAAGGCATGTTCACGTGCCGACGCGGGGCCGGACGACCTCGTGGGAGGCCGTCCGGACATGCGGCGCGTGCCGTCAGGCCTTGCGGGTAGCGTGCAGCAGGGTGTCGAGCAGGCCGATCATCTCGTCGATTTCGGCGGTGCTGACGGTCAGCGAGGGCATGAAGCGCAGCAGGTTGGGGCGTGGCGAGTTGAGCAGCAGGCCCTTGGGCGAATGCTCGAGGGCGCCCTTCACCAGCGCCGGGCCACGCTCGTCGTCGAGGATCAGCGCACGCAGCAGGCCTTGGCCCCGTTCACCGACGAGGCCGTGGCGGGCGACCAGCTCGTTGAGGGCGGCCGACAGGTAACGGCTGGTCTCTTCGACCTTGTCCAGGAAGCCGGGGCTGGTCAGGCGACGCATCACCGCCGCGCCGACTGCGCACATCAGCGGGTTGCCGTTGTAGGTACCGCCCTGGTCGCCGGGTTCGAAGCAGCACACCGCTTCGCGGGCCAGCAGGGCCGACAGGGGCACGCCGCCGCCGATGCCCTTGCCGAGGGTCATGATGTCCGGCTCGATGCCGGCATGCTCATAGGCGAACAGGCGGCCGGTGCGGCCCACGCCGGTCTGTACCTCGTCGACGATCAGCAGCAGGCCGTGTTCGCGGGTGAGCTCGCGCAGGGCCTGCAGGAAATCGGGCTCGGCAGGGATCACGCCGCCTTCGCCCTGCACGGGTTCGAGCATCACCGCGACGGTCTTGGGGCCGATCAGGGCCTTCACCGAGTCGAGGTCGTTGAGCTTGGCCTTCGGGAAGCCCGGCACCTGCGGCGCGAAGAGGGTGTCCCAGCCTGGCTTGCCGGAGGCCGACATGGTGGCCAGCGTGCGGCCGTGGAAGGCGTGCTCGAAGGTGATGATCTCGTAGGCGCCGTCACGGTTGAGGCGACCCCACTTGCGGGCCAGCTTGATGGCGCCTTCATTGGCTTCGGCGCCGGTGTTGGCGAAGAACACCCGGTCGAAGACGGAATGGCGGGTCAGCAGGCCGGCCAGCTCGATGGCCGGGCCGTTGTAGAAAGCCGGGCTCGGGTTGATCAGCTGGGCGCCCTGGGTGGCGAGGGCTTCGCTGATTTCCGGCGGACAGTGGCCCAGGCAGTTCACCGCCCAGCCCTGCACGAAGTCGAGATAGGCCTTGTCTTGTTCGTCGTAGAGCCAGGAACCACTGCCTCGGACGAAGACGAGCTCGGGCCGGTTTGTGATGTACATCAACGAATTGGCGTCGAATTCGCCGTATTGCATGGCGCTATCTCCTTGCGTAAAGCGATAAATGTTAGCGCGCGCAGGGTCGCGATGCGACCTTTCACGGAAAATTCATGCGGCGCACCGGACCTAGCGCACCAGCAGCAGGTAGATCAGCAAGACGTTGAGTACCAGCGATGTGGCGGCCAGCAACTTGAGGCCGAGTTGCGGATCCCGTTCGAGTAGCGGCGATTTGCGCGGCACGACCAGCGGACGGCGGGCGCCCCGTTCGAGGGCCAGCAGGAATTCCTCGGCGGTTTCGAAGCGCGCCTTCGGTTCGCGGGCGACGGCCTTCAGCAGTACTGCCTCCAGCCAGTCGGGAATGTCCGGGCGGTAGCGGGTCGGCGGCACCGGGTCGCCGAACTTCGGGTTCTGGAAGGGCTCGATCTCGCCGTAGGGATACTTGCGGGTCAGCAGCTGGTAGAGGGTCACGCCGACCGCGTAGAGGTCGGTCTGCTCGCTGGCGGCCACGCTCTTGCCGCCGTAGAGCTCCGGCGCCATGTAGCTGGGCGTGCCGGGATTGTTGATCTCTTCGAACTTCTGGCCTTCGGCGGTGGCGTCGGAGGCGGCCACGCCCAGGTCGAGGATGCGCAGGCGGCCTTCGGCGTCCAGGTGCAGGTTGTCCGGCTTGATGTCCCGGTGCACGATGGACAGGCGGTGCAGGCTGGCCACGCCCTTCAGGATGCGCTCGCAGAGGTCGACCGCTTCGCCGGTGCCGAAGCGGTGGCCGCTGTCGAGGCGGGCCTTGAGGGTGGCGCCCTCGTGCCAGCTCATCAGGTAGTACAGGTGGTTGCGCTGCGGGTAGGGAATGACCTGCGGGAACCAGCTGTCGTTGACGCGTCGGGCCAGCCATTCCTCGTGGGCGAGGGCGGCGGCGGCCTCCGGATCGTCGTGTTCCGGGCGCAGGGTTTTCAGTACGCGGTGCTGGCCCTGCTCGTCGCTGACCCGGTAGAGCAGGGTGGCGATGGATTCGTGCAGCAATGCGTCCACGGTCAGTCCGTCCAGCGTCTGGCCGATCTTCAGGCGCGGTGGCAGCGGCAGGTTTTGCAGGCGGGCGATGTTGTCGCGGAGCTTGTCGGCGGGCAGCGTATCCACGCGCAGCACCAGCGCCGTGCAGTTGTCCTGGCTGCCGCCGTCCTCGGCACCCATCGCGAGGCGTGCGGCGGCGTCCTGCGGATCGTGCTCGGCGCGCAGGATGTCGCCGATCTTGCGGTCGCCGAGCTGGCCCCACACGCCGTCGCTCATCAGCGCGAAGACGTCGCCGGCTTCCAGTTCGCCGTCGGCGTAATCCACCGACAGGTGGGCGTCGAGGCCGACCGCGCGGGACAGCACGTTCTTGAGTTCCGGGTGCTCCCACACGTGGTCGGTGGAGAGTTGCTCCAGCTTGCCGGCGCGCAGCCGGTAGATCCGCGAGTCGCCCACATGGGCCAGGTAGTAGCGGCGCCCGCGCAGCACCACGGCGGACAGCGTGGTGGCCATGCCGGCGGCCTCCCGCGTCCGCGCCGCGTGGGAGATCAGCCAGCGGTTGAGGGAAATCAGCACCGTGTCGAGGGACTTGTTGACGGCCCAGGTGTCGGGCGTCGCGTAGTAGTCGGAGAGCAGGCCGCGGACGGTGTATTCCGAGGCTTCGCGGCCATTGGCGTGGCCGCCGACGCCGTCGGCCACCACCGCCAGAATGCCCTTGGCATCGAGCTCCGGGCCTTCCGGCGTGACGGCACCGCAGAAATCCTCGTTGCGCGGCCGGGGG
This sequence comes from Pseudomonadota bacterium, assembly GCA_018241665.1. Taxonomy (GTDB): domain Bacteria; phylum Pseudomonadota; class Gammaproteobacteria; order Burkholderiales; family Rhodocyclaceae; genus Zoogloea. The sequence goes on from JAFEDK010000013.1 coordinate 272,478, forward strand.
CCGGTGAGGGACGAATAGCCGAGGGAGGCGAGGAGGCGGGGCGCGGTCATGGTCGTAAACGGCGCGAATCGGAAGCGGGGAGTATGCCCCGGTTCCGATCCGTTCAGATGAGTGGCAGGGAAGGGATGCTCAGATCTTGGCGCTGGTCAGGTGCGGGGCGCCCCAGGTGGTGCGCCAGCGGCTCTTGACGGCGGTGAGGCCGCCCAGCGCGACAATGGCCAGGCACGCGAAGATCAGGAAGCCGGCCTGATAGCTGCCAGTGACCTGCTTGCTGTAGCCGAGGCTGGAGGCCAGGTAGAAGCCGCCGACACCGCCGGCCATGCCGACCAGGCCGGTCATCACGCCGATTTCCTTGCGGAAGCGTTGCGGTACCAGCTGGAACACCGCGCCGTTGCCCATGCCGAGGGACAGCATGGCGCAGACGAAGACCGCGAGGGCCATCCAGGCGGCCGGCAGGTCGAAGCTGACGATGGCCAGGAAGATGGCGGCCAGCCCGTACATGGTGGTGAGCATCTTGATGCCGCCGATGCGGTCGGCCACGTTGCCGCCGATCGGGCGCACCAGGCTGCCGGCGAACACGCAGGCGGCGGTGAAGAAGCCAGCCATCTTCGGGTCGAGCCCGTACTGGGTGTTGAAGTAGATGGTCAGGGACGAGGCCAGGCCGACGAAGCCGCCGAAGGTTACCGAGTAGAAGAACATGAACCACCAGGCGTCCTTGTCCTTGAGCACCTTCAGGTACTCGGAGAAGGACTTGGCCGGCGGGCACTCGGGAGCGTCCTTGGCCAGCACCAGGTAGAGCACGAAGACGATGGACAGCGGGATCAGTGCCAGGCCGAAGACGTTGGTCCACCCGTAGGCGGCGGCGAGGCCGGGGCCGAACAGCGCGGCCATCGCGGTACCGGAGTTGCCGGCACCGGCGATGCCCAGCGCGGTGCCCTGGTGTTCCGGCGGATACCAGCGGGAGGCCAGCGGCAGCGCGACGGCGAAGGACGCGCCCGCTACGCCGAGGAAGAGGCCCAGCACCAGCGTCTCTTCGTAGCTGTGGATGCCGAAGTGCCAGGCGAAGGCCAGCGCGCACAGCACGATGACCTGGCCGATGGCGCCGGCCATCTTGGGCTTGAGGTGATCCACCAGCACGCCCATCACCAGGCGCAGCAGCGCACCAGCGAGCACCGGCGTGGCCACCATCAGGCCCTTCTGGGCGTGGGTCAGGCCGAGGTCCTTGGCGATCTGCACGCCCAGCGGGCCGAGCAGCACCCACACCATGAAGGCGAGGTCGAAGTAGAGGAAGGCCGCCAGCAGGGTGGGGGTGTGGCCGGCTTTCAGGAAGGATTTGCGGTCCATTTCAGACTCCTGGGTACGAGTGGGGCCTGGCGGCGCCTTGCTGGGCGCTGCCGTGGGCAGTTTTGAATATCGGGAAAGCGTTAAAAGGGGCTCACGCGGCGGGGGCGGTGGGGGAGACTGCTTGCGCAGGACACCGCCCCCGCGCGTGAAACCCTTACAAGGAGAGGAAGACCTCGCCGTTTTCGACCTTGACCGGGAAGGGCTTCACGCAGCCCACGTCCGGCGGTACGACCTGGCCGTCATCGAGCTGGATCTTCCAGCTGTGCAGCGGGCAGGTGACCGTGGTGCCATGGACCAGCCCCTGGGACAGGGGGCCGCCCTTGTGCGGGCAGCGGTCGCGTACCGCGAAGACCTGGTCGGCCGAGTTGCGGAACAGCGCGATGCGCCCTTCGTCCTCGCTATGCACCACGCGGGAGCCCAGGACCGGCACGTCGCTGACGGCGCAGATTCGTTTCCATTCGCTCATTTGCGGGCTCCTCAAACCTTGATGATCTCGAATTGACGCTTGTGGATGCCGCCGCTCTTGTCTTCGAAGATCTCGGCCCACGGGTCTTTGTAGTTTTGCAGTGCAAAGAGGAGCTTTTCGTAGAGCGCCTTGCGGTTGGCCTCGTCTTCGAGGACCCGCTTCTTGATGTGCTCCATGCCGACCCGCTCGAGGTAATGGCAGGTGCGTTCCAGGTAGAAGCCTTCTTCCCGGTAGAGCTGGATGAAGGCGCCGCCGTATTCCATGACTTCGGCGTCGTCCTTCACCTTGCAGAAGAACTGCGCCACTTCGGTCTTGATGCCGCCGTTGCCGCCGATGTACAGCTCGTAGCCGGAATCCACGCCGATCACGCCCACGTCCTTGATGCCCGATTCTGCACAGTTGCGCGGGCAGCCGGAGACCGCCAGTTTGACCTTGTGGGGGCTCCACATGCCGAACAGCATCTTCTCCAGCTTGACGCCCAGGTCCATCGAGCGCTGGGTGCCGAAGCGGCAGTGCTCGGCGCCGACGCAGGTCTTCACGGTGCGCAGGCTCTTGCCGTAGGCGTGGCCGGAGCACATGCCGGCCTTGGCGAAGTCCTCCCACATGGCGGGCAGGTCTTCCTTCTTCACGCCGAGCAGGTCGATGCGCTGGCCGCCGGTCACCTTGACGGTCGGCACCTTGTACTTCTCGGCGGCGTCGGCAATGGCGCGCAGCTCGTCGGGGGTGGTCAGGCCGCCCCACATGCGCGGCACCACCGAGTAGGTGCCGTCCTTCTGGATGTTGGCGTGGGCGCGCTCGTTGATGAAGCGGCTCTGCGGATCGTCGATGGCCTCGTGGGGCCAGGTGGACAGGCAGTAGTAGTTGAGGGCCGGGCGGCAGGTGGCGCAGCCGTTGGGCGTCTTCCAGGCCAGGAACTTCTGCGTGTCGGCGACCGACAACAGCTTGTTGTCGCGGATGGCCTTGCGCACTTCGCCGTGGGAATGGTCGGTACAGCCGCACACCGCCTTGTTGTTGGAGTCGGCCGGCTGGTAGGCGCCGCCGATCGTCGAGGCAAGGATCTGCTCGACCAGGCCGGTACAGGAGCCGCAGGAGCTGGAGGCCTTGGTGTGCTTGCGCACGTCCTCCAGCGTGAAGAGGCCTTGTTCCTTGATCGCCTTGACGATGGTGCCCTTGCACACGCCGTTGCAGCCGCATACCTCGGCGGTGTCGGGCATGCTGGCGGCCAGGCTGTTGCCCTTGTGGCCGACGTCGCCCAGGTGGGAATTGCCGAACACCAGGTTGTCGCGGATGTCGCGGATGTCCTGCTCGTCCTTCAGCAGCTGGAAGTACCAGGCGCCGTCCTTGGTGTCGCCGTACAGCACCGCGCCGACCAGCTTGTCGTCCTTCAGCACCAGGCGCTTGTAGATGCCCACGCCCGGGTCGTGGAGAACGATGTCCTCGGTGCCCTCGGCGCCGGAGAAGTCACCGGCGGAGAACACGTCGATGCCGGTGACCTTCAGCTTGGTGCTGGTCACCGAGCCTTCGTAGCGGCCGATGCCCATTTCTGCCAGGTGATTGGCGGCCACCTTGGCCTGCTCGAACAGCGGCGCCACCAGGCCGTAGGCGGTGCCCCGGTGGTTGGCGCACTCGCCGACGGCGTAGACGCGGGGATCGTAGGTCTGCAGCGTGTCGCTGACGACGATGCCGCGGTTGCAGTGGATGCCGGACTTCTCGGCGAGCTCCACGTTGGGGCGGATGCCGGCGGCGATGCAGACGAGGTCGGCTGGCAGGCTGTCACCGTCCTTGAACTTGATCGCGCCGACGCGGCCGGACTCGCCCTGCACCAACTCGGCGGTCTGGGCGTTGAGCTTGAACTTCATGCCCTTGGCTTCGAGGGCGGCCTGCAGCATTTTGCCGGCGGTGCGGTCGAGCTGGCGCTCCATGATCCAGTCGGAGATGTGCACCACGGTCACGTCCATGCCGCGCAGGGCCAGGCCGTTGGCGGCTTCCAGGCCGAGCAGGCCGGCGCCGATGACCACCGCGTGCTGGTACTTGGCCGCAGCGTCGATCATCTCGTCGGTGTCCTTGATGTCCCGGTAGGAGATCACGCCGGGCAGGTCCTTGCCCGGAATCGGCGGCATGAAGGGGGTTGAGCCGGTGGCCAGCAGCAGGCGGTCGTAATCGACGGTAATGGGCTCGCCGTCCTTGCCGGTGGCGACGACGGAGCGCTTCTTGCGGTCGATCTGGGTGACCCGGGCACCCAGGTGCAGGGTGATCTCGTTATCCGCGTACCACTGCAGGTCGTTGAGGATGATGTCCTGGATGGTCATCTCGCCGGCCAGCACCGGGGAGAGGAGGATTCGGTTGTAGTTGGGATGCGGCTCGGCGCCGAAGACCGTGATGTCGTACATGTCCGGGGCGATCTTCCGCAGCTCTTCCAGCGTGCGGACACCCGCCATCCCGTTGCCGACCATGACCAGTTTCTGTTTGCGCATGATTCCTCCGACATTGATTCTCCCCGGACCGGACGCACAGGACCGATGCGGGCGGGTAAGCCTTGAGCAGGAGAGAGATCGTCGTTGATCGCGGCGGGGCCGTCGTTGGCCGAACCGCGTCGCCAGCCCTGGGGGCGGCGCGCAAGCACCTGGATTCAGGTAGCGCGCAGTGCGGCAAAGTCTTTATTGCCTCATGCGCACATTTGTTGAATGGCTATTAGCAATGGCCGTGCCACTACGCCCAGATCAGGTAAAGACTGGGAAAAACGGGGAGGCGGGAGGTGCGGGAGGGGAGCGATGCGCACTTGGCTGGTGCGCATCGCCCTGCGCTGGGGCGCAGTGTCAGACGGACTTGCGGTGCCGCAGCAGATGCACGGCGAGGCTGGCGAGGATGGTGGCGAAGGCCAGGAAGGACCAATTGGCGATGGACAGGCCGAGGAAGGTCCAGTCGACAATCGAGCAGTCGCCGGCGCCGCGGAAGATCATCGGCAGCGAGGAGGACAGCGGAAAGCTCTCCAGCATGTATTCCAGGCCGGGGCCGCATTCGGAGACTGCCGGCGGATACCACTGGATCCACGACTGGCGTGCGGCCACGCCGGCGCCGGCCAGGGCGGCGATTGCCAGCAGTGCCGACCACACGTAGCGCCCCTTGGTGGCCGGGTTGTGCAGGCCGGCACCCAGGCCGATCAGGCCGCAGGCCAGCAAGGCGTAGCGCTGCATGATGCACATCGGGCAGGGCTCGATGCCTTTGACGTGCTGGAGGTAGAGGCCGATGGCGAGCAGGCTGCTGCAGACGACGAAGAGGGCGAGGGCGAGAGGGCGTGTGTGGTGGGTGGGCATGGGGTGAAGTTCAAACGGAAACCGGGGCCAGGGGCATGTGAAGAGTGCCCGCCGTGCCCCGGAGTTCCGCAAAGGGTGTGTGTTTTACTTGCTCTTGATCATCGTGCCGACGCCGTGGTCGGTGAGGATTTCCAGCAGCAGACAGTGTTCGACGCGGCCGTCGATGATGTGCACGCTCTTCACGCCATTGCGGGCGGCGTCGAGGGCGGAACCGATCTTCGGCAGCATGCCGCCGGACAGGGTGCCGTCGGCCACCAGCTCGTCGATCTGGCGCGGGGTCAGGCCGGTCAGCAGCTTGCCGTCCTTGTCGAGCACGCCCGGGGTGTTGGTCAGCAGCACCAGCTTCTCGGCCTTCAGCACTTCGGCCAGCTTGCCGGCCACCACGTCGGCATTGATGTTGTAGCTCTCGCCGTCGGGGCCGACGCCGATCGGCGCGATGACCGGGATGAAATCGCCCTTGTCGAGGAAGGAGATCAGGCTCGGGTCGATCTGCGTGATGTCGCCGACCTGGCCGATGTCGATCAGATCGCCGGGGGCATCCTTGTTCTCCATCATCAGCTTCTTGGCGCGGATGAAGTTGGAGTCCTTGCCGGTGACGCCCACGGCCTTGCCGCCGGCCTGGTTGATCAGGTTGACGATCTCCTTGTTCACCTGGCCGCCGAGCACCATTTCCACGACTTCCATGGTTTCGGCATCGGTGACGCGCATGCCCTGCACGAACTCGCCCTTCTTGCCGACGCGGGACAGCATGTTCTCGATCTGCGGGCCGCCGCCGTGGACCACCACCGGATTGAAGCCGACCAGCTTGAGGAGCACCACGTCGTGGGCGAAACAGGCCTTCAGGTGCGGGTCGGTCATCGCGTTGCCGCCGTACTTGATGACCAGCGTCTTGTCCTGGAAGCGGCGGATGTAGGGCAGGGCTTCGGCGATGATGGCGGCTTTCTGGGCCGGGGTCAGGTCGGAGGTGTCGATGGCAGCGGTCATGATGTGTTGCAGCGCAAGGTTGTTTTGGTGTGCCCGCGATTGTAATGAGCCGGGACTCAAACAAAAAGCGGGAAGATCGCTCTTCCCGCCCTGCGGCTGGCCGGATGGCGCTGCTTACTCGATGACGAGGCGCTTGCTCTGGGCCGGGGCTTTCTTCGGCAGCGTCAGTTCAAGGACGCCATCGCTGAATTTGGCCGTGGCCTTGGCTTCGTCCACGTCGGCGCCAAGCTGGAAGCTGCGCGACACCTCGCCGAAATAACGTTCGGTACGCAGGACCCGCTCGCCTTCCTTTACTTCTTTCTCCTGCTTGCGTTCGGCGCTGATCGAGACGACCGGGCCGTCGATATGCACGTGGATGTCTTCCTTCTTGATGCCCGGCAGCTCGGCATGCACCTGGTACGCGTCATTGGCTTCCTTCACGTCCACGCGCATCTGCGGCGCCTCGACGGGGGCGCCGGCGTATTCGACCGGGCGCACGAAAAAGCCGCGGAACAGATCGTCCAGAGGGTCACGGCGAGTGATGTTGCTCATGTGTCGTCTCCTTGTTCTGGTTGGCTTACCCGAGGGCAGTCCGCCCTCCCTGCTTGTTATATAGGGAGCGTGCGGGGCCGCTTCAAGGCGGTGCGGCGGCGATCCGCGCTAGACTTGAGTTGGATCAAAGGGAGCAAGTCGATGGAACAGGACAAGGATATGCCGACCACCAACGTGTGTCCGGCCTGTGGGGCGGCCTTCACCTGCGGCATGAACGCGGGGTTGCCGGAGTGCTGGTGTGCAAGCCTGCCGCCGGTACTGGAAGTGCCGGCGATAGCGCCCGGGGATGTGGGGGCCTGTTACTGCCCGGACTGCCTCAGGCGCCGGCTGGAGGAGGTTGCTGCGCGCCGTTGAGGCGCTGCGGCAGCAGGCGGATGGCGTCCCGGTTGGTCCACGAGAAGACCTTGGCCGCCGCCGTCTGCCACGGCAGCCACAGGGCCGCCGTATGCTCGTCGGTGGCCAGTTGCACGGGGATGGCGTCGGGCACGCACAGGCTGAAGACGTGTTCGGTGTTGTGGGTGACGCCCGGTGCGTAGCGGCCGCGCCAGCGCGGCAGGATTACGAAGCGGTTGGACAGCCGCCAGTCGATCAGCATGTCGGGCGACGCCTGGATGCCGGTTTCCTCGGCGACTTCGCGCAGGGCGGTAGCGGCCAGCTTCTCGTCGCCCTCGCGGCTGCCGGTCACCGATTGCCACAGGCCGTTGCCACCGGCGCGTTCCAGCAGCAGGACCTCCAGTGCCGGGGTGTGGATGAGGACCAGTACCGAGACCGGCTGCTTGTATTCACTCATTCCAGGTCGCGCAGCCAGGCGATGCCGTCGGCGGTGATGCTGACCAGGGTCCAGAAGGGCGTCCCTTCTTCCCGCCAGGCGTCGGAGGCTTCCTGGAGGATGGACAGGGCGGTGCCGAAATCCGCCGGGTTGGCGGCGGCGAAGGCATCGGCATGGTCGAGGACCAGCACATAGCCGTCTGCCTCCAGCCACGACATGTCGTTCAGGCAGTCGGCCAGCGCGTCCCAGTTGTGTCCGTACCAGTCCGGGAACTCGAGGGTTGTGCCGATGGCGGCCAGAAAACCGTCCTTGTCGGTGATGCGGGTGAGGTCGAGGCGGAGCAGCGCGTATCCCAGGCTTTCCGTCGCTTCCTCCAGGGCCAGGTCGGTTGCGTAGGGCAGGTGATAGATGCCGGCCCGTTCGGCCCGGGGCAGCAGGGAGTGAAAGGGGGGGGCGTTCATGCTCAGTCCTGAATCCGCCGGAAGCTGCGGTAATGATCGTCGGTGTAGTAGAACACGTTGGGGGGACGGCCGCCGCTGATGATGCGCCGGGCACCGCGGTCGCGGGAGCCGGGCGTGGTGACGGTGTATTCCCGGTAGAAGCCGCTCTGCGCATCCGGCAGGCGGCCTTCCCGGTTCTGGAAGGTGACGCCGTCGCGCCGGTAGGGATAGGGGCCGCCCTGGCGGATCAGCGCCAGGGTGTCGCGGGCTTCCGGAGGCAGGGCGTGGGCGCTGACCGGGGCCGGCTCGCGGCGCAGCCAGTCGGGCAGGTCGCGGGCCTGGACGGCACCGGCAAGGCACAGGAATAAAACGACAAGCAGGCGGAGGAAGGTGGGCATGACTGTCCGCGAATCGCTGATGACGCTGCAGTGTAGCAGCGGCCTATCAGGATGAGGGGCGGATGCCGTACTTCTTCAACAGGTTGTAATAGTAGGTGGTGAGCGCCGGCAGGCGGGAGTTGCCCGGGTCGATCTGGCGGGCCCGCTCCATCAGGCTGCGGGCCTGTTCCGCGAAGCGCTCGTTCCAGCCACAGTTCTCCACGTACTTGAGGAGGGCGAGGGTCGCGTTGAACAGTACATGGATGTTGGTCGGCATCTTGCGGACGGCGCTGAGCATGAACTGCACCGCGCCTTCGTAATCGCCACCCTGGGCCTTGCGGGCGCCTTCGGCAACCAGGTCCTTCACTTCGCCCTGGGTGCGCGACAGCAGCTGTTCGCACAGCTCGCTCCGGCCAGCTTCGCGCAGGATGCGCTTGGTGCTCTCCAGGGCGCGGTCGTCGGTGGCATTGCGCATCAGGTCGAGGACGACCTCCGTGCCATGCTCTTCCATCTGGCTGGCGAAGCAGGCCCGGGCGAGTTCCTTCTTGAGGCCTTGGGACAGGTTGCTGCTGGCACCGCTGCCGTCGCTGGCCAGCGCCTTGATGGCCTCCGAGGCCTTGGTGGTATCGCCTTTCTTCAGGTGTACCAGGGCGCTCGACAGGGAGGTGCAGCTGCGCGTCTTGTCGAGGCCGAGCATGGAGCGCTCGAGGTCGCGGATGGTGGCTTCCGCCTGGGCCGTGTCCCCCTTGCCGAGCTGGGCCTGGACCAGCCGGACATGGTCTTCCGGGTCGCGGAAGTCGGAATACTTGCCCTTGCGGACAACTTCGCTGAGCACCTTTTCGGCGGTCTCGTGGTCCCCTGTCTCGATGGCCAGCTCGCCCAGCCGGCGCAGGCGACCGACCCGGTGGGGCGACAGGCTGGTGGCGGTGGCCAGGACATTGCGTGCGCCCTGCAGTTCGCCAGCGGCTTCGCGGGTGCGGGAGAGCCAGTCGTAGGCATCGAGGAACATGTCGTTCTCGGCTACCAGACCTTGCAGGATGTCTTCCGCTTCGGCGTAACGGCGCTGCATGTGCAGCGCCTTGGCCAGCCCCAGCCGGGCCCACGGGATGCTGCGGCTGGCGAGGATCTTCTCGTACAGGGCGAAGGCCTCCTCGCCGTTGCCGCTGGCCAGCTGGAGCTCGGCGCGCAGGCGCATGAAGTCGATGCTCCAGTTGGGATGCTTTTCCTCGCCAGCGATACAGGCGGCGATGGCGTCGGGGGCGTTGCCGAGTTCGATCAGCCGGTATACCGGCATGAAGGCGTCGCGCTTGTCGAGGGCGCGCTCGATGCGTTCGTGCAGGGTGTCGGCAGCGAAGGGCTTGAGGATGTAGTCGTTGGGTGCGAGTTCGGCGGCGCTGATGACGCGCTCGTACTGGCGTTCGCCGGTGACCATCAGGAACAGGGTGGTCAGCGGGATGATGTGATGGTGGCGCAGGTCTTCCAGCAGGTGCTGCCCGTCCTGGCCGTCCCCCAGGTGGTATTCGCAGAGGATCAGGTCGAAGCGCGATTCCCGCAGCTTGCGCACGGCGACTCCGGCCGTGACGGCAAATTGAACCTTGCTGATGCCGCTCATGTTGAGCATGTTGCGAAGCTGGGTCCGCATGGTCGGATTGGCTTCAACGACGAGGGCGGAGATGTTGTCGAGGTCGATCACGGCAGCAGGGGATATCAGGACTGGCTAGAAGCTACGGCTGCGGACGTTCATTCTTGAGGGGGACCCGCAAGAATGCTGCCGCGTGGAGCGCCACCGTCAGCTAGAAAAAAGGGCGAACTGCCATTGGCCGTTCGCCCTTCCGGTTCAATGCGCTGCCGTTCAGGCTGCCGGCGCTTCCGGCGCCTTGTTGCGCAGGCGGATGTGCAGCTCGCGCAACTGCTTCTCGTCCACCGGCGACGGCGCGTTGGTGAGCAGGCACTGGGCGCGCTGGGTCTTCGGGAAGGCGATCACGTCGCGAATCGACTCGGCGCCGGTCATCATCGTGACGATGCGATCGAGGCCGAAGGCCAGGCCGCCGTGCGGGGGCGCGCCGTACTTGAGGGCGTCGAGCAGGAAGCCGAACTTGGCCTGCTGTTCTTCCGGCCCGATGTTGAGGGCGGAGAAGACCTTTTCCTGCACGTCAGCACGGTGGATACGCACCGAGCCACCGCCGATTTCCCAGCCGTTGAGGGCCAGGTCATAGGCCTTGGCCAGGCACTTGCCGGGATCGCTGGTCAGCAGTTCGAGGTGCTCGTCCTTCGGGCTGGTGAAGGGGTGGTGGCAGGCGGTCCAGCGCTTGTCTTCGTCGTCGTACTCGAACATCGGGAAGTCCACGACCCACAGGGGTTCCCAGGCCTTGCCGTTGACGTAGCCCTTCTCGTGGCCGAGCTTGATGCGCAGTGCGCCGAGGGCGTCGTTGACGACCTTGGTCTTGTCGGCGCCGAAGAAGATCAGGTCGCCGGACTGGGCGCCGGTGCGCTCAAGGATGGTGCGCAGCGCGGTTTCATTGAGGTTCTTGACGATCGGCGACTGCAGGCCCGCCTCATTCGGCTGGGTGACGTCGTTCACCTTGATGTAGGCCAGGCCCTTGGCGCCGTAGATGCCGACGAACTTGGTGTACTCGTCGATCTCGCCGCGGGACAGGCTGGCGCCGCCCGGTACGCGGATCGCCGCGACACGGCCGCCGGAGTTGGCCGGGCCGGAGAAGACCTTGAAGGCCACGTCCTTCACCGTGTCGGTGACGTCGGTCAGTTCGAGGGTCACGCGCAGGTCGGGCTTGTCGGAGCCGAAGCGGTCCATGGCTTCCGCGTAGCTCATGCGCGGGAAGGGGCTGGGCAGCTCGACGGACAGCACTTCCTTGAAGATCGTGCGGATCATCTCTTCCATCATGGCCGTGATCTCGGCCTCGGTCAGGAAGGAGGTCTCGATATCGACCTGGGTGAATTCAGGCTGGCGGTCGGCGCGCAGGTCTTCGTCGCGGAAGCACTTGACGATCTGGTAGTAGCGGTCGTAGCCGGCCACCATCAGCATCTGCTTGAAGAGCTGCGGGGACTGGGGCAGCGCGAAGAACTGGCCATCGTGCACGCGGGACGGCACCAGGTAGTCGCGGGCGCCTTCCGGGGTGCTCTTGGTGAGCATCGGGGTTTCGATGTCGATGAAGCCCTTGGCGTCGAGGAAGCGGCGGAAGGCCATGGCCGTGCGGTAGCGCAGCATCATGTTCTTCTGCATCTGCGGGCGGCGCAGGTCGATGACGCGGTGGGTCAGGCGGGTGGTTTCGGAGAGGTTTTCCTCGTCGAGCTGGAACGGGGGCGTGGCCGAGGCGTTGAGGATCTCGATCTCATGGCACAGCACCTCGATCTCACCGGACACCAGGCCGGTGTTCTCGGTGCCGGCGGGACGACGGCGGACCTTGCCGGTGATCTTGAGGACGAACTCGTTACGGACCGATTCGGCCACCTGGAACATCTCGGCCCGATCCGGATCGCAGACGACCTGCACGAGGCCTTCGCGGTCACGCAGGTCGATGAAGATCACACCGCCGTGGTCGCGGCGACGGTGCACCCAGCCGCAGAGGGTGACGGTTTGGTCGAGATAGGCAGCGGAAACGAGGCCGCAGTATTGAGTTCGCATGGTGGGGTAAGGATTCCTGGAAAAAGCGGAACGCGGTCGGACGACAACCGCGTTTATTGATTCAGAAGGGCAGGGGCCGGCCGCGGGCTTGGCGTGCGGTGCGCGGGCGGGGCCACGACACCCATCGAGATGATGTACTTGAGGGCTTCATCGACGCTCATGTCCAGCTCGATGGCGTCCTTGCGGGGCAGCATCAGGAAGAAGCCGGAGGTCGGGTTCGGCGTCGTCGGCACGTACACGCTGACGAAATCGGGACCCAGGTGATGGCCGGCATCGCCGCCAGGCGCGCCGGTCTGGAAGCCGATGGTCCACATCCCTTCGCGCGGGTACTGGATCAGCAGCGCCTTGCGGAAAGCCTGGCCGTTGCTGGACAGCAGGGTGTCCGACACCTGCTTGACACTGTAGTAGATCGACTTGACGACCGGGATGCGCGACAGGGCGCCCTCCCAGAAGCGCACCAGGCGCTGGCCGACGAAATTGGCGGCGGCCAGGCCGGTGACGAGGATCAGCAGCAGCGAGACGATGACGCCGATGCCTGGAAGGTGGAAGCCCAGGAAGGCCTCGGGGCGCAGGGCCTCGGGGACCAGCAGCAGGATCTGGTCGAGGGTGTTGACGATCCAGGCCAGCACCACGAAGGTGATGACCACGGGGATCCAGATCAGCAGGCCGGTGACGAAGTATTTTTTCATTCAGCGCAGTTCGCGTGCGTCGCTATCAGTGGCACGCGCAACTGCCGCCGCAGGGCGTCGGCGCAGGGCTGTCGGATTTGGCCGCTTCGGTCTTCGGGCTGGAGCCGCTGCCGCCCTTGAAGTCAGTGGCGTACCAGCCGCTGCCCTTGAGCTGAAAGCCTGCCGCCGACAGTTGCTTGGCGTAGCTTTCGGCACCACAGGCCGGACAGATGGTGAGCGGGGCATCGCTCATTTTTTGAAGGTGGTCTTTTTGGTGGCCGCAGCTGCTGCAGCGGTACTCGTAGATAGGCATGACGAGCTCCGGAAAGTCAATGGGGCGAAGTTTAGCGCATCGCAACATCGGGCGAAACAGACCCGCACTCCAACAGGTGGGGGCGGCGGGGCCTGTTTCAAGGTCCGGAGGGGGCTTACAGCATGTCCAGATAGGCCTGTGTCAGCGAACCGCCCCAGTACAGGGCCAGCAGCCCGGCGGCTGCCAGGTAGGGGCCGAAGGGGATCGGGATCTCGCGGCCATGGCGACGGAGCACGATCAGCGCCACGCCGACGATGGCACCCACCGCGGACGACAGCAGGATGGTCAGCGGGAGTACCTGCCAGCCCATCCACGCACCCAGTGCCGCGAGGAGCTTGAAATCGCCGTAGCCCATGCCCTCCTTGCCGGTGGTGAGCTTGAACAGCCAGTACACCGACCACAGGGTCAGGTAGCCGGCCGAAGCGCCGACGACCGCGCTGGAGAGATCGGTGTAGGTGCCGGACAGATTGAGCAACAGACCAAGCCACAGTAGCGGCAGGGTGATGCTGTCGGGCAGCAGTTGGGTGTCCAGGTCGATGAAGCACAGGGCGATGAGGGCCCATACGAAGACCAGTGCTCCCCAGCCTGCCAGGCCAAAGCCGAAGTGATGGGCGGTAAACCACGACAGCGCAGCGCACAGCACCTCGATGAGCGGATAGCGGACACTGATCGGGCCGTCGCAGTGCCGGCAGCGTCCGCGCAGCAGCAGGTAACTGACGACCGGGATGTTCTCGAGCGCCCCGATCAGGTGGCCGCAATGGGGGCAGCGCGAGCGCGGCGTGGCGAGGTTGAAGCGCGGTTGCGGCGCACCCGGCTCCTCGCCGCGCAGGGTGGCGGCCTCGGCCTGCCATTCCCGCTCCATCATCAGCGGCAGGCGGTGAATGACCACGTTGAGGAAGCTGCCGACAAAAAGGCCGAGCAGCGCGCACAGCGCCGGAAAGACGAGCGTGTCCTGCAGGAGGATGTCCATGGGTACGAAAGGTCGCGGTGACTTAGCCGACGACGGCGCCGAGCTTGAAGATGGGCAGGTACATGGCCACCACGAGGCCGCCGATCACCACCCCGAGGAACACCATGATCAGCGGCTCGAGCAACTGGCTGAGGCCGGCGACCGCGTCGTCCACTTCCCGTTCGAAGAAGTCCGCGACCTTGCTGAGCATGGAGTCGAGCTGGCCGGATTCCTCGCCGATGGACACCATCTGCACCACCATGGTGGGGAAGACGTGGGAGTTCTGCATGGCCACGGTCAGGCTGGTACCGGTGCTCACATCCGACTGGATCTGCTTGGTGGCATTTTTGTAGACCACGTTGCCGGATGCGCCACCGACCGAGTCCAGCGCCTCGACGAGGGGCACGCCGGCCGCGAACATGGTGGACAGGGTTCGTGTCCAGCGGGCAATGGTGGCCTTGCGGACCACCTCGCCAATCACCGGGACCTGCAGCATGGCCTTGTCTACGGCGACCTGCATCGGTACCGAGCGTTTGTAGGAATACGAGATGCCGATGACCGTGCCGGCGATGATGCCGAAGCCGAGATACCAGTACTGGACGAAGAAGTCGGAAATGGCGATCACGAACATGGTCGGCGCCGGCAGGTCGGCGCCAAAGCTGGCGAACACCTTCTTGAACTCGGGGACCACGAACAGCATCATCACCGTGACCACCAGGGCGGCAACCACCACCACGGCGATCGGGTAGAACATCGCCGATTTGATCTTGCTCTTGATGGCAAGAATCTTTTCCTTGTACGACGCCAGGCGATCGAGCAGCGAGTCGAGGATGCCGGCCTGTTCGCCCGCCTCGACGAGGTTGCAGAACAGCGCGTCGAAATGTTCGGGGTGGCGGCGGAAGGCCTGGGACAGGTTGCTGCCGGTTTCCACGTTGGCGCGCACGTCGTTGAGCAGGCGCCCCAGCGAGGGGTTGCCGCAGCCCTTGATGGCGATGTCGAAGGACTGCAGCAGCGGCACGCCGGAACGCATCATCGTGGACAGCTGGCGGGTGAACAGCGCGATGTCCTTGTCGGTGATCTTGCGGCCACGGGAGAAGGACTGCTTGCGGATTTTGTGCGCCAGCACGCCCTGGCGGCGCAGGATGGTCTGGACCACGGTTTCCGTGGCAGCGCGCATTTCGCCGCGGATGATCTTGCCGGTCTTGTCCTTGCCTTCCCACAGGAAAAGGTATTCGCGGGTGGCGCTGGCGCCTCGGGGGGTGGGCTTTTTGGTGGTTGTTGTGGCCATCGGTGCGTTCCGCTTGAGGCGATCACTCGTTCGTGCAGGCAAGGACTTCGCTAAGGGACGTGATGCCCTGCTTGACCTTCAGCAGGCCGGACTGGCGCAGATCCCTCACGCCTTCGATCTGGGCCTGGGCCGCAATATCCATCGAGTTGCCGTTTGTCATGATTATACGTGCGATCTCCTCGGATATCGGCATCACCTGGTAAATACCCAGGCGCCCCTTGTACCCGCTGCCCTTGCAGCGCTCACAGCCCTTTGGCCCGTAAGGCTGCCAGCTGCCGTCCAGATCGGCCTCGCTGAAGCCCGCCGAGATGAGCGCCTCGAGCGGAATGTCCACCGGCTGCTTGCAGGTGCACAGGCGCCGGGCCAGACGCTGGGCGGTGATCATGATGACCGAGGAGGCGATGTTGAACGGCGCCACGCCCATGTTGCGCAGACGTTCCAGCGTGGAGGGGGCGTCGTTGGTGTGCAGGGTGGATAGCACCAGGTGGCCGGTTTGCGCAGCCTTGACCGAGATTTCGGCCGTCTCCAGGTCACGGATTTCGCCGACCATGATCACGTCCGGATCCTGGCGCAGGAAGGCGCGCAGGGCCGAGGCGAAGGTGAGGCCGGCCTTTTCGTTGACGTTGACCTGGTTGATCCCGGGCAGGTTGATTTCCGCTGGGTCTTCCGCGGTGCTGATATTGACGCCGGCCTTGTTGAGGATGTTCAGGCAGGTGTACAGCGAGACCGTTTTGCCGCTGCCGGTGGGGCCGGTGACCAGGATCATGCCGTAGGGCCGCTCGACCGCCGCCATCAGGGCGTCCCGCTGGTCGGGCTCGTAGCCGAGCGCCTCGATGCCGAGCATCGCCGAGGTCGGATCGAGAATCCGCATCACGATCTTCTCGCCGTGAAGGGTCGGCAGCGTTGAAACCCGGAAGTCGATGGCCTTGTTCTTGGATAGCACCAGCTTCATCCGGCCATCCTGCGGGATGCGCTTCTCAGAGATGTCGAGCCGGGAGATGACCTTGATGCGGGCGGCGATCTTTTCCTTCAGCACCAGCGGCGGCTGGGCGATTTCGCGGAGGATGCCGTCGGTACGGAAGCGGATCCGGTAGTACTTTTCGTAGGGCTCGAAGTGGATGTCCGATGCCCCTTCGTTGATTGCGTCGATCAACAGCTTCTGGATGAAGCGCACCACCGGTGCGTCGTCCACCTCGGACTGGACGTCTTCCTGCTGTTGCTGGCTCTCGGCGGCGCCCTCCTTGCCGAGGAGGTCCATGTCGAACTCTTCGCCGGTGAGGTCCTTGATGGCGTCGGCCGCCGTTTCCGAGAGCTTTTCCACCAGCGCGATGAGCTTGGGCGCCTCGACCACCACCGGGTCGACGGCCAGTCCGGTCTGGAAACGGATCTCGTCGAGGATGCGCAGGTTGGATGGGTCGGACAGGGCCAGGGCGAGCCGGTTGCCGCGCCGCCCGAGGGCGACCACCTGATGCTTGTTCATCAGCTTGCGGTCGATCGCATCGACCGCAATGAAGGACTCGTCGAAGGCGGAGAGGTCGAGGATCGGCGAGCCGAAGGTCTCGGCCGCGAAGCGGGCGATGTCCAGGGCGCTCATCAGGCCGCGCTGGATGACTTCGACGATGAAGTCGTTCGGGTTGCCGGACGGCGACGAACAGGCGACCGCTTCTGCTTCGAGCAGGCGGCCATGCTGGATGAGGGCGCGGGCGAGGCCGCTCAGTGCGACCTGGGGGTTAGCAGACATGCCGAAGCGTCGAAAGGGTTGAGCGGCCGCCTGGGGCGTGCGGCGATCATGCCGCCGCGGACAGGGCTTGTAAAGCCTGTGCGCCGGAAGCGGTTATTTGCGTCTATGAGGGCGGAATATACGGGCGGTTTTGATCCGGCGATCTTCGGCCTGGACGACCTCGATCGGTACATTGGCGATCTTCACCGAGACGCCGGATTCCGGAATGTCCTGCAGGCACTCCAGGATCAGGCCGTTGAGGGTCTTCGGGCCATCCAGCGGCAGGGACAGGCCGAGCTTGCGGTTCAGGTCGCGCAGGTGCTGGCTGCCATCCGTCAGCACGCTGCCGTCAGGGCCCCAGCTCAGCTTTTCGGCCGCATCCGGGGCGCTGGTGGTGAACTTGCCAATCAGTTCCTCGATGATGTCCTCGAGGGTCACGAGGCCCAGCAATTCGCCGTATTCGTCCACGACCAGGCCGAGACGTTCGCGGTTTTCCTGGAAGAACTGGAGCTGGGAGTAGATCGCCGTGCTGGCCGGGATGAAGTAGGGCCTGGACAGCATCCCGCAGATGTCCCCGACCTCCAGATTGTGATCCAGGGTCTGGCCCAGTACCCGGCGGACGTGCAACACCCCGATGACGGAGTTCATTTCCCCGTCGAAGACCGGCAGGCGGGTGTGGTAGCACGTGGCCAGGTGGCGCTGGATGACGTCGAGCGGCTCGGCGATATTGACCGCCTCGATCTGGTTGCGCGGAGTCATCACGTCCTCGACGGTGATGTCCTCCAGCTCGAACAGGTTGAGGAGGATGCTGCGGTGCTTGGGGGGAATGAAGGCGCTGGACTCGAGGACGATGGTGCGCAGTTCCTCGGTCGACAATGCATGGGCCTCTTGCTTGTCGTGTTCCGCCAGGCGCAGCAGGCGCAACAGGCCGGTGACGAACAGGTTGACGAACCAGACGATGAAATAAAGACCTTTGAGCAGGGCCGCGAGAGGGTAGCTGACGATGCAGGCCAGCTGGTTGGCGTGGTTGGCGCCGATCACCTTGGGGGTGATCTCGGAGAAGACCAGGATCAGGAAGGTGACCAACAGGGTACTGACACCCAGGATCCACTCTTCGCTGCCGAACAGCTGGATGGTGATGACGCTCACCAGCGTGGCGGCGGCCGCGTTGATCAGGTTGTTGAACAACAGGATGATGCCCAGCAGCTTGTCGGTCTGGTCGAGCAGGTCGAGGGCCAGCCGGGCGCCGCGGGAGCCGAGCTGGGCGGCCGAGCGCAGGCGATAGCGGTTGGCGGCCATCATGGCCGTCTCGGCCATCGAGAAGAAGCCGGACAGGGCCAGCAGCGCGGCCAGGATCGCCGATTGGACGGAAAGGGGGATGCTGTCCACGAGGCGTGGGGAAAATGACGTCCGGGCGAGTATTCAGTTCGGGTGGGGGCTTGTCAAGCCGGCCGGACGAGCAGCACGTCGGCGACGAAGCGGCTGCCCACATAGGCCAGCATCAGCGCCACGAAGCCGGCGAGGGTCCAGTGCAGGGCCTTCCGGCCGCGCCAGCCCCAGGCCTGGCGGCCGACCAGCAGGCTGCCGAAGATGCCCCATGAAATGATCGCGAAGACGGTCTTGTGATCGAAACGGAAGGCCTTTCCGAACAGGGCCTCGGAGAACAGGATGCCGGAACCCAGCGTGAGGGTCAGCAGCACGAAGGCGATGCTGATCAGGCGGAACAGCAGGGTTTCCATCGTCAGCAATGGCGGCAGGGACGCGAAGGCGCGGGTCAGGCGGGCGCCATGCAGGCGGCGTTCGGCGATGGCCATCAGCATGGCGTGCAGTGCGGCCAGCGTGAACAGGCTGTAGGCCAGCATCGCTACCACGAAGTGGGCGCGGAACAGCGGCGAAGCGGTGTTCTCCAGCAGGTGGGGAGCCGGCAGGATGGCCGGCAGTGCTGCGCATATCGCGGCAACCGGCATGCCGAGGGTCTGCAGGCCTTCCAGGCGGGCGTAGAGGCTCTCGATCCAGTAGAACAGCATGGCCAGCCACAGCATCAGCGACAGCGCCAGGCTGAAGCCGAAATGCAGGCCGTCCGGCGAGAAGAAGGCGCCATGCAGGGAGAAGCCATGGGCCGCCAGCGCCACCAGCAGTGCGATCCGTTCCCGCAGGCTCAGGCCGTGGCGGGGCGGCTTGCTGGGGGCGTGCCAGCGGCTATGCCAGAAGTGCAGGCCGAGCAGGGCATACAGGGAGGCGGGGAGCAGATGAAGTAGAATTGCGGGCATCGTTCAAGTTTACTCCAAGGCCTCGGTTCCTAACCATCATGC
Organism: Pseudomonadota bacterium; assembly: GCA_018241665.1. Classification (GTDB taxonomy): domain Bacteria; phylum Pseudomonadota; class Gammaproteobacteria; order Burkholderiales; family Rhodocyclaceae; genus Zoogloea. The sequence goes on from JAFEDK010000013.1 coordinate 291,596, forward strand.
TGGACAACCTCACAACGCGACTGGCCAAGGTCGTCAAGACCCTGCGCGGCCAGGCACGCCTCACCGAAGACAACATCCAGGACGCCCTGCGCGAAGTACGCATGGCCCTGCTCGAAGCCGATGTGGCGCTGCCGGTGGTCAAGGACTTCATCGCCCGGGTCAAGGAAAAGGCCGTCGGCACCGAAGTGCTCAGCTCGCTGACGCCGGGCCAGGCCCTGGTCGGCGTCGTGCACCGCGAACTCACCGAGCTGATGGGCGGTGCCCACACCGGCCTCAATCTCGCCACCCAGCCGCCGGCGATCATCCTGATGGCCGGCCTGCAGGGCGCCGGCAAGACCACCACCACCGGCAAGCTCGGCAAGCTGCTCAGCGAGCGGATGAAGAAGAAGGTGCTGGCGGTGTCCACCGACGTCTATCGTCCGGCCGCCATCGCCCAGCTGGAAACCGTGTCCCAGCAGGCCGGCATCGAGTTCTTCCCGTCTACGCCCGACCAGAAGCCGGTGGACATCGCGCTGGCGGCGGTGGATTACGCACGCCGCCACTACATGGACGTGCTGCTGGTGGATACCGCCGGCCGGCTTGCCATCGACCAGGCGATGATGGAGGAGATCCAGGCCCTGCACGCGGCGGTCAAGCCGATCGAAACCCTGTTCGTCGTCGATGCGATGCTCGGCCAGGATGCGGTCAACACGGCCCGCGCCTTCAACGACGCCCTACCGCTGACCGGCGTCGTGCTCACCAAGCTCGACGGTGACGCCCGTGGCGGTGCGGCCCTGTCGGTGCGCCACGTCACCGGCAAGCCCCTCAAGTTCGCCGGTGTCGGCGAAAAGCTGGCGGGCCTCGAAGAGTTCCACCCCGAGCGGATGGCCAGCCGGATCCTCGGCATGGGCGACATCCTGTCCCTGGTCGAGGACGCCCGCCGTGGCGTCGACGAGGAAAAGGCCAAGGCCTTCGCCCAGAAGCTGAAGAGCGGCAAGGGCTTCGACCTCAACGACTTCAAGGAGCAGCTCGGGCAGATGAAGAATATGGGTGGCCTGTCGAGCCTGATGGACAAGCTGCCGGCCCAGTTCGCCCAGGCTGCCGGCCAGCTGCAGGGCGGTGTCGAAGAAAAGGCCATCAAGCGCATCGAGGGCATCATCAACTCGATGACGCCGATCGAGCGCGCCAAGCCGGAACTCCTCAAGGCCTCGCGCAAGCGCCGCATCGCCGCCGGTGCCGGCGTCACGGTACAGGAGGTGAATCGCCTGTTGAGCCAGTTCGAGCAGACCCAGAAGATGATGAAGCAGTTCTCCAAGGGCGGCATGCAGAAAATGATGCGCGCCATGAAGGGGCTGATGCCCGGCGGCGGTCTGCGCTGACGGTGACTCCGGTCGTGGGGGCGAATTCATTCGCCCATGATCCTGGTATTGCTTCACCTGTGACAGTGAGGGTGCTCGCAGGACTTGCCTTCCCGCGCCCATCCGTCTTTATTCGGATGGAAGGCGCCCCGGCCGGGGCGTGAGGCGAGCAAGGGACTGCAGGTGGAGCGCGGAAGCGATGCCGTGTCGGTAGCGGGGCTGGCGGACGACGAGGAGCGCTGGCGCCTGGCGCTGGAGGTGGCTGGCGAAGGGGTCTGGGACTGGAACCTCGTGAGCGGCCGGATCTATCGGAGTCCGCTGTGGAGTGAAATGCTCGGTTATACGCCCGACGAGTCTGCCGACCTGAAATGGGGACAGTTGCTGCACCCGGACGACCGGGACGAAGCCCATCGCAAGCTGGCTGATTGCCTGTCGGGCGTCGCACCGGATTTCGTCGCCGAGTTCCGGCTGCGTTGCCGGAGTGGCGAATATCGCTGGGTCGCCTCGCGGGCGCGGGTCGTGGCCCGCGACTCGGGCGGACGGGCGAGCCGCATCGTCGGTGTGTACCGGGACGTCCATGACGCACACAGCCTGATGGACGAACTGCAGGCTTCCGAGCGGCTGTGGCAGTTTGCCCTCGAGGGCCACGGTGATGCCCTGTGGGACTGGGCCCTGGAAAGCGGCGAGATCAATGTCAGCCAGAGCTTCCGGGCCATCATCGGGCTGCCGGACGATCGCCCGCTGCGGGGCAATGATATCTGGCCGGCCCGCCTGCATCCGGATGATGTACGGGCTGCGGTGGCCGCCTTCTCGGCCCACCTGGCGGGTGTCCGCCCGATCGCCGAAGTGAAGTTCCGCCTGCGTACCGAGGATGGCGCTTATCGCTGGGTCGCACTGCGCGGCAAGGTGATGGAGCGCAGCCGCGAGGGCAAGCCCCTGCGCATGATCGGCACCGTCCGCGATGTGCACGACCAGCATCTCGGCGTGGAGCGGGAAATGCGCCAGCAGCAGGAGCTGGCCCGTGCCGCGCGCCTTATTCATGTGGGCGAAATGGCGTCGGCGCTGGCTCACGAACTCAATCAACCACTTACCGCCTTGCGCAATTTCAGTGCGGTGGTGCTGCGGCGCCTGGATGAGCTGGGGGCTGCCGGTGAGCGCCTGCGGGAGCCGCTGCAGCTCATCGCCGGGCAGGCCCTGAGGGCCGGCGAGATCGTCCACCGGGTGCGCTGTTTCGTCCGTCGCGATAGCCTGCTGACCGCGCCGATTGCCATCAATGATGCAGTCCGGGATGTGGTCCGCTTCATGGAGTTCGAGGCGCGTGCCCATGCGGTGCAATGGCAGCTGGCGCTGGCGGAGCCCTCCTTGCTGGTCGACGGTGATCAGGTGCAGTTGGAACAGGTGCTCAGCAACCTGGCAAAGAACGCCATCGATGCGATGAGCGAGGTCGACGGCGAGCGCCTCTTGCACATTTCGACCCGTGTCGGGACTGATGGCATGGTGGAAGTGGCCGTCAGCGACAGCGGTGGCGGACTGGCCGAGACGGTGCGGAGTGACCCCTTTGCGCCCTTCGTCACCACCAAGCAGGAGGGCGTCGGGCTCGGGCTGGCGATCTGCCGCACCATCATCGAGAACCATGGCGGCCGCATGTGGGTCGAAAGGAGTACGAGGCAGGGCACCACGTTCTGCCTGTCGCTGCCGCAGCCTGCCGGGTAGCGGCGCTACCCTGTTGGAAAAACAACAACATGTAGTTGATACCGACCGGGAGAACAACATGAATAGGCCACTAGTCTGTGTGGTCGATGACGACGACGCTGTTCGTCTGTCGATTGGTCTGCTCGTCGAAACCCTCGGCTTTCCGGTGCGCTGCTACCGCGGCGCCGTGGAATTCCTGGATGACGGCGAGGCGCTGGAGACGGCCCATTGCCTGGTTCTCGACGTGCGCATGCCGGGCCTGAGCGGGCTTGGCCTGCAGGACCGCCTCGGCCGCCTGGGGCAGCGCCTGCCCATCATCTTCGTGTCGGCCCATGGCGATGTGCCGATGGTGGCGCGGGTGATGCGCGAAGGGGCTTTCGATTTCCTGCAGAAACCCTTCAACGAGCAGGTCCTGCTCGATCGCGTCAATGAGGCCGTGCAGGTGGCGGCCCAGCGCCGGAGGGAAGGGGCCTGGTGGACCGAGATACAGGGCCGCCTGGATGGGCTGACCACCCGCGAGCGGGACGTCATGGACGGCATGGTCTCAGGACGCCTCAACAAGCAGATCGCCGAGGATCTGGGGATCAGCATCAAGACGGTCGAGCAGCACCGGGCACGGGTCATGGAAAAGCTGCAGGTCGAATCCCTCGCCGAACTGGTCCGGCTCGTCATCGAAGTCCGCTATCACGCGCAGTGAGGTGGAACCAAGGGTTTTCCCTGTATTAACGTGGGGGAAATGCCGTCTTCATGGTTGGGCCCGGCGATGACATACTCCGTCCAACTTCTTTGCTGCACTGCGATGTGCAGTCCGGACAAGGCTGTGAGCCTGGCGGAACAGGATGGAGAAGGATGGGGGAGACACCCATGGAAACAGGTCAACTCGATAGGAGATTTGAATGACCGTGGTCAGCATTGCACGTTTTGCGCCGCTGCAGGGCGCCGAGCTCGACAAGTTCATCGAACTGGCCCAAGGGCTGGCGGATCAGGCGGAGAAGCTCGTGCGCCTGCAACTCGAGAGCAACCTGGAGTTTGCCCGTGACGCTCTGGCAGGTTCCGCGAGCCTGCTCGAAGTACGTGATGTGGCTGGCTTGGCCGACTGGCAAGCCCGTTTTTTCCAGCCGCAGCTGCAGCGTTCGTCCGAAACTGCCCGTCAGCAGTACGACGTGCTGCTGGAGGCTGGCCAGCTGTTCGCCGAGGCTTTCCGGAACTCCGCCAGCACGGCGACCGGTCAGGTCCGGCACAACATCGATCGCCTGGCGGAAGGTGCGCCGGCCGGTTTCGATGCATGGTTTGATGTCCTGCGCAGTGGTGTCGAGGCCCAGGTGGCGGCCTTCGAGAACCTCGGCAAGGTAGGTGAGCAGATCAGGGACGTGGCCCTGGCCGTGCCGGGTGCCAAGCCGGCTGCCAGTCCCCGCCGGGAGGCTGCCCGCAAGACCGCTTGATTGAGGGGGAGAGAAAGAGGCGCGGTAACGCGCCCGCGAAAGGCCGTCTGTATGGACGGCCTTTCGTTTTTTCATGGTGTACCATCGCGCGATGCCGGAAACCCCTGAAGATTTGCATGCCCGGGCCTACCGGGCCCTGATGTGTCCCGATCCCGCCGAGAAGTCCGGCCTGGTGGCGACCCTGTGCCAGGACTGGGGGCGCGGCGTGCTGCCGCCGCTGGCTGAAGGCGAGATCGGCGATGTGTTCGCCGTTGTGGACGCCGGCAGGCCGGCCCGGCCCGAACTGATCGACCATACCGCCGTGCCACGCCGCAAGCCTTCGTCCGCCGAGGGGCTGGCCGCGTTGCTGCATGCGATCGCCCATATCGAATTCAACGCCATCAACCTGGCGCTCGACTGCGTCTATCGCTTTCGCGGTTTGCCGGCGGATTTCTACGCCGGCTGGCTGCAGGTGGCGGCGGAAGAGGCTTACCACTTCGGCCTGGTGACCGAGAGGCTTGCCGCGGCAGGTTTTGCCTATGGCGATTTTCCGGCCCATCGCGGCTTGTGGGACATGGCCGTCAAGACCGCCGACGATCCGTTGGCGCGCATGGCCCTGGTGCCGCGGGTACTCGAGGCGCGGGGGCTGGACGCCACGCCGCCGATCGTCGCCAGGCTGCGCAAGGTCGGTGATGACGCGACGATCGCGGTGCTCGACATCATCCTGCGCGACGAGATTGGCCATGTGGCGCTGGGCGACCGCTGGTTCCGCCATTTCTGCGCCGAGCGCGGGCTGGAGCCGGAGGAAACCTATCTCGCCCTGATGACTGAATTCGACGCGCCGTGGCCACCCAAGCCGCTAAACGTCGAAGCCCGCCGGAAGGCGGGCTTCAGTGCCGGCGAGATCGCCCGGCTGGAAGGCGGCCGGCCCCGCCGGAGCGGGGCCTAGGCAGGGTTCACAGCGAGCCGTAGGAATGCAGGCCTGACAGGAACATATTGACGCCGACGAAGGCGAAGGCCGTCACTAGCAGGCCGATCACCGCCCACCAGGCCAGCATCGGGCCGCGCAGGCCCTTGGTCAGGCGGATGTGCAGCCAGGCCGCGTAGTTTAGCCACACGATGAAGGCCCAGGTCTCCTTCGGGTCCCACTGCCAGTAGGTGCCCCAGGCCTCGGCGGCCCACAGGGCGCCGAGGATGGTGGCGATGGTGAAGAAGGCGAAGCCAATCGCGATGGCCTTGTACATCACGTCGTCCAGCACTTCCGCGGGCGGCAGGCGGCTGGCCAGGATGCCCTTGCGCACCAGCAGGTCGGCCACGCCGATCATCGCCGCCAGCGCGAAGGCGCCGTAGCCGATGAAGTTGGCCGGCACGTGCACCTTCATCCAGTAGCTCTGCAGCGCCGGGATCAGCGGCTGGATCTCCTGGGCCTCGCGGGAGAAGGTGTACCACAGCAGGAAGGCCACCGCCGCCGAGATCACCAGCAGCACGAAGGCGCCCATCCGCCGCGTCGCGTAATGGCCTTCGTAGTACAGGTAGAGCAGGCCGGTGATCAGCGAGAACAGTACGAAGACTTCATAGAGGTTGCTGATGGGGATGTGGCCGACATCAGTGCCGATCAGGTAGCTCTCGTACCAGCGCACCAGCAGGCCGGTGGTGCCCATCGTCACGGCGCTCCAGGTCAGCGCAGAGCCGGTCTTCTCGGCGAAGTCCGAGCGGGCGATGAGGCCGATCCAGTAGGCGCCGGTGGCGATGAAGAACAGCGCGCTCATCCACATGATCGCCGTCTGGCTGGAGATCAGGTACTTGAGGAAGAAGGCCTGCTCGGCGCGGGCCAGGTCGCCGCCGTACAGGTTGATGCTGAGTAGCGCCAGCGCCGTGGCGGCGGCCAGGAAGACCCGGAAGGGTTTCCAGGCCCAGCCGATGGCGGCCAGCGACGGGATGACGGCGACGAGGATTGCCTTGTCGTAGATGTCCATGAAGGCGCCGTACTGGCTCAGGGCGAAGCTGGCCGCGCAGACCAGGGCCAGCGCGAACAGGCCGTCGCCAAGGCCGATGCGGCGCAGCGGGGACGGGGTTCCGGAGTGGGCGATGTCCATCGAAATGACCTCGGATCAGGATTGGGCGGGCGGCGTGGCGGCCGGCTCGAGCAGTGCCGCGATGGCCTTGCGGTGGCGCTGGAAGGCCTCTTCCACGTCCATCGACTTGCGGTTGGCGCTGAGTGCCACCAGCGCGTCGCCGCTGTGTTTGATCAGAACAAAGAGCCGGCGTTCGCGGATGTAGAGCATTGCGAAGACGCCCAGCACCAGCAGCAGGGAGCCGAAATACACTACCGGCTTGCCTGGCGAGCGGGTCACCTGCAGCACCGTGGCGCGTACTTCCTCGAAGCCGGTGAGCTGCAAGTACACCGGTGCGCCGTAGTGCAGGCTGTCGCTGGTGGCGTTGAGCGAGTCACGCAGCAGGCGGCCGAGCTTCTGGTCCAGCTCCGGCGCGGGCTGGCCAGCGACACTGCGGGCCAGCTTCCAGGCTTCCCAAGCCGAGCCTTCGAGAATCTTCACGAACACGTCGGCGGCCTTGTCCCGCTCCGCGGCGGGCACCGTGCTTTCGATGAACTTGCCGAGGCTCTCGAAGCCGCCGAGGGCGAACAGCTCCAGGGTCTTCTGGGTCGTCTCGTGCAGGCGGGTACGCACCTTCTCGCCGGCGTCCGCTCCCAGCGCGGTGGCTACGAAGCGGCTGGCAATCTCCGCGTGGCGGCTCTTGTCGAGCAGCATGCTGCGGATCGCGAACCAGCTGTCCGGTTTGCCGTCCTGGTCCATCGGGATGCGCATGAAGCGGAACGGCGCTGCCGGCGAGTCGCGCATGCCGGCCAGCATGTACCAGGCGCCGTCCTGTTCGATCGGCAGCATGTAATTCTGGTATTCCCGGGCCTGGCCGGCGGAATCGCGCAGCTTGTACTCGAAGCTCGGGCCGACGTTGCGCAGGTCTTTCTTCGACACCGAGCGGGCGCCGCTGCCGAGGTGCTTCTCGAGCCTGGCTACGGCGCTGGTTTCAACCTGCTCCTCGTTGGCCATGTTCTCGATGTTGAAGGGGCGGAAGCTGCCCAGCTCCACGGTGTAGTCGAGCCCGTCCCGCTTCAGCTTGATGGCCTCGCCGACGGTGGCATCGGTCGGGAAGGGCGCCTTGCCGCCGCTGCGCAGGTCGTGGCCGAGCAGGTGCAGGCGCGAGCCGCCGTCCTCGAAGCTGGCCTGGTACATCATGATGCCGTCGAACTCGAAGGGCTTGTTCACCTCGATGGTCTTCTCGACGGTCTTGCCGCTGGCCTTGTCGGTGATCAGGATGTCGCTGGCGAAACGCTTGGGCATCCCGGTGGAGTAGTGCTCCAGGTGGAACTTGCGCAGCGACACCGTGAAGGGCAGGTCCTGCAGCAGGATGCCGTCTTTCACGTTGAGGATCGCCACGTTGGAACTCTTGCCTTCCGGGATGAAGACATTGCCGCGGAAGCTCCAGTTGTCCAGGCCGAGGCGGCTTTCCGGCTTGATGTCGGAGATCAGCTGATTGCCTGAGGTGGTCGTCTTGCCGCCGAGGGCCATCTGGATCTTGAGGGGCAGGTTGCCGTCCAGCAGGCCACCGATGCAGATCAGCACGATCGCGGAGTGGGCCAGGAAGTAGCCGATGCGCGTCCAGCTGCCCTGCTTGGCGGCCAGCAGCACGCCGTCCTCACGGGCGCCGACCCGGCTCTGGAAGCCGTTGGCGGCCAGGTAGGCCTGCACCTGCTGCGCCGCATTGTCGGTGGGAAGCGCGGTACGCAGCCGTTCGTGGTGCTGGAAGGCTGCCAGCGAGGCTTCCTTCGCATGTTCGCGGAAGCTGCGCATGTCCTTCAGCATCGGCCGGGTCTGCCGGATGATGCAGGCCGTGGTGGACAGCACCAGGAAGGCCAGGATGAGCAGGAACCAGGCGGAGTTGTAAACCGCGTAGAGCCCCAGTTCCTCGAAGATCGGGAACCAGTAGGGGCCGAACTGGTTGAGGTAGTTGTTGTAGGGCTCGTTCTGCTTGAGCACCGTCCCGATGATGGAGGCGATCCCGAGGACGGTCAGCAGGCTGATCGCAAAGCGCATCGAGCTGATCAGCTCGTAGAAGGCGCGGGAAGTGCTGCGCTGTCGCATGAATGGCGTCGAGATTAGCGGGGGCGGAAATGGAAAAAGGGGTGGCCGAGACCACCCCTTTCTTTATAGTCGGACAGCGCGAAAAGGCGCCTTGACTCAGCGCAAGCCGGCGGCGAAGTCGGCGACGGCCTTGATTTCCGGATCGGTCATCTTGAGGGCGATGGTGCGCATCATCTTGTTCGGATCGTTGGCACGCTCGCCGGCACGGAAGGCCTTCAACTGGGCTTCGGTGTAGTCGGAGAACTGGCCGGACAGGCGCGGGAACTGGGCGGGCAGGCCGGCACCGGCGGGGCCGTGACAGGCGGCACAGGCGGGGATGCCGCGCTTCAGGTCGCCGGCACGCCACAGTTTCTGGCCGAGTTCGATGGAGGCCTTGTTCTTGGCGGCTTCGGGCTTGAGCTGCTGGCCGGCGAAGTAGGCGGCCAGGCCCTTGATGTCGTCGTCGGACAGCGGAGCGGCCATGCCACCCATCACCGGGTTGGCACGCTCGGCGGGCTTGCCGCCTTCACTCTTGAAGTTCCGCAGCTGCTTGGCGAGGTATTCCGCATGCTGGCCCGCGAGCTTCGGGTTGGTCGGGATCTGGCTGTTGCCGTCTGCGCCGTGGCAGGCAACGCAGACGGTTTCTGCGGTTTGCTTGGCCTTGGCCAGATCGGGTTGGGCGGAAGCCTTCTCTTCAGCCTGAACTGCACCGGTGGCCAGAAGCAACGAAAGCAGCAGGGAACGCTTGATCATGATGTCCTCGGAAGCCAAGAATGTGGAAGTCTCAAACCTGCTATTCTATAGCAATTCCAGTCATTTGCGCGATGCAATAAAGCCCTGACGCGCAAGCTCCACGCCATTCCCCATGCCTCTCTTCCGCAACGCCCAGTTTGAAATTTCCATTGCCAAGGCCAGTGGCCTGCCGGCACCCCGTGGTGCCGAGATCGCCTTTGCCGGACGCTCCAATGCCGGCAAGTCGAGCGCCATCAACACCCTCGCCAACCACACCCGGCTGGCTTACGTGTCCAAGACGCCGGGGCGCACCCAGCTGATCAACTTCTTCCGCCTGCAGAACGGCGCCGTGCTGGTGGACCTGCCCGGTTACGGTTACGCCGAAGTGCCGGAGGCGGTGCGTCGCCAGTGGCAGCATCTGCTCGAGGATTACCTGACTCGCCGGCCCAATCTGATCGGCCTGGTGCTGATCATGGATTCGCGGCATCCGCTCAAGGAGCTCGACCGCACGATGATCGGCTGGTTTGCGCCGAGCGGGCGGCCGATCCACGTGCTGCTCACCAAGAGCGACAAGCTCACCCGCAGCGAAGCCGCCGCCACCCTGGCGGCGGTCCGCAAGGAGCTCGCCCCCCTCGGCGAGCACGTGACGGTGCAGCTCTTCTCCAGTCTGAAGAAGACCGGTGTCGAGGATGTCGAGAAGGTGGTCGGTGGCTGGCTCGCCGGCCTGGAGGGTGAGGCTGCCGACCTCTGATCGGGGATGACGAAAGAGTGTTTTTGGCGACTTTGTGTTAAGACGTATGGCATTGTGCAGCGCTTCAATTTTTTCGTGAGTCCTTAGCCAGCCATGGAACTTCAACCCGTCATTCTCTCCGGAGGCTCCGGCACCCGCCTGTGGCCCCTGTCCCGCGAGCAATACCCCAAGCAACTGCTGGCGCTGGTCGGTAACGACACCATGCTGCAGGCCACGGCCGGGCGGCTGAGCGGCTTCCGCGGGCGCCTGCCGGTGGCTGCCGAGCCGGTGGTGGTGTGCAACGAGGAATACCGCTTCGTGACCGCCGAACAGCTGCGCTCCAGCGGCAAGCGCAGCGGCAACATCGTCCTCGAGCCCTTCGGCCGCAATACCGCGCCGGCCCTCACGCTGGCCGCCCTGGCGGTGCAGGACGCCGACCCGGTGCTGCTGGTGATGCCGGCCGATCACGTGATCCGCGACCTGGATGGTTTCCAAGGCGCCATCGATGCGGGCATCCCGGCGGCACTGGATAACGCCATCGTGACCTTCGGCATCGTTCCCGACCACGCCGAAACCGGCTACGGCTACATCCGTTTCGGCGCCGATCGCCCGGACGGCAGCAAGGCCATTGCCGCCTTCGTTGAAAAGCCCGACGCGGCCACCGCCCAGCGTTACCTCGATAGCGGCGAATACCTCTGGAACAGCGGCCTGTTCATGGTCCGTGCCAGCGTCTGGCTGAAGGCCATGGCGCAGTTGCAGCCCGCAATGCACGCCGCCTGCGTGGCCGCTTGGGATGCAGGCTCCCGCGACGCCGATTTCGTGCGCGTCGGCAAGGACGCCTTCAAGACCTGCCCGTCCGACTCCATCGACTACGCGGTGATGGAAAAGCTGGCTGGTGCGACTGATCTCGGCATTTCCGGCAGCGTCGTGCCCATGTCCGCCGGCTGGTCCGACGTCGGTGCCTGGGACGCCCTGTGGCAGATCGCCGACAAGGACGAGGCGGGCAACGTGGCGCGGGGCGACGTGCTGTTCGAGGACAGCCGCAATACGCTGGTTTACGCCCAGGACCGCATGGTCGCCTGCGTCGGTCTCGATGATGCCGTGGTCGTCGAAACGCCCGATGCGGTGCTGGTCGCGCGCAAGGACAAGACCCAGCACGTCAAGCAGATCGTCGCCACCCTCAAGGCCGGCCAGCGCAGCCAGGCCTCGGCCCACCGCAAGATCCATCGCCCGTGGGGCTGGTACGACTCCATCGATGCCGGCCCGCGTTTCCAGGTCAAGCGCATCGTCGTCAATCCAGGCGCGCGCCTGAGCCTGCAGATGCACCACCACCGGGCCGAGCACTGGATCGTCGTGAAGGGCACTGCCGAAGTCACCAACGGTGACAAGGTCTTCCTGCTCGGCGAGAACGAGTCCACCTACATCCCGCTGGGGCATGTGCACCGTCTCGCCAACCCGGGCAAGCTGCCCCTCGAGATCATCGAGGTGCAGTCCGGCGCCTACCTGGGCGAGGACGATATCGTGCGCTTCGAGGATAAGTACGGCCGCGGTTGAGCGGCAGGGAAGGGGCCGGCTTCATGCCGGCCAGTGCTGCAAATGACAACCGGCCGTTTCAGGCCGGTTTGTTCATGAAGCCGAAGCGTGCGGAAACATCGGCCTGGCGGATGCGCCCGACGGGCAGGTGTTGCCCGCCCCAGTTCAGCGTGATGGCGCTGTCCGCGGCTTCCAGGTCGCCGTCGAGATGGTCCAGCATCGCCGCCAGGTCGCGGTCGTCGAGCAGTGCAATCCCGTGCTCGCTGCCCAGCAGCAGGTTGCCGTGCTCGTCCAGCCAGGCGCTGTCGAGTGCCGTCACCGGCCTGCCGGTGTGGGTTTCCAGCTGGCCGGGGGCCGCCAGGCGCAGGACCATCGGCGTGTAGTCGAGGTCCACGAAGACCTGCTGTGGCCCGTTCTGGAAGAACCAGTAGCCATCCGCCGTGGCCAGGTAGTTGCGGCTGATGAAGCCGCGTAGGCCGGCATGGCGGATAGGCCCTTCGGGTACCCACCATTCCCCACGCCGGCTCAGGCGCAGCCACCCCGTGCATGAGGGCACGTTGGGCCATCTGGCCAGCGCCTGGCGGACGGCTTCATCCATGATGGTCGGGCGCCGCGATGCTCACCACATCTTCCACCAGGGGCGGTCGCTGGGCGCGGCGCCGTTGGCGGTGAGGTAGCGGCTCTTCGGGAAGTTCTTGCGCAGCACGCGGTCGGCGTCGTCGCGCAGATCGTTCATCTTCAGCGCGTCGTAGCTCTTGACCATCAGGAACAGGGCTTCCTCGGTCGCCGGCGACTGGGGGAAGTCCTTGATCGTGCCCTGGGCCCGGTTGGCTGCCGCCACATAGGCGCCGCGATTGTAGTAATAGCGGGAGACGTGCACTTCATAGGACGCCAGTGCATTCACCAGGTAGCGCATGCGCAGCGTCGCGTCCGGCGTGTACTTGCTGTCCGGGAAGCGCTGGCTCAGTTCCTTGAAGGTGTCGAAGGAGGCGCGGGTGGCTTTGGGGTCACGCTCCGACAAGTCCTGCTTGGCCAACGAACCAAGCAGACCCAGGTCCTCGTTGAAGTTCGCCAGACCCTTCAGGTAGTAGGCGTAGTCCACGTTCGGGTGGTTGGGGTGCAGCTTGATGAAGCGCTCGCAGGCGGCGATGGCCGATGCCGGCTCGTTCGACTTGTAGTAGGCGTAAGCCACTTCGAGCTGGGACTGCTGGGCGTAACGGCCATAGGGATAGCGCGACTCGAGCTTCTCGAACATCTTGATGGCACGGTCCCAGGCGCCATCCGACATGGATTCCTTGGCTTCTGAATACAGCTTCTGGGCGTTCCAGCCGACGGTTTCGTCCGCCTGGTCGGGAAGACTGCTGCAGCCGGCCAGCAGCAGGAAGCCGGTAAGCGTTAAACTACGCAGGGTGAAATGCGCCATTGAAAACTCATTGGAAGAAGACTGGCTTGATTATAGCCCAGCCTCTTCTTCCCCTTCGCCGCGACGCGAGTCGATTCCTGACGAATGTGCTGGTCTCCGGGTAGACCAAGCCCTCGCGCGCCTTTTTCCTGAACATTCCCGCAGTCGCCTGCAGTCCTGGCTGAAGTCCGGGCGGATCCTCGTCAACGGTGCTTCGCCGGATGCCAAGTCCAAGGTCTGGGGCGGCGAGACCCTCGTCGTCAGTCCCGAGCCTACCGACGCGATGCTCGCCGAGCAGGCCGAGGATATTCCGCTGGACGTGGTCTTCGAGGACGACACGATCATCGTCATCAACAAGCCGGTCGGGCTGGTCGTCCATCCGGGCAGCGGCAACTGGTCCGGCACGCTGCTCAACGCGCTGCTGTTCCACAGCGAGGCGTTCCGCGAAGTGCCGCGGGCCGGCATCGTGCATCGACTGGACAAGGACACCAGCGGCCTGCTGGTGGTGGCCAAGACCCTAGAGGCCCAGACCGACCTGGTGCGCCAGCTGCAGGCGCGCACCGTCAAGCGCCACTATTTCGCGCTGGTGCATGGCGAACCGGCGCCGAGCGGGGAGGTGAATGCCCCGATCGGCCGCCATCCGGTCCAGCGTACCAAGATGGCCGTCGTGCCCGGTGGCCGCGAGGCGGTGACCCATTACCGCGTCGTCGAGCGCTTCGCCCGCGCCAGCCTCGTCGAGTGCCAGCTGGAAACCGGCCGTACCCACCAGATCCGCGTGCACATGGCCCACATCGGCCACCCGCTGGTTGGTGACGCCACTTACGGCAAGGCGCGCAGCGCCGACCCGCGTCTTGATGCCTTCCCGCGCCAGGCTTTGCACGCCTGGCAGCTCGGTCTGGTGCACCCGCGGACCGGCGAAGCCGGCCGCTGGAATGTGCCGCTGGCCGCTGACATCGAGAGCCTGCTGGCCGTGCTGCGCGAAAGCCCCAAGCCATGAGTTCAGTGTCCTGGATCCATCCAGACTGGCCGGCGCCGGCCAATGTGCGGGCCTTGTCCACCACCCGCCGCGGCGGCAGCAGTCCGGCGCCGTACGACGCCCTCAATCTGGGCGGCCATGTCGGCGATGATCCGGCCCTCGTCGCTGCCAACCGCGCGGTGCTGCGTGCCGAACTGCCGGACGAGCCGTGCTGGCTGAATCAAGTGCATGGCGTCGCGGTGGTCGATGTCGCCGAATACGGTGGTGTGCCCGACGCGGACGCGGCAGTCAGCCGCGTCCCGGGCAAGGTCTGCGCGGCGATGACGGCCGACTGTCTGCCGGTGCTGCTGTGCGACGGTGCCGGCACCGTCGTCGCTGCGGCTCATGCCGGCTGGCGCGGCCTCGTCGATGGCGTCATAGAAGCCACAGTCGAAAAAATGGCGGTGCCGCCGTCCGAAGTGCTGGCCTGGCTGGGGCCGGCCATCGGTCCGCAAGCCTTCGAGGTGGGCGACGAAGTGCGCGCTGCCTTCATGGCCGCTGATGCCGCTGCCGATACGGCCTTCCGTCCCGGCGCGCAGCCGGGAAAATGGTTCGCCGACATCTATCTGCTGGCCCGTCAGCGCCTGGCCCGGCTGGGCGTCACTGCCGTGTATGGCGGCGATGCCTGCACTGTCACCGAAAAAGACCGTTTCTTCTCCTACCGGCGCGATGGTCGAACCGGCCGCATGGCCAGCCTGATCTGGCTCGCCTAAGTCCTGGCAGACGAGGCGGCGACTAAAGCTATACTGCCCGGCCCCCTGAAAGCTGTAGAACCATGACCCCCCTTGCCTGGATCATCTTCATGAGTTTCGCCGGCGGCCTGCTCAGCGTGCTGGTCGCCTCCGGGTTCGCCTTTGCGGCGCGCCCCAACTGGGTGCCCATCCTGATCAGCTACGCCATCGGCGCCTTGCTCGGCGCCTCCTTCCTGGAGGTGCTGCCCCACGCCATCGAGGCGGCGGAAAGCCCCGAGCACGCCGCGATGAACGTCCTGGGCGGCATCCTGCTGTTCTTCGTGCTCGAAAAGCTGGTGCTGTGGCGCCACTGCCATGACGAAGGCTGCGACGGGCACGAGCACCACCACCACGGCGGCGGCCACGACCACGGACGCAGCGGCCTGCTGATCCTCGTCGGCGACACCTTCCACAATTTCGTCGATGGCATCCTCATCGCCGCGGCCTTCGTCGAGAGCACGCCCCTCGGCATCGTCACCGGGCTGGCTATCATCGCCCACGAAATCCCGCAGGAAGTCGGCGACTTCCTGATCCTGCTGCACTCCGGCTACAGCCGAGCCAAGGCCCTGGCCTTCAACCTGCTGTCCAGCGTGGCAACCCTGGTCGGCGGCCTGCTGGCCTATTTCGCCCTGTCCCGCGTGCAGGCGCTGGTGCCGGTGTTCCTCGCCCTGGCGGCCGCGAGTATGATTTACGTGGCCGTGGCCGATCTCATTCCGGGTTTGCACAAGCGTACGGAATTGCGCGCCACCATCCAGCAGGTATTATTGATTGCCGCCGGCATCGCCTCCATCGTCTTCGCCCACCCCCTCGCCGAGCGAGCGTTGGGCTAAACGGCGACGGCGGCGGGCCGAGGTGCCAAGAATCCACAAAAACAGGGAGAGCGGCGCAAGCCCATAGAACAAGAACGTAAGAACGGCGCCGACAACAGTGGTCTCAGCCACGGTAGCCATCAAGGCGACGAAAATCCAAGCGATAGCAACAATATACATACCCGGATTCTACAGGCCGTCGTACGGGCCCGGGGTCGAAACGCGCGCCGTCCGAATGCCGCGTTCGCCCGCTCCGGAAACCACTGCGCTGTGATTTTCCTGGTCGGAAACAACAAAGGAGAGCTGGATGTCTGTAACACCGGAGCAGTCCGCAGAAGCCCTGCAGGGCATGTTCAAGTTCGGCCAGTCCCTGGCCGAAGGTTTCCTCGATTTTCTCGGCAAGCAGAACGCCGCGATCCAGCAGGTGGCACCGACTGCAGCCCAGCAGATTCCGCTGCCCGAGGCCGCGGAGCTGACCGAGTTGCAGAAGTCCCTGGCTGAAGCGCACGCCCGACTGTGGGCCAGCATGGCCCAGGCCAAGCCCGGCGAGCCTGTAGCGCCGCTGGTCCAGCCGCAGCCCGGCGACCGCCGCTTCAACGCCCCCGAGTGGTCCTCCAGCCCGGTCTACGACTACATCCGCCAGGCCTACCTGCTCAATGCCGACTACCTCGGCAAGCTCGCTGACGCGCTGCCCATCGCCGACGGCCGGGCCAAGGCCCGCATGCAGTTCCTGACACGCCAGTACGTCGAGGCCATGTCCCCGTCCAACTTCGCGGCGACCAACCCCGAGTTCATCAAGACGGCCCTCGACACCAAGGGCGAGAGCATCACCCAGGGCATCAAGAACCTGATCGGCGACATGGAGAAGGGCCGCATCTCCATGACCGACGACTCGGCCTTCGAGATCGGCCGCAACCTGGCCACCACGCCCGGTTCCGTCATCTACGAAAATGAGCTGATCCAGCTCATCCAGTACGCGCCGCTGACCGACAAGGTCCATAAAACGCCGCTGCTGATCGTCCCGCCGTGCATCAACAAGTTCTACATCATGGACTTGCAGCCGGCCAACTCCCTGGTGCGCTTCATCGTCGAGCAAGGCTTCACCGTCTTCCTCGTCTCCTGGAAGAACGCCAAGGCCGAGGAAGCCCACTTCGGCTGGGACGACTACCTGGAAAAAGGCCCGATCACCGCGCTGCAGGTCGTCCGCGAAGTCACCAAGGTGCAAAAGCCCCACGTGCTCGGCTTCTGCGTCGGCGGCACCATCCTGTCGTCAGCCCTCGCCGTGCTGCGCGCCAAGGGCGAAGACCCGGCCGAGAGCCTCACGCTGATGACCACCTTGCTCGACTTCAGTGACGCCGGCGAAATCGGCTGCCTGGTAGATGAAGCCTCGGTGGCGGCCCGCGAGGCGGCCATCGGCAAGGGCGGGCTGCTGCGCGGCCAGGAACTGGCCCAGGTCTTCTCCAGCCTGCGCGCCAACGACCTCATCTGGCAGTACGTGGTCGGCAACTACCTGAAGGGCAAGACCCCGGAAGCCTTCGACCTGCTGTACTGGAACTCCGACAGCACCAACCTGGCCGGCCCCTTCCTCGCCTGGTACCTGCGCAACATGTACCTCGAGAACAACCTGCGCGTGCCCGGCAAGCTCGAGATGCTCGGCGTCAAGGTGGACCTCGGCAAGGTCGACCTGCCGGCCTACCTGCTCGCCACCCGTGAAGACCACATCGTGCCGTGGGACAGCGCCTATCTGGTGCGGCAGCTCCTCGGCGGCGAAACCACCTTCGTGCTCGGCGCCAGTGGCCACATCGCCGGGGCCATCAACCCGGCCTCCAAGAACCGCCGCAGCTACTGGACCAGCGACTCTGCCGCATCGGTTCCGGAAGAATGGTTGCAATCTGCCACAGAACAAAAGGGCAGTTGGTGGCTGCACTGGATAGAATGGCTCAAGCCGCGCAGTGGTAGCCAGGTGGCCGCGCGCAACAAGCCGGGCAATGCCAAGTACAAGGTGATCGAAGCTGCGCCCGGACGTTACGTAAAAGAAAAAGCCTGATCAGGCCCGCCACGCCGAAGACCGACACAAAACCAATAAAGAACACGTCGGCAGTGAAAAAAGAAGGGGGGACACTGTCGACGTCTGCGCGACCCCCGCATACATCGAAACAAGGAGGGAGAAACACATGGCACGAGTTGCTTTGGTGACCGGCGGTATGGGCGGCCTGGGGGAATCGATCAGCATCAAGCTGGCAGCCCTGGGCTACAAGGTGGTCGTAACCTATTCGCCGGGCAATGCCAAGGCCGGCGAATGGCTGCAGACCATGAACAACATGGGCTACGGCTTCAAGGCCTACCCCTGCGACGTGGCCGACTTCGACTCCTGCAAGCAGTGCGTCGAACAGGTCACCGCCGACATCGGTCCGGTGGACGTGCTGGTCAATAACGCCGGCATCACCCGTGACATGACCTTCAAGCGCATGACCAAGGCCGACTGGGACGCCGTCATGAGCACCAACCTCGACAGCGTCTTCAACATGACCAAGCAGGTCATGGACGGCATGGTCGAGCGCAAGTGGGGGCGTGTCATCAACGTGTCGTCGGTTAACGGTATCAAGGGTGCCTTCGGGCAGACCAACTACTCCGCCGCCAAGGCCGGCATGCACGGCTTTACAAAGGCGCTCGCGCTGGAGGTGGCCAAATCCGGGGTCACGGTCAATACCATCTCGCCGGGCTACATCGGCACCAAGATGGTCACCGCCATCCCGCAGGAGGTCCTCGAAACCAAGATCCTGCCGCAGATCCCGATGAGCCGTCTCGGCAAGCCGGAGGAAATCGCCGGTCTGATTGCCTATCTGGCATCGGACGAGGCGGCCTTCGTCACCGGGGCCAACATCTCTATCAACGGCGGTCAGCATATGTTCTAATCGGTGTTCATCTGGCACCGCAACAAAAAGGAAAGTGAAATGACTCAACGCATCGCTCTCGTTACTGGCGCAGTCGGTGGTCTCGGCACTGCAATCGTCAAGTCCCTCGCTGCCGCTGGTGTCCGCGTGGTCGGCAACTTCTTCCCGGGCGACCCCGCCAAGGATGCGTGGGTTGAAGCCCGCAAGGCCGAAGGCCTGGACGTTCCGCTGTACGGTTTCGACGTGTCCGACTACGAGCAATGCAAGGCTGCGATTGAGCAGATCACCGGTGAAGTCGGCCCGATCGACATTCTGGTGAACAACGCCGGCATCACCCGCGACAAGTTCTTCCCGAAGATGGAAAAGGGCCAGTGGGATGCCGTCATCGCCACCAACCTGACCAGCCTGTTCAACGTCACCCACACCATCTCCCCGAAGATGGCCGAGCGTGGCTGGGGCCGCATCATCAACATCTCCTCGGTGAACGGCGTCAAGGGTCAGGCTGGCCAGACCAACTACTCCGCCGCCAAGGCTGGCGTGATCGGCTTCACCAAGGCCCTGGCCGCTGAACTGGCCACCAAGGGCGTGACCGCCAACGCCATCGCCCCGGGCTACATCGGCACCGACATGGTCATGGCGATCAAGGAAGAGGTCCGTAACGCCATCATCGACACCGTGCCCGTCAAGCGTCTCGGCAAGCCGGAAGAAATCGGCGCAGCGGTGGTCTACCTGTCCTCCGAACTGGCTGGCTACGTCACCGGCGCCACCCTCAACGTCAACGGCGGCCTGTACTACCAGTAATCCCTGCCGCTGCAAACGTTGAAAAGCCCCGCCCCGCGCGGGGCTTTTTTCATGCGCGCCCGCATGGCGGCGCTTGCCGTGGCGGAGGCGGAGGCGCCGTGGGGATCGGCTGTGGGGATGTGCTGTGGGGATGTGCTGTGGGGGCGAATTCATTCGCCCTCGGAGGTTGAGGAACGCATCGAGGGCGAATGAATTCGCCCCCACAGGGGCCCACAACTCCTCCCCACAGAGGGCCACAGCTCCTTCCCACAGGGCGCCCGCAGTTCCTCCCCACAGGAGCCCACAGCCCTCACTGCTTCTCTCCCGACCAGCGGGAATGACGGCAAGCGTGAAATCTCTCGCCGCCAGCTTCAGGCGCGGCGGGGCTTTTTCTTGCGCAGCGCAGTATAATCCCCCCGCGGCGACCCTATCGCCGAGGAGAAGACACAGATGGCCGATCAAATTCGCCTGATAAAAAAGTACCCAAATCGCCGCCTTTACGATACCCAGACCAGTTCCTACATCACGCTTTCTGACGTGAAGGAGCTCGTCCTCGAAAATGCCAATTTCCAGGTCGTCGATGCCAAGACGGGCGAGGATCTGACCCGCAACATCCTGCTGCAGATCATCCTCGAAGAAGAGGCTGGCGGTGCGCCGATGTTCACCAGCGATCTGCTCTCCCAGATGATCCGCTTCTATGGCAATGCCATGCAGGGGATGATGGGCAAGTACCTCGAGAACAACATCAAGGCCTTCACCGACATGCAGGCCAAGCTGCAGGATCAGGTCCGTTCGGTTTACGGTGAAAATGCCACCGTCAGCCAGGACCTGTGGGCCCAGTTCCTGAATTTCCAGGGGCCGGCCATGCAGAGCATGATGGGTGCGTACATGGAACAGAGCAAGAAAATGTACGCCCAGATGCAGGAGCAACTGGACAGCCAGACCCGCAACCTGTTTTCCGGCTTCCAGTTCCCCAACTTTGTAAGCGGCTTCCCCGCGGACAAAAAAGACCAGCCGGCGCCCACCAGCGAGCCGCCTGGTACGCAAAACAAATAATTTAAACGGGGCCGCGCTGTTACGCGGCCCTTGTGCTTTTCCCCTTCAGGTTTTCAGCGCATGACCCAAGCCAAGCACCCGGCCGCTCCCAAAGTCGGCTTCGTTAGCCTCGGATGTCCGAAGGCTCTTGTCGATTCCGAGCACATCCTCACCCGCCTGCGGGCCGAGGGCTACGAGATCTCCCCGTCCTACGAGGGCTCCGATCTTGTCGTCATCAACACCTGTGGCTTCATCGATGCCGCGGTGGAAGAATCCCTCGACGCCATCGGCGAGGCCCTGGCCGAGAACGGCAAGGTCATCGTCACCGGCTGTCTGGGTGCCAAGGACGACGTGGTGATGGCGGCCCACCCGCAGGTGCTGGCCGTCACCGGCCCGCATGCCACTGAAGAGGTCATGCACGAGGTGCACAAGCACCTGCCCAAGCCCCACGATCCCTTCATCGATCTGGTTCCGCCGCAGGGCATCAAGCTGACGCCCAACCACTACGCCTACCTCAAGATTTCCGAAGGCTGCAACCACCGCTGCACCTTCTGCATCATCCCGTCGATGCGCGGCGACCTGGTCAGCCGCCCGATCGGCGACGTGATGCGCGAGGCCGAAAACCTCGTCAACGCCGGCGTCAAGGAACTCCTGGTCGTGTCCCAGGACACCAGCGCCTACGGCGTCGACACCAAGTACCGCACCGGCTTCTGGGGCGGCAAGCCCGTCCGTACCAAGATCTACGACCTCTGCAACGCCCTTGGCGACCTGGGCGTGTGGGTGCGCCTGCACTACGTCTACCCGTACCCCAGCGTGGACGAGCTGATCCCGCTGATGGCTGAAGGCAAGATCCTGCCGTACCTCGACGTGCCCTTCCAGCACGCCAGCCCGCGCATCCTCAAGGCCATGAAGCGCCCGGCCAGCACCGAGAACAACCTCGAGCGCATCCGCCGCTGGCGCGAGATCTGCCCGGACCTCACCATCCGCTCCACCTTCATCACCGGCTTCCCCGGCGAGACTGACGCCGATTTTGAAGAACTCCTGCAGTTCCTCGAAGAGGCCAAGCTCGACCGCGTCGGCGCCTTTGCCTACTCGCCGGTCGAAGGCGCCGCTGCCAACGATCTGCCGGATGCCGTGCCGGAAGAGATCCGCGAAGAGCGCCGCATCCAGTTGATGGAATTCCAGGAAGACATCTCCACCGCCCGCCTGGAACGCTTCATTGGCCGCGAGATGACCGTGCTCGTCGACGAAATCGACGAGGAGGGCGCCCTGGCCCGCTCGCCCGGCGATGCCCCGGAAATCGATGGCCTGGTCATCATCCCCGCCGGTGAAAACCTGGAAGCCGGCGAATTCGCCCGCGTCCGCATCACCGACTGCGACGTGCACGACCTCTACGCCGAGCCGATCTGAAAGCCCACCCATGAAACCCCGCGCCGTCAGCCGCCGACCAAGGGCGAATGAATTCGCCCCCACGGTAAGTGGCAAGGCGCGAGCCCCTGTAGGGTCGAATTCATTCGTCCGCAGCCGCCAACTCCATCCGCTCAGGGCGAATAAATTCGCCCCCACGGTAAGAGGCAGGGCGCGAGCCTCTGTGGGGGCGAATTCATTCGCCCGGCACTCACCATCCCCCACCCAGCCATGAAGCGCGCGCCGCGCATCGGCATTGCCCTTGGCAGCGGATCCGCGCGGGGATGGGCGCACATTGGGGTGTTGCGGGCGCTGGCGCGGGAGGGGATCGAGCCGACCATCATCAGCGGCTGCTCCATCGGCGCCTTCGTGGGTGCCGTGGCGGCAACCGGCGAGCTGGAAAAACTCGGCAATTGGGTCGAAAGCCTCGGCTGGCAGCATGTTGTCGGCCTGATGGACATGGGCCTGCGCGGCGGCCTCATCAAGGGCGACCGCCTCATCTCCTTCTTCGAACGCCAGTTCGTGGACCGGGACTTCACCGCCTTGCCGCATCTCTTCGGCTGCGTTGCCACCGACCTGCACAACGGCCACGAAGTCTGGCTGCGGGAAGGCAGCGTCTCGGCGGCGGTGCGCGCCTCCATCGCGCTGCCCGGCCTCATCGCGCCGGTGTGGCAGGACGGCCGCCTGCTGGTCGATGGCGCCCTCGTCAATCCGGTGCCGGTCTCCCTGGCCCGCGCGATGGGGGCTGATCTGGTCATCGCCGTCGAGCTCAACTCCGACGTGGTCGGCTGGGCCTGGCGCAACCGGGCGCCGGCAGGGCAGGGGAGCGAGCCCGCCAATGGCAACGGCAATGGCAACGGCGCCGCCTACTGGTCCCGCAAGCTCCTCGCCCGCTTCGGCCGCAACGGCAAGCCGGCCAACGGCAGCAATGGCGGCGAGGCCGGCGCCGACCGCGAAGAGCTGCCGTCCATGCTCAGCGTGATGCAGGACAGCATCTCCATCATGTCCGTGCGCATCGCCCGCAGCCGCCTGGCGGGCGAACCGGCCGACGTGCTCATTTCCCCGCGCCTTGCCCAACTCGGGCTGATGGACTATCACAGAGGCGCCGAAGCCATCGCCGAAGGCGAGGCCGCCGTCGAACTGGCCATGCCCACCATCCGGCGCGTCCTCGAGCAGCGCTGACAGCCCTCGGCGCGCGCTGCGCGGCGGGGCTCCTGTATCCACTTCCTGCCTAGCGAGTTCCACTATGTCCGCCCTGATCGACACCCTGCGTGAAATCGTCGGCACGCCCCACTGTCTGTCCGCCCACGCAGACATGGCCCCCTTCCTCACCGACTGGCGCGGCCGCTACACCGGCGCGGCGCAGGCCGTGGTGTTTCCGGCGGACACCGCCGAAGTGTCCGCCGTCGTGCAGGCCTGCGCGGCCAGCGGTACACCGATCGTGCCCCAGGGTGGCAACACCGGACTGTGCGGCGGTGCCACGCCGCTGCCAGACGGTGCGGCGGTGCTCATCAACCTGTCCCGCCTGCGGCGCATCCGCCGGATCGACCCGGCCAACAACGCCATCACCGTGGAGGCCGGCACCCCGCTGGCCGTCGTCCAGGCCGCCGCGCGGGAGGCCGACCGCTTCTTCCCCCTGTCCCTCGCCAGCGAAGGCTCCTGCGAAGTCGGCGGGGTGATCTCCACCAATGCAGGCGGCGTGCAGGTGCTGCGCTACGGCAATACCCGCGAGCTGGTCCTCGGCCTCGAGGTGGTCCTGCCCGACGGCCAGGTCTGGAATGGCCTGCGCAGCCTCCGCAAGGACAACACCGGCTACGACCTCAAGCACCTGTTCATCGGCGCCGAAGGCACCCTGGGCATCGTCACCGCCGCCACCCTCAAACTGTTTGCGCGCCCGCGCAGTAGCGTCACCGCCTGGCTGGCGGTGAACAGCCCCGCGGCGGCGGTGGCGCTGCTGTCGCGCCTGCGCAGTGTGGCCGGCGACCGGGTGACCGCCTTCGAGCTCATCGGCCGCACCTCCCTCGAACTGGTGCTGCAGCACATCCCCGGCGCCCGCGATCCGCTGGAAAGCGCCCACCCGTGGTACGTGCTGGTGGAGCTGACCGACACCCGTCAGGATGCCGGCCTGGCCGAACTGCTTGAGGCCGAGCTCGAACGGGCCATTGCCGACGCGGCGGTGCACGATGGCGTCGTAGCCCATTCGGAAAGCCAGGCAAACACCCTGTGGGCCCTGCGTGAAAACATCTCGGAAGCGCAGAAACGGGAAGGCTTCAGCATCAAGCACGACATCTCCGTGCCGGTCAGCGCCATCCCGGAATTCCTCGAAAGGGCAGGGCAGGCCCTCGAAGAGGCCCATCCGGGCATCCGGGTGGTGGCCTTCGGCCATCTCGGCGACGGCAATCTCCACTACAACCTCTCCCGTCCACTGCGCGACGAGAACGACGCCTTCATTTCGCGCACGCTTGACGTGGGGCGCATCGTGCATGGCCTGGTGGCTACCCTCGATGGCTCCATCTCGGCGGAGCACGGAATCGGCCAGTTGAAGCGGGATATCCTGCCGGTCTACAAATCCGCAATTGAATTGGAATTGATGCGAAGCATCAAAAAAATGCTGGATCCAGCAGGCATCATGAATCCGGGCAAAGTGCTATGACGAAAGGGAATTCAGGAAGGTGGCTGACAGCTTGATGTCAGAAAATTTTACACATGCTGGTTGGGCGGCCGACCCAGCATGAGTTTCACCTTAAATTACCGTGGCTTATGGCATGTGGAACAAAGATTGCATCAGATTTTCATGTGAAGAGTTCTGCCAACCCTGAAAGTCACATGGGTTGGTGTAGATGTCCCGAATTTAAATCTGTGAAACCAGCGGAAAGGGCTTAAGCATGATCAAGAAGCAACTCGCAATCGCCATCGGCGCTGCACTGACCTTTGGTGGCGTCGGCGCCGCCAACGCCGGTGTCTATGTCTCCAACGCCAACTTCGGCGGCTCGTTCTCCATCAGCGGCTTCTCTGCTGTTGGCGGCGACAACAACCCCAACACCTACGAAATCAAGCTGACCAACCTGACCGGGGCGCTCAACCTCAACGTCCCGAACCGCGGCGTCATCTCCGCGGAGCGCACGGGTCAGGCCGCGATCGACGTTTCCCCGCTGATCCCTGGCCCCGAGTTCGTGTCCAATGTCCCGGGCTGGATCACCCTCGGCACCGGTCAGATCACCAGCAGCGGCCTGACCGGCTCCAACTTCGTGTACGACTTCAACACCAACACCTTCACCTCCAACGGTGCTGCGGTGACCGGTGGTGCGTTCACGGGTGGCGCCAGCGCCCTCAACCTGCTGCTCGGCAACATCTTCGGGCCGCTGGGCGGCGCGATCGGTGATGGCTCCGTGTCCGTTGTGCACACCCTGGGCAATGGCACCTGGACCATCGACGTGACCGAAACCGACAAGAACGGCACCGGCTTCAGTGGCCTGTTCGCGACCCTGGACAGCCTCGGCGGCCCCCTGGGCAATGGCGATGGCAAGATTGATGGCCTCTTCGCCGTCAATGGCGCCGTGCGCCTGACCGTTCCTGAGCCTGCTTCCATGGCTCTGGTTGGTTTCGGCCTGGCCGGCATGGCTGCCCTGCGTCGTCGCAAGGCTGCCTGATCGCCTTCCTTTCCTCGGAAAGGGTAAAAGCCCCGCTTCGGCGGGGCTTTTTTCGCCCCGTTTTGCTGTTTTTCGGGCAAAGTTTTACTTCTCACGCTCCGGCGAGCGCTTTAGCTTCAAAAAGTGGTTTACAAACGCCGGATTGATGACTAGAATGCGCACTTCTTCGACGGGGGTATAGCTCAGCTGGGAGAGCGCTTGCATGGCATGCAAGAGGTCAGCGGTTCGATCCCGCTTACCTCCACCAAAGAAAACGCAGTATCGGGTCCCCATCGTCTAGAGGCCTAGGACACCGCCCTTTCACGGCGATAACCGGGGTTCGAATCCCCGTGGGGACGCCAGTAGCACCAGCAGTATCGTGGGGGTATAGCTCAGCTGGGAGAGCGCTTGCATGGCATGCAAGAGGTCATCGGTTCGATCCCGTTTACCTCCACCACAAGTTAAGCAGTACCGGGTCCCCATCGTCTAGAGGCCTAGGACACCGCCCTTTCACGGCGATAACCGGGGTTCGAATCCCCGTGGGGACGCCAGGACTCAAGTCCTGCGTAAGCAGCAGGCAGCTTTAGCCCAATCAAGGCTAAAGCGGCAAGGTTAGCGCGGAGTGGTAGTTCAGTTGGTTAGAATACCGGCCTGTCACGCCGGGGGTCGCGGGTTCGAGTCCCGTCCACTCCGCCACAAAAGAAAAGAGGAGCCTACGGGCTCCTCTTTTTTCGTTTGAGCCTTCCCGTAGGGGCGAATTCATTCGCCCGTCGCCGGTAGCTCAAGCACCGCGGGCGAATGAATTCGCCCCCACAGAAGCAGCCCCACAGAAGCAGCTCTCAACGAAACAACCCCCGCCGGCCCCTGTAGGGGCGAATTCATTCGCCCATCACCCCCCTTCAGCCCCTCGTGCAAGCCTCCCGTCAGCAAACTGCCGGAGGGCGGGGTGGTGCGCGTAGAATGCGGGGCTGATCTGTCCCTGCGAGAGCATTTGTCCGTGTTCCACAATATCCTGACCGTCTGTACCGGAAACATCTGCCGTAGTCCCGTCGCCGAATATCTGCTGCGTCACGAACTCCAGAGCGTCGCCCGCGCGGCCGACGTGCGTTCGGCGGGGATTGGGGCCCTCGTCAATCACGCCGCCGACGAAACCGCGCTGACCCTCATGGACGCGCGCCAGGTGCCCATGCAGGCCCATAGAGCGCGTCAGATCGAGCGCGAGCATACCCGCTGGGCCGATCTCATCCTGGTGATGGAAAAACACCACCTGGACTACGTCCTAGGCCTCGATCCCACCGCCCGCGGCAAGACCTTCCTGCTTGGCCACTGGAACAAGCTGGAGATCCCGGATCCCTATCGCCGTGGCGATGCAGCCCACGCGGCGGCCTACGATCTGATCCACCAGCAGATCCGCGTATGGCTAAAACGGCTTTGATGAATGGATAAGTATTTTGCGGCGCAAAATGCCGTTGGCGTCATTCCATTGTTCTTGTCAGTGTTAATATTCGTATCGAAACAGCAAACGTGAAACGCGCGGGAGTGGAGTAGCCAATCCTCTGGAAAGCCTCCTGGGCCCGCTTAAGACAGGAGTAGTGTTTTGGCTAAAGGTATGATCCTTGCCGCAGGGCAGGGCACGCGGGTTCGTCCGCTCACAAAGAATCTCCCCAAGCCCATGGTTCCCATCCTGGGCAAGCCGGTGCTCGAATATCTCATCGAACACCTCGCGCGCTACGGCATCCGGGAGATCATGATCAACGTGGCCTACAACCACTACAAGATCGAGAACTACTTTGGTGATGGCCACCGCTGGGGCGTATCCATCGGCTACTCCTATGAAGGCGTTCGCGACCACGGCGAAGTCGTGCCCAAGCCCCTCGGCTCCGCCGGCGGCATGCGCAGGATCCAGGATTTCAGCGGTTTCTTCGACGACACCACCCTCGTCATCTGCGGCGACGCCATCATCGACCTCGATCTCGGCGCCGCCATCCACGAACACCGCTCCAAGAAAGCCGTCGCCAGCGTCGTCACCCTCGACGTGCCGCGTGACCAGGTCCAGAACTACGGCGTGGTTGTGGCCGACGACAACGGCCACGTCAAATCCTTTCAGGAAAAGCCCAAGCCCGACGAAGCCAAGTCCACCCTGGCCAGCACCGGCATCTACCTGTTCGAGCCTGAAGTCCTCAACCTCGTCCCGCCGGGCAGGGCCTTCGACATCGGCAGCGAACTCTTCCCGCTGCTCGTCGAAAAAGAGCTGCCGTTCTACGCCCAGAAGCGCTTCTTCAACTGGATCGACATCGGTCGCCTGTCCGACTACTGGACCGTCCTGCAACGCGTGCTGAGCGGCGAAGTCGCTCAGATGGACATGCCCGGCAAGGAAATCCGCCCCGGTGTGTGGGTCGGCCCCAACACCTCCATCGCCTGGGACAGCGTACAGATCGTCGGCCCGGTGTACATCGGCTCCAGCGTCCGCATCGACCCCGGCGTCTCCGTCATCGGCCCCACCTGGATCGGTCATGGCAGCCACCTCAAGCCCGGCGTGCGCGTCGAACGCAGCATCCTCTTCGAATACACCCGCCTCGCCGAAGGCCAGCGCTTCAGCGAAATGATCGTCTCCCCGCAATACTGCGTAAACCGCCAGGGCGACGCCTACTACGTCGGCGACGACGAATTCCCCCTCCGCTGGGGCGACGCCCGCGGCCGCTGAAACTGTAGGTAGGGCTCTGAAACTGTAGGGCCCTCAAATTGTGGGGGCGAATTCATTCGCCCACCACGGCCTCTGCAACCCCCCCCAGGGCGAATAAATTCGCCCCCACAGGATGATGGGGGCAGGCCTGTAGCTGTGGGGATAAGGACTTGTCCGTAGGGGCGAATTCATTCGCCCACCGCGGATTCTGTAACCCCCCCAGGGCGAATAAATTCGCCCCCACAGGATGATGGGGGAAGGACTGCAGCTGCGGGGATAAGGGCCTGTCCGTAGGGGCGAATTCATTCGCCCGCCACGGCCTCTGCAACCCCCCAGGGCGAATAAATTCGCCCCCACAGGATGATGGGGGCAGGCCTGTAGCTGCGGGGATAAGGGCTTGTTCGTAGGGGCGAATTCATTCGCCCACCACAGCCCCAGCCCCCACCTCAATACGCGTTCTTGTCCTTGAACACCACCGCCACGGTCTTGAAGATGATCCACAGATCAAAGCCCAAGGACCAGTTGCGCAGGTATTCCAGGTCGAACTCGATGCGCTTTTCCATCTTGTCGACGGTTTCCGTTTCGCCGCGGTAGCCGCTCACCTGGGCCCAGCCGGTGATGCCGGGCTTGACCTTGTGGCGGACCATGTAGCCCTTGACCAGCTTGCGGTAGGTCTCGTTGTGGGCCACCGCGTGGGGGCGCGGGCCGACGATGCTCATGCGGCCCTGGAGCACGTTGATGAACTGCGGCAGCTCGTCCAGCGACGTCTTGCGGATGAAGGCCCCAAAGGGCGTGATGCGGGGGTCGCCCTTGGTGGCCTGCTTCACCACCGGGCCGTTGTCCGTGGTGCGCATCGAGCGGAACTTGTAAACCAGGATCTCCTTGCCATCCAGCCCGTAGCGGCGCTGCTTGAAGATCACCGGGCCCGGCGACGACAGCTTCACGCCCGCGGCCAGCGCCAGCATGATCGGCGCCAGCAGCGCCAGCAGGATGATCGACAGCACGATGTCCGACAGGCGCTTCACCACCCCGCGGAAGCCCGTGAAAGGCGTCTCGCAGACCGCCACCACCGGCGTGTTGCCCACCGAGTGCAGTTGGCCCTGGATCAGGTCCGTCACGAAGATATCCGGCACGAAGAAGATCGATGCCGTGGTGTCCTTGAGATCGTCCAGCAGTGCCAGGATGCGCGGCTGGCTGGCCATCGGCAGTGCCAGGTAGATGTGGTCGATATGGTTCAGCTTGACGAACTCCGCCAGCTCGTTGATGCGCCCGAGCGTGGGCAGGCCACGGGTTTCCGGCAGGCGCTCGAGTGCGCGGTCATCAAAGAAGCCCACCACCCGGCAGCCCAGGTAGGGGTTGTCGCCAAACTGCTGCGCCACGCGCAGGCCCACTTCGTTGGCACCACCCACCACCGCCGTGCGCTGGCGCTTGCCCCGGGCCAGCACGCCCAGCAGCACATGGCGCGCAGTAAAGTGGGCAATCAGCAGTGCAAAGGGCGTTACCACCACCCAGCCGAGCAGGGCAGGGCGAGGAAAGTGATCCACATAGCCGCTGGCCACGCCAAAGCTGCCCAGCAGGCCCACAAACAGGAACCAGCTCGTGATCACTTTGCGGATCACCCGGCGCGGTCGCTCGTTAAAGCGCGTGATGCCCGGAAAGAGCAGCGCGAAGGCGAGGATGGCCAACACCATATAGGCCGACTCGAAACGCGCGCCTGCCGCCAGGGTGGCCCCCGCCAGCACCGCCACCGCCGTCACCGGATAGAGAAAAGCCTCTACCGCCGAGGTGAGCGTGTAGCTGGGCCGCAGAAAGCTGTGGTGGTTCTCAATCGAACTGTACATTTTGATTCCGTGTGGATTGTGCGCTGCCGCATTCGCAAAGCCTGATATACCGGACGCCTAAAGAACCCATTTTGAGCGCCAAAAATATCACAGTGCCGCATAGGGCTTTGTGATAGCTGGAACAAAGCCTTTAATAAACAAGCACATAATTTATGTTACCTGAATTATACATTCTTGGTCATGTCATTTTTAGGGCAGCTTTTGCACTCTATAACTAAAGTTAGTGTCGGAAAATTTAACACTCGAGACAATTTTTTGCCCTCCATGCTGCAGCTGCAAAAAACAGTCTTTTCCCCAACACAATGAATTGGTGAGAATTTAACAAATTGCATGCCCATGTCACAACTAACTGGCCTGATATTTGCTGCATGGCATATATCCAAAATTCTGGCGGTCGAGTTGTCATCATGAACAAGACTTTTCTTTCATTCGTTTTAGCCTTTGGGGTGTCTGCCGCAAGCTCTGCGTGGGCTGTTGGGGGTGAAGGGCGTGCTGCCATTCCCCATGGCCTCGAAGGCAGTGTTCAGGTTGCCGCCGGCGGCGTTGCCACCAGCGTGGTGGCCGGTGCCAGTGGTCTGCTGTATGGCGGGCAGCATGTGTCGTCCCAGTTGATGGGCGGTGGGCGTACCGGCACCGATGTTGACCGTATCCGATCCGTGTCTACCCAGACTGGTGCGCAGGAAGAGAGTGACGGCAGCCTCGCGCAGATCCTCACCGGGCTGGCCCTGGTAGTCGTGCTGATCGGCAAGCGTATTTCCGGCTAGGGCTGCTTACAAAGAGTGACTTTTTTCATCCCCTATCCGGGCAGCGGTGCACCATCCATATGCAATAAATGCGCCGTATGCATGTTAGGATTGATCGCACAAGATTCTGCTTTCTAAGCTCTTTGTAATAATCTGGGCAAGCCGGTTTATCTCTGTACTCCGGCAGCCCGCCAGTGCATCCGTCATCTATATAACTGAGGGTGTCGGCCTGGCCGAAGACTGTTTTCCTGATCGTTTCCGGCGTGGGGAAAGACGCCGGAGCATTTGCTTGCGCAGCGCGCCGGCAACTGGAACAGGTTTTCGGAACGGCAGCGCCCGCAAGCGAATTTGGACCATGAGCGACTCCACAGATCTGCCCAAATCATCCAGCCTTTCCTGTTCATCGCTTAAGCCTCTCTCCCGCGCGCTCCTCGCTGCTTCCGCCGCATCCCTGCTTGCTGCGGGCTGCGCCACCGTCGTGCCGGGCGATCGTGCCTACTCCATGCGTGAGCAGTCCGCCGTCAAGCTGCCCGTCAAACAGCCGGATGCCGCTGAGCCGGTGCCCGACAACGTCAAGATCAAGCCGATCAACGCCGAACTGATCATCGAGCAGTTCCGCAAGGCCCAGCCCCCCCGGCCCAACGCCAGCGAGTCCGCGCTGAACGGCGAGGGCCGCCGCGTTGCGCCCACTCTTCCCGCCCCGCCGGACTATAAAGTCGGCCCCGGTGACATTCTCACCATCATCGTCTGGGATCACCCGGAGCTCACAACCCCGGCCGGCCAGTACCGCTCGGCAGAGCAGTCCGGCACCGTGGTGTCGGAAAACGGCACCATTTTCTACCCCTACGTGGGCGTGCTTCCGGTCGCCGGCAAAACCACGCGGCAGATCCGCGAGCTGCTGATCAACAAGCTTTCCAAGTACATCGAAAAAGCCCAGATCGACGTACGCATGGCCGCCTTCCGCAGCCAGCGTGTTTACGTGGTGGGCGAGGTGAGCAAACCCGGCCAGCAATACATCACCGACATCCCCATGACGGTGCTCGAAGCCGTCAACCTGGCCGGCGGCTTCACCCAGGAGGCGGACCACAGCAATGTGCTGCTTACCCGCAAGGGCCTCACCTACCGGGTGGACATCCAGTCCATGTACGACAACGGAGCCACAGAGCAGAATGCCCTGCTCGAAGCCGGCGACATCCTCAACGTCTCCGACCGCAGCTTCAACAAGATCTTCATCCTCGGTGAAGTCACCAAGCCCGGCTCCCTGGTCATGACCAAGAAGCGCTCGACGCTGGCCGAGGCCCTGTCTGACGCCGGCTACATCAGTCAGGACCGCTCCAATCCCAAGTGGATCTACGTGATGCGCGGTGAAGGCGATACGCCCGAGCTCTTCCACCTGGACGGTAGCTCGCCGGACGCCATGCTGCTGGCCGACAAATTCTCCCTACGCCCACGGGACATCATCTATGTGGATACCGCCGACGTGGTGCGCTGGAACCGGGTCATGACCAACATTCTGCCCACCGCCCAGACCCTCTACCAGACCAGCAACGCGCGCTATCCGCTGTTTGGTGGCCGGCAGCCTTAAGCGCCGCCGATATCGGCCCAGGCCAGGAGACGCCTCCCCATTGCCACATCAAGGCGGCGGAGGCATGCGAGAGACAAGAACTACGGACCGTTCATGGAACACGATCAATTCAAACCTTCCCAGCTGCCGCCGCAAACCTATTCCCGGCTAGACGATCAGGATGAAGACGGCCTGGCTCTCGGCGAGATCATCGGCATCCTCATGGAGTACCGCTGGATCATTGCCGGGGTTATCGCCATTGGCGTGTTCCTCGGTGCAGCGTGGGCTTTTATCGTCAAGCCGGTTTATCGCGCAGATGCGCTGGTTCAGGTGGAGGAAAAGGGGCCGGGGGGCAGTAGTGCCATGTCCGCGCTAAAAGACTTGGGGCCTCTGCTGGGTATCGGCGGCGACACAACGGTGGCCGCCGAGCAGGAAATCCTCAATTCCCGTCTGGTTCTTGAAAAGGTTATCCAGAAAAAACGCCTCAACATCCAGGCAGATCCTCGCTACTTCCCGATTATTGGCGAGGCGATCGCCCGCCGCTACAAGGATGAAGGCCTCAACACGCCGTGGCTTGGTCTGTCGAGCTTCGCTTGGGGAGGAGAAGAGATCCGGGTGGATTCGCTAGAGGTGCCTCGTGACTGGTTGGATGAAAAGCTGACTTTCGTGCTTGGCGAGGGCGGTCGTTTTGAGCTGTTTGCCGACGATGATGAGCCTGTCCTCACTGGCAAGATAGGTGAACGTGCATCTTCTAAGGGTTATTCCATCTTTGTGCCAAAAGTTGTTGCCCGTCCGGGTACCCGCTTCAAGCTGATTCGCTTGTCACCAGATGAAGCCCTCGATCGGCTCACCAAGCAATACGCCATCAAGGAGCGTGGCAAGAAGTCCGGCATCCTTGAGGTCAGCCTGAAGGGGGACGACGCGGACAAGATCGGTGTGGTGCTGGACGATATCCTCAACACCTATGTGCGTCAGAACGTCGAGCGCCGTTCTGCCGAGGCCGAAAACACCCTCAAGTTCCTCGAAACCCAGCTGCCTGAAGTCAAGCGCCAACTGGATGTGGCCGAGGCTGCTTACAATGGATACCGTCAGAACCGTGGGTCGTTGGATCTCTCCATCGAAACCCAGAGTGTGCTTGGCTCCATTGTTGAAGTGGACAACCAGATCGTCGCGTTGAAACAGGAACGGGATGAACTCCGTCAGTATTTCACGCCGGAGCATCCGCGCCTCCAGGCGGCCGATGCCAAGATGGAAAAGCTCAAGGCCCGCCGCGCGCAGTTCGACGGAGCTATTGCCAAGCTGCCGGACACCCAGCAGACCGTGCTGCGCCTGGCGCGGGATGTGGAGGTCTACACCACCCTTTATACCGATCTGGTCAACACTGCCCAGCAACTGCGTGTCACCAAGGCCGGCACAATCGGCGATGTACGCATCGTTGACCCGGCCGCTGTGACGACTCAGCCCGTGGGCCTGAAGTCGGTCGCCATCCTTGCGATTGGTGGCTTCCTGGGTTTAATAGCCAGCTTCGCTGTCGTCTGGGTGTTGCGCAGCCTGAACGTGGTCGTGGAGGATCCCGAAGAGGTGGAGTCCAAGCTGGGCTTGCCTGTCTACGCATCGATTCCTCACAGCG
The DNA here is from genome assembly GCA_018241665.1 of Pseudomonadota bacterium. GTDB lineage: Bacteria > Pseudomonadota > Gammaproteobacteria > Burkholderiales > Rhodocyclaceae > Zoogloea. The sequence goes on from JAFEDK010000013.1 coordinate 325,343, forward strand.
ATGAAGAAGTGGTCATCAGCAAGCGGGGTAAGGCTGCAAGGGGTTCCGGTACTCTGTTGGCCGTCTCCCATCCCGAAGATGATGCCATCGAAAGTTTGCGTAGCCTGCGTACTACGATTCATTTTGCTTTGCTCGATGCCCAACAGAACTCCCTGTTGATTACCGGCGCAAGCCCTGGCCTCGGCAAGAGTTTTATTTCCAAGAATCTTGGTGCTGTGTTGGCCCAGGCCGGCAAGCGTGTGGTCATCGTCGATGCCGACTTGCGTCGCGGCCATGTGAACAAGGAGTTCGGTCTTAGCCGCGAAACGGGTGTATCGGAATACGTGGCGGGTGCCGCGAACCTCGATAGCATCGTCAAGCCGACATCGGTAGAGAATCTGTGGGTTGTTACCACTGGGCAGATCCCGCCGAACCCGTCGGAACTACTGATGCATCTGCGTTTCGAGGAGCTTCTGGAGCAGCTCAGCGAGCGTTTCGATACCGTCATCGTCGACGCACCGCCTATCCTCGCTGTTTCCGATGCCGCAATTATTGGTCGCCACGTGGGCGCTACGTTGATGGTCGCTCGAGCAGGTCGTCATCCGATTCGAGAATTGGAGCAGGCCGTCAAGCGCTTGCATCAGTCTGGTGTATCTGTGAAGGGCTTTGTGTTCAACGACCTGAATACGGACAGGCAACGGTATCGCTACGGCTATAAGGGCTATGTCTACCGCTATTCGTACAAGGAAACGGCGTAAGGTTTTTTCCTTTTCGCGAGGGCAGACAGGCTTGAATGCCGTCGGCCCCCGTTTTTGGCGAGCTCACTCTATGTCATAGGCGTAGGGAGGGGGCCGAACCATGAGTTTGAGTGTATTCGATTCAAATCAGAGTCAACTGTTAGGAACCCTTCCATGATTCTCGTAACCGCCGGCGCCGGCGACCTGGCCGCCAACCTCGTACTGGACTGGCTCGCAACCCGTGACGAGCCGGTGCTGAACCGGCACGCCCTGACCTACGC
>JAFEDK010000014.1 GCA_018241665.1 Pseudomonadota bacterium
CACAGGAGTAGCCCCCCACAGGAGCAGGCCACGGGGCCCCGCCCCAAAAGGCCTCCACAGGGCTCCCCAACGGGATCCGCCCGCGGGATCGACCTTCTGTCGGCTCAGAGCACGTGGCTCGCGGCCTCGTCATTCATCAGCCGCACGAAAAGCTGCCGGAAGGCCAGGTCCTGGTCGCTGCCGACGCGGCAGTCGCCGTTCTGGCGGAAGGCGCTCTCGATCATGCGCCAGTCCTCCTCGCCGAGGAGACGGCGCGCAGCCGGCAGGACCAGCTTCTCTTCGCTGCTGATGTGCTGCCACTGGGCATCGGCAAAGTGCTCGATCGCCGCGGCCAGCTCGCCGCCCCCTGCTGCATCCTCGCGGACCTCCGCGAGCAGCGTCTCGATCGCCGTCAGCTGGGCGTTGCCATCCCGGTGCTGCTGCTCCAGCGTAGCGATCAGCCCACCGATCTCGCCGTCACGGCCGGCCAGCCGGCTGAACAGGTGAAGCTCCTCCTTGGGGTGATGCAGCACGTCCGGAAAGCTGCGGAGGTAATGCAGCAGCGCCCCGACGAAGTCCAGGTCCGGCGCCTCGGCCGCTTCACCCTTCAGGCGCCCGGCCTGGCGGCGCAGGCCATTGACGACGGCTGCAATGGCGCGGTGCTCGTCCTTGATGATGTCGATGGCCGCCGTCGCCGCGTCGCTGGCGACGTTGCTTTCGACGCTGGCCACCAGCACCGGCAGGCTGCTGTGCGCCAGCACCTTCTGGGTCTGCGAGCCGAGCATCAGGCCACGCAGGCCGCGATGGCCATGGGAAGCCATGAAAATCAGGTCGCAACCGCGCTCCACGGCGACGGACAGGATCAGTTCGTAGGGCCGCGCGCCGGTGCGGGCCAGCGCCTCACAGTCCAGTCCGACGGCCCGCGCCGCCACCAGCGCCTTGGCGAGGATCGCGTTGGCCTCGCCGGCCGCCGCCTCGGCAAAGTCCTCCGGCGCCAGGGTGCGCAGCAGCGCCCCGTCACCGCTGCCGCCCACGTCCTCGCGGGCGGTGAAAAAGCTGATCCGCGCTTCCAGCTTGCGGGCGAATTCAACGGCCTGGGTCACCAGGCCGATGGACAGCGCGGAGCCGTCCAGGGGTACGAGCAAATGGCGATACATGGGTTCTTGCCTCCTTACTCTTCTTGTCTTCTTGCACCAGCCCCCGTGGGGGCGAATTCATTCGCCCACGGAGCTTGATCGACGCACGTAGGGTGAATGAATTCGCCCCCACCGGGGAAATCCGCCCTCACAGGGTTGTCACGCGGCCTTCTTCTGGCGCAGCAGGAAGTGCCCCAGCGCCGGCAGCAGGATCAGCGCCCCGAGCATGTTCCAGATGAACATGAAGGCCAGCAGGATGCCCATGTCGGCCTGGAACTTGATCGGCGACCAGGCCCAGGTGGCCACGGCGATGCCCAGCGTGATGCCGGTCAGCACCACCACCTTGCCGGTGAAGGTGAGCGCCTTGTAATAGGCTTCCGACAGGCTCATGCCCCCCTTCAGGCGGGCCAGCGTGACGGTCATGATGTACAGCGCGTAATCCACGCCGATACCCACGCCCAGCGCGATCACCGGCAAGGTGGCGACCTTCACGCCGATGTTGAGCCACACCATCAGCGCCTCGCACAGCACCGAGGTGAGCATCAGCGGCAGCACCGCGCAGATCACCGCCCGCCAGGAACGGAAGGTGATGAAGGCCAGCACCACCACCGCCAGATAAACGAGGCCGAGCATCTCCACGTTGGCCTTCTTGACGACGATGTTGGTGGCCGCCTCGATGCCGGCGTTACCGGCCGCGTTGAGGATGCGCAGGTCGTCGGTGGCATGCCGCCCGGCGAAGTCCTCGACCACCTTCACAACGCTGGCGAGGGTGTCGGCCTTGTGATCCTTGAGGTAGGCGTACACCGTCAGCAGGTCGCAGTTCTGGTTGAACATCTCCCGCGGGGCGCGGGTGATGATGGCGTTGAGATTGTCCTGGGAGCGGGGAATCTCGAACCACTTCAGGCTGCCCTCGTTCATGCCGGCGTTGGCGACCTTGGCCAGGCCGGCCAGCGAGCTGGTGGCCTCGACGCCGGGCAGCTGCTGCAGCTCGCGCTCCAGCGCATCGACGGCGGTCAGCGTGTCGTAGTGGGCGCAGGCGTACTGGGGCGTCTTCACCATCACGATGTACACATCGCTGCTGGCCGCGTAGTTGGCCACCATGTAGGCGTTGTCCCGGTTGTAGCGGGAGTCCGCGCGCAGCTCCGGCGCGCCGGGGTCGGTGTCGCCGATCTTCAGCTGGAAGCTCACCACCAGGCCGGCAAGGCCCATCGCGGTGCCGGCCAGCACGGCGATAGTGGCCCACTTGCGCTGGGTAAACAGGTCGAGGAAGGCCCAGAACGGATGCTTGCGGTGCGCCGTGTCGCCGGCTTCGGCAATCTCCGCCTGCAGGCTGCGGCGGGCCGCTTCGGGGCTGACCCCGGTGTAGGACAGCAGGATCGGCAGCAGCACCAGGTTGGTGAAGATCAGCACCGCCACGCCGATGCTGGCAGTGATGGCCAGATCCTGGATGACCTGGATGTCGATCACCATCAGCACCGCGAAGCCCACCGCGTCGGCCAGCAGCGCGGTCATGCCGGCCAGGAACAGGCGGCGGAAGGTGTAGCGGGCAGCCACCAGCTTGTGGGTGCCGCGGCCCACGTCCTGCATGATGCCGTTCATCTTCTGGGCGCCGTGGCTCATGCCGATGGCGAAGACCAGGAAGGGCACCAGCACCGAGTACGGGTCCAGCTCGTAGCCGAGGGTCGGCAGCAGGCCGAGCAGCCACACCACCGCGATCATCGAGCACAGCACCACCAGCAGCGTGCTGCGCAGGCAGCGGGTGTACCAGTACAGCACGGCGGTGCAGATGGCGATGGCGGCGGCGAAGAACAGCAGCACCTGCTGCAGGCCCTCGATCAGGTCGCCGACGACCTTGGCGAAGCCGGTCACGTGGATGGCGATCTTGTCCGACTCGTACTTGGCGCGCAGCGCCTCGATGCGCTGGGACAGCTCGTGGTAGTCGATGCGCGCGCCGGTCTCGGCGACCTTGTCTTGCAGTGGCACCAGCACGATGCTCGACTTGTAGTTGGCCGATACCAGCTGGCCGACCTCGCCGGAGCGCTCGACGTTGAGGCGCACCTGGGCCAGGCTCTCGGCGGAGCCGTCGTAGTCGTCGGGCACCACCGGACCGCCGTCGAGGCCGTCCTCGGTGACGCCGGTCCACCGCACCGACGGCGCCCACAGGGACTTCATGTAGGGGCGGTCGACGCCGGGCAGCAGGAACAGCTCGTCGGAGATCTTCTTGACCGTGTCGAGGTAGTCGGCGTCGAAGATCGTGCCGTCCTTGGCCTCCACCGCGATGCGCAGGCTGTTGCCCATGCCGGCCAGCTGGCTGCGGTTTTCCAGGAAGTTGACGATGTAGGGATGCTTCGTCGGGATCATCTTCTCGAAGGCGGCGTTCAGCGACAGGCCGAAGGCCTTGTAGCCGAGGAAGACGCTGACCAGCGCACAGAGGACGACGATGACGAGGCGGTTGTTGAACAGCAGGCGTTCGGGCAGGGAGCCGGAGCGGGGATCGAAGGCCGTCAGGTCGCGGATCACCACGCCGTCCGGGATATCGTGGGCGTGACTCATTTCTTTGCTTCCGCAGTGAGGGTGGCGGGCTCCACGCGGCTCAAACCGCGGGTGCCGGAAACGACCAGGGCGCCGTCGGCGGCCTGGACCATGCCGGTGAGGCCGGTAGGCAGGGATGCGGCCAGCGGCGTGAAGCGGTTGGCCGCCGCATCGCCGCGCAGCAGGCGGCCGCTTTCGTCGGCCAGCAGCACGGCGCCGTCGGCCAGTTTCAGGCCGGCGGTCAGCGTGACGGGCTGGGCCAGTTCGACCTGCATCCAGCTGGCGCCGTCGCCGCGCCACACGTTGCCGCGCAGGCCGTAGGCCAGCAGGCCCTGGCCGCCGAGGCCCAAGGCGCCGAAAAAGGTGCCGGCGTAGGGCGTCTGCAGGCGCTGGAAGCTGGCACCACCGTCGGTGGAGCGGAACAGCACGCCCTGCTCGCCGGCGATCAACAGGCCGCCAGAGTCCTGGCCAACCGCGTAGAGGTGCTTGCCGCCCGGGTTGGGGATGCGCGTCATCAGGGACTGCCAGCTCTTGCCGCCGTCGGCGGTGGCCAGCGCCAGGCCGTAGGCGCCGACGATCCAGCCGTGCTGGGCATCGGCGAAAAACACGCCGAGGAAGGGCTTGTCCGGCCCGTCCTGCAGCAGGCCTTCGGCTTCGCGCAGATGGCGGGCCGCCGCGTCGCCGCCGGTGGCCACTTGCGTGCGGGCGTTCTCGGCGACGATCTGCGCGGCCTGACGGCCGTCGAGCTGGCGCTGCCAGGTCTCGCCGCCGTCCGTGCTGCCCAGCACTACACCGCAGTGGCCGACCGCCCAGCCGAGCTTATCAGAGACGAAATGCACCGCCGTCAGCGCCACGCTGACCGGCACGCTCTTGGCCTGCCGCCAGCTACGGCCATCGTCGTCGGACAGCAGCACCAGGCCGCGTTCGCCGACCGACACCAGGCGCTTGCCGGCCCGGCCGACGGAGAGTTGCAGGGAATGGGCGGCACGCGCGTTGAGCTGGGCCGGTTGCACCAGCAGGTCCGGCACCGCACGGCTGTCCGCCGCATCAGCGGCCGGCATCAGCAGCGCGAGCATGGAGAAGGTCGCGGCGAGGCGCAACGACCGACGACCGGAGAGAGAGGATCGCATCTTGAACACCTGTTCCGCTGCACTACCACGCAACACCGGTGTTCGCGACACCGGCCACGGCAGGCCGCAGAAAAACAAGGGAAGAACCGGGGTCGGCCGGACCCGGCGCGGGCTGCGCGCCGGGCCGGCCTTCCTGGGGAGGGAGAACTCAGCGGGCCGCTTCGGCCGCCACCGCATCGCCGGTGAAGTAGGTTTCCTTCTTGCGCGGCACGATCTTGAAGTCTTCATCGTTGAGCGCCTGGATCACGCTCATCGTGTTGGCTTGCAGGTTGAAGACGGTGGCGGTCTTCATCATCGTGCCCGGCAGCGCCGGCACCACGAAGGGGGTGACCTGGGTGGTGCGCCACAACTTGCCCTCGGCGTCGAAGCCGTCAGCCAGCGCGATCAGCCAGGTGTCCTCGTCCAGGTAGTAGCGACGCTTGGGCACTGCGTGGCGCTTGCCCGCCGCCACGGTGGCCTCGACGACCCACACGCGGTGCTTTTCCCAACGCACGTGGTCCGGATTGAGGTGGTGCTTGCCGATCGCGTCGTCCAGCTTGGCACCGATGAAGCCGTTGTTGTTGTACGGAATCAGCAGCTCCTTCTTGCCGATCAGCTTCCACTGGAAGCGGTCGAGGGCGCCGAAGAAGCCCTGCACCTCGTCGAAGTAGTTGGCACCGGAGGCCACGAAGTCCGGGGTGTCGTAGGACACCGTCGGTGCGCGGCGCACGCGGCGCTGGCCGACAAGGTACTGCCAGGCCTGGCGGGACTGCTTCATGTCGATGCTGTCGCGGATGACCAGCGACTCACCGGCCTTGAACGGCGGCTCCAGGGTGTTGAAGCGGAACATCGCGTACTCGCCGGACCAGCTCTCCGGCGTGGCGTCCTTGTAGTACTGCGGGTACTGGAAGGCGATCTCGTTGCGGGTCGCCAGGGTTTTGCTGCCGTCCGCGTTACCTACGATGTTCTTGAAGCGGTACTCGATGGACTCGGCTTCGAGGCGCATCAGGTAGTTCCACATCACCTCCACGCCTTCCTTCGGGATCGGGAAGGGCGTGCCGCCGATGCAGCCCTCGAGGGAGTAGCCGCCGTCCTTGGTCTTGCAACGGGTGGCGTTCTTGAAGACGTTGTCGTACACCTCCTGCGGCGCCGCGGCGGTGCGATGGGACGGATAGACGTCGACGCGGAAGCTGTCCGGATACTTGGCGAGCAGCGCCTTGGTGCCGTCGGAGAGCAGGTCGGCGTACTGGGCGGCGTTCTTGGCGGTGACCTGGAAGACCGGCTTTTCGTCGGCGAAGATCTGGGTCGGGATCACGCCCACCTTCTTGCCCGGCAGCGGCTTGGTGATGCCGCCGTTCCAGGCCGGGATGCTGCCGTCCTTGTTGGCGGCCTTCTCGCCGCCCAGCGGGGTCAGCGTGGTCTTAAGCTTGGCGGCTTCGTCGGCAGTCACCGCAGCGTGGGCGGCCTGGCCGCCGGCCAGCAGGGCCACCAGCGCGGTGGCGAGAATCTGGGTTTGGCTCATGTGTGTCTCCTCGTTGCTTGATGCGAATCAGAAGCTGCGCTGGATCGACAGGGACACGAAGTCGCGGTCGCCGTGGAAGTTCTGGTAGGACAGCTCGGGCACGGCGGTGCCGTAGCGCACCACCGAGCCGGCCGATCCGATGTAGTGGGTGTAGTTGAGGCTGCCCTGCCAGGTCTTCTGGTAGTCCGCCTTCACACCGATGCTGACGTTGCCGCCGTGCTCGGACGGGAACAGCGCGCCATTCACCGAGGAGCGGCCGCTGATGCCGTAGCTCATGCCGATCGGCACCTGCAGGTCGACGCCCGGCACGACCTGGAAGTACTCCGGCTGGAAGATGAACTGCAGTGCGCTGGCATCCTTGGTGGCCAGCGGGTCCAGCTGACCAGCGTTGTCGCTGATCGACAGGCGGCGGTTGTAGGCCAGCTCGCCGATGAAGGACGCGCCTTCCCACAGGGCGCTGGCGCCGAACACGCTGATCGCCGACATGTTGAGATGCATCGTCTTGCCGACCGGATAGGCCGCACGGCTCTTGCCGTTGGAATCCGCACTGGTGATGACGGCATTGCCGGAGGCCACCAGCGGCATGTTGTCGCGGAAGGACAGCTCGGCCGCCACGTTGGTCTCGCCGACCAGGGTGCTGACGCTGGCGCCGACGGTGCGGATGTTCTCGCCGAAGACCATCACGTAGTCGCCGATGCTGCCAGCGCGCACATTGACGCCGGGGCGCGCGTAGAACTGGGGCAGCTTGTCGTGGAACTGGGCGGCGTAGAAGCCGTACTCCGCGTCACCCGACTTGAACTTGACCTGGAAACCACCCTGCCCGGAGTTGCGCGGTTCGATGTCCTGGCTGCGGTAGAGCACTGCGCCGGGGCCGAGGATCAGGGATTCGCCGCCGACATCGACGAAGTCGGCGAAGCTGAAATAGCTGCCCGCCGCCGGCAGGCGCGTCTTGCGCCATTCCAGCTGGTAGTAGGCGCCGATCGACACGGTCGGGCTGAGCTGGACCTGAGTGGACAGCTGGCCAACCGGACGGGCGATCTCCTTGAACTGGGAGTTCGGAACCGACAGGGCCTTGATCAGGTCGAGGGGCGTCTGCGCACCGGCAATGCCGTTGTTGCCGAAGAACAGGCTCTCGCCGTAGAGCTGCGTGAAGCGCCCGCCCTTCACGTTGACGTTCATGTCGCCGGGCGCGAAGTTGATGTAGCCGAAGGCGTCCATCAGCTCGGCCTTGCGGCCGTGCAGTTGCTCGGTGCCGCGGGTGAACTCGTCATAGCGGACGGAGCGGGAATTGACCAGCGCCCCGCCGAGCGCGCCGGGGTTGTCGTTGCCGCGGTTATAGACGTCGTCGTACCAGGCGGCGCCGCTGAGGCGGAAACCGAAGTCCTTCTTGTAGCGCAGCTCCAGCTCGGACAGCAGGTCGAGGCGATTGGAGATCAGGCCCTTGCCGAAATTGAGGTCACCGTCGTTGGTGTTGGCCTGGGGGCCGAGGGAGTTGTCGGCCACCGACGGGTTGGCGTTGCGCACGCGGAAGGCTGCGCTGTACTTGACGGTGTTGTCCCAGCTCAGAGCCACATCCGGGTTGCCGGTGTCGATGGCGACGGCGCCCGCAGCGCCGCTGCCCAGCAGGGTGACCGCCAACACGGTGGCGAGATGCAGCCTGGGTTGGCGCAGGCGAAACGGGGCCGCGTCGGCGGTCCGGAAAGGACGCTTGTTCATGTCTTCCTCCTCATGCGTGATGTGTCTTGCGTCTGGTTGCCCGTCTGGTGGCGAAGGGCACGGGCCTGAATCGCAGCGGGTTGGTGCGCAAGTTATCGACCGGGAGGATTACCGTCCAATACCATTATTTCCCCTCCTCAATACCCTACAGGTATCATCGAGAAGACAGGCTGGCCGCTACATGACAAGGGGGAATCGAAACGTGGATCTACGTCACCTGCGTTACTTCGTCGCTGTTGCCGAGGAAGAAAACATCGGGCGCGCCGCGGCGCGGTTGCACATCTCGCAACCACCGCTGACGCGCCAGATCCAGCAGCTGGAGGAGGAGCTGGGCGTCACGCTGTTCACCCGCACGCCGCGGGGCATGGAGCTGACCCAGGCGGGAGAGTTGTTTCTGGAGGAGGCGCGCAACATCCGCGCACTGGTGGAGCAGGCCACCGAGCGTGCGCAACGGGCCGGCCAGGGCAAGCTCGGGCGGCTGGACGTGGGGATCTTCGGATCGGCGATCCTCGATGCGATCCCGAAGCTGCTGCTGGCTTTCCGCAACCGCTATCCGGACGTGAAGGTGGTGCTGCACACGATGACCAAGGCCGAGCAGATCGAGGCTTTGCGCCAGCGCCGTATCTCGGTGGGCTTCAACCGCATGCTGGCCCCGCTGGCCGACCTGGCGATCAAGCAGGTCACCACGGAAGGGCTGCTTCTGGCGGTGCGCGTGGACCACCCACTGGCGGCGCAGCCGACGATCCGCTTCGCCGAGCTGCAGCACCACCCGATGGTGCTGTTTCCCACCGGCGCGCGGCCGAGCTTCATCGACAAGGTGATCGGCCTGTGCGCCGACAGCGGCTTCCAGCCGCAGATCTCCCAGGAGGTTGGCGATGCAGCCACCGGCGTCGCCCTGGTGGCTGGCGGCTTCGGCGTCTGCTTGGTACCCGACTCGGCCACCACGCTGCAGTTTCCCGGCGTGGCCTACCGCCCCCTGAGCGACACCCCGCCGAACTTCCACGTGGATCTCAGCTGCATCTACCGCAAGGACGACCAGTCACCGATCCTCGCCGCCTTCCTCGATACGGTCGGCCGCTACCGGGACGACCAGGCCTGAGAACGCCTACTGGATGATGAAAGACGTGAACAGCGCGTGCTTGACCGGACCCACAGCAGGCTGGCGCCGGCCCTTCTTGTCCTCGCGCGCGGGCGTGCCGACGGTGGCGTTCGCCACATCCTTGATCTCCTCGACCAGCTCTTCGCGGGCCTGGGTCGATTGCAGCGACGAGCCCGAATGAGAGCCCAGCAGCAACAGGATCTTGTGGCGGATGATCGGCATGTAGGCGGTGATGACCGAAGCCGCCGCCGGATCGCTGAGGCGGAAGGTGATCGCGATCTGGATGAAGTGGCCTTCGCCGCCCGGCTCAGACGCCAGGTTGGTGGTGATCACTTCCAGCGGCACGAACTCACCGCCCCCGCCTCCTCCGCCGCCATGGTCATTGGCAAGAGCCGGTACGGCCACCCCCAGCATGGACACACACAGGACAGCGGCTCGCAGCATTGCGCGGACAGTCAGCATGGAGGGCAGCCCCTTCGGTCGGCACATAGCAAAAACGCCCCTTACGGGGCGTTTTCTGAATTTGGCGGAGAGGGCGGGATTCGAACCCGCGTCAGGGTATTACCCTGAACACGCTTTCCAGGCGTGCGACTTAAACCGCTCATCCACCTCTCCTAAGTGGAGGCGGCACTATATACTAGAATCCAAAGAAGTCAAAGCCTTTTTTGAAATCACCTGTATCCCCCCTCGCCATCGGGCAGCCGCACGAAGTCCACCAGGGCCTGCACCTCAGCCGACGGCGGCGGTGTCAGCAGGCTGACGACGGCAATGACGATGAAGCCCACCGGCACGCCGAAGACCCCGCAGGAGATCGGGTTGATGTCGAACCAGGCCGCCTCCATGCTGCCCCCGAAAAAGGTATGGGTACGCGCGATGTAGAACAGCGTCACCCCCAGCCCGGCCACCATGCCGGCCACCGCGCCCCACTTGTTGGCGCGCTTCCAGAAGATGCCCAGCACCAGTGCCGGAAAGAAGGCCGACGCGGCGATCGAGAAGGCCAGGCCGACCATGAACAGGATGCTGTCCGGCCGCATCGACGCCACCCATGCGGCCACTACCGCCACCACCAGGAGCTGGGACTTGGTGATCACCAGGCGGCGCTGGGTGGATGCATTGGGATTGACCATCTGGTAATACAGGTCGTGGGATAGGGCGTGGGAAATCGTCAGCAGCAGGCCGTCCGCGGTGGACAGGGCGGCCGCCAGACCGCCGGCCGCCACCAGACCCGACACGACGTAGGGCAGCCCGGCGATCTCGGGCACCAGCAGCAGGATTGCGTCGCTGTTGATGGACAGTTCGGCCAGCTGGAGGATGCCGTCGCCGTTGATGTCCTCCACCCGCACCAGGCCCGTGCGTGCCCACGAAGCCACCCAGTGGGGCAAGGTCGCGATGCTGGAGCCGACCAGGTTGCTATAGACCTCCCATTTGGCAAAGACCGCGTAAGCCGGCGCCGTGAGGTACAGCAAGGAGATGAAGAACAGCGACCAGAACACCGAGTGGCGCGCCTCGCGGACGGTCGGCGTGGTGTAGTAACGGGTCAGGATATGCGGTAACGCCGCCGTGCCGACCATCAGCACGAAGCTCAGCGCGATGAAGTTGTTGCGCTCGCTGGCCTTGCTTTGCGCATCGGCCCCGGGGAAAGCCTCCGCATGGGCAGCCGGGTTGACTGAGCGCGCCAGGCTCTCCTGACGCACCCGCTCCCATTTCAGGCGCGCCTCGTCCGGCGTGCGCGGCAGGTCACGCAGGGCCCGCTCGGCGGCGGCGATCTCCCGCGCCGACGCGCCGGAGGTCCGCAATTCATTGACGCGCTGGATCTGCACGACGCGCTCCGCCGCCAGCGACTCCGGCAGGTCGACGATCTTCCGCGCATACTCTTCGGCCCGTGCCCGGTACTGGGCATGTACGGCATTCTCCCGCGGCTCGGAGAACAGCTCGAGCTCCTTGACCCCCAGATCCTGCAACACCCGCCCGTACACCGCCTGGGGCACCGGCACGCCGGTGACCTTGTAGGACAGGATGGTCACCGGCACCAGGTAGGCGACGATCAGGATCACGTACTGGGCGACCTGGGTCCAGGTCACCGCCTTCATGCCTCCCAGGAAGGAGCACACCAGCACGCCAGCCAGGCCGACGAACACGCCGATCTCGAACTCGATACCTATGAAGCGGCTGGTGATCAGGCCGACACCATAGATCTGCGCGACGACATACACGAAGCTGGCCAGCACCCCCGCAAACACCCCGACAACCCGCGCGAAATGCCCTTCGTAGCGCGCGCCGAGAAAGTCCGGAATGGTGAACTGGCCGAACTTGCGCAGGTAGGGCGCCAGCAGGATGGCCACCAGCACGTAGCCGCCGGTCCACCCGACCACGAAGGCCAGGCCTTCGAAGCCGGAGTAATACAGGGTGCCAGCCAGGCCGATGAAGGAGGCGGCGCTCATCCAGTCCGCCGCGGTAGCCATGCCGTTGAACATCGCCGGCACGCGGCGGCCGGCCACGTAGTACTCGGACACGTCGGAGGTGCGGCTCATCACGCCGATCGACGCATAGATGGCGATCGTCGCGAACAGGAAGATCTGCCCGATCCAGTGCGGCGTCAGCCCAAAACGCTCGGCCACCGCCAGCAGGCTGACGAAGGCCACGAAACCAAGGGAATAGAGCAGGTAATAACGTCGAAGACGGCGGGAAAACGCGGCAAGGGAACTCATCCGGTGGTGGCCTCAGTGATTGTCACGGACGCCGAAGCGGCGGTCCAGCCTGTCCATGCAGTGCGCGTAAATCCAGACGATCGCCAGGAACACCAGCAGCGCCCCCTGGGCCGCCATGTAGAAACCCAGCGGCCAGCCCAGGAACTCGACGGTGTTCAGCTCGCCGGCAAACCAGCCGGGCAGGAAGCTCACCGCCGCCCACAGCAGCAGCAAGGCAGACGTGAGACGCAGCGTAGCCCTCCAGTAGGCCTGCCTTCTCGTGTCGATATCGCTCATGCATCATTCTCCTGTCCTGCCATGGTGCCTGGCCGGCTGCCCGCCAGGGCCCGAGTATAGCGTTCATGCATGGGCCCTAAAGCTGGTAGCGCAGCGCGAGCAGCTGCTGCAGGTGGCGCCCCCGGCGGAAGGATTCCTTCAGGCGGGCCCGCTCCATCTCGTTGAGTTCCGCGGGCGCCACCAGGTTCGGCGGATGGGTGGCCGCCTTTTGCCGGCGCAGACGCAGCAGCTGGATGAAATCGAAAGCCTCCACCAGCGCCGCCACATCCCTCGGCGCCCAGCCGAGCGCGGCCCCCGCGGCCCTCAGGCGTCCGACCGTCGAGGTGTCGGCAATCCTGCAGGCCAGCGCCAGGATGCGCGCCGCATCGACAAAGGGCCGGCTGCCATCCCGCTTCAGATCAAGCAGACCGCTACGGCGATCGACGACGAAATCGCGGATCCGGCCCAGCGGCGGCTCGCTGCTCAGCGCGTTGCCGGCCATGAAGCGCAGGAACAGGCCATTGTCGGCCGCACAGTCCAGCAGCCAGCGCATCAGGCCGGCGGCAAGCGTGGCGTCGCCGGCCAGCGCGCGCAGGTCGAAGAAGATGGTGCCGTTGAGCAGGCTTTCCGGATCGGCGGTGCACATCCATTCGGTAAACTGCCCCCGCCACTCGTCGACGGACAGGCACCACTGGGGATTGCCGGCCATGATTCCACCGCGGCACAGGGAATAGCCGCAGGCATCGAGCAAGGCATTGACCCGCTGCGCAAAGGGCAGGAAGCGGGCGCGCAGCCGCCCGGCGTCTTCCTGCCCTTCCGGCAGGAAGATCAGGCCATTGTCCTGATCGGTGGAGAGGGTCTGTTCCAGCCGCCCCTCGGAGCCGAAACCCAGCCAGCACCAGCGTACCAGTGGTAGCTCGAACTCGGCCTCGGCCAGTTCGATGGCCTTCTGCACGATCAGGTCGTTGAGGATCGAAATCCACTCCCCGAGTTGCTCGGCCCCCTCCCCCATCTCGACGCGCTCGCCCCCCTCCGCACGCAGGCGGCGCGCCGCCGCAGCCAGGGCATCCGCCCCATCCACGGCCTGGATCGTCTCGATCAGATCGTCGGTTGCCAGCCGTCCCGGGGCATACAGATCGCCACGGCACAGCACGCCAGCGAAACGGCCCAGCTCATCCACCACCACCAGATGGCGCAGATCGTGACGGGCCAGGGCCAGGCGGCCCTGGTGAACGCTGGCATCCAGCGGCAAGGCCACCACGCCGCCGGTCATGACGCCGGCGACCGCCGCGTCGAGGTCGCCAGCGGGCAGCGCGACGCGCTGCAGCGCATCCCGCTGGGTCAGGATGCCAAGCGGCAGGTCCGTAAGCGGATCAGTCACCACCACGCTACCGACCCGCTCGGCGCACATGCGCCCAAGGGCCGCGCGGACACTGGTCTCCGGCGACACCGCCACCGGCGCCCGGCGCAGCAGGGCCGCCAGGCTGGCGGCACGCACTCCCGTCACAGCCGTGCCCATGGGTCGCCGGCCTCAGTACTTGACCCGCGCGTAATAGGTTTTCTCGGACGCACGGCGGGCTTCGCCAAGCGTCCGGATACCCATTTCGGCCAGCAACGGGATCATGCGCAGGAACACCTCGCCGGTGACGATCGCGTCACCCAACGCGGTGTGCCGCCCCATCACGCTGACCCCCATGCGCTCGCTGATCGCCTCCAGGCGGTGGGATTCCTGGGATGGATGCAGCACCGCCGACAGCAGCAGGGTATCGAGCACCGGTTGCGCGAAGCGGATGCCGGTACTGGCCTCCTTGAGCTGCAGGAAGCGCATGTCGAAGGCCGCGTTGTGGGCCACCAGCACGGTGTCCTCGGCGAAGGCGTGGAAAGCCGGCAGCACCTTGCCCATCGCCGGCTGGCCAGCCAGCATGTCGGGCGTGATGCCGTGGATCTTGATCGACTCTTCCGGCAGGCCGCGCTGCGGATCAACCAGCTGGTCGAAGGACTCGGACTTGCGCAGCTTGCCATTGACGATGCGGGTCGCGCCGATCTGGATGATCTCATCCCCTTCCGACGGGTTGAGCCCGGTGGTCTCGGTGTCGAAGACCGTGAAGGTCAGTTCCGACAACAGGCAGTCGTCCAGTTCGTGGCTTGCCGGAGTCTGCTTGAACAGGTCGAAGTCGTAGTACTCCGGCCGGCTGTCGCCCTTCAGGTAGGCCGCCGCCTCGATCTGCTCCTGGGGGATCGCCGACGGCAGCAGCAGGCGGAAGAAGGCGCGATGCTGAGTCTTTTCCCGCTGCAGCCAGATCTCGCCGTCGTGGCGCTCGACGACATCGCGCACCGTCAGCGGCGAGTTCTCGCCGGCGAAAGTCATCGGTTCCAGCTCCCAGGCCATCACCGTCTCGGTGCTCATCGCCTGCCCCGACCAGATCAGGTCCAGGTGGGCCAGGCGCCCGGCCGCACTGAGGCGGAAGCGCACCTCGCGCACCTCGAACTCTTCGGACAGGCGGCTGGCCAGGTAGCCGATGGCCTGCAGCAGCGAAAAGCTGTCCACCTTCACCCACACCTGCGGGTCCACATCCTCCAGCTTGGTGGGCAGACCGAGCTTCTTCTCGATGCGCCGCTGGGCCGCGGCGATCAGATCGGCCCCCAGCATCTCGTCGAGGGGCCAGCGGGTCTTGAGGGAGTCGGCGAAGGCATTGGCGGTCTCGTCAAGGCGCGTGCTCATGCCCTGCACTTCGTCGCGGATGACCTTCAGGAAACGGTCCTTCAATTCGGCATCGAGATCCGGATACTCCAGCATCTCCGCGGCCGCCCGCAGGTTGGCCAGGGACGAGCGGCTGCCCTCGGTGAGGGTGTGCAGCATCTGGTCGCGGCGGGTCTCGACCTCGAAGTTGCGAGTGATGTTGTCGAGCATCAGCACGAAACCCGACATGGCCGGCTCGCCCTCCGCTTCGCCGCTGCCCAGCACCGGCGCCATCTGCACGCGCAACAGCTGGCCGGCGCGGGTGGTGGTGACGAAATTCGCCACCGGCTGCGCGCTGCGCCGGCGGATGCGCTCCTGGATGCTCTCCAGCGCATGGGTGATGAGGCTGCGTTCGAAGACCAAGTAGATCGAGCGGCCGAGGCCGATGATCTCCCCACCTCCCGCCGCCGTCGGGGTGTCCGACATGGCCTTGAACTGCAGGCGGGCGCGGTTGTTGTAGAGCAGGATGCGGCCGTCGAGATTGCACACGACGACGCTCTGGCTGAGCTCGGACATCAGCGCCGCCAGCCGGTTGCGCTCTTCCTCCACTGAGCGACGCGCCTCGCCGATGCGGGCCTCCACGTCCTCCTGCAGGCTGCGCCGCTGGTCGGCCAGCTGATTGACCGACTCGGCAATGCGCTGCAGCTCCGGCGAGCCCAGCGGCTTGAGACGGCGGGCCGGATCGGTGCCGACGATCAGCCCGACCTCGTCGGCCAGTTGCGCCGGCGCCGCGAAGGCCGCCTCCGCAAAGGACTTCATCAGCACCGCAGCCGCCCCCGCTCCGACCAGTCCGATCATGATCAGCAGGCCGATGCGGGGGTTTAGGATGGGCTCCAGCACCTCGCGCTCGGCGGGTGCGAGATCGCGCCAGAGGGCGACGCCAGCCACCGCCAGGACGCCCACGACCAATGCGCAGGCGGCCAGGATCGCCAGCCCCTGCCTGGATTTGACACTCACAGGAAAACCTCCCGAACGTTGCGCCGCGCCGCCAGCGGCGGGCTCAAGCGGGAAGCTCCAGCAGGGCCTTGACCTTGGCTACCAGCTCCCGTGTGGAGAAAGGCTTGGTCATGTAGGCATCGGCCCCCATCGCCAGCCCCTTGGCCACCTCCGTCTCCCGCCCCTTGGCGGTCAGCATCAGGATGCGCGTGCCCTGCAGCGCGGGCTCGGCGCGGATTTCCTGGCACACCTCGTAGCCGTTCTTGCGCGGCATCATCACGTCGAGCAGCACCAGGTCGGGCGACTCGCGGCGCGCCAGATCGAGGGCTTCCTGCCCGTCGCTGGCGATGCACACCTCGAAGCCCTCGCGCTTCATCAGGAATTCCAAGGAAATGACGATGTTCTGCTCGTCATCGGCTATCAGTATTTTTTTAGTCATGTATCCCCTCCCTCTTCGTCATCCCGGATCGTGGCACCGATACGCGGCACCAGCCGGGCGCGAGAATTTATAGTTTATCCTGCCTCATCTTTCGTTTCTGTTGATTTGCCGCAAGGCAACAAAAACGAGAAACACGCGCCCTCCCCCGGCGTGCTGTCGACCCACAGCCGACCGCCATAATGCTCGACGATCTGCCGGCTGATCGGCAGGCCGAGGCCGGTTCCCTGGGGCTTGTCGGTCATCGCATCGCCGCCCTGTCGGAACTTCTCGAAAACGATGGCCTGCTCCTCGGCGCTCAAGCCCGGACCATTGTCGCGCACATCGACCCGCAGCCCCCCGGATGTTTCGCGCAGGGCGATCGTCACCCGCCCCTTGCCCTGGGCGACGAACTTGACCGCATTGGACAGCAGGTTCAGCACCACCTGCACGAGGCGGTCCCGATCCGCCAGCAGCAGCGGGATGTGCCCGGGGAGCTGAACCGCCAGGTCGACCTTGCGGTCCTTGAAGAGCTGGCTGGTGGCCGCCACGGCCTGCTCTACCACCTCGATCAGGCTGACCTCCCCGTTGTGCCACTCGGCGTGGCCGGCTTCCAGCTTGGCCATGTCGAGGACCTGATTCACCAGGCGGGTCAGGCGTTCGGCCTCGCTGACGATGATGCCCAGGAAGCGCGTCCGGTCGGCCACGTCGATCTCCGGATCCTCCAGCAACATTTCGGAAAAGGCGCGGATCGAGGTCAGCGGCGTGCGCAACTCATGGGTCACCGACGACATGAAGTCATCCTTCAAGCGATCCACCTCCTTGAGACGTTCGTTGGCGGCGCTCAGTTCTCGGGTGGCCGCCTCGAGTTCCTGGGACTTCTGTTCCAGGCGGTGGGAATAGGCCAGGATCTGGGAGGCCTCGTCGAGGATGTTCATCACCTCGTCGATGCCCAGCGGCTCCTCTTGCACGACGGAGGCCACCATGACCCGCGCCGAAGCACTGCCGATGGCCCCCGCCAGGGTCGTTTCGGCAAAGTGCACGAGGGCCGCATCGGCCTGCAAGGCCTCCACTCCAGTAACCCCGCGGCTCTCCGCATAGTCGGCGAACACCTTGTAGGCCCGCTCCCGGCCGATGAAGCGCCCGATCAGCGGCAGCAGATCCTTGACGTGAGCACTACCGCGCCAGAAGGCCTCACCGTCGGGGCGCGTCTGCTTGAAGACGTCCACGAACAATGTCGCCTGCCCGGCTTCCACCGCATTCGGACGCCGCCGCAGGGAAACCCAGACATAGGCAGCGATGTTCGCCAGCAGACTCCAGTACAGGCTGTGGGCAATCGGATCGATGCCCTGCAGACCGAACAGCTCCTGCGGGCGCAGGCTCTCGATGCCGAACAGGCCGCTGCGCAGGAAATCCGCCGGCAGCCAGCCCGACTTGGCGAAGGACGGCAGCAGCAGCGTATACAACCAGACGGCAAAGCCGCAGGACAGCCCCGCCAGCGCCCCGCTCCGGGTCGCCCCGTGCCAATACATGCCGCCGAACATGGCCGGCGCAAACTGGGCCACCGCGGCAAAGCTGATCAGCCCGATGCTGACCAGCGCGTGGGCCTCGCCGGCGAAACGGAAGTACAGATAGCCGAGCAGCAGGATCAGCACGATCGCCCAGCGCCGGATGCCCAGCAGGACGCCGGACAAGTCGGCCTCACCCTGCAGCGGCAGCCACCGGTAGCGCAGCAGGAAAGGCATCACCAGGTCGTTGCAGACCATTGTCGATAGCGCGATGGTCTCGACGATCACCATCCCTGTGGCTGCCGACAGCCCGCCGATGAACACCAGCAGGGCCAGCCAGCCATCGCCAAAGGCCATCGGCAGCGTCAGCACGAAGGTATCGGCATCCACGTCGCGCCCGGCGAAATGCATCAACCCACCCAAGGCGATCGGCAGCACGAAGATGTTGATCAGCAGCAGGTACAGCGG
This sequence comes from Pseudomonadota bacterium, assembly GCA_018241665.1. Classification (GTDB taxonomy): domain Bacteria; phylum Pseudomonadota; class Gammaproteobacteria; order Burkholderiales; family Rhodocyclaceae; genus Zoogloea. The sequence goes on from JAFEDK010000014.1 coordinate 18,124, forward strand.
GAACAGCCAGATGGCCCGGCGCAGGTGATTCTCGTTGACGTTCTCCACGACCCCCACCTGGAACTGGCGCGGCAGGAACATCAACGCCAGCATGGACAGCAGGGTCATCGCAAACCAGCTGCCATAGCTGTTGCCGCTGGCGCCCATGGTCATCAGGCGCGCCAGCCCGGGGGTTGCGGCCGCACGGGAGAACAGATCCGCAAAGCCGTCGAAGATCCCGAAGGTGACGTAGGCACCGACGGCCAGGAAGATCAGCAACTTGACCAGGGACTCGAAAGCCACCGCCGCGACCATCCCTTCGTGGCGCTCGGTGGCGTCCAGGTGACGGGTACCGAAGAGGATCGTGAAGGCCGCCATGATCAGCGCGATGTACAGCGTCGTATCCGTCAGCCAGGGCATGTTCGCGGTCTTCGGCGGCATGATGATCGCCGGATACTGGATGAGGATCGCAAAGCTGGTGGACAGCGCCTTCAGTTGCAGCGCGATGTACGGAATCACGCCGAGCACCGCGATCACTGTCACGAGGCCACCGAGCAGATGGCTCTTGCCGTAGCGGGACGCGATGAAGTCGGCGATGGAGGTGATCCGCAAGGTCTTGCTGATCCTCACCATCTTCAGCATCACGAACCACCACAGCCCGACCATCAGGGTCGGGCCGAGGAAGATCGGCACGAAGCCGAAGCCCGACGAGGCGGCTCGCCCGACACTGCCGTAGTAGGTCCAGGTCGTGCAGTACACCGCCAGGGACAGGGCGTAGATGGAAGGATGGGCGATGAGCGAACGGCCCGCATCCGCCCGCTTGTCGCCCACATATGCCACTGCAAACAGCAGCAGCAGATACAGGAGGGACACGACGACGACCATGCTGCCGGTCATGATGCACGTCCCGTGACAGGCAGGCCTGGCATGTTCATCGAGGCGTGACCGGCTAGCGCTCGATGATCCAGGCCATCAGCGCAATCAGCGCCGCCCAGACCCCGAACACGTAGAGGTAAAGCATGGGAATGCCCGCCACGCTGGCCTGCACATCGAAAATGGCCAGCACCGGGTAATTCACCGCCACGCAGCCGAAAAGGAATAGCGCCACCAGGCGCTGCCCGGTCAATGTCGCCTTGATCATCTCCCCTCCCCCGATGCCAGCGTTTTGGTTGTGGTCGTTTTATAAACCGAAAAACTAGGCTTGGCGAGCGTTTCGGGCAGTCCCGCCGGACACAACCCGGGCCGTTGGGCACGGAAACGCCGGACGAAAAAAAGGCGCGATGAACGCGCCTTTTTCTCCCCCTCAACCCCCGGTCGAACTGCACCGGGTTCCTCCCCTGTTTTTTCTTTTCGACCAGTCCGCGGTCTCAATTTATTTAGTTTTGCGGCAGCCCGTGAGCCACCTGTTGCGGACTGCCCGGCCTCACGGCCGGGGATGTCGCGCCCGGCAGATTGCCGGGCCTGGCATTACTTGAGTTGCTCGAGGATCGCCGGGTTCTCCAGCGTCGAGGTGTCCTGGGTGATTTCCTCGCCCTTGGCCAGCTGACGGAGCAGACGGCGCATGATCTTGCCGGAGCGGGTCTTCGGCAGGTTCTCACCGAAGCGGATGTCCTTCGGCTTGGCGATCGGGCCGATTTCCTGGCCAACCCAGTTCTGCAGTTCCTTGACCACCTTGGCGGCTTCGTCGCCGGTCGGACGCGCACCCTTGAGCACCACGAAGGCCACGATGGCTTCACCGGTCAGATCGTCCGGACGGCCGACCACGGCAGCTTCGGCCACCTTCTCGTGGGCCACCAGGGCGGATTCGATTTCCATCGTGCCCATGCGGTGACCGGAGACGTTCAGCACGTCGTCGATACGGCCGGTGATGGTGAAGTAGCCGGTGTCCTTGTCGCGGATCGCGCCGTCGCCCGCCAGGTACAGCTTGCCCTGGAAGTCGGCCGGGTAGTAGGACTTCACGAAACGGTCCGGATCGCCCCAGATGGTGCGGATCATGGACGGCCACGGACGCTTGACGACCAGGATGCCGCCCTGGCCCCAGGGCACTTCGGTACCGGTCTCGTCGACCACCGCGGCCTGGATGCCCGGGAAGGGCAGCGTGCAGGAACCGGGGATCAGCGGGGTGGCGCCGGGCAGCGGAGTGATCATGTGGCCGCCGGTTTCGGTCTGCCAGAAGGTATCGACGATCGGGCAGCGGCTACCGCCGACGTTCTCGTAGTACCACTCCCAGGCAGCGGGGTTGATCGGCTCGCCGACGGAACCCAGGAGGCGCAGGCTGGACAGGTCGTAGTTCTTGGGATGCACGGCCGGGGTGTTGTCCGCAGCCTTGATCAGGGAACGGATGGCGGTCGGCGCGGTGTAGAAGATGTTGACCTTGTGGTCCTGGATCATCTTCCAGAAGCGGCCGGCGTCCGGGTAGGTGGGCACGCCTTCGAAGACGACTTCGGTCGCGCCGCAGGCCAGCGGGCCGTAGGTGATGTAGGTGTGACCGGTGACCCAGCCGATATCCGCCGTGCACCAGAAGACATCGTCCGGCTTGATGTCGAAGGTGTACTTCATGGTCAGGATGGCGTGCAGCAGGTAGCCGCCGGTGGAGTGCTGGACACCCTTCGGCTTGCCGGTGGAGCCGGAGGTGTAGAGCAGGAACAGCGGGTGTTCAGCTTCGACCCATTCCGGTTCGCAGACGTCGGACTGCTGGGCGAGCAGGTCATCAGCCCAGATGTCGCGACCGGCGACCATGGCGGTTTCGCCGCCGGTGCGCTTCACGACCAGCACGCTCTTGATGGTCGGGCAGCCGCTGGCCAGCGCTTCGTCGGCGATGGACTTGAGCGGGAGGGCCTTGCCACCGCGGTTCTGGCCGTCGGAGGTGATCAGCAGCACGGCGCCGGCATCATTGATGCGGTCGGCCAGCGACTGCGCGGAGAAGCCGCCGAAGACGATGGAGTGGGTGGCGCCGATACGGGCACAAGCCTGCATCGCGACGACGCCCTCGATGGACATCGGCAGGTAGATGACGACGCGGTCACCCTTCTTGACGCCCTGGCTCTTCAGCGCATTGGCGAACTTGCTGACGCGGCCCAGCAGGTCGGAGTAAGTGACCTTGGTGATGTCGCCCTTGTCGCCTTCGAAGATCAGCGCGACCTTGTCGCCGAGACCGTTCTTGACCTGGCGGTCGAGGCAGTTGTAGGAGACGTTCAGCTTGCCGTCGGCAAACCACTTGAAGAACGGAGCATTGCTCTCGTCAAGCACCTGGGTGAAGGGAGTCTGCCAGTCGATCAGCTCCTTGGCGCGCTTGCCCCAAAAGCCTTCGTAGTCCTGATCGGCCTCGGCGCACAGCGCCTTGTACGCTTCCATGCCCGACACGGCAGCGTTCTTGACCACCTCTTCGGACGGATAGTAGAACTTCTGGGTGGTTTCGCTCGTCATTTTTTCACCTCTCCTCGTGTTATTGAGTGTGCAACTTAGCTTGCGATAAAACCTTGGCTGGGTGGGGAGCAAGACCTTTGGGGCGCGCCTGCTTCTAGTGGCTTTTTCTGGCGGGCCGATCCTGTCTCCGGGCGCCATTAGAAGTTATCAATCTTACACATGACTTACACCTGCTCCAGCCAGGCCCGGCAGGACATGCCGGGTGCGTCGATCCCTCACTGTCGCAAGCCGCCTCATCCATCACCATGCCATTTTCAATCAAACACTTTTGTCATAAACTCAAATGACATAACCCAACCATTGCCGACGTCATGCCGCTTCGCTCCAGCCTGCTCCTGGTGTCTGTCGTGCTGCTCGCAGCCTGCACCTCCCTGCCACCGCGGCAGGACACGGGCGCGCACCTGGGCCGGCCGGTCATCGGCCCGCTCGCCGGCGCGATGACGGCATCGCCACCACCCCCGGCCCAACCTCAAAGGGCGACAGGCGCCAAGCCGGAGACCTATTCCGTCGTCGTCACCAGCGTACGCGTCCAGGATCTGCTGTTCGCCCTCGCCAGGGATGCCCACGTCAACATCGACATTCACCCGGGTCTCAGCGGCACGGTCACCCTCAACGCGATCAAGCAAACCCTGCCACAGCTCCTGACCCGCATCGCCCGCCAGGTGGACATGCGCTTCGAACTCGACGGAGAGACCCTGCTGGTCATGCCGGACACGCCTTACCTGCACCACTATCGCCTCGACTACCTCAACCTCAGCCGCTCGATGTCCGGCACCGTCTCCACCAACACCCAGATCGCCACCAGCGCCACCGGGATCTCCCAGGCCGGCGCCAATGTCACACCCGCGCCCGCCCTCGCCGGCGGTGGCAACGTCTCCACCACACGGATCGAGAACACCTCCCGCAACCAGTTCTGGGAATCGGTCGAGAAGAACATCCGCGACCTGCTCCACGAAACCGACAAGGTCCTGCCGCAGGGGTCGAGCGACACCCTCATCGAGAGCTCGGAGACAAGCACGACCAGCGGCGCGCCCGTCCTGGCCACGCCGACGCCGGCCGGTGCGCGCAACCGGGGCGCAGCACTGGCGCCATCCCGCGCCGGCGTCCGTCCTGCCTCCGGAGGCACGCCGACGGCAAGCCAGAACAGCAGCACGACCCTGGTGCACAAATCCACCTTCCGCGAGGCCGCCTCGGTGGTTGCCCACCGGGAAAGCGGCGTCCTCAGCGTGCGTGCCACCGGGCGCCAGCATGAAAAAATCCGCGAGTTCATCGACCAGGTCATGAGCGCCGCACGCCGGCAGGTCCTGATCGAGGCCACCATCCTCGAGGTCAGCCTGTCCGATACCTTCCGGCAGGGCATCGAATGGAGCCGGGTACTGGCCAGCGGCACCCGCTTCGGAATCACCGGCCCCAGCCTGGGCAGCAGCGCCGGCAATACGGTGACGCCCTTCAGCGCGACCTTCTCGAGTGCCGGAGGCATCGATGCGACGGTGAAGCTCCTCGAAGGCTTCGGAACCGTCAAGGTGCTGTCGAGCCCCAAGCTGTCGGTGCTGAACAACCAGACCGCAGCGCTGAAGGTCGTCGAAGAGTACGTCTATTTCAACGTCAAGGCCGACACCACCCAGACCACCAATGCCGGCGCCCTGACCACCGTCAGCACAACGCCCCAGGCGGTGTCCGTGGGCCTGGTGATGAGCGTCACCGCCCAGGTCGGCGAATCCGACGAAGTCATCCTCAACGTCCGGCCGACCATCTCCAGCATCTCCGACTTCCGACGCGATCCCAACCCCAACATCCCGGCCGGCATCGCCAACCTGGTGCCACAGATCCGTACCCGCGAGATCGAATCCATCCTGCGCATCGCCAATGGCGAGACGGCGATTCTCGGTGGCCTGATGGAAGACCGCATCGACTACAAGACCGGCAGGGTCCCGCTAGCCGGCACGATCCCACTGCTTGGCGAGCTGTTCACCAACCGGGACAACGGCATCCAGAAAACCGAGCTGGTGATCTTCCTGCGGCCCATCGTGATGCACGGGCCCGACATGCTGGCCGAGGCTGGCCACCTGCAGCGCCTGCTGCCCGGCGCGGACTTCCTCAGGACATCGCCCCGCCCGGGCGAGCGCAACTTTCCCGAGTTCCCCGTTCTCACGCCCGCCAACCAGCCGGCGAAACCCTGAGCAAAGCCCCATGAAGATGGACGCCATCCCGCGCCCGCTAGGCGCAACTTTCCTGCATCTGGGGCTGATCAGCCAGGACCAGCTCGACATCGCGTTGCACGAGCAGCGCCGCGGCGGCGGCCTGCTCGGCCAGCAACTGGTGCAGCTCGGCTTCCTGTCCGAGGCCGTGCTGCGCGACGCACTGGCCGACGCCCTCGCACAGACCAGCGTCGACCTGGCCACCCAGCTGCCCGACCCCGAAGCCCTGGCCCTGATCCCCCGCGAGGTGGCCAGCCGCCTCAAGCTGCTTCCCCTCAGCTACGACCCTGCACGCCGGCATCTGCTCGTCGCCACCGGCAACAGCCACGACAGTGGGATCCGCGACCAGTTGCTCAACCTCCTCCCGGTCGGCACCGGCATCGAGACACACCTCGCCGGCGAATCGGAAATTGCCCGCGCCATCGACCAGTTCTACGGCCACACCCTGTCCATCGACGGGATCCTGCACGAGATCGAAACCGGTACACGGGACGGGCACCGCCCCGGCGCCACGCGTGGCGAATACGCACAGCCGGTCGTGCGCCTGATCGACGCGCTGCTGGCCGACGCCGTCAAACGAGGGGCTTCGGACATCCATTTCGAACCCGAAGCCGGCTTCCTGCGCATCCGCTACCGCCTGGACGGCCTGCTGCGGCAGATCCGCGTGCTGCACAAATCCCACTGGCCGGCCATGACCGTCCGCCTGAAAGTGATGGCCGGCCTCAACATCGCAGAGACCCGCGCCCCGCAGGACGGGCGCATCTCCCTGCAGGTCAGCGGGCGGCCGGTCGATTTCCGCGTCGCCACCCAGCCGACCATCCACGGCGAGAACATCGTGCTGCGCGTGCTCGACCGCCACCGGGGCATCGTTCCCCTCGACGAACTGGGGCTGGCCCCCGCCGCCTTCGAGCAGCTGAACCGGATGATCACCCGCCCCGAAGGGCTGATCCTCGTCACCGGACCGACCGGCAGCGGCAAGACGACCACCCTCTATTCCATCCTCAACCACCTCAACACCGAGCACGTCAACATCATGACCCTGGAGGATCCCGTCGAGTACCCACTCGCCATGATCCGCCAGACCGCCGTCGCTGACGCCGCCCGGTTGGACTTCGCCAACGGCGTGCGGGCCATGCTGCGCCAGGATCCGGACGTGATCCTGGTTGGTGAGATCCGCGACGCGGACACTGCGCGCATGGCCCTCCAGGCGGCGATGACCGGGCACCAGGTGTATTCGACCCTGCACACCAACTCCGCCGTTGGCACGATCCCGCGCCTGCTGGACATCGGCATCCAGCCGGACATCCTGGCCGGCAACCTGATCGGCGTCATCGCCCAACGGCTCGTGCGGCGCCTGTGCCCGGCATGCCGGGAAGCCCATCCGGCCAGCGGGCCCGAGATGGAACTGCTCGGTCTGCCCCCGGACCAGCCCCGTCCCCTGCTCCACCACGCCACCGGCTGCGCCCGCTGCGACTTCCAGGGGTATCGCGGACGGCTGGCCATCATCGAGCTGCTGCGCCTGAACCCCGACCTCGACGAACTGATCGCCCGCCGCGCCTCGCCCCGCGAGATCCTCGACTGCGCGCGCCAGCACGGCTTTTCCAGCCTTGCCGAAGACGGCATCCGACGGGTCCTCGAAGGCAGCACCACCGTCGAGGAACTGGCCCGGGTGGTCGACCTGAGCGGTCACAGCCGGACATGACCGATTTTGCCTACCGAGCCCTGGATCCCAGCGGCCGCAGGGTGCGCGGACGCCTGCAGGCCACTGATCTCGCCGACCTCGAACTGCGCCTGCGCGATCTCGATCTCGACCTCCTCCACGGCAAGCCCGTCGGCACCTCGCCCTGGGCGCGCCGGCAAGGTCCGGTATCCCGGCGGGAGCTGATCAAGCTGTGCTTTCACCTGGAGCAGTTCCTGCGCGCCGGCGTACCCATCCTCGAAAGCCTGAACGACCTGCGGGACTCTATCCACCATCCCCCCTTCCGGCAGGTCATCACCGATACGCTCCACTCCATCGAAGGCGGCCTCACGCTGTCCGAAGCCCTGGCCTGCCACCCGCGGGTCTTCGATCCCGTGTTCTGCAACCTGATCCGGGCGGGCGAGCTGTCCGGCTGCCTGCCGGAAATCCTCGACACTCTCTCGACGGCCCTCAAGCGCGAGGATGAACTCACCTCCCATTCACGCCGCCTCGCCATCTATCCCGCCATCGTCATCACCGTCATCCTGGCCGCCCTCGGCGTCGCGCTGCTCTTCGTCGTTCCGGAACTCGCCCGCCTGTTCCACAGCACCGGACGCCCCCTGCCGTGGCAGACCCGTCAACTGATCGCCGTGGCCGGCCTGCTCGCCGACTACGGCTGGCTGCTGGCAATCACCCTCCCCGCCTGCGCCCTTGCCGCCCGCACGGCGCTGCACCGCCACGCCGCGCTGCGCCTGCGTTTCGATGCCGCACTACTGCGCCTGCCCATCGTCGGCCCGATCCTGAACAAGATCATCCTGGCCCGCTTCACCGGCCTGTTCGCGATGATGTACGCCGCCGGCATCACCATCATCGACGCCCTGAAAGCCGCCGAGGGCGTGGTCGGCAACTCCGCCTTACGGCAAGGGCTGCAGCAGGTCGGACAGGCCATCCAGGACGGGCGGCAGGTTTCCGAAGCCTTCCTCGCGGTGGACCTCTTTCCCCCTCTGGTCACCCGCATGCTGCGGGTCGGCGAGAGCACCGGCGCCATCGACACGGCCCTCTCCAACGTCAGCTACTTCTACGACCGGGACGTCCGCGAAGCGGTCGAGCGCCTGCAGGCCAGCATTGAGCCGATCCTCACCCTCGTCCTCGGGGCGCTACTGCTGGTCGTGATGAGCGCCATCCTGACGCCGGTGTACGACATCATCACCCACATGCCACTCTGACCATGGGCCGCCCCCCGCTCCTTTACCTCGCACCGGATGGCCTGCACTGCTATCGCCGGCATCGGCACGCGACCGAGCATTGCGGGCATTTCCCCACCGACGCGACTGGCCTCGAGGCCTTCTCGGGGTGGCTGCACGGATTGTCCACGGCCACCCCGTTCACGCTCCTCGTAGACCTGCCCGACGAGCGCTTCAGGATCGAGACCCTGCCCCATGTCCGGGGGCCGGATCGCCGACGCCTGCGGGAGCGGCGCCAGGCGCAGCTCTTTCCCGACACCCCGTTCGTTGCCCATCAATACCTCGACCGCGAGCCGTCGGGGCGGCAGGATGAGCGCATCCTCTTCGCCACGCCGGGCCGGCCTTCCACCATCACGCCATGGCTGGAAGCCATCGAGGGGCACGGCCACCGGCTGCAGCGCCTCGTGCCTGCCGCCTTTCTGGCCGCGGCTCTCGCCGCACACCTTCCTGCAACACAGGGACCATTGCTGTTGGCCCTGCTGACCCCCGCCGGCCTGCGTATCTCGTGCTGCGAGGGCCGCAAGCTCCTGTTCAGTCGCCTGAGTCCGGCGTCACAGACCGAGCCGCCCCCCCTCTCCCAGTGGCAGGACGAGGCCCGCGAGGTTCATCGCCATCTGCTCAACCAACGCATCCTGCGCCATGACATGGCATGCACCTGCCATCTGCTCACGCCGGCAAACAGCAACACCAGCACCACGTCAGATGCTGTCATTACCCCCGGCGAGCTGCGCTTCGCCCACTCGGCCCCCCCGTCGTCCCTGGCCAGCCCCCACCACGCCAGGCCCACCGATGGAGACGACAGGCTCCTGCTGTTGCGGCAGCCCTGCCACCATGCAAGGCTGCCGCATGCCACGCCTGCCGCGGCCCTGCACGCCGGACGCCTTCACCTGGCTGGCCAGCTGATGGTTGCGGGAACAGCCATGGTGCTGGTCCTGTGCATGCTTCTCACCGTCTCCAACATGATGGAAACCCAGACTCTCGAACAACGCGGCGCGGCGGCCACCGCCCGCGGCGACGCCATCGAACGGGCCCTTGTTGCACTGCAGGCTGCCAGCCCATCGCCAGCCCATCCACTACCGCGCCTGCAGGCGACCCTCGACATGCTTCAGCGCCTGGAGGCCGAGACGGCAAGCCCAGAGCCAGCCCTGCACCAGTTGGCCGACGCACTGGCACCGCTGCCAGACGCCGCGCTCAAGCGGATCGAGTGGACTGCGAACGGCACAACCGGCCCCGAAAACGCGGCACCATCTCGCACCCAAGGCCTGGACCTGCACTTCGCACTTCCCGATGGGCTCGCGCGGGAGCGGGTCAACCACGCGCAACGCCTTCTCGCCGCACTGAGTTCCATCCCCGGCATCAAACTCCACACGGAGCGCCTTCCTGTCGAGATGACGGGCAGCCGCTCCCTCAGCCCGGCGATTTTGGACGCGGAGGGCAGCACCAGTGCTCTCCGCGTCCATCTCGAAATCCCTGCAGTCCAACCATGAAAGCCGGGACAAAATGGTACCGCCGGGGCCTACGCACCCCCTTGACGGTCGCCGGGCTTCTCCTTGCCACAGGCGTCGCCCTCCTGGCCAGCAGTCATTACTGGCGAAGCAACGCCCAGCAAACGAACGCTGCTGCCGACTCCCGCCTGGCACAACTCGAAGCACGCGACCGCCAGTTCCGGGAAACCGAGCGGCTCACCGCGGACGCTCAGGCCGCCTGGGCGCGCTACCAGGACGAAGGACTCTCGGCAAAGATCGATCGCGTCAGCTGGATGGAAGCACTCCACGCCCTGCGCACCGCACCGGGCATCACAGTCACCGACTTCGAATTCAGCCCTGAGATGCCGACCGACGCGCAGCGAGGAACCACCGCGATGCCGCTGGTCAGCCTGGTCCCCTTGCGCATTCGGGCCACGGTCGCGCACGAGGAGCGGTTCATCGAACTGCTGGCGGCTCTCCGAAAAATCGGCCAGGTCCGCCTACGCACATGCAGCCTATCCATGCCAGACGAGAACCGCAGTTCCGACGGAGGGGACATCCAGCCGCTCAGTCTGGACGTCGAATGCCAGCTGGTGCTGCTCTTCATGCGTTCCGGCTAGCATCCCGCTGCCCCCCATGCCCCAACATGCCCGCGGTGGACAGGCGGAACGGCCGCCTGCAGAATTTTGCAATCGTGGGCACGCGGTCCCACTCGTCAAGAACAACGGTGATGCGCAAGACGATTCTACTCATGGCCCATGACGTCACACTGGCGCACCTGGGCCGCCCGCTCCGGATCGCCACCTACCTGCAGGCCGCCGGTCATGACGTGATCCTCGCCGCATCACCCGACGCGAAGCGCTTTCTCGGCAACTTCAGCGGACGCTTTCACGCCCTGCGACCGATCGACAAGGCAAGGTTCATCAACAACCTGGCCCAGGGGCGTCCTGTCTTCGACTTTTCCACCCTGCTCGCTTTCGCCGAGGAGGACGAAGAAATCCTGCAGACGTATCGGCCCGACCTGGTGATCGGAGACTTTCGCCTCTCCCTCTCCGCCTCCGCACGCCGTCAGCGGGTCCCTTACGCAACGATCACCAATGCCTACTGGAGTCCGGCACAGTCTCCCCGCTTCACCGTTCCCAACCTGCCGATGGTCGATTATCTCGGCGTCCGCATTTCCCAGGCCCTGTTCGACCTCGCCCGCCCCGTTGCCTTCGCCTACCACGCCCTCCCGATGAATGCGCTAAGGCGGCACTACGGTCTGCCCAGCCTGGGCCTCGATCTGCGCAGTGCCTATACCGATGCCGACCTTGTCCTGTTCTGCGACGTTGCCGAGCTTTATGGCGCCTCGCCAGGCGCGACTAGCAACGGTATCTTCATCGGCCCCATCCAGTGGTCACCCGACATTCCCCTGCCCACCTGGTGGGACGCACTGGATCCAGAACGGCCAATCATCTATATCACTCTTGGTAGCTCGGGCGACGGCAAACTGCTTCCCCGCCTCGTTGACCGCCTGCGCACCACCGGCATGCAGTTGATCGTTGCCAGTGCCGGAGCCCCAGGCATCGAGACCGACGGCCAGGTCTTTAGCGCGGATTACATCCCGGGGGATGCTGCAGCCGCGCGAGCCCGACTGGTTGTCTGCAACGGTGGCAGTCCCACGTCCATGCAAGCGATCGCGAGCGGAGTGCCCGTTCTGGGGGTACCGGGCAACCTCGACCAGTTCCTGAACATGCACTACCTGGAGAGCTGGCAGGCAGGCCTCACGCTGCGCAAGACTCAGTTGCTCTCCCCACAGGCGGAGACTGCCATTTCGGCACTGCTGACCAACCCAGTCTTCGGTGCTGCGGCCCAGCGCCTCGCCGCCGTATGTGCCCACTACGACACCGCAGCCCTGCTTGGTCAGGCACTCGAACGGCTGATGCAGGATGGCGGCGTCCGCCCATGAACAATTGTTCAGACGCACGCAGATGGCGCGACCTCGAGTGTCGAAAATATTTACAGCATTCAAAACCAACGCATCCAACAACAAGGCAAGAAACTGTTTTCATTGAAGATTCTCAATCTGGCACAGTAGATGCATTAGGTTTGCCAGGGCCCTTTGGCACAATAGCTAACCGGTCAATGCGCCTGCGGGCGACATGCCCAGTCCCATAAATCCAAGGAGAATTGGAATGAAACTTCGCTCTCTCGCACTTGCCATCGGCAGCTTGGTGACCGCCAACGCGTTCGCTGGTCAAGTTATCTCTATCGATCCGGATGGCAACCTGGGTGCTCAAGGCGCCATCTCCGTCGGCGCGCTGGGCTGGAACACCGGCAACGTGATCTCCCTGCCGACCGCCGGCGGGGTCGTTCTGCCGGTCCCGACCGGCACCATCCAGACCTATGGTCACTCTTCGCTGGCCAACTTCAACGACGCTGGCGGCAACAGCATCACCGGCACCGGCCTGAGCAGCGCCTACGAGTGGACCTACGTGTTCGGCACCCGTGAAATCGGCATCCCGGCTGGCGGCGTTTTCCCGAGCGCTGACTTCCTGACGACCGGCGGCGGCGAGAACTTCTTCCGCGTGTATTACTCGGCCGTTGATTCCAGCATGGTCAATGGCACCGGCTTTGCCAACGGCACGCTCATCCTCGAAGGCACCATCCGTGCTTACGACGCGGCCGACGGCACCGGCGTGGGTGGTTTCAAGGTCACCTCCGGCTCCACGACTGCCCTCGACGCGAATGGCGCCAACCAGTACCCGGGCGTTACCAGCACCATCGGCTCTGGCTCCACCAAGCTGAAGGCGGACGTGACTTTCTACGACCCGAACTTCTTCCTGACTGGTCTGTCTTCCATCGTTCTGGTGCTGGACACCTTCAACAGCCAGCCCTTTGACAAGACCGATCCGTCTTCCTGCTTCACCAACCAAGCTGGCAGCCTGATCCCGGGTGCAGGCGCGAACACTGCTGCCGGCACCGAGTGCGCCAGCGCAATCGGTTCGGTAAACGGCAAGCTGCTGGCTGGCGCTGACGCGACCAAGCAGGGTGTCATGTTCCAGACCCGTGCGACCAACGACTTCGTTGCCAACCGGATTCCGGAACCCACTTCCCTGTCCCTGGCAGGTCTGGCCCTGTTCGGCTTCGGCATGAGCCGCCGCCGTCGCGCCGGCAAGTAAGACCAAGTACCAGAAAGTCAGTTTGGAGGACTGCCTCCAGACTGCTGACAAACCCCCGGCCTCGCCGGGGGTTTGTTTTTTGGAGCTCGCCCTGCCCGCGGCAACAAGCTCCAGAGCTTGTGTTCAGTGCTCGGCCGGGGGACGGAACATCGCCGCCACCTTCCGGACAACAAAAGCCGGAGGAAACAGGCCTCCGAAAATTCGCTGCCCAAAGACGCCCTTCGCGGTCGTCACAAGCACATCACCACGTTTCAAGCCCCCGAGCGAAGCCGCCACAACCGACTCCACGCTAGCACGGGCTTCACCCAGGGCGCTGCCGTAGGCGCCAGCCCGCGCGTCGAACTCGGTCGCGGTAGGCCCCGGCACCAGCGTCTGGACCACCACCCCCAGGCTCCGCCACTCCTCACTCAGCGCCAGGCTGAAACTGTGCACAGCCGATTTCGAGGCCGCATAAGCAGCCATGTACGGGACAGGTTGGTAGACCGCCGGCGAACTGAGGTTGATCACGGCAGCCCCCTTGAACGAGGCAAGGTCATCGGCGAACAGCCGGCACAAGACAACCGGAGCAACGGCATTGAGCGTCATCAGCTGGCGGTGGACATCGGCCGACGCGCCGGCAAAGCGCCCCCAATGTCCGGCTCCCGCATTGTTCACCAGCAAGCGGATGCGGATCCCCTCCTCGCCCACACGGCGCAGCAGTTCCGTCGGCGCATCCGGCTCACTCAGATCATGGGCGAGTACCAGACACTTCACCCCTGCATCACGTGCCAGGGAGACAGCCAACTCGTTGAGCACGTCAGCCCGCCGCGCCACCAGAACCAGATTCATGCCCTCGGCTGCAAGAGCCCGGCAAAAAGCCAGGCCGATGCCGCACGACGCGCCCGTCACCAGCGCCCAATCACCTCGCCAGCTGGAAATATCCACATTCATGAAATCTGCTCCCTGTTGATCCCGATCATCTGATCCGCCATGCGCAAGGCACTGGCGGCGATGGTCAGCGCCGGATTTGTGCCTCCGCTCGACGGAAAGAAGGACGCATCGGCCACGTAGAGGTTGTCCACCTGATGCGCCCGATTGTTCCGATTGAGCACGCTGCTGGCAGGGTCGTCCCCAGCCCGACATGTGCCGCAGACGTGGGCGATGCGCTGGTTGTTCTCGGCTTGCTTGATCAGCAGCATCCGGTAGGGCTTCAATATTGCAGCCACCTCCGCCCTGACCGCGGCGATACGCTTCCGCTCATAAGACCTGACCCGATAGTCGATACAGACTTCGCCCCCCTCCCCCACGAAGACCCGGTTATCGCGGTAAGGCAGATCCTCCGTGATCGATGCCAGCATCGTCGCTCGCCCGAACAGGGTGCGCAGAAAAGGCTCCATCAGCGGCCGGGCAGCTTCGATGGCCAGGCCGGCCGCCTTGAAAAGCGCATGCTCGACGTCATCCCGAACGCTATCCACGAGCACCGAAGGCGGCGGCAACGACCCAAAGGACTGGACCGTTCCGAACTTGCCGGCAGACGACAGGTAGAGGTCATTCAGGGCCACCTGCTTGGCTCCTTTCCCCAGGCCTGCATCCTTGGTGAAGACGGCATACAGATCGACAAAATGCCGCATCATCATCCGCCCCACCAATCCGGAACCATTGGCCAGGCCTTCAGGCCACCAATCGCTCTTCGAACGCAGCAGGAGATGCGGAGTGGCCAGAGCCCCCGCTGCCAACACGAAGGTCTCGGCCTCGATGCTCACCGGCTCGCCGTTATGCACGGCGCGCGCGCGCTGCACCCTGCTGTGGTCGGCATCCAGGCCGACAATGTCGCAGTTGTCCCACAGGGTTGCACCGTATTCCGAGATCGCAGTCGCCAGGCAGATTCGCGCACTATCGTTCTTGCAGCTGTTGCCGCACAGATAGCCCTGACAGCCCGAGCAGCCGGAAATCTGCTCACACCCGACAGGCAGGCGGTAGGGGTTCAGCCCCTTTGCCGCGAAGAAGCTCATCAACTCGCGGTTCGGTGGTTCGAGCGCCTCCCCCTCAGCACGGTACTGTCCGGCCTCGCCCCCTGTCTTCAAGGGGTCAGGCCCTCCCTGTACACGGTACAAGGCCTCAGCCTCACCGTAGTAGGGCAGCAGTTCCTCGAAGCTCACCGGCCAGGCCTCCGGCAATTCGGCGCCGTGATCACCGGGAAAATTGCGGGCCGGCGTGAAGTCGGCAGGGAAGAAACGCTCCAGCGCCGCACCGTAGAGGGCACTGGAGCCGCCTGTGCCGGATCCAATATAGGGAATGAAACGCCGTGTCCGCCCCTGGGAAACGTCGTGAATCTCGTCCCACCACCGGCCGGCGGCCGCCATGGCATCGCGGTCGGCCGGCGTCGGCACGCCCCGATGTCCCTTGAAAACCTCCGCATAGTTCCCGCAACGGGCACCCGGATCATTCAGGTAGGACCGCCCCTTCTCGCAGAACAGGACCTTCCGGCCAGCCCGCGCAAGGGCATAGCCAAGGGTGGCGCCCCCCATTCCCGTGCCGACGATCACCACATCCCAAGGACCACCGCGCGGAGCAACTGTTGTCATATTCCTGCCCTTCTGAGTATCTCCTTGGGAATCTACCGGAATATATACCTTCCCGGGGCGCCCACCATGCCGGAGGAAAGATGACGCATGGAGAACACAAGCGCATCGCCGCCTCGCGCTCCATGTCGCTACGGCTCACCGTAACGCTGGTGGATAATATGCAGTATTCTTTTCCAGTTTGCCTAGCGACGCCTGCTACAACCCATGCAGCCTGACACCACACGCCGCGATATCGTCCTGGCCTTCCGAAACATCGTCCGCCAACGACGACGCTCCCTGTTCGCCCTCGCGACCATCGCCGGGGGTGTCATCGCGCTCATGCTGGCCGGCGGTTTCATTCAGTGGATTTTCGACAGCATGCGGGAATCCACCATCCGGGCACAGCTGGGACATGTCCAGATCGTTCGTCCCGGCTTCTATGAAAAGGGACTGGCGGATCCTTATTCCTATCTCCTGCCCGAGAAGGATCCACTCTTCGCCAAGATAGGCCAGACGCCCGGCGTGCGTACGATCGCTCCCCGCCTGGCCTTCACCGGCCTGGCAAGCCACAACGACTCGACGATTTCATTCTCCGGCGAGGGGGTCGATCCGGACCGGGAAAAGGAACTGAGCACCTACCTGTATATCGTTGACGGCGAACCCCTGTCAGCCGATGCGCCCAACGGAATCATCATCGGCCAGGGCCTTGCCGCCAATCTGGGCGTCAAGACGGGAGACACGATCGTGCTTCTGGCGGCCACCGCCAAGGGCGGCCTGAATGCCGTCGAATGCAAGGTCCGGGGGCTGTTCATGACGGCGGCCAAGGCCTATGACGACGCATTCCTGCGGGCTCCGCTCTCCGTCGCCCGGCAGCTGTCCCGGGCCACCGGCGCAACCAGCTGGCTGGTCCTGCTGGATCAGACCGCCGACACCGACCGCTTCATCAGGGCAACCCAGGCTGAAGCTGATCGCAAGGATCTGCAGTTCATTCCATGGCACGAACTGGCTGACTTCTACAAGAAGACCGTCGTCCTCATGTCCCGCCAGGTCGGCGGCGTGGAGCTCCTGATTGCGCTGATCATCATCCTGTCGATTTCCAACACCCTGTCGATGGCGGTGATCGAACGTACCGGTGAAATCGGCACGATGATGGCATTGGGCGTGCGCCGCAACGGCGTACTGCGCATGTTCATTCTCGAAGGCCTGCTCCTCGGTACCCTGGGCGGCCTGATCGGCATCGTGCTCGGCAGTCTGCTCGGCTCCCTGATCTCCTACGTCGGCATCCCGATGCCCCCCCCGCCGGGGATGTCCACCGGAGTGACCGGGCGCATCCACCTGCACCCCTCCCTGATCATCGAAGCGCTGTCCCTGGCCATCCTGACGACACTGGCGGCGAGCATCTTCCCCGCCATCAAGGCATCCCGGATGAACATCGTGGATGCCCTCCGCCACCAACGCTGAGCCTGCCCGACCATGCTTTTCAAGCTCGCCCTCAGAAACGTACTCCGCCAGAAGATTCGTAGCGGGATGACCCTTGCCGCCATCATCTTCGGCGTGGTCGGCCTAATCCTCGCCGGTGGCTTCGTGCAGGATACTTTCATCCAGCTCGGCGAAGTCATCATCCATTCCCAGACCGGACATCTGCAGATCTTCAAGAACGATTTCATCGAGAAGGGGACCCGGTCGCCGGAGCGCTTCCTGATCGAAGCGCCGGGCGAACTTGCCCGCCGCATCGAGAAGCACGACGGCGTCGATCAGGTGATGGGGCGGATCTACTTTTCCGGTCTGCTCAACAACGGCAAACGCGATCTTTCCATCATTGGTGAAGGCGTCGAGCCGGACAAGGAAACCAAGCTGGGCAGCTTCATCATGATCTCGGAGGGTCGCCATTTGAAGGACAGCGACCGCGAAGGCATCCTTCTCGGCCAGGGTGTCGCCAAGACCCTCGGGTTGAAGCCGGGAGACCGGGTGACGCTGGTACTGTCGGCCGCCGAAGGCGCCATGAATACCCTCGACTTCGAAGTGATCGGCGTCTTCCAGAGCTTCTCCAAGGACTTCGACGCACGGGCGGTCCGGATTCCCCTCTCGGCGGCCCAGGAGCTGATGTTCACGAAGGGAAGCAACATGCTCGTCGTGTCCCTTCACAAGACCGAGGACACCGATCGCGTCCTTGGCGAAGTCACTACCGAATTGCAGGGCGGCGCCTACGATGTGCGCAGCTGGAAGAGCCTTTCGGACTTCTACGAGAAGACGGTGCAGCTCTACGACCGCCAGTTCGGCGTGCTGCAGCTGATCATCCTGCTGATGGTCCTGCTGTCCGTCACCAACAGCGTCAATATGAGCGTCTTCGAACGCCAGGGCGAATTCGGCACCATGCAGGCGCTTGGCAACCGGTCGCGGGACATCGTCAAACTGATCATTGCCGAGGGAGCCATCCTCGGCCTGGCCGGGGCGGTTATCGGCGTGGCGCTCGGGGTAGCGGCCGCCCTCATCATTTCGGCGATCGGCATTCCGATGCCGCCGCCCCCCAATGCCAATGTCGGCTACACGGCCTACATCCGGATCGTGCCGCTGACCCTGGTCAGTTCCGCCTGCGTGGGATTCTTTGGTACGGTACTGGCCTCGATCCTGCCGGCTTTCAAGGTAACCCGCCAGCAGGTCGTCGACGCCCTGCGCCAGAACGTCTGACGCAAGGCAAGGCCGCAAAGGTCAGGAGCGGTAGTCCGCGTTGATCTTCACGTAGTCGTAGGAGAAGTCGCAGCTCCACAGGGTGGCTGCGACATCGCCGCGGGCCAGATCCACCCGGATCGTGATCTCGGCGGCGGCCATCACGCGGGCGCCTGCGGCCTCCTGATAGCTGGCGGCACGCCCGCCCTTCTCGGCGACCAGGACCTCCTCGCCATTGCTGGCCAGCCACACACGCAGCGCGGAAACATCCAGGTCACCAATGCCGGCATAGCCGATGGCCGCCAGAATCCGCCCCAGGTTGGGATCAGACGCAAAGAAGGCCGTCTTGACCAGCGGCGAATGACCGATCGCGTAACCGACCTTGCGGCACTCTTCGCGATCCTTGCCGCCCTCGATCTGCAGGGTGATGAACTTGGTCGCGCCCTCACCATCCCGCACGATCGCTTGGGCCAGCCAGATCGACACTTCCAGCACCGCGGCGCGGAAGGCCACGTAGTCTGCCGACGTCGTGTCGGCAATGGTGGCATTGCCAGCCTGGCCGGTAGCGATGAGGATGTAGCTGTCGTTGGTGGAAGTATCGCCGTCCACCGTGATGCTGTTGAAGGACAGGTCGGCCACTTCCTTCAGTAGCGTATCCAGCACCGGCTGGGCCACGTCCGCGTCGGTGGCCAGGAAGCCCAGCATGGTCGCCATGTTGGGCTTGATCATGCCGGCACCCTTGGAAATGCCGGTGAGGGTGATGGTCTTGCCGCCGATCTGGACTTTACGGGAGGTCGCCTTGGCCACCGTGTCGGTGGTCATGATGCCGTGGGCGGCGTCGTACCAGCCATCGGCTTTGAGGGCCGCCTTCGCGGCGGGCAAACCCGCCACGATGCGCTCGACGGGCAGCGGCTCGAGGATCACCCCCGTCGAGAACGGCAGCACCTGGCCAGACTCGACCGCCAGCTCCGCAGCCACGGCAGCACAGGTTTCACGGGCCGCCGCCAGGCCGGGCTCACCGGTACCGGCATTGGCTACGCCGGTATTGATGACCAGCGCTCGGATGTTGCCGGCCGGCAGATGCGCCTTGCACACCTGGACAGGCGCAGCACAGAAGCGATTCTGCGTGAACACGCCGGCGACCCGGGCACCGGGGGCCAGCTCGATGAGCGTGAGATCCTTCCGGTTGGCCTTGCGCACCCCCGCCTCGGTCACGCCAAGACGAACGCCGGCTACGGGATACAGGGCTGAGGCATCAGGAGGGGAAAGCAGGACAGGCATGACAGGCTCCGGAAACGAGTGCGGATGAAAAAGGACCCGCAATGATAATCCCGGAGCCCTTACCGGCGCACCCGCGAGCTGTCGCCTTTACCACTTGGACTGCGCATAATCGCTATCCGGGACACGCATCCCCACCGCCAGACTGGCCTGCAAGGCGAAATGCTGCACAGCCCGCCAACTCTCGTCGTCCAGCGGCTTCCCGCCCCGGTCGGCATACAACACGCCGATCTGCCGGTTGGGCATGCCAAAGGGCACGACAAAAGCGTGGTTGCACGCGGTCACCCGGAACAGCCGCCGGATTCCCTTCGGGGCATGCTTAGGCGTGACCCAACAGGGCACACCGCTGTCGATCGCGGTATCCATCACGTCTTCAGGATCACCGTCCATCGGAAACGCGAACTGGGTGCACAGCCCCTCGCCGCCCGCCCCCAGGGCCGCCTTGCCTTGCAGCTGGCTCCGGTCCGGCGTCAACAATGCGACGACGACGCGCTCGCAACCAACCCCCCGGTACACCCCTTCCAGCACCAGCTGAAGGATGTCGGCGATGCTTGCCCGGCTCAGGGTCAATGCGGTCAGATCATGCAGGATACGTAGCTGCAAGCCAGCGTCGGGCCCGCTCGGGATCACCGCTGCCGGCACTTCCGGCTCCGCGGGCAGATCCCGGTGCGGGATGATCCTGGCAGCCTCGGGGGCGCCAAAGGTCCCCGCCACCCGCGCAGCCTCGTTGGAATTGACAATCACCTCGGCCTGCACGGTCGACACGCTTTGCCCGAGGTAGTCCGCCACATCACGGATGGCCTGCCGGCCAACCTGGGAATCCCAGCCGCTTTCGGCGGCGCGGGCGAGACGATGGCCGAGGACAACCGCCCGCTCCGGGCCGCGGCTGCGCGGATCCCCCTCGAGGGCCGCCGCCACCAGGCTGCCGAGGCGCCATTCACGAACCAAACCAACCGACAGGTGGCGCAACGGGAATCCCAGCACGACCTGCTGAGCCTCCTCCTCGCGCATCTGGGACTGGGAAAGACAGCGATCGAGCATCTGCGCCTGCTCGCCACCAAAACACCAGAAGGCCATCTCGCCGACACGTGCCAACAGCGCTGCGATGAACACTTCCTCGCCCGCACCGTCACCGCGCTTCGCCGCCACCCAGCGCGCCTGCACCGCCGCATGGAAGCTGCGGGCCATCTCGATCTGCACCCGGCTGCGCACGCCGCCCTTCAACAGGGAGTCGATCAGGGACACCGACAGGGCCAGCTCCGCCACCGGGTCGAAGCCCAGCACCACGATGGCCCGCGAAACCGTATTGACGCCCTGGTGCGCGTGATTGAAATAAGCACTGTTGGCCAGCCGCAGCACCTTGGACGTCATCGGCGCATCCTTCAGGATGACCTGCGCCAACGCCGACGCCGACGCCCGCTCATCGTCCATGATGGTGCGCAAGGCCTGCACCGTGTGCCCGAAGACGGGCATCTCACACCCGCGAATCCGGGCGATCCATTCCGATAAATCCTGACCGTTCTGACTCATCCCTTCACCTCTCGCCCCATAACGGCCGACATTCGCCCATCTTGAGGCAGACTGCAAACGAACAGGGCCGGCATGACGCCGGCCCCGTAATCCGCAGGAAGCTGTTTCAGTTCAGCTTGCCGTGGCAGTGCTTGTACTTCTTGCCCGAACCGCAGGGGCAGGGATCGTTGCGGCCGGCTTTCGGCGCGACGTTCACCTGTGGCTGCGCGGTATCCCGATCCGGGTTGGCGGTTGCCAGGGCTTCGTCGTAATCGGCGTGATGGTACTGGACATTTTCCAGCTCGGGCGGTGCCTCGGCCTCTTCGAGTTGCGCCTCGGAGCGGATCTGCACGGTCATCAGCAACTTGGTGACTTCGGTGCGCACCACCTGCAGGAGGTTCTCGAACAACTCGAAGGCTTCGCGCTTGTATTCCTGCTTCGGGTTCTTCTGTGCGTAGCCGCGCAGATGGATACCCTGGCGCAGATGATCGAGAGCGGACAGGTGCTCGCGCCAGTGGGTGTCGAGGCTCTGCAGCATCACGTTGCGCTCGAAGCCGCGCCAGGCGTTGACGTCCACCAGGGCAACCTTGTCCGCATAGGCCTGAGCTCCGGCCTCCAGGACACGTTGCAGGATGTCTTCGTCGGTCAGGTTGGGCTCGGCCTTGACCCATTCGCCAACCGGCAGCTTGAGCTGGTACTCGGATTCCAGCGCAAGTTCGAGCGCCGGGATGTCCCATTGCTCCTCGACGGAGTCGGCCGGCACGTAGATGCGGAACAGATCGTGCAGCACGCCTTCACGCATCGCCGCGATGGTCTCGGCGATGTCGGCACTTTCCAGCAGTTCGTTGCGCTGCTGGTAGATCACCTTGCGCTGGTCGTTGGAGACGTCGTCGTATTCGAGCAGCTGCTTGCGGATATCGAAGTTGCGCTGCTCGACCTTGCGCTGGGCGGTTTCCAGCGAACGGGTCACCATGCCCGCCTCGATGGCCTCGCCCTCGGGCATCTTGAGGCGCACCATGATCGCGTTAAGGCGCTCGCCGGCGAAGATCTTCATCAGCGGATCTTCGAGGGACAGGTAGAAGCGGCTCTCGCCCGGGTCACCCTGACGACCGGAACGCCCCCGCAGCTGGTTGTCGATACGCCGTGACTCATGGCGCTCGGTACCGATGATCTTGAGGCCACCGGCTGTCAGCACCTGCTCGTGGCGAACCTTCCACTCTTCGCGCAGCGTGCCGATCTGGGCATCCTTATCCGCGGCGGACAGGGACTCGTCCTCGCGGATCAAGGCGATCGGCTTCTCCACGTTGCCGCCCAGCACGATGTCGGTACCGCGACCGGCCATGTTGGTGGCGATCGTGATCACGCCCGGCCGGCCGGCCTCAGCGACGATCTCGGCTTCGCGGGCGTGCTGCTTGGCGTTGAGCACATTGTGCGGCAGCTTGGCGCGGGTCAGCAGGTCGGACAGCACTTCGGAGTTTTCGATCGACGTCGTCCCGACCAGCACCGGCTGGCCGCGAGCGACTGACTCCTTGATGTCGGCGACGATGGCGTCGTGCTTTTCCTTCAGGGTGCGGTACACCTTGTCGTTCTGGTCCTTGCGGATCATCGGACGGGAAGTGGGCACGACGACGGTCTCGAGGCCGTAGATCTGGTGGAATTCGTAGGCTTCCGTGTCCGCCGTACCGGTCATGCCGGCCAGCTTGGCATACATCCGGAAGTAGTTCTGGAAGGTGATCGAGGCCAGCGTCTGGTTCTCGGCCTGGATGCGCACGCCTTCCTTCGCCTCGACGGCCTGGTGCAGGCCCTCGGACCAGCGACGCCCGGACATCAGGCGGCCGGTGAATTCGTCGACGATCACCACCTCGCCGTCCTGCACCACGTAGTGCTGGTCCTTGTGGTACAGCGCGTGGGCGCGCAGTGCCGCATAGAGGTGATGGATCAGCAGGATGTTGCCCGGATCGTAGAGGCTGCTTCCCTCGGCCAGCAGGCCCAGGTTGCCGAGGATCTGCTCTGCGTGTTCGTGGCCCTGCTCGGTGAGCAGCACCGAATGCGCCTTCAGGTCGACGGTGTAGTCGCCCGGCGTGGTGATGTTCTCGCCCTCGCCCTCCTGCACGCTGAGCAGCGGCGGCACCGCGTTCATGCGCATGTAGAGTTCGGTGTGATCCTCGGCCTGGCCGGAGATGATCAGCGGCGTGCGTGCCTCGTCAATGAGGATGGAGTCCACCTCGTCGACGATGGCGTAGTTGAGGCCACGCTGCACCCGCTCGGCCACGTCGTAGACCATGTTGTCGCGCAGGTAGTCGAAGCCGAACTCGTTGTTGGTGCCGTAGGTGATGTCCGCCGCGTAGGCTTCCTTCTTCTGGTCGTGGGGCATCTGCGACAGGTTGCAGCCCACGGTAAGACCGAGGAAGCGGTAGATGCGGCCCATCCAGTCGGAGTCGCGGCTGGCCAGGTAATCGTTGACGGTAATGACATGCACGCCCTTGCCGGACAGCGCATTGAGATACACCGGCAGCGTGGCGGTCAGCGTCTTGCCTTCGCCGGTGCGCATTTCGGCGATCTTGCCGTCGTGCAACACCATGCCGCCAACCATCTGCATGTCGAAATGGCGCATCCCGTGCACACGCTTGCCGGCCTCCCGTACCACCGCAAAGGCTTCGGGCAGCAGCGCATCGAGACTCTCGCCATTGGCGACACGCTGACGGAATTCATCGGTCTTCCCACGCAGTTCCTCATCGGACAAGGCCTGAATCTTCGGCTCCAGCGCGTTGACGCTGCGCACCGTTTGCGTGTACTGGCGAATCAGGCGGTCGTTACGGCTGCCGAAAATTTTCTTGAGTAGGCCTGCGATCATTTGATTTGGAAGGGAAAACGCGGCAAAACGCCGATTCTAACATGACGTCCGGACGCGACCATGACGGTCCAGCGGGCGGGCGCCCGCTTGTACGACACGAACGTTCTCCATAGCATGGGGGCGCATTCCTGAAATCCAAGTC
Source organism: Pseudomonadota bacterium (assembly GCA_018241665.1). Lineage (GTDB taxonomy): Bacteria > Pseudomonadota > Gammaproteobacteria > Burkholderiales > Rhodocyclaceae > Zoogloea. The sequence goes on from JAFEDK010000014.1 coordinate 42,269, forward strand.
CCATGAGCACCAGTTCGATCGACAATTTCCTCGGCAGCGGTTCTGCCCTGTCCCGCCTTCAAGCCCACGCCGCACGCCTGCTGCGCCTGCAAGGGCAAATCGACCGCCTGCTGCCCGACTACATGGCGAGCGCCTGCAAGGTGGCCAACCTGAAAGGGGAAGAGCTGATCCTGCACGTCGATAGCGCCGGGCTGGCGGTCAAGCTGCGCCAGGCCGTGCCGAGCCTGCTGGTCGACCTGGCCCGGGCCGGCGTGCTGCTGCGCGACATCAAGGTGAAGGTTGCGGTACGGGAATACCGCCCGGCACCACCACCCCCGCCGTCCCGCCATATCAGCGACTCGACCCGCAGCGGACTCGATCAGCTGGCCGCCGGCCTGCCTGCCGATTCGCCGCTGGCCAAGGCTCTGAAACGCTTCGTGAAGAGTTCCGGCTAGACGAACGGGACGAGTACCCGTTCGAGGATGAGCAGCGCAAAGAACAGCAGCGCAACGATGATGGCGTAGCGGAACAGGCGCCAGCCCAGCACCAGATAGCGCCGCTCCCGCGTAAAGATGAAGGCGAACACCGATGCGCCGATCCCGATCGCCACAAGTACTGCCACGATCCGCATGATCAGCACGGCAGGGCCTCAGGCGCTGGCGAGGTCGAAGAGCTGGGCCACCGCCGGCGGAGTCTTGGCGTCTTCCTCGAAAGTGACGATCTCCCAGGCGCTGCGGTCTTCCAGCAGCACGCGCAGGATCTGGTTGTTGAGGGCATGGCCCGACTTGTAGGCGCTGTAGGACGCCAGCAGGGAATGCCCCGCCAGGTAGAGGTCGCCGATCGCATCGAGCACCTTGTGCTTCACGAACTCATCCGCATAGCGCAGGCCATCGGCATTGAGCACGCGATACTCATCCATGACGATCGCGTTATCGAGACTGCCGCCGAGGCCAAGCCCGTTGGCGCGCATGAATTCCACGTCCTGCATGAAGCCGAAGGTGCGCGCACGCGCGACCTCGCGCACGTAGGAATGCTCGGCGAAATCGACGGTGACCGAAGTCCCGGTACGGTCGATGGCCGGGTGGTTGAACAGGATGGAGAAGCTCAGCTTGAAGCCGTCATAGGGCTCCAGGCGCACCCACTTGTCCCCCTCCACGTACTCGACCGGCTTGATGACCCGCAGGAAACGCTTGGGCGCCTTCTGCTCTTCGATACCGGCGGACTGGATCAGGAATACGAAAGGCCCGGCACTGCCGTCGAGGATGGGGATCTCGGCCGCATCCACATCGATGTGCGCATTGTCGATGCCAAGCCCGGCCAGCGCCGACATGAGATGCTCGACGGTATTGACCTTGGCCCCCCCCTTCTGCAGCCCGGAACACATGCGCGTGTCGCAGACTGCGTAGGGATCGGCCGGCAGATCCACGACCGGATCGAGGTCCACCCGATGGAACACGATGCCGGTATCCGGCGCCGCCGGACGCAGCGTCAGGGTGACCTTGTTGCCGCTGTGAAGCCCCACACCGGTAGCACTGACGACGGTTTTCAGGGTTCTCTGCTTCAACATGGTGGCCGGCCTCGCATTCAACTCGTTGAATTTTAACACACCACTCTTGCCGCACCGCAGCAAAAGCGTTCTCGGGCGGCCGCAGAAATGACAAACGCGCAGCGGACGGAGGCGACCTCCCGCTGCGCGTTCGTCCGGGCCACCGGAGCGGTGCCGGCTGGCTTAGTCCGCCTGCTTGCGCAGGAAGGCCGGGATATCCAGCGTGGACATGCCGTTGGCGCTCATCGCCTCGACGGTCGTGCGGGACGTGCGGCGGATCACCGCCGGCAGTTCCAGGTTGCCGTAATCCACTTCCATGCCGACGTTGTCGGTACCGGTACGGATCACCTGCATTTCCGGCTTGCGCGCCACGGCCGCACGCACCACGCCGAGGCCGGTAGCCACGACGGTGACGCGGATGCGGTCTTCCATGTCCTCGTCGAAAACAGTGCCGTACTTGACGAAGGCTTCCTGGGCCGCAAAGGCCTGCACGGTACGCACCGCATCACGCACCTCGGCCATCTTCAGGCTGCGGTTGGCGGTGATGTTGATCAGCACGCAACGGGCGCCGGACAGTTCGGTGCCTTCCAGCAGCGGCGATACGGCGGCCTGTTCGGCTGCGATGCGGGCACGATCGAGGCCGGAGGCTTCGGCGGAACCCATCATCGCGCGGCCCATCTCGGCCATCGCGGTACGCACGTCCTGGAAGTCCACGTTCACCAGACCGTGTACGTTGATGATTTCGGCAATGCCACCGACGGCGCAGGTCAGCACGTTGTCGGCGGAACGGAAGCACTCCTCGAAGCTGGCGTCGTCGCCATACACTTCCAGCAGCTTATCGTTGAGCACGACGATCAGGGAGTCCACCTGCTTGGAGAGTTCTTCCACGCCGCTCTCGGCGACGCGGATGCGGTTCTCGAAGTCGAAAGGCTTGGTCACCACGGCCACGGTCAGGATGCCCATTTCCTTGGCGATCTCGGCCACCACCGGCGCGGCGCCGGTGCCCGTACCGCCGCCCATGCCGGCGGTGATGAAGCACATGTGCGCCCCTTCCAGCGCTGCCGCGATGGCGTCACGGGACTCCTGGGCGGCCGCACGGCCAGCCTCCGGCTTCGCACCGGCCCCCAGGCCACTCTTGCCGAGCTGGACCTTGGTGTGCGCCAGGCAACGGGTCAGGGCCTGGGCATCGGTGTTGGCCGCGATGAAATCCACGCCCTGCACCCCTTCGCGGATCATGTGATCCACTGCGTTACCGCCCGCACCGCCAACACCAATTACCTTGATGTTCGTGCCACCGGCCGCCTTTTCAACAATTTCAAACATTTACCTCGCCTCCAAGAAAACTGCGCTGATCGTGCCAGTGCGCAATCGGCCCCGTATTTAGTGATAACCGCAAATTTTACAGCTAAATAAAGGCCGGCCGCACACAGTTATCCAAATGCAATGATTTCGCCCGCCGGGGTCACCGGCCCTTAGAAATTACGTTCAAACCAGGACTTCATCCGCGAAAATACCTGCCCCACGTTGCGCGTCTGCCGCGCCTGCAGGCCCCGCCGTTTCTGCGCGGCCCCTTCCATCACCAACCCCATTGCGTTGGCATAGCGCGGCTCGCACACCACGTCGGCCAGCGCACCGTCGTACTTCGGATAGCCGATCCGTACCGGCATGTGGAAGATCTCCTCGCCCAGCTCGACCATGCCCTGCATGACCGCCGCACCGCCGGCCAGCACGATGCCGGAGGACAGCAGCTCCTCGTAGCCCGAGCGGCGCAGTTCGGCCTGGACCAGTTCGTACAGTTCGCACACGCGCGGCTCGATCACGTCGGCCAGCGCCTGACGGGACAGCTTGCGCGGCGGACGATCGCCGACGCCCGGCACCTCGATCATCTCGGACGCATCGGCCAGCGTGTGCATCGCGACACCGTGGCGGATCTTGATCTCCTCGGCTTCAGCGGTCGGCGTACGCAACGCCATCGCGATGTCGTTGGTGATCTGGTCGCCGGCAATGGGAATCACCGCGGTATGACGGATCGCACCCTGCGTGAACACCGCCAGGTCGGTGGTGCCACCACCGATGTCCACCAGGCATACGCCCAGCTCCTTCTCGTCTTCCGACAGGGTCGCGTAGCTGGAGGCCAGCGGCTGCAGGACCAGGTCGAGCACTTCCAGGCCACAGCGGCGCACGCACTTGACGATGTTCTGGGCCGCCGACACGGCGCCGGTGACGATGTGCACCTTCACCTCCAGGCGCACGCCGCTCATGCCGATCGGCTCGCGCACGCCGTCCTGGCCGTCGATGATGAATTCCTGGGTCAGGATGTGCAGGATCTGCTGGTCGGCCGGCAGCGGCATCGCGCGGGCGGTCTCGATGACCCGCTCGACGTCGATCGGCGAGACTTCCTTGTCCTTGATCGCCACCATGCCGTTGGAGTTGAAGCTGCGGATGTGGCTGCCGGCGATACCGGTATACACGTCGCGGATCTTGCATTCGGCCATCAGCTCGACTTCCTGGATGACCCGCGAGATCGCATCGACGGTGGCCTCGATGTTAACCACCACGCCCTTCTTCAGGCCCGAGGACGGCTGCGTGCCGAGGCCGATCACATCCATGCGGCCGTCCGGCTTGAGTTCAGCCACCACGCAGGTGATCTTCGACGTGCCGATATCGAGGCCGACGATCAGTTCCTTGTATTCCTTGCTCATCGCTTACCTTTGCTTTCTTGCTTGCCCGCCGCCGCAGCAGGCGGTATCGGCCGGAGGGCAAAACCACTGGGGTAGCGGAGATCCACTACCGCCACATTCATGTTCACTTGCGCCTTGGCGCGGGGGTAATACTTAACAAAGCGGGCCAGGCGCTCGTCGATCGGCGCCTTCGGCTGGTCGTGTCCGAGCTCGATGGTGAGACCATCGTCCATCTTCAGCTGCCAGGCCTCGCGGGCCGACAGGGAGACGCCGACAAGCTGCTTGCCGAGGGGACCGAGCTTGTGCGTGAAATCGTCGAACTTGCTCAGCAGCGCGCCGGATGAACCCTCCGGTCCGCTAAAGACCGGCATCCGGGCATTGCTGGCCGCCGAGAAGACCTCGCCGTAGCGATTGACCAAGCGCATGTCACCGGTCTCGCCAACCCGCCAGTAAGCCGACGCAACGTGCTCCTCGAGGCGCACCTCGATCCCGCTCGGCCAGTGCCGGCGCACATCGGCGCGCCGTACCCAGGGCAGCTTCTCGAAAGCCCCGCGCACATCGTCCAGATCTACCGTGAAGAAATTGCCACGCAGGGATGAACGCGCCGCGTACTCGAGCTGCGCCGTGGTGACCTGGGCCAGCGGCGTCATCACCACCACTTCGCGCAGCGGGTACACCGGCAGGCGCGAGATCGCCGCCACCGCCGCGTAGCCGAGGCCCGCCGCGCCGAACACCATCAGCGCGTCGGAAATCAGGTTGAGGAGCTGCGGGCGGTCCCACAGCCCGTTCCCTCCCGCGTCCCGCGCCGGGCGCGCGGCGCGCCCACGCTTCGCCGGGGAGGCCTTGCCTCCCGCTGGCGGCGGAACGTTGGAGGTGGTGCGCTGGTCAGCCAAGACGCGCTCCGTCAAGGATTTCCAGGCACAGGGCCTCGAAGGACAGACCGGACACGCGGGCCGACATCGGCACCAGCGAGTGGTTGGTCATGCCCGGGGCGGTATTGATCTCCAGCAGCGTGAAGCGGCCATCCTCGCGCAGGATCAGGTCGGCACGGCCCCAGCCGCGGCAGCCCAGCATCTGGGCGCAGCGCACGACGGCGGCCTTGATCTCGGCCTCAAGGGCCTCCGGCAGACCGCTCGGGCAGAAGTACTGGGTATCGTCGGTGAAATACTTGTGCTGATAGTCGTAGTTGCCGTCAGGCGCGACGATGCGCACCAGCGGCAATGCACGGTCGCCAAGGAAAGGCGCGGTCAGCTCCTGGCCAGTCACGAACTCCTCCGCCAGCACCAGCGAGTCGTACTTGGCAGCCAGCTCCCAGGCGGCCTTCAGCTGGCCCGCCTCGGTGACCTTGGTGGCGCCCATGCTGGAACCTTCATGCACCGGCTTGACGAAGATAGGCAGGCCAAGCTCGGCCACCACTGCATCCCAGTCCGTATTCTCGTCAAGGATCGCGAAGCGCGGCGTCGGCAGGCCGCTGGCCAGCCAAACGAGCTTGGTCCGCCACTTGTCCATGGCGATGGCGGAGGCCATCACGCCACTGCCGGTGTAGGGAATGCCCATCAGTTCGAGGGCGCCCTGCACCGTGCCATCTTCGCCACCGCGCCCGTGCAGCGCGATGAAGACACGGTCGAAACCCTCTTCCTTGAGGATGTGCAGGTCCCGCTCGGCCGGATCGAAGGCATGGGCATCCACGCCCGCGCCCTGCAGCGCCGCCAGCACGGCACCACCCGACATCAGGGAAATCTCCCGTTCAGCGGACGTACCGCCCAACAGGACCGCCACTTTTCCGAATCGACTGCTCACCTCAGTTGCCACCTTTTTGGACTCCACCGCTTACCAGTTTGCCGGGTACGGCGCCGATGCTGCCGGCGCCCATCGTGATCACCACGTCCCCGTCCTGCGCCGCGGCCAGGATGGCCGCCGGCATGTCTTCGATGTTCTCGACGAACACCGGCTCGATCTTGCCCGCCACGCGCAGCGCCCGCGCCAGCGAACGGCCGTCGGCGGCCACGATGGGCGCCTCGCCGGCGGCATACACGTCGCCGAGCAGCAGCGCATCGACGGTGGACAAGACCTTCACGAAATCCTCGAAACAGTCCCGCGTGCGCGTGTAGCGGTGCGGCTGGAAAGCCAGCATCAGGCGCTTGTGCGGGAAGGCGCCGCGGGCCGCGGCGATGGTCGCCGCCATTTCCACCGGATGGTGGCCGTAGTCGTCGATGACGGTGATCGCGCCACCATTCGGCAGCGCCACCTCGCCGTAGCGCTGGAAGCGCCGGCCGACGCCCTTGAACTCGGCCAGGGCCTTGACGATGGCTTCATCGGACACGCCGACCTCGGTCGCCACCGCAATTGCCGCCAGCGCGTTGAGCACGTTGTGGCGGCCCGGCAGGTTGAGCACCACGTGCAGGGGCTCGAATTCCCCGTGGCGACGCAGCACGTCGAACGTCATCTTGCCGTCCACCGCGTGGATGTTTTCCGCATGCACGTGGGCCGACTCGGAGAAGCCGTAGCGGACGATCTGCTTGGACACCAGCGGCACGATGGAGCGCACGTGCTTGTCGTCGTCACACAGCACCGCCACGCCGTAGAAGGGCAGGTGCTGCAGGAAATCCACGAAGGACTGCTTGAGCCGCGCGAAATCGTGGCCGTAGGTTTCCATGTGGTCGGCGTCGATGTTGGTGACCACAGAGATCACCGGCGTCAGCAGCAGGAAGGACGCATCCGACTCGTCCGCCTCGGCAACCAGGAAATCGCCCTTGCCGAGGCGCGCATTGGCCCCGGCGGCGTTGAGCTTGCCACCGATCACGAAGGTCGGGTCCAGCCCGCCCTCGGCGAGGATGCTCGCCACCAGCGAGGTGGTCGTCGTCTTGCCGTGGGTGCCGGCAATGGCAATGCCCTGCTTGAGGCGCATCAGCTCGGCCAGCATCTGGGCCCGCGGCACCACCGGAATACCGCGGTTGCGGGCGGCGATGACTTCCGGGTTGTCGCCCTTGACGGCGGTGGACGTCACCACCGCGTCGGCCTCGGCCACGTTCTCGGCGGCATGCCCCTGCACAACGCGGGCGCCCAGCGCCTGCAGGCGGCGGGTCGCCACGTTGTCGCCGAGGTCGGAACCGCTGACCTCGTAGCCGAGGTTGAGCAGCACCTCGGCGATGCCGCTCATGCCAGCGCCGCCGATCCCGACGAAATGAATGCTTTTGACTTTGTGTTTCACGTTCTTCCTTTACCCGGCGAGACCGGCGCAGACGTCCGCCACACGGGCCGTCGCTTCCGGTTTGGCACACCCGCGGGCCTTGTCGGCCATCGTCAGCAGGCGCTCGCGATCCATTTCCTGCAGCAGCGCGGCCAGGCGCTGCGGCGTCAGTTCGGTTTGCGGCAACAGCACCGCCGCGCCAGCATCGGCGAGGAAGCGGGCGTTGCCGGTCTGGTGGTCATCCACCGCGTGGGGGAAAGGCACCAGCACGCTGGCCACGCCGACGGCCGCCAACTCGGCGACGGTCAATGCGCCGGAGCGGCAGATCACCAGATCGGCATTGGCATAGCGCACCGCCATGTCGTCGATGAAGGGCAGCAACTCGCCTTCCACACCAGCGGCCTGATAGGCCGCGCGCAGCGCATCGATCTGCCTGGCGCCGGCTTGATGAGTAACCGACGGCCGTTGCTCCGGTGCCAGCAGCGCCAGCGCCTTTGGCATCGCCTCATTGAGAGCCGCGGCGCCGAGACTGCCGCCAACCACCAGCACCCGCAGCGGACCGCTTCGGCCGGCAAAGCGCTCGGCTGGCGGCGCTACCGCGGTGATTTCGGCACGCACCGGATTGCCAGCCCACTCGCCCTTCTTCAGCACGCCCGGGAAACCGGTCACCACCCTGTCGGCGACGCCAGCCAGCACGCGGTTGGCCAGGCCGGCAACGGAATTCTGTTCATGCACCACCACCGGCCGGCCGAGCAGCGCAGCCATCATGCCGCCGGGGAAGGTCACGTAGCCACCCATGCCGAGCACCACGTCCGGCTTGACGCGGCGGATCTGGCCGAGGGCCTGGGCGAAGCCACGCAGCAGGTTGAACGGCAGCAGCAGCTTGCGCAGCACACCCTTGCCGCGCAGGGCCGAGAAACGCACCCAGGCCATGTCGTAGCCGCTGGCCGGCACGATGCGCGCTTCCATGCCTTCCGGGTTACCCATCCACACCACCTTCCAGCCGCGCGCGCGCAGGGCATCCGCAACGGCGAGGCCGGGGTAGATGTGGCCGCCAGTACCGCCGGCCATGACCATCAGCGTCGGCATCAGGCCTTGCCTCCACGCATGATCTGGCGGTTTTCCCAGTCGATCCGCAGGAGGATCGCCACGGCCACGCAGTTGGCGAGGATGCCGGAGCCACCGAAGCTCATCATCGGCAGGGTCAGGCCCTTGGTGGGCAGCAGTCCCATGTTCACGCCCATGTTGATGAAGGACTGCACGCCGAACCAGATGGCGATGCCCTGGGCCACCAGGGCTGCATAGTTGCGTTCGAGGATCACCGCCTGGCGGCCAATGGCGAAGGCGCGCTGGATCAGGATCGCGAACAGCACGATGACCGTCACCACGCCGGCGAAGCCGAGCTCCTCGGCGATCACCGCCAACAGGAAGTCGGTATGGGCTTCCGGCAGGTAGAACAGTTTCTCGATGCTGCCGCCAAGACCGACACCGAACCACTCGCCGCGACCGAAGGCGATCAGCGCGTGGGACAGCTGGTAGCCCTTGCCGTAGGCGTCCTGCCACGGGTCCATGAAGCCGAGGATGCGCTGGCGACGGTACTCGGAGAAAGTGATCAGCAGCACGAAGCCCACCGCCGCCACCACCGCCAGCAGCGCGAACAGGCGGACATTGATGCCGCCCAGGAAGAGCACGCCGAAGGCGATCGCGGTGATCACCACGAAGGCGCCAAAGTCCGGCTCTTTCAACAGCAGGAAGCCGACGAACAGGATCACCCCGGCCATCGGCAGGAAGCCCTGCTTGAAGCTGCCCATCAGTGGCAGCTTGCGAGCGGTGTAATCAGCCGCGTACAGGGCCGCGAACAGCTTCATCAATTCGGACGGCTGCAGGTTGACCACCCCCAGCGGCAGCCAGCGGCGGGCGCCATTCACGTCCCGCCCCACATGGGGAATCAGCACGATCAGCAGCAACACCACCCCGGCGATGAACAGCCACGGCGCCATCTCCTGCCAGGCACGCATCGGAATCTGGAAGACCACCACCCCGGCAATCACCCCGATCGCCAGAAAGACCGCGTGGCGGATCAGGAAGTAGGCCGGCTGGTGGCCGAACATGCGACTGCCCTCGGCCGTCGCGATGGACGCCGAGAACACCATCACCAACCCCATCAGCAGCAGCGCCGCCGACGACCAGATCAGGGCCGGATCGAGCTCCCGCGGCTGGCTGAGCGGCCGCATCAGGCGATGGACCGCCCGGCCAGCCACCAGCGAATCGTTGTCGCCGGCGTGGCGGGCCCAGAAATCGGACAGGCGGGCGGCGAGCTTCATACGGCACGCACTCCGGGGAGACGTTTCACCGCGTCGATGAAGACCTGGGCGCGGTGGGCATAGTTGCGGAACATGTCGAGACTGGCACAGGCGGGCGACAACAGCACCACGTCGCCGGCTTCGGCCCGGGCGTTGGCCTCCAGCACCGCCACATCCATGTCAGCGGCGTGGAGCAGCGGCACGCCGCAGCCAGCCACCGCGGCCTCAATGGTTCGCGCATCACGGCCGATCAGCACCACCGCGCGGGCATAGCGAGAGAAGGCATCCTTCAGCGGCGAGAAATCCTGGCCCTTGCCGTCGCCGCCGACGATCAGCACCACCTTGCGACGCAGGCCTTCCAGTGCAGCGACTGTCGCGCCGACGTTGGTCCCCTTGGAATCGTCGTAATAGGTCACGCCGTCATCCCGCTCGGCGACCAGCTCGACCCGGTGCGGCAGTCCGCGGAAGGCTTTCAGCGCCGCAACCAGGCTGTGGCGCGGTAGACCGGCCGCCTCGCCCAGGGCCAGTGCGGCCAGCGCGTTGGCCACGTTGTGGCTGCCCGCCAGTTGCAGTTCCGAGCGCGCCAGCAGACGTTCAGCGCCACGCATCAGCCACTCGCCGTCAGCCGCCTGCACGACGCCGAAATCATCGACGCCGGTCGGCGCATCAACGCCGAAGGTGAACACGCGCCGACCCGGCCGGGCCATCGCCGCCACCCGGGCATCTTCCCGATTGAGGACCTGCACGCCGGCGCCCTGGAACACCGCGGCCTTGGTGGCAGCGTAGTCGTCCAGTCCGTCATAGCGATCCAGGTGATCGTCCGTGACATTGAGAACAGTGGCCGAAACCGCGCCAAGCGCCGGCGCGGTTTCGAGCTGGAAGCTCGACAGCTCGAGCACCCACACAGCAGGCAGCACCTGGCCGGCGGCTTGGCGCTCCATCAAAACGTCCAGCGCGGCCGGGCTGATGTTGCCGGCCACCACACCATCCACACCGCAGGCCCGCACCATCTCGCCGGCCAGCGTGGTGGTGGTGGTCTTGCCGTTGGTGCCGGTGATCGCGATGATCTTCGTCTGCTCACGCACACCGAGGGCCTCGAGGGCCTGGACCAGCAGATCCATCTCGCCGACGACCGGGATGCCGCGCTGGCGCGCCGTCACCACCAGCGGCTGACGCGGATCGACCCCCGGGCTGATCGCAATGCGGCCCACGCCGTCGAGCAGGGCCAGCTCGAACGGACCGGAGACGAGCTCCGCCGCCGGCACCTCGGCACGCAGGCGATCCACGCCGGGCGGCACCGCCCGGGAATCCGCCACCCGCAGCGCCACGCCCTGCCCGGCCAGCCAGCGGGCCATCGCCAGGCCGGATTCGCCGAGGCCGAGAACGAGGGTGAGTTCAGACGTACTCATGTCGGCTTACCGCAGCTTGAGGGTGGACAGGCCGAACAGCACGAGCATGATCGTGATGATCCAGAAGCGCACGACCACCTGGGTTTCCTTCCAGCCACCGAGCTCGTAGTGGTGGTGCAGCGGCGCCATGCGGAAGATGCGTTTGCCGCCCGAATACTTGAAGTACAGCACCTGCACCATCACCGACAGGGCCTCGGCGACGAACAGGCCGCCCATGATGAACAGCACGATCTCCTGGCGGACGATCACCGCGATGGTGCCCATCGCCGCACCGAGGGCCAGTGCGCCGACGTCGCCCATGAAGACTTCCGCCGGGTAGGCGTTGAACCACAGGAAGCCCAGACCGGCACCGGCGATTGCGCCGCAGATCACCGCCAGCTCACCAGCGCCCGGGATGTAGGGCACGCCGAGGTACTTGGAAAAGCCCATGTGGCCGGCCACGTAGGCGAAGATCGCCAGCGCCGAGCTGACCATCACGGTCGGCATGATCGCCAGGCCGTCGAGGCCGTCGGTGAGGTTCACCGAGTGGCTGGTGCCGTTGATGACGAAGTAGCTCAGGATGATGAAACCGATCACACCGAGTGGATAAGCCACGGTCTTGAAGAAGGGCACGATCAGTTCGATCTGGGCCGGCAGCGTGGCGGTCAGACCGAGGAACACGGCCGCAGCCAAGGCGATGGCAGAGGTCCAGAAGTATTTCCAGCGGCTCGCCAAGCCCTTCGGATCGCGATAGACCACCTTGCGCCAGTCATCCACCCAGCCCACGGCACCAAAGCCGAGGGTCACGAAGAGCACCACCCACACGTACTTGTTGCGCAGATCGCCCCACAGTAGCGTGGTGATGGCGATGGCGATGAGGATCAGCGCCCCCCCCATGGTGGGCGTGCCCGCCTTGGTCAAATGGGACTTGGGACCATCATCACGGACAGCCTGGCCGATTTTCTTGGCGGCCAGCCAGCGGATCACCGGCGGGCCGAAGACGAGTGACAGCACCAGCGCCGTACCGGCAGCCAGCACCGCGCGCAACGTGATGTAGCCGAACACGTTGAAGAAACGGGCGTCCTTGCCCAGCCACAGGGCAAGTTCAAGCAGCATGCCGGGCCTCCCCGCGAACGAAGGAAACCGGACTGCCCACCCATGTACCGCTAAGAATCATCAAACCTTCTCCGTGATGGCGTTCACGACCCGTTCCATCTTCATGAAACGGGAACCTTTCACGAGCACCACCGTATCTGCATTGAGCTCCTGCTTCAGCGCCGCGACGAGGTCGTCGAGCTTGCTGAAATGGAACCCGCCTTCACCGAAATTGCGTGCCGCAATCTCGCTCATCTCACCCAGACCAAACAGGAAATCGACGCCTTCGCTCTTGGCGTAGCCGCCGATCTCGTCGTGGTACTGGAAACTCTGCTCGCCGATCTCCCCCATGTCTCCGATCACCAGGATCTTGCGGCCCGGGGTGGCGGCCAGCACTGCGATGCCGGCACGCATCGAGTCGGGGTTGGCGTTGTAGCTGTCGTCGATGACCACGGCGCGATTGACGCCCTTGCACAGGTGCAGGCGTCCAGGCGTCCCGGTGAATTCCCCCAGGCCTTCAGCCACCGCATCGAGGGATACGCCAGCCGCCAGGCACGCGGCAGCGGCGGCCAGCGCATTGCGCACGTTGTGTTCGCCAGGCACTTGCAGCCGGAAGCGGACTTCGCCCTGGGGGGCGCGGAGCACGACATCGCTGGCAAAACCATGGCAGGTCGTGCGGGCGCTGACGTCGGCAGCCGCCTTCAGGCCGAAGCTGAGCGTCCGGCGCCCTTCATTGAGGCCTTGCCAGAAGCCCGCAAAGGCGTCGTCGGCATTGATCACCGCGACGCCGTCCGACGCCAGGCCGTTGTAGATCGCCCCCTTTTCGCGGGCGACCTCCTTGAGGTTTCCCATGCCCTCCAGGTGCGCGCGCTGGGCATTATTCACCAGCGCCACGGTGGGGCGGGTCAGATGGGTCAGGTAGTCGATCTCGCCCGGATGGTTCATGCCCATCTCGATGACCGCCGCCCGGTGGTTGCCCGACAGGCGCAGCAGCATCAGCGGGAGGCCGATGTCGTTGTTGAGGTTGCCCTTGGTGGCCAGCACGGCGAGATCCGGATCGAAGCCGTCGCGACGCACCTGCGCGCGAAGGATCGCCGCGCACATTTCCTTTACCGTGGTCTTGCCGTTGCTGCCGGTGACACCGATCAGCGGGAGCTCGAAACGGCTCCGCCAGTTCGCCGCCAGGCGGCCAAGGCCGAGACGCGTGTCGTCGACGATGACCAGCGGCAGCGGCACAGGGTTGGCCGCCGCCCAGGCACGGTCCACCATCGCCGCCACGGCCCCTTGCCCAGCGACCGCAGCAACGAAGGCGTGGCCATCGAAGCGCTCGCCACGCAGGGCAACGAACAGCTGGCCGGGCTGGATCCCGCGGGAGTCGGTGCTGACCGAGGAAAAGGTGACGTTGCCACCCACCGCCGTGCCCGCCGTGGCCAGCGCGGCTGCCTGGATATCCATCACAGAAGGTCTCCCTGGACATCATTCCAGGCCTGCAGCGCGACCCGGGCCTGCTCCACGTCGGAGAAGGGATAGCGCACACCCTTTATTTCCTGGTAGGGCTCATGCCCCTTGCCGGCGACCACGATCACGTCGTCGGCGGCCGAGGACAGGATCGCCTTGCGGATCGCCTCGGCACGGTCGGGAACGATCTCGGCCTGCGGCCCGGCGGCCACCGCGATCTGCCGGAGGATCTCCAGCGGGTCCTCGCTGCGCGGGTTGTCGCTGGTCAGCACGACCCGGTCGGCCAGGCGGGCAGCCAGCTCACCCATGATCGGCCGCTTGCCGGGGTCACGATCACCACCGCAGCCAAACACGCAGGTCATGCGCCCGTTACGGGCGGTGACGGTGGCGCGCACCGCACGCAGCACCTGTTCGAGGGCGTCCGGGGAGTGGGCGTAATCCACCACCACCAGCGGGTCGCAAACGCCGCCCATGGTCTGCATGCGCCCCTGGGGCGGGGTCAGGCCTTCCGCCACCGAGGCCGCATCATCCAGCGTGAAGCCGGACGCCATCAGCGTGCCGATGACGGCCAGCAGGTTGGATACGTTGAACTGCCCGACCAGGTTGGGATAGAGGTCGGCGGATTCGTTGCCGCAGCGCGCCGTGAAGCGAATGCCGGCCGCCGTGGTGGTCAGCTTGTCGGCGATCAGCACCCGATTGACCGGCGCCGCGTCGGCGTTGCTGGCAATCAGGGTGTAGCCGATGACTTCCAGCCCATGTCCGGCCAGCCGCCGCGCTTGCTCCATGCCGAAGCGGTCGTCCAGATTCAGGACCACCGAACGCAGACCGGGCATGTCGAACAGGCGGGCCTTGGCGGTCGCGTAGTTCTCCATGCTGCCGTGGTAGTCGAGATGGTCGCGGGTCAGATTGGTGAGCACCGCCACGTCGAAACGCAAGCCATTGAGACGCCCCTGGTCGAGTCCGATGGAGGACACTTCCATGGCCACCGCCTGGGCATCGGCAGCGCGGAATTCCGCCAGGGTGCGATGCAGGGTCAGGCTGTCCGGCGTGGTGTTGAGGCTGGCCGACAGGGCGCCGGGAAAACCGATGCCGAGAGTGCCAACCACCCCGCACTTGCGGCCGAGAGCGGCAAATGCACGGGTCAACCACTGGCTCACCGAGGTCTTGCCGTTGGTGCCGGTCACGCCGACCAGCCAGAGGGCTTCTGACGGGCGCCCGCAGACTTCGTCCGCCAGATAGCCCGACAGCGTCGCCAAGCCATCCACCGCCAGATTGGGAACCTGCAGGCCGGCATCCCAGGCGTGGCCCTGGCGCTCCCACAGCACGGCAGCGGCACCCGCGTGCACGGCCTCGGTAATGAAACGCCGACCGTCCACACGGTGCCCCGGACAGGCCAGGAAGACATCACCGGCACGGACCTGGCGCGAATCGGCGCACAGGCGGGTCACTTCCACGCCGGCCTTGGCCAGCTCTTCGAGAACGGCGCGCGCCTTCTGCTGAGGCTGCTGCATTTACATGGACTCCCCGGAAGCGGCGGAAGTGCTGCCCTGGCGGGCAACCTGCAAGGGTTTCAAGGGGGCATCGGCCGGCACGCCGAGGGTCCGCAGGGCGCCGCCCATCACCTGGGCGAAGACCGGGCCTGCCACGCTGCCACCGTAGTGTTTGCCGGCCGTCGGCTCGTCGATCATCACGGCGACGATCAGACGCGGATCGGAAATGGGGGCGATGCCGACGAAGGAGGCCACGTACTTGAGGGCGTAACGGCCACCAACCAGCTTCATGGCCGTACCCGTCTTGCCGCCGACGCGATAGCCCGGCACATTGGCCTCGACCGCGGTTCCTCCCGGCTGAACGACCATTTCAAGCATCTGGCGCACCTCGCGGGCAGTCTGCGGCGAGAACACCCGCGTACCGTGCAAGGGCGGCGCATCGAGACGCAGCAGGGACAAGGGCACCATGTCGCCATCGCGGGCGAACACCTGATAGGCGTTGGCCATCTGCATCAGGCTCACCGAGATGCCGTGCCCGTAGGACATCGTGGCCTGCTCGATCGGGCGCCAGCTCTTGGCCGGCCGCAGCCTCCCGCCGACCTCGCCTGGGAAGCCGAGCTTGAGCGGCGCACCGAAGCCGAGGTTGTCGAACATCTTCCACATCACTTCCGGCTGGAAGGCCAGGGCCATCTTGGCAGCACCGATGTTCGACGACTTCTGGATCACCTGCGCCACCGACAAGGCACCATGGGGGTGAGCGTCGGAAATCGTCGCCGTACCGATGGTCATCCGGCCCGGGGCGCAGTTGATGATCGTGTTGGCCGTAAATTTGCCGTTTTCGAGCGCCAGCGCCGCCGTGAAGGGCTTCATCGTGGAGCCCGGCTCATAGGTGTCAGTCAGCGCGCGGTTGCGCAACTGCTCACCGGTGAGGTGGACCCGGTTGTTCGGGTTGAAGGTCGGGGCATTGGCCAGCGCCAGGATCTCGCCGGTCTTCGCATCAAGCACCACGACACCACCGGCCTTGGCCTTGTTGTCGGTGATGGCCTGCTTCAACGCAGCATGGGCCAGGTACTGGATCTTGTTGTCGAGTGCCAGTGGCACTTCCTTGCCATCTTGTGGCGGACGGATGGACTGCACGTCCTCGACCACATTGCCACGCCGGTCCTTGACCACCCGTCGGGAACCGGGCTTGCCCGCCAGCGCCGACTCGTAGGCCAGCTCGATGCCTTCCTGGCCTTTGTCGTCAACGCCGGTAAAACCCAGCATATGTGCAGTGACTTCGCCGCCCGGATAGAAGCGGCGGTATTCCCGCTGATCATGAATCCCCGGCAACTTGAGCGCAGCAATGCGGTCAGCGAGCTCGGGCGACACCTGGCGCTTCAGGAACACGAACTCCTTGTCCACTGCGAGCTTCTGATTGACTTCATTGACGTCCAGTTCCAGCAGACTGGCCAACTGGCGCGTCTGCGCAGGGCTGAGACGGGCATCCTCGGGGATCGCCCAGATCGATTTGACCGGCGAGGAGACTGCCAGCACATCGCCCTGGCGATCGGTGATCTTGCCGCGCGTTGCCGGCACACCCAGCAGACGGGCATAGCGGGACTCGCCCTTGGCCTGCAGGAACTGGTCATTGACCCCCTGCAGGTAGGCCGCCCGGCCGATCAGCGCCAGGGAGCCACCGAGCAGGCACAGCAGCACGAAACGCGGCCGCCAGGCCGGCAGCTCGGAACGCAGGAGGGGATTGTGGTTGAAGGTGACGCCCTTCTTGGCCTTGGTCATGGCCGCTCCTCGATGGCAATGATCTGCCCAGACTGAGGCGGGCGCATCGCGAGTTTTTCGCGAGCGAGTTTTTCGATACGGGCGTGGGCGGCCCAGGTGCTCTGCTCCAGCTGGAGCTGACCCCACTCGACTTCCAGCTGGTTGGAACGTTGCTGCTCGCGCTCGACCGCGGCATACAGCTTGCGGGCCTGGTGCTGGGACGCCACCACGCCGAGGCTGCTGGCCACCACCAGCATCAGCAGGAACCCGTTGAGGCGCGCCATGTCAGGACTCCAGCCTTGTGGCAATGCGCATCACGGCACTGCGGGAACGCGGATTGGCAGCCACTTCCTCGTCGGACGGCCACACGGGCTTGCCAACCAGGGCCAACTTGGGCTTCGGCAGATCGGCGGCACGCACCGGCAGACGTGCAGGAAGCTGCGGCGGACGCGACTCGTCACGCATGAAGCGCTTGACGATGCGGTCCTCGAGAGAATGAAAACTGATCACCACCAGACGGCCGCCCACGGCCAGCCGTGCGACGACCTGCGGAAGGATCAGCGACAGTTCCTCGAGCTCTTGATTGACACAAATCCGTAGAGCTTGGAAGGTACGCGTCGCCGGGTGCTGGCCCGGCTCGCGTGTGCGGACCGCTTTTTCCACGATCGCGGCAAGCTGACCCGTGGTTGCAACAGCCCCCCCTGTCCGAGCAGTTGCAATCGCCTTTGCAATCTCATAAGCAAACCGTTCTTCACCGTATTCCCTCAGTACGCGGGTGATGTCAGCAATCGGCGCATCCGCCAACCATTCCGCCGCGGTCACGCCGCGGGTCGTATCCATTCGCATGTCGAGCGGCGCGTCGAAGCGGAAGCTCATGCCCCGCTCCGCCTCATCCAGCTGGGGGGACGACACACCCAGGTCCAGCAGGACTCCGTCCACTCGTTCGATTCCACGCTCGGCGAGCGCCTCGGCAAAATCCGAGAACGGCGCATGCACCAGCTCGAAACGCGGGTCTGACACTGCCTGGCCGGCGGCAATCGCCACCGGATCCCGGTCGAAGGCAATCAGGCGTCCCTGTGGCCCGAGACGGGCCAAGATCGCGCGGCTGTGCCCGCCCCGCCCGAAAGTGCCGTCCACGTAGACGCCGTCCGGTTTGATAGCCAAGGCTGCCACTGCTTCTTCCAGTAGCACCGTGATATGCGGCGCGTTCGTCACAGCGGCAAGGTTTCCCAACCGGCAGGCATGAGCTGGTCACCCAGCGCGAAGATCGCCTCCTGCTGTTTCTGCCAGCCCGCATCCGACCAGAGTTCAAAGTGATCGCCCTGCCCCACCAGATGCACCTGCTTTTCAAATTGAGCGAAGGAGCGCAGCTCCGGCGCGATGAGGACACGCCCGGCCGCATCCATCTCCTCGTCGCGGGCAAAACCAACGAGCAGACGCTTGAGCAGGGCGGAATGCTGATCAAGGCTGGAACCAGCCAGCACTTTGTCGCGAATCGGCGCCCACGCCGGCGCCGGATAGATCAGCAGACAACGATGGGGGTGAGCGGTGAGGACGAGTTGATTCTCGGCGAGCTTCGTCAGCGCGTCCCGGTGCCGCGCCGGAATCGCCAGGCGACCCTTCGCATCGAGACTGAGCGCTGCGGCGCCTTGAAACATCATTCCCCCACTTCTCCACTCGGATGAACCGGAAAAACTCACTTTTTCCCACTTTCATCCACTTCGCCCCACTTTAGAGGAAAAGAAATACTCGGTCAACTTGACCACCACGTAAATTTCTTTTGGACACAAGCACTTACAGTTAAGAAGGGCGCAAGGCAAATCCGCTTATAAATCAATGCCCATAAGGAGGAATGCAAAAGTGTTGGATCAATCTCAACGCCTGCGGAACCTCAACAGACGAGAAAAAACAAGGTGAAATTGCACACCACCACACTGCGGGCAGACCGGAAACGGCCCCGCAGGTGGGGAAAAGTGGAGGAAAAACGTAAGATGGGGGAAGCCCGCCGATAAGCCGGGTTTTGTCGAGCAGCCGGATCTGACGATCCAGCCGCCGGGCAATCATTCCTCTGGTCGACGCGTTACCGCGCCGCTCTAGCAGCCTACCCGGGGACTCCGCGAGCAGCGTCAACGTCCCCCTATTTGGCCTTGCCCCGGATGGGGTTTACCGTGCCGTCACTGTCGCCAGTGCCGCGGTGGGCTCTTACCCCACCGTTTCACCCTTGCCTGATCTCCGAAGAGCCATCGGCGGTCTGCTCTCTGTTGCACTTTCCGTCGCTTTCACCCGAAGGCTATGGCGCCCGGCCGTTAGCCGGCATCCTGCTCTATGGGGCCCGGACTTTCCTCGATGCAAAAAGCACCGCGATTGCCTGGCGAACTTCCCGGCGCGGAGTATAGCCGCTCAGGCCTTCCTGCGCCCGGAAAATCAGTCCGGATCGCGCAAATCGGCCGCCTGCTCAACCACCCGGCCAACCACGCAGTCGAGACGGGACATGAATGCCGGGTCATCCATGCTCCCCCAGGCTGTCAGCGCCTCGCCCACCGAAATGCCGACCTCCAGCCTGCCGCAGCCACCGCTACCACTACCGACCAACCCCGGCAGGCGTCCGGCGACCTTGCGCCCTAGACGCCCACCACCGGCAAAAACCACCACCACGTCGTCCTTGTTACGGGGATCCACCCCCAGGCTGCGCACCCCTACTGCACGCAGGGCGGCGCCATGGCGCGCCTCGATCTGCTGGACGACTTCCGAATCCGTCCGGGGGCGCATATCGCTGCCATCCGGCCCGCGCATCTGGAAATACAACACACCACCAACCACCAGAAGGATCAGCACACACAAGCCGATCACCACTTTTCTCACATCCATGACTTATACCGTACCCGACAACCCGACTTCTTCGATTCCGACAACAGAACCACCCCGCGCCCCGACGGACGGGCCAGCCTGCCCCCTTGTCAGCAAATATTGCAGAAAGCCATTTCCGTTGCATTTACTTACGTATGTGATCGCCACTCACACACCCCACCGCCCCCCCGGTGCTGCAATGAAAACGTTCCGTACCGGAGTCAGACACAATGACAACACGACTCGTCCACCACGTGCTGCTGGCCTTCATTGCCACCACCACCCTGATTTCCACACTTCCGGCGAACGCCGATGGCCCGCGCGGACACGGCCGCGGCCCAGGGGGCTTTCCCGGCCCTCGCGGACCGATAGGCAACCCCGGCTACTGGCATCACGGCCATCACGATGGACGCTGGGGCTGGTGGTGGGTCGCCGGTGCAACTTGGCTATTCTACCCGCAGCCGGTCTACCCCTACCCTCCGGTCGTGGTTCAGCAATCACCTGAACCCGTGGTCGTACAGCCGGCACCTCAACCCGTCGCCCAGAACTGGTACTACTGCGACAGTGCCAAGGCCTATTACCCCTACGTGCAAAGCTGCGCGGAAGGCTGGCGTAGCGTACCTGCGACACCTCCAGCCAGCACACCGGCCACCCCCAGCGCCCAAAGCAACTGGTACTACTGCGACAGCGCCAAGGCCTACTATCCCTACGTCCAGAGCTGCCCCGAAGGCTGGCGCGCCACCCCGGCGTCGGCGCCCGCCGCAAACGCGGCTCCCCCAGTCCCCGGAGGTACCCAATGAAAGCCGCTTTCGCCCTGCTCCCGCTTTTACTGCTGAGCGCATGCGCCAGCCTGCCAAGCGGCCCCCGCGTCGCCGTCATGCCGGCCCCCGGCAAGCCTTTCGACCTGTTCGTCGCCGAGGACCGGCAGTGCCGCACCTTCGCCGAGCAGTCCATCGGCACAGCCCCGCAGGATCTGGCCGCCCAGAACGTGATCAACAATGCCGCCGTGGGCACCGCTGTCGGCGCGGCGGTCGGCGCCCTGGGCGGCGGCCACAACGGTGCGGCGACAGGAGCCGCGGTCGGCATGGTGGCCGGCACCGCCAGCGGCGCGTCCCAGGCGGGCTATGCCGGTGCCGACGCCCAGCGCCGCTACGACATCGCCTACCAGCAATGCATGTACGCCAAGGGCAATCAGCTGCCGGGCTATGGCTACCGACAAGCCCCGTCGAGCGCACCCAGCTACTATTACCCGCCTCCGCCGCCGCGCTGACCGGAACCCCGCTGCGGATGACTTCCCCTGCGCCGTCCGGCACAATCCGGCGCAGGAGAACCTTGCATGAAATTCGATGTACTCGTCGTAGGCGCCGGACTCGCCGGCGCCGCCTTTGCCGCCGCATTGCGCGGCAGCAGCCTGAAGATCGGGATTGTCGAAGCCCGCCCGCCCTACCGGCCTTCCGGCTGGGACCCGCGCATCTACGCGATCAGCCCCGGCAACGTGGACTTCCTGACCGCCATCGGCATCTGGCCACACCTGGACACCAGCCGCATCGCGCCGGTCTATGACATGGAGGTTCATGGCGACGCCGGCGGGCGCCTGGATCTCTCCGCCTATGATTGCGGCCTGAGGGAATTGGCCTGGATCGTCGAATCCAGCCTGATGCAGCAGGAACTGTGGGAAACCGTCAAGCGCCAGCACAACGTCACCCTGCTGTGCCCGGCGGAGCCCTCGGCCCTGATCGTGGACGACGATGCCGCGCGATTGACACTGGCCGATGGACGACGCCTGGAGGCACGCCTGATCGTCGCCGCCGACGGCCGGGACTCCTGGGTCCGCGAGGCTGCCGGCATCGACGCGCGCAACACGCCCTACGGCGAAAAAGGCGTGGTCGCCAACTTCCGCTGCGAGAAGCCCCACCACAACACGGCCTTCCAGTGGTTCCGCAAGGACGGCATCCTCGCCTACCTGCCCCTGCCCGAGCAGCAGATGTCGATGGTGTGGTCCGCGCCGGACGCCCTCGCCGACGAACTAGTCGGCCTGCCACCCGCGGAACTGTGTGCCCGTGTCGCCGAAGCCGGTGAATGCCGGCTCGGCGCCTTCGAGCTGGTCACGCCCGCGGCAGCCTTCGCGCTGCGCCTGATGCGCGTCGAAACCGTCGTGCGGCCACGCCTGGCCCTCATCGGCGACGCAGCCCACGCCATTCATCCGCTATCCGGGCACGGCATCAACCTCGGCTACCAGGACGCCCGCGTGCTGGCCGAACAACTGGCCACGCTGCCAGCCTGGCGCGACCCAGGCGAGTTATCGATCCTGCGCGCATATGCCCGCGCCCGCGCCGAGGAAACCGCGCTACTCCAGTACACCACCCACGGCCTCAACCGCCTGTTCAAGCCAGCCGCCCCGCTTTTGTCCGGGCTGCGCAACTTCGGACTGAACCTCACCAACCGCCTGCCGGTCGTACGTAATGCGCTGATGCGCTATGCCATTGCCGGCCGGTTCTGAACTCGCCGCCCCTGAACCTGTAGTTCCTGGAGATCCTGGATGAAATTCCCCTTCGTACGCTCGCTGCTCGCCACCCTTCTTCTCGCAGCGGGTGTCGCCCATGCAGCCGACGAAGCCTCGGTCAAGAAAGGCCTGGAGAGCTTCCTCAGCGCTCCGGCCGTCGACAGCGTCAAGAAAACCCCCTACGGCAACCTGTACGAAGTGGTGCTCAAATCCGGTGAGCTGCTGTACACCGACGCCGGCGTCAGCTTCATCATCGACGGCAGCCTGATCGACGCCAAGACGCGCAAGAATGTGACCCAGGCCCGCCTGGCCCAGTTGATGAAGATCGATTTCGGCACGCTGCCGCTGGATAACGCCATCAAGCAGGTGCGCGGCAACGGCAAGCGCGTGATCGCCACCTTCGAAGACCCCAACTGCGGCTACTGCAAGCGCCTCGCCAAGGACATGCAGGGCCTCAAGGACGCCACCGTTTACACCTTCCTGTATCCGATCCTGAGCCCGGACTCCACCGAAAAATCGAAGAACATCTGGTGCGCCAAGGACCGGGCAACCGCCTGGAACGACTGGATGACCGCCGCCAAGGTGCCGCCGACCGCCGCTGCCAGCTGCGACACCAGCGCCATCGACCGCAACGTGGCCCTGGGCCAGAAACTGAAGGTCAGCGGCACGCCGACCATCTTCACCGCCGATGGCAACCGCCTGCCGGGCGCCGTACCCTTGGCCCAGCTCGAGCAGGCCATGGCCCAGGCCGCGGGCGGCAAGTAGGACGAGAGGCGCCGCCGCCCCGCCCCGGTCTCAGGCTGCGGCGCGTCGGCGGCGCGGCCTGACGATGGGCTGGCAGGCCGTCGACGGCTGGCCGAACAGATAGCCCTGCAGCCAGTCCACACCGGCATCACGGGCTACATCCAGTTGCAGCGGATGCTCGATGCACTGGCACGCCACCTGGGCGCCAAGGCGGCGAATCTCCTCGACCAGATCGGTCATGACTTTCCTCGCCAGGCTAAGGTGGCCGGAATGGCCGATCAGGCTGCGATCCAGCTTGACCACGTCCGGCGCCAGCGTTTCGAGGCGCTCTAGGTCGGAAGTATGGCGCCCGAAATTGTCGATGGCGATCCGGTAACCACGCTCCCGGTAGCCGGAGATCGCCCTCAGCAAACCCGGCAGGGCCTCGAAACCATCGTCCGACACCTCCAGCACGATGCGGTCCGGCGTCAGGCCGCAACGGGCCAGGATGGATTCGAAGACATGCCCATGATGCTCGCGGATCGTCCGCAGATGCTGGGGATGCACATTGAGGGACAGGAAGCCGCCATGCTGGTTGCGCTCCTGCAGGAAGTTCAGCGCATGCAGGGTACGCGCCAGCCGGTCGAGGTGCACCAGTTCGGCATCGTCACGGGCATCCAGGAACACCGCTTGCGGCGAAAGGCCGACAGCATCCCCTTCCAGCACTTCCAGATGCGCCTCGTGGCCAAGCACGCGATCGCCCTCCCGCGCCATCACCGGCTGGAACAGCGTACCCAGCAGCATCGAACCGAAACGCGCCCGCACCCGCCCTCCGGCAATGACGAAGCTCTGCTCCGGAGCCGACGGGCAGGCCAGCTGGTTGCGCTTGTTGAAATAATGGACGAGTTCGGTGAGGGGCACGATGTTCTCCCGCGAGTGAATCCTGCGGCGCCGGCAGCCGGCTCCAAACCGGAGAACGATACCGACGCCCCCCATGCCAGCCAACCATGAAATAACGCAAAACTTATTCCCGGCTGTGACCACCTCCGCGAGGACTCAACGGGGAATCTGGTCCCGTGGCCACAGCACCCACATTTCACCCTTCTGGCGCATCCGCCCGGCCTGCACGCCCGCCTCGGCGCCAAAGCCCCAGAAGAAGTCCCCGCGCACGCCCCCCTTGATCGCGCTGCCGGTATCCTGGGCCAGCATCAGGCGGCGCAAGGGCTGCTGACTGTTGGGGTAGGTCGTCGACAAGAACACCGGCGCCCCCAGCGGCACGCTGCGCGGATCCACCGCCATGCTGCGCCCTTCCGTCAGCGGCTGTCCGATGGCCCCGACCGGCCCGCCGGCGGAACTGGCCACCTCGCGGAAGAAGATGTAGCTCGGATTGGCGTTGAGCAACTCCTGCAGACGTGCCGGGTTGGCCCGCGCCCAGTTCTTGATGCCGTCCATCGAGGCCTGCTCCATCTTCATTTCGCCGCGATCCACCAACCAGCGCCCTATCGATTGGTAAGCGTAGCCGTTGGTGTCGGCATAGGCCAGGCGAACCACGCCGCCGTCCGGCAGCTGCACGCGTCCCGACCCCTGCACCTGCAGGAAGAACAGCTCGATGGGATCCTCAGCATAGAGAATCGTCTTGCCCGCGAACTTGTCCGGCTGGCGCGCCATGTCGCTGCGGGAGAAATACGGCACGACCTTGTTGCCGACCAGGCGGCCACGTACCCGCTGCCCCTTCAATTCAGGGAATAGATCGCCCAGCTCGATGGTCAGCAGATCCTCCGGCACCCCCAGCACCGGCCACTGGAAAGACTTCGAGCGGGTCCGGCTGCCCTTGATCAGCGGCTCGTAGTAGCCCGTCACCAAGCCCTCCTGAGTACCGTCGGGATTGACCACCCGCCACGGGTTGAAGCGTGCCTCCATGAAACTGCGCACCGTTGCCGCACTGGGACGCCCCCCCAGAGAGCGCGCGGCATCGCAGGGCGTCTGCCATACGGGCTGGCGCGCCAGCGCCCGGCAGGATGCCAGGAAAGCCGGCCAGGCCTCGTCCAGAGAGTCACTGCTCCAGCCGGGCAACTCGGACCAGGACGACGACAGCAGCGGCCGGCTCAGCGCCAGCGGCGTGATGCCGCCACTGCGTGCGGCCGGGGCCGCAGCGGGGGACGCGGCGGAGGACGTCACGGACGGCGCGTGGGCGGCCGGTGCGCAGTTGGCACAACCGGCATCGCTGACCGGCTTGGGCGCGCTGGCACAAGCGGCCAGCAGGGATGAAACCAGGACTACGGAGAGGCGGGGAAAAGCGCGGAACATGGATGGAGTACACTCACGGCTTGCAGAACAACCATTTCAGTATAACCACCGGTTCGCCGGCCGGGCGCACAGAAGGACACTCCATGTGGTTGATCGGTCTTGAACTCGGCGTCGCCGCCGTGCTGCTCGCGATCGTCGGACTGGCCCTGCGCAGCCCCAGGAACAAGGACTCTGATCCCCCTCCCCATGACTGACCTGAACCAGTTTCTCGCCCGCGCCGAACGGGTGCTCGAACGCCTCGAAGCCATCCTCCCCGCCGCCCCCACGCCGCCCAACTGGAACGCCGCGATCGCCTTCCGCTGGCGGCGTCGGCGCAACGCCGCCGGGCTGGTGCCGGTAGCCCATCCACACCAGATCCGCCTCGACGACCTGCAGGACATCGACGACAAGAAGGAACGCATCGTCGCCAACACGCGCCAGTTCCTGGCCGGCAAACGCGCCAACAACGTGCTCCTCACCGGAGCCCGCGGCACCGGCAAGTCCTCGCTGGTGAAGGCGGTGCTCAACGAATTCGCCGCCGACGGCCTGCGCGTGATCGAGGTGGACAAGGACGACCTGGTGGACCTGCCTGACATCGTCGAACTGCTGGAAGACCGCCCCGAGCGATTCATCCTGTTCACCGACGATCTCTCCTTCGAAGATGGCGAGCCGGCCTACAAGGCTCTCAAGAGCATCCTCGACGGCTCCCTCGCCGCGGTACCGGACAATGTACTGATCTACGCCACCTCCAACCGGCGCCACCTGATGCCGGAGTATTTCGCCGAGAACGCCGCCACCGTGCACAAGGACGGCGAGGTCCATCCCTCCGAAGCCGTCGAGGAAAAGATCTCCCTGTCCGAGCGTTTCGGCCTGTGGATCTCCTTCTACCCTTTCAGCCAGGACGAATACCTGGCAGTGGTGAAGCACTGGCTGGGCGAATTCGGCGTGCCCGCCGAGGCCATTCCGGCCGCCCGTGGCGACGCACTGCAATGGGCGCTGTTGCGCGGTTCGCGCAGCGGGCGGGTAGCCTGGCAGTTCGCCCGTGACTACGCGGGGCGCTTCGAAGCATGAAAAAGATCGTCCATGTGGCGGCCGCGGTGATCACCCGGCCCGACGGCAGTTTCCTGGTCGGCCAGCGCGCCGCCGACACCTTCTACGCCGGCTACTGGGAATTTCCGGGCGGCAAGGTGGAACCCGGCGAAACCCCGCGCGACGCGCTGATCCGCGAACTGCACGAAGAACTCGACATGCAGGTGGATGAAGCCTGGCCGTGGCTGACCCGCGAACACGTTTATGAACACGCCCACGTCAGCCTGCATTTCTTCGAGGTGCCGGCCTGGCACGGAGAGATCCACGACCGCGTGCATGCCGCGCTCTCGTGGCAACAGGCCGACGCGATGACCGTCGAACCGATGCTGCCGGCCAACGGCCCAATCCTGAAGGCGCTTCGCCTGCCGCGCACAATGGGCATCACGCAGGCGGCGGAAGTCGGCGTGGCCACCCAACTGGCGCGTCTCGACAAGGCCCTTGCCAACGGCCTGCGTCTGGTCCAGATCCGTGAAACCGGCCTGGCTGAAAGCGAACGGGAAGACTTTGCACTGGAAGCCGTCGCCCGCTGCCGAGCTTTTGGCGCCATCGCGCTGATCAATGGTGACGTGGAACTGGCCCGCCGCTGCAACGCCCATGGGGTGCATCTGCCCGGCCATCTGCTGGCCAGCACTGTGACACGACCAGATTTCGAGTGGGTCGGCGCCGCCTGCCACAGCCGTGCTGAGCTCGAACACGCCGCAGCGCTGGGCCTCGACTACGCGATGCTGGGATCCGTGAAAGCCACCGCCAGCCATCCTGGGCAGGCGGGACTGGGCTGGGACGTCTTTACGGAGCGGGTGCGCAACCTGCCGCTACCGGTTTTCGCCGTCGGCGGCCTGGACGCGGACGAGCTCAACACCGCCAAAGCGGCCGGTGCCCACGGCATCGCGGCAATACGGTCGATCTGGAAGGACTGATCAGCGGCCGAAACGCGACAGGGGATCCGTCTCGTCGTCGAGAGGCGTTTCCCCTTCCACCCGGTACGCATCAGACGCCCAGGCGCCCAGGTCGATCTTTCGGCAGCGCTCGGAGCAGAACGGACGATGGGGGCTCTGCGGCCCCCACACCACCGGAGCGCCACAGGTCGGGCATTTCACCTCGCGAGGTGCACGCGGCTTTTCCATCAGAGATTGCAGAAAGTCAGCTGGAACGGCACATCCACGTCCACCTGCCCCGGGCGGGTGACGGTTTCGGCGTTCATGAAGCGGATGTTGAGGGCGTACTTGTTGGCGCTGGTTTCCGGAACACAGTGGGCGCCGCTCTGCAGGCGGATGCGGATCATCTGCACGGTGCGGCCGCCCATGGTTTGCTGGAAGGCCCCGCGCAGCGCGGTCAGGTCTTCCGGCTGGCCGCTGGCACGGAGCAGGCGCAGCACGATGGCCTGGCCATCACGGATCGGCAACAGCGGATGCAACCAGGCGCTCAGGTCATGGCGGCGCTGCTCGGGATCGCGGTTCAGCCAGTGATGATAGGACGGCAGGTCGAACTCGCAGGCCCCGCCAGGAATCGCGGCGCGGCTGCGGATGTTCATCAGCCATTCGTTCTCGCGCAGATACTGGCCGGTCTTTCCCGCCATCGCGAGCAATGACGCCGAAGCCTGCTCGATCTCATAGAGGGCGCCGGACAACGCGTCTTCGGATATCTGGGGATTGTTGCGGAAGGACAGCAGGATCTGGCGCTGGCGCTCCAACTCCTGCACCAGATCGACCTTCAGATCGGCCCGGCTGGCCACTTCGAGAATCTCGAACACGGTCAACAGCATCACGTGGTGTTCGAGCGAGCCATCCGACGCAAGGAAATGTGCGGCCTTGTCGAAAAGGTCTTCCAGCCTCAGGAGCGTCCGGATCCTCTCGTTGAGCGGATATTCGTAAGTGATCACGCGCGCGCCTGGATATCGAGTGGGAAGGTGTCGGTCTGACCGGCGCGAATCATATCACACGCCCTCCCGCTGCGCGGCGAGCGCCAGGTAGCGGCGATGCAGGCCAGCGACCTGCTCCCGCAGCTGCGGCAGGTCGCCACTGTTGTCCACCACGTCGTCCGCCGCCGCCAGACGCTCGGCCCGCCGGGCCTGCACGGCCATGATGGCCCGCACCTGGCAGGCCTCGAGGCCGCTGCGGCTGACAACGCGCTCGACCTGGATGTCCTCCGGACAGTCCACGACACACAGACGCTGCACCCGCCCGCGGTAGGTACCCGACTCGATCAGCAAGGGCACCACCAGCAGTACATAAGGTGCTTGTGCAGTATGGCACTGGCGGTCACTCTCGGCGCGGATCATTGGATGAAGAATCCCCTCGAGCCGCTTGCGGGCGTCCGGATCCTCGAAGGCCAGCGCCCGCATCGCGGGCCGGTTCAACGAGCCATCCTCGGCGATCACCCCGGCGCCGAAGGCTTCGCGTATCGCGGCCATCGCGGCACCTTCCGGCGCCGTCAGGGCATGGGCAATCCGGTCGGTATCCACGACGGCCACGCCCAGCTCCGCAAAAAGCTCGGCTGCCGCGCTCTTGCCGCTACCAATACCGCCGGTCAAACCGACGACGAAGGCTTGTTCGCTCATGGCGTGCACTCGAGACGATTGACGCCACGCAGGCGCTCGGAAAGATCGCTGACCACGGTGGCCAGACTGTCGCTGGGGCCGCGCACTTCGAGACGGGACACCCCGCCGCCCCGCGCCAGCACCTGGGCGCTCCGCACGCCTTTTTCCTTCAATGCATCGAGCTGACGGCTGGCCGCCAGCTCGCTCTTGTAGAGGCCCAGGGAAATCGCAAACTGGGTCGGCCCGGCTTCCTGCATGATGAAGAGGTCGGTGATACCGAGTTTGCGCAACTCGGCCGCCTTCTTATCGGCGGCATCCTTGCTGCCCTGCGACGGAATATGCACCCACCAGGACGAAGGCGCCTCGCCACGCGCCTCGGTCAGTTTGAAACCGGAACCCGCCTTGGCGATGCGTGCCGACAGCTCCCTGGCCTGGTCGCCACTCAGGCCGCTGAAGATCACGCAGGCCTGCGGCGCGACAGCCTCCTGCGCGGGCACCTCCTCGACCTTGACCTCCGCCGCTGGCGCCTGGGCTGGCACGGGGGCACGTCGCGCCGGCGCTCGCGGCTCCTCGCCGACCAGACGAATCCCTTCCGGGTTCAGCTGGTTGCTCAGCCGCTCCGGCTCACCGTGATGGAGCTCTCCGCCCAGCCAGCCCCTCCACAGGGACAGGGCGAGCAGATTGGCAAACAGCAGGATGATGACGAACACACGCAATGGGGCCATGGGCTCAAGACTAACGTATCCGCCGCACGCGGAAAAGGCACCTGCCCCGGGCGGAACGCCGCGCCGTGCTTCAGGCTTCGGCCTGCATGCGGGCCAGACCTTCGAGAACCAGGTTGTCCACCACGCGCAGCGGGCACTCGAGATGGGGCGCCAAGGTCGCCGCCGCACCACCGTTGAGGAGGCAGACAGCATTCGACTCGCTGCCGACGAGGCGGAACATGCGCTCGATCGCCCCGAGCTGGGCCTGCAGGCAACCGCTGACGATAGCGTCCGCCGTGCGCCGCGGCGCTGCGACGAAACGCCCGTCGGAATACGGCAGCTGGGCCGTGTCGCGGGCCAGGGACAGGCGCATCAGATCCAGTCCCGGCAGGATCACGCCTCCTTGGAAGACGCCGGCGGCATCAAGCACATCCGCCGTCGTTGCCGTTCCCGAGGTCACCACCAAAGCCGCACCGCCATGGAGCGCACGAGCGCCGACCAGGGCGGCCCAGCGATCCGCACCAAGACGGGCCGGCTCGGTGTAACGGTTGAGCACGCCAAACCCCTCCGCCTGAGGCTGGATCCACACCGGAATCACCTGGCGGGAGGCGAGCATCGCGCCGAGCCGACCACCGACCGTGGTACCTGCCACGTTGGCGCCTAGCATGCGATGGACTTCCCCGAGTCCGGCCAGCACATCCGCAAAACCGTCCAGAGCACTCAGCAGCACCGCACCCTGCCCCCGCCAGCGGGCGCCATCGTGGAGCCCCCACTTGAGGCGGGTATTGCCCACGTCGAGCAACAGATCCATCAAACCACCCTCAAGGAGACGTCACCCGACAGCACCCGGCGCACACCATCGCATGTCTGCAACAGCAATGCGCCGTCCTCGTCCGCCCCCAGACAGATCCCGGCCAGTTCCTCGGCCTCCCCGAGGATGCGCACCGGCAGATCGGCGAAAGCATTGCGCTGCTGCCAGGCACCTCGCAGCGCGCCAAAACCGGCGGCGGCATAGATATCGAGCAGGCGATGCAACTGGAGCAGCACCAGCCCGAGCAACTGGCTCGACCCCGGCGGCTGAGCGAGACAGGCAGCGAGATCGGTTACCCCGGTCGGATAGTCGACGCGGGCATCCGGCGGCAGGCGCCGGTTGATCCCGATCCCGATCACGGCGGCTGGCGTTCTGCCGCGCCCCGGCAGAAGTTCCACCAGGATGCCTGCCAGCTTGTGGCCGTGGATCAGCACGTCATTGGGCCACTTGAGCTGGACGCCCTCCACCCCCAGTTCCTCCAGTGCCCGCGCAACGGCGAGCCCGGCCACCAGGGACAGGCCGGCCGGCACCAGCGCCCCCGGCTCGAAACGCCACAGGGCCGAGAAGGTCAGGCTCGCGCCCGGCCACGATTGCCAGACGCGGCCGCGGCGACCTCGCCCCGCGGTCTGCACATCAGCAGCCAGCACGTGCACGCGCCCGTCATCCGGCGGCGGGTCGGCCAGCAGACGGCTGTTGGTGGAGTCGCACTCCGGCAGGATCTGCACGGAAAATCCGGCGGCTTCACCGTTGAGGGCGGCCGCCACCTCGGCCCCGTCGAGGGCCTCGCAAGCAGAATGGTCCACGAATCAAACCCGGCTGTTGAAAACGAGCCGGACATTATGGGCCAAGGCGGGAGCACTGAGAAACGGGCCGGCGACGGGTCCATGACACCGACACACCCCGGACGCTCCTGGGAGCTGCGGGCAATCCGCCCCCCGCAGACGGAGGGCAGGATGCAGACGCCCGATCAGGCGTGATCGGGCTCTTCCAGCCCCAGCTCCTGGATCTTGCGGGTAATCGTATTACGGCCAATGCCCAGCAACTGGGCCGCCTCAATCCGCCGCCCACCGGTCGCGGCCAGCGCCCGGCGAATCAGGATGCGCTCGAAATCCCGGCTCAGGCGATCAAAGACCTCACCCGGATTCTGGGCCAGCGCCCGGTCCGCCTCCGCCATCAGGGCGTCGCCCCAGTTGGCCGGCAGCTCGCGGGTCGGTTGATCCTTCAATTCCGGCGGCAGATCGGCAACCTCGACGGTCTGGCCCGGCGCCATCACGGTCAACCAGTGGCACAGGTTCTCCAGCTGGCGCACGTTGCCGGGAAAGTCCAGACTCTGAAGATACTTCAGCGTCGCATCGGACAGGCGCTTGGCTTCGACGCCCAGCTCTTGCGCGGACAGCGCGATGAAGTGCTTCGCCAGCGGCGGGATGTCCTCGCGCCGCTCTCGCAGCGGCGGCAGGCGCAGCCGGATCACGTTCAGGCGGTGGAACAAGTCCTCGCGGAACAGGCCTTGGCGGACACGGTCCTCCATGTTCTGGTGGGTGGCAGCGATGACCCGCACATTGGCCTTGATCGGCTGATGGCCGCCAACCCGGTAGAAGTTGCCGTCGGACAGCACGCGCAGCAGCCGCGTTTGCAACTCGGCCGGCATGTCGCCGATTTCGTCGAGGAACAGCGTGCCGCCTTCCGCCTGCTCGAAACGCCCGCGGCGCATGGTCTGGGCGCCGGTGAATGCCCCGCGCTCATGACCGAACAGCTCGGACTCGAGCAGATCCCGTGGAATCGCCGCCGTGTTGATCGCAATGAAAGGCGCGTCCCGGCGCGGGCTATGGCGGTGCAATGCCCGCGCCACCAGTTCCTTGCCGGTTCCCGACTCACCATTGATGAGCACGGTGGCATGCGACTGGGACAGGCGCCCGATGGCCCGGAACACCTCCTGCATCGCCGGCGCCTGGCCGAGGATTTCCGGAACCGCGCTGAGCACCTCTTCGGTGCCGGCCTGGTGGGCACTTTCGTCGATGGCGCGACGCACCAACTCGACCGCCTGGTCCACATCGAACGGTTTGGGCAGGTACTCGAAGGCCCCCCCCTGGAAGGCCGCCACGGCACTGTCCAGATCGGAATAGGCGGTCATGATGATGACCGGCATGTGGGGGAAACGAGCCTTGACCTTGCTCAGCAGGGCCAGGCCCGACTCGCCGGGCATGCGGATGTCCGACAACAAGACCCGGGGCGGCTGGGACGTTCCCTCGAGCGCCGACATCACCTCACTGGCGGTCCCAAAACTCTTGTACGGAATCTCCTCCCGGGCCAGGGCTTTTTCGAGCACCCAGCGGATCGAGCGGTCATCATCAACTATCCATACGGCTGCATTCATATCATTCACACGCACAAGAGTGAAACATGGCAGTGCTCTGCCTTACCATCAATGCACCATTTGGGTGCATTCGCTATACTGTTCTCAAGCATCCGCATCCCGCGTGATGGGCAGAAAAACGGTGAAACAGGTCCGCCCCGGACGGGAATCCACGTCGATTGCCCCCTGGTGCTGATCAATGAAACTCTGCGCCAGCGACAGCCCCAGGCCACTGCCGTTCTCGCGCCCGGAAACCAGCGGATAGAAGATCTTGTCGCGGATCTCTTCCGGCACGCCCGGCCCGTTGTCTATGACTTGCAACTGCAATGCCAGCTTGAAGCGCCGCTTGGCCATCGTGATCTGCCGCGCCGCGCGGGTACGCAGCACGATCTCGCCCTCCCCCTGCATGGCCTGGGCCGCATTACGGGCGATGTTGAGAATGGCCTGGATCAGCTGCTCCCGGTCACCGGTGATCCCGGGAAGGCTCGTGTCATAGTCACGACGCACCTCGACCGACGGAAACTCGGCGAGAATCAAGCGCCGCACCCGCTCTAGCACATCATGGGGATTCAGCTGCGACGGCTGCATCATCCGGTGGGAGGTGAGCAGCCGGTTCATCAGATCCTGCAGGCGATCCGCCTCCGCGATGATGACCTGGGTATATTCCCGCAACTGGGGATCGTCCAGCTCCCGCTCCAGCAATTGGGCCGAACCACGAATGCCGCCAAGGGGGTTCTTGATTTCGTGCGCAAGATTGCGGATCAGCTCCCGGTTTGCCTGCTGCTGGTGCGCCAGCTGCTCTTCCCGTGCCACTTTCAGGTGCGCGTCCATCGGGCGGAACTCCAGAAGGAGGCGCGCACCGGCAGCCTCGACGGGCGTAACCGTGCAATCCAGGTGCAAGGCCACCATTCCGGGGCGATTCACGGTCAGGTTGTGCCCCGTGTAGCTCCAGTTGTCGCGCAGGACGTTGTTCAAGGCGTTGTCGAGTCCGGCAGGCTCACCGAGCAGGCGTCGCAGGGAGAAACCGACGATCTTCCGGCTACTGACGGCGAACAGGTTTTCCGCCCCAGGGTTAAGGTAGCGCACCACGAATTCGTCATCGATCAGGACGACTGCCGAAGACAGCAATTCCAGACCGGCGAAGGCGGGGGGCGTGATGTCGAGCTGATCGTTTTGCATACGCAGGCCCAATGCAAGAAGCAGACCAGGTACAGCGGAGCAGGCATGTCGCCCGAGGCCCGCCGTCACCCTATAGAGCGCTCAGCGCAAATTGGAAATTTCCCGCTTCAGCGCCTCGACATTGCGCTCATGCAGCTGAATCCTGTCCCGCAGGGGCTGCAGACGCTCGCTGGCACGGCGCGTGGCATCCTGTTCCGCGAGTTGCCGGCTGGCAGCGTCGAGCGCTCCCTGCTCCGAATTCAGCTCATCCTCCAGAATGCGGCGGCGATCCGTGTCACGCGCCTTTTGCGTTCCCGCATCGACTCGCGGAAAACCCGCCGAGCCACCAGAAGCCCCACCTGACGACGCCGGCGACGCAGCCGGACGCGTCGCCCCAGGCACCGACGACACGGCCTGGTCACGGGCAAGCACACTGCACCCTTTCGAGGAGGTCTTGCTGTTGGTATAGGTCACATGCCCCGCTTCATCGACGCACTTGTAGATGTCGGCATGCACCAGCGGCGAACACAGCAGTGCAGCCAGCACCAGGGTTGTTCGAGGACTCATCATTGGCACGGGTGAAAACCGGAAGCGGGAGCTAGTTTAGGGGCCGGACAGGACAAATACAAACTCCTGACCCGGAAACGAAAAAGGACGGGAGCAATCCCGTCCTTTTTCAACGCAGCAACCGGCCAGCACGCTGACCGGCCCGATCCGGAAGGATCAGATGGCGTAGTACATCTCGAACTCGACCGGATGCACTTCGACGCGCAGACGGTTCACTTCTTCGCTCTTGAGGGCGATGAAGGAGTCGATGAAGTCATTGCTGAACACACCACCGCGGGTCAGGAACTCGCGATCCTTGTCCAGGGCTTCCAGAGCCTGTTCGAGGCTGGAGCAGACGGTCGGGATGAGCGCATCTTCTTCCGGCGGCAGGTCGTACAGGTTCTTGTCGGCGGGGTCGCCCGGGTGGATCTTGTTCTGGATACCGTCGAGGCCGGCCATCATCAGCGCGGCGAAGCACAGGTAGGGGTTCGCGCCCGGATCCGGGAAACGGGTCTCGATGCGGCGAGCCTTTTCGCTGTTGACGAACGGGATGCGGATGGAAGCGGAACGGTTCTTGGCGGAGTAGGCCAGCTTCACCGGAGCTTCGTAGTGCGGAACCAGACGCTTGTAGGAGTTGGTCAGCGGGTTGGTGATCGCGTTCAGGGCACGGGCGTGCTTGATGATGCCGCCGATGTAGTACAGGGCGGTCTCGGACAGGCCGGCGTAGCCGTTGCCAGCGAACAGATTCTTGCCGTCCTTCCAGATGGACTGGTGCACGTGCATGCCGGAACCGTTGTCGCCAACGATGGGCTTCGGCATGAAGGTCGCGGTCTTGCCGTACTGGTGAGCGACGTTCTGGACGATGTACTTGGTGATCTGGGTCTGGTCGGCACGACGCACCAGAGTGTTGAACTTGGTGCCGATTTCGTTCTGGCCAGCGGTCGCCACTTCGTGGTGATGCACTTCAACCGGCACGCCGCAGGCTTCGAGAGCCAGACACATGGCGGCACGCATGTCGTTGAAGGAATCGACCGGGGGAACCGGGAAGTAGCCGCCCTTCACAGCGGGACGGTAGCCGGTGTTGCCGCCTTCGAACTTGATGTCGGAAGACCAGGCACCTTCTTCGGAGAAGATCTTGTGGTAGGCACCGGACATGCCGACCTTCCACTCGACGGAGTCGAAGATGAAGAATTCGGGTTCCGGGCCGAAGAAGGCGGTGTCGCCGATACCGGAGGACTTCAGGTAAGCCTCGGCGCGGTTGGCAATGGAACGCGGATCGCGGTCGTAGCCCTTGCCGTCGGCCGGATCGATCACGTCACAGGTCAGGACCAGGGTGGTCTCATCGAAGAACGGGTCGATGTAGGCGGTGTTGGCGTCCGGCATCAGCAGCATGTCGGAGGCCTGGATACCCTTCCAGCCCGCGATGGAGGAACCGTCAAAGGCATGACCGCTTTCGAACTTGTCTTCATCGAAAGCACTGATGGGCACGCCGACGTGCTGTTCCTTGCCCTTGGTGTCGGTGAAGCGGAAGTCGACAAACTTGACTTCGTTCTCCTGGACGATCTTCATGACGTCTTGCGGGGTCATATAACTCACTCCTAACGGGTTGAAGCTGCTGCGCAGTGGATAAAGGTCAATTATTACGACAATTCAGTCGGCGAAACCAACAAGCAGCAAGCGTGCCAGCGCGCGATTGAAAACACTTCATTGTGCCACAAGGCTATTGCGCAGGGTTCTTTAAAAAATACGCACCATAACGGTGCAACGAAGTTGCTAATGCACTATTATGGTGCAATTCTGCAGAGCAAGGCGATCCGCCCCCAGTGGGGCGATGCACCATTGCAGTAATCCCGCAAGCGCCGCTGCAGCCCTGTCAATCGATCAGCATCCGCGCACCAATCAAAAGGCAGATATACCTCAGCCTCGACCCGCTCACCGACGTAGTGGAAAACCGCAGGCGCGGCCTGGGGCACGCCGTCGAGCAAAGCATCCAGCTCGGCCACCAGCGCCTCGCGGCCAGGCAGCGTACGCCCCGCAGCGGCAAGCTGATCCTCCTCGGTGTCCACATGCACCAGCACGTCGAGCACGTCCTCATGACGGCTGCGCACCCGGTGGCGGGCCAACTCGGCAATTCGATGCCCCTCCGACACGCTGATCCGCGCATCGACACGAACATGGGCGTCCACCAGCACCCGATGGGCCATGCGGCGAGTGCGCAACTCATGAACGTCGAGCACGCCGGGCGTCTCGGTCACCGTCGCACGGATCTTCGCCACCTCATCGGGCGGCACACCGGTATCGATGAGTTCCCGCAGCGCCTCGTAGCCAAGCATCGCCCCCATGCGCAGGATCATGAAACCCACCAGTGCCGCACCGAGAGGCTCAAGGAAACGGTAGCCGAGCAGGCTGCCGCCAATGCCAACCGCCACCACCAGCGACGAGGCCGCATCCGCCCGCGCATGCCAGGCGTTGGCCACCAGCATCGGCGAGCGCAGGCGCTGGGCCACGGAGAGCATGTAGCGGAACAGGCCTTCCTTGCCGGCCAGCGTCAGCAAGGCCATCCACAAGGCCATCGGATGCAGCTCGGGCAAGGCGTCCAGGGTTTGCAGGCGGCCGGCGGCCGTCAGCAGGAAGCCGGCACCGACACCCGCCAGCACCAGGCCCAGCACCAGCGACGCCGCGGTCTCGTAGCGGCCGTGGCCATAGGGATGCAATTCATCGGCAGGGCTCGCTCCATGACGACTGGCGAACATCACCAGGAAATCGCCGAGGAGGTCCGACAGCGTGTGCATGCCGTCGGCGACCAGGCTCTGGGCATGGGAAATCAAGCCAACGGTGATCTGCAGCACCGTCAGGACGACATTGACGACGACACTGACCCAGGTGGCCTGCTGGGCCTTGCGGGCACGCTCGGCGTCGAGGGTCTCGCCAGGCACCGCGGTAGAAGGGGCTTCGAAAGACATGACTTGCAGCCCGTAGGGCCGGGGGTATACTCGCAAGCCCGCCATTCTAGCCGGATGTCCGCCATGGGAAAATTAAGCGAAACCCTTGCCCTCGCCCAGGAACGCGGCCGCAGCCTGAACGTTCCCTACGCCGGGAGCCTGACCCCCAGGGAAGCCTGGGAAGTGCTGCAGCTTGCCCCCGGAGCCAAGCTCGTGGACGTGCGTACCCGTGCCGAATGGGACTGGGTCGGACGCGTGCCGGGCACCGTGGAGATCGAATGGATGCTTTACCCGGGCAATGAACCGAATCCGCATTTTCTGGCCCAATTCAAGCGCCAGGTCGACCCCGAAGCCTTGGTGATGTTCCTGTGCCGCAGCGGCGCCCGTTCCAACGCGGCCGCCACGCTGGCCGCGGCGTCGGGCTTCACCAATGCCTACAACATCCTGGAAGGCTTCGAAGGCGACAAGGACGCCAGCGGGCACCGCAACGCAGTTGGCGGCTGGCGCCATGCCGGCCTGCCATGGAACCAGGGCTGAACCAACAGGACTCAATCGATGCAAGCCGTACCGATCAGTTTCGACCGTTTCAACACCCTCGCCGACGCCGACGCGCATGAGCGCATCCGCGCCGCCCGCGCCCGCCTCGGCGACAAGGCCGTGCTGCTGTGCCACCACTACCAGCGCGCCGACGTGTACCAGTACGCCGACCTGACCGGCGACTCCCTCAAGCTGTCGCGCCTCGCCGCCGAAACCGATGCCGAATACATCGTGTTCTGCGGCGTGCATTTCATGGCCGAAGTGGCGGACATCATGTCCAAGCCGCACCAGCAGGCCATCCTGCCCGACCTCGCGGCCGGCTGTTCGATGGCCGACATGGCCAACCTGGCCAAGGTCGAGCGCTGCTGGCGCGAGCTGTCCGAAGTACTGGACACCCCCGACACGCTGATCACGCCGGTCACCTACATCAACTCGGCGGCCGACCTGAAGGCCTTCTGCGGCGAGCACGGCGGCATCGTGTGCACCTCCACCAACGCCCCCACCATCCTCGACTGGGCCTTCAAGCAGCGCGAGAAGGTGCTGTTCTTCCCCGACCAGCACCTGGGCCGGTGGACCGGCTTCAACAAGGGCATCCCCCTCGACGAGATGGTGGTGTGGGATCCCGACCAGGAATACGGCGGCCTCAGCGTCGAACAGATCAAGAAGGCCAAGATCCTGCTGTGGAAGGGCCACTGTTCGGTGCACCAGATGTTCCAGCCGGCGCACATCATCAAGTTCCGCAACCAGTACCCGGACGGCAAGGTCATCTCCCACCCGGAAAGCGCGCTGGAAGTGTGCCGCCAGTCCGACTTCGTCGGCTCCACCGAGTACATCATCAAGGTCGTCAAGGAATCCGCCCCTGGCACCCGCTGGCTGGTCGGCACCGAGCTGAACCTGGTGAACCGCCTCGCCGAGGAAGTGAAGCACGAGGGCAAGATCGTCCAGTTCATGGCGCCCACCGTGTGCATGTGTTCGACGATGCAGCGCATCGACCCGCAACACCTGGCCTGGACCCTCGAGAACCTCGCCGACGGCAAGGTGGTCAATCGCATCACGGTACCCGAACACGAGGCCGCGCTGGCCAAGGTCGCCCTCGAGCGCATGCTCGCGGTATCCTGAGCGCACCTCTCGTCAGCCCACGACGGCGCCTGCGGGCGCCGTTTTGCATGGAGCGGCGCAAGATGCGGCAAACCGGCGACAGGTGCAGAATGCAGGAAAAAAGGAGACCGCGATGAGCACCACGCTGCGCATCTGCACCTACAACATTCACAAGGGCTTTTCCCAGTTCAACCGGCGCCTGGCCATCCACGAACTGCGCGACCGCCTGCGCCTACTGGGCGCCGACGTAGTCTTCCTGCAGGAAGTCCAGGGCATGCACCTGCGCCACGCCAGTCGCCACCCCGACTGGCCGCAGCTGCCGCAACACGAGTTCCTGGCCCGCGACGTATGGCAGCAGACCGCCTACGGCGGCAACGCGGTGTATGACCACGGCCACCACGGCAACGCGATCCTCAGCCGCCACCCCATCCTGTCCCAGGCCAACCAGGACGTCTCCGACCACCGCTTCGAGAGTCGCGGCCTGCTCCACTGCGAGATCCGCGTCGACGGCGTGGCGCAGCCGGTGCATTGCATCTGCGTGCACCTGGGCCTCACCGCCGGCAGCCGGCGCCGCCAGATGGCGGCCCTGGTCGAACGCCTGGATACCCTGGCGCCGGACGGCTCGCCGCTGATCATCGCGGGTGACTTCAACGACTGGCGCAACCACGCCGACGACTGTCTCACAGGGCCGCTCGGCGTGACCGAGGTCTTCACATCGATCCGGGGCCGCCCGGCGCGCAGCTTTCCGAGCACCCTGCCGGTGCTGCGCCTGGACCGCATCTACGTGCGCGGCTTCGCCGTCGATCGCGCCGAAGTGCATTACGGCGCCCCCTGGAGCCAGATTTCCGACCACGCGCCGCTGACCGCCCAGATCCGCCTCCGCTGAAGCACACCGCCCCATGAGCACCACCTGGCTGCGCGGCAACGCGCTGACCCTGCTGGAGAACGGGACCGAGTTCTTCCCGGCCCTGCAGACCGCCATCGACGGAGCCCGCCACGAGATCTTCCTCGAGACCTACATCTTCGCCAACGATGACATCGGCCAGACGATCGCTGCCGCACTGGCCCGCGCCGCGGCCCGCGGCGTCAGCGTGCGCCTGCTCGTCGATGGCTTCGGCGGCCGCGAGTTCGTCGCCGAACACCTCGCCCCGCTGAGCGCGGCCGGCGTCAACGTGCTGATCTACCGCCGCGAAGTCGGCACCCTGTCCTTGCGGCGCCGCCGGCTGCGCCGGCTGCACCGCAAACTGGCGGTCATCGACGGGCAGATCGCCTTCGTTGGCGGCATCAACATCACCAGCGACTACGAGGCACCCAGCCTCGACGCCCCCCGCCACGACTACGCGGTGCGCGTCGAAGGCCCCTTGCTCGGCCCCATCCACGCCGGCGTGCGCCACGTGTGGGAACTGGTGGCCTGGGCCTCTTTCCGGCAGCGCCTGCGCCTGCCGGCCAGTCCGCCGGTCATGCCCGAGCCCTGTGGCGACGTGGAGGCTGCCTTCCTGGTCCGCGACAACATCCGCCACCGGCGCGACATCGAAGACGCCTACCTGCTCGGCATCGCCGGCGCACGGCGGGAGATCATTCTCGCCAACGCCTATTTCCTGCCCGGCCGGCGCTTCCGCCACGCCTTGCTGGACGCTTCCCGGCGCGGCGTGATGATCACCCTGCTGGTCCAGGGGCTCGCCGACCACCCCCTTCAACAGCGCGCCACCCGCGCGCTTTACGGCCAGTTGCTGGCTGGCGGCCTGCGCATCGTCGAATACCATCGCAGCTACCTGCACGCCAAGGTAGCCGTCATCGACGGACGCTGGGCCACCGTCGGCTCCTCCAACATCGACCCCTTCAGCCTGCTGCTGGCCCGCGAGGCCAACGTGGTGGTCCGCAATAGCAGCTTTGCAGAGCGCCTGCGCAACTGCCTGACCCGGGCGATCCGTGAGGGCGGACAGGAAATCTCCGCGGCCGACTGGCAACGGGGGCCGCGCCTGCAGCGCCTGCTCAACTGGGCCGCCTACGGACTGGTGCGCCTGATGATCGGCATTGCCGGCTACCGCAACCACCATTGAAGGCTGGCACGGAACACCAAGCACGGCGCCAGCGGCTACCATACGGGGCTTCCGAGTCTCCTGAACGCCCCGCCACCATGTATTCCGCCCCCGCCTTCGAGGCCAAGATCTGCCCCCCTGAACAGCTGCGCGAGCGCATCGCCACGCTGCCTCGCCCGCTGGTATTCACCAACGGCTGCTTCGACATCCTGCATCGCGGCCACGTCACCTACCTGGCCCAGGCCCGTGCCCTCGGCGCAGCGATGGTCGTCGCCCTCAACAGCGACGACTCGGTACGCCGCCAGGGCAAGGGCGACGACCGCCCAATCAACACACTGCAAGATCGCCTCGCGGTGATGGCCTCCCTCGGCTGTGTCGACCTCGTCACCTGGTTCGACGAGGACACCCCGATCGCCCGCATCCTCGAATGCCAGCCCGACGTACTGGTCAAGGGCGGCGACTGGGCGCCGGACCGCATCGTCGGCGCCCCTGAAACCCTGGCCCGCGGCGGCTCGGTGCATTCGATCCCGTTCGAGCATCAACGCTCCACCACCGCCCTGCTCGAGAAGATCCGGCGGTTGTAAACGCAGGCCCTGCTGTGGGCTACTTGCTGTGGGCTACTTGCTGTGGGCTACTTGCTGTGGGCTACTTGCTGTGGGCTACTTGCTGTGGGCTACTTGCTGTGGGGGCGAATTCATTCGCCCACGGTGGCTAATCCACGTGAGGCGGGCGAATGAATTCGCCCCCACAGTTTTCCTCCACAGTTTTCCTCCACAGTTTTCCTCCACGGCTTTCCCCCACCGCGTCCTCCCGCAGCCGCCGTCACAGACCCGGTCCGCCGCAGCCCCCTGCAAACCCGCCCCGATGCTCTTCTCGAGGCGCCCTGGCAATTATTTGCATATGCGCTTTCGATCTATGGAATGCTGGCTGACGGTTCTAGAATGAATTAGAGAAACAATAACCACTTTCCCGACAAGGAGAATCACCATGCGTATCGCCAACAACGTTGCTGAACTGGTCGGCCACACCCCGCTCGTCAAGCTCAACCGGCTGGCTCCCGCCAACGGCGCGACCCTCGCGCTGAAGCTGGAGTTCTTCAACCCGGCCCACAGCGTGAAGGACCGCATCGCCGCGGCGATGCTCGATGCTGCCGAGGCTGCCGGCAAGATCAAGCCCGACACCATCATCCTCGAGCCCACCTCCGGCAACACCGGCATCGGCCTGGCGATGGTCTGTGCGGCGCGCGGCTACAAGTGTGCGTTCGTGATGCCCGAAACGATGAGCCGCGAGCGCAAGCTGCTGCTCAAGGCCTACGGGGCAGAACTGATCCTCACCCCGGGCCCCGAAGGCATGCCGGGCGCGCTGAAGAAGGCCGCCGAACTGGCCGACGCCGATTCCCGCTACTTCATCCCGCAGCAGTTCGAGAACCCCGCCAACCCGGCCATCCACCGCAAGACCACGGCCGAGGAGATCTGGGCCGACACCGATGGCCAGGTGGACATCTTCGTGTCCGGCATCGGCACCGGCGGCACCATCACCGGCGTCGGCGAAGTGCTCAAGGAGCGCAAGCCGGGCGTCAAGGTCATCGCCGTCGAACCCGCCGCCAGCCCGGTGCTGTCCGGCGGCCAGCGCGGCCCGCACCCGATCCAGGGGATCGGCGCCGGCTTCGTGCCGGCCATCCTCAACACCGCGATCTACGACGAGATCGTGCAGGTGCCCAATGACGCCGCGCTCGACACCGCCCGCAAGCTGGCCACCGAGGAAGGCCTGCTGGTCGGCATCTCCTCCGGCGCCGCCGTGTGGGCCGCGCTGCAGGTGGCCGAGCGCCCCGAAAACGCCGGCAAGCTGGTGGTGGTGATCATCCCGTCCTTCGGGGAACGTTACCTGTCTACCGTGCTCTATCAGCATCTGGAAGTCTGAGCCCTGGGTTCTTCCAACGCCATGTGTGGGCGGACCGTTCCCTTGACTCGTGGGGGCGAATTCATTCGCCCTCCGTCCCTCAAACCCCAGACAGCGCAGGCACACACCGGCCCGGCTGTGCCGCCCTGACCGAGACCTCTCCGTGACGACCTTCGACTTCAGCACCGGCCCTGAGCGGGCCGGCTCCGACAGCATCAAGTGGCGGCGCTACGCCGGCCGCGACGTGATTCCCATGTGGGTGGCGGACATGGACTTCGCCGCCCCGCCGGCTGTGCTGGAGGCCCTCCACGCGCGCATCGACCACGGCGTATTCGGCTATGCCGATCCGTGGCCGAACGTTGCCGAGGCGGTCATCGACGGCATCGCCCGCGACCACGCCTGGCAGGTCAAGCCGGAGTGGCTGGTGTGGCTGCCGGGGGTCGTCACCGGCTTTAACGTCGCGGTACGCGCGGTTGGCCAGCCGGGTGACGGGGTGTTCACCGCAACGCCGGTCTATCCACCCTTCCTGCACGCGCCGGGCAATTTCGAGCAGCGCCTGGTCACCACGCCGCTGGTCCGGCACGGTACGCGCTGGGAATGGGACTGGAGCCGCACCGAAGCCGCGGTGGCCGACGGCGTGCGCCTGTTCATGCTGTGCAATCCGCACAACCCGGTCGGTCGCGTATTCGACCGGCACGAGCTTGGCCGCGTCGCCGCGCTGACCGAACGTCATGATCTCGTGATCTGCTCCGACGAGATCCACTGCGGTCTGGTCCTCGACCCAGCCAAACCGCACATTCCCATCGCAGCCCTCGACGAGTCCGTGGCCAGGCGCACCATCACGCTGATGGCGCCATCCAAGACCTGGAACATCCCGGCGCTGTACTGCGCCTTCGCGATCATTCCGGATGCCAACCTGCGCACCCGCTACAAGCGCGCGATGGCCGGCATCGTGCCGCACGTCAATGTACTCGGGCTGGCCGCCACCGAAGTCGCCTACCGGGACTGCGGCCCGTGGCGGGAAGCCCTGCTCGACACCCTGCGCGCCAACGCGGCACGGGTCGTCGAAGTCATCAACGGCCTGCCGGGCCTGGCCACCACGCCCGTCGAAGCCACCTACCTGGCATGGATCGACTGCCGTGAGCTCCTCGCTGCCCGTGGCATCGCCAATGCGGCAGCCTTCTTCGAGGCCGCCGGTGTCGGCCTGTCCGACGGCAAGGACTTCGGGCTGCCGGGCTTCGTGCGCCTCAATTTCGGCTGCCCGCCAGCCCGTCTGGAGGAAGGCCTG
Organism: Pseudomonadota bacterium; assembly: GCA_018241665.1. GTDB lineage: Bacteria > Pseudomonadota > Gammaproteobacteria > Burkholderiales > Rhodocyclaceae > Zoogloea. Next base: position 86,516 of record JAFEDK010000014.1, read on the forward strand.
GCGCGCATCCGCCGCGCGGTGATTTCCTGAATTTCCTGATCTAGCGCAAGAATCCCGGCTTCCCAACGCGCATACTGGGCGCGTTGCCACCCGCAGCCGGAGGTTCTTGTGAGTACGCTCCCTGCCACCCCGACCGCCGCCCTCGACGGCATTCTGCAGCGCCACGGCCACTACCCGACCGAGCTGCTGCAGATCCTGATCGAAGCCCAGGACCTCGAAGGCTGGCTGCCGGCACCGACCCTGACCTACCTCGCCCAGGCCCTGCACATTCCGCGCAGCCGGGTGGAAGGGGTCGCCGGTTTCTACAGTTTCCTCTACACGCAACCGGTAGGCCGCTACCGGGTGCTGTTTTCCGACAACATCACCGACCGCATGCTCGGCAACACCGAGCTGATGGACGCTCTGTGCCGCAAGCTGTGGATCGAGCCGGGCAAGCTGTCGGAGGACGGTCTGGTGAGCATCACCACCACCTCGTGCACCGGACTGTGCGACCAGGGGCCGGGCATGCTCGTCAACGGCCGGGCGATCGGCCAGCTGACCCACCGGCGTATCAACGAGATCGCCGAGATGATCCGCCAGCAGCGCCCCCTCGACCTGTGGCCCGCCGAGTATTTCCAGATCAGCGACAACATCCGCCGCAAGGACAGCCTGCTCAACCTGGACATGAAACCGGGCGCAGCGCTGAGCGCGGTCGTCGAGATGGGCCGTGAAGGCTGGCTGCAGGAAGTGCAGAAATCCAACCTGCGCGGCCGCGGCGGCGCCGGCTTCGCCACCGCGGTCAAGTGGGCCAGCGCGCGCAATGCGGCGGGCGAACCCAAGGTCATCGTCTGCAACGCAGACGAAGGCGAGCCTGGCACCTTCAAGGACCGGGTGCTGCTCAACAGCTATGCCGACCTGGTCTTCGAAGGCATGACGCTGGCTGCCTGGGCGGTCGGCGCGTCGGAAGGCTTCCTCTACCTGCGCGGCGAATACCGCTACCTGCTGCCGCTGCTGGAAGCCGTGCTGGCCCGCCGCCGCGAGGCCGGTCTGCTCGGCCGCCACATCCTGCACGAGCCCTGCTTCGACTTCGACATCCGCATCCACCTGGGCGCCGGCGCCTACGTGTGCGGCGAGGAAACGGCGCTGATCGAATCCCTCGAAGGCAAGCGCGGCACGCCACGGATCCGCCCGCCCTTCCCGGTCACCAAGGGCTATCTGGGCCGCCCGACGGTGGTGAACAACGTCGAAACCCTGGCCAAGACCTGCCTGATCGCCCTCGGTGGCGGCGAGGCCTTTGCCGCCAGCGGCACCGCCCAGTCGGCCGGCACCAAGCTGCTGTCCATCTCCGGCGACTGCGCCGAGCCCGGCATCTACGAATATCCCTTCGGCGTGCCGATCGCCCGGATCCTTGAGGACTGCGGCGCCAGCGACACCCAGGCCGTGCAGGTGGGCGGCGCGGCCGGCGTGTGCCTGGCCGGCTACGAGTTCCAGCGCCGCATCGCCTACGAGGACGTGCCCACCGCCGGTGCCTTCATGATCTTCGACGGCACACGCGACCTGTTCGACGTGGCCCGCGCCTTCGTGCATTTCTTCGCCCACGAGAGCTGCGGCTTCTGCACCCCCTGCCGGGTCGGCACCTCGCTGCTGCAGGGCTTCATGGACAAGCTGGCCGACGGCCACGGCGCCAAGGCCGATCTGGCCGACATCGACTGGCTCGACCGCCTGCTCAAGAACGCCAGCCACTGCGGCCTCGGCAGCGCCGCGCCGAATCCGGTCATCGACACCCTGCAGAAATTCCGTCCGGCCTACGAGCGGCGCCTGGTATCCCTCGACTTCGAACCGGCCTTCGACCTCGACGCGGCGCTGGCCGAAGCCCGCCAGCTCACCGCCCGCGACGACCCCGGCGCCCATCTGCAGACCCACGAGGAGGAAGAAAAATGACCAAGCAGTTTCTCCTCGACGGCCAGCCGGTGCCCTTCGAGGACGGCCAGACCATCCTCGAAGCCGCCCGCAAGGCCGGCCACTACATCCCCAGCCTGTGCTGGCACCAGGACTTTCCGCCCCACGGCAGCTGCAAGCTGTGCATCGTCAAGGCCGCCGGCCGCCACGTGTCCGCCTGCGCGACGCCAGCCAAGGAAGGCTGGGAAGTGGAGAGCAACACCCCGGAGATGAACGGCGAACGGCGCGGTCTGCTGCAGATGCTGTTCGTCGAAGGCAACCACTTCTGCCCATCCTGCGAGAAAAGCGGCAACTGCGAGCTGCAGGCCCTCGGCTACGAGTACGAGATGCTCACGCCGCGCTTCCGCCACTTCTTTCCGGAGCGCCCGGTGGACGCCTCCCACCCGGACATGCTGCTCGACTTCAACCGCTGCATCTTCTGCGAGCTATGCGTGCGCGCTAGCCGCGACGTGGACGGCAAGTCGGTGTTCGCGCTGACCGGCCGGGGCATCCACAAGCACCTGACGGTCAATGCGGAATCCGGCAGGCTGGCCGATACGGATTTCTCGAAGGACGATCTGGCCGCACGCATCTGCCCGGTCGGCGTGATCCTGCCCAAGGGCCGCGGCTTCGCGGTGCCGATCGGCGAGCGGACCTTCGACACCGAGACGATCCGCAGCAAGACGCTGAAGGAGGAGGAATCATGAGCCCGACTCCCGTCCCGGCCCGCAAGCTGCGCGTCGCCACCACCTCGCTGGCCGGCTGCTTCGGTTGCCACATGTCCTTTCTGGACATCGACGAGCACCTGTTCGAGCTGGTCGAGCTGGTCGAGTTCGACCGCTCGCCGCTGACCGACATCAAGGACGTCGGCCCCTGCGACATCGGCCTCATCGAAGGCGGCGTCTGCAACGCAGAAAACGTCCACGTGCTGCGCGAGTTCCGCCGCAACTGCAAAACCCTGATCGCCCTCGGCGCCTGCGCCGTGAACGGCGGCCTGCCGGCCCAGCGCAACCACCTGCCACTGTCCGAATGCCTGCGCGAGGTTTACCAGTTCCGCCCCGGCCTCGAGAACGGGCAGATCCCCAACGACCCGGAGCTGCCGCTGCCGCTGGACAAGGTGCGGCCGATCCACGAGGTGGTCCGCGTCGATTACTTCCTGCCTGGCTGCCCGCCGTCCGGCCCGGCGATCTGGAAGTTCCTCACCGATCTGATCGCCGGCCGCACGCCGCGGCTCGCGAATGGATTGCTGCATTACGACTGAGGTTCGCACCATGAGCTTCGAACTGGAAACCGCCGCCAACCGGGAAAGCCTGCGCCGCGTCGCCATCGACCCCGTGTCGCGGGTCGAAGGCCACGGCAAGGTCACGCTGCGACTCGACAACGCCGGCCATGTGAAGGAAGCGCGGCTGCACATCGTCGAGTTCCGCGGCTTCGAGAAATTCATCCAGGGCCGCCCGTATTGGGAAGTTCCGGTGATGGTGCAACGCCTGTGCGGCATCTGCCCGGTCAGCCACCACCTGGCCGCGTCCAAGGCCCTCGACCCGGTGGTCGGCGCCACGCAGATCACGCCCACCGCCGAGAAGATCCGCCGCCTGATGCACTACGGGCAGATCCTGCAATCCCACGCACTGCACTTCTTCCACCTGTCCTCGCCGGACCTGCTGTTCGGCTTCGAGTCGCCGGTGCAGCAACGCAACATCGTCGGCGTCGCCGCCGCCTACCCCCACGTGGCGAAGGAAGGCGTGCTGCTGCGCAAGTTCGGCCAGGAGATCATCCGTGTCACCGCCGGCAAGCGCGTGCATGGCACCGGCGCGATCCCCGGCGGCGTGAACAAGTCGCTGAGCAGCGACGAGCGCGACCTGCTGCGCAAGGATGCCGACCAGGTGGTGAGCTGGAGCCGCGACGCGGTACGCCTCGCCCGCCGCCTGCATGAAGCCAACGGCCCGCTGTACGACGAATTCGGCCTGTTCCGCAGCCACCTGTTCAGCCTGCTGCGGGCCGACGGCGCAATGGATCTCTACGACGGTCACCTGCGCCTGCGCGACGCCCGCGGCCAGATCGTCCGCGACAATATGCCCTGCGCCGACTACGAGCAGCACATCGTCGAGGAAGTGAAGCCGTGGAGCTACATGAAGTTCCCCTTCATCCGCGAGCTGGGCCCGGCCAAAGGCTGGTACAAGGTCGGCCCGCTGGCCCGCGTGCAGAACTGCGATTTCATCCCCAGCCCGCTGGCCGAGGCGGAACGCCAGGACTTCATCGCCCGCGGCGACGGCGAACCCATCCACGCGCCGCTGGCCTACCACTGGGCACGCATGATCGAGATGCTGCACGCCGCCGAGGTGATCCGCGATCTGCTCGACGACCCGGACCTGCTGTCCGACGACCGCCTCGCCAGCGGTCCGAAGGGGCGTGAAGGGATCGGCATCATCGAGGCGCCGCGCGGCACACTGATCCACCATTACCGGGTCGGCGAAGACGATCTGGTCAGCTACTGCAACCTGATCGTATCCACCACCCACAACAACCAGGCCATGAACGAGGCGGTGCGCCAGGTCGCCCGCCGCTACCTGGACGGCCGCCAGCTCACCGAAGGGCTGCTGAACCACATCGAGGTAGCGATCCGTGCCTTCGACCCCTGCCTGTCTTGCGCCACTCACGCGCTTGGCAAGATGCCGCTGGCCGTCGAACTGGTGGACGAGGATGGACGCCTCGTGGACAAGGCCATCAGCGGAGGGTAAGCACGTGCGGCTGGTGATCTTTGCGGTGGGCAACCCGTCACGGGGTGACGATGCCCTCGGTCCGCGGCTGATGGCCGAGCTGGAAAGCTGGAATCTGCCCGATGTACGGCTGGTCAGCGACTTCCAGTTGCAGGTCGAGCACGCCCTCGACCTGGACGACCGGGACCTGGCGCTGTTCATCGATGCCGGCACGGGTACGCCGGCCCCCTTCTCGTTCCGGGAGATCCGCCCCGCCCCCGACCGTTCGATCAGCTCCCACGCCCTCTCGCCGGAAGCCGTGCTGTACGTCCATGAAGAAATCCGCCGGCCGCCACCGCCGGCCTTCGTGCTGTGCGTGCGCGGTGAGGCTTTCCAGCTCGGTGAGGGCCTCAGCCCGACCGCGGAGACCCATCTGAAGGCAGCGAGAAAGCACCTGCTGGACTGCCTCGCAACGATCGACGCGGCAGCCTGGCGGCGGCGAGCCGCCTGACGCCATCACGGCGAAGCCCGGAAGCGGTTTCAGGTACCGGTGTGCAGCGTAGCCGGCTCGCGCCGGGACGTATATTCGCGAATCAGCACGGCAATCGCCCGTGCCGCCTCATCGGGAAGCAGGATGCCGCCCCGCAGCTGGGCGGCCAGCACCAGCGGCCCGCCCTCCTGGCTGCTACGGCAATCACGCACCAGCAGCAACTGATCGCAGGGCACCTCGTGCCAGGCCGACGAACGGGTATCGATGGCAATGCTGAGCGCATCCTTCTGGGAGGCCAGCCAGTCGCGGATTTCATCGGCGAAAGCCGCACAAGACAACACCCGCTCGGAGTCACCGCAGCGGCCGAAACCACTCGCCCACACCAGTTCCTCCTGAAGGCTGGCGCCATCCGGACTCAGCACCCCGATAGCGATCCGCTCCGCATCGAGGGCGCGCAGCAGTTGCCGCAGCGCACGCAGGCTGGCAAAGCGCGCATCGTTCAGATGACGCACCAGCGCCGCACCGGTAATGGCCGCCTCGGAGACAGGGTCACCCACGGCCGACCTCATCTGACAGCTTCATCGATTCCCCCGGGCTAAACGTTCCCACCACGGCCCCGACCTGGTCCGCAGCGCGAACAGGGCTCAGGCTGCCGACGGACGGCAGCAGGCCTGGTCGCATCGAAGGCACACAATAACGACAAAAGCATAAATACAAAATATATCATTATTGTTAAATTCTACCGCACATTGAAGATTGTCACATAAGATCCTGACATATACACCCCCTTCTTGCGGACAATCGCCAATATCATCACAGCATCACCGGAGACGTGGCGCGGCACCTTGACCCGCTTCAATTCCGGACAAAGAAGAGCGGCCTACACTGCGGTGCACGACCACCGCTCCTGCACCCGGAAGTTGGACAACGGCAATCCAAAAACGATCGGCCCCGGCAGCGCAGGGCTGCCGGGGCCGATCAGTTACGGGTAACGCCAAGCTGGCGCGCTCAGGCTCCCCGCACGCGCCGCTGCAGCGCCATGATCTTGGCCTGCACGTAACCCTTCAATTCGCGGAAGGGCACCGGCTTGGAATACAGGATGACGTCGGGAGGCAGCCCCCCTTGCTCGGCTATGTCGTCATCGGTCAGACCGCTGACGACCACGATGTCGAGATCCTGCAACTGGGTATCGGCACGCAGCCGGCGGATCATCTCGAAGCCGTCGATACCCGGCATGCGCAGGTCGGTGATCAGCAGGTCCGGCGCCTCGCGGCCGATCTCGAGCAGGCCGTCGATCCCGCTGGAAACCAGGCGCACTTGCAGCGGCAGGCCCCATGAGGTGAAGGTGTGCTCGTAGAGCTTCTGGAGGATTCGATCATCCTCGGCCACCAAAATCTGCAGCGCATTGCCCGGAGCACGGGCCTGCGTCCCCTGGCCGCCGCCGGCCATCGAACGGGCACGGAATTCCTCGATGGAACTCACGCGGATCCGGCGATGCCCGCCCGCAGTCTTCCAGCCCTCGAGCTGGCCGTTCTCGACCATCTGCTGAATGGTGCCCAAGGAAAGACCCAGCCGCTGGGCTGCTTCGGAAGTGCTGCAATATTCCTTTTCAGGAGATTCGGGCGTGGCGGCCATGGATTAATCAGGCAATTCGAATGGCAATTACAAAAGATCTTATCAGTTTAGACGGACATGACGAAAAGCTCACGATCGCTACGCCAGAATTGGGCGTAGCATCGCCAGTCCGCGAGAATTGATGAGATCCCCCAAAAAAACGTCGTCCCCATGCACAGGCGACCACACCTCGGATTTTGCCCTTGTCATGCCAGGACCGCCGATGGCGACCTGACCCGGAAACCCGGCAAGGATGGGAGAGCAAGCACGAAGGCATTGAAAACACAGGCTTTGCCACGACACGGACGGCTGCCTGGAATGCCCGCCGATACGGATCTGCAACACGGCGGCAGAATTATGACCCACTTATCGACGTTCGCAAAATCAGCTTGCAGAAAGCCGCTGCTTTTACGGGCCTCGCGCCCGGATGGTAGTCTGCCGCTTCCACGACCAAGGACGGATACCCGAGTGTGCTAACGCACGCAGATCGAAGCAGCCGGGCCGGCGCACTCGCCGGGCTGATGCTGATTGCATTAAGCGCCTGGCTCGCCGCCGGATTCCCTGCCCTGATCACGCCCGGGAGCGGAACGCTCGCCGGCTTCGCCCTGGCCGGCGCGGGCCTGCTGGCAGCCAACACCACCTTCCCGCGGCAGCGGGCGCTGCAAACCCTGCTGGCGGTTGCCCTCGGCACCCTGGCCGTGCTGAGCCTCGTCCGCGCCTTGCAGACGGCGAGTCCGCCGGCCAGCCTGCCGTCCCCCGTCACGGCCATCGTACTGGGCCTCGCCGCCACCATTCTCGCCGGACTGCCCAGGGCCAGGAGCCAGCTTCCCCACATCGCCCTGCAGCTGCTGTTGCAATGGCTGTGCCTGCTGATCCTGCTGGGAAGCGCGGCCCAGGTACTGAATAGCATCGTCGGCATCGACCTGTTCGATTTCGGCGGCCGCCGCTTTGCCCTGGACTGGGCATCGGCACTGGCACTGGCGATCCTGGCTGTGGGCCTCGGCGCGACCCTGCTGCGCCTGCCGGGCCTGCGCAGCTTCTACCGCCACCGCCAGGACCGGCAGATCTTCGCCGTCGGAAGCTCGATGCTGCTGATCGCCGCCATCGCCGCCTGGCTGATCGGCGTCGGCGCCTTGGCGGGGCAGACCCTGTCCCTGTTCCGCCATACCCTGCAGTCCGCCTTGACCGCCAACATCAGCGTCCTTGGCAATGCCATCCACCACGCGGCTGCCGCCGCCGAGCAGGGCATCCAGCTGGCCCGCACCGACAACACCATCCGCCTCGGGGCCGGCGGCGCGGAACTCCACGCCGAGCTGCAGCGCCTCCTGATTGCCGGCCAGCCCTCGGGCCTGAAAGCCTTGTGGGTCACCGATGCGGCCGGCCGGATCCTCGCCAGCACCGGCGACCGCTCCACCGTCGAGCACAACCGCATGCGCATCGACCGGCGCAGCTGGCTGTTCTGGAATGATGCTTACTGGCTGGAGCTACGGATTCCGGTGGGCAGCGGCACCACGAGCCAGGGCGAGATCGTGGTGCAGGCGCGCCTCGAGCATCTCGCCGACGTCCTCAACGACATCGACAACCTGAGCCATTCCGGCGAACTCGTCGTCTGCCGGTCCGGCGGAGCCCATGCCGACTGCTTTCCGACCCGCCTGACACCGCATGCCTTCACCACCCCGAAAGTGGTGGATGGCGTGCGCATCCCGATGGCCCGCGCACTGGACGGGGAATACGGCTTCGGCCTGTCCCGCGACTACCGGGGGCGGGCGGTCCTCGCAGCCTACGCCCCGCTGCCCGAGTTCGGCCTCGGCATCGTGCAGAAGCTGGACACCGGCGACATCCACGACCTCCTGCTCGAACAGCTGCGGATTTCCGCACTGCTGATCGGCGTGCTGGTGCTGACCGGCTCGGTCTTCCTGTATAGCCGCATCAGCCCGGTCGTCAGCAAGCAGGCCCGCACCCGCCTGCACCTCGATAAAGCCCAGCGCATCGGGCGCATCGGCAGTTGGGAATATGACGTCACCCGCGGCACCGTGGCGTGGACCGAGGACGCCGCCGACGTACTGGGGCTGGGCCCGACGACCGACCTGTCCACCATCGACGCGATCTTCAAGCACATTCCCCCGGAACAGCGGCAGGACGTCAGGCTCGCGCTGGGGGCCGCGCTCAACGGCGGCACGCCACTCGACATCGAGCACCAGTTCATCCTGCCGGACGGCAGCCTCCGCTGGGTTCATGTACAGGGCAAGGTGCAGCAACGCACCGACAGCGCCCCGACGAGCATGATCGGCGTCACCCATGACATCACCGAGCGCGTCCGCGCCGAAGAAAAGATCCGCCGCCGCGACGCCTTCCTCAACGAAGCACAGCGCATTGCCCACCTGGGCAGTTGGGAATGGCGCCTGGACACCGACGAGCAGCTCTGGTCCGACGAGTGTTTCCGGCTGTTCGGCTACGAGCCGAACGAAGTCAGCGCAAGCCTGGAGCAATTCAAGAGTCTGGTCGTGCCGGAAGACCTGCCCGCCGTCCTCAAACAAGTCGATACCGTCATCGCGACCCGCCAGCCGTGCACCTATCAGATGCGCATCCGGCGCCCGGACGGGGAGATCCGTTACCTGGACAGCCACGCCGAATTCACCGCCGACAGCGACGGCCGCCGGCAACGCCTGATCGGCACCAACCTCGACATCACCGAACAGGTCCGCGCCAAGAAGCGGCTGGCCTACCTGGCGCGCCTGTACGCAGTCCTCAGCAAAGCCAACCAGGCCATCGTGCGGATCCGCGACAACGACGAGCTGCTGCAGGCCCTGTGCCGGATCATGGTCGAGGATGGCGGCCTGGTCATGGCCTGGAGCTGCCGGATCGAAGACGGCCGGCCATCGCACATCATCCACTGGGGCCATGAGGACGGTTACATCGAAACGACGCTGACCATCTACGACACCCTGACGGACGGCCAGGGCCCGACCCGCCGCGCCACCCGCGAGGGCCGCCATGTGCTGTGCGACGACATCGCCACCGATCCCGACATGGCGCCGTGGCGCGGCCTCGCCCTGAGCCGCGGCTACCGCTCGTCGGCGGCCTTCCAGATCCGCCACCAGGACGAAATCACCCTGATCAACCTGTACGCGCCGGAGCCGCATTTCTTCACCGCCGAGATCGTCAGCCTGCTCGACGACCTGTGCCAGGACGTCGCCTTCGCCTTCGAGGCAGCCCACCACAACACCCTGCGCCAGAAGGCCGAGACCGAATTGCGCCAGCTCAACGAGGAACTCGAGTGGCGGGTGGCCGAACGGACCCGCGCCCTCGAAGACGTGAACCGCGAACTGGAATCCTTCAGCTCGGCGGTATCCCATGACCTGCGCGCGCCGCTGCGCAGCATCGACGGTTTCAGCCAGGCCTTGCAGCGCCGCTACCAAGAGCACCTCGACGACGCCGGCCGCGACTATCTCGATCGCGTCCGCCGCGCCGCCCAGCGCATGGGACGGCTCATCGACGACATGCTCAAGCTATCCCGCGTGGCCCGCGGCCCGGTCCGCCGGCAACGGGTCGACCTGAGTACGCTGGCCCGCCAGATCCTCGATGAACTGCAACGCAACGACCCGGAGCGGCAGGTGGACATCCAGGTCACGGACGGCCTCATCGTCTTCGGCGACGCCGGCCTGCTGCGCATCCTGCTCGACAACCTGCTCGGCAACGCCTGGAAATTCACCCGCCACACACCGCGGCCGGAGATCCGCTTCGGCTGCCGGGCCGACGACGAACGCCCGATCTTCTTCGTGGCCGACAACGGAGCCGGCTTCGATCCCGCCTATGCCCGGAAGCTGTTCAAGGAATTCCAGCGCCTGCACGCGGAGAGTGAATTCGAAGGCACCGGCATCGGCCTCGCCACCGTCGAGCGGGTGGTGCGCCGCCACCACGGCAAGGTGTGGGCGGAAGGCGCGGTCGGCCAAGGCGCGACGATCCACTTCACCTTGCCCCAGCGGGAAAGCGCAAGGGACAATAAAGCCTGACGCCACGCAGCAACCGAATTCCATGAGCCCACCGCCCCGTCTGCACGTCCTGCTGATCGAAGACTCGCCCGACGATGCCGACCTGATCCTGCTGGAGCTCGAAATGCACTGGCCGGACCTCGCCTTCCAGCGGGTGGACACCGAGGCCGCCATGCGCGCAGCGCTGGCCGTCCAACCCTGGGACCTGGTGATCTCCGACTACCACCTTCCCCGCTTCAGCGCCACCGCAGCCCTCGAACTGCTGCGTGAGCTGGGCTGCGACCTGCCCTTCATCGCCGTCTCAGGCTTCGTCGGCGAAGAGTCCGCAGCCGCGCTGATCAAGGCGGGCGCCTCCGACTTCGTCGTCAAGGACAACCTCCCGCGCCTGCAACCCGCCATCGAGCGGGCCCTGCGCGAAGCGGCCATCCGGCGCGACCACGAACACGCCCAGGAAGCCCTGCGCCTCAGCGAAAAGCGCCTGCGCGCCATCACCAACGCCGTCGGTGAAGCCCTTTTCGCCACCGACGCCCGTGGCGCGCTGCTATGGATGAACCCGGAAGCCGAGCGCCTGCTCGGGTGGACCGAGGAGGAGCTGCTTGGCCAGCAGATCCACTACATCATCCACCGCCCCGCCGCCGACGCCGCACCGTCCGACCCCGCCTGCTGCGGCACCTTGCTGGCCCTGCGCAGCGGCCAGACCCAGCGCATCGACGACGACATCTACCTGCACAAGGACGGCACGCCGGTGCCCGTCTCCTTCGTCGCCACCCCGCTCATCGAGGACGGCCGCATCGTCGGCGCCGTTTCAGCGGCCCAGCCCATCGGGGCGCGCAAGCGCGTCCAGCAGGAACTGCGCGACGCCCGGCGCCGCTCCCAGGAACTGTCGGCCCACCTCCAGTCGGTGCGCGAAGAAGAACGCACCCACATCGCCCGCGAGCTGCACGACGAACTCGGCCAGCTGCTCACCGCCATCAAGATGGATGCCGCCTGGCTGCGCGCCCGCCTGCCCGCCGACGTCCAGCCGCTGCACGACAAGCTCGCCGGCATGACCCAGTTGATCGACAGCACCGTCGACTGGGTGCGCCGCATGTCGTCCGAACTGCGTCCGGTGATGCTCGACGACCTGGGCCTGCGCGACGCCGTCGAATGGTTCCTGGAAGGCTTCGGCCACCGCCACGGCATCGCCTGCAGCCTGGAGGCCGCCGCCGCCGAAGACCTGCAGACCGACAAGCCGCGCGCCACCGCGGCATTCCGCATCATCCAGGAATGCCTCACCAACATCGCCCGCCACGCCGCCGCCAGCCACGTACTGGTCTCCCTGGAGCGGGACACCGACGCCATCGAGATCACCGTCAGCGACAACGGCCGCGGTTTCGATCCGGCCACCGCCGGCACCCGCTCGTCCTTCGGCCTGCTCGGCATCCGCGAACGCGCCGAAGCCCTCGGCGGCAGCAGCGAGATCCGCAGCGCCCCCGGCCACGGCACCACCATCGCGGTACGCCTGCCCCTCGGCGAGCCCGCCCATCAAGACAAGGACTGCCCCCGATGATCCGTCTCATGCTGGCCGACGACCACAGCATCGTCCGCACCGGCCTCAAGCAGGTCCTCAGCGACGCACCGGAGTTCACGGTCTGCGCCGAAGCCGCCACCGGCGACGAGGTCATCGCCCAGGTCCGCCAGGCGCCGCCCGACCTGCTGCTGCTCGACATGTCGATGCCCGGCCGCAGCGGCATCGAGCTGATCAAGCAGTTGAAGAGTGAGTACCCCCGGCTGCCGATCCTGGTCCTCAGCATGCACAAGGAAGAGCAGTACGCCGTCCGCGCCATCAAGGCCGGCGCGGCCGGCTACCTGACCAAGGAGCACGCCGGCGAGGAACTCATCGGCGCGCTGCGTAAGGTCGCCGGCGGTGGCGTCTTCATCAGCCCGGCCGTCGCCGAACGCCTGGCCCTCGAATACAGCGCCCGCCACAACGAACTGCCCCACACCACGCTGTCCGACCGGGAATACCAGATCTTCCAGATGATCGTCGCCGGCGCCACCATCACCGCCATCTCCGAACGCCTGTCCCTCAGCGTCAAGACCGTCAGCACCCACAAGTCGCGCATCCTTCAGAAGATGGGCATGAGCAGCAGCGCCGAGCTGATCCACTACGCCATCGAACACCAGTTGGTCGAATTGCGCTGAAGCGGCGGCGGGCGAATGAATTCGCCCCTACGGAAGCACCTCGCTCACCGCGAAGCCCCTCCCCCCGCTGGGGCAAGTCATTCCCGCCACGGCAGGATCTTGCTCACGACTGAGCCCGCTTGCTCCCTGCCGGCGGGTCCGCTTCCCCGTCTGTGGGGGCGAATTCATTCGCCCTCGGATCTTATTCAACCAGCGCAGGGCGAATGAATTCGCCCCCACAGACGTCCGCCCCCACAGGCGTCTGCTCCGCGGCATCCCGCTGAAATCCCTCCCGTCTCCCCGCCGGCCCTAGGAATCCTCCTACACGCGACCGGTCGCTTCCGACAAAAACTTTAAGCCTCCGCCGATATTCGCCCTCCGCGGCGATCGGCACCATTGCGTCCGTAATCCAGGCGCATGACGGGGGCCTCCAGCCCGACCGGCAGATGCGCGCAGACCAATCAGTGCGGCCCCCTTCCCTGCATCGATGCAGACGCGGGAGCCGCCCGAGGAGAGCCCAGCAATGACGGTCAGCGGACATATCGACAGCGTGGCAGCCCGCCACCTTCACGCCGGAGTGCGGCCATGACGCGCCTCGCCGCCTCCCCGCTGCTGGCCCTCGGCGCCGGCCTGCCCGGCGCCGTCGCCGTGGCCGTGATCGGCGCCCCCAGCTGGCCGACCTTCGCCGCCGCCGGCGCCGCGCTGCTCATCGGCGGTGGCATCGGCTGGGCGATCCGCCACGGCCTGCGCCAGGAGGCCGCCCTCGCCACCCAGCAACGCCATCGCGAAACGGAAACGACCCAAGTGGAAAAACTGACGCCCTACGTGGCCAGCCTCGACCAACTGGCCGAACGCCTGTTCCCCCTGTGGAGCCGCCAGATCGAGAGCGGCCGCTCCCAGATGGAAAGCGCCGTGGTCGGCCTGACCCTGGCCTTCTCCGCTATCGTCGATCGCCTCGACGTGTCGGTGCGCACCGCCGACGCGGCCTCCGGCGCGGCCGACGGCGAAGGCGGCCTGCTCGGCGTGTTCACCCGCAGCGAAACCCGCCTGCAATCCCTGATCGAATCCCTGCAGACCGCCAACCGCCACAAGGAAGAGATGGTTGCCGAGGTGAAGCGCCTGCAGCAGTTCATCGTCGAACTGCAGAAGATGGCGGTGGATGTCGCCGGCATCGCCGACCAGACCAACCTGCTGGCCCTCAACGCGGCCATCGAGGCCGCCCGCGCCGGCGAGGCCGGGCGCGGCTTCGCGGTGGTGGCCGACGAAGTGCGCAAGCTGTCCGGCCAGTCCAAGACCACCGGTGTCAACATGGGCAGCGCGGTGGATGCCATCAGCAAGGCCATCGCCACCGCCGTCGCCAGCGCCGAGAGCACCGCCGTCAATGACGCCCGCGCGCTGCAGGCCTCGGAGGACGCCATCGGCGAAGTGCTCGGCGGCTTCCGCGGCATCATCGACGGCCTCGTCGAATCCAGCCACACCCTGCGCAACGAGAGCGCCGGCATCAAGTCCGACGTCTCCGACGCCCTCGTCCAGCTCCAGTTCCAGGACCGGGTCAGCCAGATCCTCAGCCACGTCCGCGACAGCATCGACGCGCTGCCGGCGCAGCTGGCCACCAGCCACGCCGACGTCGCCCACGGCGGCTGGCCGCAGCCCCTGCCGGTGGATCGCATGCTGGCCAGCCTGTCCGGCAGCTACGCCACCGCCGAAGAACGCCAGATCCACACCGGTGGTGCCGCTGCCGCCGGTGACGACCCGTCAGAAATCACCTTCTTCTAGGAGTACATCCATGGCTAAAACCATTCTCGTGGTGGACGATTCCGCCTCCCTGCGCCAGGTCGTCAGCATCGCCCTGAAGGGCGCCGGCTATGACGTCGTCGAGGCCTGCGACGGCAAGGACGCCCTCGGCAAGCTCGACGGCCGCAAGGTGCACCTGGTCATCAGCGACGTGAACATGCCCAACATGGACGGCATCACCTTCGTCAAGGAGATGAAGAAGCTGCCCGGCTACAAGTTCACCCCGGTCGTCATGCTGACCACCGAAAACCAGGAAGCCAAGAAGGCCGAAGGCCAGGCCGCCGGCGCCAAGGCCTGGATGGTCAAGCCCTTCGCCCCGGCGCAGATGCTCAACGCCGTCTCCAAGCTGATCCTGCCCTGAGCGGCCGGCCAGCAGCCAGGAAAGCGCCATGAGCCTCGACATCGCCCGGGACGACGGCCACACCCGCGTCCGCTTCAGCGACGAGCTGAACATCTACAACGCCGCCGCCATCCGGGACGCCCTGCTGGCCCTGCCGGCGGACGAAAGCCCCTGCCACCTCGACCTGGGCGACGTCATCGAAGTCGACTGCGCCGGCCTGCAAGTGGTGCTGGCCGCCCTGCGCAGCCTGCCCGCCAGCCGCCTTGAACGCTGCAGCGCGGCGGTGCGCGACTGCCTCGCCCTGTGCGGCCTCGACGCGCTGCTGCCGGCCGCCCCCACCTCCAGCGGAGAGCAATGAACATGGACATCGATCAGGCCATCCCGACCTTCCTCCTCGAAGCCCGCGAACTGCTGGAGCAGATGGAGGACGGCCTCTTGCAGATCGAGAACGGCGAGGGCGACGGGGAGACCGTCAATGCCATCTTCCGCGCCGCCCACACCATCAAGGGCTCGGCCGGCATCTTCGGCTTCGACGAGGTGGTCGGCTTCACCCACACCGTCGAGAACGTCCTCGACCGCGTGCGCGGCAATGAACTCGCCATCGACCGCCCGCTGGCCGAACTGCTGCTGGCCAGCGGCGACCATATCGGCACCCTGCTGCAGCGCGTCGCCGACAAGGCCCACGGCCACGACCCGGTCGTCAACGCGATCGGCCACGACCTGCTCGGCCAGCTGGCCCGCTTCACCACCACCAGCACCCTGCCGGTTGCGGCCGCCAGCGCCGCGCCTGTCGCCGCCCCGGCCGCGAGCAGCGGCGGCGACAGCGCGATCACCGGCAACTGGCATGTCTCCCTGCGCTTCAGCCGGGAAGTCCTGCAGCACGGCATGGACCCGCTGTCCTTCATCCGCTACCTGGGCAGCCTCGGCGACATCGAGGGCATCGTCACCCTGCAGGACGCGCTGCCGCCCCTCGACGCGCTGGACCCGGAAGCCTGCTACCTGGGCTTCGAGATCAGCCTGAAGAGCGAGGCCAGCCACGCCGACATCGACGGCGCCTTCGACTTCGTGCGCGACGACGCGACCATCCACATCCTGCCGCCCCGCAGCCCGCTGCAGGCCTACGCCGACATGCTGACGGCGCTGTCGCCGGAGCCGGCCAGCCTCGGCGAAGCGCTGGTGCGCTGCGGCACCCTCGACGCCGCCGAGCTGGAACGGGCCCTGGCGCCCGCCCCCGCAACAACGACGGCCCTCGTGCCCGTCATCGCCGACGACACCCCGGCCCTGCCCGCCCTCATCGACGCGGCAGTCCCCGCCGCCGGCGGCAAGCCGCCCCGCGACAGCGGCCGCGCCAAGACCCTGCGCGTGGATGCCGACAAGCTCGACAAGCTGATCAACCTGGTCGGCGAGCTGGTCATCGCCGGTGCCGGCGCCAACATGATCGCCGGCCAGCTGAAGGCCCGCCGCATGCTCGAAGCCACCTCGACGATGGCGCGCCTGATCGAGGAAGTCCGCGACAGCACCCTCAACCTGCGCATGGTGCAGATCGGCGAGACCTTCAACCGCTTCCAGCGCGTGGTGCGCGACGTGGCCCGCGACCTCGGCAAGGACATCCGCCTGGTCATCAACGGCGCCGAGACCGAACTCGACAAGACCATGGTCGAGAAGATCGGCGACCCGCTGATGCACCTGGTGCGCAACGCCATGGACCATGGCATCGAGCCCGCCGAGCTGCGCGTGGCCCGCGGCAAGCCGGCCCAGGGCACGATCCGCCTCGACGCCCGCCACGACTCCGGCGGCGTGCTGATCGAAGTCAGCGACGACGGCAATGGCCTCAACCGCGAGCGCATCCTTCGGAAAGCCGTCGAGAAAGGCCTCGTCAGCCCCCAGCAGAACCTCTCCGACGAAGACGTCTACAAGCTGATCTTCGCCCCCGGCTTCTCCACCGCCGAACAGCTCAGCAACATCTCCGGGCGCGGCGTCGGCATGGACGTGGTCAAGAAGAACATCGAAGCCCTGCACGGCAGCATCGAGATCGACAGCGTCGAAGGCCAGGGCAGCACCATGCGCATCCGCCTGCCGCTGACCCTCGCCATCATCGACGGCTTCCTGGTCGGCGTCGGCGATGCCTCCTTCGTGATCCCGCTGGACCAGGTCGTCGAGTGCATCGAACTGCCTGCCGCCGAACGCCAGTCCGGCCAGCGCCGCGACTACCTCAACCAGCGCGGCCAGATCCTGCCCTACACCCGCCTGCGCGACGCCCTCGACCTGCCGGTCGGCAAGGAGGGGCGCCATACCGACCGCAACCTGGTGGTCGTGCAGTACGGCGGCAAGCGCGCCGGGCTGGTGGTGGACAGCCTGCACGGCGAGATCCAGACCGTCATCAAGCCCCTCGGCCGCGTCTTCAGCCGCGTCCAGGGCATCAGCGGGTCGACCATCCTGGGCAGCGGCGCCGTCGCGCTGATCCTCGACGTTCCACGCCTCCTGCAACAGGTCACCGACCGCGCGGCCGCCTGACCCGCCACTTTCTGAAATCCCAGCCGGAGAACATTCATGTTCAGCAATCTGAAAATCAGCCAACGCCTGGCCTTCGGGTTCGGGCTCGTCCTGGCCCTGCTGGCCGCCATCGTCTACATCGGCACCAGCCGCATGATGGCGATCAACGACAGCGTCCAGCAGATCACCACCGTCAATAACGAGAAGACCCGCGTCAGCAACGCGATGGTGGACAACCTGCGCGACTCGGCGATCGCCCTGCGCAACCTGCTGCTGAGCCAGGACGACGGCGTCACCAAGACCGAAAGCGCTCGCCTCGATGCCCGCGCAAAGAGCTACGCAGACGGCGAAGCCGAACTGGACAAGCTGCTCGCCGCCGGCGCCAGCGACGAGGAACGTGCCCTCGCCGGCAAGATCAAGAACCTCAAGGAAACCGTAATGCGCCTGCAGGTCCAGGTGCTCGACACCGCCCGCCAGGGCCGCATGGCCGACGCCACCGCGCTGCTGTTCAAGGAAGTCCGCCCGGCCCAGCGGGAATGGCTGGACAGCCTGGCCAAGTTCGTCGACGAGGAAACCAAGGCCACCGAGATCGCCGCCCGCAAGGCCAGCGAGACCTACGACAGCGCGCTGAAGAGCATGCTGGTGCTGAGCGCCATCGCCATTGCGATCGGTATTGCGCTGGCGATCAGCGTAACCCGCTCCATCACCGGCCCGCTGGCCCAGGCAGTGGGCATCGCCCGCGCCCTTGCCGATGGGGACCTGAGCACCCGTATCGAGGTGAACCGCAAGGACGAAGCCGGCCAGCTGCTGCAAGCCCTGCAGGACATGGTCGACAAGCTGTCCGACATCATCGGCCAAGTGCATAGCACCGCCGACAGCCTCGGCAGCGCCTCCGAGCAGGTGTCCGCCACTGCCCAGAGCCTGTCCCAGGCCACCAGCGAGCAGGCCGCCAGCGTCGAGGAAGTGTCCGCCACCGTCGAGCAGGCCTCCGCCTCGATCAACCAGAACAGCGACAACGCCCGCCTCACCGACACCATGGCCTCCAAGGCCGCCGAAGAGGCTGCTTCCGGCGGCGATGCCGTGTCCCAGACCGTATCCGCGATGAAGGAGATCGCCGAGAAGATCGGCATCATCGACGACATCGCCTACCAGACCAACCTGCTGGCCCTCAACGCCGCCATCGAAGCGGCCCGTGCCGGCGAGCACGGCAAGGGCTTCGCCGTCGTCGCCGCCGAGGTGCGCAAGCTGGCCGAGCGCTCCCAGGAAGCCGCCCAGGAAATCGGCGAAGTCGCCGGCAGCTCCGTGCGCCTGGCCGACCAGGCCGGCCACCTGCTGCAGGCCATGGTCCCGGCGATCCGCAAGACGTCGGAACTGGTGCAGGAAATTGCCGCAGCCTCCGAGGAACAGTCGGGTGGCGTCAGCCAGATCAGCACCGCCATGCACCAGCTCAACCAGGTCACCCAGCAGAACGCCTCCGCGTCGGAAGAGCTGGCCGCCACCGCCGAGGAGATGAGCGCCCAGGCCGAGCAGCTGCAGCAGCTGATCCAGTTCTTCAAGACCACCGGAATCCGCCCCACGCCGCGCCAGGTCCGCAGCAACAAGGGCCGGCGCCCCGCCGACAAACCGCTGGCGCCGCAAGGCGAGCTGGCGGTTGCCGGCGCCGGCCTGTCGCCGCAGGACTTCGTCCGCTTCTGAACGGCCTGCCCCAACGGAGACCCCACATGCAGCCCAGACACGACAACAACGGCAGCCCCAGCGCAGAAACCGGGAAGGAGCAGTACCTCACCTTCAACCTGCGCGGCGAGCTGTTCGCCATCGGCATCCTGTCGATCCGCGAAATCATCGAGTACGCCCAACTGACCCAGGTGCCGATGATGCCGCCCTACATCCGCGGGGTCATCAACCTGCGCGGCTCGGTGGTGCCGGTGGTGGACCTGCTGGCCCGCTTCGGCCAGGGCCTCACCGAACCCAAGCGGCGCACCTGCGTGGTGATCGTCGAGGTGGACGGCGAGGACGGCATCCAGCAGCTCGGCGTGCTGGTGGACGCGGTCAACGAAGTGCTGGAGATCCCCGCCACCGACGTGGAGCCGCCGCCGTCCTTCGGCGTACACATCCGCAACGAGTTCATCCGCGGCATGGGCAAGATCGGCGAGCGCTTCGTGATCCTCCTCGACGTGGCCCGCAGCTTCGCGGTGGATGAGCTGGCCGGCCTCGCCTCGGTCGCCGCCACTGAGTCCGAAACCCTCGCGGCCTGAACGGCACGCCCCGACGCCCCCAAGGAAGGACCCTCATGCAACTCAAGTCCTGGAAGGACATGGCCATCGGCAGCCGCCTGATCGCGGTGCAGAGCGCCCTGTCCCTACTCATGGTGCTCATCCTCGCGGGCGTCATCGGCCACTACGCCGAGCGCTACCTCGAGGAGCGCGGCATCGCCGAGATGCAGCGCACCACCCAGCGCCTGCTCGACACCCTCGCCACCGCCGACGACAGCCTGCGCCTCGGCATGGAGCGCAGCCTGGCCCTCTACCGCGCCCCCTACAGCGGCCCGATGAGCGTGGACGCCGGCCACCTGATCCCGTCCGGCAACCAGCAGCTGCCGCAGCTGAAGAGCGGCAACCTGGTCCTCAACAACGACAACGATGCCGCCGACCGCTTCACCGCGCTCACCGGCCTCGTCGCCACCATCTCGGTGCGCCAGGGCGACGACTTCTTCTTCGTCACCAGCTCCGGCAAGGACGCCGGCGGCGTGCGCAACGTGGGCGCACGCCTCGACCGCAAGCACCCGGCCTACGAGCGCCTGCTGCGCGGCGAGATCTACGCCGGCCCGTCCAAGCGCGACGGCATGTTCAACTACGCCTACTACCAGCCGATCAAGGACGCCCGCGGTGCCATCATCGGCGCCTTCGCCATCGGCATGAACATGACCGACGGCATGAAAAGCCTGCGCGACAAGTTCCTCGGCATGAAGATCGGCGAGACCGGCTACGCCGCGGTGCTCGACAACAGCTTCGAACCGGGCCTGGTGTATATCCACCCGGCCGCCGAAGGCAAGAACATCGCCGGCGCCAAGGACTCCAGCGGCCGCGAGTTCATCCGCGAAGTGCTCGCCAAGAAGAAGGGCGTCACCTTCTACCCGTGGCTCAACAAGGAACTCGGCGAGACCGAGGCCCGCGAGAAGGTCGCCGTGCATGACATGTACGCGCCCTGGGGCTGGGAGATCATGGTCACCACCTACCGGGACGAATTCACCCGCGAATCCCGCGAGTTGGCCGCGGTCATCCTCGGCGGCACCGCGCTGCTGGTGCTGGCCCTCAATGTCGTGCTCTACGGCATGATCCGCCGCCTGGTGCGCCGCCCGCTGCAGCAGGCGGTGAACACCGCCCAGGTGATCGCCAGCGGCGACTTCACGACCCGCATCGAAGTCCATGGCAACGATGAGGCCGGTCAGTTGCTGGGCGCCCTGCGCGACATGAGCGAGCGCCTGTCCGACGTGATCGGCCAGGTACGCAGCTCGGCCGACAGCCTCGGCAGCGCTTCCGAACAGGTTTCCGCCACCGCCCAGAGCCTGTCCCAGGCCACCAGCGAGCAGGCCGCCAGCGTCGAGGAAGTCTCCGCCACCGTCGAGCAGGCCTCCGCCTCCATCAACCAGAACAGCGACAACGCCCGCCTCACCGACACCATGGCCTCCAAGGCCGCCGAAGAGGCCGCTTCCGGCGGCGACGCCGTGTCCCAGACCGTCTCCGCGATGAAGGAGATCGCCGAGAAGATCGGCATCATCGACGACATCGCCTACCAGACCAACCTGCTGGCGCTCAACGCCGCCATCGAGGCGGCCCGCGCCGGCGAGCACGGCAAGGGCTTCGCCGTCGTCGCCGCCGAGGTGCGCAAGCTGGCCGAGCGTTCCCAGGAAGCCGCCCAGGAGATCGGCGAAGTCGCCGGCAGCTCCGTGCGCCTGGCCGACCAGGCCGGCCACCTGTTGCAGGCCATGGTCCCGGCGATCCGCAAGACCTCGGAGCTGGTGCAGGAAATCGCCGCGGCCTCCGAGGAGCAATCCGGTGGCGTCGGCCAGATCAGCACCGCGATGCACCAGTTGAACCAGGTCACCCAGCAGAACGCGGCGGCCTCCGAGGAGCTGGCTGCCACCGCCGAGGAAATGAGCGCCCAGGCCGAGCAACTGCAACAACTGGTGGCCTTCTTCCGGACCGCGACGCCGGCCGGCCACCGCTGACAAGGACGTCAATGGAAATTCCGTCATCCCCTTCACCCACCGGAGGGCACTCCCTGCAACTGGTCGTCGAGATCAGTGCCGGGATCCGCCAGGTCACCGCCCTGTCCAGCCAGGTCAACCTGGTGGCCCTCAACGCGATGCTGGCGGCCAAGCAGGCCGGCAGCCAGGCCCGCGGCTTCGGCATCGTGTCCGGCGAGCTGCGCCAGTTCAGCGGCCAGCTCGACCGGCAGATGCACGAGCTCGGCGACTTCATCGGCGACCTGGTCCATTCGGTCGCCGAGTCCGCCCGCATCCGGCTGCACGTGGCCCATCTCGACCAGATCCCGGCGGCCATCCAGCCCCGCCTGGCCGGCGCCGCTGCGCGCATCGAGGCCCGCCAGGCACGCATCGACAGCGACGGCAGCGAGCGCTGGTTCGGCCTCGGCAACCGGCTCGACCACGCGCTGCGCCTGTGCAACACCGGCATCGCCCTGTCCCGCGCGGCCAAGATCGAGGCCGTCTATGGCCAGGCCCTGGCGGCCAGCCTGCGCCAGGTGGCCGACGAGATCGAGGACGCCATCGTCACCATCCTGGGCACCATCAAGCAATTGCGCCGGGCCCTCGCCCACCACGCCGGCTGAATCCCAGCCGACAGGAACCACAATGAAAAAAACCACCTCCATCTTCCAGGATGGCGAGCACCAGTGGATCGTCGTCGCCCGTGACCCGCAGCGCCCCGACTACCTGATCGACACCAACGAATACCTGGTCATGGACGGCCAGCGCGCGCTGCTCACCGACCCGGGCGGCTCGGAAATCTTCTCGGCGGTCTTCTCGGCCCTCACCGCCGCCGTCGACCCGCGCCACATCGAAGTCCTGTTCGCCTCCCACCAGGATCCAGACATCATCTCGTCGCTGGCCCTGTGGCTGGAGTTCAAGCCGGAACTCAAGTGCCACCTGAGCTGGCTGTGGTCCGAGTTCGTGCCCCACTTCGGCGGCCGGGACGATACCTTCATCCACATCCCCGACGAGGGCGGCACGATCCGCCTCGGCCGCCTCACCCTCGAGGCGCTGCCGGCCCACTACCTGCACTCGTCCGGCAACTTCCACCTGTACGACCGCAAGGCGCACATCCTCTTCAGCGGCGACGTGGGGGCGGCCCGCCTCAGCGGCGACTATCCCCTGTTCGTCGAAGACTTCGACCGCCACATCCGCCAGGCCGAAGGTTTCCACCGCCGCTGGATGGGCTCGACCGAAGCCAAGCGCGACTGGTGCGAGCGGGTCAGCCAGTTGCCGATCGACATGCTCTGTCCGCAGCACGGCGCCATCTACCAGGGCACCGACGTGATGCGCTTCATCAACTGGTTCGACGAGCTGCCGGTGGGCAGCGGCCTGCGCCGGGCGGCCAGCCCCATGCCGGCGCAGGCGTGAGAAGATCACAGGCCAACCACATCCCACCCCTGCCCTGAGCACGCCCGCCCATGCCCAAGGAGAACGCCATGTTGCACATTCTGCTGATCGAGGACTCGGACGACGACGCCGAGTTGCTGCGCCTGGCACTGCTCGACAGCGAGATCGTGGCCCAGCTCACCCGCGTGGCCACCCGTGCCGGGCTGATCGCGGCCCTGGGCGAGCGGACCTGGGACCTGGTCGTCTGCGACCACCACCTGCCCGACCTGGACGCCCTGATCGCCCTCGACATCATCGCCGCGGCGGGTGGCGGCGAGCCGGCGATGCCGGTGATCGTGATGTCCGGCACGATGGAAACCGCCGAGGCCGTAGAGGCCATGCACCGCGGCGCCCGCGACTGCATGGCCAAGCAGGACCTGCCCAAGCTGCTGCCGGTGCTGGAGCGGGAGATCGCCCATGCCCGCGCCCAGGCCGAGCTGCGCAGCGCCCGCGCCACCCTGCAGCAGCGCGCCGAGCAGAACCCGGTGACCGGCCTGCCCAACCGGGCGCGCCTGGAACTGCACCTGCAGACCCTGCTGCGCGACGAAGGCGCGGTGGCCCTGCTGCTCATCGAGGCGGGGCGCCGCAGCCATGCGATCCGCGCACTGCTGCCCGACGCCGGCCACAAGCTGCAGCAGGAGATGGCGCGACGGCTCGCCATGCAGACCGGCCCCGAAGACCTGCTGGCCCACCTGGACGACGGCAGCTTCGCGGTGGTGATGCCCCATTGCAGCGGCGAAGCTGCCCTGGCCGCCCTGGCCGGGCGCCTGAACCAGGCCCTGGAGCCCCCCTTCGAGCTGGGCGACTACCGCATCGCGATCAGCAGCCGCATCGGCGCCTGTCGCGCCGGCGACGACGCCGAGCACATGCTGCTGGCCGCGACCGCCGCGCTGCTGCAGGTCGATGCCCGGCGCGGCGGCGCCTACCGCCTGTACACACCGGACATGCACCAGGTCGGCAAGCGCCGCCTGATCCTGGAAAGCGCGCTGCACCAGGCCCTGTCCCGCGAAGAGTTCGAGCTCCACTACCAGCCGAAGGCCTCCATCTCGAATGGCACCATCGTCGGGGCCGAGGCCCTGCTGCGCTGGCGCCACCCCACCCTGGGCCCGATCTCGCCGCTGGAGTTCGTGCCCATCCTGGAAGACTCCGGCCTCATCGTCGAGGTCGGGCGCTGGGTCATCGAGCAGGCCTGTCTGCAGGCCTGCCGCTGGCGGGACGCGGGACTCCCGCCGATCAACATCGCGGTCAACCTGTCGGCCGCCCAGTTCCACGAGAGCGGCCTCATCGACACGATCCGCGACATCCTGGCTGGGAGCCACCTGCCGCCCGAGCGCCTGGTGCTGGAGATCACCGAGCGGGTCGCCATCAACGGCGAAGCACCGACCATCGCGGTGATGGACGCCCTGCACCGCCTGGGTGTGCGCATCGCCCTCGACGACTTCGGCGCCGACTACTCCTCTCTCGGCTACCTCAAGCGCTTTCCGATCGACACGCTGAAGATCGACCGGATGTTCATCACCGATCTGGATGCCAGCGAAGCCGACCGCAACATCGTCCGCGCCATCGTCGCCATGGGCCACAGCCTCGGCCTGCGGGTCGTCGCCGAAGGCATCGAGACTGAAACCCAGCGGGCCTTCCTGGCCACCTGCGCCTGCGACGTGATGCAGGGCTACCTGTACAGTCGCCCGCTACCGGCGGACGATTTCACCCGCTTCCTGGCCAGCACCGCGTTGCAGCAAGCCTGATCCAGCCGGCCCCGGCGCGGCACAGGCCTCACCCGGCTCCGCTCGCCGTGCCGCCGCGCCTGGCGACCTCCAGCACCAGCGGCTGCTCCGGCCGCAGGGAGACGTTGAAGCACGGCTGCGGCGCGGCCATGCCGGCGGGCACCGACAGGGTGAAGCGCTGCAGGATCATCGCGGTGATCACCTTCATCTCGGTCAGCGCCAGGTGCTGGCCGAGGCACACCCGCGGACCGGCGCCGAAGGGCAGATACGCCCCCCGCGGGAATTCCGCCGCCGCCGGACCAAAGCGTTCGGGCTGGAAGCACAACGGCTCCGGAAACCAGCGCGCGTCATGGTGCATCCGCAGCACCGGCAGCATGAACATCGTGCCCGCCGGGAAATGCCAGTTCCCCAGCGCAATCGGCCGGGTCGAGCGCCGGCTGTTGAGCAGCGGCGCGGTCGGGTAGAGGCGCAGCGTCTCCTGCACGGTCTGGGCCAGGTAGGGCAGCTTCGGCAAGTCTGCAGCGGCCGGGGAGTGCTCGCCGAAGGCGCGCCTGACCTCCTCCACCGCCGTTGCCTGGGCCTGCGGATGGGCTGCCATGCACCAGGCCCACCAGCCCAGCGTCGCGGCAGCGGTCTCATGACCGGCCAGGAAGCTCGTCATGCATTCGTCGCGCACCGCCTGCAACGGCCAGGCCTGCCCATCCTCCCGGTGCAGCCGCAGCAGGCGCGTCAGCAGGTCGTCCGGCCAGGCGTCGTCCGGCTGCTGCAGGCGAGCCTGCAGATGGCGCCCCACCAGGCCGTTGAGCGCGGCCAGCGCCTGCCGCTTGTGGCGCTTCCAGGGCATCCAGTCCGGCGCGCTCACCGGCCAGTAGAACTCCGCATTGGCCGCCGCGCTGACCGTGCGCACCGCCTCTTCGGCCACCCGCGCCTCGTCGCCGATCTCGCTCGAGAACAGCATGCGCAGGATCACATCCATCGTCAGCGAGGTCAGCGCACTCTCGATCGGCAGCACGCCGCCGTCCGCCGGCCAGCGCGCCAGGGCCGCGTGCGTGGCGGCGGCGATGGTCGGCACGAAGGCCTCCACCGCCTTGCCCGAGAAAGCCGGCTGCAGCGCATGGCGCTTGGCCTTCCACGCCTCGCCCTCGGCGATGAACACGCTGTGCCCGTGGAGCTGGGCAAACACGCGCATGCCACGCTCCCAGCGGATCAGCGCGTCGTGGTGGGTCACCAGCAGCTCGCGCACCAGCTGGGGGTCGGTGACGACGATCTGGTGCTCCGGCCAGATGCGCAGATGCACCACGTCGCCGAACTGCGCCTGCCAGGCGGACAGCTCGCCGAACAGGTCGCGCGACATGCGCCGCAGCAGATTCCAGCCGGTAACGCCGGCGGTGGGGCCCGGAGGCCAGGATCCCGGCGCGCCGGACAACGGCGCCGGGGACGAAGAGCCCGAATGGAACGGGCAGCGGGGAGAGGTCGGTGTGTTCATGGCGGCCATTCTTGATCCGCCCGCTGGGGCCGTCTTGAACGCAAACGACATGTCCACGACGGCGCCGCTGCCTATACTGTCGGCCCATGTCATCGTGCCCGCCGCCCTTCCCCGCCTGCCCTGATCCGCTGGCCCGCGCGCCACGGCTGCCCGCCGCCGGCGCGGCCCCCTGGTCCCGGCTGTACCCCGCACCGCCGGCGCTGCAGACGGCGGTGGTGGCGATCCTGTGCCGCGACACCCGCGGCGTTGCCCTCAGCGATGCGCAGCGCCTGTCCCATTTTCCGGCCTCGCCGCTGATCTCCCTGTCCTGGTTCCAGGGCATGGATGTCGGCCTCGTCGAGCGGGACGCGGACAGTGGCCGCTGGACGCCCTTCGGCAACCGGGTGGTCATCTCCGGCAGCCAGTCCCGCCCGCGGGTGAGCTGGGCGCCGACCAGCGGGCGCGGCGGCCTGGTGTGCTTCACCCCCGACATGGCGCAGGCCCTGTTCGGCCTCGAACTGGGCGCCGTGCATGACCGCTTCGTCGCCGCCGATACCGTGCTGGACGCCTGCTGGCGCCCCTTCATCGACGCCCTGGCCGCAGCCCCCGACGATGCCGCCACACTGGCCGTGCTGGAGCGCCACCTCGCACCGCGCTGGCAGGCCCTGCAAGGCCGCGCTTCGGCCGCGCCGTCGCTGCGCCAGCTCGGCCGCCACTGGGTGGAACGCCTCGCGCTGCAGGCCCGCGGCTGGCGGCAAACCCACAGCCCGCGACAGGTCGAGCGGCGCATCAAGGCCTTCAGCGGACGCTCCCTGCGCGAGTGGCAGGCCCTGGTGCGCACCGAGGGCGTTTTTTTTGCCGCGCGGGAACGCTACGAAAGCGGGCGCCCCTTCGACTGGGCCGGCCTCGCCCAGGACGAAGGTTTTGCCGACCAGGCCCACATGAGCCGCGAGTCGCGCCGCATCACCGGCTTCGCCCCGACCGAATTCGCGCGCCGCTTCATCGAGGACGAATCCTTCTGGATGTATCGGCTGTGGGTTTGACAGGCGGCCCGAATGAATATATCCGTCCATTCATTCCAGAATTCAAGAAATTGACCGGGCAGAAATTCAGACATATTCAAGCAATTCAAATAACAATATAGATTTACAAGCGAATCAATCCACTAAAAAAACAATCAACCACGAACAGCCTGTTGCATTTGAAATAGAACTGATGCCCCGTGCGCAATTCCGGACAGCCTATTCCGTGCAACCCGCCGCAGCGATCCGCGCATTTCCACCCTGCACCCCGCTTTTTTCCTGAGAAACCGTCGCCTCAAATAGAGATCAATTACGCCGGCATGCGATTTGCCTACGGCCTTGCCTATTTCCACGCAAGCCAACAGGGAGCATGTCGATGCATCGAACCCAGTCCTTCGTTCCACGCGCAGCAGCAGAACCCCCAGCCGGTCGCCTTTTCCGTCCCTCACCGCTGACTGTTGCCCTGTTGAGCACCCTGGCGGTCTGGCCCGTCACCCAGGTGGTGGCCGCAGACGCACCGTCGCTCGGCGCCCTGCAGGCCGAGATCGCCCAACTGCGCGCCGAGAACGCGGCCCTCAAGCAACGCCTGGACGGCACGCCTCCCCCGGTCGCGACAGCCGGCACCAGCACGCCGGCCGCTGTGGAAACACAGGAGCCCGCCGCCGCCCCCGCCGCCGGTGGTCAGAACCTCGGCTCGGTGGTGATCTCGTCCCGCCGCAAGACGCCGCTGGCCGAATTGCAGGACACCCCGAAATCCATTTCCGTGGTCTCCGGCGACGAACTGGAAAAACAGCAGGTCAATAACTACCGGGACATCCTGAAGCGCATCGGCAACGTGAAATGGGGTGGCTCCAGCACCAACCCCACCACCACCGCGCTGAGCCTGCGCGGTCTGGGCTACCTGGGCACCGGCGGGGCGCTGACCTTCGATGCCAGCGTCAACACCACCGTCGATGACGTGCCCTACATCCTGTCGAACATGGCCGTCTTCAACAGCTATTACGACCTGGAAACGGTGGACGTGGCGCGCGGCCCGCAGGGCACCACCGGAGGCTACAGCGCCAGCCTGGGCAAGATCAGCTTCACCAGCAAGGCACCGCGCTTCGTGCCGGAAGCCGAGGCCTCCATCACCTACGGCCAGCGCAGCACCCTGATCACCAAGGGCGTGCTCGGCGGGCCGATCGTCGATGACGTGCTGGCCTGGCGCGCCACCCTGTACCGGGAGCAATCCAACGGCACCGTCGAGAACCAGTATTACAACGCCCGCAACGGCGGCGGCAACGAAGTCAGCTACGGCAACATCGACCGCACCTTCGGCAAGCTGCAGTTCCTGCTCACCCCCAGCCGCGACTTCAGCGCCCGCCTGAGCGTGGACGTGACCCCCAACAGCAAGGAATACGGCATTTCCTCCAACGGCGGCATCTACCCGCGCGCCGTCCCGGCCTTCTACGACACCCTCGACGCCAGCGGCAAGCCGATCGCCGTCAACCAGGCCCTGCAGGACACGGGCCGCCTGAGCCGGCGCTGGTTCACCCAGAGCAACAGCTGGAACTACGCCGACAACTACCTCAACGAATCCAACCGCGCCGAGCACTACCCGATCGCCAACGACACCAAGGGCGCCTCGGCGGTGCTCAAGTGGAAGCTCAACGATTACACGCTGACCTCGATCACCGCCTGGCGCGACTACCACTTCGACTTCGGCAGCCCCAACTTCAGCAACCCGACGCCCTTCGACGTCCTGCGCGGCCCTTCGTCGGGCCTCGGCTACTTCCGCCAGAAGACCCAGGAGCTGCGCCTCAACTCGCCGGTCGGCGGCCTGTTCGACTACCAGGTCGGGGTCTTCCTCGCCGATGTCTTCAAGTCGAACGGCGGCGAAGGGCGCGGCACCAAGTTCGGCTCCGACGCCGGCGCCTACTACGCCAACGTGGCCCAGTACCAACGCCTGGACGCGGACGGCGCCGGCCGCTACCTGCTGGTCAATTCCCTCGACCGGCTCGGCTACAACACCTACTCCGAAAAGCGCGACACCAGCGCCGCGCTGTACGGTAGCCTGAACTTCCGGCCCACGGAGCAGCTGACCATCAACACCGGCCTGCGCGCCGCCGCCGAAAAGCGCCGCAACGAGGTGAACTACAGCCAGATCTACGAGCAGGGCTTCGCCGCCGAGCTCAACCCGGTGTCGGTCAGCAACCTTAACCTCGGCGGCTTCAGCAGCAATGCCACCGGCGCCCTCAACGGCAACAACAACGCCGCCCAGCTGGCCCTGGCCAACTACACGGCGCAGAAGTACTTCGGCGTGGCCAGCTACAGCGCCCTCAACGCCAGCCAGCGCCAACAGATCGCCGACGCCAAGGCCATCCGCGCCGCGCAGCTCACCGGCCTGTACGGCCAGACCGCCGCCGAGCCCTTCAGCAAGGTGCTGTACGCCGCCAACATCAGCCCGATCATCAAGCTCAGCGACACCCAGACCGCCTACTTCTCGTGGCAGCACGGCGAGAAGGCCGGCATCGCGCAGATCGTCGGCACCACCGCCAGCGGCGGCACCTCGGTGCCGGTCAAGCCAGAACGCACCGACTCCTTCGAGGTGGGCCTGCGCTCGGCCCTGCTCGGCCGCGCCCTGACCGTCAACACCACCTTCTTCTACCAGAACACCCGCGACTACATCAGCAACCTGTACTTCTACGACGACGCCCGCACCCGCGCCAACAACGACGGCACCCTGTACTACACCAGCGGCGTCGGCAACGTGCCCAAGGTGCGTACCAAGGGTATCGAGGTGGACGTGGCCTACGCCGTGCGCGACACCAGCGTGCGCCTGTCCGGCGCCTACAACGACGCCCGCTACGTGGACTTCAAGTTCGCCGCCAAGCCGCTGGAACTGGGCGGTACCAGCGTGCCCTACTACGACGTCAGCGGACGGCGGGTCGCCGGCGTCGGCCCCTTCAGCTTCAACCTGTTCGCCGAGCACATCTGGCACGTCTTCGGCGACAAGCGCCTGTTCGCCAACTTCAACTACAACCGGACCAGCAGCTACCTCACCGACCCCTCCCTGTCGCGCTACAGCAAGGTGGACGGCTACGGCCTCACCGACGCCTCGGTTGGCATCCGTACCGCCGACAACAAGTTCGAAGTCAGCCTGCTGGCCAAGAACCTGTTCAACGTGGACTACGGCTACCAGCCGGTGTGGAACCTCTACATCCCCGGCACCGACCGCTGGCTGGGGGTCACCGTCAGCGGCAAGCTCTGATCCACCCCGGATCGGCAGCCACCACGGCGCGGGATTGCCCGACGAGGAACAGGCCGGGCAATCCCGTAAAAACGGAAATAACGGCAAAACGTGAAAAAAGCACGCTTCCCCCGGCGTGCGTCCCAAGGCCCCGTGAATTACTCGACGGGCGCCCCCGAGAGCATCGGTCAGAATCGGCAGAAGCAAGGCAACACAACGATGTCAGCCCGCAGCCGATGACCTAGTCATGTCTTCAACATCTTTGACCGAAGCCATGCACCGGCCCGTTTCAGGCGCTGCGGATAGACGCCCACCGTTCGATACGCTGCTTAAATTGGGAAAATCAGAAAAATGAAGAAACTTGCTCTGGCTCTCGCCACCGTCAGCCTGTTCGCCACCGCCGCCGCCCAGGCTTCGGTTGCCGATCTGAGTACCTGGACCACCGCCGGCAATGCATCCGCCTCCGCCAGCCAGGCCAACCTGACCGCCTATGGCGCCATCTCGAGCAACGTCTCGAACGTGACCTCGTTCGACTGGTTCTTCCAGGCCAACGACTACCTGCCCTTCAACGACTACGGCTGGTACCAGCTCAACGGCGGCGCCATCAACGTGCTGTCCGACATCAGCAGCGTTGGCAACTTCGGCAATTCCGGCTGGCAGACCCTCGTCTTCAACACCGCCTTCACCGGCAACCTGACCTTCGGCGTCAACAACGCCCTGGACGAGGGCTTGTCCAGCCAGCTGTACGTCAAGAACGTCGAATCCGCCTCCAAGGTGCCGGAACCCGTTTCCCTGTCCCTCGTCGCGATGGGCCTCGCCGGCCTCGGCCTCAGCCGCCGCAAGGCCAAGCAAGCCGCCTGATCCGCTTCGCCCGGCTCGCGAAAGACCCGCTTCGGCGGGTTTTGTCGTTTACGCGGCCCATTTCCCCGCGTGCTCAGCCAGCCGTGGACCGATTTTAGCGGAGAATAGGCGCGATGGAATGAACGCGTGACATCGACCCAATGCAGTTATTGAGCCTCAAATAAGCAATTAGCCTACATCAAGAATCTAGGCTAGCGGTTACCACTTAAGTGAAAGAAGCTTAATTTTTCTTGCGTTGCCCACGATCTCTGCACCAATTTCTCTGACTTGATCGTCGGTCAAGTCAGTGGCACTTTCAACATAATAAAAAGCCCCAGAGAGTTGCCGACTACCTTCAATCAGCATGTGATCGAGAGGGCCTTGACCCCGCTGATTTTCAACATTGAGCTTATGAAGTATCGCGACGACAGACATTTCTGAAAAGTCGCGTACTATAGGCCGATAGGGCTTCTCGCCTTCAAACACACGCCTCATTGCGATTAGGTCTTGGCGAGAAATAGTCTTTCGGCTTTTCGCGTACTCGAGAATTAGCCAATACCTATGCCCAATCTCTGCAGTGGCATACGTTTCGAACGCATCATGGGTCACTTCTTCTTTTTGTTCCGCTTCGTTTCGCTGGTACAGCCATCCAACACCGGAAACCAGCACGCTTGAAATGAGAAGAAGCGATACGGGCGAATTAATGGCAGTCCAGAAACGTGATAAATATTTAGGCACATTACGCTTTTCCTGAGTCAGAACCTTTGGAGGCTTGGGGCGAATGCTTGGACACGGCGGTTTTCGCATACGAAGTCCTAACGCTCGCGATCACTTGTCGGCACTAGGTGGTCAAGCCTACTTTTGTCGGCCAGGGCGTTGCGTTGCGACATCATTCATCGCAACCAAGCGCTTAATCTCCCCCTGTGCCATGTCGAGAGAGCATTCGCAACTTGTGTCCCAAGAGGTTTCAATGGCGGTGCGTAATCGTCTAAGCTCATTAAGCAAGCTAGATGGTGTTTTCACTGTCAACGCCAGCGAAATCAAGCTGTCGATCTCCGCGACTACCTTGGCGATGGGATCAATCGTCTTCGAGGCCTGCAGAACATTAATGATTCCAGGGGTTAAAAGCTCGAGCGATCGAGCAACTGCAGTAACGACTCCCCGTACGGCTAATGCAAGCGGATCCGACTGAGTGTCTTCCAGATCACCGAGCCGGAAAATGAAATTGTTGTCCGCCGAGTTCGTTGTAAAGCACTTGCTCTCCACGCCAGGCAGCTTCAGAAGATCGAAGTTTCTCACCACACCCAGGTCTCTCCACGCCGCCGGACCAACTGAATAGCCGTCCTGCCTAAGCCAGCGGTGCATCAAAGCACCAGAGTCCAGCGGCAACGCTAGGAATGAGTGATCAGAAAAGACGACTCCTGAAGAGGCGGCGATGCCCCGGTCGACCGAGTACACAACGCATTCGCGGTTCGGTTCCGCTTGTTGAAGGGCAAAGTACAGGGCAACCTCCGGCGTGCCGGTGAGATCGATAACGGGTGAGCGGCCGATATAGTGTTGAAGGATTGCGAGCCGATCATGCTCGTTCGGAATCTGGTAGCCAGCGACCCCGTGAGCAGCGGTGTGAAACCATCGACAAATCGCCCACATTTCCATCATCGTTTGCTCGTCGAGCCGAGTGATCGACGGCTTTACAGTAGGCCAGATACGGTTCTGTCCTCGAAAGAGGATTCTGTCTCCTTGGTCATCGGCCTTTCTCCTCATCCACTCAAGGGCATCGCCGGCAGACGTCATGGCAACTCCAAGCTGCAGTCAGCACCACCGAACTTAATAGGGATGGAGCTCTTTAGCATAAAAAATTTTTGAATTTACAAACCGCGTTTATCCAATGACAGTCCACTCATTATTTTTAGAAATTACAGCAATAACACTCCATAGAAAACAGAACCTCTGCCGTTGTGGCTCCCAGTTAAGAGGTTAGAGCAATTGCGCGAATACCTTCATTATCATTGCCATTGCGTCAATTGATGCTTTGCGACACAGGAGGCATGGACTGACCCATATTCAGCGGCGCCACGAAATTTCTTCTCGTGGCCGAAAAACCAACCGCTGCTCTATAGCTTCAACATAGATGAATGCGATTGGCTTGCAAGTCGAAGTAGCAGGTATCGGCTACTTCAGGCTGCCCCCTACCTGATGCAAGAGCAATTCACCCCATCAGGCGAGTAGTTCTCGGAAGCAGTTCTTGAAACATACCAATGGCAAACGCCTGTCAAGGCTTTAGGCAAGGATCCCGTCAGACGAACGTCTCCAACAAAGCAACCATCCTGTCGAAACCGCCCTCTGTTGAGGTGATCGTCTCCCCGCTCCGCAGGCTCGCGACCTCCTCCGAGGTACTCGCGACCATCCCGGAGGTGCTCTCGCCCCCCGCCGAGATCGTCCGTCCTGTATCGGAAGTCCTCGATTGGGCGCGGGGGATAGGACGGGACCGTCTCCGGGCTGCTCGGGCCCCTCTCCCGGCCAGGCCGCCCCTATGCTGGCGCTCCTCGCGAGCAGCTCCGGGTTCCTCGCGAGGAGCGCCAGCATAGGAAGGGGCTGTCCCCGAGGGGCTCGCAAGCGCTTCGCGGACAGGGCGGTACATTCGCCGGGCTCCTCATGAGGCGCTTTCGGAGGGTCGGGACGGCTTCTGGGAATGTCTGGCAGAGCGGATTGCGGGTGCGGAGCGGCTCGGCGGGGGGCGCGCGGACATCGCAGGGGGGCGGCGGGTGATTGGCGCGCCGCCGGACGGCTACAGAGAGTGGGCCGACCGGCTGGCGGAGGGGGAATCAGGCTTCCGGCTTGGCGACGCTGTATTGACCCAGTAAAACCCTG
>JAFEDK010000015.1:0-29939 GCA_018241665.1 Pseudomonadota bacterium
CAGGTCCGAATTGCCCGCCGAGATCTCCTGCGCCGCCACGTTGATCGACTCCGCAGACTCCTTGATCTGCCCCACCACTTCGCGCAACCGCTCCACCGTCGTGTTCGTGTCGTCCTTCAACTGCCCGAACGTCCCGCTGTATTCCGCCGTGATCTTCTCCGTCAGGTCACCCCGCGCAATCGCGTTCAGCACCCGCGCAAGGTCCTCAAGACTGGTGGAAACGATTCCCATCAGGTTGTTCATGCCTTCGGCGACCGTCGCAAAGAAACCAGCCTTGCCTTCGAGGGACAGGCGGCGGGCAAAATCACCAGCCACCGCGGCATCGAGCAGCCCGGCAAGTTCCTGCTCGACTCGCACCTCGTTGGTACGGTCCTGCCACTCCACCACCGAGCCAAGACGCACACCCTGGGCATTGACCACCGGATTGGCAACCAGCGCGAACGTACGCCCGCCAACCCGGACGCTCGCTTTGTGCTCACCCTGCAGACGGCCGAGAACGTTGCGCTGGTGCGCCGGGTTCTGATGGAAATCGTCGAAATTGCGGCCAACCAGACCCGCCACGCTGAAGCTCGGCAGGTCGCGGCGGATATCGGCCTCCGCATCACGCAGCATTCCGATCACCGCGTCGTTGCAGTACACGATCTGGCCATCGTTGTCCGCCAGCATGATGTTGGTCGACGCCTTGTCCAGCGCATTGCGAACCCGCAGATTGGCTTCCGCCACCTCGTGTTCAGCGAGCAGGCGTGCCTTCAGGCTGGCCTGCATGGCATTCAAGGCCGTGGCAATCTCGCCGAACGCATCGTGGGAGCTGACATTCACCGGCTCATCGAGACCACCGTCCGCCATGCGCCGCACACCAGCCTGGATCTCGCCAATGCCATCCAGCATGGTGCGGCGGAAGCCCAGGAACAGATAACCCACCACCAGGAGGCTGAACAGGATCACGCCAATCGCCGTCCAACGTGCCATGTAAAGGCGCTGCAGACGCAACTGGAGGTAACGATCGAACTCCTGGGCGGCTACATCGAGGATCGCGTAACTCGCATCCACGGCCTTGGAGCCTTCCTCGAACACTTGCGTGGCGCCGATCGACACATCCGCGCCCTTCAACACGTGCTCATCGACCAAGGCACCCAGTCCTTTCACCGCCGCATCGAAGTTCTGCCCCGGCACCTCGAGTCGGGCGCGCAGCACCTGCCCGTTGCTGCCGACCTTGACGATGGCCGCCTCGACGCCCTCCCGTCCGTCCGCGAGACGCCGCATGAACACGTTCATGTCGATGCGTTCGGCCTCGGTACTGTGCTGACGGATGGCCAGCGCTGTTCCCAAGGCTCGCGCCCGTCCGGCATCCTCGGCCAGGGCTGGCAGACGGACCGTGAACAGGTCCATCAGGTAATAGGTTTCGAGTTCCGGATCGAGGGTGGCATTCGTCTTGTCGGCCACCAGGGTAATGAAGTTGCGGACCCGGGCAATGTAATCCGTGTGCAGCTTGAAGCTCTCCGCGCTGCTGACGCTGACCGCCTTGGCCTGCACTTCACCCCATCCCTGGCGCAGGGCGGCCCAGTCGGCGCTCACCCCCAGGCCTTCACCGAAGCGGGCCGATGCGGCATCGCCCTCCGCGATGGCCTTGTCCGCCTCTGCCCGCAGCTCGGCGAGCTTGCCGGCCAGCGACGTATTCCCGCCAATCATGCCCTGGGCCACGCCACGATGGGTCTGCAAGGCCTGCATCAGGTGACGTGCCGGCATCACCAGCGGCGCGGTCTGGGTTTCCTTCTCGGAGAAAGCAATATCCCCTTCGACCCGGGCCAGCAGCATGTACGCCAGTACCACCACGGACACCATGGCAATCAGGCCGAGCAGGAGCATCTTGCCCTGCACGGACAGGCGATTCATCACTCCAACCGCGGGAGACAGGAGGGTACTCATGACAAAGACTTTCTCAGGAGAGAGGGACGAGAGACGGGGCCGGCAGGACGCGTGATCAAGCCGTCGCTTCGTCCACCAGGGCCATTTCACTGGAGAGCATCAGCCGCTCGATGTCGACGACGATCAGCATGCGCTCGCCGAGCGCTCCCAAACCCATGATGTAGGCGGTATCCACGGACGATGCGAAATCGGGCGCCGGACGGATCTGTTCGGGCTTCAGGGCAATGACGTCGGATACCGCATCGACCACCATGCCGACAACGCGGCCGCCGATGTTGAGGATGATCACGACGGTAAAAGGGGTGTATTCCGCAACGCCGACGGAAAACTTGATGCGCAGATCGACGATGGGCACGATCGTGCCGCGCAGGTTGATGACCCCCTTGATGAAGCTGGGGGCATTGGCGATGGTCGTCACCGCGTCATAGCCACGAATCTCCTGAACCTTCAGGATGTCGATGGCGTACTCCTCGGCACCGAGGGTGAAGGTAAGCAATTCCTGCACGGCGCCGGAGTCCTCGGGCTCCTGCGCGGCAGTAGTCTGGGCGGCCTGCAGCATGGCAACACTCCTCCAAGGGAACACTTGCCTTTACGGCACGAGACACCTTTTCTGAAGCCGGCGGGTAACAGCGACACCAAAAGTTACCCGCCCGCCGGCAGCCCCAGCTGGGGCGGCACCAGTACGTTCAGGCAGCAGCCGGCAGGACCCGCCGGGCCATCCCGACCAGCATCGGCACATCAAGAATCAGCGCCACCCGCCCATCACCCATGATCGTGGCCCCGGCAATGCCCTGGACCCGGCGGTAGTTGGCCTCCAGGCTCTTGATCACGACCTGGTGCTGACCGATCAGTTGGTCGATAAACAAGGCAGCACTCTGGCCGTCAGCCTCGAGCACCACCATGATGCCTTTCGACCAGTCGGTGATCGCCCCGGGAATGCGGAACACCTCATGCAGACAGATCACCGGCAGGTATTCGCCCCGCACCTGGATCAGGCGCTCGACGCCGGACACGCTCTTCATCATGCCCCGCTCGGGCTGCATGGACTCCATCACGTAGCTGAGCGGAATGATGTAGGTTTCCGGCCCGACCCCGACGCTCATGCCATCCAGAATCGCCAGCGTCAGCGGCAGGCGCACGGTGATCCGGGTTCCGATACCCGCCATCGAGTCGAGCTCGATCCGCCCGCCCATCGCCGAAATGTTCTTCTTCACCACGTCCATGCCGACGCCACGCCCGGACACTTCGGTCACCTGGTCGGCCGTGGAGAAGCCCGGCTCCATGATGAGTTGCCAGACCTCCTGATCGCTCATCGAATCGCTGACCGCCATGCCACGCTCCCTGGCCTTGGCCAGGATGCGCGCGCGGTTGAGCCCCGCGCCGTCGTCGCCGACTTCAATGACGATGTTGCCACTTTGATGATAGGCGCTGAGGGTGATCGTGCCGGTCTCGGACTTCCCTGCCGCACGACGCTTCTCAGGCGTTTCCAGGCCATGATCGAGGCTGTTCCGAACAAGGTGGGTAAGCGGATCGGTGATGCGTTCGACCAGGCTCTTGTCCATCTCGGTGCTCTCGCCGATGGTCTTGAGCTCCACCTGCTTGCCCAGCTTTTGGGACAGATCCCGCACGACCCGCGGAAAACGACTGAACACCACCGAGATCGGCATCATCCGGATCGACATCACGGACTCCTGCAGGTCACGGGTATTGCGCTCAAGCTGCGCCAGTCCGTTGATCAGGCGCTCACAAATAACCGGGTCCACATTCACCGCCGCCTGGGTCAACATGGCCTGGGTAATGACGAGCTCGCCCACCAGATTGATCATCTGGTCTACTTTCTCGACGCTGACCCGGATGGAACCGCTATCGCCGCCACCCGGCGCGCGCGCGGCAGGCTTGCGGGCCGGCGGCTGCGGCACGGCAGCGACGGCTGCCGGTGCATCAACTGCAACGCTCGCCTCGACCTGCTCGGGAGAACTGGTCGCCGGCGCTTCGGGCAAAGGCTCGAACAGGCCATACGCCGTCTCCTGGACCTCCGCAACAACGGACGGCGCCCCATCAGGCACGGGCAACTCGGTAAAGAAACCGTAAGGCTCGGCCGCCTGCTGCTTGGCGAGCAGGCTGGCTACCTCCTGCTCGTCGAAGAAACCATAAGCCTCCTCGGCCACCGCCGCGCCCGGCACAGATTGCAGCGGCTCGAAGAAACCATAGGCATCGTCACTGCTGCGCCACTCGCTGCCACCTGCCACCTCGGGGAGATCTTCGAAGAAGCCGTAGGCCTCATCCTCTGCAGCACCCCCCGCCAGCGGCTCGATGCGCAGCGAGGCAGCTTCGGCCACGAACTCGAGCAGGCCACGCAGGAAATCGCCATCCTTGTCGGTTTCGATGCGCAGATGGCAGTGACGCTCACCCGGCGTCGGGGCTTCCAGCGTCTGTACGACGCCGATGCGCCCCAGCTCGGCCAACAGGTCCGCGAACGTATCCCGTTCGCCACCAATGTCGCCGACCAGCGTGAACAGCAGGTCGAAACCCGCGGGCGACGCTGCCTCCTGCGGCGGCACAGCGACGGGCGCCGCCGTAACCTCGCCTCGGGACGGCTCATCAAGGGCCCGGCACAAGGCTTCGAGCCGGTGGCAGATGGCCTCGGCCGCCTCCCGATCCGCCTCGTCCTCACCGCGGTGGGCCGCCAGCAGGTTCTTCAGCACATCCCCGGCCACCAGAGAGGCATCGACCATGTCGTCCGTCAGGGGCGCCTCGCCCTTGCGGACTCGGTCGAGCATGGTTTCAAGGATGTGGGTGACCTCCATCATGTCCTGGAAGCCGAAGGTACCGCTCGAGCCCTTGATGGAATGGGCCGCCCGGAACAGGGCGTTCACATCTTCCGGATCGGGAGCACCGGGATCGATGGCAAGCAGCAATGCTTCCATGCTTGCCAAGTGCTCCGCGGCCTCCTCGAAGAAGACCTGATAGAACTGGCTCATGTCTATGGCCATGACTGCCTCCCCTGATGCCCGCCCTGTGCCGACCTGATCAGCCGATCACCTTCTTGACCACTTCAATGAGCTTCTGCGGATCGAAGGGCTTGACCAGCCAGCCCGTTGCACCCGCCGCCCGCCCTTGGGACTTCATCGTGTCGGAGGACTCGGTCGTCAGCATCAGGATCGGCACGCTGCGGTACTGGGGCATGGCACGCAGCGACTTGATCAGCGACAGGCCATCCATGCGGGGCATGTTCTGGTCGGTCAGCACCAGGCTGCAGGCCTTGGCCTTCGCCTTGTCGAGGCCATCCATGCCATCGACGGCTTCGATAACTTCGTAGCCGGCACTTTTCAGGGTGAATGAAACCATCTGCCGGATGGAAGCAGAATCATCAACAGTCAGTACGATCTTGGCCATCGTATATTTCCTAGGTTCTTGAAACTAAAACAAATCGATCTCGCCATGCGAGACTTCCCGAGTGTGCCCAGCGGGCTCCTCTTCGACAACGACAAGTTCGGCAAGGCGCTTCTGGACGGACTCGGCAGCGTACTGCAGGGAACGGACATCCCCAGCGGCGGCCAGCTGGATCTCTCCGATCAGCGCGTCCAATTCAGTCTCCACCTGGCCGAGCCCCTCGATCCGCCGCTGCACGCGACCAATCAATTGGGAGACCAGATCCTGGAACTGCAGCGCCGTTACCGCGCGGTTCACTTCGGCATCCATGGCGTGGGTATATTCGCCCAACTCGCGGATGGCGCCGGTACGAGCCTTGTTGAGCGTCTCCATCGACATCAGCACACGCTCCACCTGCTGCTTCGACTCAAGCGCAAAGTTCATGTCGGTGGACGCCAGCTTGGCAATGGCGTCCTCGGTTCCCTTCACGCCCTCCCGCATGGACTTCATCACCGCCGCAATCTGCTGGCTGAACTGGGTCGTGCGCGTGGACAAATCCCGTACCTCGTCGGCCACTACCGCAAACCCGCGCCCGGCCTCGCCCGCCCTGGCAGCCTCGATTGCCGCATTGAGGGCAAGCAGATTGGTCTGCTTGGCAATCGCCCCGATCTCTCCAAGGATCGCCTCCACATCACTGGCCCGCTTGGAGATGCGATCGGTCAGCTCGACCAGCTCCATGCCCAGCTTGCTATTCATGATCACGCTATCTACGACCCGCTGCATCACACCCGAAGTGTGGGCAACGAAGTCATCGACGCGGCTGGCGCCATCGACCGGATCACCTTCCTTGGCGAGCCCGAGGGCAATTTCCTGCTGCTGGTTGGTCGCGGCCAGAATGCCCTGAAAACTCTGCGTCAGCGTCACGATGGCGCCGGACAACCTCTCCTCCACACTGCGGACCTCGGCCAACGCCGCGTCGTGCTGCCGCTGGAAGCCCCGGATGCATTCACGCAGAACATTCTCGACGGTTGCCAGGCCCGCAGCACCAGCCGGCACCAGCTCGCCCGACGTCGGGCCCGTGGCACCTTGCCGCTGCATCAGGAGCACGCCGCACCAGCCACCGGCGAGCAGCACGAAGGCCAGCATGTGCCAGGCGTTCGCGCCGGACAGCAGCACCGCCCCGCCCCCTACCAGCAGGGACCACAGCACTCCAAGCAAAACCGCATTTGATCGTGACATTTTTTCTAGCACCTGGCCCGCTGGATCACCAGATCCGCATATCGCCACTCACCGAATCGCATGCCCGGATCGGACTCACCGCGCCGGACGCGCTCCTTTTACCATGCCACGGCGAATATCCGTCGCATCCATTTCGTCACCGCTGCTCACTTCCAGAGTCCGGCTCGTACTCGCCTTCAACGCAGCTTCCGCCTGGCGGTTGAGCACGATGATGCTGATCCGCCGGTTGAGCGCCGCGTTCGGGTTGGCCGGATCGAGCGGCACCGTATCGGCAAGACCGACAACCCGTACCATCTTGCCCTCTGCAAGCCCCCCCGCCACCAGCTCCCGCCGCGATGCATTGGCCCGGTTGGCAGACAGCTCCCAGTTGGAAAAACCCCGTTCGCCGCCCGCATAACGGGTCGAATCCGTGTGCCCGGAGAGGCTGACATTGTTTTCCACGCCATTGAGCGTCGCACCGATGGCGCGCAGCAGTTCCTGCGTATAAGGCCTGAGCGAGGCACTGGCAGAATCGAACATCGGCCGGTTCTGCTCATCGACGATCTGGATGCGCAGCCCCTCCGACGTGATGTCCAGCAGCAACTGGTTCTTGAAGGCCCGCAGACTGGGGCTGGCCTCGATGATGGCCTCGATCTGCCCCTTCAGATCCTCGAGCTTGGCTCGCTCCTTGCGCTCTTCATTCTTGCTCTGGACGCTCTTGCCATCGTCCCCTTCCGGCTTGGTCGCCCCCTTGGCGGCTTCGATGTTGACGGATCGGCGGCCATCCACATCGCCACGCTTGACCTGGCCAACGGAACGCGTGAGATCCTGCCCGCCGCCAGCGATCGGGCTCAACGCGTCGCCGGCCCCCGACCCACCGTTCATCGCAACCTTGAGGGGCGAACTGAAGAAATCGGCGATCCCTTTCAAGTCGCCCTGCGCGGTCGAACCCAGGAGCCACATCAACAGGAAGAAGGCCATCATCGCCGTCACGAAGTCGGCATAGGCGATTTTCCAGGCACCACCGTGGGCGCCACCGCCACCCTTCTTGATCTTCTTGACGACGATTGGCTGCTGGGTATCGTCGCTCATTCGGCGCCCCCTCCCGCATCATGGAGTTCCACTGTCGCCAGCCTCACTTGCGGCTCTTGATGGCTTCTTCCAACTCGGCAAAGCTGGGCCGGTCGGACGAGAAGAGAACCTTCCGGCCAAACTCCACCGCTACCTGTGGCGCATATCCGTTCATGCTGGCCAGCAATACCGCCTTGATGCACTGGTAGATCTTGCCGCCTTCATCAACCTTCTGCTCGAGCTGCCCGGCGACCGG
Source organism: Pseudomonadota bacterium (assembly GCA_018241665.1). Lineage (GTDB taxonomy): Bacteria > Pseudomonadota > Gammaproteobacteria > Burkholderiales > Rhodocyclaceae > Zoogloea. Next base: position 7,844 of record JAFEDK010000015.1, read on the forward strand.
CGCGACAAAACCATAGGAGACGAGAATACCCAGGAAGGTCCCGACCAGCGCACCACCGATCATCTTGCCCAGCACTGCCGGCGGCTGGCCGACCGAGCCCATCACGTTCACCACGCCCATCACCGCCACGACGATACCGAAGGCCGGAACACCATCCGCCACCTTGGACACCACGTGCGCCGGGCCATGGGCTTCCTGATGGTGGGTTTCCATCTCCACATCCATCAGGTTCTCGATCTCGAACGCATTGAGATTGCCACCGACCATCATCCGCAGGTAGTCGCACAGGAAATCGACAGCATGATGGTCGGCCGTGAAGGCCGGATACTTGGACAGGATGGGACTACCGTCCGGGTTTTCCACGTCACCCTCGATCGACATCAGGCCTTCCTTGCGCACCTTGGCGAGGATCTCGTAGAGCATGCACAGCACGTCGACATAGAACGCCTTGTTGTACGGCGAGCCCTTGAAGATGGTCGGAAGTGCCGCGATCGTGCCCTTGATCGCCTTGGGGCCATTACCCGCCACAAAGCCGCCAATGGTCAGACCGACAATGGCGATGTATTCGGTGGGCACCCACAGCGCGGCCAGACTGCCGTGCACCGCATAAGTGCCCAGCGAAGCCGCCAGGATAATCACGTAGCCGATGATCAAAAACATCGCTGCAACCTCTATCAGCGCACGCGCCCTTACGGGGCGCATCCGGAGCGTTATTCTTCTTCGTCGATATCGGCCCAGCCCCCGGAAACTTGAGCCCGCGAGGCAAGCCTATCGTCCCCTGTGCATACAAAAAAAATGCCGCCACTAGCATGGCGGCATCCCCCGTCATCGAACACCAGTCATCACGGTCCTGCCGCCTCCTCCGCCCCGGGCACAACCCGACGGGTCTTGCCTGCCCGCGACGGGACATGGCACAAACCGCAGACGTATTCATGGGTAGGATCGAAGGCGTGCGTGACGAACTCCCCGCCGCAACAGGTGCAGCGGGCCGACTGCAGCAGATTGGCATCGAAGAAACGGATCAGAGTCCATGCCCGCGTCAGGCTCAGGACCTGCTCCATCTCGAAGGATTCGATATGCTCGTTGTACAAGCGATAAGCCTGCACGATCGCATCAAGACCATCCTGCTTGGCATGTTTGCGTACGAAGCGGTACAACGCCATGAACAGGGAAGCATGAATGTTCGGCTGCCACGACATGAACCAGTCCGTGGAGAACGGCAGCATCCCCTTCGGCGGGGATACGCCCTTGACCTCCTTGTACAGCTTGAGCAAGCGCTCACGACTCAGGGAGGTCTCCGCTTCGAGCATCTGCATGCGCGCACCGAGACGGATCAGATCGACAGCCTTCTGAATGTCCTGCGCCTCAGCCAATACGCTCTTATTACGCATGGCAGCCCCTGGACGGCTCAAGGTTCAGGCCAGATCCTCTACCGGACGGCCGGCGGCCAGGATGGCCGCATGCAGGTGAGCCGTCCCCCGCTCCCTGCCGTGGGACGACAGCAGATCGACGAGCATCGTGTCATTGAAGCGGAACTGGCACAGCAACATGTTGGAACTGGCCATGCGGAGAACCTGAGCCGCGCTCAGGCCTTCCAGGATGGCGGCCACGTCTTCCCCGATACCGAGGCGGTAGAGGGCCGCAGCACGGTCCTCCCGCAGCATCTGCTGAGCCAGCATCAGGTAGGCGAGATTCAACTCTCTGATTTCATCTTGCATACCATTCGTGCGCATGGTGCTCTCCTCAGCATTCGGCCATCGTATGCGGCAAATTCTGCCGTTAGCCGGCAAGGTTCGCCATCCGACGGCGACGGATTATGAAGTAAGAAACAAGCCGTATACAAATGTAAGAAAAAATCTTACACGCAAACCACCTTCAGGCAAACCGGTTCAAAAAACCTGCATCCCCGCCGACCACCCCACCTTCGACTACCGCCTCCAGCGCAGCCCGGAAATCGGCGGCCGGAACAGGTCGCCCAAACAGATAGCCCTGAAAGCAGTCGCAACCATCGGTGAGCAAGACATCCACCTGGCTCGATGACTCTACACCCTCTGCAATCACGTGAAGCCGCATGCTGCGTGCCAGTACGATGATAGCGCGGACAATCGCGGCGTTCTCTTCATCGTCACACAGATCCCGCACGAAGGACTGGTCGACCTTGATCACATCGACCGGAAAGCGTTTGAGATAGGCAAGCGATGAATACCCCGTACCGAAATCATCAATGGCCACCCGCAGCCCCATGTTCTTGAACGCCCGTAACATAGCCACGGCCGTCTCGGCGTCCTGCATCAGGGAGGACTCGGTGATCTCTAGCTGCAGACCGCCTGGCTCCAGCCCTGCATCCTCCAGCGCCCGTCGGACCGATTCGATGAGCCGCGGCTGCGCGAACTGGACGGCAGAAACGTTCACCGACACGAACATGTCGCTCCGGCCCATGTCGCGCCACCGCCGGCACTCCCTGCAGGCCTCCCGCATGACCCACTCGCCGAGCTCGATGATCATCCCATTCTCATCGGCAATCGGGATGAAGCGGTCGGGACCGATGGGCCCGAGACGAGGATGACGCCAGCGCAGGAGCGCCTCCGCACTCACCACCCGACCATCGCTTCCCTCGACACAAGGCTGGTAGGCAACCCAGAGTTCATTGCGCTCGATCGCAAAGCGCAGGTCGCTCTCCAGGGCGATCCGCTCTGCCGAACCGCTCAGCATGTCCGCGTCAAAGAAGCGGTAGGCGTTGCCTCCTTTCTGCTTGACTGCACTCATCGCCGTCTCCGCATGGGTCAGCAGGGAAAACACATCATCCTCGCCTTCACGAAGCCAGGCCACCCCGACACTGACCGACAGAAACAATTCGATCCTGTCTAGAACGAACGGCAGCTCGAATGCGCGCATCAGCCAGCGGGCGAAGACTTCCGCAGCCCCGTGCTCACAGACACCCGGCACTAGAATGCCGAAAGCATCCCCACCGAGCCGGGCGACGAGCCCGTGGGATTCGGAACTCTCCAGAAGACGCTTGGCGACCTGGCGCAGCAGGACATTGCCCGCCTCGTAACCAAAGCTCGAATTGATACGCTGAAAACGGTCCAGATCGACATGGAAGATGGCCGCCTTCAAGGGGACCTGCCTTGCCGATGCCTCCCTGGCCCATTCGGCCAGACGCGCACAGATCAGCTGTCGGTTCGGCAGCTTGCACAGGGTGTCGAAGTACGCCAGCGCCTGAATCTGGCTGCCCGCCTCCCGCGCCACCCGACGCGCCGCGGCGCCGCGCAGCTCCCGAGTGATGACGGGAACCAGGCGCGCGAAATTACCCTTCGGCACGTAATCGCTAACACCATCCAGCATCGATGAGAAGGCCTGCTGGTCGGTGATGACCCCCGAGTAGATCACGAACGGCAGATCACAACCGCTCTCCTTCAGAACCTGCAAGGCCGCCGCCGAATCGAAGCCCGGCATACGGTGATCGGAAATGACGATATCCCAGCCAGGCACGCACAGGGCTGCCCGCATGGCGCCTGCGTTATCCACGCGCTCGCAGCGTACCTTCATGCCCCACTTGCCGAGCGCCCTGCCCAGGAGGAAGACGTCATCCTCACTGTCATCGACAACCAGGATTCCGATATCCCTGTCGCCTGCGCTATCACGACCGACTACCTGTCCATTCAAATTCATCAATGCGCGACCGTCATTCTCGTTTGCGAAGATCAGGACTCAAGCAGCTTGATCGTACTAGCGCCGTGGAACGACCGGCCCCGGACGGGAGAGCTGCACGCTCATCACCCGGTTTCTTCCCTTCTCCTTCGCCTGATAAAGCGCCTGATCCGCACGCTTGATCAAGGCATCGGGATCCGGCATCTGCCCCTCGCGGCTCGCCACACCGATGCTCAGGGAGATCTTCAGCGACACCCCATTGAGTGGAGCGCGCACGTTCTCCACCGCAAATCGCACCCGCTCGGCACACGCCATCGCGGCATCCAGGCCGGTATCCGGACAGATGACCAGAAACTCGTCGCCCCCGGTTCGAGCGACGACATCCTGGGCCCGCAGCGCGCCCTTCACCACGGTGGCAACCCGTTTGAGCACCGCATCACCGACGTCGTGGCCGTGGGAATCGTTGTAGAGCTTGAATTGATCCACATCGATGACCATCACCGACAAGGACCGGCGGGTTCTGGACGACACCAGCCACTCCTGCTGGATACGGTCCATTGCATAACGTCGGTTGGGAAAGCCCGTCAAGGCATCGGTCAGCGCCACCTCCTGGAGTCGCCGGTTGGATACCGCCAGTTCGGCGGCAAAGCGTCGGATCTCCTCGCGGTCCCGGTCAACCTCCTGCTGCAGTCGGATCACCCGCTGCCCGGCACGCAGGCGCGCCGCCAGAACCCGCGGATTGATGGGCTTGTTCATGAAGTCATCGACGCCGTTCTCGAAGGCCTCGATCAGCCGATCATCATCATCGAGACTCGTCATGATCAGGATGTAGATCGCGCGCCCGATCTTGGTCTGGCGCAACGCGCGCGTGAGCTCGAGCCCGGTCATCTCCGGCATGACCCAGTCCACAATCATCAACTGCGGCTGGAACTCCAGTGCCATCTCCATCCCAGTGCGCCCGTCAGCAGCCTCCATCACGCGATGGCCGACAGTCTCAAGCACCTTGCGCACGACGGAACGCATGGAGGCATCGTCATCGACAATGAGTACGCGCATCGAAGGGCTGCCGGGCACACCAGCCGACTCGCCATCGAACACTTGCCCAGCCGCAACCGCATCCACCCCCTCATGCTCCGCGGCAGACACCTCAGGCTCCTCGACCCGGCCTGCAGCCAGCTCCTCGCCACGGACAGCAAGCTCCTGGAACGGCGGTACCTCCTCGGCCTGCAAGGCAAGCAGTTGCCCCCACGAATGCCATTCACTGACCACATGGTCACAAAGCTCGGTCACCGTCCCCCGATCAAAGGACAGCTGTTCCCCGATCTCAAAGAGGCGTCGCATCAGATTCGGGCGCTCGGGCGCGGCCGCCGTGCAAACCTCCGCGATGTATTCGGCCAGATGCAGCGACTGCACCACGACGAACTCCCGGGAACCATCCGCATATCCGGCTTCTTCCGGCGCCTCTACGAAGTACGCCGTCTCATGAAAAATGCGCGGCATCCCCCAGTCGGCCAGCATCGCCGCGGTCAGTTGCCGATGATCCATGGCAAAAGCCTTTTGCTCCAGCTGCGCCAGACTTACATCCCGGAACTCCAGCGTCTGCCGCAGCACCCGCTCATACTCCGTCGGATAAAGTGTTGCCAGCGCCAACTCCCCCACCCGCGCCAACAGCCCCAGGCAGAAAGTCTCCTCAGCCGCGGCAACCCGCGTCCGCTGCGTGATGGCTTGCATCGCGATGCCGAGCACCAGACATCCAGTCCAGAAGCGCTCGTAGTCAAAGCCCTTGCACGCCCCGCCCCGGTAGCTGGAAAGCAACGAAAAACCGAGCGCAAGAGTACGCACGGCCGGCAGCCCCAGCACCATCAAGGCTTCGGTCACCGACGCCACCGCGCGACGCCCGTGCGCCGTGCGCGAATTGGCAGCCTTGATCAGACGCCCCACGAAAGCCGGGTCGGTCTTCACTACGCGGGCCAGTTCATCGATCGAGCTGCCCTCCCGCTGTATCAACCTTATGACTGCCAAGGCAACGCCCTTCGGAGACGGCAGGTCCCCGGAAACTTTCAATTGCTCGAACTTCGTAATATCTATCGACGCTGCCATATTCCCGCCTGGCTCTCGCCAGCGTTCCCAGTCTAGTCCGTCAGTATCGGAAGAAGCGCGCGCACCCTTGAACCCGACACACCACGGCCAGCGCTAGGTATACCGGAGTGCCATTGAATTAGAATGACCGGAATGTCCAAGCCTGTCCGCCCATCATGAACTTCTGCTCCCATTGCGGTGCCCCCGTCAGCCTCAAGGTTCCCCCCGGAGACAATCTTCCCCGCCACGTTTGCGACCAGTGTGGAACGATCCACTACCAGAACCCCAAAGTCGTCGTTGGCGCCATCGCCGAATGGGAAAACAAGATCCTCATGTGCCGCCGGGCCATAGAGCCGCGCTACGGTTGCTGGACTTTACCCGCTGGCTTCATGGAAAACAACGAAACCACCGGCGAAGCAGCACTGCGTGAAACCCTCGAGGAAGCCGGCGCCAAGATTGAACTGGCCGAGATGTTCTCCTTTGTGGATCTGCCCCACATCAGCCAGATTCACATCATCTACCGCGCAAAACTTATTGACCCCGACTTTGCGCCGGGAGAGGAATCCCTTGAAGCCAGCCTCATCACCGAGGCTGACGTTCCATGGGAAGAGATCGCGTTCCGCTCGATCGAATACACCCTGAAGTGCTATTTTGAAGACCGGCGCCGCGGGCGCTTCGACCTTCACACGACGACCTTGGCCGTTCCTATCCCCGGCACCTATCGATAGACGCCCCCCGCCGCCCACCCCGCACGCCTACATTGCCTCAAACAGTACGGGAAGCTCCACTGAAAACGGCTGCCCCTGAAGCGGTACGGCAACCTGCGAGACCGCACGCCGCATCAGGCTCAAGGCCCCATCATCAAGACGATCGATCCCGCTGGATTCGGCCAATCGAACTTCCGGCCGTTCCGACCCCGGCCTCACATTCACGATGAGCAGCGCGCGGCCCTCGAGCCCGCCGGCCCCGGCTTGCCCAGACGCATGCTGCAGTCGCACTGCAGTGACAGCAAGAGCCAAGCGGTAGCGGCCTATCTGGACCGGATCAACACCCCCTTCATCCTGCATAACTGCCGGCGACACCGGCTCCGCCGCCGACGGCACGGTGACACCACCGAACCTGGACGATGCAAGACCTCGCCCTCCCCCTTCTTGTGCCGCCAGCGTGACCGGAGCCGGGAGCGCCTTGGCAGTACTTTGTTCATACCTCACGGGAGCCGATGGCGTCGCTCCGTTCCCCCCCGGCGCTGCCAAGTCCCCGCCCTGTACCGCTAACATCGAGCGTGCGGCGCCCTCAATCAAGCGCACCTCGAACGGTGTCGTCCGCTTGCTGACCGGTGGAGCCTCTGGTGCCGGCCAAAACACCATAGCGTGGAGCACCAGCGAAACCGCGAAAACGGCATAAACAAATCGCCCCACGTCTACCTCCCCAGCCGCGATTACAAAAACAAAAAGGGCCAGCTTTCGCTGACCCTTTTTTCCTTCAACTTCCCAACTCCGGCTTAAGCCGCAGCTTGTTCAGCTTCCGGTGCTTCAACCGCGCCTTCCGGACGGTCCAGCAGCTCAACAAACGCCATCGGAGCGTTGTCGCCGTCACGGAAACCGCACTTCAGGATGCGCAGATAGCCGCCATTACGGGCAGCAAAGCGCGGACCCAGTTCGTCGAAAATCTTGACGACGATTTCACGATCGCGCAGGCGATCAAAGGCCAGACGGCGGTTAGCCAGGCTCGGCTTCTTGCCAAGCGAGATCAGCGGCTCAACAACCTTGCGCAGTTCCTTTGCCTTAGGCACGGTCGTCTTGATGACTTCGTGACGCAGCAGGGAGTTAGCCATGTTGCGCAGCATAGCCTGACGGTGGCTGCTGGTACGGTTGAGCTTGCGAAGACCGTTACGGTGACGCATTTGAAATTACCTCTTCTTCGTTACGCTCAACCGAGCTTTTCCAGCCCGGCCGGCGGCCAGTTTTCAAGTTTCATGCCCAGCGTCAAACCGCGCGAGGCAAGGACTTCCTTGATCTCATTCAGCGACTTGCGCCCCAGATTCGGGGTCTTGAGCAATTCAGTTTCGGTGCGCTGAATCAGATCACCGATGTAATAGATGTTCTCAGCCTTAAGACAGTTTGCAGAACGAACCGTCAACTCGAGATCATCTACCGGACGCAAAAGGATAGGATCGATGGCCGGCGCCTTCGGAGCTTCCACCGCTGTCGGAGTACCCTCCAGATCGGCAAAGACAGAAAGCTGATCCATCAGCACACGAGCCGCGAAACGCACAGCCTCTTCCGGATCAACGGCGCCATTGGTCTCGATATCGAGCACCAAACGATCCAGATCAGTACGCTGCTCAACCCGCGCGCTTTCGACCGCGTAGCTCACGCGACGAACCGGGCTGAAAGACGCATCGAGAACGATGCGACCAATAGCCTTCGACTCGTTGGCTGCCGGGCGCTGGTTGCCGGGAACGTAACCGCGCCCCTGCTCAACCTTGATCTGCAGATCCAGCTTGCCACCAGGAGCAAGGTGAGCCAGCACGTGATCCGGATTGATAACCTCGACGTCGTGGGAGACTTCGATATCAGCCGCCGTCACCACGCCCTCACCCGACTTTGCCAGCGACAACGTAGCTTCGCCACGGCCGTGCAACTTGAGAACGACACCCTTCAGGTTGAGAAGAAGATCAACTACGTCTTCCCGCACACCATCGAGCGTCGAGTACTCATGCAGTACGCCCTCGATCGACACCTCGGTCGGCGCGTAGCCCGGCAGCGAGGACAGCAGAATACGCCGCAGAGCATTACCCAGCGTGTGACCAAAGCCGCGCTCAAACGGCTCCATCGTCACCCGGGCGTGCACCGGCGAAACATTCTGCACCTCGATGATGCGCGGTTTCAGCAGAGCATTACTTTGCATCGACAATCCTTCTATAGAGTCGCGCCAGAGGCGCGACCACCATTAACGCGAATACAGTTCGACAACCAGACCTTCGTTCAAGGTCGCAGGCAGCTCAGCACGCTGCGGGTAAGCCTTCAGGGTACCCTTGCCAGCCTTGATGTCGACAGCCAGCCACTCCGGGAAGCCACGGGATTCGGCAGCCTCAAGCGCGGCCTTCACACGAAGCTGGTTACGAGCGCTGTCGGTCAGCTGAATCTCGTCGCCGGGACGAACGGTGTAGGACGGGATGTTCACACGCTTGCCGTTCACCAGCACGCCGTTGTGACGAACGACCTGGCGAGCTTCCGCGCGGGAAGCACCGAAGCCCATGCGGTAGGCCACCGCATCCAGACGACCTTCGAGGAGCTGCAGAAGATTTTCACCGGTCTGGCCCTTGCGACGATCGGCTTCGGCGTACGTCTTGCGGAACTGGCGCTCAAGCACACCGTACAGACGGCGGATCTTTTGCTTCTCACGCAGTTGCACGCCATAACCGGACAGGCGCTGACCGGACTTCTGACCATGCTGACCAGGAGCGTAAGAACGACGCTCAATCGCGCACTTATCGGTAAAACATTTTTCGCCCTTCAGGAAGAGCTTCTCACCCTCACGACGGCACTGACGGCACTTAGGGTCAAGATTACGAGCCACTGTTCAACTCCTTGTCAGATACGACGCTTCTTCGGCGGACGGCAGCCGTTGTGCGGGATCGGCGTGATATCGGTAATCGTGGTGATCTTGATACCCAGCGCATTCAGCGCACGCACGCTGGACTCACGGCCAGGGCCGGGGCCCTTGACGCGCACTTCCAGGTTCTTAATGCCACACTCGATGGCAACCTTGCCGGCAGCCTCTGCAGCGACCTGCGCGGCAAACGGGGTGCTCTTGCGGGAACCCTTGAAGCCAGCGCCACCAGAGGTTGCCCAGGAGAGGGCGTTACCTTGACGGTCGGTGATGGTGATAATCGTGTTATTGAAAGACGCGTGAACGTGGGCAATGCCTTCAGCCACGTTCTTTTTGATCTTCTTGCGAACCTTCGCAGCAGTCTTAGCCATGTCTAATCCCTATTACTTCTTGCCGGCGATCGCCTTGCGCGGCCCCTTGCGGGTACGAGCATTGGTGCGCGTGCGCTGGCCACGAAGGGGCAAACCACGACGATGGCGCACCCCGCGATAGCACCCCAAATCCATGAGGCGCTTAATACTCATCGTCACTTCACGGCGCAGATCACCTTCAACGGTGAACTTCGCGACTTCGTCGCGGAGCCGTTCCATATCGGACTCGGTAAGGTCTTTAATCTTGGCTGCACGCCCGACACCAGCAGCGTCACAAATCTGCTGCGCGCGGGTGCGGCCGATGCCGAAAATCGCGGTCAGAGCGATCTCGGTGTGCTTGTGGTTGGGAATGTTTACCCCTGCGATGCGGGCCATGCGTTCACCCCAAAATGCTAAACATTAAATTATAAAGAATGCGGGTGACCGCATCAACCTTGACGCTGCTTATGACGCGGATCCGTGCAGATCACGCGAACCACACCTTTGCGGCGGACAATCTTGCAGTTCCTGCAAAGCCGCTTCACAGATGCTTGAACTCTCATTTCTAGCTCCTAACTACTTTCTGTTATTTCGCGCGGAAAACGATCCGGGCTCTACTCAAATCGTACGGGGTCAGCTGCACAGTTACCTTGTCGCCAGGGAGAATCCGGATGTAGTGCATACGCATCTTTCCCGAGATATGCCCCAAAACGATATGACCGTTTTCAAGCTTGACTCTGAAGGTTGCGTTGGGGAGGTTTTCGAGGACCTCACCCTGCATCTCGATATAGTCTTCCTTCGACATAAGGCTATTTGAGCGGAACCCGCGAACCCTTGAAGTTAGCCTTCTTCAAAAGGCTCTCGTATTGGTGGGACATGACGTACGCCTGAACCTGGGACATGAAGTCCATCGTCACCACCACGATGATCAACAAGGAGGTCCCACCGAAATAGAAAGGAACATTCCACTTCAGGATCAGAAACTCGGGCAACAAACAAACAAGCGTGATATACACGGCCCCAGCCAGCGTAAGCCGCATCAGGATCTTGTCGATGTAACGTGCCGTCTGTTCGCCTGGGCGAATACCAGGTACAAACGCTCCGCTCTTCTTCAGGTTGTCAGCAGTCTCCTTCGAGCTGAAGACCAACGCAGTGTAGAAGAAACAGAAGAACACAATCGCCGCAGCGTAGAGGATCACGTAGATCGGCTGCCCAGGGGCAAGCGTGGAACCGAGATCCTTGAGCCATGCCATCTTTTCCGAAGACCCGAACCACTGGGCCAATGTCGCCGGAAAGAGAATGATGCTGGATGCAAAGATCGGAGGAATCACACCAGCCATGTTCAGCTTGAGAGGCAGATGGGAGCTTTGACCACCATAGATCTTGTTCCCGACCTGCCGCTTGGCGTAATTCACCAGAATCTTCCGCTGCCCGCGCTCGACAAACACCACAACGCCCGTCACGACCACCACCAGCACGCAGATCACCAGTGCGGTAAATGGGTGCATTGCACCGGTCCGCACCAGTTCAAACAGACCACCCAATGAATTCGGAAGGCCCGCCGCGATACCGGCGAAAATAATGATCGAAATGCCGTTCCCCAGACCGCGCTCGGTAATCTGCTCCCCCAGCCACATCAGGAACATCGTCCCCGTAACCAAGGTCGAGACAGTGACAAAGCGGAAGGTTAAACCCGGCTCAATCACCAGCCCCTGCTGCGACTCCAGCGCCACGGCGATACCCAGCCCCTGAAACAGGGCCAGAGCCAGCGTACCGTAACGAGTGAACTGGGTGATCTTACGTCGGCCAGCCTCACCTTCTTTCTTGAGCGCCTCGAGTTGCGGAGATGCAACTGTCAGCAACTGCATGATGATCGATGCCGAGATGTACGGCATGATCCCAAGAGCAAAGATGGTGAAACGGGACAGAGCCCCCCCGGAGAACAGATTGAATACTCCGAGGATGCCGCCCTTCTGACTTTTGAACAGATCACTCAAGGCCACCGGATCGATCCCGGGAACCGGGATGTGCGCACCGATGCGATAAACGATCAGCGCGCCCAGCAGGAACATCAAACGTCGCTTGAGGTCCCCGAACTTACCAGGAGCCGCCAGCGCGGACTGTTGGTTAGCCACGCTAAACCTTACTCGGCAGACTCAACGGAACCGCCAGCCGCTTCGATAGCAGCCTTGGCACCCTTGGTCGCAGCCACACCACGCAGATTGACCTTGCGGCTGATAGCGCCGGACAGGACGACCTTTGCAGCCAGTGCGTCAGCAGCCACGATGCCTGCCTGCTGCAGAACCAGCAGATCAACATCCTCGACCGGCAGCGCCTCGAGCTCGGACAGACGGACCTCACCGATACGGGCACGCGTCAGCGACACGAAACCACGCTTCGGCAGACGACGCTGCATGGGCATTTGACCGCCCTCGAAGCCAACCTTGTGGAAACCACCGGTACGGGACTTCTGACCCTTGTGACCGCGGCCAGCCGTCTTACCCAGACCACTGCCGATACCACGACCCACACGCTTGGCAGCGTGCTTCGCGCCGGCGGCAGGTTTAATCGCATTCAGGCGCATTTAAGCCTCCAACTTAACGAGGTAAGCGACCTTGGTAATCATGCCCCGAACGGCAGGAGTGTCCTGCAGCTCCACCGTGTGGTGGAGACGACGGAGCCCAAGACCGCGCACGGTTGCACGATGGGACTGTTTCGTGCCGATAACGCTCTTGACCAGCGTCACCTTCAGTTTCTTGTCGGACATGACTTACCCCTGAATCTCTTCAACCGTCTTGCCACGCTTCGCAGCAATGACGGAAGGAGCGTTGGTGGCAAACAAGCCGTTCAGCGTGGCACGAACCACGTTGTACGGATTGGTCGAGCCGATGGACTTGGCGATGATATCGGTCACACCCATCACTTCGAACACCGCGCGCATTGCACCGCCCGCGATGATGCCGGTACCTTGGGGAGCCGGCTGCATCAGCACGGACGAAGCGCCATGCTTGCCGATCACGGAGTGATGCAGCGTGCCGTTCTTCAGGGACACCTTCGCCATCTTGCGACGAGCTTCTTCCATTGCCTTCTGGACGGCGACTGGGACTTCGCGGGACTTACCCTTGCCCATGCCGACGCCACCATCACCATCGCCAACCACGGTAAGAGCAGCGAAACCGAGAATACGGCCGCCCTTCACAACCTTGGTCACACGATTGATGGAAACCATCTTTTCGCGCAGGCCGTCGTCGCGCTCCTCGGAGGCCTGCACTTTTTTATTACCTTGCTGCTTAGCCATGCTAAACCTCGCTTAGAACTTCAATCCGCCTTCGCGGGCGGCATCGGCAAGCGCCTTCACGCGACCGTGGTACTGGAAGCCGGCGCGATCGAACGCAACAGCCTCAACACCAGCAGCCTTGGCGCGCTCGGCGATCAGCTTGCCGACCACCACAGCAGCGGCCTTGTTGCCACCGTTGGAAACCTGGGCACGCACATCGGCCTCAACGGTCGAAGCAGCAGCCAGAACCTTGGAACCACAACCCGCGATGATTTGCGCGTAGATGTGGGAGTTCGAACGGAACACGGACAGACGGACTGCCTTCATTTCCGCGATTTTGGCACGGGTTTTCCGTGCACGGCGCAAACGCGTTTCCTTCTTGGTGATCATGATCCGCCCTTACTTCTTCTTGGTTTCTTTCAAGGTGACCACTTCGTCGGAATACCGAACACCCTTGCCCTTGTAAGGCTCAGGAGCGCGATACGCACGCACTTCAGCAGCTACCTTGCCGACGACCTGCTTGTCGACACCCTTGATGATGATCTCGGTCTGAGTCGGAGTCTCAACCTTGATGCCCACCGGCATCTGGTGCACCACAGGGTGCGAGAAACCGAGAGCCAGGTTCAGCTTGTCGCCCTGGGCTTGAGCACGATAGCCCACGCCAACCAGGGTGAGCTTGCGCTCAAAGCCCTTGGAAACGCCGGTAACCATGTTGTTAACCAGCGCACGCACGGTGCCTGACATGGCCTTGGCATTCACAGCGCCGTCGATGGCGGAACACTGAAGGCCATCGCCTTCGCGCTCAACCTTGACCGAGGGATGCAGAACCTGGGTCAGCGTACCCAGGGGGCCCTTCACGACGATCTGGCCGCCACCAATGGTGACATCCACACCAGCCGGAACGGCGACGGGATTCTTGGCTACACGGGACATTACACTCTCCCCTTAAGCCACGAGGCACAGCACTTCGCCGCCGAGACGGCCAGCGCGTGCAGCACGATCAGTCATCACACCCTTGGGAGTGGACACGATCGCCACGCCAAGACCATTCATCACGCGGGGCAGATCATCGCTACCCTTGTAAACGCGAAGGCCGGGACGGCTAACGCGCTCAATGCGTTCAATAACCGGACGACCGGCGTAATACTTCAGCGACAGGGCCAGCTCAGCCTTGCCGGAAGCATCGTTCACCGCGAAATCGTCGATGTAACCTTCACTCTGCAGAACCTTCGCGATCGCAACCTTCAGCTTGGAGGAAGGCATCGCGACAGAGCTCTTTTGCGCCTGCTGAGCGTTACGAATACGCGTCAGCATATCGGCGATCGGATCAGACATGCTCATATCTATCGACCCCTTACCAGCTTGCCTTGGTCATGCCGGGAACTTCACCGCGGAAGGCAACTTCACGCAGTTTGTTACGGCACAGACCGAATTTACGGAAAACACCACGCGGGCGGCCAGTCTGCTCGCAGCGATTACGCTGACGGCTCGGGCTCGAGTTGCGCGGCAACTGCTGCAGCTGCAGACGGGCGGACATGCGCTCTTCGTCGGACAGCTTGGCGTTATTGATCTGCTCGAACAGAGCAGCGCGCTTGGCCGCATACTTAGCGACCATCTTGGCGCGCTTCTCTTCGCGCTGGATCAGAGACAGTTTCGCCATATCACCCTCAGTTCTTGAAAGGGAACTTGAACGCGGCGAGCAGAGCACGCGCTTCGTCGTCCGTCTTGGCCGTCGTCGTGATGCTGATATTCATCCCGCGCAGAGCATCGATCTTGTCGTACTCGATTTCCGGGAAAATGATCTGCTCTTTGACGCCCAGGTTGTAATTACCACGACCATCAAAACCCTTGCCGGCGATACCGCGGAAGTCGCGAATACGCGGCATCGCAATCGTCACCAGGCGATCGAGGAATTCGAACATGCGGGGACCACGCAGAGTCACCATGCAACCGATCGGATAACCGTCACGAATCTTGAAGCCGGCAATCGACTTCTTGGCCTTCGTGGTCACCGGCTTTTGACCAGCGATCTTCTGCAGATCGCCAACAGCGTAGTCGAGGACCTTCTTGTCGCCAACAGCCTCACCAACACCCATATTGAGGGTGATCTTGGTGATGCGGGGCACTTCCATGACCGACTTGTAGCCGAACTTCTTCAGAAGCTCAGGCGATACGGTCTCTTTGTAGAATTCTTGCAGGCGCGCCATGACTACCCCTTACGCATCCACTACTTCGCCACTGGACTTGAAGACGCGCACTTTGCGACCATCTTCAAGCACCTTGAAGCCAACGCGATCCGCCTTTTGGGTGGCCGCATTGAACAGCGCCACATTGGAGGTATCGATCGGCATTTCCTTTTCGACGATACCGCCAACCTGACCCTTCAACGGGTTCGGGCGCACGTGCTTCTTGACGCGATTGATGCCTTCGACAACCACCGCACCTTCCAGAACACGCAGAACGGTACCGCGCTTACCCTTGTCCTTGCCCGTAAGGACGGCGACTTCGTCGCCTTTGCGAATCTTATTCACAATAACTCCTTAGAGAACTTCAGGCGCCAGGGAGACGATCTTCATGAACTTTTCGGTACGCAGCTCGCGCGTAACCGGCCCGAAGATACGCGTACCAATCGGCTCGCCCTTATTGTTAAGCAGGACCGCAGCATTGCGATCAAACTTGATCAGCGAGCCATCCGGACGACGAACACCCTTGGCGGTACGAACCACCACGGCGCTATAAACGTCACCCTTCTTGACACGACCACGCGGGGCCGCATCTTTAATACTCACCTTGATGATGTCACCAACACCGGCGTAGCGACGCTTGGAGCCGCCCAACACCTTGATGCACATCACGTGACGCGCGCCGGTATTATCGGCGACGTCAAGCATCGTTTGCATTTGGATCATTTAAACTCTCCAACTTGGCTCGCAAGACGCGACCAGTTTTGGATCCCGTTCGGGTTGATTGGACTTGCACGGAACCGTGCAAGAGCAAAGACAGCAATAATAATGGCTTGCCAATCGCTTGGCAAGCCATTTCTACGACATCAACTACTTAAACCGCCACAACCTGCTCGAGAACCTTGGTCACCCGCCAGGTCTTGGTCTTGGAGATCGGGCGGGTCTCTTCGATTTCGACGAGATCACCTTCCTTCGCAACACCAGCCTCAACGTGGGCATGGTACTTGGCAGTGCGCTTGATCACCTTGCCGTACAGCGGATGCTTCACACGACGCTCAACCAGAACGGTGACGGTGTTCGTCATCTTGTCACTGACAACGCGACCAACTTCAACGCGCTTGTTTTTTACTTGTTCACTCATTTCGCACCCGCCTTCTGACGAAGAATGGTCTTGACCCGGGCAATATCCTTGCGGACCTTGCCGAGCTGCGAAGTGTTGCTCAGCTGCTGCGTAGCAAGTTGCATACGGAGGCTGAATTGAGCCTTCAACAACTCGAGCAGTTCAGCATTGAGCTGGCCGGCGTCTTTCGCCTGCAATTCCGAAGCTTTCATGATTTACCCCACCATCCGGACAACGAAGACGGTTTCGATCGGCAGCTTGGCAGCAGCAAGACGAAACGCCTCACGAGCCAGGGCTTCATCAACACCATCCATCTCGTAGAGAACCTTGCCAGGCTGGATTTCAGCGACCCAGTACTCAGGGCTACCCTTACCGTTACCCATCCGCACTTCAGCCGGCTTCTGAGAAATCGGCTTGTCCGGGAACACACGAATCCAAATACGACCACCACGCTTGATGTGGCGAGTCATGGCACGACGCGCAGACTCAATCTGACGAGCAGTGAGACGACCACGCCCAACCGCCTTCAGACCGTACTCGCCAAAGCTTACCTTGGCACCGCGGGTGGCGAGACCCTTATTGCGGCCCTTCTGCTCCTTACGATACTTCCTTCTCGACGGCTGCAGCATCATTCACTCCTGCTTCTTTCTTGGTCCGTTTTGCGCCATCAGCCTGATCGCCGCCAGTGCGGCGCGCGGGCCGCTTGGCACCCGGCTTGCTGTCGGCACCCTCATTGCGACGACGGCCACGACGGGCATCGCCCTCGTTTTCCGTCGCAGCAGGCTGCTCGTTGCGGGCGAGCGCCTCGCCCTTGTAAACCCACACCTTGATGCCGATGACACCATAGGTCGTGTGAGCCTCGGAAACGCCGTAGTCGATATCGGCACGCAGGGTGTGCAGCGGCACACGACCTTCGCGATACCACTCGGTACGGGCAATTTCCGCGCCGTTCAGACGGCCAGAACTCATGATCTTGATGCCCTGAGCACCCAGACGCATGGCGTTCTGCATCGCGCGCTTCATGGCACGGCGGAACATGATCCGCTTCACCAACTGCTGAGCGATGGAGTCGGCAATCAGCTGAGCATCGGTTTCAGGCTTGCGCACTTCCTCGATATTGACGTGCACCGGCACGCCAATGATGCCCTGAAGGTCAGCCTTCAGCTTCTCGATGTCCTCACCCTTCTTGCCGATCACGACACCCGGGCGGGCGCTGAAAACGGTGATACGGGCATTCTTTGCAGGACGCTCGATGACGACGCGGCTCACGGAAGCGTGGGCAAGCTTCTTCTTCAGATGCGCGCGGACCTTCAGATCCTCGTTGAGCATCGTCGAGAAATCGCTACCAGCAGCAAACCAGCGAGAGCCCCAGTTACGCGTTACCGCCAGGCGAAAGCCAGTCGGATGGATTTTCTGTCCCATGGGTTCTCCTTACTCTCCGACCGTCACGTAGATATGGCAGGTCGGCTTGCTGATCCGGTTGCCACGACCCTTCGCACGCGCAGTAAAACGCTTCAACGTCATACCTTGCTCGACGTAGATCGTCTTGACACGCAGCGAGTCGATATCGGCGCCGTCGTTATGCTCGGCGTTGGCAATGGCGGACTCGACAACCTTCTTGATGATCTTCGCGCCCTTCTTTGGCGAGAAGGTCAGGATATTCAGCGCTTGCTCAACAGTCTTGCCGCGCACCAGGTCCGCCACCAGACGGCCCTTTTGTTCCGACAGACGGACGCCGCGGAGAATGGCTTTGGTTTCCATTGTCATTACCCCTTAGCGCTTGGCCTTCTTGCTCGCCGCGTGACCCTTGAACGTACGGGTCAGCGCAAATTCGCCGAGCTTGTGACCAACCATATTTTCGGAAACGTACACCGGAATGTGTTGACGGCCGTTATGCACGGCAATCGTCAGACCCACGAAGTCCGGCAGCACAGTGGAGCGGCGCGACCAAGTCTTGATCGGACGCTTGTCATTCGAGGCCCGAGCAGCATCCACCTTCTTCAGGAGGTGAGCATCGATGAACGGGCCCTTCTTAATAGAACGTGCCATGTCTTACCTCTTATCGCTTGTGCCGACGCTGAACAATCATGGAGTCGGTACGCTTGACGCTACGGGTACGATAACCCTTGGTCGGCTGACCCCACGGACTGACAGGCACACGGCCCTCACCGGTACGGCCTTCACCACCACCATGCGGGTGATCAACCGGGTTCATAGCCGTACCACGAACGGTCGGCCTAATACCACGCCAACGGTTTGCACCAGCCTTGCCGATCTTGCGCAGGCTATGCTCTTCGTTGCCCACCTCACCGATGGTCGCGCGGCACTCGATGTGCACACGGCGAATTTCGCCGGAACGCAGACGAACCTGAGCGTAGATGCCTTCGCGAGCCAGCAGCTGAACCGAAGTACCGGCAGCACGAGCCAACTGAGCACCCTTACCAGGGATCATCTCAACGCAGTGCAGCGTGGTACCAACCGGGATATTCCGAATCGGCAGCGCATTGCCGGCCTTGATCGGAGCTTCGGAGCCACTGACGACGCTTTGACCGACGACCAAGCCCTTGGGAGCGATGATGTAACGACGCTCACCATCGGCATAGCACAGCAGCGCGATATTGGCGGAGCGGTTCGGGTCATACTCAAGACGCTCGACCTTGGCAACGATTCCATCCTTGTTGCGACGGAAGTCGACAACACGGTAGTGCTGCTTATGACCACCACCCTTGTGACGCGTGGTGATGTGGCCATTATTGTTACGACCGGCGGTCTTCGACTGCTTCTCCAGCAGGGACGCCAGAGGCGCGCCTTTATGGAGGCCAGCGTTAACCACCTTGACCACGGCACGGCGGCCAGCGGAAGTCGGTTTGACTTT
This sequence comes from Pseudomonadota bacterium, assembly GCA_018241665.1. Taxonomy (GTDB): domain Bacteria; phylum Pseudomonadota; class Gammaproteobacteria; order Burkholderiales; family Rhodocyclaceae; genus Zoogloea. The sequence goes on from JAFEDK010000015.1 coordinate 26,994, forward strand.
AACGAGTGCCATCTTGCTTACTCCCCGGCCGCGAAGTTGATTTCCTGGCCCGGCTTGAGGCTAACGTAAGCCTTCTTCCAGTCTTTACGACGACCGAAAACCTTGCCGAAACGCTTTTGCTTGCCTTTAACGTTCGCAACCTGGACAGCCTTCACTTCCACCTTAAACAGAAGCTCGACTGCAGCCTTGACTTCAGGCTTGGTGGCGTCGCTGGCAACGCGAAAAACGACCTGCTCGTTCTTGTCGGCGATCAGGGTCGCCTTCTCAGAGATCTGCGGGGCGAGCAGCACCTGCAGCAGACGCTCTTCCTTGAATGCGCTCATTGCCAAATTTCCTCCATCTTGGCGACGGCACCCTTCGTGACCAGCACGTTCGGGAAGCGCACCAGGGACACCGGATCGGTCTCGCTGACTTCCAGCACGAGCACGTTCGGCAGATTCCGGGACGACAGGTAAAGATTCTCGTCAAAGGAATCCGTGATCACGAGCACAGACTCCAGCCCGAGATTCTTCAGCTTCTGAGCCAGAAGCTTGGTTTTCGGAGCCTCGACGGCAAAGCCTTCAACAACCGACAGACGACCATCACGAGCGAGCTGCGACAGAATGGCAGCCACACCAGCGCGGTACATCTTGCGGTTCACCTTATGGGAGAAGTTCTCATCCGGCTTGTTCGGGAAGGCACGACCGCCCCCACGCCAAATCGGGCTGGAAGCCATACCGGAACGAGCACGACCCGTACCCTTCTGACGCCACGGCTTGTGGGTGGTATGAGCAACTTCATCACGACCCTTCTGGGCACGATTGCCAGAACGGGCATTGGCCATATAGGCAACGACCACCTGATGAATCAGGGCTTCGTTGTACTCACGGCCAAACAGTGCGTCGGACGCCTGCAGGGTTGCAGACGGCTGACCCTGTTCATTCAACAGCTTCAGTTCCATCGTACTTCCCCTCAGTTGCCAGCCTTGACAGCCGGACGAACAACCACGTCGCCACCATCATGACCAGGCACGCCACCCTTGATCAGCAACAGGCCGCGCTCGACATCGACGCGAACCACTTCAAGGTTCTGCACCGTAGTATTGGCCGCACCGAGGTGACCGGTCATGCGCTTACCCGGGAAAACACGACCCGGATCCTGCGCCATACCGATGGAGCCCGGAACATTGTGGCTACGGGAGTTACCGTGGGTCGCACGACCGGAAGCGAAGTTGTGACGCTTGATGGTGCCGGCATAGCCCTTACCAATCGAAACGCCGCTCACATCAACCTTCTGGCCGACAGCAAAAATATCGACACCAACAACATCACCTGCCTTCAGGGAAGCCAGGCGATCAGCGTCAACACGGAACTCTTTGAAGACATGACCAGCTTCAACACCCGCCTTGGCAAGATGCCCGGCAGCTGCCTTATTGACGCGACTAGCGCGCCGAACGCCAAACGTCACCTGAACGGCCGTATAGCCGTCCGTTTCAGCCGTTTTGATCTGGGTCACACGGTTGTTGGACACATCCAGCACAGTTACCGGAATGGACTGACCATCCTCAGCAAAAATGCGAGTCATGCCCACCTTGCGCCCGACAAGGCCTAGACTCATTTTATTCTCCTTACCCTGGTTGCGATTGACCAGGACCGATTGTCATCACAAACTGCGCCAAAAAGCGCAAGGGCCGGATTATACCGGCCCTTGCGCCAAGAGCGCAATAGATTTGATTACTGCAGCTTGATTTCGACGTCAACACCGGCCGGCAGATCGAGCTTCATCAGCGCGTCGACCGTCTTGTCGGTGGGATCAACGATATCCATCAGACGCAGGTGAGTACGAATCTCGAACTGGTCACGGGAAGTCTTGTTGACGTGCGGGGAGCGCAGCAGGTCGAAACGCTCGATGCGGGTCGGCAGGGGCACGGGGCCACGGACAACTGCACCGGTACGCTTCGCGGTATCCACGATCTCGAGAGCGGACTGGTCGATCAGCTTGTAATCGAAAGCCTTGAGGCGGATACGGATCTTCTGATTTTGCATGTTATTTCCCAAAGAGCAGACGGTGCGGCACACCATGCGCCGCACCCGGAAAGGTATTACTCGATAACCTTGGCAACCACACCAGCGCCGACGGTACGACCGCCTTCACGGATGGCGAAACGCAGACCTTCTTCCATGGCGATCGGAGCGATCAGCTTGACGGTCATGGAGATGTTGTCGCCCGGCATGACCATCTCGGTGCCTTCCGGCAGGGAGATGGAACCGGTCACGTCCGTGGTACGGAAGTAGAACTGCGGACGGTAGTTGTTGAAGAACGGGGTGTGACGGCCGCCCTCTTCCTTCGACAGCACATACACTTCACCCGTGAAGTGGGTGTGCGGCTTGATGGAACCCGGCTTGCACAGCACTTGGCCACGCTCGACGTCTTCACGCTTGGTGCCACGCAGCAGCACGCCGACGTTATCACCAGCCTGACCTTGATCCAGCAGCTTGCGGAACATTTCCACGCCGGTGCAGGTGGTCTTGACGGTCGGCACGATACCGACGATTTCGATTTCCTCACCAACCTTGACGATGCCGCGCTCGACACGACCGGTCACCACGGTACCACGACCGGAGATGGAGAACACGTCTTCGATCGGCAGCAGGAAGGGCAGATCGATGGCACGTTCCGGGGTCGGGATGTAGGAATCCAGAGCATCAGCCAGGCGGAAGATGGAGGGCTCGCCGATGTCGGACTGATCACCTTCCAGCGCCTTCAGGGCGGAACCCTTGACGATGGGCACGTCATCACCCGGGAAGTCGTACTTGGAGAGGAGCTCGCGCACCTCCATTTCGACCAGCTCGAGCAGCTCTTCGTCGTCAACCATGTCGCACTTGTTCAGGTAGACGATGATGAACGGCACACCAACCTGACGGGCCAGCAGGATGTGCTCACGGGTCTGCGGCATCGGGCCGTCAG
>JAFEDK010000015.1:29957-136948 GCA_018241665.1 Pseudomonadota bacterium
CCGGTGATCATGTTCTTCACGTAGTCAGCGTGACCCGGACAGTCAACGTGAGCGTAGTGACGGGTCTCGGTTTCGTATTCGACGTGCGCGGTGTTGATGGTGATACCACGAGCCTTTTCTTCCGGCGCCGCATCGATCTGGTCGTAGGCCTTCGCCTCGCCGCCGAACTTGCGCGACAGAACGGTCGTGATCGCAGCCGTCAGCGTGGTCTTGCCATGGTCAACGTGACCAATCGTGCCAACGTTCACGTGCGGCTTTTTCCGCTCGAACTTTTCCTTTGCCATTGCTTAATCCTTGTCTGGTTTCGATTAATTACTTGCGATTGCTGATAACGGCTTCCGCGACACTCTTCGGCGCTTCAGAGTAGTGCTTGAACTCCATGGAGTAGGTCGCACGACCCTGGGTCAGGGAGCGGAGCTGGGTAGCGTAACCGAACATCTCGGCCAGCGGCACTTCCGCCTTCACTTCCTTCATGCCACCAGGGATGTCATCCATACCCTGAACGATGCCGCGACGGGAGGACAGATCGCCCATCACGTTACCCATATAGTCTTCCGGAGTCTCAACAACGACCGCCATCATCGGCTCGAGCAGAACCGGATTGGCCTTGCGCATTGCATCCTTGAATGCCATGGACGCAGCCATCTTGAAGGCGTTTTCGTTGGAGTCCACATCGTGGTACGAGCCGTCGAACAGGGTGACCTTGACATCAACAACCGGGAAGCCGGCCAGCACGCCATTCGGCAGGGTTTCCTGCAACCCCTTATCCACCGCAGGGATGTATTCACGAGGAACCACACCACCCTTGATCGCATCGACGAACTCGTAGCCCTTGCCGGTTTCGTTCGGCTCGAGCTTGATCCAGACGTGACCGAACTGGCCGCGACCACCGGACTGCTTGACGAACTTGCCCTCCTGCTCCACCGCCTTGCGAATGGCTTCGCGGTAAGCAACCTGGGGAGCGCCGACGTTGGCTTCCACGTTGAATTCACGCTTCATGCGGTCAACGATGATCTCGAGGTGCAGCTCGCCCATGCCGGAGATGATGGTCTGGCCGGACTCTTCGTCGGTACGCACGCGGAAGGACGGATCTTCGGCAGCCAGACGGCCCAGAGCGATACCCATCTTTTCCTGGTCGCCCTTGGTCTTCGGCTCGACGGCGACGTGAATAACCGGATCCGGGAATTCCATGCGCTCAAGAATGATCGGCGCATCCGGGTCACACAGGGTTTCACCCGTAGTGACTTCCTTCAGACCCACGCAAGCGGCGATGTCGCCAGCCAGAACTTCCTTGATTTCTTCACGCTCATTGGCGTGCATCTGCAGGATCCGGCCGATACGCTCCTTCTTGCCCTTCACGGAGTTCATCACGGTAGCGCCGGAGTTCAGCACACCGGAGTACACTCGCACGAAGGTCAGCTGACCAACAAACGGATCGGTCATCAGCTTGAATGCCAGCGCAGCGAACTTCTCGCTGTCGGACGCCTTGCGCTCAACAGCATTGCCATCGTCGTCTTCACCCTGAACCGGCGGGATATCGACCGGCGACGGCAGGAATTCGATGACGGCGTCGAGCATGCGCTGCACGCCCTTGTTCTTGAACGCGGTGCCACACAGCATCGGCTGGATTTCACAGGCGATGGTACGGGAACGCAGACCGAGCTTGATCTTATCTTCGGACAGATCACCGCTCTCGAGGTACTCGTTCATGAGTTCCTCGGAAGCTTCAGCTGCCGCCTCGACCATCTGCTCACGCCAGGACTGAGCTTCGTCCTGCAGGTCAGCGGGAATCTCGACGTAATCAAACTTCATACCCTGGGAAGCTTCGTCCCACAGGATGGCCTTCATCTTGATCAGATCAACCACGCCGGTAAAGGTATCTTCAGCACCGATGGGGATCACCACCGGAACCGGATTGGCCTTAAGGCGGGTCTTCATCTGGTCGACGACCTTGAAGAAGTTGGCGCCAGAACGGTCCATCTTGTTCACGAAGGCAAGGCGGGGCACCTTGTACTTGGTAGCCTGACGCCACACCGTTTCAGACTGGGGCTGAACGCCACCCACAGCGCAATACACCATGCATGCACCATCAAGCACACGCATGGAACGCTCAACTTCGATAGTGAAGTCCACGTGCCCCGGGGTGTCGATGATATTGAAACGATGTTCTGGGAGGTTCATTTCCATGCCCTTCCAGAAACAAGTAGTCGCAGCGGAGGTAATCGTGATACCCCGCTCCTGCTCTTGCTCCATCCAGTCCATGGTGGCGGCGCCATCGTGAACTTCACCGATCTTGTGGTTCACACCCGTGTAGTAAAGGATGCGTTCCGTCGTGGTCGTCTTGCCGGCGTCGATGTGAGCCGAGATACCGATATTACGGTAGCGCTCGATCGGGGTCTTCCGTGCCACAGTGCTAACCTTGCCTTCCTGAATTTGCGAACCCCGAAAAACGGAGTTCGTACAGATACTTACAAATAAGTCGAGCCCCTTTCAGGGCCCGACTTGGACTTCGTCGAAGATCAGAAGCGGTAGTGCGAGAAGGCCTTGTTGGCTTCTGCCATACGGTGCACTTCTTCACGCTTCTTCATGGCCGCGCCACGGCCTTCCGCCGCCTCGAGCAGTTCGCCAGCCAGGCGCTGGGCCATGGACTTTTCGGAACGCTTGCGGGCAGCTTCACGCAGCCAGCGCATGGACAAAGCCATACGACGGGCCGGACGCACTTCGACGGGCACCTGGTAGTTAGCACCACCAACACGGCGGCTCTTCACTTCCACAACCGGACGAACATTGCTCAGTGCGGCGGAGAAGACTTCAAGGGGATCCTTGCCTGCAGCCTTGGCAACGATGGCATCAAAGGCGCCATAGACGATTCGCTCGGCGACGGACTTCTTGCCGCTCTGCATGATGGCGTTGATGAACTTGGAAACATCCTGGCTACCGAACTTGGGATCGGGCAGGACTTCACGCTTGGGTACGTCACGACGACGGGGCATGATTGACTCTCGCTATTCTTTGAATGCCGACAATTAAGACTTTTTCGGGCGCTTGGCACCGTACTTCGAACGGGACTGCTTACGATCCTTGACGCCTTGCAGATCAAGGGAGCCGCGAACGATGTGGTAACGCACACCAGGCAAATCCTTAACCCGGCCGCCGCGGATCAGCACAACGGAGTGTTCCTGCAGGTTGTGACCTTCACCACCGATATAGGAGATCACTTCGAAGCCGTTCGTCAGACGAACCTTAGCAACCTTACGCAGCGCGGAGTTCGGCTTCTTCGGAGTAGTGGTGTAAACGCGGGTGCAGACGCCCCGCTTTTGCGGGCATGCCTCGAGCGCGGGAACCTTGCTCTTGGAAACGGGCGCCTGCCGGCCCTTACGAACGAGTTGATTAATTGTTGGCATAGCTAAGAATTTCCCAAAACACCGAGGCAGCCCGCCAGGGACCGCCTCGGATGGTTATTCCGGCTGCGACTGACTACGATTGGCCAGTCCGCAAAAAGAGGCCGGAGTATATCGCCCTTGTCAAGATTCCGTCAACCAGCGTGCTGGGCATTTTCGGTTTCGGATGCCTCGACCTGCGGCTCCCAGGCATGCCCTTCACCGAGATCCTCGCCCATGCTCTGGGCCTTGCGATTACGGTGGTAGGCGAGGCCGGTACCCGCCGGGATGAGGCGGCCGACAATGACGTTTTCCTTGAGACCGCGCAGCTCATCGCGCTTGCCAAGAATGGCAGCCTCGGTGAGGACGCGGGTCGTTTCTTGGAAGGACGCCGCCGAGATGAAGGAGTCGGTGGACAGCGATGCCTTGGTGATACCCAGCAACAGATAGCTGTAGCTGGCCGGCAGCTTGCCGTCGGCAGTGACCCGATCGTTCTCATCCAGCACTTCCGCGCGCTCGACCTGTTCTTCCCGGATGAAGCTGGTGTCGCCCGGATCGGTGATGACGACACGACGCAGCATCTGGCGAACGATCACCTCGATGTGCTTGTCGTTAATCTTCACGCCTTGCAGTCGATACACGTCCTGCACTTCGTCGATGATGTAGCGGGCCAGCGCCTCGACCCCCTGCAAACGCAGGATGTCATGCGGATCCGCCGGACCATCGACGATAAGCTCGCCCTTGTTCACAACCTGACCGTCGTGAACCATGACGTGCTTGTCCTTCGGGATCAGGAACTCGTGGACCGTGCCGTCCGGCTCGGTGATCACGAGACGCTGCTTGCCCTTGGTGTCCTTGCCGAACGAGACGGTACCCGTCACTTCGGCGAGAACGCCTGCATCCTTCGGGGCACGAGCCTCGAAGAGTTCTGCAACCCGCGGCAGACCGCCGGTAATGTCGCGGGTCTTCGCGGACTCCTGCGGGATACGTGCAAGCACGTCACCCACAGAGACTTCCTGTCCATCCTTCACGGTGATCAGCGAGCCGACCTGGAAGGTGATGGACACCGCATGCTCGGTACCGGCAATCCGCACTTCCTCGCCGGTTTCGGTCAGCAGCTTCACCTGCGGACGTACGCCCTTCGCCGAGCTAGCGCCACGACGCTTGGCGTCGATGACCACCAGAGTGGACAGACCGGTCACTTCGTCGATCTGCTTGGCGACGGTAACGCCCTCTTCCACGTTCTCGAACTTAACAAAACCGGCGTACTCGGTGATGATCGGACGAGTGTGCGGATCCCAGGTGGCGAGCTGCGTGCCAGCCTTGATCGCCATGCCTTCGTCGACGGACAGGGTCGCGCCGTACGGGATCTTGTGGCGCTCACGCTCACGGCCCATTTCGTCGGTAACGACGACTTCGGCGGAACGGGAGATCACGATCTTTTCGCCCTTGGCGTTGGCCACATAACGCATGTTCTGCGTGAAGCGGATCACACCGGCCGACTTGGCCTCGACGGCGCTGGCCGCAGCAGCCCGGGATGCAGCACCACCCACGTGGAAGGTACGCATCGTCAGCTGGGTACCCGGCTCACCGATCGACTGGGCGGCGATAACACCGACAGCCTCACCGGCATTCACCAGGGAACCGCGGCCCAGGTCGCGGCCATAGCACTTCGCGCAAAGGCCGTAACGGGTCTCGCAAGACAGCGGGGTACGCACGCGGACTTCATCGATACCAACGCTCTCGATGAGCTCGACGGCATCTTCGTCCAGCATGGTACCGGCTTCGATGACGGTTTCCTGGCTATCCGGGTTGACCAGATCGTCGGTCGTGACACGGCCAAGGATACGGTCGCGCAGCGGTTCCACAACCTCACCGCCTTCGATCAGCGCCTTCATCAAGAAGCCGTTCTTGGTACCGCAATCGTCTTCGATGACAACCAAGTCTTGCGTCACATCGACCAGACGACGAGTCAGGTAACCCGAGTTCGCAGTCTTCAACGCCGTATCCGCCAGACCCTTACGGGCACCGTGGGTCGAGATGAAGTACTGCAGAACGTTCAGACCTTCACGGAAGTTGGTCGTAATCGGCGTTTCGATAATCGAGCCGTCCGGCTTCGCCATCAGGCCCCGCATACCGGCCAGCTGACGGATCTGCGCCGCAGAACCCCGTGCACCAGAGTCGGCCATCATGTAGATGGAGTTGAAGGACTCCTGCTTGACGGTATTGCCGTGGCGATCGACGACATCTTCCTGGCCGAGCTGATCCATCATCGCCTTCGCGACCTGGTCACCGGCACGACCCCAGATATCCACCACCTTGTTATAGCGCTCACCGTCGGTCACCAGACCTGAGGTGTACTGCTGCGCGATTTCCTTCACTTCCTGTTCGGCAGCCTGGATCAGCGGGTGCTTCAGTTCGGGCACCAGCATGTCCTTCACCGCGATCGAGATACCGGCGCGCGTGGCCAGGCCGAAACCGGCCTGCATCAGCTTGTCGGCAAAGATCACGGTGGCCTTCAGGCCGCAGCGACGGAAGGAAGCGTTGATCAGCTTGGAGATCTCCTTCTTCTTCATCGGCTTCTGCAGCACGCTGAAGGGAAGGCCGGCCGGCAGGATTTCCGACAGGATGGCGCGACCGACGGTGGTCTCGTGGCGGGTAATCTTCTCGATCGTCTCGCCTTCGGGGCCGAGGTCCCATTCCTTCAGACGGACTATGACCTTGGCGTGCAGGGACACCTGGCCCGACTCGTAGGCGCGCTTGACTTCGCCCACGTCGGCGAAGGCCAGGCCTTCGCCCTTGGCATTCACGCCGACACGCGTCGCGTAGTACAGGCCCAGCACGATATCCTGGGACGGCACGATGATCGGCTCGCCGTTGGCGGGGGACAGCACGTTGTTGGAGGCCAGCATCAGGGTGCGGGCTTCCATCTGCGCCTCCAGCGACAGCGGCACGTGAACGGCCATCTGGTCACCGTCGAAGTCGGCGTTGAAGGCCACGCAAACCAGCGGGTGCAGTTGCAGCGCCTTGCCTTCGATCAGGGTCGGCTCAAAAGCCTGGATACCCAGACGGTGCAGCGTCGGCGCACGGTTCAGCATGACCGGATGTTCGCGGATCACCTCTTCGAGGATGTCCCACACCACCGGCTCCTGCCCTTCCACCATCTTCTTGGCCTGCTTGATGGTGGTCGCGAGACCCATCAGCTCCAGCTTGTTGAAGATGAAGGGCTTGAACAGCTCGAGGGCCATCAGCTTGGGCAGGCCGCACTGGTGCAGCTTGAGCTGCGGACCCACGGTAATAACCGAACGGCCGGAGTAGTCGACCCGCTTACCCAGCAGGTTCTGACGGAAGCGACCGCCCTTACCCTTGATCATGTCGGCGAGGGACTTGAGCGGACGCTTGTTGGCGCCGGTCATGGCCTTGCCGCGACGACCGTTGTCGAGCAGGGAGTCCACGGACTCCTGCAGCATCCGCTTTTCGTTGCGGACGATGATTTCCGGCGCCTTCAGCTCGAGCAGACGCTTCAGACGGTTGTTCCGGTTGATGACGCGACGGTAAAGGTCGTTCAGGTCGGAGGTCGCGAAGCGGCCACCGTCCAGGGGCACCAGCGGACGCAGGTCCGGCGGCAGCACCGGCAGCACTTCGAGGATCATCCAGTCCGGCTTGATGCCGGACTGCTGGAAGGCTTCCAGCACCTTCAAGCGCTTGGAAATCTTCTTGATCTTGGCTTCAGAACCGGTGGTTTCCAGCTCGGAGCGGAGCTTCTCGACCTCGTGCGGCAGATCGAGGCTGCGCAGCATCTCGCGGATGCCCTCAGCGCCCATCAGCGCAATGAAGTCGTCACCGTATTCTTCGACCTTGGCCAGATAGTCGTCTTCCGACAGGATCTGGGCGCGGTTCAGCGGGGTCATGCCGGGATCGGTGACCACATAGGCTTCGAAGTACAGCACGCGCTCGATGTCGCGCAGGGTCATGTCGAGCACCATGCCAAGACGGCTCGGCAGACTCTTCAGGAACCAGATGTGCGCGACCACCGAGGCCAGCTCGATGTGCGCCATGCGCTCGCGGCGAACCTTCGACAGGGTCACTTCGACGCCGCATTTTTCGCAAATCACGCCGCGATGCTTGAGGCGCTTGTACTTGCCGCACAGGCACTCGTAGTCCTTGACCGGGCCAAAGATCTTGGCACAGAAGAGGCCATCACGTTCCGGCTTGAAAGTCCGGTAGTTGATGGTCTCGGGCTTCTTCACTTCGCCATACGACCAGGACCGGATCGTCTCGGGAGACGCCAAGCTGATGGTAATGGCATCGAACTCTTCCTCGTTCGGCAGGCTTTGCTTGAACAGATCAGCGAGCAAACTTTTCATCAATCACTCCATCCAGGGTGAGCACGCATCGTCGACACGGGCCGCTTAGTAGCGGTCCAGATCGATATCGATGGCCAGAGAGCGAATTTCCTTGACCAGCACATTGAAGGATTCCGGCATGCCGGCATCGATCTTGTGCTCGCCCTTGACGATGTTTTCGTACACCTTGGTCCGGCCGGTCACGTCATCCGACTTGACGGTCAGCATTTCCTGCAGCGTGTAGGCAGCACCGTAGGCTTCAAGTGCCCACACTTCCATTTCACCGAAACGCTGGCCGCCGAACTGCGCCTTACCGCCCAGCGGCTGCTGGGTAACCAGGGAGTACGGGCCGGTGGAACGGGCGTGCATCTTGTCATCGACCAAGTGGTGCAGCTTCAGCATGTGCTTGTAGCCGACGGTCACCTGACGCTCGAAGGGCTCGCCGGTGCGACCGTCGAACAGGTTCACTTGACCGCTGGACGGCAGGCCTGCCAGCTCGAGCATGCCCTGGATCTCTTCCTCTTCAGCACCGTCGAAGACCGGCGTCGCGAACGGCACGCCCTTGCGCAGGTTGTGGGCCAGTTCGAACACTTCGACTTCGGTGAAGTCGCTGATCTCTTCCGGCTTGCCACTATCGTTATAGATCTCTTCCAGGAAACCGCGAACTTCGGCGGCACTGGCCTTGGCGCGCAGCATGCTGTCGATCTTGTTGCCGAGACCCTTGGCAGCCCAGCCCAGATGGGTTTCCAGCACCTGACCGATGTTCATCCGCGACGGAACGCCCAGGGGGTTCAGCACGATATCCATCGGCGTGCCGTCTTCCATGTACGGCATGTCTTCGACCGGGACGATCTTGGAGACCACACCCTTGTTACCGTGACGGCCGGCCATCTTGTCGCCAGGCTGCAGACGGCGCTTCACGGCGAGGTAGACCTTGACCATCTTCTGCACGCCCGGCGGCAGCTCGTCGCCCTGGGTGAGCTTCTTCTTCTTGGCTTCGAAGGCCAGGTCGAAGTCCTTGCGGGTCTTCTCGAGGGCCTCGCGCACGGCTTCCATCTGGGCCGCGATGGCCTCGTCGGCCATGCGGATGTCGAACCAGGTGTAATGCTCGACGCCGTCCAGGTATTCCTTGCTGATCACGGCGCCCTTGGCGAGACGCTTCGGACCGCCGTTGGCGGGCTGGCCGATGATCATCCGCTCGATACGTTCGAAAGCATCGCGCTCCACGATACGCATCTGGTCGGCGAGATCGGTCTTGAAGCCACGCAGCATGTCGTCGATGATCGACTGGGCACGCTTGTCGCGCTCGATGCCTTCACGGGTGAACACCTGCACGTCGATGACCACGCCGTTCATGCCGGACGGCACGCGCAGCGAGGTGTCCTTCACGTCGGAAGCCTTCTCGCCGAAGATCGCGCGCAGCAGCTTCTCTTCCGGCGTCAGCTGGGTTTCGCCCTTCGGCGTGACCTTGCCAACCAGTACGTCACCGGCTTCGACCTCAGCGCCGATATAAACGATGCCGGACTCGTCCAGACGGGACAGTTGGGCTTCGCCGAGGGACGCGATGTCGCGGGTGATTTCCTCAGGACCCAGCTTGGTGTCACGGGCAACGACGGTCAGTTCCTCGATGTGGATCGAGGTGAAGCGGTCGTCGGCAACCACGCGTTCGGAGATCAGGATCGAATCTTCGAAGTTGTAGCCGTTCCAGGTCATGTAGGCGATCAACATGTTCTGGCCGAGAGCCAGTTCGCCCATGTCGGTGGAAGCACCGTCAGCGATCACGTCACCGCGCGCAACCTTGTCGCCAACCTTCACCACCGGACGCTGGTTGATGTTGGTGTTCTGGTTGGAACGGGTGTACTTGATCAGGTTGTAGATGTCGACGCCAACTTCACCGGCAACGGTTTCATCGTCGTTCACACGGATCACGACGCGGTTTGCGTCCACGTAGTCGACAACACCGCCGCGAAGAGCCTGTTCGGCAGTACCCGAGTCCACCGCCACGGTGCGCTCGATACCGGTACCGACGAAGGGCTTCTCCGGACGCAGGCAGGGCACGGCCTGACGCTGCATGTTGGCGCCCATCAGCGCACGGTTCGCATCGTCGTGTTCCAGGAACGGAATCAGCGAGGCCGCCACGGACACGATCTGACCCGGCGCCACGTCCATGTACTGGATCTGGTCGGCGGTCACCAGCATCGATTCGCCGCGGATACGGCAGGACACCAGTTCGTCGATCAGCTTGCCTTCAGCATCGATTTCCGCGTTGGCCTGAGCGATGACGTACTGGCCTTCCTCGATCGCCGACAGGTAGTCGATCTGGTCGGTGATCTTGCTGTCCACCACCTTGCGGTACGGGGTCTCGAGGAACCCGTACTGGTTGGTGCGGGCGAACAGTGCCAGCGAGTTGATCAGACCGATGTTCGGACCTTCCGGCGTTTCGATAGGACACACCCGACCGTAGTGGGTCGGGTGCACATCTCGCACTTCGAAGCCGGCACGCTCGCGGGTCAGACCACCCGGGCCAAGGGCCGACACGCGGCGCTTGTGGGTGATCTCGGCCAGCGGGTTGGTCTGGTCCATGAACTGGGACAACTGGCTGGAGCCGAAGAACTCCTTGATGGCGGCGCTGATCGGCTTGGCGTTGATCAGGTCGTGGGGCATCAGGTTGTCGCTTTCGGCCTGGCCCAGACGCTCCTTCACCGCACGCTCGACGCGCACCAGACCGGCGCGGAACTGGTTCTCGGCCAGTTCGCCGACGGAACGCACGCGACGGTTGCCGAGGTGATCGATATCGTCGATCTCGCCACGGCCGTTACGCAGTTCGACCAGCACGCCGACGACCGCCAGAATGTCCTCATTGGACAGGGTGCCCGGACCTTCGCCGTCCTTCGGACCGACGGTTTCGTAGAGGCGCTTCTGCCATTCCGGCGCCTTGTCGTCCAGCTTTTCCGGATAGGCGCGGCGGTTGAACTTCATGCGGCCGACGACCGACAGGTCGTAGCGCTCGGGCAGGTAGAACAGGCCCTGGAACAACGCCTCGACGGCATCTTCCGTGGGCGGCTCGCCCGGACGCATCATGCGGTAGATCGCCACACGGGCAGCCCACTGGTCGGCGGTTTCGTCCGTCCGCAGGGTCTGGGAAATGTGCGAACCGCGATCCAGGTCGTTCAGGTACAGCGTGTTGAAGTCGGTGACACCGGCGTCCCGCAGCTTGTCGAGGACGTCTTCGGTGATCTCTTCGTTGGCACGCGCGACGAGTTCGCCATCCGGGCTGACGATATTGGTCGCCAGCACGCGGCCGAGCAGGAAGTCGTCCTGCACCGTCACCATGTCGATGCCGGCATTGGCCAGCTCACGGATGTGCTTGGCCGTGATCCGCTTGTCCTTGGTCACGATGACCTTGCCGGACGCGTCCACGACGTCGAACTTGGCCATTTCGCCACGCAGGCGATCCGGAACCAGACCGAACTGGGCGCCATCGTCCAACAGCGAGAACTTCTCGAAGTCGTGGAAGGTGGCCAGAATCTCTTCCGGCGTCATGCCGATCGCCTTCAGCAGGATGGTCACCGGCATCTTGCGGCGACGGTCCACGCGGAAGTACAGGTAGTCCTTCGGATCGAACTCGAAGTCGAGCCAAGAGCCACGGTAGGGGATGATACGAGCGGAGAACAGCAGCTTGCCCGAGGAGTGGGTCTTGCCACGGTCATGCTCAAAGAAGACGCCCGGCGAACGGTGCAGCTGGGACACGATGACCCGCTCGGTACCGTTCACGACGAAGGAGCCGTTGTTGGTCATGAGCGGAATCTCGCCCATGTACACTTCCTGCTCCTTGACTTCCTTGATGGTCTCCTTGGCCGCTTCCTTGTCCAGAATGACCAGACGGACCCGTGCCCGCAGCGGCGATGCATACGTAAGGCCGCGTTGCTGACATTCCTTCACATCGAAGGCAGGCTCACCGAGATTGAATTGCACGAATTCCAGCCTAGCGTTGCCGCTGTGGCTGGTAATCGGAAAAATGGAGTTGAAGGCAGCTTGAAGACCCTGGTTTGCCCGAGCTGCCGGCAGGGTTTCTGCTTGCAGGAAGGACGCGTAGGATTCAAGCTGAGTGGCCAGCAGATAAGGCACATTCTTTACAGCTGCGCGCTTGGCGAAGCTTTTACGAATACGCTTTTTCTCGGTGTAGGAGTACGCCATAGATGCTCCGGGTCTGAGAAGTCGGACGTCAGAAGACAAAAGACAGCATTTCGGACACTTGATTCAACGCATGTCGCGCTTTAATCTGCATCGAACGCTCTTTTTTGTCGTCTGGCTTGGACGGGTAAAACAGAAAATAGAAAGCGCAAAAGGGCCGATGCCAAAATGGCATCAGCCCCTCGCGGGAAATCAAAATTACTTGATTTCGACCTTCGCGCCAGCGTCTTCCAGCTGCTTCTTCAGAGCTTCGGCGTCGGCCTTGGCGATGCCTTCCTTCACGGGCTTCGGAGCGCCATCGACGAGGTCCTTGGCTTCCTTCAGGCCCAGGCCGGTAACGGCACGGACAACCTTAATCACTTCAACCTTCTTGTCGCCGGCGGCTTGCAGCACGACGGTGAACTCGGTCTGCTCTTCAACAGCGGCAGCAGCACCGGCAGCGCCAGGAGCGGCGACGGCCATGGAAGCGGCGGACACGCCGAACTTCTCTTCGAACGCCTTGACCAGGTCGTTCAGTTCCATAACGGTCAGCGCGCCAACGGCTTCGAGGATGTCTTCTTTGGTGATTGCCATCTCAAAATACTCCAGATCTAATTTCGTACGTTTTGCCGGGGATCAATCGATCAGGCCGCGGCTTCTTCTTCACGCTTCTTGGCGAGCGCGGCCAGCAGACCGGCAAAGCCGGACACCGGGGCCTGCATGACGCCCAGCAGCTTGGCGAGCAGTTCTTCGCGGCTCGGGATCGCAGCCAGGGCTTGCACGCCGGCCTTGTCGAGCACGTTGCCGGCGTAGGAGCCAGCCTTCAGCACCAGCTTGTCGTTGGTCTTCGCAAAATCGGCGAGAACCTTGGCGGCAGCCACGGGGTCAGCGGAGATGCTGTAGATCAGCGGGCCGGTCATTTGATCGGCCAGCGCTGCGAAGGACGTATCAGCCACGGCACGACGGGCCAGGGTGTTCTTCAGCACGCGCAGGTAAACGCCGGCATCACGGGCCTTGGCGCGCAGGACGGTGAGATTGCCCACCTCGATACCTGCGTACTCAGCCACGACGATGGTCTGGGCGTTCGCTACTTGTGCCGACACCTCGGCCACTACGGCCTTCTTGTCGTCGAGATTCAGACTCAAGGTCTTTCCTCCTATCAAGTCAACACGCGATGAAAACTTCATCGCACCTACGGCGACCTGGATCAGGAGCTTTACCTTTCGTTGGCACGAAAAGCGGAAAATCCTGTCTGGGGCACCGTCTACGCAGGCTTTCAGTGATTAAGCAATCTAGCCGGAGCCGGACTGCGCCTGCGGTCTTTGACGATCCGGCCGACCACCTTGCGGCGACCGACCGTCCCAAAGTTCTTATTGCTGCTGCGCGGCGGCAGTAGCGGGCTCCACGCGGACACCAGCGCCCATGGTGGACGACACGGCAACCTTGCGGAGGTACACACCCTTGGATGCGGCGGGCTTGGCCTTGACCAGCGCGTCGATCAGGGCATTCACGTTCTGCTGCAGGGCTTCCACGGAGAAGGAAGCGCGGCCAACGGTGGCGTGGATCAGACCAGCCTTGTCGGTACGGTATTGCACCTGACCGGCCTTGGCATTCTTGACCGCAGTGGTCACGTCCATGGTCACGGTGCCAACCTTCGGGTTCGGCATCAGGCCACGGGGGCCGAGGATCTGACCGAGGGCGCCGACGACGCGCATGGCGTCCGGCGTGGCGATGCACAGATCGAAGTCGATGGTGCCGCCCTTCACCTGTTCGGCGAGGTCGTCGAAACCAACCACATCGGCGCCGGCCGCACGGGCGGCTTCAGCCTTGTCGCCCTGGGCAAACACGGCGACACGGACGGTCTTGCCCGTACCGGCGGGCAGCACGACGGAGCCACGAACCAGTTGGTCGGACTTCTTGGCGTCGACGCCGAGGTTCACCGCGATATCGACGGATTCGTCGAACTTGGCGGTTGCGTTTTCCTTGACCAGGCTCAGGGCTTCGGTCAGCGGGTAGGTCTTGTTACGATCAACCTTGGCACGCAGGGCCAGAACGCGCTTGGAAAGCTTCGCCATGATTACAGGCCCTCCACGGTGATGCCCATGCTACGGGCGGAACCAGCGATGGTACGAATAGCGGCTTCGACGTCAGCGGCGGTGAGATCCTTGACCTTGACCTTGGCGATTTCTTCACACTGGGCCTTGGTGATCGTGCCGACCTTGTCGGTATGGGGCTTCGGAGAGCCCTTCTGGATACCGGCGGCCTTCTTGATCAGGATCGTGGCCGGGGGAGACTTCATCACGAAGGTGAAGCTCTTGTCCGCGAAGGCGGTGATCACGACGGGGATCGGCAGGCCGGGCTCAATACCCTGGGTCTGGGCGTTGAAGGCCTTGCAGAACTCCATGATGTTGAGGCCGCGCTGACCGAGAGCGGGACCGATCGGGGGGCTGGGGTTGGCCTTGCCTGCAGGAACCTGCAGCTTGATGTAGCCAATAATCTTCTTTGCCATGCGGCAACTCCTTATTGAGTACTAGCGCGCGGAGGATTCCGCGCTCCTCTGCCCTTGCGGGCTCAAAACAGGGCGCCGTAGCGCCCTAGCGGAGTCAGGTCTTTTCGACCTGACTGAAATCCAGTTCGACCGGCGTCGCACGACCAAAGATGGTCACCGAGACACGGATCTTGCTCTTTTCGTAATTGACTTCTTCGACGGAGCCATTGAAATCGGTGAACGGACCTTCCTTCACACGGACCATTTCACCCACTTCGAACAGCACCTTGGGACGCGGCTTGTCCACGCCATCCCGCATCTGCTGCATGATCTTGTCGACTTCCTTTTCGGAAATCGGGGTCGGCTTGTTGGCCGTACCGCCAACAAAACCAGTAACCTTCGGCGTCGACTTGATCAAATGCCAGCTGTCGTCGTTCATCTCCATTTCCACCAGCACATAGCCGGGGAAGAACTTGCGCTCGGAGATGCTCTTCTGGCCATTCCGCATTTCCACGACTTCTTCGACGGGAACGAGAATCTGACCAAAGAAATCCTGCATGCCTGCGCGAGCAATACGCTCGACGAGCGCCCGCTGCACCGACTTTTCAAAGCCGGAATAGGCGTGTACCACGTACCAACGCTTGCTCATGATTTTTTCCAACCCAGGATCAGGTCATAAAGGGTCCACTCGAGGGTCTTGTCGGTCACCCAGAGGAAGACCGCCATGATCACCACGAAAGCAAAGACGATCCCGGTGGTCTGGAACGTTTCCTTGCGGGAAGGCCAGGCAACTTTCTTGGTTTCCGCTACCGTCTCATTGGCGAAAACGGCAAAACGCTGCCCCGGCTCGGTTTTCCAAGCCACAGCAGCGCAAAGCGCGACACCCGCGAGCACCGAAAGGACGCGCAGAACCATTGCCTGCTCGGAGAGCAGATAGAAGCCCACAACGCCGGCCACCAGTAGAACCAGTGCCAGCGCAAACTTGATTTTGTCGGCCATTGAGACTTGCGCCCGAATTAACTTTGGCAGGGGCAGAGGGAATCGAACCCCCAACCTTCGGTTTTGGAGACCGACGCTCTGCCAGTTGAGCTATACCCCTGCAGCAGAGACTACGAAGAACCCCGCGGGGAGCGAGGCCCTTCGAGTACGACTATCGACTATTACTCGATAACCTTGGCAACCACACCAGCGCCGACGGTACGACCGCCTTCACGGATGGCGAAACGCAGACCTTCTTCCATGGCGATCGGAGCAATCAGCTTGACGGTCATGGAGATGTTGTCGCCCGGCATAACCATCTCGGTGCCTTCCGGCAGGGAGATCGAACCGGTCACGTCCGTGGTACGGAAGTAGAACTGCGGACGGTAGTTGTTGAAGAACGGGGTGTGACGGCCGCCTTCTTCCTTCGACAGCACATACACTTCACCCGTGAAGTGGGTGTGCGGCTTGATGGAACCCGGCTTGCACAGCACTTGGCCACGCTCGACGTCTTCACGCTTGGTGCCACGCAGCAGCACGCCGACGTTATCACCAGCCTGACCTTGATCCAGCAGCTTGCGGAACATTTCCACGCCGGTGCAGGTGGTCTTGACGGTCGGCTTGATACCAACGATCTCGATTTCTTCACCAACCTTGACGATGCCACGCTCAACACGGCCGGTCACCACGGTACCACGACCAGAGATGGAGAACACGTCTTCGATCGGCAGCAGGAAGGGCAGATCGATGGCGCGCTCCGGGGTCGGAATGTAGGAATCCAGCGCATCAGCCAGGCGGAAGATGGAGGGCTCGCCGATGTCGGACTGATCGCCTTCCAGCGCCTTCAGGGCGGAACCCTTGACGATGGGCACGTCGTCACCCGGGAAGTCGTACTTGGACAGCAGCTCACGCACTTCCATTTCGACCAGCTCGAGCAGCTCTTCGTCGTCAACCATGTCGCACTTGTTCAGATAGACAATGATGAACGGCACACCAACCTGACGGGCCAGCAGGATGTGCTCACGGGTCTGCGGCATCGGGCCGTCAGCGGCGGAACACACCAGAATCGCGCCGTCCATCTGGGCAGCGCCGGTAATCATGTTCTTCACGTAGTCAGCGTGGCCCGGACAGTCAACGTGAGCGTAGTGACGAGTCTCGGTTTCGTATTCGACGTGCGCGGTGTTGATGGTGATACCACGAGCCTTTTCTTCCGGCGCCGCATCGATCTGGTCGTAGGCCTTCGCCTCGCCGCCGAACTTGCGCGACAGAACGGTCGTGATTGCAGCCGTCAGCGTGGTCTTGCCATGGTCAACGTGACCAATCGTACCAACGTTCACGTGCGGCTTTTTCCGCTCGAACTTTTCCTTTGCCATGTCATCAACTCCGCAAAAAAATCAGAAAACCGGGTACTTACCCTGAGCTGCCGCACCAAACCGTGGTGCCCATGGGCAGGATTGAACTGCCGACCTCTCCCTTACCAAGGGAGTGCTCTGCCACTGAGCTACATGGGCCTCACACACTCAACCTGGAGCGGGTGAAGGGAATCGAACCCTCGTCATAAGCTTGGAAGGCTTCTGCTCTACCATTGAGCTACACCCGCTTTACAACGTACGACTCACATTCACCACTCACAACACCGCAACCGCGGGCGGAGCAAACAGCAAAAACAAAACCGTGGTGGAGGGGGAAGGATTCGAACCTTCGAAGGCAGTGCCGTCAGATTTACAGTCTGATCCCTTTGACCGCTCGGGAACCCCTCCAAACGAGACGCGCATTATAGGCAGACATAAAATGGCTGTCAAACACTATTTGTGTTTTTTGTGAAACTGTCGCTGGTGTAGTGAAATGAAGCCTCGAATGAAAGGCGCGTCGCACCATGAATGATCAGGATCTACTCGTCGAAGCGGTGCTTTCCAGCGGGGTGGTGCTACCCAGCCCTGGCACCGGCTTCCTGCGCCTGCAAGCGGCCGCGGCCAGTGAGGACGCGGGGCCACGGGAACTTGCCGCAGCCGTCGCCCACGACCCGGCCCTGACCGGGGCGCTGCTCAGGGTTGCCAATTCGCCGGTGTTCCGCCCGCGTAGCGCGCCCCGCACGGCCCAGGAGGCCATCACCATGCTGGGTCGGGTGCGCACCCTTGCCACGGCGGCCAGCACTGCGATGCGCGGCCACTGCGCAGACCTCGACCGGGCCGCAATCGAAGCCTTGTGGCAGGCGAGCGCCCGTGCCGCGGATCTCAGCTATCTGTTCTGCCGCGAGACGGAGCACCGAGCCTGGGCCGACACGACGTATCTGGCGGGGTTGATGCAGGATGCCGGCGTCGCGGTGCTGTTGCGCCGGGCCCCCGAACACGCCCATCTGCTGCGGCATAGCGGGCCGGCCTTGGAGGTCGCCACGCGTGCGGTCAGCGCCCTGACCGGATGCGACCATGCGGCGGCCGGCTTTCTGGTGGCCCGCAACTGGAAGCTACCTGAAGTCGTCTGCGAGACGATCCGCTGTCACCACGATCCTCTGCAAGCCACCCGGCTGGCCGACGCCCCTCGGCGGATCACCCTCATGCTGGCAGTGGGGCGCCGCCTGCGCGACGGCCCCTCACCCGACTGGACGGACTGGGCGGAGCTGGCCCTGGATGAGTTCGGTACGGATGAGGTCGAACTCGACCGCCTGTTCACCGAGTTCGCCATGCACGACTGATCCTCCGCTCACTGGC
Organism: Pseudomonadota bacterium; assembly: GCA_018241665.1. Lineage (GTDB taxonomy): Bacteria > Pseudomonadota > Gammaproteobacteria > Burkholderiales > Rhodocyclaceae > Zoogloea. Next base: position 48,031 of record JAFEDK010000015.1, read on the forward strand.
GGGCCGTTCCCGCCAGCAAGGCGCCAGCCGCGACGAAGATGCCGCCGAAGACCCGGTTGGCCAGAAGCCCTCGCCGGGGGCTGTCCAACACTCCGCGAAAGCGGCTTGCCAGCAGCGCGTAACACGACATCACTGCGGAGTCGAGACTGCACATGGTCAGCGCAATCACCGCGAACTGCGGCCACTGGGGCGCGGCAGGATCGATGAACTGGGGCACGAGGGCCGCGATGAAGACGATCGCCTTGGGATTACCCAGATTGACCAGAATGCCCTGGCGGTAGAACGCCCGATTCACTTCGGCGCCCGGCTCTGCGAGCGCCAGTGGCTCCCGCCAGCGCTGGATGCCCAGCCACACCAGGTAAGCCGCGCCGGCCAGCTTGACGACCAGAAAGGCCAGCTCTGAAGCCGCCAGCAAGGCACCCAGGCCAAGCCCGACCAATCCCAACTGCAGCAGCAGCGCCGTCTGCAGGCCAAGGATGGCCTTCAGCGCGTGGCGATAACCATGACGTATCCCTACGCTCATGCTCAGCACAGCCCCCGGTCCAGGGGACAGGGCCACCACCAACGTCGTCAGGAAGAACCCCAGCCACAAATGCAATGCCATACCACTCTCCAATCAACCCGCGTCATCGCCGAGACGGAAGCGCACCGGCACCACGACGGTGTCCTCAATCGGCTCCCCGCCACGCTTGGCCGGCACGAACTTCCAGTGCCACACCGCCGTCGTCGCAGCCTCGTCGAGACTGTCATGCCCGGAACTCTCGCGTACCTTGACCGCCGTCGGAATGCCTTCGACCGAGACCCGCACGTCGAGACGCACAATGCCTTCCAGACCACGGCGGCGGGCCATCATCGGGTAGGCGGGCTTCGGATTGTGCAGATAGCCGGCGTTGAAACTGGCCGGCGAGTAAGCTGAAGCCGCGCCCCCCGCCCCTGTCGGCGCAGGCGCGGTCACGGGTGCGCTGACCGGAGCCCCGCTCCCCTGCGCAGCGACTGCCGGAGACGCCCCGCTCGCCACCGTTGCCACGGGGCGCTCGGCCGGAAGCTCGCTGACCAGCCGTGCCGGCGCTGGCGCGCCAGGTGCCGCCAACGGAACATGACGGGGCTCCGGCCTGCTCACTTCCGGCTTCACTGGCCGCGCCGGCATCTCCTGGCGCGACGGAACCCTGGGCTTTGGAGGCTGCACCTCCTCCTGCACCAGGCGCGCCTCGAGCAGGCGTGGCGGTGTCGTGACCGTCGCCGGCGCAAGGCCGCCCAGCCCCAGCGCTGCGCCATGCAGCGCGAGCGACGCGGCCAGCGCAAGCAGCACGCCGCGGTCCGTCATCACGGGGCAATACGCACAAAGGTGCGCCAGGCAAGGGTTTCGGACACCCGGACAGGGATGGGGTCCAAAGAAGATGTATCGGTCTTCAAGTGCTGCTCGTCGTAGTGAATCGGTGATGCCGGCGCTGTGTGCCGTCAGTTTAAGCGCCCCGGCAGAGTGCGTAATCTGCCGGCCCGGCCGCTGGCCGACCTTAAGATCGATCAAGGCCGAGGGGCTGGATGCTACCGAATTGTTCCCTGTCCGTGGACCTGACCTGCCACCAGGCGCCCCCTCAGGCCACTGATTCGGATACCACGTCGCGCCCGCGGGCCAGCCTCAACCCCGCCAGGAAACTGGCGAAGATCACTCCGACGACCGCGGCGCCGAGCGCCAGCTCCCTGCCTTCACCCCAGGCTTGCAGCGCGGGCGACAGCATCCGCGCCAGTCCGTAGGCCGCCACCAGCAGGCTCATGCCGGCCACCGCCAGCGCCATCACCCGTGACGCGACCCGCGCAGTGCCGTCGGCGCGGGCGATCAGGCGGGCAATCCACCAGCCGTTGGCACCGTCGGCAAGCAGCATGCCGAGCATGAAGACCAGACCCAGCCCAACAGCCGGCAGCCAGCCGCCGGCCTGCACGCCGGCCATCGCGAACAAGGCGGCCTGGCTCACCGTATCGAAGGACAGTGCAAACAGGGCTCCCACCACCGCCACTCCGCCCGGGTGGGCAGCCTGCCCGAGTCTGCCCAGCCAGCGTCCTTTCAGCCCAACCGGATGCACCAATTCGTGCGCTTCGGCGGCGAAGACCGCACGCAAATTGAGCACACCGAGCAGGATCAGGAAGGCGATCGAGATCCAGGCCCCCGAAAGCTCCAGCCACTCTGGCGCCGACCACGCCCCGGACAGCAAGCTCACCGCCAGCGCAATAGCCACGACCACGGCGCCGTGGCCGAGGGAAAACAAGGTCCCGCAATAGCGCGCCCAGCCGGGGTTGGCGCGGGCGTTGAAACGGGTCAGGCCGTCGATGGTGGCGAGATGATCGGCATCGAAACCGTGCTTGAGACCAAGGACGAAAACCAGCAGCACAAGGGCGAGATGATCGGAAGGCAAGGCAGGCATGGCGCGATTCCGGACGATCCGTATGAAGAAACTATCTTAGTTCATACAACATCCGTGCCATAGCACCAGGCCGCGCGTCGTCTGGCACACCACGTCACATGACGACAAGCCTGTTGCCGTCTCCCGCGTCAGAGGGGAAAGCTGCCTTCCACTCCGCTCACTCCCTCCGTGCATCGGCCGCCCATGGCAAGCGCAACACGAACTCCGCGCCGCCATCGGGATGATTGCCGGCGCTCAGCATCCCCCCATGGCGCTCGACGATGCCGTAGCTGATCGACAGGCCCAGGCCGGTGCCACTGCCCACCGGCTTGGTGGTGAAGAAGGGGTCGAAGATATGTGGCAGATGGCGGGCATCGATACCCGGCCCGTTGTCGTGGAAGCGCACCACCACCGTGCCCTCCTCGATCACTCCATCGATCTGCAAACACGCCGCATCCTGGCCGGCGGTAGCATCGCTGGCGTTCTGCACCAGGTTCATCACCACCTGCTGCATCTGCCCCGACGAGCCGATCACCGGCAATTCGGCCGGCAGGCGGACATCCACCGCAAAACGCTCCGGCGCCGCCTTGCACACCCAGGTCACCGAGCGGCCGATCACCGCCACCAGGTCGTAGCGGCTGCTCTCCTCCCGGTCCAGCGCCGAGAAGCGCTTCAGGCCATCGACGATGTCGCGGGTACGTTCGGCCCCTTCGATGGTGCCTTCGATCAACGGATCCAGATCTCCAAGGATCCGGTCGATGCGCAGACGCTGGCGCAGCGCACTCAAGACCTCCGGCTGCTCGCAGGCATGCACCGCTGCCAGGTATTCCTCCAGCCGTCCCGCATAGCGCTTGAGCGCATGGGTGTTGCCGAGAATGAAGCTGATCGGATTGTTGAGTTCATGGGCGACGCCCGCCACCAGGCGACCGAGGGACGCCATCTTTTCCGAATGCAGCAGCTGCTGCTGGGTCCGCTTGAGGTCGTCGTGGGCCTGGCGCAATGCCGAATAGGCCTTGCGCAACTCCCCCACCGGCCTCCCGGTGATCACAATCCCCAGTGACTTGCCCACCGAGGAATAGCGCGGCGTACAGTTGAGGGATACCGGCACTGCACTGCCATCGGCAGCCCGCAGGGACAGCTCGCAGTCATGGATGGGCGCGTCACCACGCAGTGCGAACCAGCCGCGCGCCAGCTCGACAGCCGCCGGGTCGGCCAGCAGCTCAAAGAACGAACTGCCGCGCAGCACTTCGGAGGCCCGCCCGGTGAAGGCCTCCAGCGAACGATTCACCTCCTCGATATGCCCGCCTCGGTCGCATACCACCAGGATGTCGGAGATCGAGGTCAGCACCGACAGGATGAAGCCCTGGCTTTCCTCCAGCTTGGCGTTCTTCTCCTCGAGGGCGACCTCGTACTGCAGCAAATCCGAATACACCTCGTCCATCTTCTGGATCACGTCGATCCAGGCTCCCTCCCCCACGCCCTCCGGCGCTGCAGCCAGCAAGGCAGAAGAGTCGGGCAGGCGACGCTCACCGTCTGCCATGTTCAGCTCCGCGGACGGTAATGGCCATGGGGATGGGCGTGCCCCTCGGCATGCGGATGGCTATGGCCGTGGGTGTGGCTCTGCGTACCGAATTCCGCCGTCACCAGATTCAGTGCGCCATGGCGGATGCCCGGCTTGGCGATCAGTGCATCGGCGAAGGCCCGCACCTCGGCCGTCGGGCCGCGCAGGATGACACTTTCCATGCAGTTGTCGTGATCCAGGTGGGCGTGCAGGGTCGCCACGCACAGGTCGTGGTGCTCGTGCTGGTCGTGGGTGACGCGCTCCGCCAGCTCGCGCTCGTGGTGGTTGTAGACGTAGGACAGGTTGGCGATGCAGTGCCCAGCTTCTTCACGCGCCAGCCGGTTGCTCTCCAGTTGGGCGCGCAGGATGTCGCGCACGGCCTCGGAACGGTTCGAGTAGCCGCGGGCAGCGATCAGCGCATCGAACTCGCGGGCCAGATCTTCGTCGAGGGAGATGGTGAAACGTTCCACGGGGCGCTCCAGGCAAGGTCAGGCGAAGCATTCTGCCCCTCGCCCCCATCCGCTGCAATCGACGCCCCCACGGGTTTCGCTGCACTGCGATAATCGCGCCAATGACATAACCCTTCGCAAAGGATTTCCATGGCCCGCATCCAGATCGAACTGCCCGGGCAGTTCCTCTTCTCGACCGACATCCCGATCTACATCACCCACATCAACAAGGCCCAGCACCTCGACAACGCCGCCCTCATCGCGCTGCTGTCGGAGGCGCGGGTGCGCTTCTTCCGCTCTTTCGGCTATGACGAGCTGGACGTGGAAGGGGTCGGCATCGTGGTCGCCGACGCGGCCCTGCAATACAAGTCGGAAGCCTTCCACGGCGAGACCCTGGTGTTCTCGATGGCACCCGCCGATTACAACAAGTACGGCTTCGACCTGATGTGGACGGTTGCCGACAAGGCCAGCGGCCGCGAGGTAGCCCGCGGCAAGATGGGCATTCTGTTCTTCGACTACGCCGCCAAACGCGCCGCCCTCATCCCGCCGGCCTTCAGGGCCAAGATCGGCGCCCCGGAGGCCGCGTAAGGGCAGCCCTCAGACGTTCACATCGACCTGCTGCATCGTCCCGACGCGGCCGTCGTCGGCAACATACACCCCGGTGCTGCGAATGGCCCCCAGCTCGCTGCCCTCCTTCAGGGTGAACGGGGTCGCCGTGCGGCCGAGGTAGAGCGCCCCGACGCCGGCCTCGCGCAGGGAGCGCACGCTGCCGCCGCCACTGGCGTCGGGCGTCCACACCCCGAGGCGGTCGAACACCGCGTCGGCCTCGTCGATCCAGCCGCTGGCGTCGCCGTCGTACTTGGCCAGATCGCTAAAGCCGTCGCCACTGGCCGGCCCGAACAGCTGGCGGCCAGACGTCACCCGGCCACTATCCACCGCATCCAGAACCAGGAAACCACTGCCCTGGCCGAGCAGCGGCATGTCCACCTGCTGGCCGTCGCCCATCAGGTCGAAACTGAAGCGCTGGCTGCTGAGGCTGGCCGCCTGGCCGGAAAAGTTGATCACCAGCGGATCCTTGCTCACCGCATTGCCGGCCCGCAGGCTCACGCTGCTGGTCGTCGTCTCGCTGCGGTTCATCGACAGCGCGACGCTGAAATCGATGCGCTTGCCGTCGGCAGTCTGGATCGTGCCGCTTGCCGAAAAATGGCTTTCCTCCGACTCCGTGCGGGTTTCCGTGCGGTCGTAGGCAATGCCGAACTCGGGCGCGGGTGCCTGCGCCGGAGCCGCAGGCGCTCCCGCGCTTTCCGTGGAACTCAGCGCATCGGCCGACATCAGGTGGATTCGCTGGCCAGTCAGCTGCTCGATGATGCTCTTGAGCAGGGCCAGCTTGGGATCGTTCTTCGTCCCGTCGTCATCGTCCGGCTTCCCCACTGCAGAAGAGGCCTGGGCCTGTTCCTGGCTGAGAACCTGACGGGCAGCCTCGGAGACCACCACTCCGCGGGGCGAACGCCCTTCGGCCGGTGCATCCGGCCGGCGCCCGACCCACGCCGCCAGACGCTCGACCACCGTATGCGTGGCCTGGCTGCGATGGCTGGCGAGCATGTCCATGCTGGATGCGGCGATTTTCATGGCAAACCTCGGCACAAGCGTGAAGATGCTCTGCTCTACGGCGTCCCACCCCGCAACTTTACCGCCCGATGAGGGGCCGACAGGCTTTCATGCCCCGGCGCTGCCGGTGGTAATCTGCGCTTACAGAGTCCTGTCGAAGCGCTTACGAAGGGGCTCTAAGATGAAAGCAGGATCCTTCGCCCTTGCCCTGACCCGGCCTCCCCGGGAGTCCATCATGCCCGTCGCCCCACTGCTCCGCCCTCTCGCCCTCGTAGCGGCCCTGCTGCCGGCCGCAGCCCAGGCCCAGACCGTCCTCATTGCGGAACCCATCCAGCTGTATGCCGGCCCGGCGCCCGACTTTCCGATCCTGATGACCTTGTCGCCGGGCATGGAGGCGCGCCTGTTCGGCTGCCTGCCGGATTACCAGTGGTGCGACGTGCGCCTGTCCTTCGGAGCCCGCGGCTGGGTCTTCGCTGGCGGCCTGTATTACCCGTGGATGGGCAACAGCGTGCCCATCCTGCAGTACGGACCGACTCTCGGCATCCCGCTGATCAGCTTCTTCATCGGCGACTACTGGGGCACCCATTACCGTCGCCAGCCTTGGTACGGCGAGCGGGAGCGGTGGCAAGAGCGCTGGCGCGAGCGGCCGCCGCAGGTCGCACCCATGTATCCCCCGCGGGCCATGCCGCCCCCCGGCGGCTGGAGCCAGCCCTACCCGCCCCCGCGTATCGAACGGGGCCGGGAGCGGGACTGGGACAGGAATCAGGAGCGCGCGCATGAGCGGGACTGGGGACGCGAACAACGCCGGCAGGAAGACACCGGGGAACGAGAGCGTCACCGGGACCGCAATCCGCCGCCCCGGCAGGAGGTCATGCCGCAGCAGGTACCGCCGCGCAACGCCATGCCCGCCCCGAATCCAGCCTGGAGCGGAATGCCGAACACCCCGCCCCGCCAGGAACAACACGCCGCGCCACGTCAGGAGCCGCCGCGGGCCTTCTCACCAATGCCGGCCCGCCCCGAGCCGTCACGCGACGCCGGCCCACCGCCGCGCCAGGAGCGCGGTACCGGCCACGATCGTGGCCCGCGTCCGGAAGGGCCGCGGGAAGAACGCCAGGGGAATCGCTGACACCCCCTCCGCCCTTGCTCAGTGGACGGTGCAGACCATGCAGGGGTCGAAACTACGCACTACGTGCTGCACCAGCAGCGGCTGGTCTTCCGGCAGGCCGACCAGGGCCTGCTCCAGCGCGCCTGGAATCTCTGCGGCGTCTCGCGGCGAGAAGTTCCAGGTCGTCGGCGCGATGATCTGGTAACGGCTGATGTGCCCGCCGCGCAGCGTGACCCAGTGTCCCAGCGCGCCGCGGGCCGCCTCCACCAGGCCCACACCCCGCCCGTCGCCGGGCAGCGCCACCTGGGCGCAGAACGGGCTGTCGTCCGCCTCGCGCAGCCAGCCCTCCATGGCCGGCACCACGATGGCCAGCTCCAGCAGACGTGCCACCACCCGGCTGAACACATTGCCCCCCCCGTGGGCCACCACCCGGCTGAACACATTGCCCCCCCCGTGGGCCACCAGTTCGCGCATCAGCGGATGGCCGGCGACAACCTGGCGGGCCAGCGCGCCGCACTCCACCACCTGCTGCTGCCAGCGCGGCGCCTTGCACCACGTGTAGGCGCCGGGCTTGTCCTCCACCGGCCGCGTTTCACCTTCCGACGGGTGGCGCGGCGGCTCATCCTCCAGCCAGGCATGACTGACGTCCTCCAGCACATCGCCGGGCAGGAAAGGCTGCAGCGCCCCCGCCGGCAGGTCGAGCACACCGCGCGGAAACAGCCAGCCGCCGCCAGTTTTGGGATAGGCGCCGTGGCTCAGGAAGCGGTCCGTACCCCGCCCATAGCGCGCCAGCTGCAGATCCTCGGCGATCTCCAGGAACAGGCGGAAATCGCTGGCCTCCGCCGGCCGGCTGTCCATCCAGCGATGCAGCGCGACCTGGGAATCGAGAGCCGCGATGGCCTCCAGCGTGTCGCCGAACAGCTGCCGCTCCAGCCAGCCGCGGAACTCCCGCAGCGCCGCGAAGACCCGCAGGCGCTCGGCCGCCTGGGGTGCCCGCGCCACGCCGCCCGGCTGCAGCGTCAGCGAATGGGGCCACTTGCCGGCGAGCAGGCCCATGATCTGCAGGAAGCCCGCCCGCGCCGGCAGCGCGTCACGCGTCGCCGTGCCGCTGACCGCCTTGAAGCGCGCCTCCGCGGCCGGGAACCAGGCCCGCGCCCGGTAGGCCTCGCGGGCGAAATCCGGCATGAAGAACAGGTAGAAGTGGGTGAAATGGTCGGCCAGGTTTTCGGCGGCGAGGATCAGGTTGCCCATCCGGCGGCCGTTGGGCGTCGGCTGCACGCCGGCCAGGTCGGCCAGCGCTGCTGCGGCTGCGGCCGACTGGGATACCGAACAGATGCCGCAGATGCGCGGCACGATCACCAGCGCGTCCAGCGCCTCGCGGCCGACCAGGATCTGCTCGAAGCCGCGGAACAGCGGCGAATTGACGTAGGCCGCGGCCACCCGCCCGTTCTCCATCTCCAGGCTGACCTCCAGGTCACCCTCCACGCGGTTGAAGGGCCCTACCGTTACACGCGTCATCTCACTTGAGTCCTGTCTTGCGGATGGCCGGCGCCACCACCGGCGTCTCGGCCACTGCGTTATGGCGCACCCGCGCCGGCGTGGCCGATTTGGACAAAGCCGCCAGCGCGACGAACCAGGCCTTGGGCATGTCCGACGGCAGGCCGATCGGAATGCCCGCAACCTTCGGCGTGCGCGCAAAGGCGTGGCCCGGCGCTTCGAAGCCGGGCTCAGTGCAGCTGATGCACGGGTAGCCGCCGTTGGTGCACGAGCCGACGCCGTTCCACGGGCGGATGTTGCAGTCGGCATGGGCCTGGGTACCCTTGCAGCCCAGGTGCTCCATCATGCAACCGAGGTCGCCGGGTTTCTCGGCGCTGGCCTTGAACTCGTAGAACTCGTTGCGCGTGCAGCCGTGGTGCACCAGCTGGTCCGCGTAGAAGCGCGGCCGCCCGAGGGCGTCCATGTCGTTTGCCGAGAACTGGCCAAGGGCCAACGCCAGCAGCGTATCCACCACCCAGTCGGGATGGGTCGGACAGCCCGCTACATTGATCACCGGCAGGCCGGCGGCCGAGCGGTAATCCACACCGAGCAGCCCGCCCGGATGCTGACCGTCGTACTGCAGGCCGACCGCCCCCGCCGGGTTGTTGCCGGCAGCGGTGATCCCGCCATAGGCCGCGCAGGTGCCGACGCCCAGCGTGTAGCGTGCGCGGGCCGCCAGCGCACGCACCCAGGCGATCATCGGCCGGCCGGTGCCGGCCAGCATGTGGAAGCGGCCGCTGCCGTTGGGGCCGGTGAGCAGTGAGCCTTCGACGCACAACAGGTCGAGGGGCTCGCGGCCGGACTCGAAATCGGCGAGCAGCGCGCGCACCTCGTCGCCGGTCGCCTCCGACAAGGACGGATGCCAGGCCAGCTCGATGCCCGCCGACGCCAGCAGGCCAGGCAGATCCCGCGCGCCGGAGCACAGCAGCGACATCGTGCAGCCGCCGCAACCGCCGGACTGCAGCCACAGCAGCTTCATGGAAGTCTCCCGCGCGACAGGGGCGAAGCCTGTGGGGGTGAATTCATTCGCCCATCGCCGGTAGCAGCGCGTCCGCGGGCGAATGAATTCGCCCCCACAAGGTTTGCGCCCACGAGCTCAGCCATCTCACGCACATATTTCACTCCCCATCCCCCGCCTTGTCGCCACCGTCCAGCCCGAAGCGTGTCAGCTTGGCGCGCAGGCCGACGCGGGACAGGCCCAGCTCGTTGGCGGCACGGGTCTTGTTCCAGCGCAGGCGGATCAGGGTCTCCTTCAGCACGCGGGCCTCAAGGGCATCGACGCGCTCCTGCAGCGTGCCGCTGAAGCCGACCGCCTCCAGATCGCCGTCGTAGGGGCTCTCGTCGCGGCCGTCGGCACCGGCCTGCAGCACCCGCGGCGCCAACAGATGGGCGCCCAGGCGCGGCTCGGAAGACAGGGCCAGCATGCGCAGGATGGCGTTCTGCAGCTCCCGCACATTGCCTGGCCAGCGGTAGGCGGCCATGCAGTTCAGGGCCTCCTGCGTGAAGCCCTCGCTGTCCTTGCCGAGGGCATTGCGGCTGGCCTCCAGCAGGCGCTCGGCGAGCAGCGGAATATCCATCGGCCGTTCGCGCAGCGGCGGCACGTGCAGCGGCACGATGGCCAGCCGGTAATACAGATCCTCGCGGAAGCGCCCCTCCCGCACCTCGGTTTCCAGGTCCCGGTTGGTGGCGGCGATGACCCGCACGTCCACCGTCACCGGGCGGGTGCTGCCGAGCGGGCGGAACTCGCCCTCCTGCAGCACCCGCAGCAGCTTGACCTGGAAGGCCGGCGAGGTCTCGCCGATCTCGTCGAGGAACAGGGTGCCGCCGTCCGCCTGCTGGAACAGGCCGATGCGATCCTCGTAGGCGCCGGTGAAGGCGCCGCGCTTGTAGCCGAACAGCTCGGCCTCCAGCAGCTGATCGGGCAGCGCCCCGCAGTTCTCGATGACGAAGGCCTTGTCGGCGCGGCGGCTCTGATAGTGGATCGCCCGCGCGATCATCTCCTTGCCGGTGCCGGACTCGCCGGAGATCAGCACGGACAGGTCGAAGGGCGCCACCTGCGCGATCAGCTCGCAGACCGGGTTGAGCGGGCTGCCCGGCGCGCGGGTCAGCCCGTCGAGGCCGAACTCGCGCTTGACCCGCTCGTACTTCATCTCGACGCGCTTCTTCAGCACCGGTCCGGCGGTACGCAGCTCCAGGCTGAGGCGCTGGTTCTCGGCCTGCAGGCGGTGCAGCTCGGCGGCGTTGCGGATCGCCATCAGCAGGTGGTCCGGCTGCCAGGGCTTGAGCAGGTACTGGTAGATGCCCGCGTCGTTGATGCCGGCGATGATGTCTTCGGAGTCCGTATAGCCGGAGATGATGATGCGCACCACGTCCGGCCACTGCTCGCGCACCCGCTTCAGGAAGGCCACGCCGGACTCGCCGGGCATGCGCTGGTCGCACAGCAGAACCTGGACCGGTTCCCGTTCCAGGATGGTGCCGGCCTCCGCCGCCGAAGAGGCGGTGAACACCTCGAACTCCTCGTCGAGGGTGCGGCGCAGGGCCTCCTGGGAGCGGACTTCGTCATCCACCACCAGCACCGCCGGCAGGCGGGCTGCGGGTTTGAAAGGGGTATTCATCGTCCGACCTCCCGGTGACGGGCGAGGTGGCGGGGGGTCCAGGACTGGGGGCTCTTCATCACGAAATGGTAGCGTGCGCCGTGGTAGCTGGGGTCGAAGCCGTAGAAATTGCGGCGCATGTGGGCGAGTTCCTCGTCGCGGTAGGCGGCCAGCGGTTTGCTGGCTTCGTCGGCGGCGCGGCGGGCATGCTTGGCGGCGAGACGCTCGGCGTAGTCCGGCGCGTCGGCCAGCGCCGTGGCGCGGGCCAGCACCTCGGCCTCGAAGGCCGGCCGGTCGGCACCGAAGCAGGCGTCGATGAGCCCCCCCTCCACCGCCCGTGGCGCACCGAGGGGCAGGCGTGCGGCCATGATCGCGCGGGCACCGTCCGCCCCCACCCGCCGCGGCAGCAGGTAGGTCCAGTATTCCGAGCCATACAGGTTGCCCATGTTCTTGTAGTGCGGGTTGAGGATTACCCCGTCCCGCGCCCACACGTGGTCGGCGGTCAGCGCCAGGAAGCAGCCGCCGGCGCCGGCATTGCCGCGCAGGGCCGCCACCGTCAGGCGATCGGTGAGCTGCAGGATGGCGAGGCACACGTCGTCCATCGCGTTGATGTTGTCCCACGACGCATCGGCCGCCGAACCGCCGTCCAGCTGCACGGCCTCGATGCGGTTGAGGTGGATGCCGTTGGACCAGAAGTCCGCCCCGCCCTCCAGCACCAGCACGCGGGTCGGCCGGCTGCGGGCGAAGTCGATCGCGGCGATCAGGCGGCGGCACTGGTCAGTGGCCATCGCCCCGTTATAGAAATCGAAGGACAGCACGCCGACCGCCCCGCCCGCCTCTTCGCGGTAGCGCAGCTCGGCACCGTCGTCGGCGGCGGCACGCCACAGTTCGGCGGGTCGCTCGGGCAGACCTTCAGCCTCGGCAGCAAAGGCGACGGTGGCCGGCAGCTTGATCGCGTCGGGCCGGTCGCCGCGCCTCACGTGGCCGATCCACACCGCCGCGTCCACGGTTGCGCGCAGCACCGCGCCGTCCCGCCGGGCCAGCAGCGCGCCGGGCGTGGCGCCGGGCTCAAGGGGCGCCGGATGGGCGTCGAACAGATGGCAAGGCACGCCGAACAGGCTGTCCGCCACGCCGGGAAAACCGTCCGCCGCGCGCAGGTGGGCGAGGATCTGCGCGCTGCCCTCGCACTGCCAGTCGATGGCGCGGTCGGCCTGGTGCATCAGCGGCTGCAGGGCGCCCCGCACATCTCCGTCGCCAGGCTGCACGCGGCGCGGCTGCCAGCGGCCGGCGCGCCAGTCGTCCACGCGGTCGAGGGCTTCCAGCACGGCGGCCAGCGCTGCTTCGGTCACTTCGTTGCGGTACAGGCTGGACTTCTTCGCCGCCCGCATCGGAAAGGTCGAGCTGGCCCACACCGGGCCGGCGTCCATCTCCGCCTCGGCCTGCAGCACGGTGACGCCCCACTCCGCCGCGCCGGACTGGATCGCCCAGTCCAGCGCTGATGGGCCACGGTCGCCGACGATGCCGGGATGGACGATCAGGCACAGCTGGCGCGACCACAGGGATTCGGGAATGGCCCGCTTGAGGAAGGGTGCCAGCAACACGTCCGGCTGGAACAGCGCGACCGCCTCCTCGGTGACCGAATCGGCGATGTCGAACTCCACCGACAGTTCGTGGCCGCGCACCGCCAGCGCCTCGAAGAGGCGCTGGGTCAGGCTGTTGAAACTATGGGTCAGCAGCAGGATGCGCACGATTTACAGCACGGCCTCGAAGCCCTCGAATTGCGGCGGCCCCAGGTAGATGTCGCGGCTGCTGCCGGCGCCGGCGTGGGCCTTGCGGAAAGCCTCGGAGCGGGTCCAGGCCTCGAAGGCCGCCGCCGACTCCCACACCGAGTGGGACGCGAACAGCGTGAACTCCGGCGTCATCGGTCCCTGCAGCAGGTGGAACTCCTTGAAGCCCGGCACCTCGTCCAGGTGCGATTCGCGCTGCTTCCAGATGTCGATGAACTCGGCCTCGCGGCCGGGGACGATGCGGAAACGGTTCATGGCGATGTACATGGTCGGTCTCTCCTGGGGTGATGAAATTGCGTATGTGGCCCGTAATGTTGGGGCGAATTCATTCGACCGCGGAGCTTGAGGCACCGGCGGAGGGCGAATGAATTCGCCCCACGGGAAGAATGAACTTTGCCTCACCGGAAATCCGCCAGCTCAGCAGATCCGCGGCAGCTGTTCGCCGGCCAGCCAATCCACCATGCGGCGGCCGCCGAAGGCGGTCTTCATCTGCACGAAGCGGTGCTCGTCGGCGATCACCTCGCCGACCTTCGCCGCCCGCGCGCCGAGGGGATGGGCGCGCAGCGCGGCGAGCAGTCCGTCGGCCTGCGCCGCCGGGCAGACGGCGATCAGCTTGCCTTCGTTGGCGATGTTGAGCGGGTCGAGGCCGAGGAACTCGCAGGCCGCAGCGACCTGCGGGTCCACCGGGATGGCCGCTTCGTCGAGGACGATGCCGACACCCGACTGTTGGGCGATCTCGTTGAGGGTAGCAGCCAGGCCGCCACGGGTCGGGTCGCGCAGCAGGCGCAGGTCCGGCGCGGCGTCCATCGCCACGGAGGCAAGGCCGTGCAGCGCGGCAGTGTCGGAACGGATCGCCGAATCGAAGGCCAGGTTCTCGCGCTGGGCCATGATCGCCATGCCGTGGTCGCCGAGGGTGCCGGAGACGATCACCGCGTCGCCGGGCCGCGCGTTGGCGCCGGACAGCTCGCGCCCGGCCGGCAGCGCGCCGATGCCGGTGGTGGTGATGAAGATGCCGTCGCCCTTCCCCTTCTCGACCACCTTGGTGTCGCCGGTGACCACCGGCACGCCGGCCTCCTTGGCCGCCGCGGCCATGCTCAACACCACGCGCTGCAGGTCGGCCAGCGGGAAGCCTTCTTCGAGCACGAAGCTGGCGGCCAGGTACAGCGGGCGGGCGCCCATCACCGCCACGTCGTTGATGGTGCCGTGCACACACAGGCAGCCGATGTCGCCGCCGGGAAAGAACAGCGGCGACACCACGTGGGCGTCGGTGGCCACCACCAGGCGCTCGCCGGGGGCCGGCGCCGGCAGCACCGCGCCATCGTCACCGCGGCGTAGCCATTCGTTGTCGAAGGCGCGACCGAAGATGTCGCTGATCAGCTGGACCATCGCGCGGCCACCGCCGCCATGGGAGAGGTCCACGCTGCCGTGGCGCAGGTCGAGGGGGCGGACGTAGGCTTTTTTCATTCTGAACTTACAAACGTTGGGGCGAATTCATTCGCCCATGAAGATTGAACAGGGGCAGAGGGCGAATGAATTCGCCCCCACGGGGAAGAGTCTTCCCCCAGGAATCAGGGCTTGAACACGAACAGTTCCGGATGACTGCGGCGGTAGCGGCGCAGGTTGAGGATCAGCGCCGGCACCAGGGAGCGCACGCCGAAGGCCAGCGCCTCGTCCACCGTGGCGCGCTGGATGCTGTGCAGGCTGCGGGCGGTCAGCGTCCAGCCGTCCCGGTCGAGGGACGACAGCGCGCTCGCCGCCTCGGCGGGCAGGTTGCCGAGGGAGTCGGCGATGACGATCAGGTGGCGGATCGCCTCGTCCCGGGTCAGGCGCAGGGAGAACAGGGTCGCGTCATCCACCCCGTCGGTGAGGGTCAGGATCGCGTGGGCGGCATCCTCGACGATGCCGAGCAGGGCGCCGGTCAACATGGCCGGCCCCCGCGCGTGGGGAGCTCACAGGGCAGCATGGGCGTGTCGTGTCGTTCGGGGGCCGAGCGGCACGGCACGCGCTGGCGTGCCCGCCGGGTCAGGCCCGGGTCAGTTGGCTCTCGGTCAGGTGTTTGAGGGTGTCGGCAACGGTCCGGGTGTGATCGGCCGTCTCGGAAGTCTTGCCGCTGAAGGCCTGGATGTCGGTGAGCATGCCGGAGAGGTTGGATACGTCGCCGGCCTGGCGTTCGATCTCCTGCGCAACACGGCCGATCTCGCTGGCCAGCGTGGAGATGTCGGTACCGATCTCACCGGCGCTGGTGCGGGACTTCTCGGCCAGCTTGCGCACCTCGTCGGCCACCACCGCAAAGCCGCGGCCGGCCTCGCCGGCCCGCGCGGCTTCGATCGCCGCATTCAGCGCCAGCAGGTTGGTCTGGTCGGCGATCTGCTGGATCACTTCCACAACGCCCTGGATGCGGCCACTGGCCTCCGCCAGCTTGCGCGCACTGTCGGCGCTGTCGGCAGCCTGGTGGGTCAACTCGCTGACGGTGCTGCCGGCTGCGTTCACCACCTTCTCCTGCTCGCCGATGTGCGCGGACAGGTCGCCGACGGAGGAATACAGGTCACCGGCGCAGCTTTCCAACTGATGCGCCATCTGGTCGCGCAGGGAATGGGACGACTGCAGCGTCTGTCCGAGGCTGTTGAGGCCGTGCACCACCAGTGCGATGTTGTCGTCGAAGTTCGACGGATCGAGCTGGCTGTCGAAGGCCTCGGACTGGTAATCGGCGATCTGCTTGACGATGACCCGCGACAGGCCGGTCAGCTTGGCGCTCTGGCGGCGCAGGAAGAAGGCCTTGAACTCGCCGTAGTGGGCGACGAAGTTGTCCACGTAGTCGTCGCGGAAGGGTGTGCCTTCCGGCACGCGGAAGAAGAACACCGCGGTGAGGGTCTGGTTCAGGTTGAGGCCGAGGATCTCGCCGAAGGTCGAAAAACCGGCCATCTGCTTGCACGGCAGCGCGCTGCCGACGCGGGACAGCTCCTTGTCGTTGTACAGACGGCGCAGGATGCAGTCGTTCAGGATGCCGGCCACCGGCGCGCCGGGCTTGCCGGCCATGAAGTTGCGGAAATCCTGCTCGGTGCTCTGCACCAGGCCGGTCCGGCGGACCAGCATCAGTTCCTCGCCCGGCGAGATGTCGCAGTAGAAATTCACGCGGCCGGCGCGCGCATCCACGTTCACCACCGAACGGACGAAGATCTCCTTGCCGACCTGGATCGCGAAGGAATAATCGGCCAGCTTGCCTTCCAGCTGGGCTGGCTCGCAGCGGAAGTGGCTGCACAACGCATCGATGAAGGGCACGATGCGGCCGTCCGCGGCGATCACTTGGCTGACGTAGCGCTGCTCCAGCGACGCACCGATGACCGGGAAACGCGGGCCGTCCGGCACGAAGTTCTGGCTCTTCAGCACGCCGAAGCGGGTGCCCTTGGCCACCTTCAGGAAGGCGATCAACGCGTGGTTCTCCAGGCGGCGCGTGCCGTCGTGGATCCAGGTGTTCTTGAAGTCGAACTTGCCGCCGGCCGAACCGCCGACGAACAGGCAGGGGAAGCGCCCGGAATCGTAGAGCGCCTCCATGAAGAAGGACTCGGACGCCGACAGCCCGTCGAACAGCACATAGGCCAGCGTGTCCCGGTAGTCGATGTCCATGTCGAGGCGCACTGCCTCGATGTTGCGGGCGATGCGCGCCAGGCGCTCCTTCACCGGCACCTCGGCCTTGCCGCGGCGCAGGTCCTCGCAGGCCAGCGGCACAGCCACCAGCTGGGCACGGGCGATCAACGAGGCGTCGAAGCATTGCAGCACCACCCGGTCCCAGTGCTCGCCGGTATGGCAGTACAGGCTGTCGGTCTCGCCGCACAGCTCGCCGGCGGTGGAACACAACATCACCGGCACGCCGGGGAAACGGGTCGTCACCGCACGGGCAACCTGGTCGATATCCACGTGGGGCGATACGTAGCCGCCGACGAAGGTGGGGGCGATGGATGCGGACGCGAGGCGTTGGGCGACCTCGGACGCACGACATTGCAGGGTCACGACACCCGGGGCCGGCGCTCCCCGCAGACTTTTGAACAGGTTCATTTTCTTGTCTCCTTGCTCGGCCTCGAACGGACCGTATGGCGGCTTATCGGCCGCAACGAGACGAGATTTAACCCTGTTTTCGGTAATAAATCACTGACCAAACACGGCCACTTCAAGCCATTGTTCCCTTTCGGTACAAGGACTTGGCGAAAGCGCTCCATCATGCAGCAACAACCGGGATGTCGCGGAAGCGGCCATAGGTGTAATGGGCTGCGCAAGCCCCCTCGGACGACACCATGCACGAGCCCATCGGCGTCTCCGGCGTACACACGGTGCCGAACAGCTTGCAGTCCAGCGGCGTCTTGACGCCGCGCAGGATGGCCCCGCATTCGCAGGACTTGTGGTCCGGCACGCCCTGGTAACGGAGGCCGAAACGTGCCTCGGCGTCGAAGTCGGCGAAGCGCTCGCGGATGCGCAGTGCCGAATACGGCACGGTGCCAAGCCCGCGCCATTCGAAGTCGCGGCGCAGCTCGAAGATCTCCGATACCAGGGCCTGGGCCTTCAGGTTGCCGTCCTCGCTGACGGCGCGGGAGAACTCGTTCTCCACCTCGGTCCGGCCCTCGTTCACCTGGCGCACCAGCATCCGGATCGCCTGCATCACGTCGAGGGGCTCGAAGCCGGCGATCACCACCGGCTTGCGGTACTCCTCGGCGAAATGCGCATACGGGCGGCTGCCGATCACCGTGCTGACGTGGGCCGGACCGATGAAGCCATCCAGCGGCACCGTGCCCAGCTCGCGCACCTCCGGCGATTCGAGGATCGCGGTGATCGCCGACGGCGTCAGCACGTGGCAGCACAGCACGCTGAAATTCTTCAAACCCAGCTGCGCAGCCTGGCGGATCACCAGCGCGGTGGGCGGCGTGGTGGTCTCGAAGCCGATCGCGAAGAACACCACCTGCCGCTCCGGCTCCTTCTGCGCCAGCGCCAGCGCGTCCGCCGCCGAATAGATCATGCGGATGTCGGCGCCCTTGGCGCGCGCCCTCAGCATCGACAAGCCGCCGGAGGCCGGCACGCGCAGGGTGTCGCCGTAGGTGCACACGGTGACGCCGCGCTCCAGCGCCAGTCCGATCGCCTGGTCGATGCGGCCGATGGGCAGCACGCATACCGGGCAACCGGGGCCGTGGATCATGCGCACCTGGGGTGGCAGCAGGTCGGCCACGCCATAGCGGGAGATCGCGTGGGTATGGCCGCCGCAGAACTCCATGAAGGCATAGCGCCGGTCCGGCCGCGCCTCGCGGGCGATGGCTTCGGCCAGGCCGCGGGCGACCTCCCCGTCGCGGAATTCGTCCACGTACTTCATGCGGATGCCGCCTCGCCGGCCACGTCGATGCCGGCTTCCCGCATCAGCGCCAGCGTGCGCTCGGCCTCCTCCGGGTCGAGGCGGGTCAGTGCGTAGCCGACGTGGACGATCACGTAGTCGCCAGGCGCCACATCGTCCACCAGTTCGAGGGAAATCGTCTTGCGCACGCCGCCCAGGTCCACCAGGGCCTGGCCGTCGGGCAGGAGTTCGACCACGCGGGTCGGGATTGCGAGACACATGACTTCAGTCCTTCCAGTTGCCGGGCTGCCCCGCTTTCACCACACGCCCCGCGCCAGCTGCGCGCGGGCCACCCAGGCTTGGCCGAGGGCCACGCCGCCATCGCCCGGGGGCGCGTGCTGGGCCTCGAAGACCTTCAGCCCGCGGGCCTGCAGGCGCCCCCGCAGACCGCTGGCGAGCAGGCGGTTGTGCAGGCAGCCGCCGGACAGCGCGACCTGGCGGATGCCGGTAGCGAGGGCTGCGTCGCCGAGCCACTGGGCCAGGCCGTCGATGAGGCCGGCGTGGAAGCGGGCCGCGCCGCGGGCCGCATCGTCCTCGTCGGCGAGGTGATTGAGCAGGGGATAGAGATTGAGCACCGACAGGCCCGCCTCCTGGCGTTCATCGATGTAGTAGCTGCCGGGCAGCGCCAGGCAGTCGCCGGAGGCCCGCGCCAGCGTTTCCAGCAGCATCGCCGCCTGGCCTTCGAAGCTCATCGTGTCGCAGATGCCGAGCAGGCCCACCGCCGCGTCGAACCAGCGACCGAGGCTGGTGGTCGGCGGGCAGCGGGTGCCCTTCTGCAGCATCGCCAGCACCGGCTCCACGGCCTGATCGGGGAAACGCGGACTCGCCTCCGTCCCCCGCCCCAGCGCGTGCAGCACACCGCAGGCCATCCGCCACGGCTCCCGAGCCGCGCGGTCACCGCCGGGCAGCGGCAGCGGGCTGAGGTGGCCGAGGCGGCGGAACTCGGCCCCATCCACGTAGAGCAGCTCGCCGCCCCAGGGCATGCCGTCGGTGCCGAGGCCGACGCCGTCGGCGGCCAGGCCGATCACCGGCCCGTCGAGGCGATGCTCGGCGCACACCGCGGCAAGGTGGGCGTGATGATGCTGGACGGCGATCGCCGGGATATCGAGGCGCTCGGCCAGCGCCAGCGCGGCCTGCGTCGAGTAGTAATCGGGATGGGCATCATGGGCCACCGCCGCCGGCCGCACCGACAGGATGGACTGCAGGTGCTCGGCCACCTCGTCCAGCGCCGCGCAGGCGGCCGGGTTGTCGAGGCCGCCGATGTGCTGGGACAGGAAGGCTTCGCGCCCGCGGGCCAGGCACAGGGTCGCCTTGAGATGGGCACCGAAGGCCAGCACCGCCGGACCATCATCGGGCAGCGGCAGGGACAGCGGCGTGAAGCCCCGCGCGCGGCGCATGAACTGGATGCCGGCACCGGCGGCCTCATGCGGCCCGGCGGGCAGATCCGGACGCAGGCGCAGCACCGAGTCGTCGCAGCGCACGACGATGTCCCGGTCGTGCATCAGCAGCACGTCGGCGATGTCGGCGAGGCGCTCGAAGGCTTCGTCGTTGTCCTTCACCAGCGGCTCCCCGTGGGGGTTGGCGCTGGTCATCACGAGGCCCAGCGGCTGCACGTCGGCCAGCCACGCGGTGCCGGCGGGCCGGCCGGCGGCTTCGTGGAAGAGCAGGTATTGCAGCGGCGTGTAGGGCAGCATCACGCCGACTTCGTCGAGGCCCGGCGCGATGCCCGGAAAAGCTTGGTCGAAGTCAGGCCCCTTTTCCAGCAGCACGATCGGCCGCTCGGGGCTTTCCAGTGCCACGGCTTCCGCCTCCGACACCCGCGCCCAGCGCTTCACGCTGGCCAGGTTGGCGAACATCAGCGCCAGCGGCTTGTGCGGGCGGCGCTTGCGCACCCGCAGGCGGATCACCGCGTCGCCGTCGGCGGCGTTGCAGGCCAGATGGAAACCGCCCAGGCCCTTCAGCGCGACGATCTCGCCGAGCTGCAGGCGGCGCAGGGTTTCGCCCACCGGGTCGCGGGCCAGGGCCTGCACGCCGTGGGGCTCATAAAGACTCAGCTGCGGGCCGCAAACCGGGCAGGCGTTGGGCTCCGCATGGAAGCGCCGATCGCCCGGGAAGGCGTACTCGGCCTCGCAGTGCGGGCACTGCGGGAAGGCCGCCATGCTGGTGTTGGCACGGTCGTAGGGCAGACGGCGGGTGATCGTGTAGCGCGGGCCGCAGTTGGTGCAATTGATGAAGGCGTAGCGCCAGCGGCGGTCGTCCGGGTCGAACAGTTCGCCGAGGCAGGACGGGCAGATCGCCGTGTCCGGGCCGATGGCGGTGGCCACCGCGCCGTCGGCGCTGGGCAGGATCAGGAACTCGGTACGCGCCAGGTCCGGCGTGATGACTTCCGGCTCGACGGAATCCACTCGCGCCAGCGGCGGCGCCTCGCTGGCCAGACAGTAGGTGAAGGCATCGAGGATGGCTTCCCCCCCCTGGATCTCTATCTCCACGCCGGCGCCGTCGTTGCGCACCCAGCCGGTGAGGCCGAGCTTCCGGGCGAAGCGATAGACAAAGGGCCGGAAGCCCACGCCCTGCACGACGCCGCGCACGCGCAGGCGGCGGGCGACGCAGGTCGGATCGACGATCATCAGCATCGGCGCATTACCCCTTGGCGGCGAGCCGGGCTTCCAGCTCGGCGATGTGCGCACGCAGTTGCTCGACGGTCTGCTGGCGGCCGGCACGGGCCTCGCCAAGGCGGGCGTCGATCCAGCCCAGCCAGTCGGCAAAGCCGGCGCCGGTGGTGGCGGAGACCTGGATCACTTCGAGCCGGGGATTGACCCGCCGCGCGAAGTCGATGGCCTTCTGCACGTCGAAGCTCAGGTAGGGCAGCAGGTCGATCTTGTTCACCAGCATCAGGCGCGCGGCGGCGAACATATCCGGATACTTGAGGGGCTTGTCCTCCCCTTCGGTCACCGACAGCACCACCACCTTGGCGGCCTCGCCCAGGTCGAAGGCAGCCGGGCAGACCAGGTTGCCGACGTTCTCGACGAGCAGCACGCTGTCTTCCGGCGGAGCCAGCTTTTCCAGCGCGCGGCCGACCATATGGGCGTCCAGGTGGCAGCCCTTGCCGGTGTTGATCTGCAGCGCCGGCGCGCCGGTGGCGCGGATGCGCTCGGCGTCGAAGCTGGTCTGCTGGTCGCCCTCGACAACGGCGACCGGCACCTTGCTCTTCAACTCTTCGATGGTGCGCACCAGCAGCGTGGTCTTGCCGGAGCCCGGGCTGGACACCAGGTTCAGCGCCAGGATGCCCCGGTCGGCCAGCCAGCTGCGGTTGCGCTCGGCGTAGCCGTCGTTCTTGGCGAGGATGTTCTGCTCGATCCTGACCATCTGCGCCTGGCTCATGCCCGGCGCGTGGGCACCGGCCGGGCCGTGGCCGTAATGCACGCTGCCGTCGCCGTGGTCGTGGATGTGCTCGCCCTCATGGACGTGATCGTGGCTATGCACGGAGCCGTCGGCATGACGATGGGAGTGACCGTGGGCAGCCGCGGGCACCCACTGGTACGGGGCGTGGCTATGCGCATGCTCGTCCGCGTGATGATGGGCGTGGCGGTGCACGCTGCCGTCGGCGTGCACGTGCTCGTGTTCATGCTCGTGATCGAGGGCTTCGCCCTCCAGGCGGGTTTCTCCGGTTCCGCAACCGCACACATTGCACATGTCTCAAACCACCTTCATTCGATTTCCAGTTCCTTGACCCGCATCTCGGTGCCGCCGGTGGCCTGCACCTGGTAGCTGCCGCATTTCGGGCACGGATCGTACAGTGCCGCGACCGGCACCGTCTCGGCGCACTGCATGCACCAGCCACTGCCCGGCACGCTGTCGATCTGCAGCGCGGCGCCGGCGGCGATGCTGTCCTGCATCACCACGTCGAAGCAGAAGCGCAGGCTATCCGGCTCCACCGACGACAGCTGGCCGATTTCCAGCACCACCGTCTTCACCTTATTGAAGCCCTGGCTGCGCCCGGCGTCCTCGACGATCTGGCGGATTCCTTCCGCCAGCGACATTTCATGCATCCGCGATCTCCACTTCATACGCCACGCAGGGGTCGAGCAGCAGCACCGCCCGCTCCACCGCCTCCTGCGCCCCAGCCCGCGTCGGCAGGCTGGCGGGCAGCAGCTTCACGATACCCGTTTCATCGGCGAAATTGCGATCCGTCGGCGCCTCCACGCGCCAGCCGGCGACACGCCCGCCGTCCAGGCGCAGCTCATGGCGCAACGCGCCACGGGCCGTGTGGATCCACGCTTCGCCCTGCCCGGCGCCCGGCTGGCCACTGCAGCCGTGGGGATAGACCTCGTCTGCGGCGAGGGACTCCAGCGCGGCGCGAAGGGCTGTCAGGCGGGCATCGAGCCCCCTGCGAAGGGCCGACGCCCCGTCCGCATTCAGGCGATTCAAGCCCGCCTCCAGCAGCCCGCCGTTGCCATCGGCGCCCAGCGTCTCGTCCAGCACCCGCGCAGTGGCCGCCATCAGCGCCGCTCTCCCCTGCCCACGCACGCCGCGCCAGGCCGCGAAGGCCGCCGTCTGCGGTGCCGCCCCGAAACGCCGCGGCCAGTCGAGCAGCAGGCGCCACAGGTGTTCGTGCAGGCACTCGGCCCACAACTGCCACGACGCGACCGGCACGTCCGTCGCCCGCCCCGCCGCCAGCAGAGCCAGGCGTCCGGCCTCCCGCTGGGCATGGGCGCACAGGCTGTAGTACAGCGGCACGCGGCTCAGCGCCTCGTCCGGCGTCAGCCCGAGCAGGGCCTTGGCGACCGGTGGCCGCCGCAGATTGACCCGCCAGTCGTGCAGGCCGCCATCCGCCCAGCGCGCACTGATGCGCAGCCCACCGGCAAGGGGTCCATTCATCATCGGCGACGCTCCCGCCTCACGCGGCCGACGCGCTGCCGCGCCCGAACAGCCAGCGCCGGCGCGACACGGGCTCGGCCCCCGGCACGTCCATGGACGCCTCCAGCGGCGGGCGCAACAGCGCCAGCAAGGCCGCCTGGGCCGTCGCGCAGGCGGCCTCCATCGAATCGAACTCCAGCGCCGGCGAAAACAGGGAGCACATCTGGAAAGGCCCGAAGCCGACATCCTCGGCGTGGATGAACTCGTAATCCCCGCTCGGGAAACGCCAGTGCTGCTTGGACAGCGCAGGCGCTGTCTGCCACGGGGCGCTGCCGGGCAGCAGCAGCAGGTTGATCGCCCACGGCATCACCAGCGCGCCCACGCGGACGCCGTCCCAGTCCGCCAGCCCGAGCAGCCGCACGGACAGCAAGGGGTTGCACAGCGGCACGTCGGCCATCGGCCCGGCCGCGACAGCCCGGTAGTGGGCCTCGATGCGGGCCGCCAGCGCGACGGCCGGCCGTGGATCAGTCATCCTTCAGCACCATGAACTTGTGCTGTGGCGCGTCGCAGGTGGGGCAGCGCCAGTGCTCCGGCAGTTGCGAAAACGGCGTGCCGGGCGGAATACCCCAGTGCTCGTCGCCTTCGGCCGGATCGTAGACCGACCAGCAGATGCCGCACTCCAGCTTGTCGGTGTCAGCCAGCTTGGCGCCGTCGCCGAGGAAGGAGCCTTCGAACATGCTCAGCCCTCCTTCAGCATCTGGATGTATTCACCCAAACGCTCGATCGAATCCGCGTAGTCCTCGGCGGCGGCCAGCACCACCTCGGGCATGTCCACCACCTCGATGGTGTTGAGGATCAGGCTGTCCATGCTGTTGAAATACTGCACCCACCACACGTTGGCGAGCCGCGTGCTGGTGACCCGGCAGTTGCCATAGCCCCGCGACAGGATCGACACCTCCCGGTGGCCAAGGGCGCCGTACAGGTAGTCCAGGTCCGCGTCGGTGACCGGCAGCAGGGTCAGATTGATCACGTGAGCCGACTTGCCGGCCTGGTGGCGTGCGGCCTGCTGGTGGACCTCGGCGAGCAGTGCCTCGCCATTCATCATGTTGGGCAACAGCGGCGGCAGGCTCAGCTCGGGCAGCGTGGTGGCACGCATCGCTGCATACAGCTCGACCGGCACCGGGCTGGCGACGAGGCGGTCGGCGACGATGCGGCCGCCGTCGCCCTCCTCCAGCACCCGCCACAGCGCGGCGAAGGCGGTTTCCTGCACGCGCACCCGGGTTGGAGCCAGCGTAAAGGCGGACACCTCGCCGAAGCCGAGGGACTGGGTCAGCACTTCACGGACGCCCGTCGACTCACCGTCGAGCAGCGCCGTCGCCGGCTGGGCGGCGTCGATGGGCTGGCTGCGCATCACCGCCAGCAGGCCTTCGAGCACCTCCGCTGCGCGCGCGATGTCGGCGGCGCTGGCGGCCTCCGGCAGGCGCGGCGCCTGGAAGGTGTTCATGCCGCTCGGCATGGCCAGGTAATCGGGCGCCTCGTCGGTCTGCGAGCCGGGGCCAACGGGCACGACGGGAATCGGGAAGGGTTTCATGAACAGCTCCTGGCGTCCTGGACGGCAACGGAAATCGGGGGGCGGCTGGGGGCGGCGGCGGCCAGGGCCTGCAGCTCGCCGACGAAGGGGCCCCAGTCAAGAATGCCGCTGAAGGCACCCAGGTAGGCGCCGTCGCGCAGCACGACGACCGTCGGGAAACGGCTGGCGCCAAAACGCTTGGCCAGCAGCGTGCTCACCTGCGCGTCGGCGGCGAAGCGCCGCGCCGGCAGGCCGAGGGCCTGCAGCGCCTCGGGCAACACAACGATGACGTCGAGGGATTCGGGACTGCGCTGGGGGTCGTCGGTCAGCAGCAGCACGGCCAGCCCTGCGCCGGCATCGAAGGCGGCCGCGTCGGCGACGCGCTCGAAGCCTTGGCGCTCGGCCAGGCGCTTGAGGGCCGCGTCCAGCTTGTCGAGGGACGACTGGGGCGGTGCGAATTGAACGCTCATGAAAGATCCTTCAAGTGATCGGGCAGGCTCGGTTCGCGGTCGACCAGATCGGCGAAAAGCGCGTCGATGCGCGCATGGTCGCCGGCCATTGCCGCATCGAGCGCAGCCAGCGCGTTGTTGATGGCGGCGGCCCGGTCGGCGTCGATCACCTCCCGCGCGGCGCCGAGAAAGGTCAGCAGCCAGGTGCCGGGAGGCTGTTCGCCGACCAACGACAGATCGATGTGCTGCTCGCCGTCCGGCCCGTCGCAGCGGGCCATCCAACCAGAGGATTCGATGACGCGATACGGTACGCCGAGGCACACGGCTCAGCCCTCCTGCAGGAAGCGCGCATCGCCGAAGCGGCAGGCCTCCTGCTCGCTGGGTCGGCCAGCCTCATAGTTGGCCATTTCCAGGCTACCTTCGTTGAGGCGCGGCCCGGCGCCTTCGCGCGGGGCCAGCGGCGCGCCCCAGCGGGCCAGCCATTCGCCGGCCACCGCCAGCGCCGGCTCGATCTGCGCCTTCACCGCATCGCGCAGGCTACCGCCAAAATCCTCCAGCTCCACCGGCTGGCAGCCGACCAGCACCAGCTCCTCGGGCAGGCGACCGAGCAGTTCGGCGGACGCCAGCACTTCCTGGAAACCGGTCTGATGCAGGCTCATCTTCTTGGCCCCCATGAAGCGCGGCACCTCGCTGCCGGTGACGATGCGCAGCGTGCCCGGCGGATCGCCGTAATCCACGGCATCGAAGACCAGCAGGCGCTGTGCCTCCTCCACGTAGGGCAACAGATACAGGCCCTGGGTGCCGCCATCCATCGCGGTGACGTTGTCGGGCAACGCATAGCGCTCGGCCAGCGCCTCCACGCAACGCACGCCAAAGCCTTCGTCGGCCCACAGGAGATTGCCGATACCCAAAACGAGAATTCGCGGCACGGAAGTCATGAACACGCCTTTGTAACGGGACGAGTTACACAATCAAGTTCCGTGCCGGTCTGCCCGGCGGGGATGCGCAAGGCGGAATGGCTAGCCGGCAAGGCCTGCCGACCCCGCTGCAACCGGGCCGGCAGGCCGGCCGCAAGAAAAAACGAACAGCGACATTCCACTTTCCAGCAAAAAAGAAATACATCCTTCCGTCGGCGCACCACGCAACACCAGCACATCAGCATAACTTCCAACGCGTGTCCGCTTTCCAGCCATCACGTCTGGCCACGTGGATATTGCACAGACATACCGGCTGCGCCGCGGGAGGAATTTTTTCGCATTGCAACGGAATTTTGGCTGCGCTCCCAGACGGAGTGGTTTATTGTCTTGAGCCCATGAAGAAGATCCTGCCGAGCCTCACCACCCTCGCTCTCCTGATGGCCAGCCCGCTGGCCTGGCCGGCCGTCGACACGCCGGCAACTGCCCCCACGGCCACCGCCGCCGCGGAAAACGAAACCCTCCCCACCCCCACCAAAATCACGCGCTGGGAAGAAACCGGGATGAAGCCGGTGGAAGCCCGGGAATGGGAAAACTACTCGTTCAAGCCCCATGATGCGCTGGCCTGGAAGCGCGCCGGCTTTCCGCCGCTGCTGGCACGCACCTGGTCGGACAAGGGCTTCGACCCGGACGAGGCGGCCGAATGGCGCGACTCCACCAAGAACAACCGCACGTTGATGGCGGATCTGGACCAATCGGAGCCCGCCCAATGGAAGCGCGAAGGCTTCACGCCGCGGGACCGCCTGGCCTGGTGGGAGGCCGGTTTCGCCTTCGAGGACGCCGTGACCCTCACCCGCGCCGGGATGGGGCCGGCCGATGCCGCCTGGCACGGACACGAAAAGCTGAAGGAACTCAGGAAGAATGACGTGGGCGCGAGCCCGGCCCCGGTTACCGAGGAGGCCCCTGCCGCCGAGTCCTCCTGGAGCGTGCAGGACCTGAAGAACCTGGCCCTGAACATCCTGCCCCATCTGAAGACCGGCCTGATCGTCGCCCTGACGCTGGTGTCCACCGTTCTGGCCTTCTACCTGTTCCGGCTCACCCGCCGCTCCCGGCAAAAAGTCGCCGAGGACGTGGAGCCGGATAGCACGACACCGGACAACGACCGGAAGGAGCCTTTCGCCCCCGAGTCCGGCCCGACCTCGCTGGCCGAGCTCGACGAGCACCGTCGGCCAGCCCGCCGCACCTACTTCTGGACGCCGACCACGCCGACCTGCGTGCACTGCCAGAGCACCGACGTACGCATTTCGCGCATCAAGCCCCGCCGGGTCGCCGGCATCAAACTCAGCGAATATTTCCGCTGCCGCAGCTGCGGCCGCCATTTCTCGAACGTCAGCTACGCCCCCGTGGCGGCCGCCGGCCTTGGCCTGGTGCTGCTATTGACGCTGTGCACCGCCAGCTTCATCCACCTGCTGTCACTGATCCCCTGACCTGTCCGGGCCACCCGCGGCCCGGCACTCCCGGTACAGGTCCCACTGCAGCTGGAGCCCCAGCCAGAAGGCCGGCTCCAGCTGCAGCAGCAGCGCCAGCCGCACGGCGGTATCCGGCGTGACGGCGCGCTTGCCGCGCACCAGCTCATTGACCCTGCGCCGCGAGATTCCCAGCGCCTTTGCCAGCGCATCCTGGGTGATGCCCAGCGGCACCAGGAAACGGCTCTCCAGAAAATGCCCCGGATGCAGCGGACGCCGCCCCGGACGCAGACGCAGAAAGGCCGGAACGCCCTGTTGCCAGGGACGGTCCGGCCCGGGGAGGGAGACCTTGCGGCTCATTGCGCGAGGGTGCGCAACACTCAATCCTTGAACATCCGCCAGCCGGAGATCATCGTCGAGATCAGGCTCTGGCGACTCATGATGTCCTCGCGGATCGCCGCATACACATGCACGACGACGAAGCTCATCATGATCCACATGCCCAGCCGGTGCAGGCTGTGGGTCTGCATCGAGCCGCCAAGCATGGGGATCACCCAGCCGAACAGGCGATCGGCCCAGGAGCCAAGCCCCAGCCCCTCGCCATACAGCGCGAAGCCGGTGCAGAGCATGCCGAAGGCCAGCACGGTGAAGAAGAAGAACATCATCAGCTGGGCCATCGGGTTGTGGCCGACGTATTTCTTCGGCTGCTTCTCGAGGAACAGATACCAGCGCAGCTCGAAGAACACCTCGCTCCACCAGTGGCTGTTGAAGATCGGCAGCTTGAAGATCTGGCGCGAGTGGTGGTTGCCGACGAAGGCCCAGTACACCCGCCCGGCCAGCCCCACCGCGAAGATGTAAGCCGCGGCGAAATGGGCGAAGCGGATGTAGCCCATCAGGAAGTTGTCGGACGCCTCGCCGGGTAGCGTCGGCAGCGGCTTGCCGATGAAGTAGCCGCTGACCGCCAGCACCACCATCGCCAGCGCGTTGATCCAGTGCCACAGACGCACCGGGGCCTCATACACGTAGATCGAGCGTACCTGCCGGCCGTGCCTTTCGGCCTCCAGCATGTCCTGTTGTGACAGCATGATCAGCTCCTTAACGGACCTTGACTGACGCCATTTCCTGCCCATCCGGCGCCATCACGTGGGTGGAGCAGGCCAGGCAGGGATCGAAGGAATGCAGCGTGCGCAGGATCTCCAGCGGCTCGTCGGGCTTGGCCACCGGGGTGTTCATCAGCGAGGCCTCGAAGGCGCCGATCTGCCCCTTGTCGTCGCGCGGACCGCCGTTCCAGGTGGTCGGCACCACGGCCTGGTAGTTGTCGATGCGGCCGTCCTTGATCTTGATCCAGTGCCCCAACGCGCCGCGCGGCGCCTCGGTGAAGCCGGCCCCCTTCGTTTCGGCCGGCCACTTGCTGGGCTCCCACTTGTCGATGTTGGCGGTGTTGAGGTCGCCGGCCTTCAGGTTGGCGATCAGCTTGTCGAAGAAGTAGCGCGACTTGTGCGCCGCCCACGAGGCTTCCAGGCCCCGCGCGGCGGTGCGGCCGAGGGTCGAGAAGATCGCCTGCAGCGGCAGGCCGAGATCGGACAGCAGCTTGTCGACGGGCTCCTTGAACTCCGGGTTCTTCTGCACGTAGCCGATCACGTAGCGGGCCAGCGGCCCCACTTCCATCGCGTTGCCGCGCCAGCGCGGCGCCTTGATCCACGAGTACTTGCCGGCCTCGTCGAGGCTCTCGATCCGGGTCTTGGTGCCCTTGGTGTTCTTGCCGAGCTCGAAATGCGGCTCGGTGACGCCGTCGAAGGGATGCAGGCCCTTGGACTCGTCGGCGTACTTGTACCAGCTGTGGGCGACGAATTCCTGGATCTGCTCCGGGTCCTTCAGGTCCACCTCGTGGATCTTGGTGAGGTCGCCGCCAATGATCGCGCCGCGCGGCAGCAGCAGGCTGGACGCGGAGTAATCGTTGGCCTTGTCCGGGATGTCGCCGTAGGACAGCAGCGCCTGGGACGAGATGCCGCCGCCGTAGGTCCAGTCCTTGTAGAAGCTGGCGATGGCCTTCAGGTCGGGGATGTAGACGTTGTCGATGAAGTCGATGCAGCGGTCGATGATGGAGCTGACCAGGTTCAGGCGCTCCATGTTGATCGCCCCGACCGCGCCGGTACCTTCCAGGTTGATCGCGCAGGGCACGCCGCCGACCAGCCAGTTCGGGTGCGGGTTCTTGCCGCCGAAGATGGTGTGGACCTTGACGATGTCCTTCTGGAAATCCAGCGCTTCCAGATAGTGGGTCACCGCCATCAGGTTGGCTTCCGGCGGCAGCTTGTAGGCCGGGTTGCCCCAGTAGCCGTTCATGAAGGGACCGAGCTGGCCGGATTCGACGAACTTCTTCAGGCGGTTCTGCACATCGCGGAAATAGCCCGGCGAGGACAGCGGCCAGCTGGAAATGCTCTGGGCCAGCTCGGAGGTCTTCTTCGGATCGGCCTTCAGCGCCGACACCACGTCCACCCAGTCCAGCGCGTGCAGGTGGTAGAAATGCACCAGGTGATCGTGGATGTACAGGTTCAGCTGCATCAGGTTGCGGATGATGTTGGCGTTCTCCGGGATCTGGATCGCCAAGGCATCTTCCACCGCACGTACCGAGGTCAGCGCATGGGTGCCGGTGCACACGCCACAGATCCGCTCGGTGAAGGCCCACGCATCGCGCGGGTCACGCCCCTTCAGAATCACCTCCAGCCCACGCCACATGGTGCCGGTGGACACCGCGTTGCGGATCACGTTCTTGTCGTCGATGTTCACCTCGACGCGCATGTGGCCCTCGATCCGGCATACCGGATCGACCACCACGCGCTTGCCGGAGTTATCGAGCTTGAAGCCCTGGGTTTCAAGCACAGTCATTATTTATCTCCCGAATTCTGATTGTCGCCCTGCTTGTCGCTGCGGGCCCGCGCCAGCGCCGTCACCGCGGCATGGGCGGCAACCGCCGCACCAACCACGCCGGCCGCCGTGCCGCCGACCTTGTCGGCATTGCCTTCGACAGCGAACTGCTTGATGTCGGTAACGCGGTCGTAGAAGCTGCCCTTGTCCCAGAAGCCGTCTTCCGAGCAGCCGATGCAACCGTGGCCGGACTGCACCGGCCAGCTCACGCCGCCGTTCCAGCGCATCGACGAGCAGGCGTTGTAGGTGGTCGGGCCCTTGCAGCCCATCTTGTAGAGGCAGTAACCCTTGCGCGCCGCCTCGTCGTCCCAGTTCTCGACGAACTGGCCGGCGTCGAAGTGCGGGCGGCGGTAGCACTTGTCGTGGATGCGCTGGCCGTAGAACATCTTCGGGCGACCCTGGCGGTCCAGCTCGGGAATCTTGTCGAAGGTCAGCATATAGGTGACCACACCGGTCATCACCTCGGCGATCGGCGGGCAGCCGGGCACGCGTACGATGGGCTTGTCGGTGATCACCTTGTGCACCGGCGTTGCGCGGGTCGGGTTCGGCTTGGCGGCCTGCACGCAGCCGTAGGACGCGCAGGCGCCCCAGCTGATGATGGCCTTCGCGTCGGCACAGGTTTCCTTCAGCACTTCCACGAAGGGACGGCCGCCGTGGATGCAGAACATGCCGTCCTCGTTGAGCGGCGGATTGCCTTCGACGGCGACGATGTAGTTGCCCTTGTACTTCTTCTTGACCTCTTCGATGATCGCCTCGGCCTGGTGACCGGCGGCGGCCATCAGCGTGTCGTCGTAGTCGAGGGACAGCATCGACAACACCACGTCCTTGGTCAGCGGGTGGGCCGAGCGGATGAAGGACTCCGAGCAGCAGGTGCACTCCAGACCGTGCAGCCAGATCACCGGCGTGCGCGGCTTGTTTTCCAGCGCGTGGGCGATCTTGGGTACGAAAGCGCTGCCGAGGCCCAGCGAGGTGGCCGTCAGGCTGCAGAATTTCATGAAGCTGCGGCGCGTAATGCCCTGCCGCCGCAGCACTTCGTAGAACGTTTCAGTCATGGATACCAACCCCCTGGTGGAACATCAGGCCCGGATATGTTCTGATCTATCGCGACGCAAGCGGGCCGGCACGGTCGCACATGGCGAGAGGGGATTTAACAAAAAGCGTGCCCAATTTCGGCAGACTTAAAAAACCCTTATCCGACAAGGCCTTATCGATTCACGACGGCCTGTCGCGCCAACCACGCCGGGAGAGTGGTAATCAACTGACCGGTCAAACGGAAACCAGCCATCCACTTCAGCGCCAACCAAACGACATAAACCCGAATTTTCCGACACCCACGATGAGCGACCTTTCCATCCAGCCCGTCGACTTCGACGACGCGGCCCAGCGCGACGATTTTCTCGACCTGCTCGACCACTACATGCGCGGCCCCACCGGCAGCGGCCAGGCCATGGGCGACGAATTGCGCGCACGCCTGCCGGACGAGTTGCGCCGCCGCCCGACCGTGCTGAGCTTCATCGCCTACTGGAACAAGAAAGGGGAGCGGCAGGCCGCCGGGCTGATCAACTGCGTGGAGGGCTTCTCCACCTTCGCCGGCAAACCGCTGTTGAATGTGCACGACATCATCGTGCACGAGGACTTCCGCCGCCGGGGTATCGCCACGGCGCTGCTGGCCCACGCCGAACAGGTGGCGCGGGAACGGGGCTGCTGCAAGCTGACCCTCGAGGTGCTCGAAGGCAATGCCGGCGCCCGCCAGGCCTACCTGAACAGCGGCTTCGCGGGCTACCAGCTCGACCCGGCCATGGGCCAGGCCCTGTTCATGGAAAAGAAGCTCTAGGGCTCAAGACGCTGCCGGCGCTCAGCCCAGCTCCGGCGGCACCCATTCCATTTCGTGGGGAAACAGGCCGACGCTGCTCACCGCCGTCGTCTCCACGCAGTTCCACCACATGGTCACCCAGGCGCGGCCCTCCTCGTCGATCTTCTCCACCTCGGAGATCGCCCCGACCATGAACATGATCATGTCCAGTTCGTCCTCGTCCATGTCCGGGTCCGGCGAAACGGACAGGATCCGCACATGTTCGCCCACGGTGACCGCCCGGCCGTTCCTGTCCTTCACACTAACTCTTGCATCCATGTGGGTCTCCCGCTGTCGCATTGTCGAAGACCGCCGCAATCCGGCGGTGTCGAACAAGGCTTAGCAAGCTTCGAACCACGCCTCCTCGGCCCCGGATAGCGCCTCCGCCGCGGCATCCTGGCCCCCTTGACGCCCCCGGCTTGTCGGGAAGGCGACATCCCGCCGCCGTAACCCCGCCACGCCGGACGCGGGTTTTGTCGTTGAAACGACACATCGCCAACCGCCGGGCGGGCCCCGGCATCCGGCAACTTCCGCTTTGCCGACAAGCACTTGAACTGCGCACCGAACGACATGCCGGGAGCTGGCACTGTATCTGCTGATAGCTGGGGAAACATCACAAGCGAGCGGAGTCCCCCATGGAAAAACCCGAAAAGATCACCCGCGAGGCCGCCCTCCGGGTGGCCCTTGCCGCGCGGGCCATGCCCAACATCGGCCTGACCCGCCTGATCGAAGTCCTGCAGGAATGCCTCGGCGACAGCATCGACACCGAGACCCTGCGCAACATCACCGTCACCCACTTGAAGACCGGCTTCGGCAGCCTCGACGGCGAGGAGGACGGCGAAGACATCGGCATCGGCCTGGAGGCCATGAAGCTGGCCGTGCGCATCCTGTGGGGCGACGCCGACGACGACGAAGGCCTGCCGCCGCTCGAGCCCTACCACGAAGGCGACATGCCGGGCTCGGTGCGCGTCGCCATCGCTTCCGACTTCGGCCTGGCGCTCAACGGGCACTTCGGCTCCTGCCTGCGCTTCCTGGTCTATCAGGTGTCGCCCACCGCGAGCCGCCTGATCGACGTTCGCCACACCGCCGAAGCCGATTTCGCGCCGGACAAGAACCTGTTCCGCGCCCAGCTCATCGGCGACTGCCACGTGGTGTACGTGGTGTCCGTCGGCGGTCCGGCGGCGGCCAAGATCATTCGTGCCGACATCTACCCGATCAAGCTGGCGGAAGGCGGCCCGGCGGACGAGGTGATCGCCAAGTTCCAGCACGCCATGGAGAACTCGCCGCCGCCCTGGCTGCTGAAGATCCTCGGCGTCGCCGCGGAGAACCGGCTGCGCAACTACGGCGCCAACCGGGCGGCAGACGACGTTCACGCGGACTGAAAACCGTTCCTGGAGGACACGCCATGACCAAGCCGAAACCCGATCACTTCGAGGCCACTGCCGCGCTGATCAGCAACGCGATCGGTACGGCCCGCGTCTTTGGCGAGAACCCGCGCATCACGCGGCTGGTGGCCAGCAGCATCGGCCGCTTCGCCGCCGAACTGGACAACGCGCCGGATGCCATCGCCGCCGGCACCCAGCTGATCAGCTACGCCCTCGCCCAGATCAGCGAGCAGGACGCACTGTTCGTGCCCAAGCTGCACGCCTCGCTGGAGGAACTGGGCCGCTGAAAAGGGGCCCGCCCCTGATCTGCCCTGCCCCGCGTGGGGGCGAATTCATTCGCCCTCGGACGTTGTCGCAGCCACCGCGGGCGAATGAATTCGCCCCCACCAGAGCGGGACGCTCCCCCTGCAAGCCACCACAAAAACAAAGCCCGGCTTTCGCCGGGCTTTGCTCTATCACGCCGAAACCGGGCTCAGCGCTGGATCTGCGTCACGTCGCGCACAGCACCGGTATCGGCACTGGTGGTGAGCGCCGCATAGGCCTGCAGCGCGGCCGACACGTGGCGGACGCGGTTGGCCGGCTTCCAGCCACGGGCATCCTGGGCGGCGCGGCGAGCGGCCAGCACCTCGTCGGACACCGCCAGGTTGATGCGGCGGTTGGGGATGTCGATCTCGACGGTGTCGCCCTCTTCCACCAGGCCGATCGCGCCACCGCAGGCCGCTTCCGGCGAGGCGTGGCCGATGGACAGGCCGGAGGTGCCGCCGGAGAAACGCCCGTCGGTGAGCAGCGCACAGGCGGCGCCCAGGCCCTTGGACTTGAGGTAGCTGGTCGGGTAGAGCATTTCCTGCATGCCCGGGCCGCCCTTCGGGCCTTCGTAGCGGATCACCACCACGTCGCCGGCGACGATCTGGTCGGCGAGGATGGCGGCCACCGCGTCTTCCTGGCTCTCGAACACGCGGGCGCGGCCGCTGAACACCCAGATGGATTCATCGACACCGGCGGTCTTCACGATGCAGCCCTTCTCGGCGATGTTGCCGTACAGCACGGCGAGGCCACCCTCCTGGCTGAAGGCGTTGGCCTTGTCACGGATCACGCCCTTGCTGCGGTCCAGGTCCAGCTCGTTCCAGCGGCGGTCCTGGCTGAAGGCGACCTGGGTCGGCACGCCGCCCGGTGCAGCCTTGTAGAAGTTGAACACGCCACTGTCGTGCGCCTGCATCACGTCCCAGGAGGCCAGCGCCTCGCCGAGGGTCTTGGCGTGGACGGTGGGCAGGTCGGTGTGCAGCAGGCCGGCGCGGTTCAACTCGCCGAGAATGCCCATGATGCCGCCGGCGCGGTGCACGTCCTCGATGTGCACGTCAGCCACGGCCGGAGCGACCTTGCACAGGCAGGGCACATGGCGGGAGATGCGGTCGATGTCCTTCATCGTGAAGTCCACGCCGGCTTCCTTGGCCGCGGCCAGCAGGTGCAGCACGGTGTTGGTGGAGCCGCCCATCGCCACGTCGAGGCTGATGGCGTTCTCGAAGGCCTTGAAGCTGGCGATCGAGCGCGGCAGCACGGACTCGTCGTCCTGCTCGTAGTAGCGGCGAGCCATGCCGACGATGGTGCGGCCAGCGCGCAGGAACAGCTGCTCGCGGTCGGCGTGGGTGGCCAGCACGGTGCCGTTGCCGGGCAGGGACAGGCCCAGCGCCTCGGTCAGGCAGTTCATGGAGTTGGCGGTGAACATGCCGGAACAGGAGCCGCAGGTCGGGCAGGCGGAGCGCTCGATGGCGTCCACTTCCTCGTCGGAGCAGCTGCTGTCGGCGGCCTTGACCATGGCGTCCACCAGGTCGAGGGAGATCACCTTGGCTTCCCACTTGACCTTGCCGGCCTCCATCGGGCCACCGGACACGAAGATCGCCGGAATGTTGAGGCGCAGCGCGGCCATCAGCATGCCCGGGGTGATCTTGTCGCAGTTCGAGATGCACACCATCGCGTCGGCGGTGTGGGCGTTGCACATGTACTCGACGCTGTCGGCGATCAGGTCGCGGCTGGGCAGGCTGTAGAGCATGCCGCCATGACCCATGGCGATACCATCATCGACGGCGATGGTGTTGAATTCCTTGGCGACACCGCCGGCCTTCTCGATCTCCCGCGCGACCAGCTGGCCCAGGTCCTTGAGGTGCACGTGGCCCGGTACGAACTGGGTGAAGCTGTTGACCACGGCGATGATCGGCTTTTCGAAATCGCCGTCCTTCATGCCGGTGGCGCGCCACAGGGCGCGGGCGCCGGCCATGTTGCGACCGGCGGTGGAGGTGCGGGAACGGTACTGGGGCATCTCGGGTGACTCCGTCTTCGAACGAATGGTTTGTTGCAATCTTGCATTCTAGCGCTTGCAGCGGCCCGTGCTGCAGCGGATGTCTGAAGCCAGCCTCTCGGCCCACGCCGTTCGGGTATTCCTTCGCCTTCGCCACGTCCTGGCCACCACGCCCTTGCGGCGCCAGCAAAGGCGCGCCGCGCCGGGGCCGCCCGACTGGCATATCGCACCATTCGTTACATTTGAGCAACGCTGTGGACAAGGTCCGGCCCTAGGCTTGCAGCCATAACGATACCGATACGGAGCCCCCCCGCCATGAGTCCCTTGCCCATCCTGGCCACGATCATCACGCTCGCCCTCGCCATGAGGTACGCCCGTCGCTTCATCGAGACGCAGCGGCGCCCCATTCCCGTCCGCGCGTACCGAACCCTCCCGACAAAACGCTGATCCGCCACGCTGCGGGAGGTCCCATGAGCGAGTACATCCTCGAAACCAGCGGCCTGACCAAGGAGTTCAAGGGCTTCACGGCGGTTTCCAATGTGGATCTGAAAGTCCGGCGCGGCCACATCCACGCGCTGATCGGCCCCAATGGTGCCGGCAAGACCACCGTCTTCAACCTGCTCACCAAGTTTCTGCCGCCGACCCGCGGCACGATCAGCTTCGACGGGCAAGACATCACCCGCGAGGCCCCGGCCGCCACTGCCCGGCGCGGGCTGGTGCGCTCCTTCCAGATCTCGGCGACCTTTCCGCACCTGACGGTGATGGAGAACGTGCGCATCGGCCTGCAGAAGAAGCTTGGCACCGAGTTCCACTTCTGGCGCTCGAAAAAGAGCCTCGACGTGCTCAACGGCCGTGCGATGGAACTGCTGGAATCGGTGGATCTGGCCGGCTTCGCTGACACCGTCACCGCGGAGATGCCCTACGGCCGCAAGCGTGCACTGGAGATCGCCACGACACTGGCGCTGGAGCCGACGATGATGCTCCTCGACGAGCCGACCCAGGGCATGGGCCACGAGGACATCGCCCGCGTCGTCGCACTGATCCGCAAGGTGTCCGTCGATCGCACCATCCTGATGGTCGAGCACAACCTGTCGGTGGTGGCCAACCTGTGCGACCGCATCACCGTGCTGCAGCGCGGCAGCATCCTCGCCGAAGGCCCCTACGAGGATGTCTCGAAGAACCCGCAGGTGCTCGAAGCCTACGTGGGCTCGGCCGACATGCACGATGCCCACCACTGACCGGAAGCCCGCCCCATGACCAGCGCCTTCGACCCCAAGCCCGAAATGCTGCGCATCCGCGACCTGCACGCGTTCTACGGCGAATCCCACATCCT
This sequence comes from Pseudomonadota bacterium, assembly GCA_018241665.1. Taxonomy (GTDB): domain Bacteria; phylum Pseudomonadota; class Gammaproteobacteria; order Burkholderiales; family Rhodocyclaceae; genus Zoogloea. Next base: position 85,485 of record JAFEDK010000015.1, read on the forward strand.
GCACGGCATCGACCTGCACGTCGGGCGCGGCGAGTGCGTCACGCTGCTGGGCCGCAACGGCGCAGGCCGGTCCACCACCCTCAAGTCCATCCTCGGCCTGGTCGGGCGGCGCAGCGGCTCGATCATGGTGAATGGCAAGGAAGTCATCGCCGAACCGACCCACCGCATGGCCCGCTACGGCATCGGCTACGTGCCCGAGGAGCGTGCCATCTTCGCCTCTCTGAGTACCGAAGAGAACCTGCTGCTGCCGCCGCAGGTAGCCAGTGGCGGCATGTCGGTGGACGAGCTCTACGCCATGTTCCCCAACCTGCTGGAGCGCCGCAACAGCCCGGGCACCAAGCTGTCCGGCGGCGAGCAGCAGATGCTGGCTATGGCCCGCGTACTGCGCACCGGCGCCAAGCTGCTGCTGCTCGACGAGATCACCGAGGGCCTGGCACCGGTCATCGTCAAGAAGCTTGGCGAGGTCATCACCGAACTCAAGGCACGCGGCTTCACGATCATCCTGGTGGAGCAGAACTTCCGCTTCGCCGCACCGCTGGCCGACCGCCACTACGTGCTGGAGCACGGCGAGATCCTCGCCACGATCAGCAAGGAAGAACTGCCCGGCCGCATGGACTGGCTGCACCAGACCCTGGGCGTCTGAACCCCCAACACACGATAAGCAGAAGGAGTGAGAGACATGAGCATGAAGAAGACGATGAGCCTGGCCTGTGCCGCCGCCCTCGCCACCCTGTCCGCTGGCGCCCACGCGCAGATTTCCGGCGGCGTGGTGAAGATCGGCGTACTCACCGACCTGTCCGGCACCTATTCCGACCTGGCCGGCTCCGGCGCGGTACTGGCCACCAAGATGGCCGTCGAGGACTTCATCGCCAAGGAGAAGCCGAACTTCAAGATCGAGGTGGTCACCGCAGACCACCAGAACAAGGCCGACATCGCCTCCAACAAGGCCCGCGAGTGGTTCGAGCGCGAAGGCGTGGATACCGCCACCGAACTGGTCACCACCTCCACCGCGCTCGCGGTGATGAAGGTGGCCAAGGAGAAGGACCGCATCGCGATCATGAACGGCCCGGGCTCCACGCCGATCACCAACGAGCAGTGCAACGACGTGTCGGTGCATTACACCTACGATACCTACGCCCTCGCCAACGGCACCGCCAAGGCGGTGACCAAGCAGGGTGGCAAGAGCTGGTTCTTCATCACCGCCGACTATGCCTTCGGCCAGGCCCTCGAGAAGGACGCGGCGGCGGTGGTCGCCGCCAACGGCGGCAAGGTGCTCGGCTCGGTGCGCCATCCCTTCCCGGGCTCGGATTTCTCGTCCTTCCTGCTCAAGGCCCAGGCCTCCGGCGCGCAGGTCATCGGCCTGGCCAACGCCGGCGCCGACACCACCAACTCCATCAAGCAGGCCGCCGAGTTCGGCATCACGCCGACCCAGTCCCTCGCGGGCCTGCTGATGTTCATCACCGACGTGCACGCGCTGGGCCTCAAGTCCACCCAGGGCATGTACCTGACCGAAGGCTTCTACTGGGACCTCAACGACGAGACCCGTGCCTGGTCGAAGCGCTTCTTCGGTGTGCAGAAGAAGATGCCGACGATGGTCCAGGCCGGCCAGTACTCATCGATCTACCATTACCTGAAGGCGGTCAAGGCAGCCGGCACCGACGACACCAAGAAGGTCATGGCCCAGATGAAGAAGACGCCGATCAACGACTTCTTCGCCAAGAACGGCCAGATCCGCGAGGACGGCCGCATGGTGCACGACATGTACCTGATGCAGGTGAAGAAGCCGGCGGACTCCAAGTACCCGTGGGATTACTACAACGTGCGCCAGGTGATCCCGGCGGCCGAGGCCTTCCAGCCCCTGTCCCTGTCACGCTGCGCACTGGTCAAGAAGTAAACGCCTCGACGGGCCCCGTGGAACGACTCCGTGGGGGCGAATTCATTCGCCCTCCGAGCGTTGCTTAACATCCGCGGGCGAATGAATTCGCCCCCACGGGGAGCGCTTCCCCAAACCTTGTCTGGTAGCCCGACGCGATACCAGGACTGGAGTGCCCAATGGAAATCTTCGGCGTCCCGACCGCCCTGCTCGGCAGCCAGTTGCTGGTCGGGCTGATCAACGGATCCTTCTATGCGGTCCTCAGCCTCGGGCTGGCGATCATCTTCGGCCTGCTCAACATCATCAACTTCGCCCACGGCGCGCAGTACATGATGGGCGCCTTCATCGCCTGGCTGGCCCTGACCAAGTTCGAGGTCAACTACTGGGTGGCGCTGATCGCCGCGCCGCTGCTGGTCGGCCTGCTCGGCGTGCTCCTCGAGCGGACGATGCTGCGCAAGCTCTACAAGCTGGACCACCTCTACGGCCTGCTGCTCACCTTCGGGCTGGCGCTGATCATCGAGGGCATCTTCCGCGACCAGTTCGGCATCTCAGGTGAGTCCTACGAAGTGCCGGAGGCCCTCTCCGGCGGCATCCACCTGGGCTTCATGTTCCTGCCGCTATACCGCGCGTGGGTCGTCGTCGCGTCGCTGACGGTGTGCTTCGGCACCTGGTTCATGATCGAAAAGACCCGTCTCGGCGCCTACCTGCGCGCCGGCACCGAGAACCCGCAGATCGTCCAGGCGCTGGGCATCAACGTGCCGCTGCTGATCACCTTTACCTACGGCTACGGCGTGGCGCTGGCGGCCTTCGCCGGCGTGCTCGCCGCGCCGGTGTTCCAGGTCAATCCGCTGATGGGCTCCAACCTGATCATCGTGGTCTTCGCCGTGGTGGTGATCGGTGGCATGGGCTCCATCCTCGGCTCCATCGTCACCGGCATCGGGCTGGGCCTCGTCGAGGGCCTGACCAAGGTCTTCTACCCGGAAGCCTCAGCCGTCGTCGTCTTCGTCATCATGGTCATCGTCCTGCTGGTGCGGCCTGCGGGCCTGTTCGGCAAGGCCTGATCCACGGAAACCAGGAGTCAGCGTGAACTCTCCCGCCCAGCCCAGCGCCCTGATCAAGACCGAGGTCTTGTATACCGGCCTGTTCGTCGTCGGCCTGCTCGCCCCCTTCGCGGTGTACCCGACCTTCCTGATGAAGCTGTTCTGCTTCGCGCTGTTCGCCAGCGCCTTCAACCTGCTGCTCGGTTTCGCCGGCCTGCTGTCCTTCGGCCACGCCGCCTTTCTGGGTACAGCAGGCTATGTGTGCGGCCTGCTGGTGCGCGACTCCGGCGTCTCGCCCGAGGTCGGCATCCTGGCCGGCACGGTCAGCGCCGGCCTGCTCGGCTGGCTGTTCGGCATCCTGGCGATCCGCCGCACCGGCATCTACTTCGCGATGATCACGCTAGCCCTCGCCCAGATGGTGTATTTCCTGGTCCTGCAGGTGCCGGCCACCGGCGGCGAGGACGGCCTGCAGGGCGTGCCCCGCGGCCATCTGTTCGGCTTCATCGACCTGTCGGACAACATCGCCATGTACTACCTGGTGTACGCAGTGTTCAGCCTCGGCTTCTTCCTAATCTACCGGACGATCCACTCGCCCTTCGGGCAGATCCTCAAGGCCATCCGTGAGAACGAGCCGCGGGCGGTGTCCCTCGGCTACGACGTGGCCAAGTTCAAGCTGCTGGCCTTCGTGATCTCGGCCTCCCTGGCAGGCCTCGCCGGTGCGACCAAGACCCTGGTCTTTCAGCTCGCCTCCCTGTCGGATGTGCACTGGCACACGTCCGGCGAGGTGGTGCTGATGACCCTGCTCGGCGGCCTCGGCACCATCCTCGGCCCGGCGGTCGGCTCGGCGACCATCGTCAGTCTGCAGAACGAACTCGCCGACAAGGTCGGCTCATGGGTGACGGTGATCATGGGGGCGATCTTCGTCGCCTGCGTGCTGGCCTTCCGGCGCGGCATCGTCGGCGAAATCCAGGCCCTGATCCAGCGCGCCGGCATCCGCTGAGGTAACGCGACCGCCGGATCGACGGCAGAAGCATCAGGCGGCCACGGTGGCCGCCTTTTTCTTGCGCTCGGCGGTGTAGTCCGCGTAGGTCGCCGCCAGCCCGGCCTCGAGCGGGGTATTCGCCCCCAAGCCCAGTGCCGACAAGCGCCCCACATCGAGCAGCGGCGATCCGCCCGACTCCGTCGACGCGAATTCGATCCTCCCGTCGAAACCGACCAGCGCAGCCAGCCGGGTCGCCAGCTCGGCGAGACTCACCCGGATCGTGCTACCCACATTGAGCATCGAACCGGCGTAGCCCCGTTCCATCAGATCCACGCAGACGCTTGCCAGATCATCGGCAAACAGCAGATCCCAACACGCGTCGACCGCCCAGGGCAGAACCACGACAGGCTCGGCCCCCGTCGCCACGACGCTCTTGCCTTCTCCGCGTGCGAGGCCGAGTCGAGCCAGCACCTCCTCGGAGATGCGCCCGTGGCGCTTCTCATCGGCGGGAATCGCGTCGAGCGCCCCGCTGCTCACCAGCTTGGCCAGATGCAGCTGGCGCAACAGCACAGGGACCGGCCGGTCGCCATGCAGATCGAAAACGTCCGCCGGGCCATAGACGCAGGACGGCACGATGCTCACGAAGGGCTGGCCGTACTGGGCGCGGTAGGCGTCGCATAGCTGCACGCCGGTCAACTTGGCCTGGCCATAGGCGCCGGCCGCCGGTGGTCCGCCCATCGCCTCAGACTCCGCGACGGGCTTCACGGCACCGGCCGGGTAGATGCCATCTGCCGCGATGAAAGCCAGCCCGCGCACCGCAGCCTCGTGGGCGCCGTGGATGAAGTTGTTCTGGATCGTCAGGTTCTCGAACAGCACCCGGCCCGGCTCTTCCGCCTCGCCGGACGGCGGGCGCTCGGCGGCACAGAAGACGTACGCGGGGCGCTGGAACTCGATCAGCTCGAAGACCGAACGCTGATCGAGGATATCGAGCTGGATGTCGTTGCGGATCAGGATGTCGGTGTAGCCGCGGGCTTCGAGGGCGCGCACGATGGCCGCGCCGATCATGCTGCGATGGCCGGCCACGAAGACCTTGTCGTCGCGGGTGGGCAGGCTAGGTGTCGGATTCATGACAGGATAGCTTCCGGAATGTCACGGACAAACGGCCGGGCCCACCATCTGCGGGCACAAGGAACGGCCGGCTGTACTCGGGTAGCCTGGCAAGCAGGTAGCGTTCCATCCGGTGGGCTGAACGTAGCGGCCCAAAAGCAAAACGGACGGCCGCAGCCGTCCGTTTTGTTCAGCGCATGCCCGGCTCAAACCCGGAAGCGCGACACCGTCTGCTGCAACTGGCTGGCCAGGTTTTCCATGTCCTGGGCCGCGCGGGCCGTAGACTCGACGGCCTCGTTGTTGTCCCTTGCCATCGCGGCGATCGACTCGATGCTCTCCGCCACCGCGGCGCTGGCCGAGCGCTGCTGCTCGGTCGCCTCGGCGATCTCGTCGAGGCCATGCCCGACCGCCACCACCGACTCGTTGCCGGCAGTGATCGCGCTGGACACGGTGGCCACTGCCTCGCGGCTGGATGCCAAGTGTTCCAGCCCCTGCTGGATGGATTCGCGCACGGCCACCGACTGCTTGCTCAGACGCGACGTGACCGCATCGATCTCACCGGCGGAGCGGGCGGACTTCTCGGCCAGCTTGCGCACCTCGTCGGCCACCACCGCAAAACCTCGGCCCTGCTCGCCAGCCCGCGCGGCCTCGATGGCTGCATTGAGGGCCAGCAGGTTGGTCTGCTCGGCGATGTCGCGCACTTCCTGGGTCATCGTGGTGATCGCGGTGGTGGACTCGACGAACTGTTCCACCGACGAGGCCATTTCACGCACCGCGCTCTCCGCATGGCTGACTTCGGTCACCAGGGAGTCGAGGGTGCGGCTGCCTTCGCCGGCCTGCTTCAGGCTCTCCTGGGAACGCTGGTGCACCCGTTCGGCGCTGGCCGCCACGTTGGCGATGTTGTCCGCCATGTGCTCCACCGACGCGGCGGCGTTCACCGACTGGTCATTCTGGCGACGGGAGCCGTCGGCCACCTGGTTGGCGCTGGCCGACAGCTGGTGGGCCGAACTGGTCACCCGCGCCGCCGATTCGGATACGTGCCGCACCAGCTGGGCAATCGTGCCGAGCATCTCGTTGAAGGTGGACGCGGTCTTGCCGATCTCGTCCTGCCCCGCCACCGCCAGGCGCCGGGTCAGGTCGCCCTCGCCCTTGGCGATCTCGGCCAGGCTGTTGTTCATCTCGGTGAGCGGATTCACGACGAAGCGCCGGATGAAGAACATCACGAAGGCGATCAGCGGCAGGGACACAACCAGCGCGCTGACGATGCTCTTCCACAGGAAGGTGTCCACCGCCTCATTGACGCGGTCGAGGGAGATTTTCATGCTCACCAGGCCCAGCGGCGTGCCCGGCGCCACCTGGTGACAGGCCGTACAGTTCTTGCCGAGGTAATTGGTGGATGCCAGTGCCGGCTTGACGACCCGCAGATACTCGCCGGCCCCGCCGCCGTGCTCGACCCGCACGATGGCCTTGCCGCTGCCGAGGGCCTGCTTCTCGTCCTCGTCGAGAGCCGGCTGTTTGCGGTTGCCCGGGCCGAACTGCTTGCTCACCGCGTCGGCACGGATCACTTCGAGATCGCGGATCACCGACAGCTGCTTGATCTGGTCGAGAAAGACCTCCCGCTGCCCTACCGTGCCGGTGATCATCATGCCGGTCAGGCCGGCCATGGTCATTTCGTGGATGCTGTGGGCGAAATCTTCCGCTTGCGCGATCGCGATATCCCGATTGACGCGGGACTCCCACGCGATCATCCCCCCCCATGCGATCACCAGCATCAGCCAGATCGCCCCCGTCAGACGTAGCCAGATAGGCGTATCCGATAGCTTGCGCATGCTTACCACCCCAGATTGGTGCCGGTTTTTGATTTCCGGTCAGTTGTTGTCTAAGGGAGGTATACGGCAAAGGCTCCGCGGGCTTTAAGCCTCGCGGCAAAATCAGCGGGGCGCTTTGGGCGCGGCGGGACGGGTATTGAGGCGCTGGGTTGCGCCGTTCCAGTCGGCTCGCGCGATCAGCGGCCAGGCCAACAGGGCACGGTCGATGGACTCGTCGATGAGCTCAGACTCCTCGCGCCGGGGCGGCTTGAGGACGAAATTGACGACTTCGTTACGGTCACCCGGATGGCCGATGCCGATCCGCAGGCGCCAGAAGTCCTGTGTGCCCAGGTGGGCGGTGATGTCCTTCAGGCCATTGTGGCCACCCAGACCGCCGCCGAACTTGACGCGCAACTGGCCGGGAGGAATATCGAGTTCGTCATGCACCACCAGGATCTCGGCGGGTGCAATGCGATAGAAACGCGCTAACGCGGCCACCGACTGGCCGGAGCGGTTCATGAAGGTCTGCGGCATCAGCAGCCACACCCCCTCGTTGCGGGCGTTGGCGGCGAGGCCGTGAAAGCGGGCTTCCTTGCTGAAGCTGGTGCCAAGCTCGCGGGCCAGACGCTCACAAAACCAAAACCCGGCGTTATGCCGGGTTTCAGCGTATTCCGCACCGGGGTTGCCGAGGCCGACGACGAGCTTGGGTGCAAGCTGGCTCATGCGTTAACGACCTCGCAATCCCGGGGAGAATCAGGCAGCCGGGGTTTCGGCAGCGTCGTCGGCACCACCGCGGACGGCCAGGATGGTCGCCACGACGGGGTCTTCGCCATGGGTCAGCGCCTTGACGCCGGCCGGCAGGACGAGGTTGGAGACGTGCAGGGAGTGGCCGGAAGCCAGATCCTTCAGGTCAACCTGGATGAACTCGGGCAGGTCGCCCGGCAGGCACTCGAGTTCGACTTCGGTCAGCACGTGGGACACGATGCCGCCATCGAGCTTCACGCCCGGGGCGATTTCGGCGTTCACGAAGTGCAGGGGCACCTTGACGTGGATCTTGTGGGTGGCGTCAACGCGCTGGAAATCCAGGTGCAGCACTTGCTGCTTGTACGGGTGCCACTGGGTGTCCTTGAGGATCACGGCCTGGGCAGCGCCGTCGAGCACCAGGCTCAGCACGGAGGAGTGGAAGGCTTCGTTGCGCAGAGCGTGGTAGATCTCGTTGTGATCGACTTCGATCTGCTGGGGAGCGGCGGAACCACCGAACACGATGGCGGGCACGCTGCCGGCACGACGCAGGCGGCGGCTCGCACTCGAACCCTGCTGAACGCGCGACTTGGCTTTGAATTGAATGGTCATCAGTACTACTCCAGTAAAAAGCCTGTCCGCGACCAGACAGGCTGAAAAAAGCCGGCGGGTTTTCACCCGCCGGCTCAAAACTTGACGATTTACTCGGTGAAGAGCGAGCTGACCGACTCTTCGTTGCTGATCCGCAGGATGGTGTCGGCCAGCAGGTCGGCGATGGACACCGAGCCGATCTTGCTACAGGCCTTGGCCTCGTCGGACAGCGGAATGGTGTCGGTAACGATCAACTCGTCGAGATCGGACTCGTTGATGCGGCTGATCGCCGGGCCGGACAGCACCGCGTGGGTACAGTAGGCCAGCACACGCTTGGCACCGTTTTCCTTGAGGGCCTGAGCAGCCTTGCAGAGGGTGCCGGCGGTATCGACGATGTCGTCCATGATCACGCAGGTGCGACCTTCGACTTCACCGATGATGTTCATCACCTCGGAGACGTTGGCCTTCGGACGACGCTTGTCGATGATCGCCAGATCGCACTCGAGGCGCTTGGCAAAGGCACGGGCGCGAACCACGCCACCGACGTCCGGGGACACGACCATCAGGTCGTCGTACTTCTGCTTTTCCAGGTAATCCAGCAACACCGGGGTTGCGTAGATGTTGTCTACCGGAATGTCGAAGAAGCCCTGGATCTGGTCAGCGTGAAGATCAACGGTGAGGACGCGCTGGACACCGGCCGCCTGCAGCATGTTGGCCACCACCTTGGCGGTGATGGGCACGCGGGCGGAACGCGGACGGCGATCCTGGCGGGCGTAACCAAAGTAGGGAATGGCTGCGGTGATCCGGCCGGCAGACGCGCGCTTCAGCGCATCGACCATGATCAGCAGTTCCATGATGTTGTCGTTGGTGGGAACGCAGGTCGGCTGGAGGACGAAGATGTCCTTGCCCCGCACGTTCTCCAGCAGTTCGACATTGACTTCGCCGTCGGAGAAACGCCCTACAGTGGCGGAACCCAGAGACTTGCCCAAGCGGCGCACCACATCTGCGGCCAGTTTGGGGTTGGCGTTGCCGGTGAAAACCATCAGGCTGCCCGAAGCCATGATCACCTCTCGTTACTGCGATGTAGAACAGCTTAAAACAAAACGGGCAGGTTTTTGGCCTGCCCGCATAATTTGGCTGGGGAAGAAGGATTCGAACCTTCGAATGCCGGAATCAAAATCCGGTGCCTTGACCAACTTGGCGACTCCCCAAGAAATCGTTTTCGCTACTTACACAACCCAGCTCTGCAGGGGGTGTCTGTCGAGCCCTTCGGCTACCCAGACCTTCAAGCCCTGCGGGGCCTTGGCTAGAACCTGCTCTGCTGCCTCCTTCGAATCGAAGGGGGCGAAGACACAAGCCCCTGAACCGCTCATTCTTGCTGCCCCATATTGCGACAACCAGCTTAGCGCTTCAGCCACTTCCGGAAACTTTCTGCATGCTGTCGCCTGCATGTCGTTTCGCGTTGTGTGCGTTGCGAAGGCCTGCATTATTAGGATTTCGCTATCACGTGTCAACAGGGGATCAGAAAAAATTTCTGAAGTTGGCACAAAAACGCTCGGAGCCACCATTACGTACCAGGCCGGCGGCACGCTCAAGGGCCTCAGTTCCTCCCCGACCCCCTCGGCAAAGGCAGTCTCGCCGAAGATGAAGAAAGGCACATCGGCGCCCAGCTTGAGGCCGATTTCCTGCAAGCGCTGGCGGGACAAGCCGCAGCCCCAGATCCGGTTGAGGGCGATCAGCACGGAAGCCGCGTCCGAACTCCCACCACCGAGGCCGCCCCCCATCGGGATCTGCTTGCTGACGCCAATCTCGGCACCGAAGGTCGAGCCCGTCGCAGCCTGCAGGGCCCGCGCGGCTCGAACCACCAGGTCGGACTCAGGCGGCACGCCGGGAATGTCGGTGGTGCGCACGATGGCACCATCGTCACGGCGGCACAGGGTGATCTCGTCGCCCCAGTCCAGCATGCGGAACGCCGTCTGCAACAGATGGTAGCCATCCGGGCGGCGCCCGACGATGTGCAGGAACAGGTTGATCTTGGCCGGCGCCGCCACACGGAAGGTAGCGGACGGGTCGAATCGGGCAGTCGTCACGTTCAGGGATTCCAGGTATCGATGATCAGGCGCAGCCGGGTTTCACCCCGGTGGATGTCGATCTTGCGGGGCAGGTCGGTCGGGCCATCGCCGCCGTACTCGAGGTATTCGATGGTCCACCCCTGATCCACAGCCCGCAGCGGACGGCCGACGCCATCCCGCTCGCGGATCTCGGCCCCGCCCGGCAGCCGGGCGCTCACCCAGCGCGGCAACTGGGCAAAGGGCGCGTGCACGTCGAACAGGCGTTCGGCGAGCTCTGCCGCCGACGGCGCTTCGAGGCGCCGCCCGTCGGCGAGGGTCATGCGCGCTCCGTCGGGATCGGACTGGATGCGCGCCAGCCCCTGTCCAAGGGGCCCGGAAAACAGCCATTCGTCCCCCTCCTCCGCATGCATCCATTCGACGCCGACCGCCGCGGTCTTGTCGCCATCTTTCACTTGCAGGCGGCCGTCGATCTCGAAACGGGACAGCAGGGGCGCAGGTTCGATCGATGGCGCGGAAAGCGACGGAGGTACCGGCTGCGACGCACAGGCGCCAAGCAGCAGCGTCAGCAGACTTACGACGAAGACCCGCTTCACGGCTTGAACTTCTTGATCACGTCGGCCAACACGGTGTTGTCCGGATTGGCCTTGGCCGCCTCGCGCCACATCTTGGCCGCCTCGTCCCGTCGTCCGAGCATCCACAGCACTTCGCCCAGGTGGGCGGCGATCTCCGGGTCGGGACGCAGCTCGAAAGCCTTTTGCAACTGCTCCAGGGCCCCCTTCAGGTCGCCCTTGCGGTACAGGGCCCAACCGAGACTGTCGATGATGAAGGGGTCACCGGGCAGCAGGCTCAGGGCCTTGCGGATCAGTATCTCGGCCTCGTCGAGGCGCAACTTGCGATCGACGAGGGAATAGCCGAGGGCGTTGTAGGCGTGGGCCTGGTCGGGCTTGAGGGCGATGACCTTGCGCAGGCGCCCCTCCATTGCCTCGACGCGCCCGAGACGCTCGGCGGCCAGCGCGGACTCGTACAGCAGCTCGGTATTCTCGGGGTCGCGGCGCAGCGCCTCGTCGAGCACGGCAAAGGCCTCTTCCGCACGGTTCGCGTCCCGCAACAGCTGCGCCTCGGCGAGCACGTACTGGAGCTTGTCCTGGGGCGTATCGCGAGCTGCCGCCTGCAAATGCTGGCGCCCTTCGGCCAGCTTGCCGCGGGTTGCCAGCACCTGCGCGAAGCGCAGCTGGGCGCCGACGAACTGCGGGCCCGGAGCCACCGCCTTGTACCAGTCGAGGGCGTCGTCGTAGCGTTTGCTTTCCTCGGCGATCTGGCCGAGGTACATGCGGATGGTGTCCGGCTCACTGAAGCCGAGATTCAGCAAATGACGGAAGTGGGCATCGGCGGTGGTCCGGTCGCCCTGCTGCATGGCCAGGAGGCCAGCCGCATGGAGCACATCCCGGTCATCCGGCGCACGCCTGAGCAGGGTTTCGAACTCCTCGCGGGCCTCTGCGTACGCCCGGCTGGCCACCAGCATGCGGGCGAGCATGATGCGGGCCTCGCGGGATTCGGGATTGCTGCCTACATAGGCACGCAGGGTCTGCACCCCGGCCCCCGGAGAAGCCTCCTGCTGGAACTGGGCTTTCAGGATGACGGCCTGCTCCCAGTCCGGCCGGATGGCCAGTGCGCCATCCAGGGCCTGGGACGCCGCTACCGCATCGCCGGCGACAAAGGCCGCATTGGCCCGGGCAAAATGCGCCTCGGCCCGGTCCAGGTAAGGTTCGGTCAGCTCGACCACCAGGCGCCGGATCAGCACCTTGTCGGGAATCCTGGCCAGCCCGCGGTTGAGCGCCATCAGCGCGGCACCGATGTTCGGCCCCTGCTGGACCAGAGCCCGGGCGAGCTGGTCGCGCAATTCCTCGATGCGCGCCTCGTTGGCCAGCGCCCCGCTGGCCAGCTGCTGGGCTTGCAGGGAGCCCGGATCAAGCTCCAGCCACAGGCGCGAGGCCTCGGTGGCCAGCTCGGCCTGGCGCGACACGACGGCAACCTCGGCGGCCCGCCGGGCGATCCGCGGATCCCGCGTGCGCCGTGCCAGATCGAGGTAGGAGCGGGCCGACATGGCCAGATGCCCACGCGCACCGGCTATTTCCGCCAGCATCAGCTGGTAAAGGATCTGCGGCGTCAGCTGCTGAGCCGGATAGGACGTGGCGGCATCCGCCGGCACCGCTTCCGCCGCCAGCTCCTGGGCCCGCGCCGCTGTCGCCAGCCCCCCCGTGATCAACAGAACGGCCAGCAGGCGGGCCGGGTGCGCGAGGCGAATGAAAGGCTTCATCGAAGGGCTCTGACAAGGTGTAGGGGAAGGCCGCAGCCGCCATGCCGGGCAGACGGCGATTGCATCGGCGGCCCCCGGACACCGGTTGGATCGCGCTATTACAATAGGGTTCGGGGCTCGCCGGATGTTAGGCGCTTTCCCCTTCCCCAAGCAAGCCAAGCCCACGCCACTGCCCATGCCAGAACTACCCGAAGTCGAGACCACCCGCCGAGGCATCGCCCCCGAACTTGCCGGAGCCACGGTCAGCGCCGTGATCATCCGCAACGGCCGGCTGCGCCACCCGATCCCCGCCGATCTCGGTGAGATCCTGTCAGGCCGGCCGCTGCTGGCCGTCGAGCGTCGCGCCAAGTACCTGCTGTTCCGCTTCGCCACGGGCAGCCTGCTGGTGCACCTGGGCATGTCGGGAAGCCTGCGCATCGTGCCGGCCGGACATCCGCCCGAGAAACACGACCACCTGGACATCGTCTTCGGCGGCCGGGCACTGCGCCTGCGCGACCCGCGCCGCTTCGGCCTCGTGCTGTGGCAGCCTGGCAACGACGCACATCCGCTGCTCACCAATCTGGGCATCGAGCCCCTCGGTGAGGCCTTCGACGGAGCCTGGCTGCACCGGGCGAGCCGCGAGCGTAAAACGCCGGTCAAGCTGTTCCTGATGGACGCCTCCCATGTGGTCGGCATCGGCAACATCTACGCTTCCGAGAGCCTGTTCCGCGCCGGCATAGATCCGACCACGCCGGTAGGCGAGCTCGGTCCGCGCCGCTGCGCCCGCCTCGCTGCGTGCGTCCGCGAAACCCTACAGGACGCCCTCGCCGCCGGTGGCAGCACCCTGCGGGATTTCGTCGGCAGCAACGGCGCGCCCGGCTACTTCCAGCAGCAGTATTTCGTCTATGGCCGCGACGGCGAAGCCTGCCGCAAGTGCGCCACACCGATCCGCAAGCGCATCATGGGACAGCGCGCCACCTTCTACTGCCCACGCTGTCAGCATTGAAAGCAGTTCCTGCCGACAGCGTTCACGTTTATGCTTGGGATATTCGACGTACGTGCCGACAAAGCGGCGCCCAGCAAGGAATCAAGCCCGTGAAAGACGCCCACATGCTTGCAGATCACTTCTCCGCCTACACCCAGTGGCGCGGCGGTGTCGCCGCCGGAATCGAGGAGTTGCGCAAATGGCTGCACCTCAACGAAATCGGTGACGCCCAGTCCGACCTGCGCCTTCAGTACCTGCTGGACCGCCTGCGCGAGGACAAGCTGATCGTCGCCTTCGTGGCCGAGTTCTCCCGCGGCAAGTCTGAACTGATCAACGCGGTGTTCTTCGCCGGCTATGGCAACCGCATCCTGCCGTCGAGCGCCGGTCGCACCACCATGTGCCCAACCGAGCTGCAGTGGAAGCAGGGCGACAAACCGGAAATCCGCCTGCTGCCGATCGAGAGCCGCAAGACCAACGCCAGCATCACCGAACTCAAGCGCTATCCGGAGGAATGGCAGATCCGGGCCCTCGATACCAGCTCGGCCGAAAGCCTCCAGCAGGCCCTCGCCCAGGTCGGCGAAACCCGCCTGGTCAGCCGCAGCGAGGCCGACGACCTGGGCTTCCCGGTCGATGACAGCGGCGATGCCGGCCTGCGCCCCGATGCCGACGGCACAATCGAGATTCCGCGCTGGCGCCACGCCATCATCCAGTTCCCGCACCCGCTGCTCGAACAGGGGCTGGTCATCCTGGACACGCCGGGCCTCAACGCCATCGGCGCCGAGCCGGAACTGACCCTCAACCTGCTGCCCAACGCCCACGCGGTGCTGTTCATCCTGGCCGCCGACACCGGCGTGACCCAGAGCGACCTGGCCGTCTGGCGCGAGCACGTCAATGCCGGCCGCCGCCAGCGCGGCCGTCTGGTGGCCCTCAACAAGATCGACGGCCTGTGGGACGGCCTGCGCAGCGAGGACGACATCGAACGGGAGATCACCGGCCAGGTGGCCAGCGTCGCCGACACCCTGGAAATCGACCCGAGCCAGATCTATCCGGTTTCCGCGCAGAAGGGCCTCGTCGCCAAGGTCAACAACGACGACGACCTGCTCGCCCGCAGCCGCATCGTCGAGCTCGAGGAAGCCCTGTCCACCGAGCTGCTGCCGACCAAGCGCGACATCGTCCGCGACAACACCTACGGTGACGTGAACGACATCGTCAGCCGCAGCCGCGAGCTCCTCAACGCGCGCCTCACCGGCCTGCGCGAGCAGTTGCAGGAACTCACCGACCTGCGCGGCAAGAACCAGAACGTCATCGAATACATGATGCGCAAGGTGCGCTCCGAGAAGGACGAGTTCGAACAGGGCCTGCAGAAGTACTACGCGGTGCGCAGCGTCTTCTCCAACCTGTCCAACAACCTGTTCGGCCACCTGGGCCTCGACGCCCTGCGCGATGAAACCCGCCGCACCCGCGAGGCAATGCTCGACGCTGCCTTCTCCCGCGGCCTGCGTGAGGCAATGAAGGGCTTCTTCGAACACCTGCGCGGCAACCTGCGGAAATCCACCGACGAGATCGGCGAGATCTCCAAGATGCTCGACGCCATGTACAAGCGCTTCACCGTCGAGCATGGCCTCAAGCTGGCCGCCCCGACAGCCTTCTCGACGCTGCGCTACGAGAAAGAGATCGAGCGCCTGGAAGAAGCCTTCAACAGCCAGTTCAACACGGTGCTGACCATCGTCACCACCGAGAAGCACACCCTCACCCAGAAGTTCTTCGAAACCGTCGCCGTACAGGCGCGGCGCACCTTCGAAATTGCCAACCGGGATGCCGAACAGTGGCTGCGCGCGGTGATGGCGCCACTGGAAACCCAGGTGCGCGAGTATCAACTGCAGCTCAAGCGCCGGCTGGAGAGCGTCAAGCGCATCCACCAGGCCACCGACACGCTGGAAGACCGGGTCGGCGAACTGCAGCAGGCCGAGGAACTGCTGGTCCAGCAACTCCGCCAGCTCAACGCCCTGTCCGGACGGATCGAACAGGCCCTCGGCATGCCCGCCGACACCGGCACCGCTGCCGCGCTGGCGGCCTGAACGGCGGAGCGGCTCTCCCCAGCGATTCAGGTGTGGCGAGGATGGATTGAGGTCGGGCGAGGATGATGTGGGGGCGAATTCATTCGCCCTCTGCCTCTGGAGTGCTGTCCGCGGGCGAATGAATTCGCCCCCACACCAGCCCCCCTCCACACCAGAGCCCCCCGAAAAAAGACAAGGCCGGACGCCCCTGTCGGAGCGGCCGGCCTTGCTTCTTCAGGACTGAAGCCGGGTCTTACTTCTCGGCGGTCAGCTTGTGGAACTTCTCCATCAGGTCTTCCTTGCTCTCCGGGTGTTCCGGATTGAAGGGGATGCAGTCCACCGGACAGACCTGCTGGCACTGGGGTTCATCGAAGTGGCCGACGCACTCGGTACACTTGTTGGGGTCGATCACGTAGATCTCTTCACCCTGGGAAATGGCACCATTCGGGCATTCCGGCTCGCAGACGTCGCAGTTGATGCACTCGTCGGTAATCATCAAAGCCATTTTGCTTTACTTCCTTCGTTACTAACTGTTGATCTTCAAACGCAGCCGCTCGAGCACGCCGGGCTGCACAAACTTGCTCACATCACCGCCGAGCCGCGCGATCTCGCGCACCATCGTCGCCGACACGAACATGAATTCGTCGGAGGGGGTCAAAAAGACCGTTTCCACGTCCGGATAGAGCTTGCGGTTCATGCCGGCCATCTGAAACTCGTACTCGAAATCCGACACCGCACGCAGGCCGCGAAGGATCACGCGTGCGCCGTTCTGGTGGAGGAAGTCCATCAGCAGGCACGAGAAGCCCTTCACCTCCACGTTCGGGTAAGCCGCCAGCACTTCCTTGGCAATCTCGACCCGCTCCTCGACGGAAAAGATCGGCCCCTTGCCGCCACTGGTGGCAACGCCGACGATGACCCGCTCGAACAGGCGCGATGCGCGTCGCACCAGATCCTCGTGTCCCCGCGTAAAGGGGTCGAAAGTCCCCGGATATACCGCGATGCCGTCCCTCATCCTGCCGCCCTTCCCTAAAACCACGCGGCCTTCAGGCGCAGGCGGCGAAGAGGTGGTAATACACCTGCCCAGCCGTTCCGTGCTTGATTCGCGTCAATCCGTCGATGTTCTCGATCCCGTGCTCCGCTTCCACGTAGGCCAGCCCGCCCTTGCTCAGCAGGCCAGGCAGCAGTGGTGCGATCCGTTCAATCCAGCCCGCCCGGTATGGCGGGTCGAGAAACACCACATCGAAGGGCTGGGGCGCGGAGCGCGCGAATTTTAGCGCATCGCCCCGCACAATCTGTACACGTGTTGCCTGAAGGGTTTTCGCGTTGTCGCGCAAAGCGGCGAAAGCCACCGCATCCTGCTCGATCATCGTCACGCTCTCCGCGCCACGGGATGCCGCCTCGAAGCCCAGCGCACCGCTGCCAGCGAACAGGTCAAGGCAGCGCCGGCCGTCGAGTTCCTGCCCCAGCCAGTTGAACAGGGTTTCACGTACCCGATCCGGCGTCGGGCGCAGACCCTTCACCGTGCTGACGTCGATCAGGCGCGAACGCCATTCCCCACCGATGATACGGACGCGGCTCAAGGCTTGGCCCCCGTCTTGACCGGCGCGGTCTTGTCGCCATCGCCACCGACCACTACCGTCACCAGATGGTCCGGCGACACATGGCGCTTGAAGGCCTCGCGGATCTGGGCTACGGTCACCGCCCGGACCTTGTCCCGGTAGGTATCCAGATAATCCAGCGGCAGGCCGAAGCCACCGATGACCGCCACCTGCTCCAGCATCTTGCGGTTGGAATCGAGGCGCAGCGCGAAGCCGTTGATCAGGTTGTCCTTCGCCGCCTGCAGCTCGGCCTCCGTCGGCCCCTTGGCAAGGAACTCGGCGAGGGTCGCCGAGACCACCTTCAGCGCATCGTCGGCCTGGCTGCCCTTGGTCTGCAGGCCGATCTCGAAGGACCCCACGTCGCGCTGGGGCATGAAGTAGCTATAGACACTATAGGCGTAGCCGCGCTTTTCGCGCACTTCCTTGGTCAGCCGCGAAACGAAGCCACCACCACCGAGGATGTAGTTGCCGACCACCAGCGGAAAGAAGTCCGGGTCGCCGCGGCGAATACCGGGCTGGCCGATGGAGATGTGGGCCTGGGCCGACGGATTCGGCACGCGGATCGTCTGGCCCTGCGGCTGCGCGGAGCTGGCCGTCGCGACCGGCGCCTCGCCCGCCGGCAGGCCCCCCGTCAGGCGGCTGGCGATGGCTTCCGCCTCGGCCCGCGACACGTCGCCGACGATACTCACCACGGCCCGCGCGGCGGTGTAGTTGCGCTTGTAGAAATCCACCAGCTCTTCGCGGGTGATCGACGACACCGTCTCCACGCTCGGCAGGCGGCCGTAGGGATGGCCGGGAAACACCGCAGCGGCGAAGCGGCGCGCCAGGATCGCGTCGGCCTGGGTGTCGGCCTCCTTAAGGCCGGCAATGCTACGGGCCTTTTCCCGCTCGACCGCGGCCGCCGGGAAGGTCGGCTGCTGGATCAGCGTGGCCAGCAGGTCGATTGCACCCTTGCGCTCCTCCGGGTTGCTGAGGGTCCGCAGGGACAGGGACGCCCGGTCCATGTCGGCATCGCCGCCGAGCTGCACGCCCAGGTCGGCGACGCGGTTGGCGATGGCCTCCTCGTCGAGGTTGCCGGCACCGGCATCGAGCAGGCCGCGGGTCAGCCCGGCGATGCCGGCCTTGCCGGCCGGCACCTCGGCGCCACCGGCGCGGAAATCCACCTGCACATCGACGATGGGCAAGGCATGGCTTTCGACGAAGAACACCTTGGCCCCGCCGGCGGCAGTCCAGGTCTGGATGTTCAGGCCGGCGTGGGCCGACAGGGTCGCCAGGGTCAGCGCCAGCGCCGCCCCGAGACGTTGATAACGGGAAATCATCAGGAAATCACCTCGAAAGCGGGAGCGCTCAGTGTTGATGCGGCGCGCCGGCCTTGGCGCGGGCCTCGGGATCGACCGGCAACGGGTCGAGCTCGGCGACGGTCAGGGTTTCATCACGGAAATACTTCTTCGCCACGGCCTGCACCTGGGCCGCGGTGACGCCACGGATCCGCTGCAGCACCAGGTCGTCGTCCTTCCACGACAGGCCGACCATCTCGTCCATGCCGATCTCCATCGCCTGACCCATCAGCGAATCGCGCTTGAAGACCTGGCCGGCCACGGCCTGGACCTTCACGCGGCGCAACTCCTCGTCCGACACGCCTTCGTTCTGGATGCGGGTGATCTCGGCGCGCAGCGCGGCCTCCACGTCGGCAATCGTCTTGCCGGCGGCCGGCGCACCATCGAGGATGAACAGGGACTCGCCGCGGGCCGAGCCGTCGTAGCCGGCGCCAGCGGTCACCGCCACGCGGCTGCCGCGCACGATGTTCTTGGCCAGGCGGGCGCCCTCATAGCCGTCGAGCACGGCGGCCAGCACCTGCAGCGCGTAGTAATCGTCGTCGCCCTTCACGTTGCGCAGGGTCGGCGCGCGCCAGGCCAGCGCCACGTAGGGCAGTTCGGCCGGCGCCTTCACGACGGTGCGTCGCGGCCCGGTCTGCTCCGGCTCGACCAGCGGCTTGCGCGGCGGCAACGGACGACTCTTCACCTGGCCGTAGCTGCGCTCCGCCTCCTTGAAGACCGTCTTGTGATCCACGTCGCCCACCACCACCAGCGTCGCGTTGTTGGGCACGTACCAGCGCTGGTACCACTCGCGGGCATCGCGGGCGGTCATGTTGTCCAGATCACTCATCCAGCCGATGATCGGCCGGCGATAGGGATGGGCCTGGAAGGCGCTGGCCATCAGCTGCTCGATGACCAGCGAGCGCGGCTTGTCGTCGGTGCGCAGGCGGCGCTCTTCCTTGACCACCTCGATCTCCTTGCTGAAACCGGCCTCGGTCACCTGCAGGTTGGCCATGCGGTCGGCCTCCAGGGCCATCATGCGGCCCAGCGCCTCCTTCGGCACCTGCTGGAAATACGCCGTGTAATCGTGGCTGGTGAAGGCGTTGTCGCGGCCCCCGGCTGCGGCGACGAGCTTGTTGAACTCGCCGGGCCCAACCTTTCTGGTGCCCTTGAACATCATGTGCTCTAGCAGATGGGCCACGCCGGAAGTGCCATCCACCTCGTCCATCGCGCCCACCCTGTACCACACCATATGCACCACCGACGGCGCCCGCTTGTCTTCCTTGACGATCAGCTTCATTCCATTTGGAAGCACACTCTCGTAGGGATTGGCCCAGGCCGGGACGGCCAGCACCGCGGAAAGGGCGACTGCGGACGAGGCGATCCGCAAACTGCGTTTCATCATAGGCTCTTGAAGCATCTGGTAAAATTGGAGGACGATGGCCGCTGGCCGGCGATTGGCGCGGCATCATAGCGGCATTCCGACGACCCGGCCAACCGGACATGACGGGCCTTTTCGCCCCATGGTCCGGTCCGATCGACCCACATTCAGACTCAGCACCCCATGTTTGGTTTCCTCAAGAAAGCCCTCAAGCCCGGCGACGCTCCGGCACCGGCCCCCGAAGCACCGGCCGCTGCGCCCCAGGCGGACATCCCCGCCACGCCCGCCGCACAAGCACCGGTGCCGACCCCGGCCCCCGTCGCGGCAGCCCCGGCGCCCGAGCCCGAAAAGAAGCGCTCGTGGATGGACCGCCTGCGCGCCGGCCTGTCCCGCACCCGCGAGCAGATCGGCGGCGGCCTCGGCAACCTGACCAGCCTGTTCTCCCGCCGCAAGATCGACGAGGAACTCCTCGAAGAACTCGAAACCACCCTCTTGATGGCCGACTGCGGCGTCGAGGCCACCCAGCACCTGCTGAAGGAACTGCGCCTGCGCTGGAAGCGCGACAAGCTGGAAACCGCCGACCAGCTGCAGGGCGCCCTCGCCGAAGGCCTGCTGTCCATCCTCGCGCCCCTCGAGCAGCCCCTCGAGATCAGCGGCCACAAGCCCTACATCATCATGATCGCGGGCGTGAACGGCTCCGGCAAAACCACCTCCATCGGCAAGCTGGCCAAGCACTTCCAGAACCAGGGCAAGAGCGTCCTGCTGGCCGCCGGCGACACCTTCCGCGCCGCCGCCCGCGAGCAGCTGATGACCTGGGGCGAACGCAACGGCGTGGCCGTCATCGCCCAGGAGTCCGGCGACCCGGCCGCCGTGGTCTTCGACGCGATCAACGCCGCCCGCGCCCGCAACATCGACATCGTGCTGGCAGACACCGCCGGCCGCCTGCCCACCCAGCTGCACCTGATGGAAGAAATCGCCAAGGTCCGCCGGGTCGTCCAGAAGGCCGAACCCTCCGGCCCCCATGAAGTGCTGCTGGTGCTCGATGCCAACATCGGGCAGAACGCGCTGCAGCAGGTCAAGGCCTTCGATGCCGCCATCGGCGTCACCGGCCTGGTCCTCACCAAGCTCGACGGCACCGCCAAGGGCGGCGTGGTGGCCGCCATCGCCCGCCAGAGCCCGAAGCCGCTGCGCTTCATCGGCGTCGGCGAGCAGATCGACGACCTGCAGACCTTCCGCGCCAAGGAATTCGTGGACGCCTTGTTCACGCCGGTCGGCGGTGCCCCCGAACAGGCCGACTGAGCCTGCCTGTCGCACGTCATATGCGGCGTGCACCACCCCGCGTTGTCGCCTATTCTTCCGGAATGACGGGGCGCGCCTGACGCACGGCGATCCGCGCTCCGCCCTCCAGCGGAGAGACGTGGATGCAGCCAGCCCCCGACTCCCGCCCGGCCAGCCGGGCGGGACACCTTGCCGACACGCCGGCCTCTCCCTTTCCGCTGGGCAGCTGGCTGCGCATCGGCCTGCTGCTGTTCACCGCCCAGGCCCTCGCACTGGGCCTGCAGGCGCTACTGCTGCTCCATAAAGAGCACGACCTGCTGGTCGGCATCACCGTATCCCGCATCGCCATCGCCGCGGACCAGGTCCAGGCCACCTTCCAGCGCAGTTCCGCCAACGGCCTGCTCCTCGCCGAGTCGGCCGGCATCCGCCGCCTGCTGCCGCGCCTGCAGGCCGAGGATCCGGACCTCCGGGCCATCCGCGTCGTTGCGGCCGACGGACACCTCCTGTTCGAGAGCGGCACACCGGGCCCGGCCCTCTCGCCGGGCGAACTCACCGCCCTCCTCGGTGGCAGGAACGCCTGGTCACAGCTGCCGGAGCAAGGACCGCTGCGGGTCGGGCTGCGCCTTGCCGACAGCGGCGGCGAGATCGTCGGCGGCGTGCTGTTCGACGTCGATGCCGGCGCGCTGTCGGCCACCCTGCAGGCCGCCCGCGCGGCCGCCTGGCCCCGCCTGCTCGCCACGCTCGCGGGGGTCGCCGCCACGCTGCCACTGCTGCTGACCGCGGCGGCCCGCTGGGGTGGCCGGCGGGCCAGGCTGCGCGTCCGCATCCTGGTGGCCGCCTTGCTGCTCGCCGCCAGCAGCAGCCTGGCCCTCAGCCTGCAGACCCTGCCGAGCTTCTCCGAGCGCCTCGCCCCGGCCCTCGACGCCAAGGCCCGCAGCCTGGCCGGAAACGTGGCCGGGCGGGTCTCCGCGGCGCTCGCCCTCGGCATTCCGTTCGAGCGCCTGAACGGTGTCGAAGCCTATTTCGACGACGCTCTCGCCCGCCATCCCGAAATCCTGTCCCTGCACCTGCAGGGCCCCGCCCACAGCTACCTGCGCGAACACTCCGGCGAAACCGGCCACCGCGTCGAAGCCGTCGTCACCAGTCCGGACGGCCAGCCCCTGGCCCGGCTGACGGCCAGCACCGATGGTCACGTGGTCCATCGGGAGATGCTCAGCCAGGCCATCGACCTGGCCATCGTGTTCCTGGTCGCCGTCGTACTGTTCAACGAAACCCTCGGCGCGATCCTCGCCGGCGACCGCCTCGACCCGGCCTCCGCCGGCCGCGGGCGTCTCGGCCTGGCGCGGCTGGCGGTGTTCCTGCTGATCCTGTCGGAAGAGCTGACCCGCGCCTTCCTGCCGCTGCACATCGCCGGCCTCGCCCAGGCAGCCGGGGCCCACGGCGCCACGGCGATCAGCCTGCCGATCTCCGCCTACATGGCGAGCTTCGCCCTCCTCACGCCCTTCGCCGGGCGCTGGGCCGAGCGCTTCGGCACCACCCGCACCTTCGCGATAGGCGCCACGCTATCCGCCGCCGGCTTCGGCTGGGCGCTGGCCGGCGGCGGCTACGTGGCCTTCGTCGCCGCCCGCTGCCTGTGCGCAGCCGGCTACGCCATCGGCACGATGGCCATGCAGCAGTATTTCCTGCGCGCCGCGGCCGACGGCGAACGGGCCCGCGCCCTCGCGCTGTTCGTCGGCGCGGTGCAGACCGCCGCCATCTGCGGTGCCCCGATCGGCGGCCTGCTGGCCGAGCAGTTCGGTGCCGCCGCGGTGTTTGCCGGCGCCGTCGGCATGAGCCTGCTGGCCCTGCTCGTGCAACGCCTGGAGCGCAGGCCCCCTGCGCCCGCCACCGCCCCTGCGTCCCCACCCCTGCTCGGGCTGCTGTTGCAGCGCCGGGTCCTGGCCCCGCTGCTCACCGCCGCGCTACCGGCCAAGCTGGCCCTCGCCGGCTTCCTGTTCTACCTGGTACCGCTGGCACTGCAGCAGGAAGGCTTCGGCAGCGGGTCGACCGGCAGGGCGATGATGATGTATTTTCTGCTGGTCGCCGTCAGCAACCCGTTGGCATCCTGGCTGGCCGACCGCTACGCTTGGGAACGGGGGCTGGTGCTGCTCGGCGGGCTGGTGATCGGCCTCGGCGGACTGGCCGGCCTGTTCGGCGGCGCCCCGGCCCTGTTCACCGGCATCGCCGCCCTCGGCATCGGCACCGGCCTGTCGGCCGCCGCGCTGCAGGCGATGCTCGGGCGCAACGGGCCGGCAGCGGTGGTGTTGCTGCGCACCGTCGAGCGCCTCGGCGCGGTGATCGGCCCGCTGCTGGCCGGCAGCCTGCTCACGCTGGCCGCCTACGGCGGGGTGATGGCCGCGATAGGCGCGCTGGTGATCCTTGCCAGCTTCGGATTTGCGTTCCTTCAGACCCAGGAAAGGAAAGCCGCGTGAACCACCCGCTCCGCCTGCTGCTCGCCTTCGCCGCCGCGGCCACCAGCCTGCTGGGCCCGCAGCCGGCCGCGGCAGAAGGCACCCCCTACCGCATCACGATGCTGCTGTTCCGCGGCTGCGAGGAAGCCTGCCGCGGCTTCCAGGCCTATTTCCGCCAGCGCGGCATCGCTGCCGAATTCACGCTGCGTGACGCGGCACAGGACAAGCGCCGCGTCGCCGGCTTCGTGGACGAGACGCGCCGCAGCAAGCCCGACCTGGTCGTCACCTGGGGAACCACCGTCACCCAGGAGGCTGTCGGCGACTGGCGGCATGTCGATCCCCAGCGCCACATCACCGACAGGCCGGTGCTCTTCATGATCGTCTCCGACCCCGTCGCGGCCGGCATCGTGCCCAGGCTCGACCGTCCGCGCCGCAACGTCAGCGGCACCCTCTACCTGCTCCCGGTGGAAACCCAGATCAAGGCCGCCCGCAGCTACCTGGATTTCAAACGGATCGGCTACATCCTCAACGAGACCGAATCCAACTCGGTCAGCACCCGCGACGAACTCCGCAGCCTCGCGCCCAGCCACGGCTTCACCCTGGTCGAGCGGCGGCTGCCGGTGTCCCCGTCCGGCACCCCGAATGGCAACGCGCTGCCGGGCCTGCTGGACGAATTCGCCGGCGAGAAGGTGGACCTGCTCTACCAGGGGCCGGACAGCTTCCTCAACAGCCGCCGGGATGCCCTCACCGACGGCGCGCTGGCCCG
Source organism: Pseudomonadota bacterium (assembly GCA_018241665.1). Classification (GTDB taxonomy): domain Bacteria; phylum Pseudomonadota; class Gammaproteobacteria; order Burkholderiales; family Rhodocyclaceae; genus Zoogloea. The sequence goes on from JAFEDK010000015.1 coordinate 109,826, forward strand.
CGGCCTGCCCGTCTTCGCCGCCGCCGAGGCGCCGGTGCAGCAGTCCCGCGCGCTGTTCGGCGTGGTCAACAAATACGAGGACGTCGGCCGCTTCACCGCCGCCCAGGCCCTGCGCATCCTGCGCGACAGAACTTCGCCGGCAGACATCCCGGTGACCCTGCCGCGCAACTTTTCTTACCTCATCAACCTGCCGGTCGCCCTCCAGCTCGGCCGTTATCCGCCCCTCAAACTGCTCGACGTCGCCGAGATCGTCGGCATCGACGGTGGAGAACACTGAGATGCGCATCCTCGTCTGCTCGAAGCGGGATCTCCACGGCCTGCACTTCCTCAACCGCCTGCTGCCGGCCCTGGCGGGCCACCGGGTGCTGGAAGTCTGGCTGTCGGACAAGACCCGCGAGGCGGAAAACGCAGTGCCGGGCCTGGTCGCCCTGCGCTTCCTCGAACGGACCCTGCCGGAGGAACTGGTCTTCCCGCTGGTCGATGCACTGCCACCGAGCCCGGACCCCGCCGAAGCCACCTTCGCCGGCCTGGCCGAGCGCTACAAACTCCCCATCCAGGTGGTCGGCGACGTGAACAGTGCCACCGCCCGGGAACGGATGGCGGCGCTGGAGCCGGACCTGGTCATCTCCGCCCGCTTCAGCCTGCTCTTCGATGCCGAGACCATCGCCATCCCGCGCTTCGGCATGCTCAACGTCCACCCCGGCGAGCTGCCGCTCTACGCCGGCCTTCACGCTCCGCTGCGCGCCGTGCTGGATGGCGCCGACGCCTTCGCCTGCAGCGTCCACTGGATCACCCCGGGCATCGACGACGGCCCGCTGCTGGGCGTCCACCGCCACCCCATCGAGACGCGGCGCTGCCTGCTCAGCCAGGTGCGCGAGCTTTACCCGCTGGCGATTCCGACCCTGCGCGCGGTCATCGACGAATGCGCCGCCGGGCGCCGCCCCGCCGGCCATCCCCAGGACCGCCGGCAGCGCCGTTACCGCTCGATGCCCAGCGCCGACGAGTTCGCCCATCTCGAAAGCCTCGGCCTGCAGCTGTGGTGCCCCGTCACCTACGCCGACTGGCTGCAGCGCTTCGTACCGCCGGGCCAGTCCATCCCCCTGTCGCCGGCCCTCGTCCGATGAGCTTCGACCGGCAGGTCTTCATCAGCTACGCCCACCTGGACAACCAGCCGCTGACGGCCGACCAGCTGGGCTGGGTGAGCCTGTTCCACAGCACCCTGCAGACCCTCCTCAGCCAGCGCCTGGGCGCCCCCGCCGACATCTGGCGGGATGACAAGCTGCGCGGCAACGACGTGTTCTCCGACGAGATCCTCGACCAGCTGGCCCGCACCGCGCTGTTCGTGTCGGTGCTCACGCCCCGCTACCTCAAGTCCGAGTGGTGCACCCGCGAGATCACCCAGTTCTGCCAGCAGGCCGAAACCGAACACCGCCTGGTGGTCGGCAACAAGGCCCGCGTCATCAAGGTGCTCAAACTGCCGATCGACGGCAGCGGCACGCTGCCCAAGGCGGTCGGCCAGTTGCTCGGCTACGAGTTCTTCGAGTTCGACGAAGACCGCACGCCCCGCGAGCTGGACCCAGCCTACGGCGACCAGCCGCGCCAGGCCTTCCTGCGCAAGGCCAACAAGCTCGCCTGGGACCTGGCCGCCCAGCTCGAACAACTCCAGCAGCAGGCCGCCGCCAACGACGCCACCGAGGCGACCAAGCCCGCCGTCTTCCTCGCCGAATGCAGCCGCGACCGCCGCGACGCCCGCGAGTGCATCGAGGCGGAGCTGGCCTGTTGCGGCTACACCGTGCTGCCCGACCGACGCCTGCCGGACGACGAGGACGAATACCTAGCCGCGGTCGGCGAACTGCTGGAACGCTGCACGCTGTCGGTCCACCTGATCGGCGAAGGCTACGGGCGCGTGCCGGACGGCGACAGCGCCGAGTCCGTCGTGGTGCTGCAGAACCGGCTGGCCGCCGAACGCAGCCGCCAAGCCGGCCTGCGCCGCGTGATCTGGCTCCCGGCCGGCACCACCGCCACGCAGCCGGCCCAGCAGGCTTTCATCGACGCCCTGCAGCAGGACGCCGCGCTGCAGCTGGGCGCCGATCTGGTGAACGGCGACCTGGAAGCCCTCAAGGCGGCCATCCATGCCGCACTGAAGAAACCCGAAGCGGCCCCCGACCCAGCGGCAGACAGCGCCGCCACCGGCACGCCGCGGGTACACCTGCTGTGCGACGCCCGCGACCGCAAGGACAGCGTCCCGCTCATCAAGCAGCTGCGCGGGCGGGGCTTAGACGTCACGCTGCCGCTGTTCGCCGGTGACGCCGCCGAAGTCCGCGAAGCCAACCGGCAACGCATCCTCGACTGTGACGCGCTGATCCTCTACTACGGAGCCGGCGACGAAACCTGGAAGTACCACCAGGAAAACGAGCTGCGCAAACTGCAGGGGCAGGACCGCCAACGCCCGCTGCGCGCCCGCTTCACCCTGCTCGCCCCGCCCCTCAGCGACGACAAGGAAGTACTGCAGGCCCTCGCCGACGCGGACACCCTCGACGGCCTCGGCGGCCCAGCCCCCCAAGCGCTGGCCCCGCTCGCCGCAGCCCTCGGCCTGGAGCCGGCGCCATGAGCACCCCCGCCACGCCGACCTGCCCCTACCCGGGCATCCGCCCTTTCCGGGAGGACGAGGAATACCTGTTCTTCGGCCGCGAGGCGCAGGTGGACGCGATGGTGGACACCCTCGCCCGCCAGCGCTTCCTGGCCGTCATCGGCAGTTCCGGCTGCGGCAAGTCCTCCCTCGTCAATTGCGGCCTGCGCCCGGCCCTGCACCGGGGCCTGCTGGCCAGTGCCGGCAGCGCGTGGCGGATGGCCAGCTGCCGGCCCGGCGGCCAGCCCCTGCGCGCGCTGGCCGAAGCCCTCGCCCAGCCCGGTGCGCTGTACCGCTCCGCGCCACCGGGGCCGTTCAGCGCCGCCGAACTCGTCGAAGCCACGCTGGCGATGAGCCGCCGCGGCCTCGTCGACGCCTTCCGCCAGGCCGCCCTGCCCGCCGGCACGCAGCTGCTGGTGGTGGTGGACCAGTTCGAGGAGCTGTTCCGCTACCGCAACCTGGCCGATCCACAGGAAGACCAGGCCACCGCCTTCGTCAATCTGCTGCTCGAAGCCCGCCAGGCGGACGCCCCGATCCACGTGGTGATGACGATGCGCTCCGACTTCCTCGGCGACTGCGCACGCTTCGCCGGCCTGCCGGAAGCCATCAACGGCGGCCAGTACCTGGTGCCGCGGATGAGCCGGGACGAACGCCGCTCCGCCATCCTCGGGCCGGCGCGGGTCTTCGGCGCGGACATCGCGCCAACCCTGCTGACCCGCCTGGTCAATGACGTCGGCGACGACCCGGACCAGCTCTCCCTGCTCCAGCATGCTCTCGCCCGCAGCTGGGCCCACTGGCTGGCCAGCGGCGAGCCGAGCCCCATCGACGGCCGCCACTACGACGCCATCGGCACGCTCGGCCAGGCGCTCAACCAGCATGCCGAGGAGATCCACGCCAGCCTGCCGGCGGCACGGCAGGCCCTGTGCGCCCGTGCCTTCCGCGCACTGACCGACACCAGCACCGACAGCCGCGGCATCCGCCGGCCGACCCGCTTCGGCGACCTGGCCGCCATCGCCGGAGCAGACGCCACCGAACTGGACGCCACGCTGGCACCATTCCGGGCACCCGGCGTGGCCTTCCTGATGCCCCCCGCCGACGTTCCGCTGCAAGCCGGCAGCATCGTGGACCTGGCCCATGAAAGCCTGATGCGCATCTGGAATCGCCTGCGCGACTGGGGCGCGCGGGAGGCGGAGTCGGCCCGCATGCTGCGCCGCCTGGCCGATGCTGCCGAGCTCCATGCTGCCGGCGAAGCCAGCCTGTGGCGCGACCCGGAACTGCAGTTCGCCCTCGACTGGCAGGCCCGCGCGCAGCCGACCCCGGCCTGGGCCCGGCAGTACGGCCGCGCCCTCGAACCTGCGCTGGCCTTCCTCGACGCCAGCCGCCGGGCCCGCGACGAGGCCGCTGCCGCCGAACAGGCGCGGGCGGCCGCCGAAAGGCGGGCAGAAACCGAGAGGCGCCGCAACCAGCGGGTATGGCGCGTCACCGTCGCCGCCATCGCCGCCGCCACGCTGGTCGCCGGCGTCACCGGCTTCCTGTGGCAGCGGGCCGAGAAGGCCGGCGAGATCGCCCTGTCCCGCCAGCTGGCCGCCGAGTCCTCCAGCGAACTGGCCACCGGCAACCTGGCCGGCGCCCTGCAGCTGGCCGCCGCCAGTTACGCCCGCGAGCCGACCTTCGAAGCCCGTGACAGCCTGCTCGCCGCCCTCGCCCAGTCACCCCTCGACTGGTGGCAGGCCGGCCAGAAGGGTGTGCAGGCCCTGGCCGCCAGTCCGGACGGGCAGCTGGTGGCCAGCGGCGGCAAGGACGGCAGCATCCGGCTGCGCCATGCCGGCAAAGTCATCGCCACCCTGCAGGGCCACGCCAATGCCGTGCTGGCGCTCGATTTCAGTCCCGACGGGCAGACCCTCGCCAGCGCCGACGCCGATCACCGCATCGTGCTGTGGCAGGTGGCCGAGCACCGCGCCCGGGTGGTCCTCGACGACCACGAGGGCCCGGTGCATGCGCTCGTCTTCAGCCCGGACGGGCGACGCCTCGCCAGCGCCGGCGCCGACCGGCGCATCGTGCTGCGCGACGGGCACAGCGGCGCCCCCCTGGGCACCCCGCTGCTGGCCCACGCCGACACCGTCACGGGCCTGGCCTTCAGCCCCGACGGCGAATCCCTGGCCTCGGTCGGCTACGACGGCAACCTGTTCCTGTGGCGCCTCGACGGCAGCGCCAGCCCGATCGCCCAGGCCAGCCACCCCGCCGTGCTGCATGACGTGGCCTTCGCGCCGGACGGCAAGACCCTCGCCACCGCCAGTGCGGACCGGCACGTGCTGCTGTGGCAGGCGCCCCGCCTCGTCCAGCTCGGCGATCCACTCGGCGGCTACGAGGCCGGGGTGCGCAAACTGGCCTTCAGCCCCGACGGCCGCCGCCTCGTGGCGGTGGGCGAACAACGCCAGGTGCGCGTCCATGAACTCGCCCAGCCCGGCCGCAGCGCCGTCGAGCGCCCGGGCCACACCGGCAACGCGCAGGCGGCCATCTTCCTGCCGGACGGCAGCTTCCTCAGCGGCGGTGACGACGACCTGCTGATCCGCCACGACGCGAGCGGCCACGGCCCGCTGAGCAGACCGCTGGCCCCCACGAAGGACACCGTGTGGGCGCTGGCCTTCAGCCCGGACGGACGGCGCCTGGTCAGCGCCGATGCAAGGGCCCGCCTGCAATGGCGCGACGGGAAGAGCGGCACACCGGTCGGCGCCCCCCGCGACGGCCACAGCGCGCTGGTGGTCAGCCTGGCCTTCAGCCCCGACGGCCGGCAGCTCGCCAGCGCCGGCCAGGACGGCCGCCTGCTGCTGTGGGATGCGGGCGGCGACGGGCCGCCGCGCACCCTGCAGGCGGACGGCGCGCCGCTGCACCAGGCGCTCTTCAGCCCCGATGGGCGCCTCCTCGCCGCCGCCGGACGGGATGGCCGCATCCACCTGTGGGAAATGCCCGCCGCCACGCCGCGGCCGCTCCCGCTGGAGCACGGCGGCCCGGTGGCCAGCCTGGCCTTTACCCCGGACGCCAGCCGCCTCGCCAGCGTCGGCTACGACGGCCGGGCCCTGGTATGGAACAGCAAGGACGGGCGCCGACTGGCCACGTCGGCGGCAAGCGGCAGCGGCGCCCTCTACGGGACGGCCTGGCAGCCCGGAGACGAGGCGCTGCTGATCGCCAGCCAGCAGCAGGGACTACTGCGCTGGAAGGCCGACGCCGCCCCCGCCACGCCGCTCGGCAATACCGGCGGCACCCTGCTCGGCCTGGCCTTGTCGCCGGACGGGCGGACCCTCGCCGGCTTCGACCGGCAGGGCCGGCTGCGCCTGTGGGATGCGCAATCCGGCCAAAGCCTGCATGCCCCCTTGCTCCACCACGGCAGTCCCATCCTGGCCCTGGCCTGGCTGCCGGACGGCCTCGGCCTCGCCTCCGCCGACTGGCAGGGTGGCATCACCCTCTCGAGCGGCACCCCGTCCGAATGGGTTCGCCTGGCCTGCACGCTGATCGGCCGGATTCCACCGCCCGACGCCGGACGCATCCTGCCCGGTTGCCCGCCCGGCGCGGCACCGCGGCCTTGACATCGGCAAGACGGCATCTAATCTGAGTAATCAGATCAGGCGTCGCGGCAGCTCCACAGGCAATGACAAAAAAATAAGCCGACATACGATCGACGACGCCTTTCACCACAGACAGGATCGGGAGGAGACATCCCATGGCACTGATCATCCCCGGCGTCGAAGTCAAGGTCGTCAAGGAAGTCCTGGCGCCCCAGCTCGCCCCGTCGGGCGTCCTCGGGTTGGTCGGCATCGTCGAGAATCCGGCCGCCGGCGTCGGCCGGGCAGCCAGCTGGCGCAGCTTCATCGACGGCTTCGGCGCGGCCAGCGCCTTCAGCCTGCCCGAAGCCGCCCAGGCCCTCGGCAACGGGGTCTTCGAGCTGGTGGTCTGCCCGGTTGCCTGCAGCAGCACGGCGAGCGTCAAGGTCCCGGCGGCCACCGGCAACACCGCCGCCTTCACCCTCCTCGCCCGCGCGCCGGGACCGTGGGGCAACGCCATCTCGGTCAGCATCGTGTCCCGCCAGGTTCCCACCGGCAAGAAGCTCGAAAGCGGAGAGGACGAGACCCGCACGGTCTTCGATCTCACCGCCCGCTACGCCGGCAGCGATTACAAGGAGGTGCACCGCAACCTGTCCGCCGACCCGACCGACCAGATCCGCAACGCCCGCGACGTGCTCGCCGCCCAGTCCCAGCTGCTGCGCATCGCCGAGGACCGGGACAAGCTCAAGGCCCCCAAGGACAGCCCCGATGGCAAGGACCCCAGCGCCGCCGCCTATGCGCTGGCCGGCGCCAGCGACGCGGACCCCGACGCCTACCGCCAGGCCCTCGCCCAGCTCGAGAACGAGGCCGATGTGGACATGGTGCTGGTCTCGGTGCAGGACACCAGGGATGCCACCCGGGTCGGCCGCATCTACGCCGACGTGATCAGCCACTGCGACCGCATGAGCGCCCGCAGCCAGGGGCGCATCGGCTTCGGCGAGGTTCCCGGCGCAACGGCGGCGGAGATCGCCAGCGCCGCCGACAAGCTCACCGGCACCCTGGTGTCCGACCGCTTCGTGCTGGTCGCCCCGGCCGGCGTCGTCGGCGCGGTGGCGGGCACCACCGGCAGCCTCGACTACTTCCAGTCCCCCACCTTCAAGCGCCTGTCCGGCCTCGGCGAGCCCGCCCCGGCCCTCGGCGTGGAAGCCCAGCAGGAGCTCCTGCGCAAGAACGTGGTGCCCATCGTGGCCCAGCGCGGGCGCGGCATCATCGTGATCCGCGGCCTCACCACCGATGGCGACCAGATCAGCGTGCGCCGGGTCGCCGACCACGCGGTGCGCGGCGTCAAGACCATCGGCGAGCTCTTCATCGGCCGCCTCAACAACGAGGAAGGCCGCGGCGCCCTCAAGCAGAAGCTGGTCGAGTTCCTGGTCCAGATGCAGAAGGAAGGCGCCATCGTGCCCTCCACCGACGGCACCGACCCGGCCTTCAAGCTCAACGTCTATTCGAGCCAGCAGGACTTCGCCCAAGGCATCGTCCGGGTGGACCTGGCCGTCCGCCCGGTGCGGGCCATCGACTACATCTACGCCACGGTCCTGGTCCAGGTCTGAGCCACACCCAGTCCGAACCGCCGTTTTCCCCGTAGCCCCCAGCCTCTCCGGAGAAGCCCGCCATGCCGACCGTTTTTTCCGCCAATCGCTCCAGCGTGCTGGTCGACGGCGAAGCCATCGAAGGCCTGCAGTCCCTGGCCTACCGCGTCGTCACCGAACGCGAGGACATCCGCGCCGTGGGCAGCGACGAACGCGTCGCGGTGAGTTTCGGCCTGCGCACCGTGCAGGGCGAAATCACCGTCCGCTCGGCCAGCTTCAAGCTGGATGGCCACCTGGACAAGCAGGCCCGCTTCCAGCTCGTCGCCAATCTCAAGAAGGACGACGCCGCTGACTCGCCGAAGCGCACCGTTTCCTTCGACGACTGCTACATCGAGGACAAGGCCTTCAGCCTCGGCGCCGGTGGCACCGTGGTCACCGCCTATACTTTCAGCGCCACGCGGGTCCGCGAGGAATGAACCCTTGGGCCCGCTGGAGCTGAACCTCGCCGGCACGGCCTACCGGCTCGACTTCGCGGGCTTCCACCGGCCGCTCGGAGTCGGCGCCGGCACGCTGACGCTCACCCTCCCGCCCTGGACGTATCGCCGTCACATGGACACCTTGCGCCTGTGCACCGCGCCCTCCGCCTCGGGCCTGCGCCTCGACAGCCGGATCCTCTGCGACGCGGTGCTCAACGGCCTGGTGGCGGACGATGAAAGCCGGCGCCTGATCTCCCCCATCGCCCTGTGGTGGGCGGCCGGCGGCGACGCCCCGCTGGCCCAGCCGCCCGCCGAGGGGGAATGGCTCGATCTCGGCAGCTACGACAACCCGGCCCGCGTGCGCCTGCGCCCGTGGACCGAACACCAGCGCCTCGCGGCGCTCGACGCGGCCCTGTCCGACGACCTCGACGATGACACCTGGTTCGATCCGGTGCGCTACCTGGAAAGGATGGTGGATGCCACCGTTGCCGCCCTCGATGCGCCGGGCGGCCTCGATGAGCTCGACGCCCGCGCCACCGCCTTGCTGCTCCATGCCACCGTGGCGCTGAACGTCCTCGACGAGGAAGCCGATCACCTGCTGCAAGGCGGCGAAGCCGCCCGCCAGTGCGCCGCCCGCACCCTGCGCCTGTGCCAGGCGCTGGGCTGGACGCCCGCCAAGGTGTGGGCAACCCCCGCCGCCGAGGTGGATCGCCTGCTGCACATGCTCGACCTGCTGCAGCCCACCCGGACGCCGCCGCGGCGCAGCCTGGCCGACCATCCGGACGCCACGGTGATCCGCATCGAGGACGACGGCGCGGACGATGCCGACCGGCAGGAAAGGGTGTCCCGGTGACGACCAGCACCGAACTCCTCGTCGCCCGCATCCTCCACCCCCTCGCCCGCAGCCTGGAGGAGGCCCGGCGCAAGCTCGCGCTGGAGGCTGACGAACCGCCGGACGACGGGGACGACTGGCACACGGCGCACCCCGCCGCGGGCCTGTTCCCGGCGCCCTCCTCAAGCCCCTCGCCATGGCCCGGTCGTGCCGCGCAGCCCGCCAAGGCAACGCGGCCCACGGCCCACGACGCACCGGCGTCCGCAGGGGCGGAAGCCGCACACCACCCCATTCCGCATCAGCCCCGCCCGGGCTCCGGCACATCCGCACTCCAGCCGGATCTGCACAGCCTTGCAGGCGCTCCAGCCCGTCATCCGGAAACAAGCGTCGCACCGGCACCCCGGCACGGCAGCCCGAGCCCCTCCCTCCCGCACCCCGCCAGCCACAAGCCCCTGCTGCTGCACCCGGTCGCCGGCGCCGCGGGGCCCGGCGTCGCCCATCCCGGCGGAGAGCACGCCACTGCGCCCCTCCTGTCCCCCATACCGGCACCGCAGCCATCATCCGCCGGGGCCGGTACCACCGCAGATGCGCCGGTGACATCACATCCGCCGCACAAGGCGCCCTTCTTTTTGCGCAGTGTGCCGCCCACCCACGCCCCCTTCGACCCGGACTTCGCCGCGGTGGCCAGCCCGGCTCCACACCCGGCCCCCGGCGGACGGGCGCCGGATGGCGGATTCACCCCGGCGCCTGGCGCCGGACAGGCGGCGCACGGCACACCACCCGCCCAGACCGCGGCAACGCGCCTCGCCGTCGCCGCGCCCACCCGCAGCACGCCCGGACGCTGGCGGCTCAACAAACAGGCCGCTGGCACCCTCCCCGGCCCCGCCACCGGACACACGGCAGCACCGGCGGACAGCGACACTCCACGAATGCCCCGCAGCCCCGCCGCGCCTGTTGCGGCCGCCCCCCGAACCGCCGCCATCGGTAGCGTGGCCGACGCCCTGGAACCGGTGCTCGACAAGGCCTGGCAATTGACGGACGCCGGCCTGCGCCAGGACGAGGGCATCGCCCCCGCCGCCCCGACGTCCGGCGGCCCCCGCGTGAACAACCACTTCCACGTCAGCGTCGCGCTGGCCGGCAACGGCGCGGCCCCCCGCGATGCCCAGGAACTCGAAACCGCCCTCGTCGCCCTGCTGCGCGACGCGGCCCGCCGCCAGGGGCTGGACGTATGAAAGCCAGCCTCCAGAACGCCTACCGGGTGCACATCGGCAGCGCACTCGCCAGCAGCAAGACCAGCGAATCCCGGCGCCAGTTGCTGCAGCTGTGCGTCCTTCTGGACATGGACGGTCCCGGCGCGGCGTGCACCGTCGAACTGGCCGACAGCAACGTCGCACCACCGGCCGCCGGTGACCCGGTCACCGTCGAGCTGGACGCCGGCGATGGCGCCCAAACCGTCTTCACCGGCACCGTCACGGGTACCGAGGTCCGCGCCACCGGCCAGACCGTCATCGCCCATGGCGCTCTTGCCGAACTCGGGCGCAGCGAGGTGGAAGGCGCCTACGACAGCGTCTCCGCCGACTTCATCATCAAGGACCTGATCGGCAAGGTCGGCGCAGCGGCGGGCAGCATCAGCAAGGGGCCTGAACTCTCGGGCTGGGCCCTGCACCGCGGCCCCACGGCCCTCGGCCACCTGCGCCGCCTGGCCCTGCTGTGCGGCGCCGACCTGTTTGCCGGCGGCGACGGCAAGATCCATTGCGCAGTGCCAAAAGCCGGCGCAGCGGATCACCATTTCAAGTTCGGAGAAACGGTGATCCGGCTGGACGTCCACCAGCGCAGCCCAGCCTTCGACAGCATCGAGGTATGGGGTGAAGGCGCCGCCAGCGCCAAGGGGGCCGACAAGGCCCATTGGCTCAGCACCGACCTGGCCGGCGTCAGCGCCAAGGCCGCCGTGGGCAGCGACGGGCAGGTCCAGGCCGGCAAACTCGGCGCCCGCCCGTTCAGGCTGCGCGAAGGCGCCCTGCGCTCCGGCGAGTCCGTCGAGGCGGTCGCCAAGGCCTGGGCCACCAGCCTGGCCGCCCGCCTGCTCGGCGGCAGCCTGGAAGTCTTCGCCGCCCCCAAGGTCCAGCCCGGCGACCTCGTCGCGATCGACAACCTGCCCGCCGACCATGCCGCCGCCAGCCTGCTCGGCCAGGGCAGCACGCTGCGCGTCCGCCAGGTCCGCCACCGGCTGGACCGCCAGCGCGGCACGCTCACCCGGCTGGGCTTCTGAAAATGAGCGTGCGCATCGGCAAGATCGAACTCACCGGCGTGCAGGATCTGCACACCGAGGAAGCGCGCACCCTCGTCGAGCAACGGGTGCCCGAGCAGCAGGGCAGCGTGTTCCAGGATCTGGGGCGCGAGCCGGTCACCATCCTCATCGACGGCCTGCTGCTCGGCGAAGAAGCCCTGTCCTCCCTCGAAACCCTGCGCCAGGCCCACGCCAAGGCCGAGCCCCAGTCCTTCGCAGCCGACCTGGTGGTGGGCACCGACCTCACCGAAGTCGTCATCGAGGATTTCAAGGTCCGCCAGGTGGCCGGCTACCGGGATCGCTTCCGCTTCAGCCTGCGCCTGCGCGAGCACATCGAACCGCCCCAGGCCAGCGACGCCGCGCTGGCCGACGTCAACAGCGGTGTCGCCGCCGATGCCGGTGCGTGGAGCGACAACAGCCTGGCCGCCGCCGGTGTGCTGCAGGACCCGGCCTCCCTGTCGTCAGCCCTGGCCGCCCAGCCGGCCCTGCTCGACAGCCTCGACATGGACGCGCTCGGCGATGCCGTCGCCAACAAGCTCGACAGCCTGGACACGGGCCAGCTCAACGGCGTGCTCGACACCCTCGCCGCCGCCGACCCGGGCAAGGCCAGTGGCTTCTTCGACGCGCTGGGCAAGGCCGGGGCCCTCGGCCCGATGCTGTCCAAGTACGTCCAGGAAGGCGCGGCCTTCCTGAAGCAACTCGATCCATCCAAGTTCAGCTCGCTGATGAAGGCCTTCTCCGGCGGCCTGGAATTCCTCAACCAGCTCAAGAAAGTGCTCGACGCGGCGGGCCGTCTGGCCGGCGACATCAAGGACCTCAAGCTGCCGCCCGAGCTGGACCGCATCGTCAAGGGCGGGCTGAAATGAGCAGCGCCGCCGACGTCGTGCGTGACCTCGCCGCCCTGGTGCAGGCGCTGGCTGCTCTGCTGGAAACCAAGACGGCCAGGGAGATTCCGAACATCGCCCGCGACCTCGGCGCCCAGCCGCAGCTGGCCCAGGGCGTCGACGCGCTCGGCCGGGTGCTCGGCGAAATCCGCGCGGGTGCCGTGCCGCTGCGCCGCACCGCCCTCGATGCCGACGCGCTGGTCGCGCTGCTCGGCTGCATCCCGGGCTTCGTCGGCGGTATCGGCGCGGCCACCGACGCCTCCGGCGACTGGCTGGCCCGCCTCGGCATCGGCCTGGGGGATGCCGCCGGTGCCGCCCGGCAGGTGTCGGGGCCGGTCCGCCAGGTATCCGGCGTGCTCGACATGGGCGTGGACATCGCCGAAGGCGCGGTCTCGCTGCTCGCGCCCGCCGAATGGCGCGGCCTCATCAGCGCCCTCGACCATCTCTCCGAAGCCCTCAAGGCCCTCAAGACGCCTGCTCCCGCGACCCCACCTGCCAGCGCCGTGCCCGGCGCCGCTCTTTCTGGAGGATAAGCACCATGCCCGACAACACGCCCGTTCCCGCGCCGACCGCCGACGGCCGCGCCGACAATCCCTTCCGTGCCGTCGCCATCCTGCTCGACGGGGTGCGCGTCGCCCTCGAGAACAGCAAGCGCCAGGACCAGGCCCCGCGCTGGGTGCGCGTCGTGCGCGTGCGCGAGTTCCGCGACGACGCCATCGCCAAGGGCGTCATGAAGGCCCTCGACGTGCTCACGCTGGCGGTGGCCTACCTGCAGCGCTTCACCCTCGACGCCAACGACCTGCTGATCCAGGGCGACGCCGCCAAGGCCCTCGTCGAGGTCTCCGCCGAATTCATCAAGACCGCCACCAGCAAGGAGTTCATCAACTCCCTCGAGCTAGCTGTCGGACAGGACCCGAGCCCTGACTCGCCGATTCCCGACGTGGCCAACATCATCGACAAGATCGTCCAGATCGCCGACAAGGTGCCCGAACCCGACGACCTGAAAGTCATCGGCGCCTCCCTCTACAAGCTGCTCGGCATCGAACAGGCCCCCCTCGACGAAGCCAAGCTCGGCACCGCCACCGAGAGCCACGTGGTCCTCGCCCACACCGGCACGCTTCGCCTGCTGCAGTTCGGCTTCGACCAGAACTTCAAGCTGCAGAATTTCGGCAAGGGCGCCAGCGTCTCCTCCCTCGACATCAACCGCCTCGGCGCCCGCCGCCTGTGGGAGGCCGGCGCCGACAAGCTGCCGCTCAAGTCGATCGGCAAGTTCGGCGAAGCCCCCGATGTGGAAACCGTGTGGGAACTCGACTTCTCCGCCGACAAGGCCGGCAGCGACGTGCAGGACGCCAACGCGATCCTCGAAGCCCTCGGCTACGTCACCCCCAACGTGGCCGACCGCAAGGTCTTCAGCGCCGAGTTCACCGGCCGCCTGCGCACCTTCCAGCAGATCAACGAACTGCCGGTCAGCGGCAAGCTCGACAACGCCACCCTCAACCGATTGCTGCACCTGGACTACGACGCGAAGAACCTGAAGCGGGCCAAGCGCTTCAAGGCCGACGCGCTGCCGAAGGGTTTCGACCCGCTGAAGGCCCCGGCCTGATCCGGCAAACGCGACCAATCCGGCCATGAGCGATCCGATCGACATCATCCGTGCGGTGGTCCGCGACGAGCTGCGCAGCCTGCGCCTCGGCGACCTGGCCGTGGTCACCAGCGTCTTCCCCCACACGGGGGAGGACGACGGCAACAACCACGAATGCACGGTCAAGCTGCGCGAAGGCGGCCTCGAGCTGCGCAAGGTCCCCATCGCCACGCCCCACGTCGGCATGGTGAGCCCGCCGCAGGTCGGTGACCTGGTGCTGCTCAGCTATGTCGGCGGAGACCCTAACCGGGCCATCGTCGTCGGCCGCCTGTATTCCGAGAAGATCAATCCACCGGTCCACAAAGAGAAGGAATGGCACGCCTTCGCCACCGCCGACGGCGTCAGCAGCTTCGCGATCGACGCCGACGAGTCCTGCATCGTCACCGCCGGCAAGACGGTTGTGACGGTGAAGAAGGACGGCAACATCGAGGTGAAGGGCGAAGCCGACCTGGCCCTCGAGGTGAAGGGCAAGCTCACCATCAAGTGCACCGACTTCACCGTCGACGCCTCGGGCAACGTGGACCTGGGCAAGAACGGCGCCGGCGTGATCACCGAGCAGTCCCACAAGTGCTACTACACCGGCAAGGCCCTGGTGCCGTCCGGCACCGTCAAGGCCAAGGGCTGAAGCGAGGACAGCCGAACATGCCCGCCCCGACGTCCAGCCAGATCGAATCCCCGGCCAGCGGCTTCCTCAAGGCCGCCGGCCTGCTGGGGGAAGACATTCCCGGCCTCGCCACGGCCATTGCCAACACCACCGGCCAGGCGCTGACGATGTTCCTGGCCCAGGCCATGGTGATGCCCGGCATCCCGGTGGCGGCCGACCCGATCACCGGCAGCGGCGCCACCGCTGGCCCCGGCAAACTGATGCCGCCGCCGGCCGGTGGGCCCGGCGCGTCGCAGCTGGAAGGACTGGCCAGCGCCCAGTGCCAGGGACAAGGCCTGCGTGGCGAGGATGCGGACGGACTGGCGAAGACCATCGCCGGGACCATCGCCCAGGCGATCAACCTGTTCTGCGCCCAAAGCATGGTGATGCCCGGTATCGCCGTGGCCGGCTTCGTCAGCGCCGCGCCAGGCATGCTCCAGCCGGTGCCGCTGCAGTCCCCGCTGGAAGGCTTCGCCAACGGCCTGCTCAGCCAGAACGGCCTGCGCGGCGAAGACGCACCGAAGCTGGCCCAGGGCCTCGCCCAGAGCGTGGACCTGGCCCTCACCCTGTTCGCGTCCCAGGTCCTGGTGTCGCCCGGAATCCCCTGCCCGCCCGGCGCCAGCGCCGGCCCCGGACGACTGATGTGAAGGAGGCCACGACGATGGCGACCGCCCCCGATCCCTTCGGCACCGACCTCCGCCTGGTCTTCCCCCGCGGGGAGGCCGGCATCGACCTGGCCCTCGGCCTGCAGGACCTGGAAACCGTCAGCGGCCTCGAGAACCTGGTCCAGGCCCTGACCCTGCGCCTGCTGGTGGACCGCGGCGAACTGGCCGGCCTCGCCCACCCCCGCTATGGCAGCCGCATCCGCGACCTGATCGGCGAGCCCCTCGACCGCCCCAACCTCGAGCTGCTGCGCCGCTACGTGCGCCAGGAGCTGCTGCGCGACCCGCGCGTCGAGGAGGTGCTGCAGGTCACCGTCAGCCCCCATGACGCCCGCCGCGACGGCGTCGACGTGGTCGCCCGGGTCCGGGCCGTCGGCGGTCAGGAAGCCGGCGTGGAGGTACGCATCGATGCCGCCTGACCGGGTCTTCATCAAGAAGGACTTCGCCGGCGTGGTGGACGCCCTGCTGGCCGACATCGGCTCGGGCATGGGCGGCCGCGTGGCGCTCACCGATGCCAACGAAGGCAGCGTGGTGCGCACCCTCGCCGAAGCCTTCGCCCGCGAACTGGCGGTCTGCTACGAACAGCTCGACACGGTGTATCGCAACGCCTACCTGGAAAGCGCCAGCGGCCCGGCCCTCGACAACGTCGTCGCGCTGCTCGGCATCGAACGCCAGCGCGGCGGCCACCTGGAAGGCACGGCCCTGTTCGGGCGCGGCCAGCCGGCCCCGGAGGACATCCACATCCCCCTCGGCACCCTGGTTGCAGGGCGCGACGTGCCCCTCTTCGCGACCACCGCCAACGCGGTGCTCGGCAAGGGCGAGCGCCAGCTGATGGTCGGCGTCCGCGCACTGGAGCCGGGCGGCAACACCGTGAAGGCCAATGCCCTCGCCACGCTGCCGCGGCCGATCGCCGGCATCGACACGGTCGGCAACCCCGGCGACCTGGTCCTCCGCCAGCGGGAAGAAACCGACGACGAACTGCGCGCCCGCGCCCGCCGGCTGGTGCAGTCCTCCAACACCGGCACGGTGTCGGCGCTGGAACAGGCCGCCCGCAGCCTGGGCATCCAGGAAGTGCAGGTGATGGAGAACCCCGGCGGGCGCCCCGGCGAGGTGGAGGTGATCCTCGGCGACAAGGACATCCCCGCCGACCTGCTCGAAGAAGTGCGCAACCGCCTGGAGGACGTGCGCCCGGCCGGCATCGTGCTGCGCTGCGGGCCGGCGACCCCGGTGTTCGTGCAGGTCACGGCGACGCTGACCCTCAATGCCGAGGTCCCGGAACGGGAACAGAAGGACATCGAGAAGCGCCTCGGCGCCATCCTCACCGACTACTTCGGCAAGCTGAAGGTCGGCGAGGCGGTGCGCGAGGCCAAGGTGCGCTCCCTGCTGCTCGGCCATGAAGCGGTGGTCGGCTGCAGCCGGACCGGCCAGCGCCCGCTGCTGGAGCCCTTCGTGTGGCAGGACGGTAACGGCCTCCAATCGGTGGCCTACCGTGCCCTGCTTGGCAACGGCGACGTGCTGGCCAGCCCCGGCGAACGCATCGGGCTCTACCCGGAAGCGCTGCCGCTGCGCCTGAGCATCGAACCGCCGAAGCTCAACGTCTGGGTGGATGCGAACCTGACCCTCACCGCCGGCACGCCGGTCAACGGCCTGCAGGCCCGCGTCACCAACGCCCTCAAGGACGCCTTCGACAAGGCCACCCGCCAGGCGGCGGAGGACGCCCCGGCCGAGATCGCCTACGCCACCCTGCACGCAGCGGTAGCCGCGGTCACCGGCGACAGCGCCATCGCGCGCCTGCGCGTCACCGTCATCCACGAACGGGACGGCCTCGCCGAAGAGCTCGACGATGCCAGCGGGCTGGCCCGTGTGAGCGTGCGCGAACAGCCCATGCCGCGGACGATCACCCTGCGCGTGGAGAACAGTGATGTCTGACCCACGCCGGCGCCGGGAACGCCTGCTGCAGCTCTTGCCGCGCATCTACACCGCGCAGCCGGAGCGGAGCGCGGTGGGGGCCGTCGTCAGCGGCATGGCCGCCAGCCTGGCCCGCCTCGACGATGCGCTGACCCGCGTGCAGTACGACCGCTGGGTCGGCCTGGCCAGTACCCAGCGACGTGACGCGGACGATGCCAGCGCGGTGGAGCAGCTTGGCCAGTTGCTGCAGGTTGCGCGCCTGCCTCCGCGCCTCAATCACGCCGGCTACGACCTGCCCTCCCCCGACCGGCTGGAGGTTCGCTTCGACCACACCGCCCCGCTGGACGAGGCCCTGAGCGAACTGATCGGCGAAGGCTGGCGGCGCCCCCGCAACGGCCGCCCGCCCCTCGACCCGGCGGAAGCCCTCGGCGCCCTGTTCCCGGGCCTCACCTTCACGCTCGGCAGCGACGAACGCAGCCTGAGCGTCACCGCCGGCAATACGGCCAGCCCCGACGATCTGGCCCCCTTCCGGGCCGTGCTCGATCCGGAACCCGGCGAAACCTACCGCCAGCGCCTGCTGATCACCGCCAGGGTGCGCACCGGCGGCCTGGCCACCCCGCGGGCGCTGCTGTCCCTGGCGATAGCCGACCTCGGCGCCGAGCCCTGCCCGCGCCTGCAGCGCCGGCAGGACAGCACCCTCGCCTTCGGCATACCGCCAGGCACCCGCAAGCGCTGCAGTGCCTGCGGCGGCAAGGGCGACATGCCCTGCCCCAACCGCGCCAAGGCCGTCGTCGAAGCCTGGCTCACCGAAAACCCGAGCTTGCCGGCCAGCCATGCCGAAAGCGCTCCGCGCCTGCGCCGCCCGTTCTCCATCGACAACCCAAGCCTGCACCCCGACCGCCCGGTGCT
The DNA here is from genome assembly GCA_018241665.1 of Pseudomonadota bacterium. Lineage (GTDB taxonomy): Bacteria > Pseudomonadota > Gammaproteobacteria > Burkholderiales > Rhodocyclaceae > Zoogloea. The sequence goes on from JAFEDK010000015.1 coordinate 127,826, forward strand.
GAGCCTCACCATCACCGAACAGCCTGCGGCCTACCCGGCCATCCGCAGCATCGACACCGGCGAGATCACCCTCTACGCGGGCACCGTCAAACCCGGCGAAACCCTGGTGCTCTACCCCGCCGTCACGCCTGCCGAAGCCGCCCCCTTCGACGGCTTCGACGCCCCCGGCCACCACGCCTGGCTCAGCGCCCACCCAACCGGGCAGGCGCTGCTGATCGGGCCCGACGGCAGCGAGCGGGACGTCAGCCATTCGATCTTCTACCTGTGGGGCAACCGCTTCGACGATCCCCAGTCGGCCCTGGGCGCCATGCGCTGCGGCGTACTCGACCAGCGGGTCCTCACGCCGCGCCTGCAACGCGGCAACAACCAATGGATGTTGCTGACGTTCGCCCAGCCCGACGCCGAATTCGCCGACGCCACGACCACCATCCACACCTCCCGCTTCGCCGGGCACGACGACGTGGGCGGCACCAGCTTCGCGCTGCTCGACGGCTCGATCAGCCGCAGCGACTCCCGCTACGCGTCCATCCTGTTCGAGTCTTTCAGCAAGACCGATACCGGCAGCGCCAGCGAGGAGACCACTGCCAACGCGCCGCGCCTGTCCCTGCGCCTCGACTGGATGTCGCGCCCGCCGGCCAGCTACCGCCTGCGCATTCCCAAGACCGCCTGGGTTGCCGCCGCGGCAGCCCGTGGCGCCCTCAAGCTGGTCCGCAGCGACATCAGCCGGGCCACCGCCGCCGGCGTGCGGCCGATGCTGGACTTCCCGGAGCCGCCCCACCGCGAGGATGTCATGCCCGCCGACGGGCTTTCCGCACTCGCCATCGCCCAGCGCTGGACGGAAGACGCCGCGCCGGCGGACGGCGGATTGCAGACCGGCCTCGGCCTGACCGCCCGGGAGCAGCATGAGCCCGCCGAAGGACGCTTTTCGATGCAGGTGGTCTTCGACACCACCCGCCTGGACTGGAGCCACGCGGGGTGAGCCACCCCGAGGAGTGAAGGAAGATGCCCATGAAGGAATGCCACGGCCTCGCCGGCCGCCTGTCGATCGAACTGCGCGACCCCAGCGGCCGTGTCGTGGAACGGCGCCGGGTGGACAACCTGATCACCAATGCCGGCCGCAAGCTGCTCGCCCGCCTGTTTGCCGGCGCCGCCCAGGGGCCCGAGCTGCGCATCGCGGTCGGCGGCCAGGGCGGCGTGGTGAGCCTCGACGACACCGCCCTCGGCGATCCGCTCGATTCGGCCCCGGCCAGCATTCCGAGCATCGCGCTGGCCGACCACGACGGGCTGCCGCGCATCACCGCCCGGGTCACTGCCACGCTGCCGGCCTCCGGCAGTGCCGACCCCCAGGCCCTGCAGGAGGCCGGCATCCTGATCAGCCTGCCGGGCGCCGAAGCGGTGCTCTACAACCGGGTGACCTTCCCGCTCATCAACCGGGCAGGCAACCTCGAAATGACGCTGACCTGGGAGGTGATCTTCTGATGGCCGACACACCCGATCCCTATCTCCGCAAGGACCCCGGCGACATCATGCTCGCCGCCGACTGGAACGAGATGCAGGTGCGGGCCCGCACCGAGCTGCGCGTTCACGACCATACCGGCGACGCCACCCGCCAGATCCCCCGCGATGGCATCAAGGACAAAGCCATCGACGCCAGCAAGATCGACCCGGACATCAAGCTGGGCGTGAAGGAACTCAGCGTCGGCGGCGCCCTGAAGGTCACCGGCACCAGCCAGCTCGCCGACATCCGCGCCGCGCTGGCGAGCTTCTCGGGGGCCCGCCTGACTACCGCCGGTGACCTCGGCATCGGCACCGACAGCCCCGAGAACGCAGAGGGCTGGAACCGGGTCGCCGACCTGGTCGGCGCCCAGCACGCCAAGCTGTCGGTCCGCGCCGGCGACATCGACGGCCGCCTGATGAGCCACACCGGCGGCTTCTTCGGCGCCGAAGCCGGCATGATCATCGGCACCAAGAGCCTCCACCCCCTGTCCCTGGTCAGCGCCGGCGCACTGCGCCTGAAGGTGCACGCTGCCAAGGCGGAGGATGGCACCGACACGCCGACCGTCGACCTCTTTCCCGCCAACAATCCGCTGCGCTTCTCGTCCGCCTGGACCGGCCTGGGGAACGGCGGGAACAGCGCCGAAATCAGCAACGACACCCAGATCTACAAGACCCTGATGATCGTCGGCAACGGCAGCGCTGGCCTCGGCCGCCGCGTCTCCGTGTGGGACCGCCTGGACGTGAACGGCAGCACCTTCTCCCGCGGCCTCGACGTCAGCACCGAGGTTCCCCAGCATCTCAACGGCGACGGCACCTTCTACCGCTGGCAGGGGCAGGTGTACCTCAACGTGGATGACAACCTGTACGTCCGCGACAGCACCCGCGGCATCCGCATGCACTTCGACACCATCAACGGCATATTCAAGACCGACGTGCTGCGCCTAGGCGACAAGTGGCGCCTGTCCGGCGTCGGCGACCACGAGGCCAACGACGACTGGCTGCGGCTCAAGAACGTGGCCAACAATGCCTACTGGGGTGGCTTCGCGGCCTCCAAGATGTGGACCATGCAGGGCCAGTACCAGCAGTCGGACCTGCGCCTGAAATGCAACATCCGCGAGATCGGCGAAGCCCTGCCGCGGTTGGGCCGGCTGCGTGGCGTCAGCTTCAACTGGAAAAGCGACACCTCGACGGAAGTGCTCGGCCTGCTCGCCCAGGACGTGGAAGCGGTGCTGCCGCAAGCCGTCGGCACAGGCCCGGACGGCTGGAAGGGCATCGACACGACGGCGGTGCTGGCCCTGCTGGTGCAGGCGGTGAAGGAACAGCAGGCGATGATCGATGCGCTGCGCGCCTCGCTGGCACAACGCAGCTGACGGAGCACACCGATGGCCGAACGCCCCGATCCCTACGTCAAGCGCAGTGCCGGCGACATCATCCGCGCCGACGACTGGAACGAAGCCCAGGTGCAGGCCCGCGAGGCCCTGGCCGGCCACGACCACGGCGGCGGCAACGGCGCCCCGATCCCGCGGGAGGGTATCCGCGAGAAGGCCATCGACGGCAGCCGCATCGACCCAGGCGCCAGCGTCACGCTCCAGAATCTGGAAGTGCGCGGCAGCCTCAAGCTGAGCACCCACGACCTGGCCACCCAGATCAACGACATCCTCACCAGCCTAGGCAACACGCTCGGCCGCAACGGCGGCGCCATCCAGGGCAGCCTGTCGATCAGCGAGCGCCTGACCCTGGGCAGCGAACGCCCGCCCAGCAGCCGCCTGCAACTGGGCAATCTCACCGCCATCGACGCCGGCAGCCGCAACGAGGCGTGGACCAACCTGGGCTCCAATGCCTACTACGACGGCACCTGGAAACGCATCGACAGCGCCAAGGCCGGCGTCAACCTGCACATGAACCCGGATGCCGACGGACAGGAGTTCCGTTTCCTGCGGGTCGAGGCCGACGGCAGCAACCTGCGCAACGTCGCCACCCTGGGCAGCAAGATCTGCGCGATCACCGAAGCGAACCTGGGGATCGGCACCAGCACGCCGGCCGCCAGGCTGGACGTGCGCGGCGCGATCCACGCCGGCGGCTCCGACCTCTATTTCACCGAAACCACCCACCGCCACACCGGCTTCGGCAACCGGACCGGCTACGCGGCCCTCGAGAACGACAGCGGCGACTACAACGCGCTGATGATCCTCGGCCGCTCCACCGGCGGGCCGCTGGGAAGGGTCGTGAAGATCTGGGACAACGTGTTCATCGCCGGCAACCTGGGCACCCACGGCTATTCGCCAACCCCCAAGACGCCGGGCTGGCAGGGCGGTATCCACACCTACGACATCGAGGCCGAGGCCACCATCTGGGCGCGCAACAACGTACAGACCGGCAACCGCGACCTTGCCGAGAACTTCGACACCGTCGAAGAACTGGAGGCCGGCGACGTGGTGAGCCTCGACCCCGACCGCAGCGGCATGCGGCGCAGCCGGCGCAGCGAGGACCCGCTGGTCCTCGGCGTGGTGTCGTCCCAACCCGGCCTGCTGCTGGGCGCCGATCCGGCCCGCCGCATCCCGCGCCCCGGTGAATACCCGGTCGCCCTGTCGGGCCGGGTGCCCTGCAAGGTCAGCGGCGAGAACGGCCCGATACGCCGCGGCGACCTGCTGACCAGCGCCAGCCTGCCCGGCCACGCCATGCGCGCCGGCGAGGCGCCTGTCGGCACCACCATCGGCAAGGCCCTCGACGCCTTCGACGGCGAGCGCGGCCTCATCGACATCTTCGTCTTCCTCCGCTGACCCCACTGCAAAGACCATCATGAAAAGCCAACTCGAAGCCCGCCTGCACGAACTCCGCGACGAATACGACGCCGGCACCAAGGTGCTCGCCGACCTGCAGAAGAAACAGGACGAGTTGCGCAGCACCCTGCTGCGCATCAGCGGCGCCATCCAGGTGCTGGAAGAAGTCCTGGCCACCGAAACGGCCGCCGACGCCGGCAGCGATGCCAGCGGCCCGCGCCTCGTCGCCAACTGAACGCAGGCCATCGATGGACGGACCGGTGACGCTCTGCGGCCCCGACGGCCTGCCGGCCGGGAAGCGGCAGTTCACGGCTGCCGACGGCCTGCGGCTGACGGTCGGCGTCCCCCCCGGCCGCCGCCTCGCCTACGCCCGCCTGCAGCTGGCGGCCGCGGACGGCAGCGTCCAGACCATCCAGCCGGCACTGCAGAGCGACGCCGGCGACAAGACCCTGGACGGCAATGCAGCGGTCACGCTGCGCTGGGCCACCGCGGACTGGGGCGAGGAGCGCGCCGTCACCGGTCTCACCGTCATCGCCGACAACCCGCCGCCCCGGAATGGCCTGCGGGCACGGCTCTTCAACCGCGGCAACTGGCTGCCGGTAATGCCCCTCGACACCCTGCCCACCGGCAGCCGCCAGGGCTTTCCACCCCAGAGTGCCAGCCGCCTGAGCGTGGAAACCCTCGTCGAGGGCAAGGTCGGCGACACGGCCACCGGCGTCCTCATCCCCGGCCCGCTGGCGATCAAGCAGCTCAGCATTCACCTCAGTCAGCAACCCTGCGGCCTGACGGTGGCCGTGGACGACGACGCGCCCTTCTTCACGCCGGACGGGCCGCTGCCGCTCACGCCCGTCGAAGTGAGCGGGCTGGCCCGAGCCCTGAACCGCTACCGCAGCGACCATCCGCAGTCCGTCAGCCTGCCGCTGCTGATCCGATGCGCCGGCCATCAGGCCTTCGTGGTATCGGCCTTCGAGGCCGGACTGGAACCCCTGCCGCCACCGCCGGCACCGCCCGTTCCACCGCCCGGCCCGGCGGACACGGCACGCCCCGGCGAACAACCCTGGCTCCCGGAAGGCCAGGGCAGCACGGCCTTGGCCCGCCTGTGCGACAGCCACCATGCGGCCGCCGTCGTGCTGCCGCCGATCGAGAGCGGCGCGCTGTCCAGCATCGCACTGCGCCTGCGTCCCCTTGGCCAGACCACTCGGGGGCAGCTGTGCATCCATCTCGCGAACGGCGCCCTGCCGCAGCAAAACCCGTTGCTGGCCATGGACTTCGAGCTGCTGGCAGACGAACCTTCCACCGCGGCCTCGGCCTGGTTGACGGCGCGCCTTCCCGCTCCGCAAACCCTGGCAGGCACCTGGTGGCTGGTGTGCCGGGTGCGCGAAGGCGCTGTGCTGTGGTACGCCGATCCGGACCGGCCGCCACGGGTGACGGACAGCCGTTACCAGACCGCCGACGGCCCCTGGCTGCCCCTCGACGGGCCGGGTGAAGCCCCCTGGCTGCAACTGCGGGTCGGCGTGCTGGACGCGGCCCCGGCCACCACCTGAGGACGATCCCATGCTGGGAGCCCTGGAAAACCTGCTGCTGCCCGCCCTGCGGAAGACCTTCGGTGCCGCCCAGGACCTGCAGGGGGGGCCCGCCACCGCCCCTTCCCAGGGTGACAGCCGCGTCGCCCTCCACGCCACCCGGCTTCGCCGGCCGCGCCGTACAGCAGACGGCGACGCAATGCCGACCCGGGATCCGGCCAGCCAGGGCTGGCAAGGAACACTGACAAGCGATGCGGCACACCCGCTGGATTTTCTGCTGCCGACGGAGGCCGTCGGCGAGCTGGCTGAAGTGCAGAGCCCGCCGGGACGGATCCTGGCCGCCGGCGATGCCTACCTGCTGGACGACCGCAAGCTGCGCTTCTTCCGCGCCCCGCCGGGCCCGGTCGTCGTACGCACCCGCGGCGCGCCGAGCGCCGGCTACCGGGAGCGCAGCGAAGGACACATCGACCTGGAGTTACGAGTCTGGGCGAAGGACCGGGACAGCATCGACACGCTTCTGGCGCGCGCCCTGCAAACCGTGCTGGCCACCTTCGAATCCCTCAATGTCATCGACCTGACGGGGGCCGCGCCGGGCTTCGCGCTGCGGCTGACCCGCCTGCGCCTCGAACTGACAGACGTCACCCGCCATTTCGACGCGGCCGCGCCGACCTGGCTGCTGGGGGTGGCCCACTGCCGGCTGCACGGAGAACTGGAACTGGCGCTGACACTGGGTGCGCCGGAAGAGGAAGGACGGATCGCCGACGTGGCGATCCAGCTGCACAGCCCATCGAAAGCGGGCTGAGGACGGGCTGGCAGGACAAGGCGGCAGCTCCGCGATCGGAGCTGCCGCCTTGGGTGAGATCAGGACGCCAGCAGGCGATCCAGCTCGGCAACGATGCGCTCGGCGGCCTTGCCGTCCCACAGCAGCGGACGCCGCCCCTGCTTGCCCTGGCCGGCCAGTACCTTGGCGGCTTCTTCGAGGATGCGGGCCGGATCGGTGCCGACCAGCACATTGCTGCCTTCGTCGATGGTCACCGGGCGCTCGGTGTTCTCGCGCAGGGTCAGGCAGGGCACGCCCAGCGCGGTGGTTTCCTCCTGCAGGCCGCCGCTGTCGGTCATGATCAGCGCCGCGTCCTTCCACAGGTTGAGGAATTCCATGTAGGACTGGGGCTTGGTCAGCACGACGTTGGGGCCCAGGTCGAGGCCGAATTTTTCCAGGTTGCCGCGGGTGCGCGGATGCACCGGGAAGATCAGCGGCAGATCGACAGCGATTTGCTTCAGCGCGCCGGCGATGCCCCGCAGGTTGGCCTCGTCATCCACGTTGGACGGGCGGTGCAGGGTCACCACGCCATAGCGGGGGTACCGGGCCTTCAGCGCCTGGGTTTCGAGGCCGCTCTTGTCGGAGGCGTCGAGCTGGTCGCGCTGGAAGAGCAGGTTGTCCACCATCACGTGGCCGACGTGGAAGACCGCAGCCGGGTTCTTGCCTTCCTTCAGCAGATTGTCGACACCCGCCGGCTCGGTACAGAAGAACCAGTCGGAAATGCTGTCGGTGACGAGGCGGTTGATCTCTTCCGGCATGCGCATGTCGCCGCTGCGCAGGCCCGCTTCCACGTGGGCCACCGGAATGTCGAGCTTCTTGGCGTCGATGGAGCAGGCCAGCGTGGAATTCACATCGCCGACCACCAGCACGCAATCGGGACGCGCCTGCTGGCAGATCTCCTCGAAGGCCACCATGATCTTGGCGGTCTGGGTGGCATGGCTGCCGCCGCCGGCTTCCAGGTGATAGTCGGGCTTGGGAATCCCCAGCTCGTCGAAGAACACGTCGCTCATCTCCCGGTCGTAGTGCTGGCCGGTGTGGACGATCTTGAACTCGAAGCGGTCCGCCCGGGCCTGCAAGGCCCGCACGATCGGCGCGATCTTCATGAAATTGGGGCGCGCGCCGGCGACGAGGTAGATCAGCGAACGGGACATACGGAGGCTCCACGGACAAAAGATGACAGGGGCACATTATCGCCCGCCCCCGGCGGCACCAACAGAGAAATAGTTGTCAGGTGGACAACGGAGCCGCCCGACATGCCAGCACGAGCATCAGGCGAAGGTCTCGCATTCCGCCAGCGCCTTGCCGACCTGATCCTTGGCCGACAGCAGCGGCGGGCCGTCCAGTTCGTGCAGCGGCCACGCGACGCCCACCGTCGGGTCGTTCCAGGCCAGGCTGCGCTCGAACTGCGGGGCGTAGTAGTCGGTCGTCTTGTACAGGAAGTCGGCCGTCTCGCTGAGCACCACGAAGCCGTGGGCGAAGCCCGCCGGCACCCACAGCTGGCGGTGGTTGTCTTCGGAGAGCTCGACCCCGTCCCACTGGCCAAAGGTCGGCGAGCTCTTGCGCAGGTCCACCGCCACGTCGAAGACTCGGCCCTTGACGACCCGCACGAGCTTGCCCTGCGGGTGCTGGACCTGGTAGTGCAGGCCGCGCAGCACGCCCTTGCCGGAGCGGGAGTGGTTGTCCTGCACGAAGTCCACCTGGAGGCCGGTGGCCTCGCGGAAGACCTGGGCGTTGAAGCTCTCCAGGAAGAAGCCGCGGGCGTCGCCGAAGACTTTCGGTTCGAGGATCAGGAGGTCCGGGATGCGGGTGGGGGTGACCTTCATCAGAACACCTTGTCTTCGAGGATGCGCAGCAGGTACTGGCCGTAGCCGTTCTTGGCGAGCGGGGCGGCGAGCTTTTGCAGGTGGGCGGCGTCGATCCAGCCGGCGCGCCAGGCGATCTCTTCGGGGCAGGCGATCTTGAGGCCCTGGCGCTTTTCGATGGTCTGGATGAACAGGCTGGCTTCAAGCAGGCTTTCGTGGGTGCCGGTGTCGAGCCAGGCGTGGCCACGGCCCATGACTTCGACGTCGAGGGCGTCCCATTCGAGGTACTGGCGGTTGACGTCGGTGATCTCCAGTTCGCCGCGCGGGCTGGGCTGGATGGACTTGGCGACGTCGACGACGCGCTTGTCGTAGAAGTAGAGGCCGGTGACGGCGTAGCGGCTCTTGGGGACCTTGGGCTTCTCTTCGAGGCTGATGGCGTGGCCCTGGGCGTCGAATTCGACGACGCCGTAGCGTTCGGGGTCGGTGACCGGGTAGGCGAAGACGGTGGCGCCCTCTTCCTTCTGGGTGGCGGCGCGCAGGTCGGCGGCGAGGTCATGGCCGTAGAACAGGTTGTCGCCGAGCACGAGGGCGCTGGGGGCGTTGCCGACGAAGTCTTCGCCGATCAGGAAGGCCTGGGCGAGGCCGTCGGGGCTGGGCTGGACGGCGTATTGCAGGTTGAGGCCCCACTGGCTGCCATCACC
>JAFEDK010000015.1:136987-137245 GCA_018241665.1 Pseudomonadota bacterium
CGGATGCCCGCCAGCATGAGGGTGCTGAGGGGGTAGTAGATCATCGGCTTGTCGTAGACCGGGATGAGCTGCTTGGACACCGCCAGGGTGGCGGGATGGAGCCGGGTGCCGGAGCCGCCGGCGAGGATGATGCCTTTGCGTTGCATGGTTCGGGTCTCTTTCAAGTCAATTCTGTAGGGGCGAATTCATTCGCCCGCGGGGTGTGGTTCGAGGCGCTGAGGGCGAATGAATTCGCCCCTACAGGCCCCCGGCCAGTCA
>JAFEDK010000015.1:137313-137683 GCA_018241665.1 Pseudomonadota bacterium
CCGCCGGGGTCGGGAAGGCGCTGGTGGGCACCGGGCGGATGGCGTCCGCGGCGACCTGGATCGGCACGCCGCGGGCGCGGGCGAATTCGATGACGTGGCGGGCGTAGGCGTGCCAGGTGGTCTCGCCGCCGGCGACGAGGTGGTACAGCCCGCCGAGCTCGGGATTGGCGAGGGTGGCGCGGGCGGCGTGGGCGCTGACGTCGGCGAGGAGTTCGGCGCCGGTCGGGGCGCCGTGCTGGTCGTCGATGATGGTGAGGGCGTCCCGCTCGGCGGCGAGCCGGAGCATGGTCTTGGCGAAGTTGCCGCCGCGGGCGGCGTACACCCAGCTGGTGCGGAAGATCAGGTGGCGGCAGCCGCTCTGGCGGATGAG
>JAFEDK010000015.1:137734-137916 GCA_018241665.1 Pseudomonadota bacterium
CCGCTGCCGTCGAAGACGTAGTCGGTGGAGTAATGCACGAGCAGCGCGCCGCGCCGGGCCGCTTCGCGGGCGAGCACGCCGGGGGCGAGGGCGTTGAGCGCACGGGCGAAGTCGGGTTCGCTTTCGGCCTTGTCGACGGCGGTGTGGGCGGCGGCATTGACGATGAGGTCGGGGGCGACGGC
>JAFEDK010000016.1 GCA_018241665.1 Pseudomonadota bacterium
TACCGTTTTCAAAACATAATAAAAGCTGGACTGGGATGGGACGCTGATGGATTCGGCGGCGGCCATCGTGCGCGCAATCCAGGCGTCGGCGGCCGACCTCGGTCTGCCGGTGCCGTCGGATGCCCGGGCTCGCCACGTGATCGGGCTCGGTCTCAGCGATGCGCTGCATTACGCCGTGCCCGAGCTGGCGGAGTCGGATTATCCGCAGATGGTTGAGCGTTACCGCCATCACTACCTGTCTGGCGACCATCAGCTGACGCTGTTCGACGGAACGGTCGAGCTGATCGCGGCCTTGCGTGAGCGCGGCCACTTGCTGGCAGTGGCTACGGGCAAGAGTCGCAAGGGGTTGGAACGGGCGCTGTCGTTTTCTGGGCTGGGCGAATACTTCCACGCGACCCGCTGTGCCGATGAGTGCTTTTCCAAGCCGCATCCGGCGATGCTCGATGAGCTGATGGATGAGTTGGGTGTGGCGCAGGCGTCCTGTCTGATGATCGGCGATACCACCCACGATCTGCAGATGGCCAAGAATGCCGGGGTGGCTGGGCTGGCAGTGAGTTTCGGGGCGCACCCGGTGGAGCAGTTGCAGGCCGAGGTGCCGCTGGCCTGCGTGCACACGCCGGCGGAGTTGCGGGAATGGCTGGAACGCAACGCCTGATCTGCCCGTCGGACGCGGTCCGCGAGGGCGACGACGGGGTGCGCTTCAGCGTGGCCCACGTCACCGGGGAAGAGCCGGCCTTCGTCGTGCGTTTTCGCGGGCGGGTGCATGCTTACTTGAATCGCTGTGCTCATGTGCCTATCGAGCTGGACTGGATGCCCGGACGTTTCTTTGACGACGAGCGTCTTTACCTGATCTGCGCGACCCACGGCGCCCTCTATGAGCCAGAGAGCGGCCGCTGCGTGGCGGGTCCGTGTCGGGGCAAGCGCTTGTTGGCGCTCTCGGTCGAAGAGCGTGACGGAATGGTATTTCTTGTAGACGAATAGAGATGGACGAGAACGGGTCTGAGCATTGGGAGCGCCGGGTGCTGGAAAAGCTGGCGCTGGAAGGGTTGGCGGAACAGAAGCGCCGCCGCCGCTGGGGCGTGTTCTTCAAGCTGGTGGCCGTGCTCTACGTGGGCCTCGCGCTGTGGGTCCTGGGCGATTTCGGCGCGGCTGAGCCACTCGATGGTGGGCGCTTCACTGCGCTTGTGAGCGTCGATGGCGTGATCGCCGCGAAGGGGGAGGCAAGTGCCGAGCGGATCGTGGCGGCTCTGCAGTCGGCATTCGACGACAGCGGTACTCAGGGTGTCGTGCTACGCATCAACAGTCCCGGCGGAAGTCCGGTACAGGCTGGCATCATCAATGACGAGATCGTGCGGCTGCGTGCGCTGCACCCACAGGTGCCGGTGTACGCGGTGGTCGAGGACGTCTGTGCGTCGGGCGGCTACTACGTGGCGGTGGCGGCAGACCGGATCTTCGTGGACAAGGCCAGCATCGTTGGCTCGATCGGCGTTCTGATGGATGGTTTCGGCTTTGCTGGTCTGATGGACAAGCTGGGCGTCGAGCGCCGCCTGCTGACGGCTGGGGAGAACAAGGGTTTTCTCGATCCGTATTCGCCGCAGAACCCGAAGCAGCTCGAGCATGCGAGGTCGATGCTGGGCGACATTCATGGGCAGTTCATCGCGGCGGTGCGGAAAGGGCGGGGGACGCGCCTGCAGGAGACGCCGGACATGTTCTCCGGCTTGATGTGGACCGGCGCGAAGGGTGTTCAGCTTGGCCTGGCCGATGGCTTCGGCACCGTCGCCTCCGTGGCGCGGGATGTCATCAAGGCCGAGAATGTTCGCGATTTCACGCAGAAGCCCGGTCTGGCCGAGCGTTTTGCGGAGCGCTTCGGCACTGACATGGCCGAAAGCCTGATGAACACGCTGAGAAAAACGACGGTGCGCTGACCGCCGTCAGGCGGCGAGGATCAGGAAGACGGTCGGTCGTTTCGCCAGTTCCGGAGCGGCGATCTTCTTCCATTCGGCGACCGGACGGGAGTGGATCCATTCGCTGTCGAGAGTCAGATCGCGGGCGACGCACAGGCGTGTGTCGGCCTTGCAGATGCTGCGCAGCGCCTCGAACATTCGCTCGTTGCGATAGGGGGTCTCGATGAACAGCTGGGTGCGGGAAAATCGCGCCGATTCGGCCTCCAGCTCGCGGATGCGCCGATTGCGGGCCTCTTCGTCCACCGGCAGGTAGCCGTGGAAGGCGAAGCTCTGGCCGTTGAGCCCGGAGCCCATCAGGGCCAACAGCAGGGAGGATGGGCCGACCAGCGGCGCGACGCGGATGCCCAGTTCGTGTGCGCGGCGTGCCAGCAGGGCGCCCGGGTCGGCAACGGCCGGGCAGCCAGCTTCGGACATCAGGCCGGCATCGTTGCCGGCGAGCAGCGGGGCGAGCAGGGTATCCAGGTCGGTGGCGGAGGGTTTTTCCGGCAGTTCGCGGATGTCGAGATCGCGCAGCGGTTGCGGGTGTTCGAAGCGCTTCAGCTCCGCGCGGGCTGTCTTGGCGTTTTCGACGACGAAGTAACTCAGGCTGCGAGCACGGGTGGCGACGTCGGCCGGGGTGGTCAGTCCGGTGGATGCGGGGCCGAGGCTGACCGGGATCAGGTAGAGGGTGCCGCTGCTCATCGTTCAGGGAAGGGCGATGCCTTCGTTGCGCAGCATGCGGGCCAGTGCGATCAGCGGCAGTCCGACGAGGGCGTTGGGGTCGTCGCCGCTGAGGGCGTCCAGCAGTGTGATGCCGAGCCCTTCCGATTTGGCGCTGCCGGCGCAGTCGAGGGGGCGCTCCTTATTTACATAGCGCACGATCTCGTCGTCGCTCAGGCTGCGGAAGCGGACCTCGGTCGGCACGGCATCCAGTTGCACGTGACCGCTGCGCGTATTTAAGAGGGCAAGGGCCGTGTGGAAGATGACCGTGCGGCCGCTCATCGACTTGAGCTGGGCGATGGCCCGCTCGACGGTGCCCGGCTTGCCGAAGCGGGTTTCGTCCATGTAGGCCACCTGGTCGCTGCCGATGATCAAGGCGTCGGGAAACTGGCCGGCAACCGCGCGGGCCTTCTCGACGGCGAGCCGTTCGGCGGTGGCTTGCGGAGCCTCGCCTTGCAGCGGGGTTTCGTCGATGTCCGGGCGGGCGACATCGAAGGGCAGGTCGAAGCGCAGGAGCAGTTCGCGGCGGTAGGCAGAGGTGGAGGCGAGAACGAGTTTCATCGTAGCGGGAAGCCTGCAGTCGCGATGATTGGCGCAATCAAGCAGGGTTTTGACACGGGGAGCCGAAAATAATATCATGCCCCGCTTATGTCGCAAGAAAGCTTCGTGATCGACCTGCGGGCGCTGGCCAGAGACGGGCGTAGCGTGCAAAGAGCGGTGCCGGTAAAGAGTCTTGGTCGTTTGACCGATTCGCTGCTGGAGCCGGTCGGCACAGTGACGTTCGAGTTTCAAGGTGAGTGTGACGACGAGGGCAAGCTCTACGTCGACCTGCGGGTCCAGGGTGACCTGGTGTTGCAGTGTCAGCGCTGTCTTGAGGCTTTGGTGTGGCCCTGCAGTGTGCGGAATCGTCTCTTGCTGCTTCGTGCCGGTGAGGAATTGCCGGAAGATGAGCTGGAGAACGACGAGGTCGACGCCTTGGAGGTGGAGCCTCAGACCGACCTGCTGGCCTTGGTGGAAGACGAGGTGCTCCTCGCCTTGCCCTTAGTGCCGCGCCACGAAAATTGCGAACCGCCGGTGAAAGCCGGCGGCAATGAAGAAATTTCGCCCTTCGCCGTTCTGCGCCAGTTGCGCGGCAAGGTTTAAGTATTCCTCAAGGAGTGTTCCATGGCTGTTCAACAGAACAAAAAGTCCCCGTCCAAGCGCGGTATGCATCGTTCCCACGATTTCCTGGTTGCCCCCCCGCTGGCCGTCGAGCCGACCACCGGTGAAGTGCACCTGCGTCACCACGTGTCGCCGTCCGGCGTCTACCGTGGCAAGAAGGTTGCCAAGGCCAAGGGCGAGTAATTCCCCCGGTCCGCGAGCGGCGCGACGCCTCTGGGCGCTCGCGCCGTTTTCACACATGCTTCTCTCTGTTTGCGCCGAATGACTGTCACCCTGGCTATTGACTGCATGGGGGGCGATCACGGCCCCTCGGTGACCGTGCCGGCTTCCCTGCACTTTCTGCGGGAAGATCGCGACACCCGGATCATCCTTGTTGGGCGTCCGGAGGCCATCGAGCCCCATCTCGGGACGGCCCTGGCCGAGTTCGGCGAGCGTCTGCGCATCCATCGCGCCACCGAGGTGGTTGGAATGGATGAGTCGCCAGCGCTGGCCATGCGCAATAAAAAAGACTCGTCGATGCGCGTCGCGGTCAACCTCGTCAAGGATGGGGAAGCCCAGGCAGCGGTGTCTGCCGGCAATACCGGCGCACTGATGGCGATTTCCCGTTTCGTCCTGAAGACCCTTCCCGGAATCGATCGTCCGGCGATCTGCAGTACGCTGCCGACCCTGCGTGGGCAAACCCATGTGCTCGATCTGGGAGCCAACGTGGACTGTTCGCCCGAGCATTTGCTGCAGTTCGGCATCATGGGGGCGATGCTGGTGGCGGCCGTGGAGCACAACGAGCGGCCGAGTGTCGGCTTGTTGAACATCGGCGAAGAAGAGATCAAGGGCAACGAAGTCGTCAAGCAGGCTGCCGAATTGCTGCGAGAGAGCGGGCTCAACTTCTACGGCAACGTGGAAGGCAATGACATCTACAAAGGCACGGTGGATGTGGTCGTCTGCGATGGCTTCGTCGGCAATGTGGCGCTGAAGACTTCCGAGGGCCTGGCCCAGATGATGGCCACCTTCCTGCGCGAGCAGTTTTCGCGTAACTGGTTGACTAAACTGGCGGCGATCTTTGCGATGTCGGCCCTCAAGGGGTTCAAGCGCAAGCTCGATCCCCGGCGCTACAACGGTGCGGCCTTGCTGGGCTTGCGTGGCGTGGTGGTCAAGAGTCACGGCGCTGCCGATGGATTTGCCTTCGAGCAGGCGGTTCGGCGGGCAGCCGAGGCTGCGCGCAATCGCCTCATCGAACGTATCAGCGAACGAATGGAACGTGAAAGGTCCGCTGCATGATTTATGCACGAGTGGCTGGCACCGGGAGTTTCCTGCCCGGCAACCCTGTTACCAACGACGATCTGGTGGCCCGTGGCATCGATACGTCGGACGAGTGGATTGCCGAGCGTACGGGCATCCGCGCACGCCATCTGGCAGAGCCGGATGTCACCGCCAGTCAACTGGCTTACGAGGCCAGCATTCGTGCGATCGAGGCGGCGGGCTGTCAGCCTGCCGATATCGACCTGATCATCGTCGCGACCTCGACGCCTGATTACATTTTTCCGAGTACCGCAGCGCTGCTGCAAGCCCGTCTTGGCATTGCCAACGGCGGGGCCGCTTTCGACCTGCAGGCGGTATGCACGGGTTTTGCCTACGCGCTGGCCACTGCCGAGAAATTCATCCGTTCGGGCAGCAACAAGCGCGCGCTGGTCGTCGGGGCTGAAGTCTTCTCGCGCATCCTCGACTGGAATGATCGCAGCACCTGCGTGCTGTTCGGCGACGGTGCCGGGGCGGTTGTGCTGGAGGCGTCCGACAAGCCTGGCATCCTGGCTACGGCGCTGCATGCCGACGGCAGCCACAATCCCATTCTATGCGTGCCCGGCCAGGTCAATCGCGGCAGCGTGACCGGTGACCCGTTCCTGCGCATGGATGGTCAGGCCGTGTTCAAGTTCGCGGTCCGGGTCTTGAGCGACGTGGCGCGGGAAGTGACCGCGCAAGTGGGTATGCCCATCGATGCGCTGGATTGGCTGATTCCCCATCAGGCCAACATCCGGATCATGCAGGCGACGGGCAAGCGCCTCGGCTTGCCGATGGAGAAGGTCATTGCGACGGTGGCTCAGCACGGCAACACGTCGGCGGCATCCATTCCGCTGGCGCTGGACCATGCGGTCCGCGACGGCCGTGTCCAGCGCGGGCAACGTCTGCTCCTTGAAGGGGTGGGTGGCGGCTTCACGTGGGGCGCCGTGCTGCTCGAGTTTTAAAGAACAAGCAACAAGAACCAGTCACCATACAGGGTAGGGATCATGAATTTTGCGTTTGTGTTTCCGGGGCAGGGCTCCCAGTCCGTGGGCATGATGAGTGCCTACGGTGAGTCCGCCGTGATTCGCCAGGCTTTTGCCGAGGCGTCCGACGCGCTCGGCGAGGATCTGTGGCAGATGGTGCTGGAAGGCCCGGCCGAAGTGCTGGCGCAGACCGTCAACACCCAGCCGCTGATGCTGACTGCCGGCGTGGCGGTGTATCGCGAGTGGATCGCCCGAGGTGGCGCCGTTCCGGCCTTGGTTGCCGGCCACAGCCTTGGTGAATATTCTGCATTGGTCGCGGCGGGCTCCCTTGAGCTGGCTGAGGCGGTCAAGTTGGTGCGCCTGCGCGCCCAGGCCATGCAAGAGGCGGTTCCCCAGGGCGAAGGCGCGATGGCCGCGTTGCTCGGCCTGGAAGAGGAGGCGGCCGTCGAGGCCTGTGCCGAGGCGGCCCAGGGTGAGGTGGTGTCCGCCGCCAATCTGAATTCCCCGGGGCAGATCGTCATCGCGGGTTCCAAGGCCGCCGTCGAGCGTGCGATCACCGTTGCCAAGGCGCGCGGTGCCAAGCGCGCCGTGCTGCTGCCGGTGAGTGCGCCTTTCCACTGTGCCCTGATGAAGCCGGCGGCCGAGCGTCTCGCTGTGCGCCTGGCGGAAATCGAGCTGAAGGCGCCCGCCATTCCGGTGCTCAATAACGTGGACGTGGCCGTCGAGGATCAGCCCGAGCGCATCAAGGATGCGCTGGTGCGTCAGGCCTATTCCCCGGTGCGCTGGATCGAGACGGTGCGCGAGATCGCCCGCCGTGGTTCGACGCATGTATTCGAGTGCGGCCCCGGCAAGGTGCTGGCCGGTATGACCAAGCGTATCGAAGGCAGCCTGCAGGGCGGCGCGATCGCCGACGCGGCCAGCCTGGAAGAAATTCTGAAGACAACGGGGGCGGTATGACTCAGGTTTTGCAGGGACAGGTCGCACTGGTGACCGGCGCGTCCCGTGGTATCGGACGAGCCATTGCGCTTGAACTCGGACGCATGGGCGCTACCGTCATCGGTACGGCCACCTCCGAAGCCGGCGCGGCGGACATTCAGGCTGGCCTCGAAGCGGCTGGCATTGCCGGTCGCGGCCTTGCGCTCGACGTGACCAATGCCGAGGCCTGTGACGCGGCACTGGGCGCCATCGAGAAGGATTTTGGTGCGGTGGCCGTACTGGTCAATAACGCGGGTATCACCCGCGACAACCTGGCCATGCGCATGAAGGACGGCGAGTGGGATGCGGTCATCGACACCAATCTGAAGGCTGTCTTCCGTATGTCCAAGCTGGTCATGCGCGGCATGATGAAGGCGCGCACGGGCCGGATCATCAACATTACCTCGGTGGTCGGTAGTTCCGGCAACCCGGGGCAGGCCAACTATGCCGCCGCCAAGGCCGGCGTGGCGGGCATGACGCGGGCGCTGGCGCAGGAGCTCGGCAGCCGCAACATCACGGTCAACTGCGTGGCGCCGGGCTTCATCGACACCGATATGACCAAGGAGTTGCCGGAAGCGCAGCGCGAAGCGCTGCAGGGCAAGATCGCCCTGGGGCGCCTCGGCAAGCCTGAGGAGATCGCTTCGGTGGTAGGCTTCCTGGCCTCGCCGGCGGCATCCTACGTGACAGGTGCGACCCTGCACGTCAATGGCGGCATGTACATGGCCTGATCCTCGCCGCGCTGGCGGGGGGGCATGTTTTTGGTAGAATGCGAAGGTTTTTGAATTCACACCCGTAATCAGGGAAGGAGTAAACACATGGAAAATATCGAACAGCGCGTCAAGAAAATCGTTGCCGAACAACTCGGTGTCAACGAGTCCGAAATCAAGAACGAATCCTCCTTCGTGGACGATCTGGGCGCTGACTCCCTCGACACCGTCGAGCTGGTGATGGCTCTTGAAGAAGAGTTCGAGTGCGAGATCCCCGACGAAGAAGCCGAGAAGATCACCAGCGTTCAGCAAGCGATCGACTACGTCACCGCCCACCTGAAGAAGTAAGTTTCCGGAGCCTGCCTTGACCCGTCGCAGAGTCGTCGTCACCGGCCTTGGCGTTATTTCGCCGGTCGGCAATACCGTGTCTGAAGCCTGGGACGCCATCCTGAATGGTCGTTCCGGCATCGGTGAGATCACCCGTTTCGATACCACGAACTTCTCGGCGAAGATCGCCGGCGAGGTGAAGGGTTTTGACATCGGTGCCTATCTTTCGCCGAAGGAAGCGCGTCGTATGGATGGTTTCATCCACTACGGCCTTGCCGCGGGCATCCAGGCTTTCCGTGATTCGGGCATCGAGGTGACCGAGGAGAATGCCCACCGGATCGGTGTCAACATCGGTTCGGGCATCGGCGGTCTGCCGATGATCGAGGATACGCATAACGATTTCCTCGCCGGCGGTCCCCGCAAGATTTCCCCGTTCTTCATTCCCGGCACGATCATCAACATGATCTCGGGCAATCTGTCGATCATGTTTGGTCTGAAGGGGCCGAACATCGCGGTTGTGACGGCCTGTACCACCGGCCTGCACGCGATCGGCACCAGTGCCCGGATGATCGAATACGGCGACGCCGACATGATGGTGTGCGGCGGTGCCGAGTCCACCGTGACGCCGCTGGCGGTTGGTGGTTTTGCTTCCGCCAAGGCCTTGTCCACCCGCAATGACCACCCCGCTACGGCGAGCCGTCCTTGGGACAAGGATCGCGACGGCTTCGTGCTGGGCGAAGGTGCTGGCGTGCTGGTCCTCGAAGAGTACGAGCATGCGGTCAAGCGTGGTGCGCGGATCTACGCCGAACTGGCCGGTTTCGGCATGAGCGGCGATGCCTACCACATGACTGCGCCGGACACCGACGGTCCCCGTCGGAGCATGGTCAACGCGCTGAAGAACGCCGGGGTGAACCCGGATGAAGTGCAGTATCTCAACGCCCACGGCACCTCCACGCCGCTGGGTGACAAGAACGAGACCGAGGCCATCAAGCTGGCTTTTGGCGCCGACGTTGCCAAGGGGCTGGTGGTGAACTCCACCAAGTCGATGACTGGCCACTTGCTCGGTGGTGCCGGCGGTCTCGAGTCCGTGCTGACGACCCTGGCGGTTTATCACCAGGTTTCGCCGCCGACGATCAACATCTTCGAGCAGGATCCGGAGTGCGATCTGGATTATTGCGCGAACGTCGCCCGCCCGATGAAGATCGATGTGGCGATGAAGAACAACTTCGGATTCGGGGGTACCAACGGTACCCTGGTGTTCCGCAAGATCTGACCGCATGGACGCACGGAAGTCCGCGCGTCCATGACTGTCATTGAATTCAGGCCGTCGCGGCTGCTCGCCATGCTTGTTGTGGCGCTGCATCTTGCGGCGGCTTTTTCATTTCTGCTCGGGTTTGGCGTGGGGGCTGCCAGCGCTGCCGGGTTGCTGGTACTTGCCGGCTCGGCTTGGCATTGTCTGCATCATTTTCGCCAGCAGTTCGGCCGCCTGGGCTTGCTGGCGGATGGCGAAGTGATTGTCGATCCGGGTGGGGTGGCTGAGCGCAGGTTATTACCGTTGCCGGCCAGTGCTGTGAGCTATCCGGCGGTCTGGCTGGCCTGGCGGGTGGATGGGGCGGCGGAGACAGGGACGCTGTTGCTGCTGCGCGACCAGTTTGAGCTGCATGCCTGGAGGGAACTGCAGGTGTGGCTGCGTCTGCGGGCCCGGACGCGTCTGGAGGGCCCGCAGGGCTTGCCTTAGTCTCTCGGCAGTGGCGCGCGCACGAAGCTTCGTGCGCGCGGCGGCCGAAGGATTGTGTCGCGGGCCTTCGGCAGCGTCTCGGGGTAGTCGCGACTGAAGTGCAGGCCGCGGCTTTCCTTGCGCTTGAGGGCGCTACGAACGATCAACTCGGCGGTAACCACCAGGTTACGCAGTTCAATCAGGTCGTTGGAGACGCGGAAATTGCTGTAGTACTCGTCGATTTCCCTGGCCAGCAGGCGAATGCGGTGTTGGGCACGCTCCAGGCGCTTGTTGGTGCGCACGATGCCGACGTAGTCCCACATGAAGCGACGAAGTTCGTCCCAGTTATGGGAGATCACGATCGTCTCGTCGGCGTCCGTCACGCGGCTTTCGTCCCACAAGGGCAGGTCGTCGGGCAACGGGCGGGGATTGGCGAGAATATCGGCGGCAGCGGATTCGCTGAAAACCAGGCATTCGAGCAGCGAGTTGCTGGCCAGGCGGTTGGCACCGTGCAGGCCTGTACAGGCGCTTTCGCCGATCGCGTAGAGCCCCTTCACATCGGTGCGCGCATTCAGGTCGGTGACGATGCCGCCGCAGGAGTAATGCGCGGCTGGCACGACCGGTATGGGTTGGCGGGTGATGTCGATACCCAGTTCCAGGCAGCGGGCCAGGATGTTCGGGAAATGGCTCTGCAGGAATTCTGCCGGCTTGTGGCTGATGTCGAGGAAGACGCAGTCGAGGCCGTGCTTCTTCATCTCGAAGTCGATGGCGCGGGCCACCACGTCCCGCGGGGCGAGCTCCAGGCGCGGGTCGTGGTCCTGCATGAAGCGGCTGCCGTCCGGACGGCGCAGCACGCCGCCCTCGCCGCGCACGGCTTCGGAAATCAGGAAAGACTTGGCCTGCGGGTGATAGAGGCAGGTCGGATGGAACTGGATGAATTCCATGTTGGCGACCCGGCAGCCGGCCCGCCAGGCCATCGCCACGCCGTCGCCGGTGGCGGTGTCGGGGTTGGTCGTGTACAGATAGACCTTGCCGGTGCCACCGGTGGCGAGCACCGTGTGACGGGCGGCGATGGTGCGCATCTCGTCGTTGGCGATGTCGAGCACGTAGGCGCCGAGGCAGCCTTCGTCCGTGCGGCCGACCTTGGTGCCGGTGATCAGGTCGATGGCGATGTGCTGTTCGAGGATTGTGATGTTCGGGTGCCGACGAACCTGTTCGGTCAACGTGGCCTGTACCGCGGCGCCGGTGGCATCGGCGGCGTGGATGATGCGCCGGTGGCTGTGACCGCCTTCGCGGGTCAGGTGGTAGCCGACCGAGGAGTCGGGGTCGGTTGTGAAGGGAACACCGTGATCGATAAGCCAGCGGATCGCCCGAGGGCCGTTCTCAACGACGAAGCGCGTGGCGCTGTCGGAGCACAGGCCGGCGCCGGCGGTGTGGGTGTCGGATACATGCGCTTCGGTGTCGTCGGCGGGGTCGAGGACCGCCGCGATGCCGCCCTGGGCCCAGGCGCTGGCGCTGTCTTCGAGGGAGCGTTTGGTAACGAGGGCGATCTTGAGTTTGTCTGCCAGGCGCAGGGCCAGGGATTGTCCGGCCAGGCCACTGCCCAGGATGAGCACGTCAAATGCGGTCACTTCGGGGGATTGCCGCAGGGGGCTGTTTTGCGAAGGGCCGACTATAGCACGTGCAGTTCGTCGCAAAACAACCCTGGGGACGACTGAACTATACGGACGCAGCAGGGTCTAGGAGGTACTTTGGCCAGGTTTTGGCGGCTCTCGGGATATACTTCCAGGCCGGTGACCCTCCGGGTCACGACTACGAAGATATTTGTTTCCCGACCATGAGCGATCGCGAAATTGACCAGCAGCTGGTCGAGCGTGTGCAGCGTGGCGACAAGCAGGCCTTTGGGCTGCTCGTTTCCAAGTATCAGCGCAAGCTCGCCCGCCTGCTGTCGAGATTGATCCGAGATCCAGCCGAAGTAGAGGATGTCGCCCAAGAGACGTTCATCAAGGCCTATCGTGCCTTGCCGTCGTTTCGGGGGGATAGCGCTTTTTACACCTGGCTTTACCGCATCGGGATCAACACTGCCAAGAATTTCCTCGTGTCGCAGGGGCGGCGCGCGCCCACGACGACCGACTTTGATTCCGAGGAAGCCGAGACTTTCGAGGAAGGGGACCAGCTTCGAGATATCAATACGCCGGAACGCCTCCTGATGACCAAGCAGATTGGCGATACCGTCAATGTGGCGATGGAGGCTCTGCCCGAAGAATTGAGAACGGCGATAGTCCTGCGCGAGATCGAAGGTCTGAGTTACGAGGAGATCGCCACGATCATGGAGTGCCCTATCGGCACGGTCCGTTCGCGGATCTTCCGCGCACGGGAAGCAATTTCTGAAAAGCTCAAGCCGTTGCTCGATACGGCTCCGAACAAGAGGTGGTAAGACGATGAAAGAAAAGGTTTCTGCCCTGCTCGACGGCGCGCTCGACGAGCACGCAACGGCGCGGATGTTCGATTCCCTGAAACGGGACGGTGCACTGCGTCGGGAGTGGGAGAACTATTGCCTGATCGGGGATCTGCTGCGGGATGAGCAGGTTCTGTCGTCGGACTTTACCCGTAACGTGATGCTGTGCCTGGATGACGAGCCGACCGTATTGGCGCCGCCCAAGCGCGAGATTGGCGGTGGGTGGGTTCGCCACGTCATGCCGATCGCCGCATCGGTGATGGGGGTGGCGGCGGTCGGCTGGGTCGCGATGGCGCTCAATGGGTCCGGCCCGGATGCCTTGCAGATCGCCCGGACCAGCAAGGCCCCGGTTGCTGCGGTGGCGCTGGACCAGACGCGGGCGCCGGCCAAGCTGGTGGCGAACAGCGATACCTCGGAGCGTGAATACCTGTTCGCCCATCAGGCCATGGCACCGTCTGCGGCCATGCCGGGCGTGGCCCTGTACGTGCGTACCGTCTCGGATAGTCAGGTGGCCAACCAGCGATGAAGCATTTTTTCTGTTGCCTGGTGGCATTGGGGGCGTGGAGTGGTGCCGCCCTGGCCGACGTTCCGACAGATCCGCTCAGCTGGCTTGCACGTATTTCCAACGCGGCCCACAAGCTGAACTACACCGGCACCTTCACCTATCAGAGCGGCAAGAACGTCGAGACGTCGCGGATTGCCCACCTGGTGGATGGCAGCGGTGAATACGAGAAGCTGGAAGCCCTCGACGGCAGTCCGCGCGAAGTGGTGCGCAACAATGAAGAAGTGCAGTGCTTCCTGCCCGACCAGAAACTACTGATCGTTGACCAGTCTACGGCGCGTCGCAGTTTCCCGGCGCGCCTGCCCCAGTCGCCGAGTGCGCTCGCCGAGCACTATCGCATCCGCAAAGGTGAGGTGGTCCGGATTGTCGGCATGGAGAGCCAGCAGATCATTCTCGAGCCGAAGGATGACATGCGCTTCGGTCACCAGCTATGGGCTGACGTGGGCTCTGGGCTGTTGCTGCGGGCGCGCCTGGTTGGCGAGAAGGGGGAGAACATCGAACAGTTCGCCTTCACCGAAGTCCAGGTGGGCGCGCCTTTCGACAAGGAAAAGGTCAAGCCCCGCTTCGTGCGTTCGAGCGACTGGAAGGTGGTCAACGCGCGCGGCAGCGATGTGAAGGTCGAGGATACCGGCTGGGTCTTCAAGAACGCCATCCCCGGCTTCCGTCAGGTCGTGTCGGTGGCCCGTCAGGGACGCAAGGAGCGCGGCGAGGCCTACCACGTGGTGTTTTCGGATGGCCTGGCGGCGATCTCTGTGTTCATCGAGCCCATGCCGGCCAAGAACACCCTGCAGAGCGGGATGAGTTCCTCCGGAGCATTCAATATTTTCCGTCGTACGGTGTCCGATCACCTCATTACGGTGCTGGGTGAAGTGCCCCAGCAGGCGCTGGTGCGTATCGCCGATGGCGTGGAGATGCGGAAGCGCTGATGCGGGTGAACGGCGTCGTCCAGCGGCTGGATGCCGGCTATGCATGGGTGGATGTGTCGGTGGCCCAGGGGTGTGGGCGCTGTCACGAGCCGGGGGGCTGTGGCGGCGTCAATCTCGCCCGTCCTCTTGCGCCGATCAGCCGGAGTGTGAGGGTAGTTAACGATATCGAGGCGTCTCCTGGGGAGACTGTCGGCGTCGTCATTGACGATAGGGTGCCGTTGCAGGCTGCCCTGTGTGCTTACGGCTGGCCTGTGCTGGGTGTCATCGCAGGGGCGGTTGCTGGTGCCGCTGTGGCCTCTGAGGGGCGTGGCGATCTGCTGGCCGCCGGCGGTGCTTTGGTTGGCGGATTGGTGGCGGCCATCTGGGGGCGCAAGCGTAGTCGAGGATTGCAGCAGGATCTGCCCATGCGTCTGGTGCGCGGGGCTGAGGAAGGCGCTGGAGTGTGCGGGCAATGAAGGGTGTGATTCGGTATTGCCGGGCTTTGCTGGTGGCAGGTTGCCTGTTGTCAGGGGGCGTGTCCGGCCATGTGTTGGCCAGGGATCTGCCGGATTTTGCCGAGCTGGCCGAGCGCCAGGGGATGGCGGTCGTCAATATCAGCACCACCCAGGCGGTACGCCAGGGCAAGGGGCCGGTGCCGAGCATCGACGATGACGATCCGATGTTCGACTTCTTCCGGCGTTTCGTCCCCCGCCACCCGGGGGCGCCGCGAATCGAGCCGGACAACCGCTCCCTCGGTTCGGGCTTCATCGTGTCCGCGGACGGCTATGTGCTGACCAATGCGCACGTCGTTGAAGGTGCCGACGAAATCATCGTCAAGCTCACCGACAAGCGCGAGTTCCGGGCTCGCCTGATGGGCGCTGATCCGCGTAGCGATGTGGCCTTGCTGAAGATCGAGGCCAGCGGCCTGCCCAAGGTGACCCTCGGTGATCCCGCTAGGCTGAGGGTTGGCGACTGGGTCGTGGCGATTGGTTCGCCCTTCGGCTTCGAGAACTCGGTGACCGCCGGGATCGTCAGTGCCAAGGGGCGTTCGCTGCCGCAGGAGAACTTCGTTCCCTTCATCCAGACCGACGTGGCGATCAACCCGGGCAACTCGGGGGGGCCGCTGTTCAACATGAAGGGCGAAGTCGTCGGTATGAATTCCCAGATCTACAGCCGTACCGGCGGATTCATGGGGCTCTCCTTCGCGATTCCCATCGACGTGGCGATGGAGGTGCAGAGCCAGTTGCGCAGTAACGGCCGGGTTCAGCGCGGGCGCGTCGGCGTGGTGATCCAGGAGGTCTCCCGGGAGCTGGCCGACAGCTTCGGGCTCGCCAAGCCGGTCGGCGCGCTGGTGAGTTCCGTCGAGAAGGGAAGCCCGGCAGAAAAGGCCGGTATCGAGCAGGGCGACATCATCCTGCGCTTCGATACCCGGACGATAGGTGTCTCCGGTGATCTGCCGCGCGCTGTCGGCAGCACCCGACCGGGTAGCAGGGTGCCGCTGCAGGTATGGCGCAAGGGCTCGACCCGCGATCTGTCCGTGGTGGTGGCGGAGTTGCCCGACGACAAGGTGCGCAAGGTGGTGGCCAAGGTCGCGAGACCGGATAGCTCGCCGAACAGGCTGGGCATCCTCGTCGTCGAGCCCAGCGCAGAGCAAAAGCGGGATGCGCGTTTCGGCGGCGGCGGGGTAATCGTTGACGTGCTGCGCAGCGCATCGGCGCGCGCCTCCGAGATCCAGTCCGGCGACGCGATCCTGGCGTTGGTGGTGAAGGGCGGGCGTACCGACATCCGCTCCGTGGATCATTTCAACAAGGTCGCCGCGACCCTGGAGCCCGGGCAGACAGTGACCCTGCTGGTCCTGCGCGGTGAATTTCAGACCTTTGTACCGGTACGAACGATTGAGCGCTGAACACAAGCTGACTGTCTTGAGCCGGGAGTGGTGCCACCTGTGCCACGATCTGCTGGATGCCCTGCAGCCCTTGCAGCAGGAACTGGGCTTCGCCATCGATGTGGTGGATGTGGATGCCTTTCCAGAGCTGGAGGAAGTCTGGAGCGAAAAGGTGCCGGTGGTGCTGGCGGGAGAGGCCGAGCTGTGCCATTACTTCCTCGACGAAGCGGCGGTCCGTGCTCATTTCCGGCGTATCGGTTAGAATCCAAGTCTTTGCCAGGCAAACAAAATTTATTCAGGGTGCCCACCGGCACCCTTTTTCATGGCCGACATGCAACACATCAGAAACTTTTCGATCATTGCCCATATCGACCACGGCAAGTCTACGCTGGCCGACCGGATCATCCAGCTTTGCGGTGGCCTCTCCTCGCGGGAGATGGAAGCCCAGGTGCTCGACTCGATGGACATCGAGCGCGAGCGCGGCATCACCATCAAGGCGCAGACTGCGGCACTTAATTACCGTGCCCGTGATGGCCAGGTTTACAACCTGAATCTCATCGACACTCCGGGGCACGTGGACTTCTCCTATGAGGTGTCCCGCTCGCTGGCCGCCTGTGAAGGGGGCCTGCTGGTGGTGGATGCGTCCCAGGGCGTCGAGGCCCAGACCGTGGCCAACTGCTATACCGCACTCGACCAGGGCGTCGAGGTGGTACCGGTCCTCAACAAGATGGATCTGCCGCAGGCGAATCCTGATGGTGCCAAGCAGGAGATAGAGGACGTCATCGGCATCGATGCGACCGACGCGATTCCGTGCTCGGCCAAGACCGGCATGGGTGTCGAGGACATCCTCGAAGCCGTGATCGCCCGCATTCCGCCGCCGAAGGGCGACCCCGACGCACCGCTGAAGGCCCTCATCATCGACTCGTGGTTCGACAACTACGTGGGCGTGGTGATGCTGGTGCGGGTGGTGGATGGCACCCTCCGCCCGAAGGACCGGATCCTGTTCATGTCCAACGGCGCCCAGCACCTGTGCGAGCAGGTTGGTGTGTTCACCCCCAAGTCATTGCCGCGGGAGAGCCTGTCCGCCGGCCAGGTGGGCTTCATCATCGCCGGTATCAAGGAGCTCAAGTCGGCGAAGGTCGGTGACACCATCACCCTGGCCAACCGCAAGGCCGCCGAACCGCTGGCTGGCTTCAAGGAGATCAAGCCGCAGGTGTTCGCCGGTTTGTATCCGGTCGAGTCCAACGAATACGACCAGTTGCGCGAGTCGCTGGAAAAGCTGCGCCTCAACGACGCGTCCCTGCAGTTCGAGCCCGAAGTGTCCCAGGCGCTGGGCTTCGGCTTCCGCTGCGGCTTCCTTGGCCTGCTGCACATGGAGATCGTGCAGGAGCGCCTGGAGCGCGAGTTCGACATGAATCTGATTACCACGGCTCCGACCGTGGTGTATGAAGTGCTGATGAAGGATGGCACTGTCGAGCAGATTTCCAACCCGTCGAAGCTGCCCGACCTGTCGAAGGTCGACGAGGTGCGCGAGCCGATCATCAAGGCCGTCATCTTCCTGCCCCAGGAATACGTCGGCCCGGTGATCACGCTGTGCAACCAGAAGCGTGGCGCGCAGGTAGACATGCTCTACCACGGCCGCCAGGTGCAGCTGATCTACGACATGCCGATGAACGAAGTGGTGATGGACTTCTTCGACAAGCTGAAGTCCGTCTCCCGCGGCTACGCGTCGCTCGATTACGAGTTCAAGGAATACCGCGCTGCCGATCTGGTCAAGCTCGATGTGCTGGTGTCCAGCGAGAAGGTCGATGCGCTGTCGATCATCGTGCACCGGGCCAACTCCCAGTACCGCGGCCGCGAACTGGTGGCCAAGCTGCGTGAGCTGATTCCGCGCCAGATGTTCGATGTGGCCGTCCAGGCAGCCATCGGCTCCAACATCGTGGCCCGGGAAACGATCAAGGCCCTGCGCAAGAACGTGCTGGCCAAGTGCTACGGCGGCGACATCACGCGGAAGAAGAAGCTCCTCGAGAAACAGAAGGAGGGCAAGAAGCGCATGAAGCAGGTCGGCAACGTGGAAATCCCGCAGGAGGCCTTCCTGGCCGTGCTGCGGGTTGATGAAGGTAAATAACCGGCAGCAGGCCGGTTCAGGAGTGCAGGCGTGAATTTCGCGTTGATTCTGTTTGTTCTGTTGGTTGCCAGTGGTGTTCTGTGGGCCTTCGATCACTTCGTCGCCAGCAAGCGGCGCGCGGTCGGGGCCAAGTCGCCCTGGTGGGTGGAGTACGGGGCGAGCTTCTTCCCGGTAATCCTGGTGGTGTTCTGCCTGCGCTCCTTTGTCGTCGAGCCGTTCAAGATTCCGTCCGGCTCGATGATCCCGACCTTGCTGGTCGGCGACTTCATCCTGGTGAACAAATGGACCTACGGCATCCGCCTGCCCGTCATCAACAAGAAGGTGATTGCCGTCACTGAGCCCAAGCGTGGCGACGTGATGGTCTTCCGCTTTCCCGGCGATCCGTCGCTGGATTACATCAAGCGGGTCGTCGGCCTGCCGGGCGACAAGGTGGAATACTTCGACAAGAAGCTGACCATCAACGGCCAGGCGATGCCGCAGCAGCCGGCCGGCGACTACCTGCACGCAGATCGTCTGTACTACTCGCCGCGCTTCACCGAGAAGCTCGGTGAGGTGGAGCACAACATCATCGTCGAGAACGAGGCGCCGGCCTTTGTTTCCCAGATCACCCAGTATCCGTTCCGCGAGAACTGCACCTATACTAGCCGCGGCGTGTCCTGCACGGTACCTGCCGGTCATTACTTCATGATGGGCGACAACCGGGACGGCAGTTTCGACAGCCGGGGCTGGGGCTTCGTGCCGGAGGCGAACATCGTCGGCAAGGCCTTCTTCATCTGGTTCAACTTCAGCGACCTCAAACGTATCGGTAGCTTCCATTGATCATGACGCGAAAGAGACAGTCGGGCCTGAGCCTGATCGGTGTGCTTCTTGTCGGCGCCCTGTTGGGCGCCTGTTTGCTGGTGGCCTTCAAGATGGTGCCGGTGGTGAGCGAGTACTTCGGCATCAAGCGCGCCATCTCCGCGGTGGCGGCCGGGGCCGACCCGATGACGGCAACGGTGACCCAGCTGCGCAGCGATTTCTCCAGGCGCGCCATTGTCGACGAGATCTCCAGCATTTCTGCCGCTGACCTCGACATCACCAAGGAGAACGGTCACATCGTGATTTCCGTGGAATATTCCCGCAAGGTCCCGCTGGTTTCCAACGTCAGCCTGCTCGTCGATTTTTCAGCCCGTTCGGCCAGCAAGTAACCCGTCATGAAGCTGGATGCATTGCAGCGGGCCATCGGCCATCGCTTTTCCCGGATAGAACTGCTGGAGCAGGCGCTGACCCACCGCAGCTTCGGTTCGCCCCATAATGAGCGTCTGGAGTTCCTCGGCGACAGCGTCCTCAACTGCGTCACCGCAGTGGCACTGTTCGGCCGTTTCAGCGAACTGCGTGAAGGCGACATGTCGCGCCTGCGCGCCAACCTGGTCCGCCAGGAAACCCTGCACCGCCTGGCCGATGGGTTGAAACTCGGCGACTACCTGCGCCTCGGTGAAGGTGAGCTGAAGAGTGGCGGGCATCGTCGTCCGTCCATCCTCGCCGACGCGCTCGAGGCGATCTTCGCAGCGGTCTTCCTGGATGCAGGCTTCGAGACCGCCAAGACTGTCATTGACAGTCTCTATGAGGCGTCGATCGCCGGCCTCGATCCGGCCCGGGCCCTGAAAGACCCCAAGACGGCGCTGCAGGAGTGGCTGCAGGGCAAGCGCATGCCGCTGCCGCGCTATTCCCTTGCCGACACCCGTGGCGAAGCCCATCAACAGGAATTCGAGGTCGAGTGCGAAGTCGCCGGCCTTGGCCTCAAGACCCGCGGCATCGGCGTGAGTCGCCGCGCTGCCGAACAGCAGTCCGCCCAGCGGGCGCTGGAACTTCTTCCCAAGTAATGACCGATATCCAATCTCCCGCCGAGTCCGCATTCCGGACCGGCTTCGTGGCCATCGTCGGACGCCCCAACGTCGGCAAGTCCACGCTGCTCAACCGCCTGATCGGACAGAAGATCAGCATCGTCTCGCGCAAGGCGCAGACGACCCGCCACCGGGTCACCGGTGTGCTGACCGAGGGCGCCTCGCAATTCATTTTCGTCGATACGCCGGGCTTCCAGACCCGCCACAAGAACGCCCTCAACCGGGCCATGAACCGCACCGTTACCCAGGTGCTGTCCGACGTGGACCTGGTGCTGTTCGTCATTGAGAGCGGCCGTTACGGCCCCGAGGACGAGCAGGTCGTCAAGCTGCTGCCGGAAGGCGCGAAGGTGATCCTGGTCGTCAACAAGGTGGATATGCTGGAGGACAAGGCACGCCTGCTGCCGTTCCTGCAGAAGGTGAGCGCCATCTACCCGTTTGCCGAGATCGTGCCGGTCAGCGCCGAGAAGGGCCGCAATACCGACGAGCTGCTGAAGGCGGCGGCGCCCTATCTGCCGGAAGGCGAGCCGATCTTCGACGCGGACGACATCACCGACCGCAGCGAGCGTTTCCTGGCTGCCGAATTCCTGCGCGAGAAGCTGTTCCGCCAGTTGGGCGAAGAGCTGCCCTACGGCATCGCGGTGGAGATCGAGAAGTTCGAGGCCGAGCCCGGCCTGCGCCGCATCAACGCGGCGGTGATCGTCGACAAGGCGCCCCACAAGGCGATGGTGATCGGCAAGGGCGGCGAGCGCCTCAAGCGCATCGCCACCGAAGCTCGCGTCGAGATGGAAAAGCTCTTCGACTCCAAGGTCTTCCTGGAGGTGTGGGTCAAGGTGAAGAGCGGCTGGGCCGACGACGAACGGGCTCTGAAGAGCCTCGGCTACGAATAAGCCGCCTTCCCCGTGAGCGCCAGGCCGCGCGTCGACCAGCAGCCGGGTTTCGTGCTGCACAGCTATCCGTATCGGGAAACCAGCCTGATCGTCGAGGTGTTCAGCCGCGATTACGGCCGCGTCGGCCTCGTCGCCAAGGGCGCGCGGCGGCCGATGTCCCAGCTGCGCGGCGTGCTGATGGCCTTCCAGCCGCTGTTGATCGACTGGAGCGGCGGCGGCGAAATGAAGACCCTGGTGCGTGCCGAATGGCAGGGCGGTCAGCCCTTGCTGGGTGGCCAGGCTCTGCTGTGCGCCTATTACGCCAACGAACTGCTGATGCGCCTGCTGCCGCGGGAGGACGCCCATCCGGCGCTCCACAAGGCCTATGGCGAGGCGCTGCGGGCGCTGGCCGCCAACGAATCCCAGGAAGTCGTGCTGCGCCGCTTCGAGCTGGCCCTACTGCAGGAACTCGGTTACGGCCTCAGCCTGGACATGGAGCAGGACGGGACGCCGGTCCGGTCCGATGCTTTCTACACTTATATAATCGAACGTGGTGTGGTGCTGGTGGGTGACGAAGTCGCCGACGACGCCGTGACCGTCAGCGGGCGCACGCTGCTCGACATGACGCAGGGCAATTTCCGCAATCCGGAGACCCTCGCCCAGAGCAAGGCACTGATGCGCCGCCTGATCCAGTATTACCTCGGTGGGCAGGTGCTGCAGTCCCGCCGCGTCTTCACCGAACTTTTGGCCTTTCCCGGAGATCCGTCTTGATCGAACTCGGCGTCAATATCGACCACGTTGCCACCCTGCGCCAGGCGCGCCGCACCTGGGAGCCGGACCCCTGCTGGGTGGCCGTCGAGGCCCACCTGGGCGGCGCGGATGGCATCACCGTGCACCTGCGCGAAGACCGCCGCCACATCCAGGACGCCGATGTGCGCAAGCTGCGCGAACTCACCCAGATCAAGCTCAACCTGGAGATGGCCGCCACCGACGAGATGGTCGGCATCGCCTGCGACATCAAGCCGGAAATGGCGATGTTCGTACCGGAGGGGCGTCACGAGGTGACCACAGAAGGCGGCCTCGACATCGTGTCTCAGGAGGCCCGGCTGAAGGACGCTGTGGCGCGGCTAGCCGACCAGGGCATCATCGTCAGCGTCTTCATCGATGCCGAGCCCTCCCAGGTGGAGGCTGCCGCACGCATCGGGGCGCGGGTCTGCGAGATCCACACCGGCCCCTATGCCCACGCCTTCCACGCCGCCGGGAGGGACGCGGAAAGCCCCGCCGTGCTGGCCGAGATCGCCAAG
Organism: Pseudomonadota bacterium; assembly: GCA_018241665.1. Classification (GTDB taxonomy): domain Bacteria; phylum Pseudomonadota; class Gammaproteobacteria; order Burkholderiales; family Rhodocyclaceae; genus Zoogloea. The sequence continues at coordinate 21,800 of JAFEDK010000016.1, forward strand.
ATCGCCGCGGCGGGGGAGGCGATCCGTGGCCTCGGCATGCGCTTCAATGCCGGCCATGCCCTCAACTACTACAACATCCAGCCGATCGCCCGCCTGCCGGGCATCCGCGAACTGCACATCGGCCACTCCATCGTCAGCCGCGCGGTGTTCACCGGCCTCCGTGAGGCGGTGCGGGAAATGAAGCGCCTGATGCGGGAAGCCGCGGAGCGCGGCGCACGGCCGTGATCCACGGCGTCGGCACCGACATTGTGCGGGTCGCCCGCATGGAGGAGGCCCTGTCGCGCCACGGCGAGCGTTTTGCCACACGTATCCTGGCAGAAGCCGAGCGGGAGGCTTTTACGCAGTCGCGTGCTCCGGCCCGCCTGCTGGCCAAGCGCTTCGCCGCCAAGGAGGCCTTCGGCAAGGCACTTGGTACTGGTGTTGCTGCGCCGGCAACGCTGCATGCGCTGTGGGTCGGCCACGACGCGCTTGGCAAGCCGGTGTTCGAATACACCCCCGCATTGGCGGACTACCTGCGCGAGCGCGGGATGGTCGCCCATCTGAGCCTTTCCGACGAAACCGATTACGTCGTCGCTTTTGCTGTCATCGAGAAACCATGAAGCCATCCCACATCCAGCCCGGCCCGATCATGCTCGACGTGGTCGGGCACGAAGTCACCGCCGAAGAGCGGGAAGTCCTTCAGCACCCGCTGGTCGGTGGGGTGATCCTGTTCGCCCGCAACTACGCCGAGCCGGAACAGCTGCGGGCGCTGACCGCGGCGATCCGCGCGGTGCGCCCCGGCCTGGTAATCTCGGTGGACCACGAAGGCGGGCGCGTGCAGCGTTTCCGCGAGGGCTTCACGCGCCTGCCGGCGATGCGCCGTTTCGGCGGGCTGTGGGATAGCGATCCCGCAGCCGCTCGCGCTGCGGCCCGCCAGGCCGGCCTGGTGCTGGCCGCCGAGCTGCGCGCCCATGACGTGGACCTGAGCTACGCGCCGGTCCTCGATCTGGATTACGGCGTCAGCACGGTGATCGGCGACCGCGCCTTCCACCGCCAGCCTGAGGTTGCCACTGAACTCGCCCGTGCCGTCGTCGGCGGTCTGGCCGCAGCGGGCATGAAGGCGGTCGGCAAGCATTTCCCGGGGCATGGCGCGGTGGAGGCGGATTCCCATGTGGCGATCCCGGTGGACGAGCGCAGCTTCGATGCCGTGTGGGCCGAGGACGTGCGGCCCTTCCTGCACCTGGCTGGTGAGCTGGGCGGTGTGATGCCGGCCCACGTGATCTACCGCAACATCGATGCACGCCCGGCCGGTTTCTCGCCTTTCTGGCTGCAGGACGTGCTGCGCCAGCGTGTCGGCTTCGGCGGCGTGATCTTCAGCGATGACCTGACGATGGAAGGCGCCAGCGTGGCGGGCGACATCGTCGCCCGCGCCGAAGCCGCCCATGGCGCCGGCTGCGACATGGTGCTGGTGTGCAACCGGCCCGAACTGGCCGTGCGTCTGCTTGATGCCTGGCGCCCGGTGGTCGCTGTCGACAGTGCCGCGCGCATCGCCGCGCTGCGCCCACGGGCCGGCAGCGCGCCCGTGACGCCGGCCGAGCTGGCCGACTGGACCGATTACCGCGCCGCCCGTGACGCCGTGCTGGCGCTGGCCTGATCCGGACCCTTGCGATGAGCTTCGACGCCAAGGTCTTCCTGCGCACCCTGACCGAGGAGCCCGGGGTCTACCGCATGATCGGCGCCGACGAGGTGGTGCTCTACGTCGGCAAGGCCAAGAACCTCAAGCGGCGGGTGTCGTCCTACTTCCAGCGTACCCAGCTGAGCCCGCGCATTGCGATCATGGTGAGCCAGGTGCAGCGGGTGGACACCACCGCCACCCGTTCCGAGGCCGAGGCGCTGATCCTCGAGAACAACCTCATCAAGAGCCTCGGGCCGAAGTACAACATCCTGTTCCGGGACGACAAGTCCTATCCCTACATCGCGCTGTCCGGCGGCGACTTCCCGCAGATCTACTACCACCGGGGCGGCTTCACCAAGGGGGTGCGCTATTTCGGGCCGTTTCCCAACAGCTGGGCGGTGCGCGAGAGCCTGCACCTGATGCAGAAGATCTTCCGTCTGCGCACCTGCGAGGATTCCACCTTCAGCAATCGTTCGCGGCCCTGCCTGCTGCATCAGATCCAGCGCTGCACGGGGCCCTGCGTCGGGCTGATCGACAAGGAGGCCTATGCGGCCGACGTGCAGACGGCCAGCCTGTTCCTCAACGGCCGCCATACCGAGGTGATCGACGACCTGTCGAAACGCATGCTGGAAGCCTCGGACGCGCTCGCCTTCGAAAAAGCTGCGATGTACCGTGACCAGATCCGCAACCTGCAGGCGGTGCTGCACAAGCAGTTCGTCGAGAGCGCCAAGGACGAGGACGTGGACGTGATCGCCGCGGTGGAGCGGGGCGGCATGGTGTGCGTCAACCTGGCGATGATCCGCGGTGGCCGTCATCTCGGCGACCGACCGCTGTTCCCCAGCAATGCCCAGGGCTGCACGCCGCTGGATGCGCTGGTGGCCTTCGTCGAGCAGCACTATCTGGATCAGCCCTTGCCCGGCAAGATCCTCGTCAATCTCGAGCCGGCTACCGTCAAGGAGGCGCTCGAAGAGGTTGTCGAAGGCAAGGCGGCGCTGATGGCGGCGCGCTACGAAAACGAGCGGGCCTGGATGGGCATGGCCGAGAACAACGCCGGCCTCGCCTTGCTGGCGCGGGAGCAGGAGTCCGCCCGCGGCGAACAGCGCCTCGACGCCCTGCGCGACGCGCTGGGGCTGGCCGACACGCCGAACCGCATCGAGTGTTTCGACATCTCCCACACGATGGGCGAGTCCACGGTGGCTTCCTGCGTGGTGTGGGACGGCAAGGCGATGAAGAAGTCCGAATACCGCCGCTACAACATCAGCGGCATCACCCCCGGCGATGACTACGCGGCGATGCGCCAGGCGCTGACCCGGCGCTACGAGAAGGTGGCCGCCGGGGAGGGCGTGCAGCCGGACCTGATCCTCATCGACGGCGGCAAGGGCCAGATGGGCGTCGCCAAGGAAGTGCTGGCCGAACTGGGGCTGGAGGCCATCACGATGTTCGGCGTCGCCAAGGGCGAGAGCCGCAAGCCGGGGCTGGAAGAACTGGTTTTTCCGGACGGCCGCGAGCCCGTGCATCTGCGTCCGGATGCGCCGGCGCTGCACCTGATCCAGGAAATCCGCGACGAGGCCCACCGTTTCGCGATCACCGGCCACCGTGCGCGGCGGGCCAAGACGCGCAACACCTCGCGCCTGGAGGACATCGCCGGTGTCGGTCCGACCCGGCGGCGCAAGCTGCTGGCGGCCTTCGGCGGCATGGATGGTGTGCGCAATGCCACGGTGGAAGACCTCTGTCGTGTCGAGGGTATCAACCGGCACCTGGCCGAACAGATATACAATTCACTGCGATAGCCAGTGAACGCCGACATGCTCTTCAATATTCCCAATTCGCTTACCTGGGCACGCATTGCCCTGATCCCGTTTTTCGTCGGCATCTATTACCTTCCCGCAAGCGTGATGTCCCCGGACGACAAGAACCTGGTTGCCACGCTGACCTTCGTCGCTGCGGCGGTCACCGACTGGTTCGACGGCTACCTGGCGCGCAGCCTGGGGCAGACCTCGGCCTTCGGCGCCTTCCTCGATCCGGTGGCCGACAAGCTGATGGTGGCGGCGGCGCTGATCGTGCTGGTACATCTCGGCCGCGTCGATTCGCTGATCGCGCTGGTCATCATCGGGCGGGAGATCACCATCTCGGCACTGCGCGAGTGGATGGCGAAGGTCGGTGCCGCCGGCAGCGTCGCGGTGGCCTTCGTCGGCAAGCTGAAGACGGCGGCCCAGATGTCGGCGATTCCGCTGCTGTTGTTCCAGGCGCCCATCCTCGGTTTCGACAGCATGAGTATCGGTACGCTGTTGATCTACGTGGCCGCGGTGCTGACGCTGTGGTCCATGGGCTATTACATGCGCTGTGCGTGGCCCGAACTTGTGAAACGTAGTCGATAAACAATTTCGGATTTAATTTGACAGGCAAGAAATTTTGCCTATAATGGCGGTCTGTCACGCGGCAGTAGCTCAGTTGGTAGAGCGCAACCTTGCCAAGGTTGAGGTCGAGAGTTCGAGACTCTTCTGCCGCTCCAGATTTTACGGGGAAGCAAAACCTGCTTCCCCGATTGATTTAAGGCGCGATAGCAAAGCGGTTATGCACCGGATTGCAAATCCGTGTAGGTCGGTTCGACTCCGGCTCGCGCCTCCAGCAGTACGCGGCAGTAGCTCAGTTGGTAGAGCGCAACCTTGCCAAGGTTGAGGTCGAGAGTTCGAGACTCTTCTGCCGCTCCAGAACGCAACGGGGAAAACGAGTGATCGTTTTCCCCGTTTTCGTTTGCCCTTCGGCTGTGTTCACAAGCTCGTCGGGCTGTTTCTGTAGGGGCGAATTGATTCGCCCGTCGAGGCTGATCAAACGTTTGGAGGGCGAATGAATTCGCCCCCACGGAAGGATCTGGGGGGAAGTCTCCGGTCGGCTCTTGCTCCCACGATTCATCTGCCCACAGCCTTTCTGCAAGATGCCTGTCACCGTCTCTACCTACTATCGTCATCACCGGCCCCACGGTTTGGGGTGGCTGAAACAGCTGGGAGATGAAGATGCGGCGTTTCCTGTTGGCGGGTGTGCGGCGCTGGGTGCGATGGACCTGCGGTCCGGAGGCCGAGAGTTTTCTTCTGGATGACGAATGGTGTTTGCCGCTTTTCGTGCCGGATGCGGGAGGCGTTCAGGAAATCTGAGTAGGTTGCCATTCCGTCCGTGCGTTCCATGCTCGCCAGCCGCGCCCAATCGATCTAGTCTTCGGACTGGATGGGGTGAATGGAGGCGTTCATGGAGGGCAGGCGGATCTGGGTGGGGGTGCTGGGCCTGTTGCTGGCCGGGCCAGCGCTTGCCGTCTTCAAGTGCACCGGGAGCGATGGCCGGGTGACCTATACCGATGTGCCATGTGCTGCTGACAGTCGGGTGCAGGCCGTCGATGGCGCGCATCCGCTGAGTCCGCGGGACGAGGCGGCCGCGCGGCGGCGTGGCGAGCGTCTGCTCGACGATGCGCAGGCGCTCGATGCGCGCCGCAATGCCGAGGCCGCCGAGCGCCAGCGGCGTTGGGAGGCGGAAAGGCAGGCGGAGCTGACCCAGTCTCGCGAGCAGGCCAGGGAGGACGCGGAGCATTCGACGGTGGTCTATCCGGCCCCGCTGTATGCGCGTCCATGGCCGCCACCCAGGCCGGTTCAGCCCAAGCCGAAGCCTGTCCAGAAAGAACGTCCGGCCAGGATGAATGCCTACCCGTTCCGCTGATCCGGCAGGACGCGAATCTGGGGGGTGAGGGGTGAAGCCGTTTCGGCGAGATCGCCGTCGTGAAGGATCAGCAGACGAACCGGATGCTGGCTGAGGTTGTGGTGCAGGCTCGCTTGCAGCGCGTCCATGACGCGAGCCGCGGCGCCTTCGACTGGTGAGTCCAGCACGATCAGCGTGGGGCGCCGGGGGCGCCAGTCGGAGAGGGCGGCGAGGCGGGCCTCATCCACCGCGGTCAGCCAGGCGTCATCCCACGGTTCGTCGTTCCGCCGTGGCAGGAACCACAGCAGCGGACGCAGTTGAACGCCAATCCGGTAGGCGATGCCACCGAGGCGGCTGCGCGTGTCGAGCTGGTGATAGCCGGCCAGGCGGTAGCCGAAGGCATGCACGCGGTGCCGCTGGGTCGGGCTGACGATGGCACAGGCCAGCGGGCAGGGTGCTGCGGGAAAGCGCCAGGGCAGCAGCGTGGCGCCCGACCCTGCGCCTTCCATGACCCAATCCTGCAAGGCGGCATTCAGCGGCGCCGGGCCGGCATCGTCCGCGGGCAGGCCGGGGATCGGCTGCAGTGCGGCCGTGTCGTAGCGATCACGCAGGCGTGGCAGCCTCGGTGCCACAGCGACAAGCAGCGCCGTGGCCACTGCCAGCCCGGCTGTCAGCACGCGAAACGACCCCGCAGCTCGTCGAGGTTGAGTTCCGTCAGGATCGCCTCGATGCGCTCCATCGCGTTCTTGCGCGGCTGGCCGGTGTGGCGGGCGATGATCAGCTCGTTCTTCATCGAGTGCTCCCAGCCGACCAGCTCGGTCACCGTGACCTGGTAGCCGTGGGCTTCCAGCTGCAGGCAACGCAGTGCGTTGGTCAGTTGGCTGCCGAATTCCCGCGTGTGGATCGGGTGGCGCCAGATCTCCGACAGGGGCGTCATGCCGAAGCTGGCGTTCTTGTTCTGGCGCAGCACGCTGGCCACCTCGGCCTGGCAGCAGGGCACCAGCACCACGAAGCGGGCATTCTTGGCGAAGGCGAACTGGATCGCGTCGTCGGTGGCGGTGTTGCAGGCGTGCAGCGCGGTGACCACGTCGATGCGCTCGGGCAGCTTGGTGGAGCGGGTGGATTCCTCCACGCTCACGTCGAGGAAGCGCATGCGCGGGAAGCCCAGCCGCTCGGCCAGTTCGCGGGATCGGGCGACCAGCTCGGCGCGGGTCTCGATGCCGTAGACCGTGCCGGCCTCCCTGGCCTTGAGGAACAGGTCGTAGAGGATGAAGCCCAGGTAGGACTTGCCGGCACCGTGGTCGGCGAGGCTCAGGTCGCCGTGCTGCTCCAGCACCTCGGCGAGCAGCGGCTCGATGAACTGGTACAGGTGATAGACCTGCTTGAGCTTGCGGCGGCTGTCCTGGTTGAGCTGCCCGTCGCGGGTCAGGATGTGGAGTTCCTTCAGCAACTCGATCGACTGGCCAGGGCGGATCTCCGGATGGACGGCCGGCTTGGCCTCGGCGGCCGGGCGGGCGGTGCCCGCGGCGGGCTTATTCCTGGCCATGCTTCTTGGACTCGGCCAGGCCAAGGGCTTTCCAGCCGGCGATGCCGAGCTTCTGCAGGGTTTCCATGTTGCGCTCGTAGATCATCTCCGCTTCCGGGAAGGCTTCCACGGCGCGGTCGATGCTGGCCTCGCGGATCAGGTGCAGGGTCGGATAGGGCGAGCGGTTGGTGTAATTGGTGATGTCGTCCGGCTCGGTGCCTTCGAACTGGAAGTCCGGGTGGAAGCTGGCGATCTGCAGCACGCCGTCCAGCTCGTGCTCGCTGACGGCCTCGTCGGCGATCTGCACCAGGTCGTTGAAGTCGAGGAAGTCGGGGAAAAGGGTCGGATGCACCAGCAGCGTGGTATCCGTGACTTCGGGATCGACGGACGCCAGATGGTCCAGTTCCTCGTCCAGTTGCTCAAGGAAGGCGTCGAGGTGGCGGGCATCGCTGACCACGATGCGGATCTGGTTCTTGACGTAGACCGACTTGGCGAACGGGCACAGGTTGAGGCCGATGACGGCCTTTTCGATCCATTCGCGGGTCGCGGCGATGATTTCTTCGTGGTTCATGGTGCGGTGTTTCCGGGGATTTCCTTCGAGGGACGCCATTTTGCCCTGATAATGGCGGGCTTTCATTGATTCAACGCACGCCCATGTCCATCCAGTGGTTTCCCGGTCACATGACGTCCGCCCGCAAGAAGGCGGCGGAGAGCATGGAGCGCATCGATGTGGTCATCGAGGTGCTCGACGCCCGCCTGCCCGAAGCGAGCAGCAACCCGATGATCCGCGAACTGCGCCTGCATCGCCAGCGGCCGTGCCTGAAGATCCTCAACAAGGCCGACCTCGCCGATCCGGCGGTGACGGCCCAGTGGATCGCCCACTACAACGCCCAGAAGGGCGTCAATGCGGTGGCGCTGTCGTGCAAGAAGCCCAGCGACGTAGCCAAGGTGGTCGGCCTGTGCCGGCCGCTGGCGCCGCACCGCAACGACCGCCTGAAGCCGCTGCGCATGATGATCATGGGCATCCCCAACGTGGGCAAGTCGACGCTGATGAACGCACTGCTGAAGAAGCGTGTCGCCAAGGTCGGTGATGAGCCGGCGGTGACCAAGAGCCAGCAGATCCTCGACCTGTCGCCGACCGCGACCCTCATCGACACGCCGGGCATGATGTGGCCGAAGATCGAGCACGATTCCGACGGCTTCATGCTGGCCGCAAGCCACGCAATCGGCCGCAACGCGGTGATCGACGAGGAGGTGGCGAACTTCCTCGGTGATTTGTTGCTGGCCCGTTATCCCGTCCTGGTCGCCAAGCGTTACGGGATCGCTGTTGAGGGTCTGGATGGTCCGGCGCTGGTGGAAGCGATCGCCCAGCGCCGCGGCTGCCGCCTGAAGGGGGGCGCGCTGGACATCGAGAAGGCCTCGCTGATCCTGCTGCAGGACTACCGCGATGGCGCCCTCGGCCGCGTCAGCCTGGAAACGCCGACGACCCGTGCCGCGATGATGGAGGCCCACGCCGCCATGCGGGCCGCAGCCGCGGCGGCGAAGGAAGACGAGCGGGATCCGGACGCCGACGAGTGAGGGCGTAGCGAGGAATAGCCATGGAGGGTCTCCTCCAACGGGGCTGACCTCGCGTGAGCGCTGAGCTTTCGAGAGCGGATTTCTCTTGGGGGCTGATTGCCTGCAGAGGTTGATTTCCCGTGGGGGCGAATTCATTCGCCCTTCGGATGCTGATTAACCTCCGCGGGCGAATGAATTCGCCCCCACGGGGGGTGTCCTTAGGGGCAGATGCGCGCTCCGGAGATCTCCCAAACCACTCCGCGCTTCTCTCCGCCCAGGCCTTCGCTACAGCAGCCTGGGCAGCCAAGTCCAGCCTGCCTCAAACCCGCAGCAGTACCGTCTTCAGCGGTGGATTGCCATCCGGGCTCGGGAAGTCTTCCTCCGGAGTGATCCACTCCAGTTCACGCACCTCGCGCCCGGCCTTGCGGGTGCTGCGAACCAGCTGGTCGGCCCATGCGTCGCGGTTGACCTGGGCGACGTTGTTGCAGCACACCAGCGTGCCGCCTTCGGCCGTACACAGCAGGGCCGGCTTGAGCAGGGCCGGGTAGTCGTTGATCAGGTCCACCACGCCGAACGCACTCTTGGCGTAGCGGGGCGGGTCGAGGAAGACCAGGTCGAAGCTATGTTTTTCCAGTTCGGGAAAGGGTGGCATGCGCTTGCCGCGCACCATCTTCGGCTGCCCGATGCCGGACAGCTGGCGCAGGGCCGCGAAGGCGTCGCTCTTCACGAAGCGCAGGCGGATCGGCAGTTCGTTGAGGCGCGCATTGGCCTTGCCCACCGACAGGCTGGATTCGGCGAAGTCCACGTTCACCACGTGGCGGGCGCCGGCCTTGGCCGCAGCGACGCCGACGCCGCAGGTGTAGGCGAACACGTTGAGCACCGATTTGCCGGTGGCTTCCGCCATCACCTTGCGGCGTGCCGCACGCAGGTCGAGGAACAGCCAAGGGTCCTGCCCGGCATGGCGGGCCTGTATGTTGTACTTGACCCCCAGTTCGGTGAATTCCCGCAGGGCTTCGGCCTTGGCGAGTTGCGCGGGCGGCAGCGGATTGCTGATGCGCGAGTTGGAGTGGCTGCGGTCGTTGTAGATCAGGTCAAGGCCCGGACAGGCTTCGGCGTAGAAAGCGGTGACGGTTTCTTCTTCGGCCAGGCTCAGCGGGCTGTGGAAAGTCTGTACGAGAAGCAGGTCGCCGTAGCGGTCCACGGTGAGGCCGGGGCGGCCTTCCACGGTGCCATGGAAGAGCCGGTAGGCGTTGGTCTGTTCGGCTTCCAGGCGGGTAATCAGTTCACGGCGGGCAGTGACAGCCTGCGCCAGGGCAGGGACGAGGGCGGCGGAGCGTTCTGGCATGGTGGCGATTCAGCGAGTGGCGTTGTTGTATGGCTCAGAGGCCGAAGAATTCTCGGATCTTCTTGCCCAGGGCGGCGACTTCCGAGCCCCGGTTGGCATTCTGGCCGGTTTTGTCCTCAGCATACCCCCTTTCCAGGGCCTGGAAATGACTGAGGCGTTGTTCGAGGATGGACGACATGCCCTCGGCGAGCTCCGGGCGGCCGCGGATGATGTGCTCGAAGCCAGCCTTGTCGAGACGGTAGGCCTCGACGTCGGTGGCAGCGATCACGGTGGCGCGGCGGGGGGCGCCGGTCATCAGGCCGAGCTCACCGAAGACGCTGCCTGGGCCGCGCTTTTCGAGCAGGCGCGGCGGGCTGCCGTCGGCGGGTTGCCACCAGGCTTCGGCCTCGCCGCTGACGATGATGTACAGCCAGTGGGCGATGGCGCCCTGGCGGGTCATGATGTCGCCGCGGGCGAAGGGTGCGTTGACGAGGCGGCTGGCCAGTTCCAGTTGCTCCGCTTCGGACAGGCGCGAGAACAGGTCGATCTGGGCGATAGCCTGTTGGCGCCGGTTCAGTTCGCGGGCGCGGACCTCCTCTCGATGGGCTTCGCCTTCGGCGACCAGGTGGATGGTCTGGTCGCTGACCGCCAGGCGCAGGCCTTCCCGCTGCAGTGCGGCGAGGATGTGGTGGCGGACTTCCGAGTCGGTCGCCTCGTCGGGGCCCGGGTCCGTCAGCCAGTAGCGCACCGCGTAATGGGCATAGCCCGGACCGAAGTTGAGCAGCAGGCACTGGGGCGCCGGGGTGGCGCTGACGTTGGGGATGCGGGCGGTGGAGATGTCCTGCAGCACGGTGCCCGTCACGCGGCCCGGTGGTACCGACAGATCCACGTCGAAGCCGATGCTGCGCCGTTGCAGCGGCAGGGTCTGGCGCTTGTTGCAGATCAGCGCGTAGCGGTTCTTCATCAGGTGGCTGTTGGGCACCAGCACCCGCTCGCCGCTGCGGCAGATGACCGCGGTGTAGCGCCACTGGATGTCGCTGACGCGGCCGGCGAGGTCGTCCATCTGGATCCAGTCGCCGATCTCCAGGGAGTTGTCCATTTGCAGGGCCAGACCGCCGAGCAGGTTGCCGAGGGTTTCCTGCATCGAGATGGCTACTACCGCGGTGAGCACCGCCGAGGTGGTCAGCAGGTGAGACAGCTGCATGCCCGCAAGATTAAGGCGCAGGAAGGCCCAGGCCACGTAGCCGATGATGACCAGGATGTCACCGAGGATGCCGGAGATGCGGATGCCGATCCGCGGCAGCACGACGTCGAACAGGGCCAGGCCCAGGTAGCGGATCACCGCCAGCCCTTCGCCGAACACCGCCATCTGACGCAGCCAGTGCAGTGCGGCCGCTTCCACATGCCCTTCCAGGCTGCCGGCCAGCAGGTCGCCGAGCAGGCAGGCGGTGAAGAACACGCCGGTATTGACGAGGGAGCGCCGCCAGCTGCGCAACGGGCCGAAGATCAGTGCGCCGCCGACGATCATCAGCAGGATGGCGAAGGGCGCCTCCGGGCTCAGCAGGGGAATGTGCATGGTCTCGGGATGCCGCTCTGGTGCGGCATCATGATCGGTGGGGCAATGGGAAACAGCCCCGCGCCTCTCGCGAGGGGCGGGGCCGGCGGTGTTTGGCGGAGGCTAGAGTGCGGCGCGCAGGCGGGCCGCCATCTCGTCGAGTTCGACGCGGCTCGGCGCGGTGGCTGGCCACACCCCGGGCAGCTTGTCGCCGGTCACGCGGGGCAGCACGTGGAGGTGGAAGTGGAAGACGGTCTGGCCGCCGGCCACTTCGTTGGCCTGGAACAGGGATACGCCTTCGCAGCCCGCGGCTTCCCGCACCGCCTTGGCGACCCGCGTGGTGGTGCGGAACACCGCTTCGGCGAGTTCGTCTTCAAGGGTGTAGATGTTCTCCCGGTGGGGCTTGGCGATGACCAGCGTATGGCCGGGGTTGCCGGCCATGATGTTCATGAAGGCGAGGGTGTGCTCATCCTCGTAAACCTTCGATGCGGGCAGCTCGCCGCGCACGATGCGGCAGAAAATGCAGTCGTCCATGGGTCTCTCTCCTTGTGATGTGTTCTTGTCGTGCCGTGTGCGGGCGATGTCCTGATGCTGGGGCTAACCTTCCCGTGGGGGCGAATTCATTTGTCCTCAGTCGGTTGAATGAAGTCCGCGGGCGAATGAATTCGCCCCAGCGAGTTAGTCTTCTGCCCGGTCGGCCAGGGCCCTGCGCAGGTTGTATTCGTCTTGCCAGCTTTTGCGCAAGGGGTCGGCGTGGGCGTAGTGGCGGCTTTCTTCCGGGCTCTGGGCGTGGAAGGTTTCGACGGTGCGCTGCAGCAGGTGGTGGTGCGGCAGCATCGTACCGAAGAACAGCACGTCCTCGGCGCGCTGGATCAGCACGGTGGGGAAGTTCTCGACATCGTAGTCATCGAGCAGGTCGGCTTCGTCTTCCACGTCGAGCCACAGGAAGCGGGCGTTCGGGAAGTGCTCGGCCATGGCTTCGAAGCCGGCGCGGTAGTCGCGGCAGGTGCCGCACCAGGCGGCGCACAGGCAGGCGACGAGGAATTCGGGCGTGTCGGTCGGGGTCGTCATGGGTCGGTCTTGTCCGGAGGGGCAGGGGCGGGCGCTGCCGGGGCGCTTTCCAGGGCGATCCACTTCAGCCACTGGCCGCAGGCGTTGCGCGGGCCGCGGCGGCTGGTGCCGTGCCAGGGGCCTTCCTGGCAGGGGCCGCGGTCGTTGTCCTCATCGTATTCGACGGTGTCGGGCTCGGCACCGGGCCGCCGTTCGCCACCCCAGCGGTTGCAGCTGAGGCAGCGGCGACGTTCTGCAGACTGGGTGGCCAAGGCGAAGTTCCGCGCCGCTCAATCGTCCAGCGTTGTCGAGGAGAGCAGGGTGCCGTCCTCGGCGTAGTCCATCAGCGTGGTTTCCTCGTCGATCACCTGCACGACCTTGGCCTGCTGCAGGGCGCCGCTCGGGTAGTAGCTGTAGTGGTGGGCGGATTCGATCTCGCCGTAGACGACCTTCTCGCAGGTGGTCATGCGCTCGGCTGCGTCGTAGTAGGCGCGGTAGAAGGTGATGCGATTGCGCAGGTCCGCTTCTTCCAGCGGCGAGGTGAGGTTCAGCGGCAGGCTGACGCCGCTGTAGGTGACGAAGTGACGGACGGTGCTGGCGGTCTCGGTGCTCATGGCGTCATAAGGCGGGTGTGGGTGGTGTCCCGCCATTATGACGCGCTGCCGCATCAATGGGGGGCCGCGGCGTCCTTGCGCAGGGCGTAGCGGTTGGCCAGCAGCGAGCACACGAAGAGCTGGATCTGGTGGTAGAACATGATCGGCAGCACGATCAGGCCGATGGCCGGGTTGGCGCCGAACAGCAGCTTGGCCATCGGCACGCCGGAGGCGAGGGTCTTTTTCGAACCGCAGAACACCGTGGTGATCTCGTCCTCCACCTTGAAGCCGAAGCGCCGCGACAGCCAGGTGGTCAGCACCAGCACCAGGGCCAGCACCAGGGCGGCGCCGAGCATCGCGGTGAGCAGCGTGCCGATGCCGTTGTTGCGCCACAGCCCGGAGGCCACCGAGTCGCAGAAGGCCGAGTACACCAGCATCAGGATCACCCAGCGGTCGAGCAAGGTGGTCAGCTTCTTGTGGCGCTGGTGCCAGGCGTGCAGCAGCGGACGCATCAGCTGGCCGAGCACCAGGGGCAGCAGGAGCAGCTTGGCGATGCTCAGCACGGTTGCGAGGAAGGGCAGGCCCTGGCCGTCCACGTGGGTGAACAGGGTCACCAGCAGCGGTGTCAGCACGATGCCCAGCACGCTCGACAGGGTGGCGTTGAAGATCGCCGCCGGCACGTTGCCGCGGGCCAGCCCGGTCATCGCTACCGACGACGAGATGGTGGACGGCAGCGCACACAGGTAGCAGAAGCCCAATGCCAGGTCGCGGGGCAGCCATTGGCCGACTAGCGAATCAGCGATGAACCACACCAGCGGGAAGACTGCGAAGGTCATGCTCTGCACCACCGCGTGGATGCGCCAGTTCATGATGCCCTGGCGCAGACTGGCGAAGGACAGGCCCAGGCCGTGCAGGAAGAACACGATGGCGATGCCGATGTCGGTGAGCACGTCGCCATGCAGCACACCGCCGCTGCGGCCCAGGTCGGGCAGCAGGCTGGCGAGGACGACCGCGCCGAGCATGCCGACGAGGAACCATTCCTTGTGCAGCCAGGTGCGCAGTTGCTGGAGGCTGCCTGCAGTGTTGGGGTTGGAGGGCACGTTGGGCTCCATGTCGTTATGGGTATGGTGGTGCACTCTAAGGTGTGGCAGGCTGTCTTTCTAACGACAGATCGACAACGAATAGCGATTAACGGACAAGACTTCCATGAACGCCCCCAACAAGCGCAACGTGCCGAGCATGGCGAGTCTGCCGCGCCCGCTGTTCAACCGCCACGAAAGCCTGGCGCCCGGCTCATGGACCGAGGAGCACAGCCATCCCTGGTGCCAGCTGTCCTACGCCAGCAGCGGCGTGCTCGGGGTGCGCACGGCGGCTGGCGACTACGTGGCGCCGCCGCGCTTCGCGGTGTGGATTCCGCCGGACCTGCCGCATCAGGTGGTCAATCGCCGCCGCACCGAGATGCGCAGCCTGTACGTCACGCCGGCGGCGGCGGTAGCCCTGCCCGCCGAGTGTTGTGTGCTGGAGATGAGCCCGCTGGTGCGGGAGCTGATCCGGCGCATCGGCGAGTTGCCGGTGGAGTACGACGAGGCCGGCCCGGCGGGGCGGCTGGTGGCGGTGCTGCTGGACGAGCTGGCCGGGCTGCCGCGGGCCGGCTTCGGCCTGCCGCTGCCGAAGGACCGGCGCCTCGGGGTGATCTGCGCGGCGCTGCAGGAGCAGCCAGACGACACGCGCAGCCTGGCCCAGTGGGCCATCGAGGCGGGGGCGTCGGAGCGCACGCTGGCGCGTCTGTTCGTGAAGGAGACCGGGTTGGGCTTCGGCGAGTGGCGGCAGCGCCTGCGCCTGCTGCTGTCCCTCGACGCGCTGGAGGCCGGCGATAGCGTGACGGACGTGGCCCTGGCCCATGGCTACGAATCCACATCGGCCTTCATCGCCGCCTTCCGCGGCATGTTTGGCGTGACGCCCGGCGAACTGCGCGGCCGCGCCGCGTTATAGGCGCACCCAGGGCCGGGCTGCACCCAGCCCGCCCCCGAGGGGGATAAGGAAACTTGGGGTGGCCCGATGCTTCCTCGAGAGCGGTGCGCGCCCTTACTGGGCTGTAGCCGCCTCGGGCTCTGCCGGGGCGTTCATCTGGCGCAGCGTGGCGACCAGGTCAGTGAAGCGCTCGCCCTGCACCACCACGTGGGCGCGCAGCAGGCTGGCGGCCTGCTCGCCGTCGCCGGCGACGATCGCCTCGACGATGCCGGCGTGCTCCGAGAACGAGGACTGCATGCGGTTGCGCACCCGCAGCTGCAGGCGCCGGTAGGGGCGCAAGCGGCGGTGCAGCGCGGTGGCCTGCTCGGCGAGGAAGCCGTTGTGGCTGGCCTCGTAGATGCGGCGGTGGAAGACCTCGTTGAGCTGGTAATACAGATCCGGCTTGCCGGCGTCCCGCGCCTCCTCGCAGGCCTGGTGGGCGTCGCGCAGGCGGGCCAGCTCGGCCGGCAGGATGCGCCGCGCGGCCAGGCGGCCGCACATCGACTCCAGCTCCGCCATCACCTCGAACATCTCGCACAGCCTGTCGGCGCTCATCTCGGGCACGGTCGCGCCGCGGCGCGGGCGGATATCCACCAGGCCGATCGACGCCAGCTGTATCAGCGCCTCACGGATCGGCGTGCGCGACACGCCGAAGGCGGCGGCCAGTTCCTGTTCGTCCAGGCGCATGCCCGGCGGGTACACGCCGGTGACGATGCGTTCCTCGATTTCCTCGCCCAGTTGCTCCGAGCGCCGGACCGGCGTGGGGTTGAGTGCGTCCATGTTTTGCTCCTTTCGATTGACTATACAAAGCCCTTGACTTTGTGTCCACGGAGATTAATCTTGTATACACAAACAAAACTTATGAATACATAAGCGCCGCTAGTGAATTCATGAGTCGAGTTGAAAGCTCATCAAGAAGCTCAGGACAAACCATCACCGTGGCCCGGCCACACTAGGAGGAAACAAAATGATCATTTACGGAACGGCCATCCTGGCCGCCTGCCATCTGCTCGGCGTCTATATAGGCGACCTGCTGGGCGCCTTCATCGGCGTGAAGGCCAACGTCGGTGGCGTGGGCATCGCAATGATGCTGCTGATCTCGGCGCGGGTTTATCTGCACAAGCGCGGCCTCATGCCCGACACCACCGAGGCCGGCGTTGGTTTCTGGGCCGCCATGTACATCCCGGTGGTGGTCGCCATGGCCGCCCAGCAGAACGTGGTAGCGGCCCTCAAGGGCGGCCCGGTGGCGTTGATCTCCGCCATCGGCGCAGTGCTGCTGTGCGCCGGCACGATTGCCCTGATCAACCGCACCGGACCGAAGCGCCAGGACACCACCTGGCAGACCGGCACCGTGGCCGAAGAATCCTGAACCGGAGGAGACCAGCATGGAAATGATTGAACACGCCATTCGCGAAAACAGCCTCGTCGGCGCCTTCGCCTTCGTCGGCCTGATCATGTGGATCTCGGTCCACCTGTCCCGCAAGCTCACCTTCGGCCGCGTGCATGGCTCGGCCATCGCCATCGTGATCGGCCTGGCGCTGGCCTATTGGGGCGGCATCCAGACCGGTGGCAGCAAGGGCCTCGCCGATCTCAAGCTGTTCGCCGGCATCGGCCTGATGGGCGGCGCGATGATGCGCGACTTCGCGATCGTCGCCACCGCCTTCGAGGTGCAGGTGGACGAAGCGAAGAAAGCCGGCCTGGTCGGCGTGATGGCCCTGCTGCTGGGCACCATCATCCCGTTCATCGTCGGCGCCTCCGTCGCCTGGTCGATGGGTTACACCGACGCGGTGGCGATGACCACCATCGGCGCCGGCGCGGTGACCTACATCGTCGGCCCGGTGACCGGTGCCGCCATCGGCGCCAGCTCCGACCTGATGGCGCTGGCCATCGCCACCGGCCTCATCAAGGCCATCATGGTGATGGTGTTCACGCCGGTCGCCGCCCGCTTCATGGGCCTCGACAACCCGCGCTCGGCGATGGTCTTCGGCGGCCTCGCCGGTACCGTCAGCGGCGTGTCGGCGGGCCTGGCCGCCACCGACCGGCGCCTGGTCCCCTACGGCGCGCTGGTCGCCACCTTCCACACCGGCCTGGGCTGCCTGATGGGCCCGTCGGTCCTGTTCCTGGCCACCAAGGCCATCGTCGGCTGAGCCGGCTTCCCCAACCTGACACAACAGGAGATTCCATGAACGCTCCCCATCCTGCCGGAGCCTGGGACACCCGTCGCCGTGGCCGCCAGCTGCGCCTGGAACGGGCGGCCGCCCTCGGGCTGGCGCGCCGCGTCGAGGCGCCCCGCGTCGGCGAGCTGCTCGAAGCGGTGATCGAACCGGGCGACCGGGTCTGCCTCGAAGGCAACAACCAGAAGCAGGCCGACTTTCTTTCCGAAACCCTGGCCGACTGCAGCCCCGAACGCCTGCACGACCTGCACATGGTGCAGTCGGTGCTGGCCCTGCCCAGCCATGTGGATTTGTTCGAGCGCGGCATCGCCAGCAAGCTCGACTTCTCCTTCTCGGGCCCCCAGGGCGGGCGTCTGGCCCGTCTGGTGCAGGACCGCCAGATCGAGATCGGCGCGATCCACACCTACCTGGAACTGTTCGGTCGCTACTTCGTGGACCTGACCCCGAACGTGTGCCTGATCGCCGCCCACGCAGCGGACGCCGCCGGCAACCTGTACACCGGCCCCAACACCGAGGACACGCCGGCCATCGTCGAGGCGACGGCCTTCAAGGGCGGCATCGTGATCGCCCAGGTGAACGAGCTTGTGGATACGCTGCCGCGGGTGGACATCCCCGCCGACTGGGTGGACTTCTACGTCGTCGCACCGCGCCCCAACTACATCGAGCCGCTGTTCACCCGCGACCCGGCGCAGATCACTGATGTGCAGGTGCTGATGGCGATGATGGCCCTGAAGGGCATCTACGCCGAGTACGGCGTCAAGCGCCTCAACCACGGCATCGGCTTCGACACCGCGGCCATCGAGCTGCTGCTGCCGACCTACGCCACCGAGCTGGGCCTGAAGGGGAAGATCTGCACCCACTGGGCGCTCAACCCGCACCCGACGCTGATCCCGGCCATCGAGTCGGGCTGCGTCGAGTCCATCCACAGCTTTGGCTCCGAAGTGGGCATGGAGAACTACATCGCGGCCCGCTCCGACGTGTTCTTCACCGGCGCTGACGGCAGCATGCGTTCCAACCGGGCCTTCAGCCAGACCGCCGGCCTCTACGCCTGCGACATGTTCATCGGCTCCACGCTGCAGATGGACCTGGCCGGCAACAGCTCGACCGCCACGCTGGGGCGCATCACTGGCTTCGGCGGCGCGCCCAACATGGGCTCCGATCCCCACGGCCGCCGCCACGCGTCGCCGGCCTGGCTGAAGGCCGGCCGCGAAGCCGGCGGACCGAACGCCATCCGTGGCCGCAAGCTGGTGGTGCAGATGGTCGAGACCTTCCGCGAGCACATGGCGCCGGTCTTCGTCGAGGAGCTGGACGCCTGGAAGCTGCAGGAGAGCATGGGCATGGAGCTGCCGCCGATCATGATCTACGGCGACGACGTGACCCACATCGTGACCGAGGAAGGCATCGCCAACCTGCTGCTGTGCCGCACGCCGGAAGAGCGCGAGCAGGCGATCCGCGGCGTTGCCGGCTTCACGCCGGTGGGCATGGCCCGCGACCGCCAGATGGTCGAGCAGCTGCGCCAGCGCGGGGTGATCCGCCGTGCCGAAGATTTGGGCATCGACCCCCGCCGGGCCAACCGCGACCTGCTCGCGGCCCGTTCCATCAAAGACCTCGTGCGCTGGTCGGGCGGCCTTTACGCCCCGCCGGCCCGTTTCCGCAACTGGTGAGCCCCATGGAAAAACTCGAATTCCGTTTCCCCGCCCAGCCCGCCACGCCGGCGGCCGGTGCGGCCCTGTGCGGCGTGGTCGGCTCCGGCAACCTGGAGATCCTGATCCGCCCGGGCGACGAGGCCGACGCCTGCGTCGTGTCGGTGAAGACCTCGGCCCGCGGCTTCGGCCGCATCTGGGAGGCCGTCATCGCCGAATTCGCTGCCCGCCACGCGGCCGGCGGCACCCGCATCGCCATCAACGACATGGGCGCGACCCCGGCGGTCGTCAGCCTGCGCCTGGGCCAGGCCCTTGGCGAATACACCGGAGGTGTCCAATGAACGCGCCCGTGGCCAACAAGCTGGTGCTGCGCCGCAGTTACTTCGAGGCCAGCGCCCGTGCCCGTGTGGCGGCGGTGCTGGACGCCGGTAGCTTCCGCGAATTCCTGCCGCCGGAGGCCTCCGAGCCGAGCCCGCACCTGGCGGTGCTGGATATCCCCGGGGCCTTCGACGACGGCGTGATCGTCGGTTCCGCGACTCTTGGCGGCCGGCCGGTGCTGGTGATCGCCCAGGAAGGGCAGTTCATGGGCGGCGCGGTGGGCGAGATCCACGGCGCCAAGATCGTCGGCTTGCTGCGTCGCGCGGTGCAGGAAAAGCCGGCGGCGGTGATCTTCATGGCGGACTCCGGCGGCGTGCGCCTGCACGAGGCCAACGCCGGGCTGATCGCCATTTCCGAAGTCATGCGCGCGGTGCTCGACACGCGGGCGGCCGGCGTGCCGGTGATCGCGCTGGTCGGCGGCAGCTGCGGCGCCTTCGGCGGCATGGGCATCGTGTCGCGCCTGTGCTCGGCGATCGTGATGTCCGAGGAGGGGCGGCTGGCCCTGTCCGGCCCGGAGGTCATCGAAACCGTCGCCGGCGTCGAGGAATTCGACTCCAAGGACCGTGCGCTGGTGTGGCGCGTCACCGGCGGCAAGCACCGCTATCTGACCGGCGACTGCGCCGAACTGGTGGAGGACGACGCAGCCAGCTTCCGTGACGGCGCCATCGCGCTGCTCGCCGGCTGGCAGGAGCCGGTGCCAGCGAGCAGCACGCTGCGCGCCGAGCAGACGCGCCTGACGGAGCGCCGCCAGCGTTTCGCCGGCCTGCGCGATGGCCTCGAAGTGTGGCAGGCCCTCGGCGTCGCCGAACCCAGACAGATTCCGCTGATGGACCGGGACAGCCTGGTCGCCCTGAAGAAAGGATTGCCGGCATGAGCCTCCAGTACATTCTCGACGGCCTCTTTCCGGCCGGGCACGACGTGAGCGTCCACGGCCAGCTCGTCGCCGGCTGCGCCCAGACCGCCCTCGGCACGGTGGCCGTGCTCGGCACCACCGACGCTGCCGCCATCGGCCACGACATCGCCCTCGGCCTGGCCGGGCGGGTGCTCGATGTGGTCGATCAGCATCCCGGCCGGCCCATCGTCTTCCTCGTCGATACCAAGGGCCAGGCCCTGTCTCGCGCCGAGGAGCTGCTGTGCCTCAACGGCAGCCTGGCCCACCTGGCCCGCTGCGTGGACCTGGCCCGCCGCCAGGGGCACACGAGCCTCGCGCTGGTGACCGGCGAAGCGGTCAGCGGCGGCTTCCTGTCCTTCGGCCTGATGGCGGACAAGACCTACGCGCTGGCCGATGCCCAGGTGCGGGTGATGGATCTGAAGGCGATGGCGCGGGTCACCAAGATCCCGCACGAGCGCTTGGTGGAACTGGCCGCCGAGTCGCCGACCTTCGCGCCCGGCGCCGAAAACTACCTGCGCATGGGCGCCATCGAGGCGATCTGGGACGCGCCCAGTGCCGCGCTGCTGGAGGCGGCGCTGGCCGGCCAGCAGGCCGCCGGACCGGCCGTCGACGGGCGGATGGTCCGTGGCGTGGAGCGGGGCGGGCGCCATCTCGCCGCAGCCACGGCGGCCGCCGTGGTGTCGGCCTGAGGCACGCGGCCATGCGTCGCCACGATCTGGCCACGGTGCGTGCAGGGGCGCCAGTGCGCTTCCTGTGCGGGGCGCTCGACGACGCCCTGTCGGCGCGGGTTGCCGCGTGGATCGCCGCCGGCCGCTCGCTGGTGGTGGCGCGCCAGCTGACCGGCGGCAGCGAAGCCTTGCTGGGGCTGACCCTGCCGGCCGCCGAAGGACGCCGGCGTGTCGGCTGTCTGGTGGAGCAGACGGATTTGCTGCAGATCCGCCGTCCGTTGAGCATCGCCGAGTGCCTGCATCGCCTGGCCGACGACGTGGCCGCGCCGCTGGCTACGTTGGCCGAGCGGCTGGCGGCGGCCGGCGTGAGCGTCGGCGTCTACGGTTCGCTGGCCTGGGAGGCCTTGAGCGGTGAGGCTTACCGCCATCCGGAGTCCGATGTGGACCTGATCTGCGATGTGGCTTCCGCTGCGCAGGCTGAGGCCTGCCTGCGTCTGCTCGCCGATGGTGCCGCGGCGCTGCCCTGCGGGCTCGACGGGGAGATCCGCTTTCCGGATGGCTGCGCGGTGGCCTGGCGGGAGCTGGCGGCGGCCTGGAGCAGGGCCGACGCGAAGGTGCTCGTGAAGGGCGGCGTGGACGTCGGTCTGCTGCCGCTGTCGGTGGTGCTGGAACAGTTCGAGGAGGATGCGCTGCATGTCTGACGCCCTTGCCCTGCGCCGGGAGGATTTCCGCCCGGCCGTTTTGCCCACCGCCTCTGTTGATGGCTTCGCGGCCCGCGTCGGCAGCCTGGCCATCCGCGCCCTGTACCGGGAGGTGGAGCTGTCGCCGAAGCCCGGTCTGGTCAGCCCGGCCGATTCCGGCAGCCACACGGACATGGACTTCCGCACTTTCGTGCGCAGCCTGCAGTCCCTGCGCGACTACTTTCCCGAGATCGCCCGCGTCGGCGCGGCCGGCCCGTCCTTCGAGCCGCTGCGCCAACTCGGCGTGGCGGCGGAGGCGAAGATGCTGCAGGCGACCGGCGGCATCAACACGCACCGCGGGGCGATCTTCAATATAGGGCTGCTGTGTGCCGCCGCCGGTGCGCTACACGCCGAGGGGCGTGACGTTGCCGCAGCGGACGTGTGCGCCGAGGTGACGCGGCGCTGGGGCGCGGCGATCCTCGGTTCGGCCAGCCCCGCGTCCCACAGCCACGGCGCCGAGGTGGCGCGGCGCTATGGCTGCGGTGGCGCCCGGCGGGAGGCGGCGGACGGTTTCCCCGCCGCGCTGGAAGTGGGCCTGCCGGCTTACCGGGACGCCCTGCGCCTGACCGGCGACCCGCAGCGCGCCGCGCTGCAGTGCCTCTTCGCACTGATCGCCCGGCTGGAAGACACCAATCTGCTGTGGCGCGGCGGGCCCAAAGGGCTGGCCTTCGCCCGGTGGCGCGCGCTGGATTTCCTTGCTGCCGGCGGCGTGGCCGCGGACGGCTGGGAGGCGAGGGCGCAACACATCCACCGGGAATTCGTCGCGCGTAACCTGAGCCCCGGCGGTAGCGCAGACCTGCTCGGGGTCACGCTGTTCCTCGACGCACTCTGAGGCCAACCATGCGCCTGGCGATTCTGTTCAGCGGGCAGGGCAACCAGCAGCCCGCTCATTTCGACGCGTTGCGGCAAGGTGCATCGCCCGAATTGGGGGCGGCGCTGGCCGCTGCGATCCCGGAAACGTGGAGTTCGGCGGCGCCATCCGTTGCCGAGCTGCAGGCCAACCGGGTCGCCCAGCCGCTGATCTTCGCCTACCAGATGCACCTGTGGCGCCAGTTGCAGCCTGCGCTGCCGCGGCCGGTGGCCGTGGCCGGCTATTCCCTTGGCGAAATGGCGGCCTGCTGCGCCGCCGGCGCTTTTCCGCTGGAGGCCGGCGTTGCGCTGTGCGCGCAGCGGGCGGCGCTGATGGACGCCTGCGTGGACGGCCCGGCTGGTTTGCTGGCGGTGCTCGGCCTGTCTGCCGACGTTGTGGCGGAACTGGCGGCGCGCTGCGGTCTGCTGGTGGCGATCCGTAACGGGCCCGACCATTTCGTGCTCGGTGGGCATGCCGCTGGCCTCGTCGAAGCCGAACAACTGGCGCAGGCGGCGGGGGCGAGCCGGGTGGTGCGCCTCGGCGTCGGCACGCCGTCCCATACGCCCTTGCTGGCGGCGGCCAGTGCCG
This sequence comes from Pseudomonadota bacterium, assembly GCA_018241665.1. Taxonomy (GTDB): domain Bacteria; phylum Pseudomonadota; class Gammaproteobacteria; order Burkholderiales; family Rhodocyclaceae; genus Zoogloea. The sequence goes on from JAFEDK010000016.1 coordinate 44,685, forward strand.
GTTTCGCGACCTTGCTGGCGCCGTACCGCAGCGGCCGGCTGGCCTTCCCGGTCTTCAGCGCCATCGACGGACGGGCGGCCCGTACGGCGGCCGACGGCATGGACGCGCTGGCGCGCCAGATCAGCACGCCGCTGGACTGGGACGCCTGCCTCGGCGCGGTGCTGGAGATGCAGCCGGACGTGGTGCTGGAGATCGGCCCCGGCAACGCACTGGCGCGCATGTGGGGCGAGCGGGACAACGGTGTGCCGGTGCGTGCGTCGGACGATTTCCGCAGTGCCGCCGGCATCATCGACTGGGTGTGTGCGCGGGGCTGAGCCCGCGCGGTGAGCCGGCTTTAGCTGGCTGGGTTCAGGGCTTGGCCGGTGCGGCGGCCTGGGCCTTGAGCGGGGCGCGCAGGGCCTCGAAGCGGGCCGGTGCGACGTATTGCAGGAGTTCCTTGCCCTTGCTGTCGAGCACCAGGTCCAGGCCCTTGTCCGGGTAGAGCAGGTGCTCCAGGTGGTCGTTGACGCGGATGCGCTCGGCTGGCGCGCCGAAGCGTTCCTGGATCACCTTGTCGTCCAGATTGACGCTGGGGATGAAGGCCAGGCCGCGGATCGGCGCAGCGAGGGCGGCCGCCCGGTCGGCGTCGGCCAGCGTGGCCTTGCGGGTGGTGCTCTGCATGTACTCGGTCTTCGGCGAGCGCTCGCGCATGCCTTCGATGGCGGCCTTGTCGAAGTCAGCCGTGACGATCAGCTTGCCGGCCACGAAGCCGGTGGTGACGCTCTCGTAATAGCCTTCCACGTTGCCGGTCTCGTTGGGCTCGGCGATCACCGCCAGCTGCAGTTCCTCGCCGAAGTGGGCGCGGGCGTCGGCCAGCGTGCTGCGCCCGAGGGTCAGCCCGAAGACCCGCGCTTCGCCTCCCGGCAGCACGTCGATCTGCCACGGCAGGCCGGAGGTGGGCACCGCCTTCGGGTCGAAGTGGGCGTACTGCCACGCGGCGGGGCCGACGATCAGGGCCAGGATCAACAGGACGACGGCAAGGGCGATCTTCATGGGATGGAGTTATTTAGTGGGGGCGAATTCATTCGCCCGCGGAGCTTTATCTGGGGATGCAGGGCGAATGAATTCGCCCCTACGGTTTCCCATGGTGCCCATGGATTTTCACTGCGCCCCGGATCTTACGAAGGTAAGGGTGACAGGACTCAGTGGGGGGCGTGGAAGCCTTCCGGCACCTTGGCGTGGAAGACCACTGGCACGGCGGGCATGTCGAGCACGGACTGGCGGATCTTGCCGACCACGTGCATCTCGCAGCGCTTGCAGTCGAACCTGAGGGTCAGCTTTTCCTTGCCGTTGATCAGCGTCATCGGGTCGGGACGGATGCCCTTCACTTCCTTCGGGCACAGGTTGAAGCTGTAGCGCAGGCAGTGCTTGGTGATCATCAGCGAGGCGTCGTCGAGGTGTTCGTTGGCCTCGTAGGCGGCCTCGATCAGCTGCACGCCGTGGCGCTGGTAGAAGTCCCGCGCCTTCTGGTTGAGCACGTTGGCCAGGTAGCTGAGTTCGGTCTGCGGATACGGCACCGGCGGTTCGACCGCCGCCCGGCGCGGCAGCGGCGCCAGCGCTGCGAGGCGCGCGGCCTCCAGCTTTTCGACAGCCTCGCGGCGCAGCGCATTGATGGCACCGGCGGGCAGGAACCAGGCTTGGTCGAGCTGCAGCTCGATGGCGCGGGCGCTGAAGATCGTCGCGCCGAGCTTGCCGAGGTTGTCACGCAGGCCGGCGAGGGCGCGCTCGGCGTCCTTGGCGGGCTCCTTGGCGTGGGGCAGTTCGGCGCGGGCGGACACGCCGGTCTCGTCGGTGAGGGTCAGCGCGAAGCCGTCCGGGGTTTCGGTGAGCTGCAGATCCACTGCGATACGGCGCTCGGCGGACTTCTTCTCGAGCATCTTCTCGAACTCGTGGTCGCGGTTGCGGAACACGCCGCTGCCGGGGAAGAGCTCGGCCGGCACGGCGTCGGCGGTGTGCACGCGGAAATCGTCGCCGACGCGCTCGGCGCGGTTCACCCGCAGGCCGACCAGCTCGCCCTTGCGGTCGTAGAAGCTGAGGCCGTCGCCGTTGTGCAGCTCGACGGCGCTGGTGGTGTCAAACCAGCGGCGTTGCTTGCCGTCCAGGCGGATCACGCTGCCGACCGGTTCGCCGACGAATTTGGGTGAGTCGAAGGCGCCGATGTCGGCGGTGCGGCCATTGACGAAGTAGTCGGTGGCGCCGCGGTTGAAGGTCTTGTCGGCCAGCGGCTGGAACAGGAAGGTGCTGCGCCCGGCGGAGGTTCGGCTGTATTCCGGCGTGTCCTCCATGATCTCGTCGAGCAGCAGGCGGTAGTGGGCGGTGATGTTCTTCACGTAGGCCATGTCCTTGTAGCGGCCTTCGATCTTGAAGCTGGAAATCCCCGCCTCGGCCAGCGCGCGCAGGTTGGCGCTCTGGTTGTTGTCCTTCATGGACAGCAGGTGCTGGTTGCTGGCGACGAGGTTGCCGTCCTTGTCGGCGAGGTCGTAGGGCAGGCGGCAGGCCTGCGAGCACTCGCCGCGGTTGGCGCTGCGGCCGGTGTGGGCGTGGCTGATGTAGCACTGGCCGGAGAAGGCCACGCACAGCGCGCCGTGCACGAAGAACTCCAGCGCGCAGTCGGTGGCGGCGGCGACCTTGCGGATCTCGGTGAGGGTCATCTCCCGCGCCAGCACGATCTGCGAGAAACCCACGTCCTGCAGGAAGCGCGCCTTGTCGGCGTGGCGGATGTCGGTCTGGGTGCTGGCGTGCAGCTGGATCGGCGGCAGGTCGAGCTCCAGCAGGCCCATGTCCTGCACGATCAGCGCGTCGGCGCCGGCTTCGTGGAGCTGGCGGATCAGGCGTTCGGCGCTGGCCACTTCCTCGTCGTGGAGGATGGTGTTGCAGGCGACGAAGATGCGCGCGCCGAAGCGGTGGGCGTGGCGGGTCAGGCGCTCGATGTCCGCGATGGTGTTCTCGGCGTTGGCGCGGGCACCAAAGGCTGGGCCGCCGATGTACACGGCGTCGGCACCGTGGTTGATGGCCTCGATGCCGATGTCCGCGTTCTTGGCGGGGGCGAGGAGTTCGAGCTGCTTGCGGGAATGGGTCATGGTGGTGCTCTCGGGGGTGAGTACGCTGCTCGTCCGGCAGCTCGCAACCCGCCATTATCCCCGGTCCCGCAGGGTGCGTCGACCATGGCCTCAAGACCCGCGCCGGGCCTGGATTTGCGTTTGCTCAGCGGTGCACGCAGGTTTCGGTGCCGAAGTTGCCGCCCTTGAATTCGGGCTCGTAGTAGTACTTGCTGAAGCTCCACTTGCCGGACTTTGTCTTGCTGAAGGTGGCGATGCCGGTGCCGTAGTCCTTGGTGCTGGTGTCGGTCAGCGCGAAATGGATGGCCATCTGGCGGCCGTTCGCGGCGGCGTGGCCCGGGTAGGCGCCGTAGCCGGGGACTTCCAGCTTGAAGCTGTAGGCGCCGAGCTTGCCGGTGCTCTGGCCGGGCACCCGTTCGAGGGTTACGGTGCCGGTGTACTTGCCTTCGTGGCTGTCGTCGCCGGTGCAGTCGTAGGTGCCGCTGAAGTCTTCGCCGGTGAAGGGGGCGTGGGCGTGGGCGGCGCTACAGGCGAGACACAGGATGAGGGTGGAAAGGCGCTTCACGGTCGGGGGCTCCGGTTGGGATCGAAAGCCCTTATTGAACCACGATGCCGTTGTGCTGTTCAGCTGAGAGCCCCAGCCAGCGTTCCATTGCGCCGAGCAGCACATCGGGCTCGAAGGGCTTGATCAGGTGGTCGTCCATACCGGCGTCCAGGCAGCGGTGCCGGTCTTCCGAGAAGGCGTTGGCCGTCATCGCGAGGATCGGCACGCGGGTGTAGCCGGGCAACCGGCGGATTCTTCGGGTGGCTTCTAGGCCGTCCACCTCGGGCATCTGCATGTCCATCAGGATCAGCGCGTAAGGCTTGCTGGCTGCCTTTTCTACGGCGATGCGTCCGTTCTCGGCACAATCCACCCGCAGGCCGGCGTCTTCGAGCAGTTCGCGGGTGATTTCCAGATTGACCGGTTCGTCTTCTGCCACCAGCACCTCAGCGCCGTGGGGTAGGGCGCGCAGCGCAGGACCTGCCGGCGAGGCGGTGTGTGCCGCGCATGCGGGAGTGGCGGCGAAGCCGGCGACGCACCAGAAGGTGCTGCCACTGCCGGGCTGGCTATCGGCGCCGATGCTGCCGCCCATCAGGCCGACGAGACGCCGGCTGATGGCCAGCCCGAGGCCGGTACCGCCGTACTGGCGGGTGGTGGAGCGGTCGGCCTGTTCAAAGGCCTCGAAGATCCGTTCGAGCGCGTCCGGCGGGATGCCGATGCCGGTGTCGCTGACCTCGAAGCGCACCCGCACGAGGCCGGTTTCATCGTTTTCCAGCTTGCGGACGCGGATGCTGATGCCACCCTCCGCGGTGAATTTCAGCGCGTTGCCGGTCAGATTGAGCAGCACCTGGCCGAGGCGCTGGCTGTCTCCGGTGAGTTGAAGGCCGGACAGCGCCGGATCGATGTCCATTGCGAGCAGCAGCCCCTTGTCGTGCACGGCGTTGCCGATCAGTGCCTCGAGTGTGCGGAACAGTTCCGGTAGCGTGAAGGGCGACTGGGACAGTTCGAGCTTGTCCGCCTCGATTCTCGACAGGTCGAGGATGTCGTTGATGACGCCGAGGAGATGGCGGCCGGAGCCGATGATCTTGTCGAGCTGATGTTTTTGAAGCGGAGTGACGCCGCCGCGCTGGAGCAGGTGGGCCATGCCCAGGACGCCGTTGAGGGGCGTGCGGATCTCGTGGCTCATGTTGGCGAGGAAGGTGCTCTTCGCAAGGCTGGCCGCTTCGGCGGCATCCCGTGCCCGCTCCAGCTCCGTACGCGCGAGAAAGTCCCGGCGGATCAGCCCCTCCCGCCACCAGCCGACACCGGCGGCGAGAATGAAGACGGTGAGGACCTGGTAGCTCCAGTACGCAAAGGCATGCAGTTCGCTGCTGATCCCGGCCTGGATCGCATACATGAAGGCGGCGAGGATGGTGAGGCCCGCAGCGAAGGCGATGCGGAACTGCACGCCGATGATCACGAAGATGTAGAGCTCTAGGAAGGTGAAGTTGAGCACGCCGACCCACGACGACAGGCCGCCGGCACCACCCTGGTCATCGATGCGTGCCAGGACCCAGAACAGGCTGAGGGAAATGCACACCAGCGCAGCCGCCATGACGGTTTGCCAGTTGTGTTTGGCGGTGCGGGTGAACGAATAGCCGATCGCCAATAGCAGCAGGGGCATGCTGAGCGTCAGCCGGCCCAGATTGGCACTGACATCCGGAAAGACCAGGAAGTCTACCGCACAGTCGCCCAGCACGAGGAGTAGGCCGAGTACCAGACTGGCCTGGGCGAAGCGGTGGTAGTAGTCGGTGTAATAGGTGCTGAACTGCTTTTCGAGCCGCGAATCGAGAAAGCGCAGGAACAGGCCGTAGGCCAGTGTGGAGTCGGGGGCGGAGGCTGAATGGTGAGTCACGGGGGCGGCAAATCGGATCGCGGTGCACCGATTGTCCATGCTCGCCATGGGGAAAAGTGTTACGCCGGGTAGCGGGTGTGTACTTCGCCACACCCGCTCGATCCAGTGCGGGGTGAGGTGATAAAAATGATATTTTTCAGCGGGTTGAATTGGCGTCCTGGGCAGTCACGACTTCAAAACGAAGAGCCGGGCGTCTGCAGGAAGGTGATCTCTTCCGGCGACGATGGCCGCCCGAGCACCGCATTGCGGTGCGGGTAGCGCCCGAAGCGGTCGATGATGGCCTTGTGGCGCAGTTCGAAGTCCAGGTTGCTCTCGAGGCCAGGCTGGCTGAACAGGCGGACGGCGTGGGTATGGATCAGCGCCGATTCGCTGTGCATGTAGGGCATGTACAGGAAGGCCCGCCGGGCGACCGGCAGTTCAAGGTCGGCGCCGGCGGCTACGGCGTCCTGGGCCAGCACCAGGGCCATGCCGTCGCAGGCGAAGGCGCGCGGGTCGCCGCGGAAGAGGTTGCGGGAAAACTGGTCGAGCACGATGATCTCGGCCAGCCGGCCATCGGCGGTGGAGCGCCAGGCGTGAAGTTCGCCGCTGGCCGCTGCCGCGTATACCGCCCCGAAACGGGCGGCGATGAGGCGGTCGAATTCGTCCGAGCGGGCAAACCATTGCTTGGGCGTGCTTTCTTTGAACCAGAAATCGAGTACGGCTTCGGAGTCGGGCAGGGATGCGGCCATGCTGCGTTGTCCTCCTGGTTTGCGGGGCAGGGTTGTAAAACGGAATCATGAATCATCGTGCGCGCTTCCTGGCGCTTCAGTCCTTGCTGCAGGACAACCAGGCGTTCTGGCTGCCGCCCCCATTCTATGTGCATCGCCCGGCCTGGTGCGAAGAGTGGCCGGCGCTGGCGGAGGCGGTGCTTGGGCTGGAGGATGCCGAGCTCGAGGCCCTGGTCGCGTCGCCCGAGGCTTGCCGCGACTGGCTGGCCACCTATCTGCCGTTTGCCGGCGAGCTGGGGCAACTCAGCGATGTGGCGCCGCTGCCTGCTCGCAGCCTGGCGCCGAGCGGGGCGCATTTCGACTGGTTCATTCCCGGCCGCAAGCGGGCCCAGATCGAGGCCTTTGCCAGCCATGGGCCAGCGGTGGCGGCACCGCTGCTGGAGTGGTGCGCCGGCAAGGGCCACCTCGGCCGACGGCTGGCCATCAGCGACGGCCAGCCGGTGAGTTCGCTGGAGATCGACCCGGACCTGTGCGAGGACGCCGGGCGGCTGGCCGCCCGCGTCGGTGTGGCGCAGCAGGTGCTGTGCGCCGATGCGCTCGAAGCGTCGTCGCGGACCCACGTGCGCGGCCGCGAGGTGCTGGCCCTGCATGCCTGCGGGGAACTCCACCGCTCCCTCGTGCGGAGCGCGGGGGGCGACGGTGCCCATGCCTACCGGATCGCGCCGTGCTGTTATTACCGTGGTGCCCAGGACGGCTACCGACCGGTCAGTCGCGAAGCCTCGCTGCCGCTCGACGGGCGTGCGCTGCGCCTTGCGGTGACCGAGACCGTGACGGCGCCCCAGCGCCAACGCCAGCGCCTGGCCCGCGATCAGGCCTGGAAGCTGGGCTTCATCGCGCTGCGCAATGCACTCGAAGGGGAGGCCATCCGGCCGTTTCCGCCGATGCCGTCGCAGCTGCTGTCGGGCGATTTTCCGACCTACGGGGAGGCGGTCGCGCGCCGCCAGGGCGTCCGCCTGCCAGCGGAGGTGGATTGGGGGCACTGGCTGGCGGTCGGCGAACGGCGCCGCGGCGAAGTCCGCCGCCTGGAACTGGTCCGCCATGCCTTCCGTCGCCCGCTGGAGATGTGGCTGGTGATGGATCTGGCGCGTGGTTTCGAGGAGGCCGGTTTCCGGGTGGAGGTCGGTACCTTCTGCGAGCGCAGTTTGACGCCGAGGAATCTGATGGTGCTGGCCGAGGCAGTTTGAGAGGGGCAGGTTTTATGTATTAAGCATTGGGTGGTTCGGGTATGATTTTGGAATATCCGTATGGTATTTATTTCATGCTGAACCCCAATGTGAAAAACGCTTTCCTGCGTGCCCGGCTTGTCACTGTGCTTGTTCCTCTTTGTACGGCTTTGGGCGGCTGTGGTCCGAACTGCCTTTCCATTTTTTCGCCCAGCGATTCACTCATGTGCAACGTGAGCGTGGCTGCCTTGATCGTCGTCACCGCTCCCGTGATCGTGCCTGCCGTGCTGGTCAGCGGCGCCTACCACAAGATTGGAGAAGCGCTGGATAGCCACAAGGACAGTGTCGAGCGCCAGAAGCTCAAGGCCCGCGTCGAGAAAGGCGAGTTGGCTGCCAGTGAAGAATGTCTGTTCTCCTGTGGGTGGGCATTCGGCGAAGAACGGGGGCGCCTGCGCCGGATGGCGGCGGAGCAGGTCTTGCGGGAGTCTGCTGCACAAGATGATTTGTCTCCCAGGCAGCAGGCCTTGAGCTTTGCGGCCCACAAGGTATTGGCTGACCTCCTCTGGAAGGAAAACCCGGAGGCGCGCATCAAGCATCTGGGTGAAGCCCTGCGCCTCGGCCAGTCTCAGGGGATGTGGGATTACGTGCAAGCCAAGAAAGAAAAAGGGAAAGACAGGGGGCTGCCGGCTGCGGCGGACAGTTTCAGCGCTATCGCCGATCAGATCGTCATCGACCTGCTGGCGCTCAAGCACCAGGCCAAGGTCCAGACAGCCAGCGACGACAGCCTGCCTTTCGAATGTGATCTGACGGTCTTCGGGCGCCTGATCCCGCTCTCCGGGCGGAAGCCGAACGAGGAGTCGAAGCTGTGCGAGGAGGCAAAGGATCTCTGGAAAGACCAGCAGCGCAAGGCATCTCGACGCTCGGCATGATCTTCGGGGACAATCCGCGTCCGACCACAGCCCGCCGAAGGGGACGCCATGGAATCCCGACTGACCGAGATCGAGATCAAGCTCGCCCTCACCGAAGACCTGGTGGACACGCTCAACATGACTGTCCACCGCCAGCAGGAGCAGATCGATGCGCTGCAGCGCCAGATCCGCTTGCTCTACCAGCAGATGCAGTCCGCCACGCCGACCGCGGAGGCCCGCGATCTGCGCGACGAGATTCCACCGCATTATTGAGCGTGGGGCTTCCGTCCCGTCATTTCCTTGTTCCGTCACTGTCCGCAAGAGCGGATTCACGGCCCGTGTGGGATTCGTCCTCCCGAGTCAAAACCACGCCGCTACAAGGGGTTTCTATCGGTATATGATTAGCCATCCAGCCTGAATAGAAAAACAAATGAGCAAACACGCGATTCGTGCGCTTTCGCTGGTGGTTTTCGTGGTGGTCGGTGTGTTGCTGGTGCTGTGGTCCAGCCAGCGCGGGGAGCGGCCGGAGGCTTCCGGCGGTGTGGCGGGGGGCGCCGCCAGGGCCGCGGCCAGCGACGTGCGCGAGCTGCGCCTCGGATTGAACATTGCCGCCGGTAGCGCGCTGCACGCGGCGGCCGTGCGTTTCGCCGAGCGGGTCGGTGAGCAGAGCAAGGGCCGGCTGAAGGTTACGGTATTCCCCGACCAGCAGCTGGGCAGCGATGACCAGATGCTCGAGATGGCGCGCAGCGGCAAGCTCGATCTGGTGCTGACGCCTACTGCCAAGCTCAGCTCGGCGATCCCCGCGATGCAGTACGCCGACCTGCCGTTCTATTTCACCAGCCGTGAAGAACTCTACGCGATGCTCGACGGTGAGCCGGGCCGCATGCTGCTGTCCAAGCTCAACGGGATCGACCTGGTCGGCCTGGCCTTCTGGGAGAACGGCTTCAAGCAGTTCACCGCCAATACGCCGATCCGCCGTCCGGAAGATTTTGCGAAGCTGCGCATCCGCACGATGAAGAGCCGGATCATCGCCGACCAGTTCGAGGTGCTTGGCGCGCAGGCCATTCCGATCGATTTCCACGCGACCTACAAGGCACTGGCCGATGGCGCGGTGGATGGCGAGGAAAACCCGCTGGTGGCCATCGTCGGGATGCGTTTCCACGAGGTGCAGAAGCACCTGACCGTCAGCAACCATGCCTACTTGGCCTATGTGTTCTCGGTCAGCAAGGCGGTCTTCGAGTCCTTGTCTCCCGAGCTGCGCGAAGTCATCCTGCGTAGCGCCCAGGAACTCACCGTGTGGGAGCGCCAGGAGACCTTCCGTCGCGAGACGCAGTTCATCGAAACCGTCCGCGCTGCCGGGGTGGAGATCCATACCCTGACGTCGGACGAGCGCGGGGCTTTCCGCAAGGCCCTGGCGCCGATCGCCGACAAGTTCGGCTTCGAGGTCGGCTACGACCTGCTGGTGAAGACCGAGGAGCTGCGCTATCAGCGGGAGGAGGCGGCCCAGGCCGCCAACCCTGGCCGCCGGCCGGCGGCGCTGGTGCTGGGTGTCGATGCGGATTTCTCGATGCGTAGTGCGCAGGGCGGCGGCGCCATTTACCGGGGCGTTCAGCTGGCCGCGGAGGAGATCAACGCCGACGGGGGCGTCCGGGGCGTGCCGCTGCGGGTGATCGGGCTCGATCACGCCACCAATTCCCTGGTCGGGCGCAAGAACCTCGAGCGCTTCGCTGCGATGCCGTCCATGCTGGGGGTGGTCGGGGGCGTCCAGACGGCGGTGATCGCCGACGAGCTGGATGACATCCATCGTTTGCAGATCCCCTTCCTGATCCCGTGGGGAACCGGGCGTGGCCTGGTCGAGCATGGCCATCGGCCGAACTACACCTTCCGGGTGTCGGTCAGTGACACGCTGGCAGCACCGTTCCTGCTGGAGCGCGCGTTGCGTGGCGGCGGACGGGTTGTCGTGCTGCTCGAGCGCTCCGCCTGGGGGCGCAGCAATGACGAGGTGCTCAGGCCGGTCATTGAGCGCTTGCCGGCCGGCCGGGTCGAGATCGAGTGGTTCAACGTCGGCGATGCCGGCACTGAAGCCAAGCTGCGCGCCATCGGCGGCGGCAATGCCGCGGCACTGGTGCTGGTGGCCAATGCCGTCGAAAGCCAGAAGATTGTGCAGATGCTGGCACGCCAGGACAAGCCGTTGCCGGTATTCGCCCACGTGGGGCTGACCAGCGGCAACTTCTGGCAGACCACCCAGGCGGCCCTGCAGCGCGTGGACCTGCGTTTCGTGCAGTCCATCCTGATGGATGATGCGGCGACGCACCCGCGCTTCCGGAAGTTCCTCCTGCGTTACCGGGAACGCTATGGCCTCGGCCGGGACGAGATGGTGCCGTCGCTGATCGCCACCGTGCATGCCTACGAGCTGACCCACATGCTGGCCCGGGCGGCCCGCCAGGTGCGGCCCGACGATCACGCGGCGGTGCGCGGCGCGCTGGAAGCGCTGGGGGCCTACCCGGGCGTGCTGCGTGATTACAACCCGCCTTTCACCGCGGATCGTCACGATGCGCTTGAGCGCGGACAACTGCGCCTGGCGCGTTTCGACGCCCGCGGCCGGATCGTGATTGCAGAATGAAGCTGGCTTTCATCACCCGCAGTGTCCGGCGGCGGATCACCTGGGTCTTCGGCTTGTTCGTTGCCCTGTCGATGGTCACCGTGGCGACCACGGTGGGTTTTCGCCTGCATTCGGCGATCACCACCAACCTGACCCACGAACTGGAGGAGCGGGCCCGCCAGGATGCCCGGCTGCTGCAGCAACGCTTCGAGTACCTGCTCGAGAGCGCGAATGTGCTGGTGCGCAACCCGCTGGTGGTCAATGGCCTCAACGATGCGCAGGGCCGCGAGACCTACCTGCCGGACCTGATCAAGAACTTCCGCGAAGGACGGGACGTGTTCGCCGTCGCGCTGCTCGGCTACGACGGCAAGCCGGTCTATTCGACCCTGGAAAACCTGCCCACCTACGGCGATTCGACCGAGCTGCGCAGCACCTTGGCCAACGGCGTGGTCAGCTACCTGATCGACCGCAGTCGCGGCCACTGGGTCGTCTTCGTGCCGGTGACCTACTACAGCACCACTCAGGGCGTGCTGGTGGTGGCCTACGACCTGGGGGCCGTGGCGCGGCGGGTGCTGCCCGCCGATGCGCTGCTCGGCCACCGCTTGCTGGTGGCCGACCGGACCCTGTTTGCACGCCCCGCTGCCGATGCCTCCGACCTGCTGATCGCCCGCCAGGCCGTCAGTGACAACAGCAGGAGCTTCCTCGACGGTCTTGGGCTGCAGCTCGAGGTGTCGGCTCCGCGCCAGCACTATCTGGAGCCGGCGGTCCGCGCGATCGGTGACGTGGCGCTGCTCGGCCTGATCCTGACCCTGGTGGCGATCGCCATCGCCTACTGGATCGGCTTCTCGGTATCCCGCCCCATCGTGCTGCTGAGGCAGCGGGTGGCGGCTGCCGACGGCAGCCCGGAACGTCACTGTGCGCCGCTGGGCACCCATGACGAGCTGGAGGAGCTGGCCGAGATGTTCGACCAGCGTACTCACGAACTGCGCGACATCCAGCTCCACCTGGAAGACCTGGTGGAGCAGCGCACCCGCGAACTGGCGGTGGCCAAGGAGACGGCCGAGGAGGCCAGCCGTTTCAAGAGCAGCTTCCTCGCCAACATGAGCCACGAGATCCGCACGCCGATGAACGCCATCGTCGGCCTGACCCACCTGATCCGCCGCGCGGCGGTGGATTCCCGCCAGATCGAGCAGCTCGACAAGATCTCCCAGGCAGCACGCCACCTGCTGGGGATCATCAACGACATCCTCGACTTCTCGAAGATCGAGGCCGGCAAGCTGACCATCGAGAGTGCGGATTTCGAGCTGGACCGGGTCTTCCGCAACCTCAACGACCTGATCTGCGACCGGGCTGCCGAGAAGGGGCTGGAAGTCATCAACCGTATCGACCCGGCCATCCCGGTGATGCTGCATGGCGACCAGATGCACCTCGGGCAGATCCTCGTCAATTTCGCCAGCAATGCGGTCAAGTTCACCGATGCCGGCTGCGTGATCTTCCGGGCACGCCTGCTCGAGGAGGGGACCGGGACGGTAACGGTGCGTTTCGAGGTCAGCGACACCGGCATCGGCCTCAACGAGGAGCAGCGCAACCGCCTGTTCCAGGCCTTTGTCCAGGCCGATGCGTCGACCACCCGCAAGTTTGGCGGCACCGGCCTCGGGCTGGCGATCAGCAAGCGCCTGGTCGAGCTGATGGGGGGCCGGGTTGGCGTGGACAGCGAGCTCGGCAAGGGCAGCACCTTCTGGTTCGAGCTGCCGCTGCAGCGCGCGACCAGTGCGCCCGTTCCACGCGGCCACATGAGGCTGGACGGGAACCTGCACGTGCTGGTGGTGGACGACAACGCCGACGCCCGCACCGCGCTGGAGGACATGCTCAATGCCTTCTCGGCGCGGGTGGCGACCGCGGATTGCGGCGAGCACGCCGTGTCGCTGGCCCGTGAGGCGCTGCTCGGCGGCAGTCCCTTCAACCTGATCCTGATGGACTGGGCGATGCCCGGCATGGACGGCATCGAGACCAGCCGCCGGATTCAGGCCCTCGGCTGCGACGCGAGGATCATTCTCGCCACCGCCTACAGCAGCGAGTGGACCACCGAACAGCTACACACCATGGGTATCCAGGCCCAGCTCAGCAAGCCGGTCACGCCGTCGATGCTGCACGACACCATCGTCGAGGTGTTCTCCGGCGCGGAACCGGTGCATCCCGCCGGGCAGGCGGCCATCGACCTGTCGCCGCTGCGCGGCCGTTATATCCTGCTGGCCGAGGACAACCCGGTCAACCAGGAGGTGGCCCTCGCCCTGCTCGAGGAGACCGGTCTTCGCGTGGATCTGGCCAGCGATGGCCTGGAGGCGCTGCAAAAGGCGTCCACCACGGCCTACGACCTGGTCCTGATGGACGTCCAGATGCCGCACATGGACGGGCTGGAAGCCACCCGGGCGTTGCGCCAGCTGCCCCAGTGCCAGTCCCTGCCGATCCTGGCGATGACCGCCAACGCCTTCGACGAGGACCGGCGCGCCTGTCTGGAGGCGGGCATGAACGACCATGTCGCCAAGCCGGTGGATCCGGACAACCTGTTCGCCACGCTGATCCACTGGATGCCGCCGCTTCCGGCGGTGCCTGCCGGAAGCGAGGGCGAACGCGAGGATGCGGCGCTGATGGCGGGCCAGGAGCAGGCGCTGCGCGAACAGCTGGCGGGCATCGACGGTGTGGACCTGGCCTTCGGGCTGAGCCTGGTGCGTGGCAAGTTCGCCACCTACCGGCGCCTGCTGGCAATGTTCGTCGATACCCATCAGGACGAGTCGGCGCGGATTCGCGCCGCCCTGGACGCGGGCGACCTGGAAGGTGCCCAGCGGGCCGCCCACTCCCTCAAGGGCAGTGCGGCCAGCCTTGGCCTCGGGTGCATCCAGCAGGCCGCCTTCGCGGTCGAGGCGCCGCTGAAGGCGCGGGGCGAGGATGCAGCGGCGGTGGCGCGGGCGGCGCACGCAGGCCTGGAGCGCGAACTGTCGAGGGTGCTGGAAAAGTTGCGTCCGTTGCTGTGAGCTGAGCCCGCAAGTACCCGAACTGGGCGTTCTCGCACTGGATTGAAGTGACGGAGTGCCACAGGGCTGGGGGACTCCACGCGTATCATCCTGGCATGAGCTTGGGTGGTTTCTCCTTTCGTCCGGTGCCGGCGCTCGTGCTGGCGGCCGGCATCCTGTTCGGCCTTTTCGCGGGGTGCGTCCACGCGTCCGGCGTGCTGCGGGTGCTCGCCTGGCCCGGCTATGCGGATGAGGAGGTGGTCCGGAGCTTTGAGCGCGTGAGCGGCGCACGGGTCGAGCTGAGCATCGTCGATTCCGACGAAAGCCTGTGGCAGAAGGTCAGCGCCAACGGCGGGCGCGACTTCGACGTCATGGCCGTCAATACTGCCGAGTTGCAGCGCTATATCGCAACAGGCCTGGTCCAGCCGGTCGATCCGGCGCGGATCGCCGGCACCCGTCGCCAGCTGCCGCGTTTCCGCCAGCTGAATGAGATTCCGGGGCTGGTCCATGTCCGCAAGGGCCGGGCCGAGGCCTACGCGATTCCCTACACCTATTCCACGATGGGGCTGATCTACGATCGCCGGCAGTTCGCCGCGGCGCCGACCTCCATTTCCTCCCTGTGGGACCCCCGTTACCGGGGCCGTGTGCTGGCCTATGGCGGCGGCGCCCACAGTTTCTCGCTGGCCGCCCAGAGCCTCGGTGTGGCATCGCCGTTTCGCCTGCAGGGCGGAGAGTGGGCGCAGGCGGTGGACCGGCTCATCGAGCTGCGTCGCAACGTGCTGGGCTTCTACACCCGTCCGGAGGAGTCGGTACGCCTGTTCTTGCGCCACCGCTCCGCGCTGATGTTCGCCAACTACGGATTGCAGCAACTGCACATGCTGAGGGCTGCCGGTGCCGACGTGGGTTACGTGATTCCCCGCGAAGGCGCGCTGGCCTGGCTGGATTGCTGGGCGATCACCCGCGGCGCGCGGGATGTCGCGCTGGCGCATGCGTGGATAGACCACCTGCTCGGCGATACGGCCAGCGGCCTGCTGGTCCGCCGCCAGGGACTGGCCAATACCCTGGTCGAGTCGGATGCGGGCGGTCCGGCCGACCATATCGTCTGGCTTGCCGAGGTCGAGGACGCCGCGCGGCGGGAGCGCCTGTGGGGGCGTATCCACTCGGGCGACCGGGCCACGCGGGTGCTGGCGCCATGAAGATGGGCATCGCCGTCCGCCTGGGCCTCGCGCTGGCCATCGTCGGCGTGCTGGCGGCGGGGCTGACCGGCTATTACGGCTATGCCGAAAGCCGCGCCATGCTGGTGGCGGCGGCGGAGGAGCGCCTGCTCACCTCCACGCGGGTGCTGGTGCGCCAGCTGGCGGTCGGGCTCGAAAACACCGCCCGGGATGTGCGCCTGATTGCCGGCCACCCCCAGGCGGTACGCCTGTTGCGGCGCGACGACCCGGCGCTGCAGGCGGGCAGCGAGAAGAACGCCGCGCTGCTTTTCCAGCGCATGCTGGAGACCCATCCCGAGTACTTCCAGATGCGTCTGATCGATGCGGCCGACCACGGCGTCGAGCGCATCCGTGTGGACCGGGATGCTGATGAGGTGGTCCGTGTCGAGGAGGGCGAACTGCAGGAAAAGGGCCATTACCCCTATGTCTTCGAGACGCTGCGCCTGCCGCCCGGCGCGGTGTTCATCTCCCGGGCCGGCATCAACCATGAGGTTGGCGCCCACGCCGGGCAGGACAAACCGTCCTTGCAGGTAGCGGCCCCGGTGCGCGAGACGCCTGACGGCCCGGCACTCGGGCTGGTGGTGATCAATGTCGATCTGAACGGCCTGTTCGCCCAGTTGGCCGCCGATCTGCCCGCCGGCCAGCAGCTCTATCTGGCCAATGGAGACGGCGATTTCCTGATCCATCCCGATCCGTACCAGGCCTTCGCCTTCGACCGCGGGCAGCTGGCCCGTGTGCAGGATCAGTTTCCCGCTGCCGAGCCGCTGCTGGCAGAGGGGGCGGCAGCGTCCGGACAGCTGGTGACGACATCACGGCCGGCGGGGCAGGAGGCCGTCGTGGCCGCCTTCATGCGCCAGCACTTCACGACGCTGCACAGTGAGGACGATTTCATCCTCGGCCTGTCCCAGCCCCTCGCGGCGGTGGTGGAGCAGAGTGAGCGCCTCGGGGCGGCGACCCTGCGCATCGTGCTGGGCTTCAGCGCGTTGGCCGTGCTGCTGGCCTTCCTGCTGGCGCGGGCGCTGACCCGTCCGCTCAACCAGATCGTGGAGGCAGTGCGGGGCTTTGTGCCGGGGGCGGCCGGGCAGCGTCTGCCGAGCCGGCGGCGGGACGAGATCGGCGTGCTGGCGCGCACCATCGAGGACATGCAGCAGCAGATCCGCGCCCAGTTCGACAGCCTGGAGGACAAGCAGCGGGCCCTCGACCGCCTGGCCAGCCATGACAGCCTGACCGGGCTGCCGAACCGGCGGTTGTTCCTCGACCGGCTCGACCAGGCCCTGGCCCATGCGCGACGCAACAATGGGCAGCTGGCCCTGCTGTTCATCGACCTGGACAACTTCAAGACCATCAACGACAGCCTGGGGCACGCGGCTGGCGATGCGGTGCTGTGCGCTGCCGCGGTGCGCCTGCAGCAACTGGTGCGGGCCAGTGATACCGTTGCGCGCCTGGGGGGAGACGAGTTCATCATCCTGCTGGATGGCGCCGACGATCCCGAGGCCATCGCCCAGATCGCCGGTAAGGCACTGGATGCCCTGGCCCAGCCCGTCATGCACATGGGCGAAGCCCTGCTTTCCGGCGGCAGCATCGGCGTATCCCGCTATCCCTACGATGCGACCGGCGCCACCGAACTCATCGCCGTCGCCGACAAGGCCATGTACCGGGCCAAGAGCGGCGGCCGCCAGCGGGCCTGCTTCGCGGACCTGGCCTGAGCCCGGCGCGCTGCCCGATACGGGGGGCGTGCGTGAAGGATGCGGGCGAGCCTCGTGGGAGGAGGCTCTGCGGGCCGAAACTCCGTGAGGGCGAATTCATTCGCCCTCAGCCGGTTGGATGCTGTCCGCGGGCGAATGAATTCGCCCCCACGGGAGGAAAAAAGCCAAGGGCCGGGCCGGCGGCGGCCCGGTGCCTCAGTGCAGGGTTTCCGGCTTGGTCAGCGGCTGCACGTCCACCCACACGTCGCTGCCGTCGTCGCTCTCACGGATTTGCAGGCCGAAGCTGGCAAAGGCGGCCTGCACGTCGCGGCGCAGCGGAATGTCGGCCAGTTCGCCGGGGCCGATGGCGTGGCCGGCTGCCAGGTGCTGGGCGGCGGCGGTCCAGATCGGCGACAGGAAGGATTTGGACACCAGCTCGTGCATGTCGGCGCTGATGGCGGACAGCGGCTGGCCGAGGCCGTCCAGGTAGCCCTGCACGTGGGCCACCGCCTGCATCAGATGGGCGATGCGGCCGAGGCTCTTGGAGAACAGGCCGTCCAGGTCCTGGTCGGCGAAGTACAGCGTGATCTCTTCCTGCATGCCGTCCGGCAGGGCCTGCAACAGGGCAGCCAGGTGGTTCAGCAGCAGGTCGGAGTCGGCCGGCACCGACCAGGCGCTACGCCGGTTGATGCGGTATTCCTGCCACATCGCCGTGACGATGGGGGCCAGCGCCTTGGCCAGCGGGGCTTCGGACGTGGCCGCCGCCGGTGTCGTCAGGGCGTCGTGCACGCGCCAGCATTCCTTGTGCAGGTGATGGATCAGCCGCGCGATCTCGGCGCCGTCGCCGGACAGGATCTGCCACAGCTTGCCGCCGTCGAAGAGCAGGGCCAGCTTGCCTTCATCAGCGACGATGCGCGACAGGTGCTCGTCGGCCACCGGCGTTGCGCCGAAGCGTTGTTCGGCGGCGGGCAGGTCGTCGGTGACGCGGATGCGCGACAGGCTGGACAGGTCGAGGTCCTCGTCCCGGTCCTGGATGCGCTCCAGCAGCGCTTCGATGACCTGGCCCAGGGTCTTGGCGTTGGCGGTGGAGATCGGGCCGTCGAATTCGATATTCATGGTCGGCGGATGGGTCCTGGCGTGAACGACGTGAAATAGGGGGCCAATGATGCGGGGGTGAATTCATTCACCCCCGGTCGCTTGAGTGGCGGGTTCCATTGCTCGGCGTCGGTGGGCGAATGAATTCGCCCCCACAGTGGGTTGACGCTTCGGAGGGCCGCTTACTCTTCGACGTGGCGCAGGGACAGGTCGATGGCGCGTACGTCCTTGGTCAGGCTGCCGATGGAGATGCGGTCCACGCCGGTTTCGGCGATGGCGCGCACGCGCTCGAGGTTCACGCCGCCGGAGGCTTCCAGTTCGGCGCGGCCCTTGTTGATGCCGACCGCGTCGCGCATCTCGTCGAGCGTCATGTTGTCGAGGAGGATCATCTTGGCGCCGGCGGTGAGGGCTTCCTCGAGCTGGACCAGGTTCTCGACTTCGACTTCGATGAACACGTTGGACGGGGCGATGGCGCGGGCCTGCTCGATCACCGCCTTGATGCTGCCGGCGGCGATGATGTGGTTTTCCTTGATCAGGATGCCGTCGTAGAGGCCGACACGATGATTGGTGCCGCCGCCGACCGTGACCGCGTACTTCTGCGCCAGGCGCAGGCCGGGCAGGGTCTTGCGGGTGTCGACGATCTTGGCCTGGGTGCCGGCGACGGCCTGCACGAAGGTGGATGTGAGCGTCGCGGTGCCGGACAGCAGCTGAACGAAGTTCAGCGCGGTGCGCTCGGCGGTGAGCAGCGCGCGGGCGCTGGCATCCACCTCGCACAGCAGCTGGCCGGGCTTGATGCGCTCGCCGTCGCGGGCGTGCCAGATCACCGAGGCGTCCGGCTCGAGCGTGGTGAAGGCGGCGTCGAACCACGCGGTGCCGCACAGCACGGCGTCTTCGCGGGTGATCACGCGGCCGCGGGCGGTACGGTTGGTCGGGATGAGGCGGGCGGTGAGGTCGCCGGTGCCGATGTCTTCGGCCAGGGAGGCCGCCACGGAGCGCTGGACTTCAACGCGAAGCTGTTCTGCAAATTCCATCGGGGTTCACCTAAGATGTATCGGCCCGAATTCTAACACTTGGGGGGAGCGCGTCATGGGCACGATGATGGGGGTGCTGGAGGTCAGCCTGGGGGTGTTGATCGCGTTGGTGCTGGTGGGCGCCACGACCTACTGGTATGTGCAGGACATTACCCAGAAGAAGCACGCGATCCTGCGCAACTATCCGCTGATCGGGCATCTGCGCTATTTCTTCGAGCAGCTCGGCGAATATTTCCGCCAGTACTTCTTCCTCGGCGACCGGGAGGAGATGCCCTTCAACCGGGCTACCCGCGGCTGGGTGTATCGCCTCGCCAAGGACGAGGGCGGGGTGATCGGTTTCGGCTCCACCTACGACATGCGCCACCCGGGGGCGCTGATCTTCGTGAATGCCGGTTTCCCGGTGCTGGAGGACGAGCAGGAACCCACCGCGCCACTGAGCATCGGGGAAGGCTACGCGGCCAAGCCCTTCGTCGCGCGCTCCATCGTCAATATCAGCGGCATGAGCTATGGCGCGCTGTCGAAGCCGGCGGTGCAGGCCCTGTCGCGGGGCGCGGCGGAGGCCGGCTGCTGGATCGACACCGGCGAGGGCGGGCTGGCGCCGGCCCACCTGGAGGGCGGGGCGGACATCATCATGCAGATCGGCACCGCCAAGTACGGGGTGCGCGATGCGGACGGCCACCTGTCCGACGAACGCCTGCGTGAGCTGGCCGCCCACGAGACGGTGCGGGCCTTCGAGATCAAGTTGTCCCAGGGCGCCAAGCCGGGCAAGGGCGGCGTGCTGCCGGCCGCCAAGGTCACACCGGAGATCGCGGCGATCCGCGGCATTCCGGTGGGCGTGGATTCGATCAGCCCCAACCGCCACCGGGACGTGGCCAACGTCAATGAGTTGCTGGACATGGTCGTGCGCGTGCGCCAGGTGACCGGCAAGCCGACCGGCATCAAGACGGCCATCGGTGGGCGGCGCTTCATGCACGAGCTGTGCGAGGCCATCATGCGGCGCGGGTTGCAGGACGCGCCGGACTTCATCACCGTGGATGGCGGGGAGGGCGGTTCGGGGGCGGCGCCCCAGGCCTTGGCTGACCACATGGCCTTGTCCATCGACGAGGCGCTGCCGCGGGTAGTGGATACCCTGATCGAGTTCGACCTGCGCGAGCGCGTCCGCGTGATTGCTTCCGGCAAGCTGGTCACCTCGGCGCGGGCCGCCTGGGCGCTGGCCTGTGGGGCGGATTTCGTGAACACCGCGCGGGGCTTCATGTTCTCGTTGGGCTGCGTGCAGGCCATGCGCTGCCACCAGAACACCTGCCCGACCGGCATCACCACGCACAACGTCAAGCTGCAGCGCGGGCTGGTGGTGGAGGAGAAATACCTGCGGGTCGCCAACTACGCCCGCAACATGAACCGGGAGATCGACATGATCGCCCACGCCTGTGGCCTCCGGCAGGCCCGGGAGTTCCGCCGCGAGCACGTGCGCCTGGTGCAGCCGGACGGCCGCAGCGAGGCCTTCAACATGCTCTACCCCTACCCTGAACGGGGCGACGAGGGGCGAGGGCACTACTGAGCCGAGCGCCAGTTTGCCGGTCCGGTGGCCGGTTTTGCCGCCAGGGCGACGCTTTCCCCAAAACGGGCAGAAAAGGCGGCGGGATCTGTGGTCCTTTGCCTGTCGGCTGGTGGATTCGGCCGGCATTTTTTTCCGCCATCCGGCAGCCGGGGCGGGGGCTGCTGGCAATCCGTTGTTCGAGTTGCCTGACGGGGCTATTTCCGGGCCCGTGGCTTAACCCAACTTTACCCGTCTTAACCCGTTGCGCCGCCAAGCCAGGGGCTTTCCGGCCGTTAAGTTGCTAAGCATCAGGGCCAGGTTCGCGGTTCGTGCGGGCAGTGGCCGAGGAGGTGCAAGCGCCTCCTGCGCACTTACGGAAAGGAATGCACCATGGTCAGCAGCATAGGCAGTAACTACAGTGCCGTTTCGGCATACACGACACGGGCGCGTCCCGACCCGACCGAGCTGGCGAGCAAACTGTTCTCCAAACTCGACACCAAGGGACAGGGCTACATCCAGGAGAGCGACCTGGAATCGGCCTTCAGCCAGGTCTATTCGTCCTCATCGTCCGCCACGACGACGAATGCGTCCTCGTCCAGCGAGGCCTCGTCGGATGCCAGCCAGCTCTTTTCTGCGTTGGACAGCGACGGCAACGGGCAGGTGACGGAGAGCGAGTTTTCGAGCGGCATGCAGCAACTCGCCGAGGCCCTCGACAGCCAGGCCTTCAGCAGCCGTATGCAGGGGGCCGGCGGCATGCCGCCGCCGCACGGGCATGGCAACGGTGATGGCCAGAACGATAGCGGCTTCACCAAGGACCAGCTCACCAACCAGCTGCAGGAAATCGGCTCGACGGACAGCAAGCGCTCCAGCCTGATCTCGGATGTCGTCAATAACTTCGACAAGGCTGATGCCGACGGCGACGGCAAGGTGACGCGGCAGGAAGCGATGGCGTACGAGCAGTCGCAGAGTTCGACCTCGTCAACGGCCTCCAGCACCACGGCCTCCACTGCCTCTACCACCTCGGGAGTGAGCTCCGCGAACAACAGCGATGCAGCCTTGATGCACCGGCTGATGGAGCTGATGCGAACTTACGGCGCCAACAGCGCCACCTCGGACGGCAGCAGCGCCAGCAGTATTGCCGTGTCGGCCTGAGCCAAGTCCCGGTGGGGGCTTGTCGGGGCTTCCTGAGGAGGCTTCCAGCGGGGGGGGGCTGAGGAGGCTTCCTGTTGGGGGGGCTTGTGGGGAGGTGCCTGTGGGGGGGAAGCCTGTAGGGGCGAATTCATTCGCCCGCGGACTCTGTCGAGCCGGCTGAGGGCGAATGAATTCGCCCCCACGGGGCTGAGCCGCGAGGCCCGGGTGATCAGCGCACGTCGAAGTTCGTCGCGGTCGGGGCGAAGCCGCTTTCCTGGTATTCCACGTCGCCGTCCCGCGCCCACACGTAGTGGGGCTGGTCGGCGGGGGCCAGGTAGACCGCGCCGGCCGGGACGGGCTGGACCCGCGTTTCGTCGAAGATGGTGCCGAAACCCACATACAGGGTGCCGGACAGTACTGTCGTGATCCGGTCGTCCGGATGCACATGCACGCCGATGCGTCCGCCTTGGGCCAGGCGCAGGCGCAGCGCGTAGGGGCCGGGGTCCGTCTCGGTGCCGATCAGCCAGGCGGCGCGCAGCCCCGGCAGGTTTGGCGGCTCGACCCACGTCGCCTGTGCCGGGACGATGGCCTGGGCCGTCGGGCCGGCGAGTTCCGGGGCCGCCGGCATCACGATCTCCTCGCTGGGCGAGGTGCCGGACGGGCTGTCATCGGGGGTGTCGGGCCCGCGCTCGGCGCGGGCGGTTGCGCAGGCCAGGGCTGCGGCAAGGGCCATCAGGGCATAGGCGGGCTGCAGGGTTCTACGCATCGGCGGAATCCACTCGAAAGGACGGCGCAGCTTACCAGCGGTCTATCGATCGGGTATCGAATTCAGTGTCGTTGTCCGCGGTCGCGGGGCGATAGGCCACGAAGATCTGTTCCTCGGGGATTCCCGCATGGCGTGCGATGCCTGCGACAGCTGCCTTCAGCAGGTCTTCCGGAAGGATCGTGCCCATGCCGTCCTCGGTGACCCGCAGTTCGGCCAGCACGGGCCTGGCGTTAGCGGACATCAGGGCCATCGCCAGGCCGGCAACGGCCGGATGCTGTTCGGCCAGGAAGGTCCAGCTTACCGAGACCTGCTCCGGAGCCAGGCTGGCGGCGTGGGCCAGTTCGAGGCGGATCGCGTCGAGCAGCGGTCCGGTGTCCCGCCCATCCTGGAAGGCTCGGGAACGGATATGCAGAAAGGGCATGGCGGGACTCCCGGAGCGTCGATGGCCCTAGTATCCGTGCATTCGGGCGGCGCTCACAAGGCCTGTTCGACCAGCGCGCAGACCTGTCTTTCCAGGTCGTCGGCGAGACAGTCGATTTCCACCAGGTCGCCCCAGTTCTCGCGGAAGTTGCGCTGCCAGGTGATCTGCCGCTTGGCGAGCTGGCGGGTGGCGAAGATGCCCTTGTCGCGCATCGTCGGCAGGTCGATGTAGCCGTCGAGATATTCCAGCGCCTGGCGGTAGCCGACGCAGCGCATCGACGGCAGGCCGGGGTCCAGCCGGTAGTGCTTGCGCAGCGCGACGACTTCATCGACGAAGCCGGCCAGCAGCATGGTGTCGAAGCGGCGCGCGATGCGGGCGTGCAGCACGGCCCGGTCGCTGGGCGTCAATGCGAGCGGGATGTAGCGGTGGCTGTCGGTCTGCTCTTCCCGGCGGGCGTAGCTGGCGGCCAGCGGCTGGCCGGTGAGGCGGACGATCTCCAGCGCGCGCTGGATACGCTGGGCGTCGTTGGGTTCGAGGCGGGCGGCGGCGTCCGGGTCCAGCCGGGCCAGCTCGGCGTGCAGCGCCGGCCAGCCGTCGCGGGCGGCGGCGTCCTCGATCTCCCGGCGCAGTCCGGCGTCGGCCTCAGGCAGGTCCGACAGGCCTTCGCGCAGCGCCTTGTAATACAGCATGGTGCCGCCGACCAGCAGCGGGATGCGGCCACGGGCGGTGATCTCGCCCATCAGGCGGCGCGCGTCCTCGCAGAAACGGGCGGCGGAGTAGGCTTCCTCGGGGCTGACGATGTCGATCAGGTGGTGCGGGCAGACGGCTTGCTCTTCCCGGCTGGGCTTGGCGGTGCCGATGTCCATGTCGCGGTACACCAGGGCCGAATCGACGCTGACGATTTCCACCGGCAGCCGCTGGGCGAGGGACAGCGCGCAGGCGGTCTTGCCGCTGGCGGTGGGGCCCATCAGCAGGATGGCGGGCGGGAGAGGCTGTGTTTGGGGCATGATGCGCCTTTTCGATGGACGCGCATTGTAGCGGGTGGGATGTGGGCGTGAGGATGGGGATGAGATGGTGGCGGCAGGCCTGGCTGCTGCTGGGCCTGCTGGTGCTGGCCGGCAGCGCGCTGGCGAAGGGGCCGCTGTACCTGTGGGAACTCAGCGACGAACAAGGCCGGCCGCGGGCCTGGCTGTACGGCACGATCCATGTCTGCGACGCGGGCTGCTTCCCGCTGCCCACCCGGGTCAGGACTGCGCTGGCGGAGGCGGACAGCCTCGGGCTGGAGCTGGACCCGGAGGACCCGGCGCTGTCCCCGCGCTTGCTGCAGGCCAGTCTGTTGCCGGCCGGGCGGCGCCTCGACGACATGCTGTCGCCCGAGTTGCGCATCCGGCTCGCCCGGGCGCTGACCCGCGTCGGCTTGTCAGCGGAGGCCGTGCAGCGCATGCAGCCGTGGATGGTTGGCACCTTGCTGACGCTGCAGGCCGCCCAGCGTGCCGGCCTGGGGACCAGCCAGGGCGTCGACCTGTGGCTGGCGCGCACTGCGCGGGCGCGCGGCCAGGCCGTGTGGGCGCTGGAGACCGTCGATCGGCAGGTTTCTGCAATGGGGGCGGGCGGGGACTCCGCCCAGGTGGCCAGCCTGGCCGAAGTCGTCGGCCTGATCGAACGGGATGAAGCGGAGCCCTATTTCCGCCGACTGCTGATGGCCTGGCGGCGTGGCGACAGCCTTGCGGTGGACCGCATGTTGCGCGAGGAGGCCAGCGTCGAAGCCATGACACCGATGCTCGCCGACCTGCTCGACAGCCGCAACCGGGAAATGGTCGAGGCCATCGTGGCGCGCCTGCGGAGCGGCCGGCGGCCCTTCATCGCCGTTGGCGCAGGGCATTTCGGCGGTCCGAAGGGGCTGCTGGCGATGCTCGTCGAAAAGGGTTTCCGTGTCCGCCAGGTGAGCGACGAGTGATACGCCGGCTGCTGCCCTCGTTGCTCACTGCACTGGCGGGCGTCGCACAAGCAGTACCCGTCGCCGTGGATGTCGGCCATTACCTGGAGCGCCCCGGTGCGACCAGCGCCTACGGCATTGCCGAGTTCGAGTACAACCAGTCCCTTTCGGCAGTGCTGGCGGCGAGACTGGCGATGGACCATGTGCCGGTGCGCCTGATCGGCTGGCGCGGCGAGATGGCCGAGCTGCGCGAGCGGCCGCGCCAGGCAGAGGCGGCGGGGGCGGGCTTCTTCCTGTCGATCCACCATGATTCGGTGCAGGAGAGCCAGCTGGCGCCGTGGCAGTGGCGCGGCCGGGTGATGCGCCATGCGGACGGCTTCGCCGGCTTCTCGCTGTACGTGTCGCGCCTCAATCCGCGCCTGGAGCAAAGCCTGGCCTGCGCCCGTGCCATGGGTGCGGCCCTGCGTGAGGCAGGCCTGCCCATTGCAACCCACCATGCAGCGACGGCATCCGGCAGCGGTGGACTGGAATGGGCTGACGAGGCGCAGGGCGTGTATTACTACGACAACCTGGTGGTGCTGAAGACGGCAAACGTGCCGGCGGTGCTGCTGGAGGCCGGCGTCATCGTCAATCGCGATGAGGAGCGCCAGCTGGCAGGCGCCGAACGGCGGACCTTGACGGCGGCTGCCGTTGCACGCGGCCTGCGGAACTGTGGAGTCATCAGGCGATGACCGGCAGGCGCCGATAGGCCACAATGTTGGAGAGCTGTGGCGGTGGAAGGTCACCTGTAGGCTTGCCGGCTTGCAGGGGCGAATTCATTCGCCCGCGGAGGTGGATGAGTCCATGAAGGGCGAATGAATTCGCCCCTACAGTCCCAAACTCTAGGGTCTAAGCTGCTCCAGAGCAAAGGGAAATGCTGCTTCCAACGCGATGAAGACAGGTCGCTACCGCGCTGCGAAACCCCACGATTGAAGGAATGAACCCGAGAGCATGAAATCCGTCCTGTTGTCCTATTTCTCCGCGCTGCGCAGTCTCAGCAGGCCGGGCGTACTGTGGCATCTGCTGTGGCCGACCCTCGCGGCGGCGGCCCTGTGGACGACCACCCTGATCCTCAGCTGGGGCAGCATGGTGGCCCTGGGTACCGAGATGATCACCGGCCTGCCATTGGTCGGCTCCTGGCTGGCTGGCTCGGAGATGGCGCTGCTGGTGGCCTTGTTCATGTTCAAGCTGAGCTTGCTGCTGCTCGCGCTGCCCATCATCTACGTGACCGCCGCAACGCTGGTCGCGGCGGTGGCGCTGCCGCTGATGACCGAGAGAGTGGCCGAGAGCGATTACGCCGACCTGGCGCGTCGCGCCGGCGGCAGCCAGGTCGGCAGCGTGTGGAACGCGCTGACTTCGGTGCTGCAGTTCCTCGTGCTGCTGGTCCTCAGCCTGCCCCTGTGGCTGATCCCCGGCGTCGGGCTGGTGATCTCCCTGCTGCTCACCGCGTGGCTCAATCAGCGGGCCTTCCGCTACGATGCGCTGATGGCCCACGCCGACAAGTTCGAGATGAAGGACCTGCCGCGCCGTGAGGCCAGCAGCCTGTTCGGCGTCGGCCTGGTGGGCGCGGTCATGGCCCATGTGCCGGTCCTCAACCTGTTTGCGCCGGCCCTGGCAGGGCTGGCCTTTGTCCATTACCTGTTGTCGGCCCTGCGGGTGTCGCGGCAGAACGAGAACATCATCGAGGTGCAGTGAATGACTCAAGCAGCCCAGCCGGCCTTCGGCGCCATCATCATCGGCGATGAACTCCTGTCCGGCCGCCGGGAAGACAAGCACCTGGCCAAGGTGCTGGAACTCCTCAAGGCCCGTGGCCTGCGTCTGGCGTCGGTGCGCTACGTCGGCGACGAACGCCCGCGCCTGGTCCAGACCCTGAAGGAGAGTTTCGCCAGCGACGACATCGTGTTCAGCTTCGGGGGCATCGGTGCCACGCCGGACGACCATACCCGCCAGGCGGCCGCCGAAGCCCTTGGGCTGCCACTGGCGCTGCATCCGGAGGCCGAGGCGGAGATCCGTGCCCGCTTCGGTGACGAGACCACCCCGCAGCGCCTGCAGATGGGCGTCTATCCGGAAGGCAGCGAGATCATCCCGAATCCCTACAACCGGATTCCCGGTTTTTCGATCCGCAAGCACTTCTTCGTGCCGGGCTTTCCGATCATGGCCTGGCCGATGGTCGAGTGGGTGCTCGACACGCACTTCAAGCACCTGCACCACCAGGCCGACTATGTGGAGCGCTCGGTGATCGTGTGGGATGCGATGGAAGGCAAGCTGATCGACCTGATGGAGCGGATCACCCTCGAATTTCCCGATGCGACCCTGTTCAGCCTGCCCAGCGTGGGGGGCGAGAGTGGGCGCCGCCATATCGAGCTCGGCATGAAAGGGCCGATTGCCCGCGTGGACGAGGCGATGGCGCTGATCACTGCCGAAATCGAGCGGCGCGGCTACAGCTGGGAGCCGCCCGCCGCGGGCTGAGGCGAGCCGGTGAGCGCCCCGTCCCGTTACCGGGATTTTCCGGGCCGGCGCTGGCTCGGCGTGGCGCTGCGTGCGGCGCATCTGGCCGGCGTGGTCGGCGTCGGGGCCGGGCTGCTGGGCGGGGGCGCGGCGGATCCGCATTTTTCCGTGCTGCTGGTGCTGTCCGGCCTGGGTATGGCGGCCCTCGATGCGTGGTCCAATCCGCGCTGGCTGGCGGAGCCGGCCGGGCTGTCCCTGCTCGTCAAGTTTGCGCTGCTTGGCTGGTTCCTGGCCGACGAGGTGCGGCGCCCGCAGCTGTTCTGGATCATCCTGGTCTTCTCGGTCGTCTTCGCTCACGCGCCGGCGAGCTTCCGCCATCGGGGCAGGAGCCGGCGACACCCTGAGTAGCTGTGACTTATGTCACGTAGTTGAAGCCTTCATACCGTATGCTCGGTGCCGATGTGGTTGCAGGCAGGGGAATGCGAGATGAATGACGAGTGGGTTCTGGAGAAGACGGCGGCGGGACTTGCGGAAATCGCCAACCGCAGCCGCCGGGTGCCGAACCGTCTGAGGACCGTGCTGATCTTGGTGGATGGCCGCAACAGCGTCGGCGAGCTGTGCGCTTCGGCGGCAGCCTTGGGCAACATCCGCGAGGCGCTGGCCGAGCTGCGCGAGCTGGGGCTGATCGCGCCGCAGGATGGGGGATTGCCGCCGGCCAGCCGGGCGTCGGTGCCGCCGGCTGCGCGCCTGCAAGGGCCTCTGACGCGGCCCGAACCCCAAGCCGGACGCCGCCGCTCGCTGGCGTTGGCGCGCCTCTACCTGCTCAACGCGATGGAGCAGAGCCTGCGCCAGGCCGACCTGCCGGTGCGCGAGCGCCTGCGCAATTGCACGACGCGGGCCGACCTGCTCGACGCCTTCGAGCTGTGCCGCGAGATTGCCGCCGAAGTGGGCGTCGCCCACATCGACACCATCGAGGCCCAGTTCCTCGGCATGCTGCCCGACGAGGGCTGAGCCCCGTCGCCGGCCCTTGCGTTCCGCAGCGGCTGCTTCTATATTTCGAGTGTCCCAAAGGGGAGTAGCTCCACGTCGGTGGGCCGTCAATACGGAGAATGCCGTGCGAACCCGCCGTGCCATGCACGGCGCCGCGGCTGATCTCCCGGCTACCGGGCAGTCGTTCGAGAATCAAGGGCGACTGTGAGCAAGACCTTTGCCGCGATGGCAAAGTGTCTTTCGGCAAAACCGGCTCCCCCGCCGGACCAAGCTCATTGGCCTTTCGTCATCGCCGGACGAAAGGCCTTTTTTGTTTGGTTCCGTTTTGGGAGATTTCACATGGAAAGCATTGGTACCTGGTGGATGTGGGCGGGCTTCGCGGCCGTTGTTCTGGTGATGCTGGCCATCGACCTGCTGGTGGTCGGTGGCGGCAAGGAACACAAGGTGTCCCTGAAGGAGGCCGGCCTGTGGTCGGTAGTATGGGTCAGCGTTGCGCTGTTGTTTGCCGGCGCGCTGTGGTGGTATCTGGACGGCACCGCCGGGCGCGAGGTGGCCAACGCAAGGGCGCTGGAGTTCGTCACCGGCTACCTGATCGAGAAGGCGCTGGCCGTCGACAACGTGTTCGTGTGGCTGATGCTGTTCTCCTTCTTCGCGGTGCCGCCGGCGCTGCAGAAACGGGTGCTGCTGTACGGCGTGATCGGCGCGATCGTGCTGCGCACGCTGATGATCTTTGCCGGTGCCTGGCTGATCGCCCAGTTCAGCTGGTTGCTCTACGTGTTCGGCGCCTTCCTGCTGCTGACCGGCGTGAAGATGTTCGTTAGCGCCGAGCATGAGACCGACCTCAACCGGAACCCGGTGGTGCGCTGGCTGCGTGGCCACATGAAGATCAGCACCGAGTTCCACGGCCAGCGTTTCTTCGTGCAGCGGGAGGAGGGCGGCCGTCTGGTCCGCTATGCGACGCCGCTGTTCCTGGCGCTGGTGCTGGTGGAGGCGTCCGACGTGATCTTCGCGGTGGATTCGATCCCGGCGATCTTCGCGATCACCACCGACCCCTTCATCGTGCTGACCTCCAACATCTTTGCGATCCTCGGCCTGCGCGCGATGTACTTCCTGCTTGCCGACTTTGCCCAGCGCTTCTCGCTGCTCAAGTTCGGCCTGGCGGCGGTGCTGGTCTTCATCGGCGGCAAGATGCTGCTGATGGACCTGGTGCATGTGCCGGTGGGCCTGTCCCTCGGTGTGGTGGCCGTGCTGATTGGCTCCTCCGTGTGGCTGTCCCTGCGCAAGGAGCGCCTGGAGGCGGTGCAGGCTGAGAGGTGAGTGCCCCCAGGGCCGAGCTGTGCCCGGCCCGACGTTTCCTTGAGAGGGTGGACGCCGCCCGGCAGGACGGGCATCCTGCCGGGCTTTCCCGCCTGCCTGGAGAACCTGCCGCGTGCGGATCCGCAACGAAACCCCGGCCGATGAGGCCGCCGTCCGCGAGGTGAACCTCGCCGCCTTTGAAAGCCCCGCCGAGGCGGACCTGGTGGAGGCCCTGCGCGGGCATACCTTCCCCTACGTGTCGCTGGTGGCCGACGACAAAGGCATCGTCGCCGGCCACATCCTGTTTACGCCGGTCCATCTGCCCGGCCATCCGCGGGCGCGCCTGATGGCGCTGGCGCCGATGGCCGTGCGCCCGGAATACCAGCGCAGCGGCGTCGGCTCGGCGCTGGTTATCGAAGGCCTGCGCCAGGCCCGGGAGGCGGGCGCCGGTGCCGTCGTGGTGCTCGGCCATCCCGCCTATTACCCGCGTTTCGGCTTCGTGCCGGCGTCCCGCCACGGTATTGGTTGTTCGTACCAGGTGCCGGACGAAGCCTATCTGGTCGTCGAGCTGCAGCCCGGCCACCTGGACGGGCTGTCCGGTACGGTCCAGTACCACGCCGCCTTCGACGCGGTCTGAGCCGCGTCGGCCCGCGCGGGGCCCTTCAGCCGCGGGCGCCGCGCAGCCGCACCAGGACAGGCCGCCAGGTGCCGCTCTCGTGGACCACGAGGCCGAGCAGGATAAGGCCCGTGCCGGCCATGATCTGAGCGCCGATCTCCTCCCGGTTGAGCAGATGCCCGAGCAGCAGCGCCATCACCGGCGTTATCAGCGTGATCAGCGCGACCTTCGTGGCTTCCAGATGCTTGATCACGTAGTAGTACAGCGCGAAGCCGATCACCGAGCCGAAGATGCCCAGGTAGCCGATGGCCGCCGCCGTGCGCGAGGGCAGGGCGACAGGAAGTGCCGCGCCGTCGGCCAGCCACAGTAGTCCGAACAGCGGCAGGGACACTGCGAGGGAGCCGAAGGTGGTGGCTAGCGGCGGGCTGTCGTCGCCGATCCGCTTCAGCACGACCAGGCTCGCCGACGAGATGAACACGGCCACCAGCAGGGCGATGAGGCCGGCGGTGGCATTCGCACCGCTGGCCGCACCGTCAGGCATGAAGATCAGCGCCAGCCCACCTGCGCCGAGCAGCGTGCCGCCCAGTCTCGTCGGTGTCAGGGAACGCTCCCCGAGCCAACAGGCGGCCAGCAGGCCGGCCATCAGCGGCGACAGTCCGAACATCACGGAGATCAGTCCGGAGCTCACGTAGCGCGCCCCCCAGTAGGTCAGCGCCATGATGCCGAACAGGCCCAGCCCGCCGACCAGATAGGCTCGGCGCGCCCGGGCGTGCAGCGGTAGTCCGATTCGCCCGACGCCCAGGATCGCCGCGGCCACCAGCGCCCCGATCAGCATGCGGGCCAGCGCGGAGAAGGCGAAGCCGGCGCCTTCGGTGCTCCAGCGGATGGCGAGCGGGGTGGTGGACCAGATCAGGATGATGGCGAGGTAGGCGAGGGAAACCGGCATGACGCACCTTTCGTGGCAGTGTGGAACGCGTCCCGAAGGACAAAGAAAAAGGCCGCGGTCTGATGATCCGCGGCCTCTGGTGATGTCGGTAAGTGCTGCTGCGAACTACCCCGATCCCGGCCCCGGACAAACGGCAACGCGCCATGCGCGCAGGGCGCAACGGCGGATGGAAATGGTCGGGAAGCTCTTCGGGAAGTTCATGGGCCTATGATGGTGGGCACCTGCAAGGCGCGTCAAGCAAAAATCCGCACGGCATGACCAGTCCGGTGCGGGCGGTGACATCCGTGGATGGACTGCGAATGGCACAGGAGCCCGACGCCAAGGCCGCCGTGGCAGCTTCGTCGGCCCTCCTTTGCGCCATGTCAAAGGCACGCCCGGGCGGGCGGACTTAAGATTTCACCATTGCTGCGTTGCGTCTTTATCTTGCCCGTTGTGGGCAGCTTGAGGACGCCGCTTCCCTGCAGGGAGTCGTCATGAGCACCTGTCTCAACCTCGACGGCAACGAAGCCGCCGCACGGATGGCCTATCTCGGCAGCGAGGTGATCGCCATCTACCCGATCACCCCGTCCTCCAGCATGGGCGAATGGGCCGACGAATGGGCGGCCCAGGGCAAGCCCAACCTGTGGGGCGTGGTGCCGAAGATCATCGAGATGCAGTCGGAAGGCGGGGCGGCAGGCGCCTTGCACGGGGCGCTGACCTCCGGCGCGCTGGGCACCAGCTTCACGGCCAGCCAGGGCCTGCTGCTGTTCATCCCCAACCTCTACAAGATGGCCGGCGAGCTGACGCCCTTCGTGCTGCACGTGGCGGCGCGGGCGGTGGCGACCCATGCGCTGTCGATCTTCGGCGACCACTCCGACGTGATGGCCTGCCGCGCCACCGGCTGTGCGCTGCTGGCCAGCAACTCGGTGCAGGAAGCCCAGGACATGGCGCTGATCGCCCAGGCGGCGACCCTCGCCGGGCGCATCCCGTTGATCCACTTCTTCGACGGCTTCCGCACCTCCCACGAGGTTGCCAAGATCGTCGCCGTTGAGCCGGATACGGTGAGGGCGATGATCGACGACGGCCTGGTGGCCGCCCACCGGGCCCGTGCGTTGTCGCCGGAGCATCCGGTGATTCGCGGCACGGCCCAGAACCCGGACGTGTTCTTCCAGTCCCGCGAGCGGGCCAATCCGTATTACGACGCCTTCCCCGGCCTCGTGCAGGACGCGATGGATCGCTTCACCGGGCTGACTGGCCGGCGCTACAGCCTGTGCGACTACGTCGGCGCGCCCGACGCGGAGCGGGTGGTGGTGGTGATGGGCTCGGCGGCGGAGACCGTCGAGGAGACCGTCGAGCACCTGCTGGCCCGCGGCGAGAAGGTCGGCGTGCTCAAGCTGCGCCTGTACCGGCCCTTCCCGGCGGCGGCATTGCTGGACGCATTGCCGGCCAGCGTGCGGGCGATTGCGGTGCTGGACCGCTGCAAGGAACCTGGTTCTGACGGCGAACCCCTGTTCAAGGACGTGATGACCGCCTGTGCGGAAGCCGCGGCCGACGGCCTGCGCCCGATGCCGCGGGTGATCGGCGGCCGCTACGGGCTGGCCAGCAAGGAGTTCACGCCGGGCATGGCCAAGGCGGTGTTCGACGAGTTGGCGGCGACCGCGCCGAAGCGTCGCTTCACCGTCGGTATTGTGGATGACGTGACCCAGCTGTCGCTGCCGTGGGACGCGGACTTCCGCACCGATGCGTCCCGCCGCCTGCAGCATGCGGTGTTCTGGGGCCTGGGCGCGGATGGCACGGTGTCGGCCAACAAGAACTCGATCAAGATCGTCGGCGAGGCCACGGAACTGCAGGCCCAGGGCTATTTCGTCTACGACTCCAAGAAGTCCGGCGCGGTGACGGTGTCCCACCTGCGCTTCGGGCCAGCAGCGATCCGCTCCAGCTATCTGGTGGAGGCGGGCATGGCGGGCTTCGTGGCCTGCCACCAGACGGTCTTCGTGGAGCGCTACGACCTGCTTGCCCACGCGGCGCCGGGCGGCGTCTTCCTGCTCAACACGCCGGAGCCGGCGGATAAGGTATGGGCCAGCCTGCCGGCAGCGCTGCGGGCCGGCATTCTCGCCCGCGGCCTGCGCCTGTGGGTCATCGACGCCTACCGGGTGGCGCAGGAAACCGGCATGGGGCGGCGCATCAACACCATCATGCAGACCTGCTTCTTCGCCATCGCCGGCATCCTGCCGCGGGAGGAGGCCATTGCGGCGATCAAGAAGGCGGTGGACAAGACCTATGGTCGCAAGAGCCGGCGCCTGGCCGACCTCAACCACAAGGCCATCGACGTGACCCTCGCCAATCTGCACGAGGTGCCATTTGCCGGCCTGACGGGCGATGGCGACGCAAGCCAGCCGGTGCCTGCCGATGCGCTGCCCGGCTTCGTGCGTGACATCACGCTGCCGATCTACCGCGGCGAGGGTAACCGCCTGCCGGTGTCGGCGATGCCGGCGGACGGCACTTTCCCGAGCGGTACCGCGCAGTTCGAGAAGCGCAACATCGCGCTGGAAATCCCGGTATGGGAGCCGGACCTGTGCACCCAGTGCGGCAAATGCGTGTTCGTCTGCCCCCACGCGGCGATCCGCGCGCGCGTCTTCCCGGCCGAGGCGGCCGCCGATGCGCCGCCGACGTTCAAGCACGTGCCGGCGAAGAGCAAGGACTTTCCGGCCGGCACCCACATCAGCTACCAGGTGGCGCCGGAGGACTGCACCGGCTGCGGCGATTGCGTCGAGGCCTGCCCGATCCACGACAAGTCCAACGTCAGCCGGCTGGCGGTGAACATGGCGCCCCAGGCGCCGCTACGCGAGCAGGAGCGGGCCAACTTCGACTTCTTTCTGACGCTGCCGGAGTTCGACCGCAGCCAGCTCAAGCAGGCGACCATCCCCGGCGCGATGCTGCTCGATCCGCTGTTCGAGTTCTCCGGGGCGTGTGCGGGTTGCGGCGAAACGCCCTATATCCGCCTCGCCACCCAGCTGTTCGGCGACCGCATGCTGGTGGCCAATGCCACCGGCTGCTCGTCGATCTACGGCGCCAACCTGCCCACCACGCCCTACACGGTGAACGGCGCCGGGCGCGGGCCAGCCTGGTCCAACTCGCTGTTCGAGGACAATGCCGAGTTCGGCCTCGGCATGCGCCTGGCGTCGGACCAGCTGATGAATTACGCGCAGAGCCTGGTGAAGGAGATGGCCACCGTCATCGGCGGCGATCTCGCGGAAGCCCTTGTGTCCGCCGACCAGCGCCAGGAGGTGGGTTTGCGTGCCCAGCGGGAGCGGGTCGCCCAGTTGCGCCAGGTGCTGGCGGGCAGCGCCCATCCCCGTGCGAAGGAACTGGATTCCCTCGCTGAATGGCTGATCCGCCGCTCGGTGTGGATCATCGGCGGTGACGGCTGGGCCTACGACATCGGATACGGTGGCTTGGACCACGTGCTGGCGCTGAGTTACGACGTGAATGTGCTGGTCCTCGACACCGAGGTCTATTCCAACACCGGTGGCCAGACCTCCAAGGCGACGCCGGTCGGTGCGGTGGCCAAGTTCTCCGCCGGCGGCAAGCCGACCGCCAAGAAGGACCTGGCCCGGCTGGCCTCGGACTACGGCCACGTGTACGTGGCGACGGTGGCCTACGGCGCGAAGGACGTGCATACCCTGCGGGCCTTCCATGAGGCCGAGTCCTATGCTGGTCCGTCGTTGATCGTCGCCTACAGCCCGTGCATTGCCCATGGCGTGGACCTGCTCTACAACCAGCACCAGCAGGACATGGCGGTGAAGTCCGGCCATTGGCCGCTGTTCCGCTACGACCCGCGGCTGGAGGAGGCCGGCGCCAACCCCTTCAAGCTCGACTCGGCGCCACCGAGCCAGCCGATCAAGGCCTTCATGGACAGCGAAACCCGCTTCGCGATGCTGGCCCGCAGCCATCCGGAAGCGGCCGAGCGCCTGCTTGTCGAAGCCCAGAAGGAGGCCGACCGGCGCTTCAGGGCTTACCAGGAACTGGCCCAGGGCCATGCCGAGGCCCCCAAAACAGGGGCCTGAGGACGGAGACTTGTGATGATCGACCTGACTACCGAATACCTTGGCCTCAAGCTGAAGAACCCGCTGGTGCCGTCCGCCTCGCCGCTGTCCAAGCAGCTCGATTCCCTGCTGCGCCTTGAGGATGCTGGCGCCGCGGCGGTGGTGCTGCATTCCCTCTACGAGGAGGAGATCCTCGCCGAGGACGCGATGACCGATCGCTTCCTGCTCCATGCGGATTTCCACGACGGCGAGTCGTCCGGCTTCCTGCCCGACCACGGCGAGTTCCAGGGCGCGCTGGAGCGTTACCTGGAGCATCTGCGGCAGGTCAAGCAGCGCCTGTCCATTCCGGTGGTCGCCAGCCTCAACGGGGTGACGCCGTCCGGCTGGGTGGATCTGGGCCTGGCCTTGCAGGAGGCCGGCGCCGATGCGCTGGAGCTCAACGTCTATCACGTGGCTGCCGATCCGGCCGAGAGCGGCGATTCCGTCGAGGCGCGCTACGTGGCCCTGCTGGCGGAACTGCGCAGCGTGGTGAAGATTCCGGTGGTGATGAAGCTGTCGCCGTTCTTCTCGTCGCTGCCGCATTTCGTGCGCCGGCTGGAGCTGGTCGGAGCGAGCGGGGTGGCGCTGTTCAACCGCTTCTTCCAGCCGGACATCGACCTGGACAGCCTGCGCATGGTGGATCAGCTGCACCTGTCCAGCCGGGAAGAAGCGCTGCTGCGCATCCGCTGGATCGCCATCCTGAGGGCCCAGACGCAGATGACGCTGGCCGCAACCGGTGGTGTGCACAGCGCCGACGAGGCTCTCAAACTGCTCTTGGCCGGCGCCGACGTGGTGCACCTTGCGTCCTGCCTGCTGAACCATGGCGCCGAGCGCCTGGGCCTGATCTTGCGGGATATCGAAGCCTGGATGGTCGAGCGGGAATACCACTCCATCGCGCAGCTGAAGGGCAGCATGTGCCAGACCAACCTGCGCGACCCGGACGCGGTGGCCCGGCGCAGCTACATCAAGGTGCTCGACAGCTTCACGCCGCGCAGCGGTGTGTGGCGTTGAGCGGCGCTACGATCACGGCTTTCATGCCGAGGCTGTCTGTTCGAGCACGCGCATTTTGTTGAACTGGTGCGGGACCTGCCGCTGGTTTCCGTCGACCTAGTATTGTTGTGGGGGCGAATTCATTCGCCTGCGGAGGTGATGTCACGCGCGTTGGGCGAATGAATTCGCCCCCACAGTTTGATTTTGATAGCCCTTACTGTCTAACAGCCCAAGCCCAAGCCCAAGCCCAAGCCCAAGCCCAAGCCCAAGCCTGATTCCCATCCCGTCACGGGCAAAAAAATGGCGGCCCAAGGGCCGCCAAAACAACGCTGCAACAGGGATCGGAACGTTGGCGTTTTACTTCTTGCGGGCAGGCGGCACGTCGGTGCAGCTGCCGTGGGCGACTTCCGCGGCCATGCCGACGGTTTCGCCAAGGGTCGGGTGCGGGTGGATGGTCTTGCCGATGTCGACAGCGTCGGCGCCCATCTCGATGGCCAGGCACACTTCGCCGATCATGTCGCCAGCCGAGGGGCCGACGATGGTGCCGCCGATGACCCGGTGGGTCTCAGCGTCGAAGATCAGCTTGGTGAAGCCGTAGTCGGCACCGTTGGCGATCGCGCGGCCGCTGGCGGCCCACGGGAACTTGGCGGTTTCGACCTTCTTGCCTTCGGCCTTGGCCTGGGCTTCGGTGTAGCCGACCCATGCCACTTCCGGATGGGTGTAGGCCACGCCCGGAATCACGGTGGCGTCGAAGGCGGCCTTGTGGCCGGCTGCGACTTCCGCCGCCACGTGGGCTTCATGCACGGCCTTGTGGGCGAGCATGGGCTGGCCGACGACGTCGCCGATGGCGAAGATGTTCGGCACGTTGGTACGCATCTGCGCATCCACCGGGATGAAGCCGCGGTCGGTGACGATCACGCCGGCCTTGTCGGCGCCGATCTTCTTGCCGTTGGGCGCGCGACCGGCGGACTGCAGGATCATGTCGTACTTGACCGGCTCCGGAGATACGCCTTCGCCCTCGAAGGTCACGTAGAGGCCGTCTTCCTTGGCATCCACGGCGACCGTCTTGGTCTTCAGCATGATCTTGTCGAAGCGGCTGGCGTTCTGCTTCTCCCACACCTTGACGGCGTCGCGGTCCGGGCCCTGCATCAGGCCGTCCATCATTTCCACTACGTCGACGCGGGCGCCGAGGGTCGAATAGACGGTGGCCATTTCCAGACCGATGATGCCGCCGCCGATGACCAGCATCTTCTTCGGCACGAAGCGCAGTTCCAGTGCGCCGGTGGAGTCGACGATGCGCGGGTCGCGGGGGATGAAGGGCAGGTGCACCGCGGCGGAGCCGGCGGCGATGATGCACTGCTTGAACTTCACGACCTTCTTGGCGCCGGTCTTGTCCTGGGCGTCGCCGGTGGTTTCTTCGACTTCGATGTGGTTCGGATCGAGGAAGCTGCCGTAGCCGCGGATGATGTCCACCTTGCGGCCCTTGGCCATGCCGGCCAGGCCGCCGGTGAGCTTGCCGACGACCTTGTCCTTGTGGGCGCGCAGGGCGTCCACATCGACGGAGGGCTTGGCGAAGCTGACGCCGGCCACGGAGGCGTGCTCGGCCTCCTCGATCACCGCCGCCACGTGCAGCAGGGCCTTGGACGGGATGCAGCCCACGTTCAGGCACACGCCGCCGAGGGTGGCGTAGCGCTCGATGATGGCGGTCTTGAGGCCCAGGTCGGCGGCGCGGAAGGCGGCCGAGTAGCCGCCGGGACCGGCGCCGAGGACGACCATGTCGTACTCGACATCGGCCGCGCCGGCGTGGCTGGCAGCAGCCGGTGCGGCCACCGCGGGGGCGGCGGCAGGCGCAGCGGCCGGAGCCGGTGCAGCGGCGGCTGCGGGAGCCGGGCTGGCGCCGGCGCCGTCGGCTTCGACGACGATCAGCACCTTGCCTTCGCCGACCCGGTCACCCAGGGCGACGCGGACTTCCTTGATCACGCCGGCGGCGGAGGACGGCACGTCCATCGTGGCCTTGTCGGATTCGAGGGTGGCGATGGCATCGTCTACCTTGATGGTGTCGCCGACCTTCACGAACAGCTCGATGACCGGGACGTCGGAGAAATCGCCGATGTCCGGAACCTTGACTTCTACGAGGCTCATGGCGATCTCCTTAGAGCATGACCCGACGGAAGTCGGCCAGCAGTTGGGCGAGGTACACGTTGAAGCGGGTCGCAAGGGCGCCGTCGATCACGCGGTGGTCGGCGGTCAGGGACATCGGCAGGGTCAGGCGCGGCACGAACTGCTTGCCGTCCCACACCGGCTTCATCACCGACTTGTTGACACCCAGGATGGCCACTTCCGGCGCATTGACGATCGGCGCGAAGTAGGTGCCGCCGATGCCGCCGAGGCTGGAGATGGTGAAGCATGCGCCGGACATGTCGGCCGGCTTGAGCTTGCCGTCACGGGCGAGCTTGGCCAGCGAACCGGTTTCGGCGGCGATGTCGAACACGCTCTTCTTGTCGGCATCCTTCACCACCGGCACGACCAGGCCGTTGGGGGTGTCGGCCGCGAAGGCAATGTTGAAGTACTTCTTGTAGACCAGGTTGTCGCCGTCGAGGGAGGTGTTGAACTCGGGGAACTCCTGCAGTGCGCGGACCGATGCCTTGATGATGAAGGCGAGCATGGTCAGCTTCTTGCCGGACTTCTCGTACTCCTTGTTCATCAGGACGCGGAAGGCTTCCAGGTCGGTGATGTCGGCGTCTTCGTGATAGGTCACGGCCGGGATCATCGCCCAGTTGCGGGCGAGGTTCTGGCCGGAGATCTTCTTGATGCGCGACAGTGGCTTGACCTCGACCTCGCCGAACTTGGCGAAATCGACCTTCGGCCACGGCAGCAGGTCGAGCCCGCCACCCAGGCTGCCGACGGCAGCGGCGGCGACGGCCTTGCCCGGGACGACGCCGGTGCTCATGGCGCCCTTCACGAAGGCGGTGACGTCGGCCTGCAGGATGCGGTTCTTCGGGCCGGTGGCCTTGACCTGGGCCAGATCCACACCCAGCTCACGGGCGAAGGCACGGACGGACGGGCTGGCGTGCACCTTGCCGCCGAGCTTGACGGCGGACGGGGCGGCAGCAGCAGCGGCTGCGGCGGCAGCGACCGGGGCGGCCAGCGCCGGGGCGCCATCGACCAGCAGGGCGGCGGCCGGCGTGGCGGCCGCGGCGACGGCGGCAGGGGACGGAGCCGCAGCCGGAGCGGCTGCGCCGGCACCGGTTTCGACCTTGATCAGCACGGCGCCTTCGGACACCCGGCTGCCGAGCTGGACCAGCACTTCCTTCACCACGCCGGTGGCGGAGGAGGGCACGTCCATCGTGGCCTTGTCGGATTCCAGCGTGGCGATGGCGTCTTCCGCCTTGATGCTGTCGCCGACCTTCACGAACAGCTCGATGACGGGCACGTCGGAGAAGTCGCCGATGTCCGGCACCTTCACCTCGACCACGCCACCACCGGCGGCCGGCGCGGCAGCCGGGGCCGCGGCGGCGGGAGCCGCTGCAGGAGCGGGCGCCGGAGCCGGGGCAGCAGCAGCAGGGGCCGGAGCGGCCACCGCCGCGGCAGCGCCGGCGGCTTCGATCTTGATCAGCACGGCGCCTTCGGAGACGCGGTCGCCGAGGCTGACCAGCACTTCCTTGACGACGCCGGCGGCGGAGGACGGGACGTCCATCGTGGCCTTGTCGGATTCCAGCGTGGCGATGGCGTCGTCCACCTTGATGGTGTCACCGACCTTGACGAACAGTTCGATCACCGGCACGTCGGAGAAATCGCCGATGTCGGGGACTTTGACTTCGATGAGTTGGCTCATGTTTGTACTCCTCGGCGATCAGACGGACAGGGGGTTCGGCTTGGACGGGTCAAGGTTGTACTTGACCAGTGCGGCGGCAACCTTGTCGCGGTCGATCTTGCCTTCGTCGGCCAGGCCCTTGAGGGCGGCCAGGGTGACCCAGTGGCGGTCCACTTCGAAGAAGTGGCGCAGCTTCTCGCGGGTGTCGGAGCGGCCGAAACCGTCGGTGCCCAGCGTGATGTACGGGTTCTTGACGAAGGGACGGATCTGCTCGGCAAACAGCTTGATGTAGTCGGTGGCGGCGATGACCGGGCCGACGGCGCCTTCGAGCTTCTGCTCGACGTGGGACTTGCGCGGTGCTTCCAGCGGGTGCAGCAGGTTCCAGCGGCTGGCGTCCTGGCCGTCGCGGGCCAGTTCGTTGAAGCTCGGGCAGCCCCAGATGTCGGCCTCGACACCCCAGTCGTTCTTCAGCAGGTCGGCGGCGGCGATGACTTCGTTGAAGATCGTGCCGGAGCCCAGCAGCTGGACGCGCAGCGCGCCTTCGCCACCCTTACGGAAGGCGTACATCCCCTTGATGATGTCGGCCTCGGCACCCACCGGCATTTCCGGGTGCTCGTAGTTCTCGTTCATCACGGTGATGTAGTAGTAGACATCTTCCTGCTCGGCGAACATGCGGCGCAGGCCGTCCTGCACGACCACGGCGACTTCGTACTGGAAGGTCGGGTCGTAGCTGATGCAGTTGGGGATCATGTTGGCGAGGAGCTGGCTGTGGCCGTCCTCGTGCTGCAGGCCTTCGCCGTTCAGCGTGGTGCGGCCGGCGGTACCGCCGATCAGGAAGCCGCGGGTGCGCTGGTCGGCAGCCGCCCAGCACAGGTCCATGGTGCGCTGCAGGCCGAACATCGAGTAGAAGATGTAGAACGGCACGGTCTGCACGCCATGCACGCTATAGGCGGTGCCGGCGGCGATCCAGTCAGCCATCGAGCCGGCTTCGTTGATGCCTTCCTGCAGAACCTGACCGGTGACGCTTTCCTTGTAGAACATGAGCTGGTCATGGTCTTCCGGAACGTAGTTCTGGCCTTGCTGGTTCCAGATGCCGTACTGGCGGAACATGCCTTCCATGCCGAAGGTGCGGGACTCGTCCGGCACGATCGGGACGATGTTCTTGCCGATCTGCTTGTCCTTCAGCAGGGTGTTCATGATGCGCACGATGGCCATCGTGGTGGACAGCTCGCGGCCTTCGCCGGAGGCCTTCAGCAGCGCGCCGAAGGTGTCGAGGGCCGGCACCGGCAGTGCGTCGGCCTTGCGGCGGCGGCTGGGCAGGAAGCCGCCCAGTTCCATGCGGCGGTCGCGCATGTACTTGTATTCGGCGGAGTCTTCCGGGAACTTCAGGTAGGGCAGCTCGGCGAGCTGGTCGTCGGGCACCGGCAGGCCGAAGCGGTCGCGGAAGCGCTTGATCGACTCGATGTCGAGCTTCTTCTGCTGGTGGGAGATGTTCATCGCCTCACCGGACTGGCCCATGCC
The DNA here is from genome assembly GCA_018241665.1 of Pseudomonadota bacterium. GTDB lineage: Bacteria > Pseudomonadota > Gammaproteobacteria > Burkholderiales > Rhodocyclaceae > Zoogloea. The sequence continues at coordinate 86,209 of JAFEDK010000016.1, forward strand.
GAAGCCCTTGATGGTCTTGGCGAGGATCAGGGTCGGCTGGCCCTTGTGCTCGGAGGCGGCCTTGTAGGCGGAGAAGATCTTGAACAGATCGTGGCCGCCGCGGTTCAGTTGCCAGATGTCGTCGTCGGTCCAGTCGGCGACGAGTTCCTTCAGCTCGGGCGTGTTGAAGAAGTGCTCGCGGACATAGGCGCCGTTCTTGGCCTTGAAGGTCTGATATTCGCCATCCACGCATTCCATCATGCGCTTCTTGAGGATGCCCTTCGTGTCGCGCTGGAGCAGGGCGTCCCAGTGGGTGCCCCAGATCAGCTTGATGACGTTCCAGCCGGCGCCGCGGAATTCGGCTTCCAGTTCCTGGATGATCTTGCCGTTGCCGCGCACCGGGCCGTCCAGGCGCTGCAGGTTGCAGTTGATCACGAAGATCAGGTTGTCCAGCTTCTCGCGGGCGGCCATGCCGATGGCGCCGAGGGACTCGACTTCGTCGGTTTCGCCGTCACCCAGGAAAGCCCACACCTTGCGCTGCTCGGCCTTGGCGGCGTCGATCAGGCCGCGGCTGGCGAGGTACTTCATGAAGCGCGCGGAGTAGATCGCACACAGGGGGCCGAGGCCCATGGAGACGGTGGGGAACTGCCAGAAGTCCGGCATCAGCCAGGGGTGCGGGTAGGACGAGATGCCCTTGCCGTCGGTTTCCTGGCGGAAATTGTCCATCTGCTCGTCGGACAGGCGGCCGAGCATGTAGGCGCGGGAGTAGACGCCCGGCACCGAGTGGCCCTGGAAGAAGATCAGGTCGCCACCGCTTTCGTGGTCGACGCTCTTCCAGAAGTGGGAGAAACCGACGTCATAGAGGGCAGCGGCCGAAGCGAACGAGGCGATGTGGCCGCCCACGTTGGTGTGCTTGTTGGCGCGCACGACCATGGCCATGGCATTCCAGCGGATGTAGGAATGGAGCTTGATCTCCATGTCCGGATCGCCCGGGTACTTGGGCTGCTGGTCGGCCGGAATGGTGTTGATGTACTGGGTGTTGGCGGAGTAGGGGATGTCGATCCCTTCCTCACGCCCGGCTTCGATCAGCTTCTCGATCAGGAAGTGAGCCCGCTCGGAGCCCTCCTGTGCGACGACTGCTTCGAGCGCGTCCAGCCATTCCTTGGTTTCCTGGGCATCGATGTCAGCCAGGATGTTTTGCGTATTCGCGGCCATGGTCTTGTCTCCTCATGACTTGCGGGTTGTGGATAGCTGCCGCGGGTGGCGGCAGCGGGGCTTCACTGCAAACCTGCGCGGACCGGATCGCGGTCCTGGTTTTTCGCAATATAAAACGAACTATCGCAATGTGCAATAAGGTCGAACTTCTACGCTGAGTAAATTTTTGTTTTTTTGACGTGCGGCGAGCTGTGGTGGACGAACTGCGGGCGCAACTGCGCCCATGCGTAACGACTGCGGTGTGGATTGGCGAAGGGGGGAAACGCGGACATCATCGGGTGTGTCCGCGAGGCTCAGCGCCGGCCAGGCCCGATGGGGCCGGCCGGCGAGGCTTCGTTCGAAGGGCTGAGGAAAAAAAACGGCCGGGGGCGAGGGAGGGAGGGAGAAAACCCCCGGCCGCTTGCGGAAATAGGTGTTCCGCGTGGCGGGATCATTTGTGAAACGCGTCCCGCTTCCGGTCTTCGTCGTAGGCGAAGACCACTTGTCTGTTACGTACTTCCCCCATGACCGGGATGCGCGTCGAGTCGATTGACTCGTGGTCGGTCTTGGAGAAGGGGCGATCATATACCATGACGATGCCCTCCACATGTTCCTTCAGCGATTCCAGTGCCTCCCGCAGGCGGTGGCCTTCGGTGCTGCGCGCCTGGCGGATGGCGGCGGCGAGGAGCAGCATGGAGTCATAACCCTGGGCGGCGGCCGGCGCTACAGGAATGCGCTCCACGCCGAAGGCCTTGCGGTAGCGTTCGATGAAACGCTTGCGCCGGGGCGTCTCGCCTTCCTGGATGAAGGTCTGTGGCATGCGGGTGCCTTCCGCGTTGGGGCCGGCGTTGTCGATGAAGTTCGACATGGCCAGCGCCCAGCTGCCGACCAGCGGCACCTTCCAGCCGATCCGCACCATGCCGTTGGCGAGGTGGGCCAGTTCGGGGCCGAGGCCGTAGGTGAGGATGCCTTCGGTGCCGGCGGCCCGCGCTCGGGTCAGCTGCGGCGTCATGTCCACGTCGCGGATGTTGAAGCGCTCGATGACCACCGGCTTGATGCCGTGGCGTTCGAGGGCCCGTTCCAGATCCTCGCGGCCGAGCTGGCCGTAGTTGGTGCTGTCGTGGAAGATCGCCAGCTTGTGCAGGCGGCGCCGCTCGACCGCCTCCTCGACGATCATCGCGGCCTGGATGGAGTCCGGCGCCGAGACGCGGAAGATGTAGTTGTCCGGGTACTGGGGCGGCAGGAACTGCTTGGTGATGATCGAGCCGGTGGCCACCGAGGTGATCATCGGAATGTGGGCCTGCTGGTAAAAGCGCTGGCTGGCCAGCGCGACGCCGGTATTGACGATGCCGAGGCCGGCGATCACGCGTTCCCGGTTGATCATCTCCTGGACAACCTGGGCGCCGCGCTCGGGAAGCGCTTCGTCGTCCCGTTCGATCAGCTGTATCGGACGGCCGAGGATGCCGCCAGCTTCGTTGATCTCCTGCGCGGCCAGGCGGATGCCGTCGCGCATCGCGATGCCCATCGGGTTTGAACCACCGGTGAAGGGGCCGGACACGCCAACCTTGATCGGCTCGACGGCGCTGGCGCACAGCGCGGTCAGGCTGAAGGCGATGATGCCGGCCAGGCGCACGATTCGAAGCAAGGATGTCTCCGCCTGTCGTTGTAGGTGTTGTTGCGAGTCGCTGCGGATGAACGCCGCAAGCTATTCCGTCGCCTGGGGGGCGGGTATTGGTGAAAACCCGTAGCATCAGGCGGGCGCTGCCAGGAGGGACAAGGGCCGCCCGGTTAGGGTAAGCCCGGATGCCCGGCCCTGGCGGACCCAAGCAGGATGAAAGGCAAATGCCGAACAAGTCTCGATCTTCCGCGCTGCCCCGTGCCGACTGGTACTGGACGGCGCCTTACATTGCGGTGCTGATATTCGCGCTGGCCATGCTGGTCATCGTGTGGACGCTGCAGCATCAGGAGCGCGAAACCCAGCGCAACGCGCTGGCGCGCGACGTGCAGTGGGCCGAGCAGACGATGCGCCTGCACATGCAGGGCACCGAGGAGTTCCTGTCCCAACTGGCCCGCGAGCTGGCGGCGGGGAGCCTGGATGCCGACGCCTTCCAGGTCCGGGCCAACCAGCACATCGCCAACAATCCCGAGCTGGTCAATGTGGTGTGGGTGGCCGGCGGGCTGCGCGTCAAGTGGACGGCGCCCTTCGATACCACCGACTGGCTGGCCGGCGATGCGCTGTCGGGTACCCAGGCGGCGGCGCTGGCGCGCTCTTGGGACGTGGGACGCCCGGTGTATGCCGATGCCTATGTGAACGGCCGCAACATGGCCGTTCTGGAAGTCTATGTGCCGGTGCAGCAGGGGCGCACCCCGTTGGGGGCGATCGTCGCCGTGTACTCCATCGAGCGCATGGTGACCCACCTGGTGCCGAGCTGGTTCGGCGAGAAGTACCGCCTCTCCTTCACCGGCCCGGAGGGCGAGGTGCTGGGCATGAACTCGGCGGTCCATCCCCTCGACGAGAGCCTGGCCTTCTCGGTGGAGCTCGATCCGCCAGGCAACGGCCTGTCCCTGCAGGCGACGGCTTATCACGTTGCCAGCGATCTGCCGAAGGGCTTCCCGATCATCGTCATCGTCGGCCTGTCGGTGTTCGTACTGTGGAGCCTTTGGTTGCTGCGCGCCCACATGCGCCGCCGGGTGCGCGTCGAGAAGGAGCGGGACCGGCTGTTCAACCTGTCCCTCGACATGCTCGCGGTCCTTAGCCTCGATGGCGAGTTCCGGCGCTGCAACCCGGCCTTCGAGCGGGTTCTCGGCCATCGCCCGGACGAGTTGCCGGGGCGTTCCTTCCTCGATTTCATCCACGCGGAAGACGTGGCCGAGACCATCGAGCACCTGCGCAGCCTCGCCTCGGGCACGCCGGGCTCCTTCGAGAACCGTTGCCGCTGTGCCGACGGCAGCTACAAGTGGCTGGCCTGGAGCGTCAATTCGGTGCCGGAAGAGAAGCTGATGTATGCGGTCGCCCACGACATCACCGGGCGCAAGGCGGCCGAGGAGGCGCTGCGCGCCGAGTACGCCTTCCGCCAGGCGATGGAGGAGTCCCTGGTCACCGGCCTGCGCGCTATCGACCTGAACGGCGAGATCATCTACGTGAACCCGGCTTTCTGCCGCATGACCGGCTGGTCGCGGGAAGAGCTGGTCGGCTCGCGGGCGCCGTTCCCGTATTGGCCGCAGGACAGCTACGATCCGCTGCAGCGCAACCTGGAACTGACCCTCGCTGGCAACGCGCCGAATACCGGCTTCGAAATGCGCATCCGGCGCAAGAATGGGCAGCGCCTGGATACCCGCTTCTACCTGTCGCCGCTGATCGACGGGGAAGGGCGGCAGACCGGCTGGATGGCCTCGATCACCGACATCACCGAGCCCAAACGGGTGCGCGCCGAACTGGAAGCGGCCCACGAGCGCTTCGTGGCGGTGCTCGACGGCCTCGATGCGGCGGTCTATGTGGCCGACGCCGCCAACGACGAGATCCTCTTCGCCAACCGGGCTTTCAAGAGCATCTACGGCTTCGACGCGGTCGGCCAGCGGGTCGGGCGCTACGGCCTGCCGACGCCGCCCGATACCCAGTGGTACGACGTGGATCCGCGTCGCCTGACGCTGGACCACGTGCCCCGCGAGCTCTACGACGGCGAGCTGCGCAACGCGCTGTCGGGTCGTTGGTACCACATACGCGAGCGCGCCATCCGCTGGGTGGACGCCCGTGTGGTGCGCATGGCGATCGCCACCGACGTCACCGACCGCAAGCGGGTTGACGAGGAGAATCGCGCCCAGCAGGAGCGCCTGCAGCGCACCTCGCGCCTGATCACGATGGGTGAGATGGCCTCCACGCTGGCCCACGAACTCAACCAGCCGCTGGCGGCCATTGCCAATTATTCGATGGGTTGCGTCAATCGCCTGCAGTCGGGTGAATATCGGCAGGAGGACATCCTTACCGCGATGCAGAAAGCCAGCGCCCAGGCCGAGCGGGCCGGCAAGATCATCCGCCGCGTGCGCGAGTTCGTGCGCAAGAGCGAACCGCGCCGCGCGCCGGTGTCTCTGGCGGGCATCGTGGACGACGCGATCGGCTTTCTCGAGGTGGACGCCCGCCGCCACGGCGCGCAGGTCTTGAACCAGCTGCCGCACGACCTGCCGCCGGTGTTCGTCGATGCGGTGATGGTCGAGCAGGTGGTCCTCAACCTGGTCAAGAACGGTATCGAGGCGATGCGCGATACGCCGGCCGAGGAGCGCGTGCTGATCGTGTCGGCCCATTGTGCAGAGCACGACCAGGTGGAAGTGGAGATCACCGACCACGGCCCCGGGCTTTCCGACGAGGCGCGGGAGCGGCTGTTCACGCCCTTCTACACCACCAAATCGGAAGGCATGGGCATGGGGCTCAATATCTGCCGTTCCATCGTCGAATTCCATGAAGGGCGTCTATGGGTAGACGCCAACCCCGCGGGAGGATGTATCTTCCGCTTCACTTTGCCTCTGGAGACCATCCGTGAAACCGCCAGCCTCGACGCCTGAACAGATCATCTACCTGGTGGATGACGACGAAGCCCTGCGCGATTCCCTGGTCTGGCTGCTCGAATCGCAGGGCTTCAAGGTCGAGGCCTTCGCGTCCGCCGAGGACTTCCTGCGCGCCTGGCGGCCGGAGTTCAACGGCTGCCTGCTGCTCGATGTGCGCATGCCCGGCATGAGCGGGCTGGAACTGCATGAGCGCCTGCGCGCCCAGTACTGCACGCTGCCGATCATCTTCATCACCGGCCACGGCGACGTGCCGATGGCCGTGGCCGCCCTCAAGAAAGGGGCGGTGGACTTCATCGAGAAGCCATTCAACGATGCCGAGCTGCTGCGCCTCGTTACCCAGTGTCTGGCCAAGGAGCAGGAAAGCCGTGCCCGTCGCCGCCAGGATGCCGAGGTGGCGCGCCGCCTCGACCAGCTGACCCAGCGCGAGCGCGAGGTGCTGGAACTGATCATCGCCGGCAAGCTCAACAAGCAGATCGCCGACGTGCTGGGGATCAGCATCAAGACCGTCGAAGTCCATCGCGCCCGCGTGATGGAAAAGATGGCCGCCCAATCCCTGGCAGAGCTGGTTCAGAACGTGATGGCCATCGAGGTGAACCGGGCCTGAGCATCGGGGGAGGGCGGGGAGCCGTGCCTTTATGGGAGCGAACCGAGGGGGCGAATTCACTCGCCCGCGGACTTCGTTCAACTGACAGGGGGCGAATGAATTCGCCCCCTCGGGCGGTTCCGCACGCTTTCAGCCCTGTGATGCTTTACGCATCCATTCAAAACCCAAATTCGCCCCCAGCGCAAGCCATGGTAAACTCACGGGTTTTTCCTGAGGGGCAGCGGCATGACGGCTCGCATTATCGATGGCAACGCGCTTTCCGCGAAACTGCGCGGAGAACTCGCCGCGAAGGCGGCTGAACTGACCGCCCAGGGCACCCAGCCCTGTCTCGCGGTGATCCTGGTGGGCGGCGATCCGGCCTCCGCCGTGTATGTCCGCAACAAGGTGGCTGGCTGCGAGAAGGCCGGCATCAAGTCCCTCAAGTTCGAATACCCGCAGGATGCGGCCCCGGCCGACGTGCTCGGCAAGATCGCCGAGCTCAACGCAGACCCGTCGGTGCATGGCATCCTGGTACAACTGCCGCTGCCCAAGCATTTCGATGAGAAAGCGGTGCTTGAGGCCATTTCCGTCGAGAAGGACGTGGACGGTTTCCACGCCGAGAACGTTGGTCGCCTGTCCCAGGGCCAGGAAGCCTTCGTGCCGTGCACGCCGAATGGCGTGATGGAAATGCTGAAGAGCATCGACGTGCCCCTGCGCGGCGCCGAGGCTGTGGTGATCGGCCGCTCCAACATCGTCGGCAAGCCGATGGCGATGCTGCTTACCGCCGCTGGCGCCACCGTCACCGTGTGCCATTCGGGCACCCGCGACCTGAACTTCCACACCCGCCGCGCCGACATCCTGGTGGCCGCCATCGGCAAGCCGAAGTTCGTCACCGGCGACATGGTCAAGCCCGGCGCGGTCGTCATCGACGTGGGCATCAACCGCCTGCAGGACGGCCCCGATGCGGGCAAGTTGTGCGGCGACGTGGATTTCGAATCCGCCAAGGAAGTGGCCGGCGCGATCACCCCGGTGCCCGGCGGCGTCGGACCCATGACCATCACCATGCTGCTCGTCAATACCGTCGAGTCGGCAACCCGTGCAGCCCGGAAGGCCTGAACAATGAGCGAGCAACAACCCGTCATCGGCATCGTCATGGGCTCCAATTCCGATTGGCCCACCATGCAGGCCGCCGCCAAGGTGCTGAAGGATTTCGGCGTGCCCTTCGAGGCCCGCGTGGTCTCCGCCCACCGTACCCCCGACCTGATGTTCGAATACGCTGAACAGGCCCGCGAGCGCGGCCTGCGGGCGATCATCGCTGGTGCCGGCGGCGCGGCCCACCTGCCGGGCATGATCGCCGCCAAGACGACGGTGCCCGTGCTGGGCGTGCCGGTGCAGTCCAAGGCGCTGTCCGGCAAGGACTCGCTGCTGTCCATCGTGCAGATGCCGAAGGGCATTCCGGTCGCCACCTTCGCCATTGGCGAGGCGGGTGCCGCCAACGCGGGCCTGTTCGCGGTGGCGCTGCTGGCCGGTACCGATGCGGCGCTGGCCGACAAGCTCGAGGCCTTCCGCGTAGAGCAGACCGCCAGCGTGCTGGCGATGACCCTCGACCCGGTCTGATTTCGCAGGATTGAAACGATGATTCTTCCGCCCGCCACCCTCGGCATGCTCGGCGGCGGCCAGCTCGGCCGCTTCTTCGTCGCTGCGGCCCACGAGATGGGCTACAAGGTGTGGGTCCTCGACCCGGATCCCCACAGCCCGGCCGGCCTGATCGCCGACCGCCACCTGCAGGCGGGTTACGACGATTTCGCCGCCCTCGACCAGCTCGCCGAAGCCTGTGCTGCGGTGACCACCGAATTCGAGAACGTGCCGGCGGCCACCCTCGACTATCTGGCCAAGTTCGTGCCGGTGCGCCCCGGTGCGGCGGCGGTGGCGGTGTGCCAGAACCGCATCGCGGAAAAATCCTTCCTGCGCGACAACGGACTGCCCCACGGGCCGTTCGCAGTGATCCAGGCAGAAGCCGACATCGCCGCGGCGGATGCCGGCCTCTATCCGGCAATCCTCAAGGTGGCGCGCTTCGGCTACGACGGCAAGGGCCAGGCCCGCGTCGCCAATGCCGCCGAGGCGCTGGCCGCCTTCCGCCAGTTCAAGGGCGAGCCCTGCGTGCTGGAACGCATGCTGAGCCTCGACTACGAAGTGTCGGTGGTGCTGGCCCGCGACGAGAATGGCAAGGTCAAATGCTTCCCGACCGTCGAGAACCAGCACAGCCGCGGCATCCTCGACGTCTCCATCGCACCGGCGCGGACCTCCGCCTGCCAGCGGGATTCGGCCCAGGAGTACGCCGAGCGCATCGCCGAGCGGCTGGGCTTCATCGGCACGCTGGCGGTGGAGTTCTTCGTGTCCCGTGGTGAACTCTATGTAAACGAAATGGCGCCGCGTCCCCACAACAGCGGTCACCACACCATCGACGCCTGCGTAACCAGCCAGTATGAGCAGCAGGTCCGCGCCCTGTGCGGTCTGCCCCTCGGCGAGGCGCGCCAGCATAGCGCATCGGTGATGGTGAACCTGCTCGGCGAGCTGTGGTACGAAGGCGGTTCGCCGCAAGGCCGCTACCGGGAGCCGGACTGGACCCTGCTGCACGCTGTGCCCGGCCTGCGCCTGCACCTGTACGCCAAGCACCACGCCCGCCATGGCCGCAAGATGGGCCACTTCACGGTGATCGGCGACGATCCCGCCGAGGTGCTGGCCAAGGCCATGGCAGCCCGCGCGGCCATCGGCATCCGCGACGAGTAATCGGCAATGGCGATGGGCGACGATATCCGGCGCGCAGTCGAACTGCTGCGGCAGGGCGAGCTGGTCGCCCTGCCGACCGAGACGGTCTATGGCCTCGGCGCCGACGCGCTGAACCCCGATGCAGCGGCGCGGATCTTCGCCGCCAAGGGGCGTCCGGCCGATCACCCGCTGATCGTCCATCTGTCCGACGCGGAACAACTCACCATCTGGGCGCGGGACATTCCGAAGGAAGCCATTGCGCTGGCCCGCGCTTTCTGGCCCGGTCCGCTAACCCTGATCCTGAAGAAGGAGGAGGGCGTGCCCGATGTGGTTACCGGGGGACAGGACACCGTCGGCCTGCGGGTGCCCAACCATCCGGTGGCGCTGGAACTGTTGCGGGCCTTTGGCTCCGGCATCGCTGCGCCGTCGGCCAACCGTTTCGGACGGATCAGCCCGACCACGGCAGAGCACGTTCGCCAAGAGCTGGGCGATCGCGTCGCACTGATCCTCGACGGCGGACCCTGTGAGGTCGGCCTGGAATCCACCATCCTCGATCTGTCGCGGGACGTACCGGTGATCCTGCGTCCGGGCGCCATCGGCGTGGACGACATCGCCCGCGTTATAGGTCGCCGTCCGCGTCTGCGTGGTGAGGAGACCCAGCCCGACGCGGCGCCACGTGTTTCCGGCGTTCTTGCGGCGCACTACGCGCCGCGGACGCCGCTGGAACTCGTTGCGGTTGAAGACATTCCCGCCCGCGTGCAAGCCGGCGATGCGGTCCTGGCCCGTCGGTCTGCACCGGCCGATCTGCCTGCTGGCGTGATCTGGATCGCTGCATCGGCCGATCCGGCCGGTTATGGCCATGATCTCTACGCCGTATTGCGTCGCCTCGACGAGTCGCCGGCTGTACGCATCCTCGTGGAAGCCCTGCCGGATGCGCCCGAATGGGGCGCCGTGGCCGATCGCCTGGGGCGTGCGGCAGTGGGGTCGGGCGAAGACGACGAGACCTGAACGCACGCGAAGCAGTTGCATCTGCGCTCAAGTTCGCTATAATGCGCGCTTCGCGTGGGCCGATAGCTCAGCTGGGAGAGCGCCGCGTTCGCAATGCGGAGGTCGTGAGTTCGATCCTCATTCGGTCCACCAAAGTTTCAAAGAGTGCCAACAAGACTTGCTTGCTGGCACTTCAAATCAGCAGCACCCCGTGGAGGGGTTCCCGAGCGGTCAAAGGGATCAGACTGTAAATCTGACGGCACTGCCTTCGAAGGTTCGAATCCTTCCCCCTCCACCACTCGAATTCATGAAAAGGCCCAAGCGAAAGCTTGGGCCTTTTTGCTTTGCGTAATCGACGCGGTGCCGTGCTTTGGCGTGGGAAAGTGGAAAAGGGCGCCTTATCCCGATGCGCTGGCCTTCGCCTTGCGTTCCACGCAGCGGGCGAGCACGTCCAGTGCATCCAGGCGCAGATCACCGCGCGGAAAGACGCGGCAGGCGAGAACGACGCCTGAGTCTTCCTCGCACTCGCTGACGAAGGCCCGGCTCATCTTGCGGATTTCATAGGGGCCGTGGGTGATGCGCACCTTGCAGATGCCGCATCCGCCGCCGCGGCAGCCAACGGGAATGCCCTTGCGGCCGAGGACTTCCATGGCCCGCAGGATGTCCTGGCTCTCGGCGCAGGTGTAGCGCTCGTCGGTATTGGCGAGATGAATCGAATGGCGTGTCGTCATGGTCTCCTCCGTCTGGATCGTTGGCCGGGACGCTCTTCTTGGTGGAGCCTTTCCCGTCGCCGGCGTACGGGGCTGCAGGAGCCCGACGCCGGATGTTCATGTGGCGGCCGGGGAGGGCCGCCACATTGTTGTGGTCCGGGGAGCGCGGGTTCAGCGCCCCAGATCCTTCGCCGTCTGCCCGGCGATGCCCCAGTTGGTCTTAGGCACTTCCGAGATCCAGACGCGGATCGCTTCCTTCGGCGCGCCGGTGGCTTCGACCAGCGCCTGGCTGACCTTCTCGATGACGGCCCGCTTCTGGTCTTCGTTACGGCCTTCGATCATGTAGATTTGTGCGAACGGCATTGCTGTCTTCCTTTTCTCGGTTGGGTGGGATCAAACGAAGCGCAGGGTCGTGGAGCCCATGCCATGGACCCGCAGCGTGACGGTGTCACCGGCAGCCACGGCCACGGCCTCGGTGATGCCGCCGGAGAGCACGACGGCGCCGGCGGGGATTTCTTCGCCGTGGTTCGCCAGGTGGTTGGCGAGCATCGCCACGGCAGAGGCCGGGTTGCCCAGCACTGCGGCGCCGACGCCCATGGCGACGGGCTCGCCGTTCTTCTCCATGACGACGCCGAGGGTGGCCAGGTCGATGCCGGTCGCTGCCGTCGGTACGCCGCCGACCACGAAGCGGCTGGCCGAGGTGTTGTCGGCGATCACGCTCTTCAGATCGAACTTGAAGTCGCGGTAGCGGCTATCGATGACCTCGACGCCGGGCAGCAGGTATTCGGTGGCAGCCAGTACGGCGCCCACATGGCAGCCGGGGCCGCGCAGGGGGTGCTTGAGCACGAAGGCGATTTCCGGCTCCACCTTCGGGTGGATCAGCTCGGACACCTTCACTTCGCCACAATCCGGCACCACGTAGTCGTCGGTCATGAAGCCGAAGACCGGGCTGGTGACGCCCATCTGCTTCATCTTGGCGTGGGAGGTGAGGCCGGCCTTCAGGCCGATCACGCGGCGGCCGCGCCCGAGCTTGCGGCGGAGGATTTCCCGCTGGATCGCGTAGGCATCGTCCCAGTCCATGTCCGGATGCTGGTCAGTGATCTTCGGCGTGTCGCGGGCTTCCAGCTGGCAGTTTTCCAGGTGTTCCGCCAGTTGGGCGATGATCTTGGTATCGAGTGTCATGCTGCCAGCCCCCGTTCGCGCGCCATCGTGATGGCCGTATCCTCGATCATGTCCTCCTGCCCGCCGACCATGCCGCGACGGCCCAACTCGACCAGGATGTCACGGGCCGGCACGCCGTACTTCTTGGACGCGCGCTTGGCGAACAGCAGGAAGGAGCCATACACGCCGGCGTAGCCGAGGGTCAGCGCGTCGCGGTCGATGCGGATCGGGAAGTCCATGATCGGCACCACCAGGTCTTCGGCGACGTCGGTGATCTTCGCCACGTCCACGCCGGTCTCGATGCCCATCAGGCTGCACACGGCGATCAGCACTTCCATCGGCGTGTTGCCGGCCCCGGCACCCAGGCCGGCGGCAGCCGCGTCGATGCGCGTCGCGCCCACTTCAATGGCGGCGATGCTGTTGGCGACGCCCATCGCCAGGTTGTGGTGGCCGTGGAAACCCAGTTCGGTCTCGGGCTTCAGCGCTTCACGCACCGCGCTGAGGCGCGCTTTCACCGTCTCCGGCAGCAGGTGGCCGGCGGAGTCGGTCACGTAGATGCAGTTGGCACCGTAGCTCTCCATCAGCTTGGCCTGCTTGACCAGCCCTTCGGGGCTGTTCATGTGGGCCATCATCAGGAAGCCGACGGTGTCCAGGTCGAGCTTACGGGCCATCGTGATGTGCTGTTCGGACACATCGGCCTCGGTGCAGTGGGTGGCGACGCGGATCGTGGAGACGCCCAGTTCCTTGGCCATCTTCAGGTGATCGACGGTACCGATGCCCGGCAAGAGCAGCGCCGAAACCTTGGCCTGCTTCATCAGCGGGATGACGGTGGACAGGTATTCCTCGTCGGTGTGGGCCGGGAAGCCGTAGTTCACCGAGCTGCCGCCGAGGCCGTCGCCGTGGGTGACT
>JAFEDK010000017.1 GCA_018241665.1 Pseudomonadota bacterium
ACACTATTCTGAAAAATAATTCTCAAGTGGCTGCGGCCTGCCCGGGAGGAGATTTCTGATGGGCTACAACTGCTGTTGGCCTGCGCTATTCAGCCTGGCCTGGAGGGTTGCCGCAACCCGCTCCGAAACCACGAGTGTCAGCTTCATCGTCGCCCGGGTAGCACCGACAAACAACCTCCGCACAGCCTTGTCATCGAGTGCCTCAAAGTCCACCTCAGTCAGGATCACGCAGGGCGCGGCCCGGCCTTTGAAGCGCAGTACGGAGTCCGTGAGAATGTCACCCTCGGTCAGGATCGGATTACCCAACAGGTCGTAGCGCCCAGTCGGTGCCTTCAGCGAATAGGGACCAAGTCTTGTGAATGGCGTCAATGCAGAATGCTCCCGCCCCCGATAACTGATCAGCGCGATGTGCGAACGTTTGAAGCCAAGGCCTATGGCACGCGTGACGGCACTGACCGAGCGCGCTACCAGTTCGTCAGACGTTGTATATGTCAGGATGTCGATGTCCGATCCGCTCAACGGACTGCCGGCCTCGACGGGATGCTCCAGCGGAAGCAATAGGTTGAGCGACGCGAGGATGTCCTTTGGGCTGCGGTAATTGATGTCCGAACGCAGGGTCACCCAGCCCGGCAGCTGAACCTGTGGCAGGCCGTAGAGGTTCTGCATCGGATCCTCCAGCCACCAGGCCCGCCCGCCTGGACGCAGGAAGCGCAGCAGGTTGTCGGCCCAGCGGGCATGGAAATCCTGCCCTTCGTCGATGACGATCTCGTCGAAACGATCCGCCTCATCCGGCACATGCTTGTCCAGAAAGCCTTCAAGCCGGGCGAAGGCGCCTTCACGGCTGAAATCCGGCACTTCACCGGCCGCCTGACAAACACGGTCGGCCAGCTGGTGATAAGTAAGGACCTGACCACCCGGCGGGGCGATCAGCGCGATGTGATCGGCCAGCGGCCGGTTGTAACAAACATAGAGCGGCCTGCGCCCAGCGGCGAGCGCATCCCGATAGACCGCCATGGCCAGTTGGGTCTTGCCCGAGCCGGCGGTGCCGATCACGCGCAGGCGGAAGGGCTTGCACTCGATGCGCCGCGCCCACTCCGCCAGGCCACCGGCCAGCCGGGTATACAGTGCATGTGCCTCGCCGACGACCGCATGCACTTCCGGGACCAGTTGCAGCACGTCACCAAGGAAGCGGTGCAGCTTGTCCTTATAGAGGACCGACTCACCCCGCGCCGGCAGGATGGAGCGCACGGTATGGGCCAGGTAATCCCGCTTGCCCGCATCGATGATGCGTGCCGGGTCGATACCCGCAGTGCCGGGCTGCTTCACGCTGTAATCCGGGCAGAACAGCAGCGCATCGACCTGCGGCGATTCGATCCCGCAGATCGCCCTCAGGCGCTGGGTGAACGCATCGACGGTCCGCGCGAGCTGCAGCGGCACGCTCTTGTCCTTCTGGGCGTAGCGCTTCACCAGTCCTTCAGGCGTCTCGGCCAGGAAGCCGGATTTCTGCTCGATCAGCAGCAGCTTGCCCGTCGGCCCGACGACCGCGAAATCGATCTCGCCAACGATGGCGTAATTACCCTGCTGGACCCGCGTCCAGTGCACGCCGTGATAAACGGTGTAAGTGTCGTCCAACTCCGCGGCAAGAATCGCCAGGGTTTCGATTTCGCGCTGGGCTGCGCCGCTGGCCTTCAACTCGCGCCAGCCTTCGGGATGAATGACAGCCATGTCGGGGATTCTCGTGATCGGATCCGGTCCGGATCGCAACCCGTCCATTCTGTCAGCCCAGCCCACCGATTGTCATGCCACCCGGTGCCACGGACGCTGCTATATATATGGAGTCCACGGTCGACGCAGATACGCCACAGCTGCGGATGCCTGGTTGATACCCATCAAGGCCGGGCGCCCCTCCCCACGGAGACAATGCCCAAAACCCTTCGGAAGGTGAGGCCATGTTCCGCATTTCGAGCTATATCCGCGAGATCGCCACCCCCACGCCCCTCGGCCCGCGCCGCTCGCCACCGGGGCCGGTGGTCATCTGGAACCTGATTCGCCGCTGCAATCTGACCTGCAAGCACTGCTACTCGATCTCCGCCGACAAGGACTTCGCCGGCGAGCTCGACACGCCGGAGGTCTTCCGCGTGATGGACGACCTGAAAGCCTTCCGCGTGCCGGTACTGATCCTCTCCGGCGGCGAACCCCTGCTGCGGCCGGACATCTTCGAGATCGCCGGCCGCGCCAAGGCGATGGGCTTCTACGTCGGCCTGTCATCCAACGGCACACTGATCGACAAGGACAATATCGATGCGATCGCCGCTGCAGACTTCGACTACGTCGGCGTCAGCCTGGACGGCATCCGCGCGACCCACGACAAATTCCGCCGCCTCGACGGCGCCTTCGAACGTTCGCTGGCCGGCCTGCGCCTGTGCAGCGAACTCGGCGTGAAAGTCGGCGTGCGCTTCACGATGACCCAGGACAACGCCGCCGACCTGCCCGCGGTGCTGCAGCTGGTGGAGGACGAAGGCATCGACCGCTTCTACTTCTCGCACCTCAACTACGCCGGGCGCGGCAACAAGAACCGCGCCGACGACGCCCACCACATCCTCACCCGCAAGGCCATGGACCTGCTGTTCGATACGGCCTGGGACTGCGAACGGCGCGGCCTCGACAAGGACTTCACCACCGGCAACAACGACGCCGACGGCCCCTTCTTCCTGCACTGGGTGCAACGGCGCTTCCCGCAGCACGCGGCCCATGTGGAAGCCAAGCTGCGGCAATGGGGCGGGAACTCCAGCGGCGTCAACGTGGCCAACATCGACAACCTGGGCAACGTCCATCCGGACACCATGTGGTGGCACCACACCCTCGGCAATGTCCGCGAGCGCAGCTTCGGCGACATCTGGACCGACCTGTCCGACCCGCTGATGGCTGGCCTCAAGCAGTCGCCGCGGCCGGTCAAGGGGCGCTGCGCCGACTGCCGCTACCTGTCCATCTGCAACGGCAACACTCGCGTGCGGGCCCAGCAACTGACCGGCGACCCATGGCAGGAAGACCCCGGCTGCTATCTGGACAACGCCGAGATCGGCGTCGCCGACGGTGAGCGCCTGGAAGTGAAGCCGTGGGTCCGGCTGCAGTCCGTAGCCTGACACTGTAAGCCGTGGGGGCGAATTCATTCGCCAAAGTCGGCCGAACGAAGTCCGCGGGCGAATGAATTCGCCCCCTCAAGGGACCGCAGCACCATGATCAAACACCTACTCCACGCCATCGCCCTTGCTGCGCTCGCCTTCACCGCCCTGCCGGCCCAGGCCGGCGCGCCAGAACTCTTCGCCCAGCACTGCGCCAGCTGCCACGGCAGCAACCGGCTGGGCGTGATGGGGCCAGCCCTGTTGCCGGAAAGCCTCGAACGCCTCAAGCGCAAGGACGCCGTCGCGACGATCCGTGACGGCCGCAGCGCGACGCAGATGCCGCCCTTCTCGGCCGTGCTGTCCGCCGCCGAGATCGACGCCCTCGCTGACTGGATCTACTCGCCGGTGAGCCCCGCGCCCACGTGGAGCGCCGCCGACATCCGCGCCTCGCGCGTCGAACCCTATCCGCCCGGCAGCCTGCCGGACGCACGCCAGGGCGACGTGGCCAAGGCCGATCCGATGAACCTGTTCATCGTCGTCGAGGCCGGCGACCACCACGTCAGCGTGCTCGACGGCGACCGCATGGAGCGCATCTTCCGCTTCCCGTCCCGCTACGCGCTGCATGGCGGCCCCAAGTTCACGCCGGACGGGCGTTACGTGTTCTTCGCGTCCCGCGACGGCTGGGTCAGCAAGTTCGACATCTGGAACCTGAAGGTCGTCGCCGAGGTGCGTGCCGGCCTCAACACCCGCAACGCCGCCGTCTCCAGCGACGGGCGCTACGTGGCGGTGGCCAACTACCTGCCCGGCAACCTGGCCATCTTCGACGCCGACCTCAAGCTGCTCAAGCTCATCGACGGCCGCAACCTGAAGGGCGACGCCGCTTCGCGCATCTCCGCGGTATACGACGCCGCGCCGCGCAAGAGCTTCGTGGTCGGCCTGAAAGATCTGCCCGAGATCTGGGAAATATCCTACGACCCGGCCGCCAAACCCTTCCACGATGGATACGTGCACGACTACAAGATGGGCGAGGCGATCGCCACGCCGGGCTACCTCAACCCGCGCCGCACGCAACTGGAAGAACCCCTCGACGACTTCTTCTTCACCCAGGACTACACCAACGTGGTCGGTGCCAGCCGGGACGGGCACGGCAAGGTGGTCAATCTCGATGTGCGCCGGCCGATCAGCAATCTGGACCTGCCCGGCATGCCGCACCTGGGTTCCGGCATTTCCTGGCTACGGGACGGCCATCGCGTCGTGGCCAGCACCAACCTGAAGGACGCGCGGGTCAGCGTCATCGACATGCAGAACTGGCAGACCGTCGCCACCATCCCCACGCTGGGGCCCGGCTTCTTCCTGCGCAGCCATGAAAACAGCCCCTACGCGTGGGTCGACTCGATGATGAGCCCGACCGCCCGGGACACCCTGCAGGTGATCGACAAGCAGAGCCTGCAGGTCGTCGCCCAGATCCGCCCCGAACCGGGCAAGACCTTCGCCCACGTGGAATTCGACCGTAACGGCCGCTACGTGATCGCCAGCCTGATGGAGAAAGATGGTGCGCTGATCTTCCTCGACGCGAAGACCTTCAAGGAGATCAAGCGCCTGCCGGCCTCGAAGCCGATCGGCAAGTACAACCTGTTCAACAAGATCCAGCGCTCGGAAGGCACCAGCCACTAGTCCGGCGCCGAGCCGGCCCCCTCAGCAACCCAGCGCAGCGCGCTTGGCCTGATGAGCCTGCCGCTGCGCCGTCAGTTGCTCGATGGCCACCTTCGAGCGCGGGTCGCGCAGTGCAGCCTCCGCACCACGGATGACTTCCAGCAGTTCGGCGCACACTGCCACCTTGCCGGCGGCATCCAGATTCTCAGGAATGTCAGGGCTCCCGGTGGTCGGTGCCGCAGGCTCGGGCAACACGGCTCGCCGGGCCGGCTCTGCCACCGGCGCCGGCGCCTCTTCGCGGGGCTCGGCCTCCCGCCAGTTGTTCACACCGCCATGCGTGGACCAATACGCCACCGCGCCCGTAAGCAGCACCGCGGCGACCATTACGCTACCTTCCCTCATCGTCGGCTCTCGCTGCACAAGGCGCGGAATGTACCATTCTGGGCACACCACTGCCCGTGCCGTCCGCCACGCGAGCGATCCGCCGCTTGAGCACGGTCAAGGCCCGCGTTTCCGGCAGGGGCCAATCTGTCATGCCCCCTGAGCGGCCCCCAATCGGAGAAAACACCATGACCGATGCCCTGCCCCCCGTCATTGTCGATGCCCGCGGCCTGATGCCGCCGGAGCCCTTGAACCTGACCCTCGAAGCCCTCGACACCCTGCCGCCGGGTGGCGAGGTGATCCTGCTGATCTACCGGGAGCCGACGCCGCTGTATGACATCCTGCGGCGCAACGGCTACACCCATCGCACCGAGATGAACAGCGATGGCGAATTCGCGATCCACATCCGCCACGCCGCGGCCTGAGCGGCAGGCGGCGGCGTCAGTCGTGTTCGGCCAGGCGGGCGGCGTCGTGGATCACGATGTGCTTGCCCTGCACCGAGATCAGGCCGGCATCGGAGAGCTCGTGGAAGATCCGCGACAGGGTTTCCGGCGTCAGGCTCAGGCGCGACGCAATCACCTGCTTGCTGGTCGGCAGCTCGACGTTGTGGGTGCCGTCCTTCGGCGCGCAGGGCGCGCTTTCAGCCAGCTGCAGCAAGTAGCCGATGACCCGCTGGGTGGACGAGCGCAGCGCGTAGGACTCCACGTCCCGCACCATGGTGTGCAGGCGGATCGACATGCCGGCCAGCAGCTTGCGCGCAAAGCGCGGGTCCTGCTCGATCTGCTCGAACACCGCCGACGCGCCGATGTGCAGCACCAGCGTGTCGGCCAGCGCCTCACCGAGCACCGGGTAGGGCTGGTCGAGGAACATCACCGCCTCGCCGAAGCTCTGCAGCGGCCCGAGGATCTCGACGACCTTCTCGTTGCCCTGGGCAGACGTGAAGGCCAGCTTGATCTGTCCCCACACCACCAGGAAGAAGCCCTTCGGCAGATCGCCGCGCTGGAACAGGCGGTCGCCCTTCTGCAGGCGCTTCTCCCGTGTCGCCGCCGCCAGCTGGGCCAGATCCTCCGGCGCCAGCGCGCTGAACAGGGGCATCCGGCTGAGCAGGCCGGGAATATCGATCTTGTCGGTGGACATGGCGCGGGTTCTCGTGTTGGGCGAAGTACAACACCGGATTCTAACCCTCTCTGTCCGCCCGGAAACCTCTGCACGGAGTCCTTACCCCTTTATGGATAAGCCCATTTCACTGCAGGCGCGCCCCACGGGTGCGGCGCCTCAACCCGCCACCGAGCCCCCCGCGTCGGGTGCCGCGGTCCTCTTCGCCGCCCCCCACCGCTCCATGTTCCTGGCCGGCGCGCTGCAGACCCTGCTGGCCTTCGCACCGTGGGCGTGGGAACTGCTGGCCCGCAACGGCCTGCTGCCGGCCCCCGCCTGGCCATGGCCGCCGGCCTGGGTACACGGCCTGTGGGCCGCCTACGGCATCTTCCCGTTCTTCGTGTTCGGCTTCCTGCTGACCGCCATGCCCCGCTGGCAGGGCATGCCCGACACACCAGGCGCGGTGGCGCGCCTGCCGTGGCTGCTGCTGGCTACCGGCTGGCTGCTGTTCGACGCAGGCCTGTTCATCGTCACGCCAGCGCTGCGGATTGCCGGGCTGGCGCTGGTACTGGCCGGCTGGCTGCTGGTGCTGCGCGCGCTGTGGCCGGTGGCCTTCAAGCCGGAGGCCCAGCGCAAGCACGCCGGCACGGCCTGGTTCGCTCTCGCCGCCGGCGCGCTCGGCCTCGTCGCCTGGCTGGCCTTCGCGGCAGGTGCCGAGCCGCTGGCGGCCCGCATCGGCGTGTCCATCGGCGTCTGGTGGCTGCTCGCCCCGCTGTTCATGGTGGTCAGCCACCGCATGATTCCCTTCTTCTCCTCGTCGGTACTGCCCAAGTACGAACTCGTCCGCCCGGACTGGGCACTACAGGTACTGGTCGGCGCCAGCCTGGTCCACGGCCTGCTGGCCATGGCCGGGTACGAAGCCTGGGCCTGGCCCACCGATCTGGCGGCCGCCGGCACGGCCCTGTGGCTGAGCTGGAAATGGCAGTTCCGGCGCAGCTTCGCAGTGCGCCTGCTGGCCATGCTGCACATCGGCTTCCTGTGGCTGGGCATCGCCTGGCTGCTGGCGGGCGTGCAGGGCCTGCTGCACGCCTTCGGCATCACCACCCTGGGCCTGGCACCGCTGCACGCGATGGCCGTCGGCTTCTTCGCGACGATGACGCTGGCGATGGTGTCCCGCGTCACCCTCGGCCACTCGGGACGCCCGCTGGTGGCCGACGAACTGACCTGGCGGCTGGCCCTCGGCCTCCATGCGGTCGCCGCAGTGCGGGTGCTGGCCGACCTGCTGCCGGGCGCCCAGACGGTGCTGCCGGCGGTTGCCGCCATCGGTTGGCTGGCCGTGTTCACCCCGTGGGTCGCCCGCCTGGTGCCGATCTACCTGAGCCGGCGCGCCGACGGCAAGCCGGGCTGAGCACGGCCCTCTCCGCTTTGCTGCGAGGCAGCGAAGCACACCGTTTTCATGCGACCATGCGCGGACGCGGGCGGCTGACATGCCGCCCGCGTTTCCCCAAACAACCGTGCTATCGACATGGAATTCCTGACCGACCCGCAACTGCTGATCGCCTTCTTCACCCTCACCGCGCTGGAACTGGTGCTGGGCATCGACAACGTGATCTTCATCTCCATCCTGGTGGACAAGCTGCCGCCCGCCCAGCGCGGCACCGCCCGCCGGCTGGGGCTGTTCCTGGCAATGTTCATGCGGATCGGCCTGCTGATGCTGCTGTCGTGGCTGGCCGGACTCACCGAGCCCCTCGTCACGGTGCTCGAACACGGCTTTTCCGGGCGCGACCTGATCCTGCTGGCCGGCGGCCTGTTCCTGGTCTGGAAGAGCACCCAGGAGGTGCACCAGCTGATGGAAGGCGAGGAGGGCGAGGCCTCCAGCGCCGTGCAGGCCACCTTCGGCGCAGTGATCGTGCAGATCATCCTGATCGACATCGTGTTTTCGCTGGACTCCATCATCACCGCCATCGGCATGGTCAATAACCTGCAGGTGATGATTGCCGCCGTGATCGCCTCGGTGGGCCTGATGATGATCGCCTCCGGCCCGATCGGTGAATTCGTGTCACGCCACCCCACCGTCAAGATGCTGGCCCTGTCCTTCCTTCTGGTGATCGGCGTGGTGCTGATCGCCGACGCCTTCGGCCACCATGTGCCGAAGGGCTACATCTACTCGGCGATGGCCTTCTCGGTGATGGTCGAAGCCCTCAACCTGCGCATGCGCAGCCGCCAGGCTGCCAAGACCGAGCCGGTCAAGCTGCACGCCGCCTATGCGCGGGAGGAGAAGCAATGACGGCCCCCTTCGGGCCGCTGACTCCCGATTTCGTGCTGTCGGCGGTGGAGGCCACCGGCCTCTTCTGCGACGGCCGGCTGCTGACCCTCAACAGCTACGAGAACCGCGTCTACCAGGTCGGCATCGAGGACGCCGCACCGGTGGTCGCCAAGTTCTACCGCCCCGCGCGCTGGAGCGACGAGGCGATCCTCGAAGAGCACGCCTTCCTGGCCGAGCTGGCCGAGGCGGAGATCCCCGCCGTGCCGGCGCTGGAGATCGGCGGTCGCACGCTGCACCACGCCGACGGCTTCCGGCTGGCCCTGTTCCCGCGCCGCGGTGGCCGCGCGCCGGAACTGGACGACCCGGAGGTGCTGACCTGGCTGGGCCGCTTCCTCGGGCGCATCCATGCGATCGGCGCCCGCCGGCCCTTCGCCCACCGGCCGACACGGGACATCCGCAGCTTCGGCGAGGAACCGCGCGACGCGCTGCTGGCCTCGTCCTTTCTGCCGCCGGAGCTGCGCGACACCTGGCTGTCGGTGGTGGACCAGGCCCTGGCCAGCGTGCGCCGCTGCTTCGAACTGGCCGGCGAACTACCGCAGATCCGCCTGCACGGCGACGTGCACAGCGGCAACGTACTGTGGACCGATGCCGGCCCGCATTTCGTGGATTTCGACGATGCCCGCAACGGCCCGGCGATCCAGGACCTGTGGATGCTGCTGTCCGGCGACGCACCGGCAATGGCGCGCCAGCTCGACGCAGTGCTCGAAGGCTACGAGCAGTTCGCCGATTTCGAGCCGCGCAGCCTCAATCTGGTGGAAGCCCTGCGCACCCTGCGCCTGATCCACTACGCCGGCTGGATCGCCCGCCGCTGGGACGACCCCGCCTTCCCGGCCGCCTTCAGCTGGTTCGACACGCCGCGCTACTGGCAGGACCAGATCCTGGCGCTGCGGGAACAGGTGGCGTTGATGGACGAATCGCCGCTAGTGCGGCAGTTTTGAGAGATGTGCGGCGTGGGCGAATGAATTCGCCCCTACGTGGGGCCGGGCGCCGGCTCCCCTGTGCGGATGCGTTCATTCAAAAACCCGGCGGAAATGGCAAGGCGCCGGTTTCCCCGTGGGGGCGAATTCATTCGCCCAACCCGGCTCATACCACCCACGAACCCATGACGGTTCAGGCCGGCGCGGCCGTCTCCGGCGCCTTGAACTCGCCGGAACGGAAGGCATCGAGCATGCGCCGCATGCGGCCGGCGTCCTCGTCGGTGAAGCCGCGCTTGAAATCGGTCAGCACCAGCCGCGCGCGGGTCGGCCAGTTGCCGGGGGCGTCGTCGATGGCCAGCCATTGCGCGTCGCCGCCCTTGCGGGCCAGCCACTGGTGGGCCTCCCGCTCGCGCAGGCCGTACAGCTCGTCGGGCTTGCGCGGAAAGATCGTCGGCGTGGTGTCGATGACCCGCGGCCGGATGTCCTCCGAAAAGCGTGCCACCAGCTTGGGCAGCGAGAACAGCGTGCGCCAGTCGGACGCGATGACGACCCGCGTCTCCGGGTAATCGCGCAGCACCGTCTCCAGTTCCGGCAGGCAGCGGAAATCCTCCACCTCGCCCCAGGGATGGGTGACGCCGTCGAAGTCGAGGAAGACGTAAACCGGACTCATCGCCCCGGCCGCCGAACCGGCAAGTTTTCGATCAGGATTTGACGCATCGCAACAATGGCATTCGAGAAAGCCGGAAACTAAACGTTAATGTAAAAAACCCGTGTAACAGACACGCTAGACTATTCTAAAGTCAGCGATTGTTGCAGCGCGGTAAATTTTCTTATCCCTACGGAGCCCCTCTATGAAACCCATCATCAACCTCGAAGGCAAGGTTGGCCTGATCACCGGCATCGCCAACGAAAAATCCATCTCCACCGGGGTAGCCGAGGCCTGCATCGACGCCGGCGCCAAGGTCATCATCACCTACCAGAACGAGAAGACCCTGGCCTTCATCGAGCCCATCGTCAGCCGCCTGGGTGTCGAGGACGTGATGCTGCTCGACGTGACCAAGCCGGAAATCGTCGACGACGTGTTCGCCCAGATCGATGCCAAGTACGGCAAGCTCGACTTCGCGATCCACTCGATGGCCTTCGCCAAGCGCGACGACCTGCATGGCCGTGTGGTGGACACCTCCGCCGACGGCTTTGCGCTGGCCATGGACGTGTCCACCCACTCCTTCGTGCGCCTGGCCCGCAAGGCCGAGCCGCTGCTCGAGAAGGCCGGCGGCGGCTCGCTGATCACCATGACCTACCTGGGCAGCGAAAAGGTCATCGCCAACTACGGCATGATGGGCCTGTGCAAGGCCGCGCTGGAAGCCGCGACCCGCTACATGGCCTTTGAGCTGGGCTCCAAGAACATCCGCGTCAACGCGATCTCCCCGGGCCCGCTGATGACCCGCGCCGCCTCCGGCATCGCCGGCTTCGACGGCCTGATGGCCGCCGCGGTGGATCGCTCCCCGCTGCACCGCCTGGTCACGCCGGAAGACATCGGCGCCCTCACCGCCTTCCTGGTCTCCGACGCGGGCCGCAACCTCTCCGGTGGCGTACACTTCGTGGATGCCGGCTACAACATCATCGGGTAATCCCACCCGCTCCGTGATGACGGAACCGGACGCCGGGAACGCCGCGGGCGACATCATCGCCGCCCGCATCGCCGACCCGGTGCCGGCCCATCCGCTCCTCGACGGCCGCCCCGAACTGGGGCGCGGCGAGTCGTCCATCGTCCTCGATGCCGGCGACGGGGAGCGGGTCTACAAGGTCGTCAGCTCCCCCGCCGACTACTACTACCTGGCTGCCGACGACCGTCCCACCGGCATCCACTTCCCGCGCCTGTACCGCGACCATGGCGTGGTCGGCAAGGCCAGCAACGGCTACTCCTTCCGCCTGCTGGAAATCGAACGCCTGGAGCCGATCAGCGGCCCGGCCGAAGCCGTGGCACGCACCCTGTCCGACGCCTACTGGCAAGGCTGCGAGAAATGGGCCAACCTGGGCGTCAATCGTGGCCGCCTGGCGCTCTACCACATCGCCCAGGAACCGCCGCCGGGCCTGCCGGCGAGCATCGTGCAGGCCATCGCGGCGCTGTCCGACTTCATCGAGGAATACCCGGTCCAGCCGGACATCCTCAACCCCCACAACCTGATGATGCGCGCCGACGGCACCCTGGTGTTTTCCGATCCGGTGTTCCTACCGTAGCGGCACGCGCTGGGGGCGGTTGCGGGCGAATGAATTCGCCCCTACGGTGGATCAGGTGCAGGTTTCCCCGTAGGGGCGAATTCATTCGCCCATCATTCTCCCGAGCCCCCTGTCACGAAATCTTCATTTGCTTAAGCAAGACGCCTGTCGATAAATGTGCGGGTTTTCTGGTGCGACGCACAAGAAAACGCCCAAACCCGCATCGCCCTGCCGGGCCGACATGAAGTCATCTCCATGAGTATCCGACGTTACCTGATCATCCTCATCACCATCACCACCACCCTGCTGCTGGCCGCCGGCACCGCCGGCCTGCTGATGTTCCACCACAACACGCGACTGGTGCGCAGCCTCACCGACGACGCGATCCCCGGCGCCCTGGCGGCCTCGGATCTGGGCGCCCAGCTCAAGCAGGTGCAGATCGTCCTCACCGAAATCGTCTATGCGCCCAGTGCCGACGTGGCCGCCGGTGCCAAGGAAAAACTGCTGGCCCAACGCCAGGGCCTGCACGAGGCCCTCAAGGAACAGGCACCGCTCGCCCACTCCGACACCGAACAAGCGATGCTCCGCCAGGCGGAGGAAAGCCTCGCCCAGTACGAGGCAGCGATGGACGAGACCATCGAGCAGGCCGTGGCCGGCCAGCGCGCCCTCGCCGAAGCCAGCCTGTACGCCAACGTGGCCCAGTACCAGCAGGAATTGCAGCAGATCCTCGAGACCCTGCGCGTCGAGAAGCGCCGCACCAAGGACCGCTCGGTGGCCGCCGTGGAGGAAGGCTTCGTGCAGACCGAATGGATCCTGTCCGGCGCCACCGGGCTGACCCTGGTCGTACTGGTCGGCCTGGTGTTCCGCCTGCACGGCAACATCATCAAGCCGCTGCGTGCGATGGAAGCCACGATGGCCTCCATCGCCACCTCGCTGGACTTCACGCAGCGCGTGCCGGTGGTACGCAACGACGAGATCGGCCAGTCGGTGCGCGCCTTCAACAGCCTCATCGACACGCTGCAGGCCAGCCTCGGCGAAATGGTCGAGGTGATCCGCCGCAACGAGGTGGCCTCCATCGAGATGCACCAGTCGGCCGCCGCCATCGCCCGCCTGGCCTCAAGCGGTACCCACTCTTCCCAGGCCATCCACTCGGCGGTGCAGGCGATCCAGGCCCACATCGTCGACATCGACCGGGAAACCCGCCAGGCCGGCGAAATCAGCAGCGACTCCAGCGCCCGCGCCACCGAGAACAGCGCGGTGATCCGCAACGCCGCCGGCCGCATCGAGCAGCTCGCCGCCAGCATCGACAACGCCTCGCGACGGGTCTTCGACCTGGCGGCGTCGGTGGTGAAGGTCGAGACCGTCGTCTCCGAGATCCGCCAGATCGCCGACCAGACCAACCTGCTGGCCCTCAACGCCGCCATCGAGGCAGCCCGCGCCGGCGAATCGGGACGCGGCTTCGCGGTGGTCGCCGACGAGGTGCGCAAGCTGGCCGAACGCGCCGCCGGCTCCACCGAGCTGATCAACCAGCACATCTCGGAAATCCGCGAGACCTCCCACGACTCCACCGAGTTGATGCAGAAGGTCATCGGCGAGATGCAGGAGAGCACGGTACTGGCCCAGACGGCCGGCAACGCGGTGGAACGCATCGAGGACTCCACCGGCAAGGTCATCCACGTGGTGAACGAAATCACCCGCCTGGTGGCCATCGGCCAGTCGTCCAGCGACGAAATCGTCGGCCAGGTCGGCATGATCGACAACCTGCTCGGCGACGCCAACCACGCGGCGCTGCATACCAAACAGGCCGCCGACTCGATCCGCGACATCTCCCAGCACATGGCACGCATCGTCGAGCGCTTCCGCATCGGTGGGCCGACCCTTGCATCGGCACGCTAAACGGCGCCGCTTGGCCTAAAATCCGCAGCGCTTTGACGGGGCACGGCCCCGCACACCCTCAACACGGAGAAACTGCATGTCCGGCCACCATTTCCACGTCCACGGCCCCCACGACCACGCCGTCGAGCACGCCAGCCACGGCGGCGACAGCTTCGCCTCGCGCATTGCGGCAATGACCGCGGTCCTCGCCACCCTCGGCGCGCTGTTCAGCTATGCCGGCGGCGCCACCCAGAACGACGCGCTGATGCACAAGAACGAGGCCGCCATCCGCAAGACGGAAGCCTCCAACCAGTGGGGCTACTACCAGGCCAAGAGCTCCAAGCAGAACATTGCCGAGCTGGCTGCCGCGCTGACCAGCGGCGAGACCCAGGCCCGCTACACGGCGGAGATCGAGCGCTACAAGCGCGAGAAGGAAGACATCAAGAGCAAGGCCGAGAAGCTCGAAGCCTCCGCCACCGAGGCCGAGGAAGCCAGCGAACACTCGCTGCACGAGCACCACCGCTGGGCCCAGGCGATGACCGCCATGCAGGTTGCCATCTCGCTGGCGGCAATTACCCTGCTGACCCGCAAGAAGTGGATGGAATGGACGTCCCTCGGCGTGGCCGGCGCCGGCTGCGCGATCGCCGCGGTGGCCCTGCTCCATCTTTGAAACCCAAAACGGTCAGATTGCCTTGACAGCCTGATTGCCGCTACGGAGCATGGAACGACTACAACTCAGGGGGAGCTCACCATGCAAGACCGTACGCGTTCCATCGAGCAGGGCAGTGCATGGCGGCCCTGGCGCCGCCTCGCCGAGGCCTTCGCCGTCGTTGCCGGCCTCGCCGTACTGAGCCCGGCCCACGCCGACAAACCCTACCAGTATTACGTGGTCGGCAACCCCGCCGACGCCAGCTCCAGCCAGCCGCCCCGCGAGCCTTCCGCCCTCTTGATGGGTGGTGGCCCGGACGTGGATGCGGCCTTCCCGTGGATGATCGCCCGCGCCGGCGGCGGCGACTTCGTGGTGATCCGGGCCACCGGTACCGACGCCTACAACCCCTACATCTACGCGATGGGCGGTGTCGATTCGGTGGAGACGCTGATCATCCCGTCGCGGGGTGCCGCCAACGATCCCTTCGTGATCGACCGCATCAGCAAGGCCGAGGCCTTGTTCATCGCCGGTGGTGACCAGGCCGACTACATCAACTTCTGGAAGGGCACCGGCGTCGAGCAGGCCATCAACGGCCTGATCGCCCGCAACGTGCCGATCGGCGGCACCAGTGCCGGCCTGGCGGTGCTCGGCCAGTTCGACTTCGCGGCGCTCAACGGCACCGTCTATTCTGACGACGCGCTGAGCAACCCCTACAACAAGCGGATGACCATCGACCGGGGCTTCATCACCGCGCCAGGCCTGGACTTCGTGATCACCGATGCCCACCTGGACACCCGTGACCGCATGGGCCGGCTGGTCGGCTTCCTGGCGCGCATCGTGCAGGACGGCTGGTCGGGCATGGCCCGCGGCGTCGGCGTGGACGTGGAGACCGCCCTCGCGGTGGCTGGCACCTCCGCGACGCGCTTCGGCACCGGCTCGGTGTATTTCCTGCAGACCAACGGCCTGCCGCAGGTCTGCCAGCCGCGCATGCCCCTCACCTATCGCAACATTGGTGTGCAGCGCCTGTCCGGCAGCGGCCGCTTCGACCTGCAGAACTGGCGCGGCTACGACGGCGCCACCACCAACTACAACCTGTCCGCCGAGAGCGGCACCTTGTACTCCACGCAAACTGGTGGCGCGATCTACTGAAACCGCTCAGTTACCGATGCTGAAGGGGCGCTCCAGGTAGATGTTGCGCCCTTCCGGCAGCACCACCCGGTTTTCCTTCACATAGCCGTCCCACAGGGCCACCAGCTCCGCCAGCCGGGCCGGCTGGCGGGCGGCCAGGTCGGTGGTCTCGCCAGGGTCGACCGCCAGGTCGAACAGCTCCCACCTGCCGCTGCCCACCGGCTTCTCGGACCACACGATCTTCCAGTCCCCCTGGCGGATCGAGCGGTTGCCGAACAATTCCTCGCCGAGTACGTAATCCTGCGGATGGGGGCTGGCGACCTGCCCTTGCAGGTAGGGCAGCAGCGAGCGCCCGCTGATCGGATGGACATCGCGCCCCTTGTAGCGGCTGCCGGGGTCGGCCACACCGGCCAGTTGCAGGAAGGTCGGTGCCAGGTCGCGGACCGTTGCCAGCGCCTTCCGGTTGCCTCCTTCCGCGCCCGTCACACCGGGCACGCGGGCGATGGCCGGCGAGATCACACCGCCTTCGGTGGTAAAGCCCTTCGAGTAGCGGAACGGCGTCGCCCCCACCTCGGCCCAGCGGGCCCCGTAATACACGTAGGAATCCGCCTTGCCGATGTTGTCCAGCCGGTTGTTGGCGCTGGCCGGTGCGAACTCGGGCACCACGTGGCCCTCCGCGCCGTTGTCGGACAGGAAGAAGATCGCCGTGTTGTCGTACTGGCCGGTGTCCTTCAGGTACTGGACCAGGCGCCCGATGTTGGCATCCAGGTTGTCCACCAGCGCCGCATAGGTCTCCATGCGGCGCGCCTCCAGGGCCCGCTGCTCAGGGTTCAGGCTGTTCCAGTCGGGTAGCGTGGCCGTCGCCGGCAGCGGCTGATGCACCGACTTTCCGGCCTCGACGAGGCCGAGGCGGCGCTGGCGCTCCAGGCGCTCGGCGCGGATCGCCGCGTAGCCGCCGTCGTAGCGGCCCTTGTACTTGGCGATGGCCTCCGGCGGCGCCTGCAGCGGCCAGTGGGGCGCGGTGTAGGCCGCGTAGGCAAAGAACGGCTGGCCGTCGGCACGGTGCTTGTCGATGAAGGCGATCAGCTTGTCGGTGAAGGTGTTGGACGAGAAGTAGTCCGCCGGCAGCTTCACCTCACGACCGTTATCCACGTAGGTGCCGGCGTTCCAGCCGGCCGGCGTCGCGAAGTGGTTGCCGCCGCCCTGCAGCAGCGCGAAGGATTCCTCGAAACCGCGCGCCGGCGGGCGGTGCTTCCCGTCCAGGCCCAGGTGCCACTTGCCGGCCAGGTAGGTGTGGTAGCCGGCGTCGCGCAGCAGCGCCGGGAAGGACAGCGCGTCGTCGTTCAGATAACCCTCGTAGCCGGGCTGGCCCTTCTGGTTGGGCTGGATCAGCTCGGCCATCGTGCCGAGGCCCGCGAGGTGGTGATCGGTGCCGGACAGCAGCGCCGCGCGGGTCGGCGAGCAGGTCGGCGCGACGTGGAAATTGGTGAGGCGCACGCCGTCGCGGGCCAGCTCGTCCAGGTTGGGGGTGTCGATCTCGCCGCCGTAGGGGCGGATGTCCGAATAGCCCAGGTCGTCGGCCAGGATCAGCAGAATGTTCGGCCGGCGCGCCGCAGCGCCCGCCTCAGTCCCGGCCGCCAGCGCGGAGCCGACGCCGCAGCACAGCAGGGCCAGCGCCGTCAGGCGGGGGAAATCGATCTTCACAGCCATCACGTCGCGTCTCCACAAGGGCGGCGCTGAGCTCAGCGCCTGACGCCGCGCACGTTAATGGCGAAACGGAAGGCGGGGAACGAACAAATCGTGGATAGCTTTGCGCCCTTTACAGGGCTTGCGCAGCACGAAGCAGCCCTGCTCGAGCGGCAACAGGAAGCTGTGGCCAAGGCAGCAGACGCAAGCCTGGCCATCTCGTGCACGGGGCCATCCGGCGTCACGGCCCGAACCCCGGCCCCACCCGGAAAACCGCGCGCCACGGGCCGGAACACACCACTACGAGTCGGGCGGGGAACGCTTCTTGCGGACTTGCGGCAGCGCAACACCCGTTCCCTCAACGAAAGAACAACGCTCCAATGAAACTGAAGACCCTGCTTTCCGTCGCCGCCGTCTGCCTCGCCACGCCGCTGCTGGCCCAGGCCCAGGCCGTCGTCAACGTGCGCAACCTGTCCTACGCGGCGGCCCATGAAGCCGCCTCGGTGGCCCTCGAAACCTGCCGCAAGAACGGCTACGCGGTCACCGTCACCGTGCTCGACCGCCTCGGCCGTACCAAGGTCGTCCTGCATGACGACGGCGCCGGCCCGCACACCGTCGAGAACAGCCTGCGCAAGGCCTACACCAGCCTGACCTTCAAGACCACGTCGGGGGAATTCGGCAAGCGCATCGCCGGTACGCCGAACGCCGCCGGCATCCTGCAGCTGGAAAACGTCACCACGCTGGAAGGCGCGCTGCCAATCCTGGCCGGCCAGGACCTGGTCGGCTCCATCGGCATTTCCGGCGCGCCGGGCGGCGACAAGGATGCCGCCTGCGCCCAGGCCGGCATCGACCGCATCGCCGGCGGGCTGGCCGCCCGCTGACGCCTGCCAGGCCGGGCCGCCTGCAGGGGAGGCCGGCACCAGCTTCCCCTGCGGTGTTCAGATCACCGCGTCCTTCACTTCACCGCCGAGGGCTTCCAGCACGGCCGGGATCAGGCGCGACAGCTCGCCGCTCATCAGCGCGAAGTCGGCTTCGATCTGCATGTCGGTGGCGTCGGCCTGGCGCTCGGCCTCTTCCTTGATGATGTCGAGGAAGGCCAGGCGCTTGATCTCCATCTTCTCGGTGAGCATGAAGGAGATGCGGTCGTCGAAGGTCAGCGCCAGGCGCGTCGGCAGCTTGCCGGCAGCCAGGTGGTCCTGCACGTCCTTGCCGTCCAGCGCGTGGCGCACGTAGCGCACGGCGGCCTTCTCGTCGGTGACGGCGCGCAGCTCGCAGTCCAGGTCGATGCTGAAAGCACCCGATGCCTCGTTGGCGGCCAGCCAGTCGGTCATCACCGACACCGGCGACAGCTGGGTCTTGACCATTTTCACCGGCAGCTCGTCCAGCGTGTCGCGCAGGGCCTCGAGGACCTCCTCGGCGCGGGCCTGGCTAGCGGCGTCGATGACCAGCCAGCCGCCCACCGGGTCGATCCAGCTGAACACCTTGCGGCGGCGCGTGAAGGCGCGCGGCAGCAGTTCCTGCAGCACCGCCTCCTTGATTTCCTTCATCTGCTTGCGGCCGGGCTTGTAGCCCTGCTGGGCCTCGATCATCTCGGCCTTGTCGGCCGCCACCTCATTGACCACCGACGAGGGCAGCAGCTTCTGCTCGACGGCCAGCGCAACCAGGAAATGGCCACCGACCGCCAGCACGAAGCGGTCGTCCTTGGTCGGCGAACTCCAGCCGCGGGTCGCCATGTCCTGGCTGCCGCAGGGCTGGAAAGGCCGCGCGGCGAGCTTCTCGGCGAGGGCTTCGGCAGTCAGGCCCCAGTTTTCAGGAAGACGGTAGATCTGGAGATTGCGGAACCACATGGGGATACATCCGTGCTGATGGAGAAGAGGCGGCATTGTAGCCGTCATGGGCGCGGATGGCCCGGCCCGGCTTGCTGCGGAGAAGCTCTGGGGCTCGGGACCGACCTGCAACCGTGGGGGCGAATTCATTCGCCCTCGGACTTCGAGCAACCGACGGCGGGCGAATGAATTCGCCCCCACGGGCACCCCCACAAAGGTAGGCCCCACAAACAGCCTGCGGGTAGCCCTGCAGGCTGAGGCGGGTCAGGATGCGTCCGCCGGGGTGCTTTCCCAGCCGTTCTCGAAGACCACCGTCTCCAGCGGCATGCGCTCGGCCCACTGGTGGATCTCCAGCATCGGCCTGGGATAGAACTCGTCCACGTGGCCGATGCACAGGATCGCGACTGGGCGCGCGCCGGCCGGCATGTCGAGCAGCGTGGCCAGGTCCACCGGATCGAAGATCGACACCCAGCCGAGGCCAATGCCTTCGGCGCGGGCCGCCAGCCACATGTTCTGGATCGCGCAGGCCACCGAGGCGAGATCCATCTCGGGCAGCGTGCGGCGGCCGAAGACGTGCTTCTCGCGGCCGTCGGCCAGCGCCACGACGATCACCTCACCGGCCTCGAGCAGGCCTTCCACCTTGAGGCGCATGAAGTCCTCTTCCCGCTCGCCAAGGGCACGGGCGGTGTTGCGGCGCTCCTTCTCGACCAGCACGTGCATGCGCTCGCGCAGGCCCCGGTCGGTGATGCGGATGAAGCGCCAGGGCTGCATGTAGCCGACGCTGGGAGCGTGGTGGGCCGCCCACAGCAGCCGCGCCAGGATCTCGGGATCGACCGGGTCGGAGCGGAAGTGGCGCATGTCGCGCCGCTCGGCGATGACGCGGTAGATCGCCGCGACCTCGGCATCCGGGAAACGATGGGAATCGGCCATGATGGGTACGGTTTTATCGGTGAGGGGTTGGGGGCTGTGTATGGAGCGGCCGGTGGAGCTGTTTGTGGAGCTGCCTTTTTGTGTAGGCGAATTCATTCGCCCACGGACTTCGATCAACCGGCTGAGGGCGAATGAATTCGCCCCCACGGCTTAGGGCAGCGGCTCCATGCGAAGCCGCCCCACGGCACGGCCCCGAGTTTACTCGTCGAGCAGGCGGACGCGGACCTTCTTGCCCTTGAGCTTGCCATCGGCAAGGCGCTTCAGGGCCTGACGGACAATGTCGCGCCGCACGGCCACATACGTGGACTGCTCGGTCACGTTGATCTTGCCGATCTGCTCGGCGGCGAAGCCGGCCTCGCCGGTCAGCGCGCCGAGCACGTCGCCGGGACGGATCTTGTCCTTGCGCCCGCCGAGGATCTGCAGCGTCGCCATCGGCGGCAGCAGCGGCGCGGCGTTCTCGGCCTGCAGCTCGGCGATGGATTCCCAGATGGGTTCGAAGCCCTGGCTGCGGGCGATGTTGCCGACACGGTTCTTTTCCGTCGGGCCGACCAGGCTCAGCGCCCAGCCGTCGCGCTCGGCACGGCCGGTGCGGCCGACGCGGTGCACATGCACCTCCGGGTCGGGGGTCACGTCCACGTTGATCACTGCTTCCAGGCTGGCGATGTCGAGGCCGCGGGCGGCCACGTCGGTGGCCACCAGCACCGAACAGCTGCGGTTGGCGAAACGCACCAGCACCTGGTCGCGCTCACGCTGGTCGAGGTCACCGTGCAGGGCGAGCGCATGGATGCCCTCGGCGTGCAGCGTGTCCACCAGGTCGCGGCATTGCTGCTTGGTGTTGCAGAAGGCCAGCGCGCTTTCCGGGCGGTAATGGCGCAGCAGCAGGCCGACCGCCGGCAGGCGTTGCTCCCGGGTCACCTCATAGAAGCGCTGGCGGATCTTGTCGGCCTCGTGCTGCTCGGCCAGGGCGATCTCCCGCGGCTGGCGCATGAACTGGCGGGCCAGGCGCACCACACCCTCCGGGTAGGTGGCCGAGAACAGCAGGGTCTGGCGATCCCTCGGGCAGGCCTTGGCGACATAAGCGATGTCGTCGAAGAAGCCCATGTCGAGCATGCGGTCGGCTTCGTCGAGGACCAGCGCCCGCAACGCGTCGAGCTGGAGGCTGCCGCGCGACAAATGATCCATCAGGCGGCCCGGCGTGCCGACGACGATGTGTGCGCCGTGGGCCAGGCTGTCGGCCTGCGGCCGGATCGGGCTACCGCCGCACAGGCTGAGGACCTTGATGTTCTCCTCGGCACGGGCCAGGCGGCGGATCTCCTGGGCAACCTGCTCGGCCAGTTCGCGGGTCGGGCACAGCACCAGGGCCTGCACGGCGAAGCTACGCACATCGAGGCGGTTCAGCAGCGGCAGCGCGAAGGCCGCCGTCTTGCCACTGCCGGTCTTGGCCTGGGCGATCAGGTCGTCACCGGCCAGGGCCACCGGCAGCGCGGCGGCCTGGATCGGCGTCATCGTGTGGTAGCCGAGGCGCGCCAGGTTGGCGATCACCGCGGCCGGCAGGGGCAGCTGGTCGAAGGGCGCCGGCACGGCGGCAACGGGGGGCGGGACGAAAGTCGCCTCGGGGGCAGCGGAATCGGCGTCCGGCAGCGGGGGAAGAATCGAGCTCATGCCGGATTATCCCGGAAAGCCCCGCCTGCTGCTCGCCAAGCAGGCCAGTGCCCCCGCCCTCAGTTGTTGTTCAGGTGCAGGCGGGCCCGTTCCCGCGCCAGCCGCTCCTGCACGCGGCGTTGCTCCTCTTCTTCGGCCCGGCGCTGCTGCTCTTCCTTCTGGCGCTGCTCGTATTCGGCCTTGCGGCGGGCCGACTCCTCGGCCTGCTGCAGCTCGGACGACACCCGGTCGGCGTAGTAGCCACGCTCCTGAAGGGCCCGCTCGCGCTGGCGTTCTTCCTCCTTGCGGGCGTATTCGGCACGCTGCTCCTCCTGGCGGCGCAGGGACTCCGCACGCTGGCGGCGTTCTGCGGCTTCCTGCTCGGCGATTTCCTGCTCCGACAGGTCGCCGTACATCTGGCGCCGCTCCGCTGCGATGACCTTCTGCTGCGCCTCCGCCGCCCCGTCGCCACTGGCCACCCGGCGGAAGGCGAAGACCGAGAAGAAGATCTGGATCAGCATGCCGATGATCATCAACGTACCGATCACCCCTAGCATGATGCGCAGCGGCGAGCGTTTGGCGGCCTTGATCTCCACCTGCAGCGGTAGCGGATCCTTGAGCAGTTGCTCGACGACCGGCTCCAGCGCCGGCGCCGGCGGCTGGGTACGCGCCAGGCCCGCATCGTAGGCGGCCCGCCGCCCCGGATCGGCGAGGATCCACACCGCCTCGCGGATCGCCTTCAGCTTGTTGTCCACATCGACGGGCGACAGGCCGTGATTGCCGGACTGGTAGTGACGACTCAGGCGCAGGTGGGCGGCCTGGATGTCGGCTTCGCTGGCGGTGGGCGTCAGCCCGAGCAGGTCGTAGAGCGTGGTCCTGGCTTTCATGGCATTTCGTCGGAGAAGAGCCCGGCTAGGGGCCGAAAGACAGCGGGATTATACGGATCTCCAGCGGCATATCGGCGTGACGCAGATCGTCACGGACACGGCAAAAAATCGCGCCGCGGCCGATAATCGGCCATCCGCCCACCGATCCGCAGCCCGATGGAACTCGCCCAGCTCAGCCACACCCTCCGCCAGGACGCCCTCAGCGTGGTGTTCGTCAATGTGCTGCTGCAGCAGATGGGCGTGCCCGTGCCGGCGCTGCCGACCCTGCTGCTGGCCGGCAGCCTCGCCGCCGGGCCGGATGGACTCGGCAGGCTGCTGGCGGTGGCGGTGCTGGCTTCGGTCGTGGCCGACTGGGCCTGGTACGGCGCCGGCAAGCTGTTCGGCTACCGGGTGCTGGCCGGGCTGTGCAAGCTGTCGATCAACCCCGCCTCCTGCGTCAGCCAGACCGAAGCCCGCTTCATCCGCTGGGGCCTGTCGTCACTGGTGGTGGCCAAGTTCATCCCCGGCTTCTCGACGGTAGCGCCACCGATTGCCGGCGCGCTGCGCATGAACCTCGGCGGCTTCCTGCTGGCCGCGGCGGCCGGCGCCGCGCTGTGGGCCGGTGCGGCGCTGGGTGCAGGCTGGGTGCTGAAGGAGGCGGTGCAGGCCGCCATCGTCGCGCTGGACGAACACATGG
Source organism: Pseudomonadota bacterium (assembly GCA_018241665.1). Classification (GTDB taxonomy): domain Bacteria; phylum Pseudomonadota; class Gammaproteobacteria; order Burkholderiales; family Rhodocyclaceae; genus Zoogloea. The sequence goes on from JAFEDK010000017.1 coordinate 23,013, forward strand.
GCCGCGCGCTGGTGGTGGCCGGCCTGCTGGCCGGCGCCTGGCTGGGCTGGAAGCTGTGGCAGAAATACCGGTTCCGTCAGCAGTGCGCGATCGCCCACATCACGCCAGCCGAGCTGCTGGCGGCATTGGGATCAACCGACCGGCCGCTGGTGCTGGACCTGCGCGGCGCGACGATGGTCGCCGCCACCGGCCCGATCCCGGACACACGGCTCGCCGAACACGACCGCCTGCACGAGGCGGTCGGCGACTGGCCGAAGAACCGCCCCATCGTCACACTCTGCGCCTGCCCGGAGGATGCCGGCGCGATCCAGGCGGCGCGCCGCCTGCTGGAAGCAGGCTACCTGTCGGTGCGGCCGCTGCAGGGCGGTTACGAGGCCTGGCTGGCGGCCACCGACCAGGCCGCGCCGGGGGATGCTCAGTAACCCGGCCAAGGCAGCGGCGGGGCGACCAGGCGCCGCTCGCCGGGCCCGGCCACCGGGCCGAAGCGTGCATCGCCGCCCTCCCACTCGTGCTGGGCAGCGGCGATCTCCTCCTTGCTGAAACCGACGAAGTTCCACCACATCAGCACCGGCTCGCCAAAGGGTTCGCCGCCGAGCAGCAGGATGCGCCCGCCCGCCGACAGCCGCGCAGCGAAACGCGCCTGCCCGTCACCTAGATAGGCCAGTTCGCCGATACCGAAACGCTCGCCATCGATGTCGATCTCGCCCTCCAGCGGCAGCACCGCGTATTCGAAGCCGGGTTCCAGCGCCAGGCCGATGCGGCCGCCCGCCGCGCTGCTCACATCCAGCCCGACCAGCGGCGAATACAGACGCGCCGGCGCCACGTGGTCGCCATGAGCGCCCGCCAGCAGCGTGAACGCGCAGCCTTCGGCGTCCCAGCGCGGCAGGTCGGGATAGTGCTCGAAAGCCGGCTCACGCTCCCGTTCTTCAAACGGCAGTGCAATCCACAGCTGTGCGGCGTGCAGACGCGTCTCGCCAGGCTGGGAATCCTCGGTATGCACGATGCCGCGCCCGGCGGTCATCAGATTGACCTGACCGGGGCGGATCACCTGCTCGTGGCCGAGGCTGTCCCGGTGCAGCACTTCGCCCTCGATCATCCACGTGAAGGTCTGCAGGCCGATGTGCGGGTGGGCGCCAACGTGCATGCCGTGGCCGGTCTCGAAATCCCGCGGCCCGATGTGGTCGAGGAAACACCAGGCGCCCACCATGCGCCGCTCGCGGGTCGGCACGGCGCGCCGGATCGTCAGCCCTTCGCCCAAGTCGGCCGTGCGGGCTTCGATGCGCTGGATCGTCATGATTCCGTCCTCCCGCCCTCAGGCACTCAGTTCGGTCTGGATGCGCACCTCGCCGGTGAGCAGCTTGTGCATCGGGCAGGCGTTGGCGATCTTCAGCAACTGTGCGCGCTGCTCGTCGCTGAGTTCGCCGTACAGATGGATCAGGCGCTCGATGTCGTTGCCGGCCTCGGGCTTGCCCGCCGGGTTGAGCCGCAACTCCACGCGCACGCCGGTCAGCGGCCACTGGCGGCGTGTCGCCACCATCTTGAGGGTGATCGCGGTGCAGGTGCCGAGGCTGCCGAGAATCAGGCGCTCCGGCGACGGGCCGGCATTACCGCCGCCCAGTTCGATGGGCTCGTCGGCGGACCACACGTGGCCCAGATCATCGGACAGCTGCACGAGGTAGGGCGTGTCCTGCAGGACGGCTTCGACGCGGGGTGTTCCGGACATGGTTCCTCCGAGGAATGACGGCAAGCTGCCGGGTCCTGCTGCGACTCCGCCGCCCGGCGAACGTTCCTCAGCGCGGATGCTGGCCCTTGCGCACCGCGTCGATCATCTGGAAGGCGATGGTGGCCGGGTGGGGCAGCATCGGCAGCGCATCGAGGGGATACCAGCCGATGTCCTCGATTTCGCTTTCCTGGGCCACGACGTCGCCACCGACGTAGTCGGCAAAGAAGCCGAGCATCAGCGAATGGGGGAAGGGCCAGGGCTGGCTGCCGAACCAGCGGATGTTGGCGATCTCGATGCCGGCCTCCTCGCGGATCTCCCGGCGCAGGCAGTCCTCGACGGTTTCGCCGGCCTCGACAAAGCCGGCCAGCGCGCTGTAGATACCCGGCGGGAAATGCGGCGAGCGGGCCAGCAGCAGCTCGTCACCCTTCAGGATCAGGCCGATGCACACCGGCGAGATGCGCGGATAGGCCTTCGCACCGCAGGCCCGGCATTCGCGCGCCGGCTCGCTGGCGCTGGTGTGCAGCGGACCACCGCATTCGCCGCAGAAACGGTGCTGCATCAGCCACGATACGAGCTGGCGGGCGCGGGCCAGCGCCTCGTGCAGTCCGTCGGGCCAGCGGCCCCACAGCTGGCGGTAATCACGGGTGGTGAACTCCGGCGGCACCCCGAGATGGGCCGGCCACAGGCGCAGTTCGCAGGGGATGCCGTCGAGGCTGCCGATGGTGATCGCCTCCAGGCACGGGCCGAGGGCTTCCAGCCGCGTCGGGTCCGGCAGTTGCAGATCGGGATCCAGCAGCAGGGACGTCCCGACGAACGGAAACACCAATGACGCGATGGCCTCTCCGGCCACTCCAAAGCTCGGCACGAAACCCGACATAAGCACGCTCACCCTAGGCACGGGCCGCCGGCACGCGGCGGCGGAAGACAGGATCTACCCGACGGGGCAGGACAACGGCTTCACGATACGGAATTTTCGGTGGCGCCACCAGCCGCCCGATGCAACACCGGGGCGCCGCGTGCCGCTCCGTCAGCCCTCCCGCACGAAGCGCGTCAGGCTGACGTCCACCGTCAGGTCCAGGGATTCCAGCGCCGCGGCGCGGGCCCGCCCCTCGGCCGTGGCGCGATACAGGTGGGGTGTCATCGTCAGCAGGTCGGCGATCTGCGCGGCGCTGTCGAGGCGGATGGCGGCGCGGACGGTGTCCACGCCGTGCCGCCGGAAGCCCTCCGGCACACGTTCATCGGACTGGCGCGGCGCTTTCAGCGTCGGATAGATGATCTCGCGCAGCTCGCGCAGGTGATCCGGCCCCGCGTCCACCTGCAGCAGTTCGCCGCCGGCCCGCAGCACACGGGCGAACTCGCCATACACCGGGAAGCCGAACAGGCACAGCAAGCGGTCCACGGTGCCCGCCAGCACCGGCAGGTTGGCATTGCTGCCGACCACCCAGGCGGCCCGCTTGTCACGCTTGGCGGCGGCCTGCACCGCCCATTTGGAGATGTCGAGGCCCAGCACGGCCAGGTCGGCGCCGCCGGCATCCGCCGCCGCGGCCAGTTCGCGCAGGTAGTAGCCCTCGCCACAGCCCGCGTCGAGGCAGGCCGCCGGGCGGCCGGCGGGCAGATCCGCCAGCACGGCGCGATTCACCGCATCGGCGATCGGGCGATACACGCCGCTCTCCAGGTAACGCCGGCGTGCCGCCACCATCTCCTTGCTGTCGCCCGGATCGCGGGAGCGCTTCTGCTGGACCGGCAGCAGGTGGATGTAACCCTGGCTGGCCAAGTCGAAGCTATGGCCGGCTGCACAGCGCCAACTGGCGCCGTCGCGCCGCAGCGGGCCACCGTCGAGGGGGCAGGCCAGGGCCTGGAAGGGAGTGATCATGGTGATTCGGTGGGAAGGCGCAAAAACGGCGGAGCTGCACGATACCCGAGATGACGGCCAGCCAGAACCGCGCGGGCCACGACGGCACCGCCGGTGCCGTATCTGCAGGTCAGCCGGAGGCGCAATCGGCCTGCCGGCTGCGGCGCGCCCGTTTGACCGAGTACATGCGCCGGTCGGCCACGTCCAGTAGTTGTTCGATGTCGTCGCTGTCTTCCGGCAGGCAGGCGGCGCCGATGCTCACGCTCAGATCGTAGGCCCGGTCTTCGTAACTGAACGGGCCGGTGACTTCGGAATACAGGCGCTGCACCGCCGCGTCAATGCCGGCCGCCTGCTCGACCGGTGTCAGCAGCACCGCGAACTCGTCTCCACCGAACCGGGCCACGGTGTCGGACTCGCGCGCGGCGGTCTTCAGGCGCTTGGCCACTTCGCGGATCGCCGCATCGCCAACCCGGTGCCCGAAGGTGTCGTTGAGTTCCTTGAGGCCGTCCATGTCGATCATCAACACGCCGGCCGGCCGCCCATCGCGGCTGCGCCGGGCCACCACATTACGCAGGCGGTCCATGAACAGGGAACGGTTGGCCAGGTTGGTGAGACCGTCGTGGGTGGCCTTCTGGAAGAGCTTGTTGCTGTCGAGCTGGGTAGCGAAATGCATGGCCGCCGCCACCACCCCGGACAGCAGCCCGAGCAGGGCTTCGTCCGCCGCACGGAAAGCCTGCGGCTGCACGCCCATGGCCTTCAGCACACCCACCACCTTGCTGTCGAACTTGAGCGGCATGACGATCATCGAGCGCAGGCCGATCCGCCGGCAGGCGGCCTGGTCCACCCGCTCGTCCCGCTCTGTGTCGTCGCTGCGCAGGATGGACCCGCTCTCCACGCACATCCCCGACAGGCTGTCGGCCTGGCGCAGGCGCAGGCCCAGGTGGGGGCTGGCGATGCCGGAGGTCGCCGCGTAGACCATCTCGCCTGCCTGGGCCAGCTCGATCACCGCCCCGTCGGCACCGATCAGCGACAGGGTACGCTCGACCACCAGCGCCATCACTTCGCCCAGGTCCAGCCCGGCCTTGACGATCTCGCTCTGGATCTCGATGACTTGCAGCAACTGCGCCTGGGACGGCATGCCGGGGGGTCCTTGTGCTCGTTTCAAAATTATCAAATTCGCGGCAAGACCATACGCAAGGCTTGGGCATTTTGCAACGCGGCAGACCACCCCCGGCGTGACTTCCTGCCCGCGGCCCGGCAGGCCGGCAGCGGGCATCAGCCGGCCGACGCGATGGAGCCGTCCACCAGCTGGATGGTCCGGTCGCAGCGGGCCGCCAGGCGCGGGTCGTGGGTGACGATCAGACAGGCGCAGCCGGTCTGCTGGTTGAACGCGCGCAACAGCGCGAAGATGTCGTCGGCGGTGTGGGTGTCCAGGTTGCCGGTCGGCTCGTCGGCCAGGATCAGGCGCGGCCGCAGCGCCAGCGCGCGGGCGATCGCGACGCGCTGCTGCTGGCCACCGGACAGCTCGGCCGGCTTTTTGTGGGCGTGGGCCTTCAGGCCGACGGCGTCGAGAAGCTGCAGTGCCGTAGCCTCGGCTTCGTCGTCGGGCGCGCCGCGGGCGATGATGGTCGGCATCATCACGTTTTCCAGCGCACTGAAGGCCGGCAGCAGGTGGTGGAACTGGAACACGAAACCGATGCTGCGCCCGCGCAGTGCGGTGATCTCGGCTTCCGGCAGGGCGGCCGTGTCACGCCCGCCGATGGACAGGCGCCCGCCACTGGGCCGTTCGAGCAGGCCGATGATGTTCAGCAGCGTGCTCTTGCCGGAGCCGGACGGACCGATCAACGCGGCGAACTCGCCCTGCGCCAGGCTCAGGTCGATGCCGTGCAGCACCTCGGCTTCCACCGGCGTACCGATGTTGTAGGCCTTGGTCAGGCCGACGAGCTCGATGACCGGCGCGTTCATGGCATATCCCGGGGTTCAGCGGCCACGCGGGCTACCCCTGTGGGGGCGAATTCATTCGCCCCCAGCCGGTTGTTCGAAGTCCGGGGGCGAATGAATTCGCCCCCACAAAGATCCCCCCCACAAAGATCCCCCCCACAAAGTTCACTCCCAGAAGATTCGGCCCCACGGGATGGGCTCTCAAAGGCGTGGCTCATGCGCGGATCGCCTGCACCGGGTCCATCTTCGCCGCGCGGCGGGCCGGAATCAGCGCCGAGGCGAGGCCGACGCCGGTGGCCACCAGCGCCGCCAGCACGATGAAGCGCGGTTCCAGCTGGGCGGCGAACAGCGGGCTGCCGTCGGCATTGCGGTAGATCGCCGAGAACATGTTGAGCAGTCCGAAGGCCAGCAGGCTGCCGAGGATCGAGCCGACCGCCCCGACCAGCGCCCCCTGGATCAGGAAGACCTGCAGGATCATCGCCCGGCTGGCACCCATCGCGCGCAGGATGCCGATCTCCTTCTGCTTCTGGACCACGCTGACCACCAGCACGCTGGCGATGCCGAGGGCTACGATGAGGATCACGAAGCTGCGGATCAGGTTGTTGGAAACGGTCTGGTTGCGCAGCGCGGCGAGGAGCTGGGCGTTGGTCTGCATCCAGCTGTCCACGGTGAGGCCGGTAGCGCCCTGCAGGCGGGTGGCGATGGCCTGGGCGTCGAAGATGTCGGCCACCGTCAGGTCCAGGTTGGACACCCCGCCGGGCAGGTCGAGCAGGCTCTGGGCCAGCGGCAACGTCACGAAGACCCAGCGGCGGTTGAGGTCCTTGTTGCCGATGTCGAAGATACCGCCCACCTGCAGCAGCTCGTCGCGCCCGTTGGGCAGCGCCACGCGCAGCTTGTCTTCCAGGCGGATGCCCAGGTCCTTGGCCAGCTCGGAACCGATCACTGCGCGGGTGCCGTCTACCGCGAAGCGGCCGGCAACCATGTATTCCTCCATGCGCACGATGCGCCGGTAGCGCTCGGCGTCGATGCCCATCAGCGCGACGGACTTGTTGGCCTGGCCGCGCACCGCGAAGGCCGGCCCGGTGACCGTCGGCGACACCGCGGTGACGCCGGGCATCGCGGCAGCCAGGCGGGCGACGTTCTCCCATTGGTCCACCGAGCGCAGGCGCTGCGCACGGGGCTCGATGACCACCGCCGCGGCCGGGTCGTCGAAGGCGCGGCGGTTGGCTTCCTCCAGCGGGCGGATCACCACGTGGGGCTGGGTGCCGAGCACCCGGTCCACGATCTGCGCCTGCAACTGGGTGATCAGCTGGGTCAGGAAGACGATCACCGCCACCCCGCCGGTCGTGCCGGCAAGGATCAACAGGGTCTGCATGCGCCCCTCGCGCAGGAAACGCAGCGCAACCAGCGGCGCGAAGGGCAGGCGGAATCTCATGACGTCCGCCCCCTTGAGGCGAATGCACCCATCGGAGTGAATAACCCCGTGGGGGCGAATTCATTCGCCCGCGGACTTCGAACAACCGGCTGAGGGCGAATGAATTCGCCCCCACGGGGGGTGCCCCTGCGGCGTGTCAGCGGCATCCGCCCAAGCTGTAGAGGCGACTTCATTCGCCCATCAACACTGTGCCGACGACCGCCGGCGAATGAATTCGCCCCCACAGTGCATGGCCGGACCATCATCAGCGCATCATCCCCTGCGGCACCTGCACGCCGCCGACCTTGGGCTTCTTCGCCTCGCGGATGCGCAGTTGGTCGCCTTCCAGCGCGCCGGAGGCCGGCAACACGGCCAGATCGCCCTCGGCAAGGCCCTTGAGGATCTCCACCTGGCCGATGCCGGCGAGGCCGAGCTGCACGTCGACGCGCACCGCCACGCCGTCACGGGCCAGCAGCACCCACGGCTTGCCGCCGTCGAGATCACGCACCGCCTCGGTCGGCAGCACCAGGGTCGCGTCCCGGCGGCCGGTGACGGTTTCCACCGACACGGTCATGTCGGGGCGCAGGAAATCCGGCGGCGTCGGCACGCGGAAACGGATCTCGACGGTGCCGCGCTGGGGGTCCACCGCTGGGGCCAGGTAGTACAGCGTCGCGTCGAAGGGCCGCGCCGGATAGGCGTCGGCGACGCCACGGGCCGGCTGGCCAGGCTGCAAGAGGCGCAGGTTCTTCTCGTCCACCGTCGCGTAGACGCGGGTCTCGCCGCTGTCGGCCAGTTCCAGCAGCACCTTGCCGGCCGCTGCCACGTCGCCGGGCTCGGCCTTGCGGCTGAGCACCACGCCCGTCGACGGCGCGGTGAGGGTCAGCAGCGCGGCCCGCGCGCGGGCATTGGCGAGCTGGGCACGGGCCTGGGCCACGCGGGCCTCGGCGGCAATCTTCTCGGTGCCGCCCGGCTGCTGGGCGGCCAGCTGGGCGCGGGCCGCGGCCACCGCGGATTCCGCATTGGCAGCGTTGCGCAGCGCATCGTCAGCCTTGGACTGGGCATAGAAACCACGACCGACCAGCTGGCGGGCACGCTCGGCCTCGGCGCGGGCCACAGCCTGGTTCGCTTCGGCCTGGGCCAGTTGCTGGGCCGCCACCGGGCGGCCGAGGGCTTCGATCTGGGCCAGGCGCGCCTCGGCTTCGGCCAGTGCAGCCACCGCCTGGCCGATCAGCGCCTCGGCGTCGTCGGCGCGCAGGCGGGCCAGCACCTGGCCGGCCTTCACCTTGTCGCCCTCGCGCACGGCGACTTCGAGCACCGTGGCGGCCAGCGGGCTGCCGATGGAAATCCGCGCCGGCGTGACGATGCGGCCGGTCGCCACCACCGACTGGGTCAGCGGCGCCTTGCGCACCGCCGCCACATCCACCTCGCGCCCCTTCGGCCACAGCAGCACAGCCGCAACCGCGCCGGCCGCGGCCAGCGCCAGGATCAGCCCGCGGCGCGTCACGCCGGTTCGGCCAGGAGTTTGTCGAGGAGGGCGTGGAGCTTGGCGAAGTCCGGCTCGCCGAGGTACTTCTGGACGATCCGGCCCTGCTTGTCGAGCAGGAAGGTGGTCGGCGTCAGGCGCACGTCCTCGAAGCCCTTGGCGGCCTTGCCGCCGCTGTCGAGGGCCACGGTGAAGGGCAGGCCGGTCTTCTGCGCGTAGTTGCGCACATATTCGGGCGGGTCGTAGTCCATCGCGATGGCGACGGTCTCGAAGCCCTTCGGCGCGAACTTGTTGTAGGTCTCGACCAGCTTGGGCATCTCGGCCACACAGGTGGTGCAAGTGGTGGCCCAGAAATTGACCAGCACCACCTTGCCCTTCAGGGACGACAGCTGGCGGGTCTGGCCGTCGAGGGTCGTGAAGCTCACGTCGGGGGCTGCCGCCGGCTGGCTGCAGCCATGCAGGAAGGCCAGGATCAGGACGGGGGCGACAAGACGCGTGATAGCCTTTAATAACATCGTGTTCAACCGGAAAAGAAGGAGGTATGCCGTGCGTGCGATTCTGAGAGCTTTGCTGATGCTTGTCATCTGTAGCCAAGCCTGGGCCCTGGGTCTTTCCGACCTGACCGACAAGGATGCGTCGGGCGGCCTGAAGGACGCCCTCGTACAGGGGGCTGGCAAGGCGGTTGGACAACTGGGCGCGGACGGCGGTTTCCTCAACAATCCGAAAGTGAAGATCGGCCTGCCCGACAGCATCGCGCCGCTGGAAGGGGTGCTGCGCACGATGGGCCGCGGCAAGGATGTGGACGCGCTGATCGCCACGATGAACAAGGCCGCCGAGCAGGCCGTGCCGAAGGCCAAGGTCCTGCTGGTGGACGCAGTGAAGAAGATGAGCGTCGAGGACGCCAAGAAGATCCTCACCGGCGGCGACGACTCGGCTACCCAGTATTTCAAGGAGAAGACCTCCGCCCAGCTCGCCGAATCCTTCCTGCCGACGGTGAAGGAGACCACCGACAAGCTGGCCCTGTCCGCCCAGTACAACAAGCTGGCCAGCAAGGCCGGCCAGTTCGGGCTGGTCAAGGGTGACGACCTGAAGATCGAGAACTACGTGACCCGCAAGGCCCTCGACGGCCTCTACCTGATGATCGCCGAGGAAGAGAAGGCGATCCGCAAGGACCCGGTCGGCGCCGCCACCGGCCTGGCGAAAAAGGTCTTCGGGGCGCTCGGCCAGTAAGCCGGCGCCAACCTCAGAAGCGGAAACCCACCGTCAGGCGGGTGGCGTTCACGTCGCTGAAGTTCTGCCATGGCTCGTAGGCCAGGTGCAGGAACCAGGCCCGGAAGTCATAGCCCAGGCTGAGGCCCCAGCCTTCCACCGGGCCGCTGTCGGCGATGCCGGTCTTGCGCAGCACATCGACGGTGACCCGCTGCCCGTTGCCCACCGGCCAGCGCGCCACCGCGTGGACGTGCTGCTGGTGGGTGCCCAGGCGGTCGTCGCGAATCGCCATCAGGTAGTAGGTGCGGCCGCTGTCGTCCCGGTAGCCGGCGGCCAGTGACAGCGCGTCGTTGGGGTCGAAGTTGAGATTGAAGTAGGGCTTGGTGTTGGTGCGCCCGATGCCGGCCTGCACGAACCACGGCTCACCCACCTCGATGCTGAAGCTGCCACCCCAGAAACCGCCGGAAGCCCACTGCAGGGACGGCTGCAGCGCCAGCGTCGAACCCTCGAAGGGCTGCCAGCTGGTATCCACGCCGGCCCGCCCCTGGCTGCCGAAATCCCGGTCGCGGTAAGCCCCCAGCCACACCGACGAGTCGCCGCGGCGGTAGCGCAGGTTCACGTCCTGGCCGCTGAAATTGCCGCCATAGCGGTATTCACCAAGGCTCAGCTTGAAGGGCCGATCAGCTGCCGCGACCTGTACTGCGGCCGCGTCGCCGGGCAGGCGAGCCTCGTCGGAGGCCTGGACGGAGAGGCTCACCATCATACCGATGGCAAGGACAACGGGAGTCTGGACACGCATCACGGGCAGTCGTCGCGAAAAAAACACAGCACGATCATAGCGGACGAGTTCACGGCGGTACTCAACTGGCTGGAACCGAAAGCCCGCTGCACACTCTGCGTCATTAAGGAGGCCGGCAGAGCGTCCTGCCCCGGCCCTTCGGAGGAGGAAGACAAAGTGAACAACGTTTCGCACATCCCGTCCTACCTGTCGGCCGAGCACCTCGGCCCGTGGGAGACCTTCCTGGTGCAGGTGGACCGGGTCGAACCGCATCTGAACCCCGAGTTGCGCGCGCTGACGCCCATCCTCACCCGCCCGATGCGGGCGCTGATCGTCAATGTGCCGATCCGCCTCGACAACGGCGAGATGGGGCATTTCGAGGGTTACCGGGTCCAGCACAACCTGGCCCGCGGGCCGGGCAAGGGCGGCATCCGCTTCCATCCGGACGTGACCCTTGCCGAGGTGATGGCCCTGTCGGCGTGGATGACCGTCAAGAACGCAGTGGTGAACGTACCCTTCGGCGGCGCCAAGGGCGGCGTGCGGGTGGATCCGCGGCAGCTGTCCGCCGCCGAGCTGGAGCGCCTGACCCGCCGCTATACCAGCGAGATCCACATCCTGCTCGGCCAGGACAAGGACGTGCCGGCCCCCGACATCAACACCAACGAGCAGACCATGGCGTGGATCATGGACACCTACTCGATGAACGAGGGTCGCACCGCGATGAGCGTGGTCACCGGCAAGCCGATCAGCCTGGGCGGCAGCCTGGGCCGCAAGGACGCCACCGGCCGCGGGGTCTTCGTCGCCACCGTCGAGGCGGCCCGGCACGTCGGCCTGGACATCAGCGACGCGCGGGTGGCCGTGCAGGGCTTCGGCAATGTCGGCGAAGCGGCGGCACGCCTGTTCTCCAACGCCGGCGCGAAGATCGTCGCAGTCCAGGACAGCACCGGCGCCATCGTCAATCCGGCCGGCCTCGACGTGCGGGCGGTGAAGGCCTGGCGCCACGAGCACGGCACCCTGCAGGGCGCGCCGGGTGCCGAGTCGGTGTCCACCGACGACTTCTGGCAGATGGAAACCGACGTGCTGATTGCCGCGGCGATGGAGAACCAGATCACCGCCGCCAACGCTGGTCACATCCGTACCCGCATCATCACCGAGGGCGCCAACGGCCCGACCACGCCGGAAGCCGACCTGATCCTGCAGGAGCGCGGCATCACGGTGATCCCCGACGTGCTCGCCAACGCCGGCGGCGTGACGGTGAGCTACTTCGAGTGGGTGCAGGACATCAGCGCCTTCTTCTGGACCGAGGACGAAATCAACGCCCGTCTCGACCGCATCATGCGCGAAGCCTTCGCCGCTGTCTGGGATTCGGCCCAGGCCAAGGGCATCCCGCTGCGCACCGCCGCCTTCGTGCTCGGCTGCGAACGGGTGCTGCTGGCCCACAAGGTGCGCGGCTTGTACCCGTAACGGGGTAGCACAGCGGATGCAGGGCGAAATCCGGAAGCGGAATTCGCCCTGCGCTCAATCAGCGGGAATCAGGCGCCCGCCGGCTTCGCCAATGCCGTATCGAAAGTCCGGCCGAGCTGCAGCGCATCGGCAATCACATCGACGAAAAAGGCGATGATCTTTTCCTCGACATGTTCGGGAATGAGCGGGACATTGATGTGGCCATTCAGCGTCTTGACCAGACGTGCCTTCAACGCGCTGAAATCACCGTTGGGCAGCCCCTGGTTGAAGTCGTTGATATAGACCAGCACACCGGACGGCAGGATCTTCGCCAGGGCCGCATCGAGCCGCGAAACCAGCCAGCTGATCAAGGGTCCGTCGATGAGATCGAAGGGGCCGGTCGGAATCAGCGCATCGATCCTCTCGGCCAGCAACGTGAGCTGCTTCTCGTTCAGCACATGCGTCGGCGGTGCGTTGCGGGCTGCCGCCACCGACTGCTGCCGCTCCTGCAGGCGCGCCGTCCAGTCCAGCCCCAGCGCAGCAGCTGTCTCGCGGCCGACGATACCGTCCACGTCCAGGTGCTGCTCCTGCTGGAATTTCTTCACCGCGTCCTCTGTGATCCAACCGAACCTGCCGTCCTTGTTCGGCGTTCCACCGGTCTCGTTCCCAAGCGCCCCGCGTTCGATCAACGCTGCCTGCAGTTGTTGGACGTCCTCTCCACTGTCACCCCGCTTGAGCACGAAATAGGCCATTTGGATTTCCTCCGAGAAATATGCCAAGTCAAATAAGAGGTACTGCAAAGGCATACTAGGACAGGAAATCCGGTCTCGACAGGTAAAGCCAAATGGTATTTTCAGCTATGTATCCATGAAAAATATCGGGTATTACAACTCGTTTTCATGGGTAAGCCCGAAACGGAAATAAGGCACCGCAAGGGACCGGGAATTTCCACCGGAATCCACCGGTCAGTAGGGCGAACCGTCCTTGTGCACGAAGACCCAGCGGCCATCCTCGCGGAGGGCCTGGAGGTCGTCGTCCGGATAGCTGACGGCATCGCCCTCGCTGCGATCGCCAACCTCCAGGTACACGACCTCCTCCCCGCTGAGGTTCACCAGGCAGTGCGCATCGCCGGAGCCGGCCCGGAAGCCTGCGCACATGCCCGGCTCGAGACGGGTTTCGCCCTGGTCGGTGCGCAGGGTCGGCGTGCCGCTCAGCACATAGATGAACTCGTCCTGCCGGCTATGGGCATGGCGCAGCGCGGACACCGCGCCGGGGGCCATGCGCACCAGGTTGACGCCGAAATTGCCGAGGCCGAACAGGTCGCCGAGGGGACTTTTCTGGCGGCCGCTCATCCGCGACGCGAATGGCTCCGGATAGGCGGACGGGCGACGGCGGGGTTCGGCGTCGGCGGCGCAGATGGCAACCGGCGGCTTGGTTTCGCTCATGGACAGGTTCTCCTGGACACAGGGCTGATAAGAAAACGGAGATCGGCAGGGTTCAAGACGCGGCGGGAAGCAGCCGGCGCGCCATGTTCCAGGCCCGCTCCGCGGCCTCTGCATCGCCGCTCACCAAGGCCACGCCGATCGCCCCATCGAGAAGCAGGTTGAAATCGGCGGCCAGCGCCGGGGCCGCATCGATGCCGGTCAGCGGCTCCAGCAACCCGACGAGGTAGCTTTCAACGGCCTTCTTGTGCTCGCGGGCCAACCGCTGCAACTCGGCCACTTCCCCGTGAAACTCGGCGGCGACGTTGAGGAACATGCAGCCGGCAAAACCCGGCTCTGCGAACCACTGGCGATGCCAGGCGAACACTGCCGCCAGACGCTCGAGCGGTGCCGACCGGCGGTCGACGAAAGCTGCCAGGCTGGCGCAAAAGCGCCGGTCGCGCTCGCGCAGCACCTCGGCGATCAGTGCGTTCTTCGACGGGAAATGGGCGTACAGGGTCTTCTTGGCGACCCCGGCCTCGGCCAGCACCCGATCAATACCGACCGCGTGATAGCCACCGGTCGCGAACAGACGCAGGGCCGTGTCGACCAGATGGGCGCGCTTGTCGGCGCGGGGCGCGGGCTGCGATGGCATAGGACTGGGCATGGGCTTCACGTTACCTGCTGCCACGGGGCTTGCAAAGCCGGCGGCGCAGGCCGATAGTAGACAAATCTGTCTACTTTACTGGAGAACATCCATGCCTGCCTTCCTTCAGCGCCTGCGCGGCACCGGTAGCGCCCTGCCCCCCGTGCCGCCGGCCCGCTCCGTCGTCCTGGCCGGGCTCGGCGGCTTCCTCGCCATCGCGGTGGTCGGCGGCCTCGCCGAACAGGCCTCGCTGGCCCTGCTGCTGGGTTCCTTTGGCGCCTCCTGCGTGCTGGTCTTCGGCTTTCCCGAGGTGCCTTTCTCCCAGCCACGCAACGTCGTCGTCGGCCACACCCTGAGCAGCCTCGTCGGCCTGGCCTGCCTGGCCGCCTTCGGCCCGCACTGGTGGGCCGCCGCGCTGGCGGTGGCACTGGCGATCATGGGCATGATGGCGCTGCGCTGCGTCCACCCGCCGGCCGGCTCCAACCCGGTGATCGTCTTTCTCACCGCGCCAGGCTGGTCCTTCCTGCTCACCCCAACCCTCGCCGGCGCCCTGCTGCTGGTGGCCGTCGCGCTGGTGTACAACAACCTGCGCGGGGCGAAACACTATCCCCAGTACTGGTGACACCGGGCACCTGTGGGGCTGCTCCTGTGGGGGCGAAGCTGTGGGGGCGAAGCTGTGGGGGCGAAGCTGTGGGGGCGAAGCTGTGGGGGCGAAGCTGTGGGGGCGAATTCATTCGCCCGCGGAGGTCAAGCCACGCGCGGTGGGCGAATGAATTCGCCCCCACGAAGATAGGTTAGGCAAAGACGGATTCGCCTGGGCTGTTACACTTTCGCGCCATTTTCCGCTGGCGCCCAAGCCGGGCAGCAGCGTCGACGAAGAGGACAGCAGCGGCATGCAGACGCCCAACCCCAGCCAGCACCCACCGGCAGAAGACGCCCAGGTCACCGCCGTCATCGATTGCAGCACAATGCGCCTCGGCGACCGCATGGCCTGCGCGTGGATGGCGCAGCAGCGCCACCGTGCCACCGGCGAGCGCTTCGCGCTGATCGATCGTCACCCGGTGCTGGCCAGGGACTTTCCTCTGCAACGCTATTTCGGCGAGACCTTCGTGGACTGGAGCGAAGCCCGGATCGCCGCCGCCGCGCTGCCTGCATGGGACATGGGTAACCTGTGGCTGACGGTGACCAACGCCTTCGCCGCTGCCCCACAAGCTGGCCAGTTCGAGACGCTGCCGGCGGCCATCGCCACCCAGGCGCGGGAACTGGCGGCGTCGACGCCCGCCGGCAAGCCGCGGATCCTGGTCCATGTGCTCGACGACGCCCCTTACAACATGGCCCGCCGCTGGCGCCGCAAGGATGCGAATGCCCTGTGCGACGAACTGCGCCGCCTCGGCGGCCACGTCGTGCTGCTCAACCCCTCATCGGCGCAATTCATCGGCGGCTTCGAGCGCATGCTGGCCGAGATGCTGGCGGCCGACCTTTTCGTCGGTGGCGACACCGGCCCCAGCCATGTATTCGCGCTGCTGTGCGCCGACAAGCCGCAGGTCGCCGTGTACCCGTCGATGCTGAAGGACCAGCGCAAGTTCGCCGCCGACCAGGCCCGCCTGGGGCTGGCGCTGCCGTGGGACAGCCTGCCCAAGCGCCCCGCGCTGCGGGTCATCACCATGAAGCGCCGGCTGGCGCTGATCTGGCACGAGCGCCAGCTGCTGCTGCGGCGGGCCGGCCTGTTCGACGGCCGCGATGTCGCCCGCCAGGCGATGGCCGAACTGGCTGCCCACCCGAAAGCCTGACGACAGCCCTTTGTCACAGCGGCGTGACATTCAGCCGCTAGGCTCGCCGGCTGGTCTTTCTGCGTACCCGCCGTGCTGCCCACCGACGCCTCCTATGGCTCCGATCGTTCGGGGCTGATCTCCGGTTTCCTGTTCCGCCCCGGCGCTGCGGGCGAAGCCCTCGACACGGCCCGGGCCGCGCGCTGGCTGAGCGGCGCCGAGGTGGCCCACGACGGGGCCTTCGCGTGGCTGCATTTCAACCTCGCCAACGCCGCCACCGAACGCTGGCTGCGCGAGCACCTGGGTGAGGTGGATGCCTTCTTCGACGCGCTGCACGAGGGTTCCCGCTCGACGCGCATCGAGTACGCCCACGACGCGCTGATCGCGGTGGTGAACGACGTGCTCTACGAGTTCGACTTCGAGCCATCGCAGCTCGCCACTCTGTGGCTGTACCTGGATGAGCGCACGGTGATCAGCGCCCGCCTGCAGCCGCTGCGCACCATCGACCGCCTGCGCGAAGCTGTACGCCAGGGCGAAACCTTCGACTCCACGGTGGCGATGCTGACCCACCTGCTGCGCGACCAGGCCGACGTGCTGGTGCAGATCGTGCGCACCGCCACCGACCAGGTGGACGACGTGGAAGACACCATGCTCGCCGAGCGCGGGCAGCGCAGCCGCGCCCGGCTGGGCTCCCTGCGCCGGGTGCTGGTGCGCCTGCGCCGCCTGCTGGCGCCGGAGCCCGGCGCCCTGTTCCGCCTGCTCAACCAGCCACCGCGCTGGATCGCCCCGGACGACCTGCAGGACCTGCGCCATTCGACCGAGGAGTTCTCGGCGGTGCTGGCCGACATGAGTGCGCTGCAGGAACGCATCAAGCTGTTGCAGGAAGAAGTGGCGGCACGTGTCACCGAGGAAACCAACCGCAGCGTGTTCGTGCTGACGATGGTCACCGTGCTGGCATTGCCGATCAACATGATCGCCGGCTTGCTCGGCATGAACGTCGGCGGCATTCCCCTGGCCGACCATCCGGAAGGCTTCTGGATCGTCGTCGCGATCATCGCCAGCTTCACCGTCGGCGCCGCCTGGTGGGCCTTCCGGCGGCGCGAGGAGTAGGAATCAGGAGCAAGAGCCCTGTGGGGGCGAATTCATTCGCCCTCAGCGCGTAACTTGACCACCGCGGGCGAATGAATTCGCCCCCACAGGCGCCGTGCTAGCGACGGATCGGCGGGTGCTTGGGGGTGTTCTTGGCGAGCAGCTTCCAGGCCACGCCGAAGACGTCGTCGCCACGCGACACGGCCTTGCGCGGCAGGCTCAGCAGATCGTCCTCCGGCGTCGCGGCAGCCCGCTCGCAGGTGGTGCCGCTGAGGTAGCCGGCGGCGGCGGCGGCCTCGACGCAGCGCAGGTCGTGGCTGCCGTAGGGGTAGCAGAAATGGGCCACCCGCCGGCCGAGCAGGTCTTCCAGCGCGGTCTTGCTGGAGTTCATTTCATCGACAATCCGTTCCGTGCCCTGTTCGGCAAGGCGCAGGTGGCTGTGGGAATGGGAGCCGATGGTGAAGCCGAGATCCTGCACCTCGCGCAACTGGGCGGCGTTCATCAACGGCGCCGGTTCCGGTCCCTTGCCGGCATCCCAGCTGGAGGTCTGGCCGATCAGCCCGCTCACCGCATACACCGTCGCCGGGTAGCCATGCTCCTTGAGCACCGGCGCGGCGTGGGTCAGGAAATCCACGTAGGCGTCGTCGAAGGTCAGCACCAGCGGCCGCGATGGCAGCGGCCCTTCTCCACGCAGGCCAGCCACCGCCTCGTCGAGGCCGATCACCGAATAGCCCAGCAGCTTGAACAGCGTCATCTGCGCCCGGAAGCGCGGCAGGTGGCAGTACAGCGCGCCATGGGCCTTGACCCGGCCGGGGAAGTCACCGACCCGGTGGTACATCAGGATCTGCACCCGCGTCATCGTTTGCAGGCCTCACGATAGACGGCAATCGTGCGCTCGAACATCGCCTCCTCCGTAAAGCCGCCCTCGAAGATCTGCCGCGCACGGGCGCCGAAGACGGCGCGCCGGGCCGGATCGCCGAGCAGGTCGTCGATGGCAGCGGCCAGCGTGACGGGATCGTCGGGCGGCACCAGATGGCCGCTGCCGCCCTCCTCCACCACTTCGCCGATGCCGCCGACGTAGCTGGCGACGATGGGCAGGCTGCAGGCGGAAGCTTCCAGCAGGGTCAACGACAGGGCTTCCCGGCGCGACGGCGCCAGCAGCAGGTCGGACGCGGCCAGCAGGGCCGGCACGTCTTCGCGCAGGCCGAGGAAACGGACCCGCCCCTCCAGGCCGAGCTCCCGCGCCTGGGCCTGCACCTGCGGGCCCAGGTCGCCGTGGTGGTCGCCGGCCAGCAGCAGCGTCCAGCGCCGCTCGCGGAGGCGCGCCAGGGCCGCCAGCGCGGTGTCGTGGCCCTTGGCGGAGACGATGCGGGCGGCCATCAGCAGGCAGGGTTCGTCATCGGCCACGCCAAGCTCGCGCCGCGTCGCCGCACGCACATCGGCCGGCAATGCAGCCGCCAGGTCGGCGATACCGTGATGGACCATGCGGATGCGCGCCGGATCGTAGCCGGTGCGCGCCAGGAAATCCGCCACCGCCTGGGACACCGCGATGATGCGGTCGGCGCGGCCGAAGTGCTTGCCGGCGTTGTCCGAATGGGCGGTCGCCACATTGGGCAGGCGCGCCAGCTTGGCCGCGAGGCCGGCGTACCAGGCACCACGGGTCAGGTGGCCGTGGATCAGGTCGGCGCCGATGCGGCGGGCGTACAGCGCCAGGCGGACGGTGGACGGCAGGTCGTAGATGCCGACCAGCGGCAGGTCGATGCCGTCGAAGCCCTCGGCGCGTAGCTGCTGGCCGAGCCAGCCGGCCATCGGCCCGGCGTAAAAAGCTTCGTGGCCGCGCTCGCGCAGGCCACGCATGAGTTGCAGCGCGTGGCGCTCGGCGCCGCCGCTCTTGAGGCTGCGCAGGACGGTGACGATCTTCACTGGCCGAGCACCTTGCGATAAATGGCCAGGTTGCCCTCAACCATGCCGTCGATGGAAAACTCGGCGAGGATGCGCGCCCGCCCGGCCTCGCCGTACTGGGTGCGCAGAACCGGGTCGGCAACCAGGCGCTCGATGGCGGCGGCCAGCGCCGGCACGTCACCCGGCGGACAAAGGATGCCGGTCACCCCGTCCTGCACCGCTTCCGGCAAACCGCCGGCACGGCTGGTGATGACCGGCACGCCGGCGGCAGCGGCCTGCAGCAGGGACACGCCGAGGCCTTCCATCTCGGCCGGGTGGACCAGCAGGTCGAGGCCGCCGATCCAGTGGGCCAGGTCGTGGCGGAAGCCGGCGAAATGCACCGTGCCACCGAGGCCGCGGGCTGCCACATCGGCGCGCAGCTCGGCCTCCAGCGGCCCCTGGCCGAAAACCAGCACCTGCAGTTCGGGGTAGTGCTCGACCAGCTCGGGCAGCGCGGCAAACAGGTAGCGATGGCCCTTGCGCGGGATCATCTGGGCCACCACGCCGATCACCAGCGCGTCCTGCGGCAGGCGGAACTCGGCGCGGAAGGCTTCCGGATCGACGGGCGTCAGGAAGGGCGCCGGGTCCACCGCGCTGCGCACGCAGCTGACCTTGTGCGGCGCCAGGCCTTCGGACAACAGCACGTCACGGATGCCCTCCGAAATCGTGATCACATGATCGTAGAGGCGGTACTTGAGGGCCACCGCCAGCCGCGATTCCGGGTTGTCCACGCGGCGCGACAGCACGCAGGGCACGCCGGCCAGCTTCGCCGCCAGCGCGCCCCAGGTGTCGGCGCCGCGGCGGCTGTGCAGATGCACGAGGTCGGGCTTCTCGGTTCGGATCACCCTGGCCAGGCGGAAGGCCAGGCCGATGTCGCCGTCGCCGCCCATCTTCATCTCCAGCAGGCGCGTGCCGGCCGGATGGCGGTGGGCGATGTCGCTGCCGGCCGGACAGGCCAGCAGGGTGTCGATGCCGCGGGCAGCGAGGCCCTCGGCGATGTACTGGACCTGGCGGGCGCCACCGTAGAGGTGCTTGCCCGCTTCCACGTGCAGAATCTTCATGGTCTTGCTTCTTGGGTCTGGGCGGCCAGCATGGCCTGGGCCCGGTCGAGGACCATGGCCGGCGTGATGTCGCGCAGACAGGTGAATTTGCCACCGCAGGTCGGCCGGCGCCGGCACGGCGAGCATTCGAGGCCGAGCCAGATCACGCTGCCAGTGGGGCGGCCGGTGTCCTGGTAGGGGCAGGTGGAGCCGAAGATGGCCACCGTCGGGCGGGCCAGCGCGGTGCCCATGTGGGTGAGGCCGGTATCCACGCCGATCAGCAGCGCCGCGTGGGCGATGGCGGCCACCGCCTCCGGCAGGCGGGTGCGGCCGGCCAGGTTGACGATGCGCGGGTCGGCCGCCGCGATGCGCGCCGCCGCGTCAGCATCTGCCGGGCCGCCGAGGATCACTGGGGTCAGCCCGGTGGCAGCGATTAGTGATGGCGCCAGCGCCTGCCAAGCGTCCTCGAACCAGTGTTTCTGCGGCCGTGTCGTAAAGGGCGCAAACACCGCGTAGCGGCCGGGCGCCAACCCATGCTCGGCGAGCTTGGCGAGCACGCTGGCTTCAGCGGCCGGATCGACGCCGAGGGTCGGCAGGAAGGCGCCGGCGTCGAGGCCCAACTGCTGGGCCAGGTACTGGTATTCGGAACCGATGCGCGCCTGTTCGCCGCCACGCGGGATCACCTCGCTCATCAGCAGCTGGCTGCCTTCCTTGGAGCCAAGGCCGACGCGCCGCGGCGCGCCCGACAGCCAGGTGATGAAGCCGCTCTTCAGCAGGCCCTGCAGATCCAGCGCGGTGTCGAAGCGACGCGCGTGCAGCTCGCGCCGCAGCTGACGCACGCGCCGCCACAGCTCGAGGCGGCGCCCCTCCTTCCACAACTTGACCCACTCACCCTTCGACCAGGTGATGACCTCGTCGATGTTCGGATCGGCGAGCAGCAGTTCGTGGATGCCCGGCTCGACCAGCCAGGCGATGTGGGCGTCCGGATGGGTGCGGCGGATCGCCGCCGGCAGCGCGGAGGCGAACACCACGTCGCCGATGGCCGAGCTACGGACGATGAGGATGCGCTTCATGCATGCACGGGCCGGCGGAGTGCGGCCTGCTTCGAGGTGTTCTTGGTGAGCAGCTTCCACAGCACGCCGAAGGCGGTGTTGCCCTGGGAGACGGCCTTGCGCGGCAGCGTCAGCAGGTCGTCGGCTGGCGTGGCGACGGCGCGCTGGCAGGTCGTGCCGGTGACATAGCCGGCAGCGGCAGCGGCTTCCACGGCGCGCATGTCGTGGCTACCGTAGGGATAGCAGAAATGATTCACCGGCGCACCGAGCACGTCTTCGAGCATGCGCTTGCTGGCCGTCAGCTCCTCAGCGATGCGCGGCGTATCCATCTGGACCAGACGCGGATGGCTGACCGTGTGGGAGCCCACCGTGAAACCCATCGCGTGGATCTCCCGCAGCTGGGCGGCGCTCATCAGCGGGGCGGGAACGAGGCCTTCCGGCGTGACCCACTCGGAGGTCTTGCCAAGCAGGCCGGCCACCGCGTAGATCGTCGCCGGATAGCCATGGGCCTGCAGCACGGGGGCGGCCTGCTCGAGGAAGTCCACGTAGGCGTCGTCGAAGGTCAGCACCACCGGCTTGGGCGGCAGGGTTTTCCCGCCGCGCAGGGCCGCCGCCGCATCGTCCAGGCTTACCACCGAGTAGCCGCAGTAACGCAGCATGGCCATCTGCGCCTTGAAGCGCGGCAGGTGGCAGATCTGCGCGCGATGACTGGGCATGCGCTGCGGAAAATGCCCCACCCGGTGATACATCAGGATGTGGATACGGCTCATCGGCTCGGCAAATGACGCGTGCGGGATCGCATGATGCCAGAGGATCGCCCCTTGGCGTAGCCGCCTGTTGCAGCGCAACTAGAACCAGCGGCTGGCCAGCCAGCCGAGAGCGGCCAGCACGGCGGCGCCGAGGGCCGCGTTGCGGGTTTTCTTGAGGGCCCGCTGCAACTTGACGTGGCGCCGGCTGGCCTGGAAATGCTCGACCACCGGCGTTTCCGTGCCGCGGTCGAAGATCTTCACATAGCTCTCCGGCAGCGGCCCGATGCGCAGTTCCGGATGGCGCTCGATGGCGGTGGTGAAGCTGTCCTGGTCCACGCCGAGCAGCATGCCGTCCTGGGCAGCGATCCAGTCGTCCACGAAGGCCAGCGTCGGCGGCCCATTGCGCAGGTAGAGGGTGCCGGTCAGGTAGCGGTGGGAGAAGCCGCCGTCGCCGGGCGCCACGAAGACGCCCAGGTCGGCGTCGAAATCGAAGAACAGGCGCAGCGGCGAGCGCACCACCGAGTCGGCGTCCAGATAGACGACGTCCCGCCCCTCGAAACGCTGCAGGCAGTCACGCAGGAACTCCGGCTTGATGCGCGTGTTGGCCTCCCAGTAGCCACGGCTGGAGTATCGCTTGAGGAAATACGGGGTGCCGGTCTGCTCCAGGGACGCGCGCAGCTGGGCGGCCTCGGCCGCATAGGTGTCGGTGTAGAAGGCGCACACCAGGAAGGGCACATCCGGGCGGTCCTGCAGGATTTCGTCGGTGGTGGTGGTCATCGTCGTCAGTGGGCTGCCTGGCGGAGCCGGCGGGCGAGCAGGAAAACGGCGAGCTTGCGGCGCTTCGCCTCGATCACCCGCGCCAGGTGGCGGCCGATGGTCTTGCGGTGGTGGCCGTCCATGCGGGTGCCGATGGTGCTGGCGAGGCCGCCATCTTCCTCGACCACACAGGGAAACACCACCGGCACGCACAGGCCGTGCTTCCAGTAGAGATCGAACTCATCGTCCACCGGCCGCTGCGGCACCGCCAGCCGCTCGAGCAGGCGACGGGCGCCGGCCTGGCTGACGAGGTAGCCCTGGGCGCCGCTGGGGTTCTTGTTCGGCAGGATCAGCCGCCGCCCATCGGCCAGGCGGGCCACCGCGATGCCGCGCACCGGGCCGAGGGAAGACAGGCGGACCAGGTCGTAGGGCAGATCGAGGCCGGCCAGCCCGGCGATCACCCGCGGCAGCTCCGGGCTCAGCACCACATCGTCCTCGAGCACCACCGCATGGGCCAGTCCCCGCTCGACGACGAGCTCCCAGCTGCGCCGGTGGGAAAGGTAGCAGCCCAGTTCGCCATTGCTCAGGCGCGGCTCGGAACCCGCCGGCAACTTGCGCCGGTCGACGCGGGCGCCATCGACGGCCGGCAGGAACTCGGCATCCAGCCCCAGCGCCGCCAGGCGCTGCTGCATCAGCACGCGGCGGTCGGCGGCACGTTCGAGGTTGAGGACGAAGATCTTCATCGCAACGCCGATGCTTGCCCGTCCCGGCTGCGCGCGCCGAGCAGCAGCACCGCGAAGAGCACGAACAGCAGCGAGGTGTTGGAGCGCCACAGGTAGTCCTCGAACAGGCAGCTGGTGCAGATGAAGGCCACCAGCGCGGTACGCAGGGGCGCCACGCTGTCGCGCCGGCCGCGCCACAACAGCGGCGGGAAATACACGGCGAGGAGGACAGCCCCGCCGAGCAGGCCGGTGGTGCTGAGCACGAAGAGGTACTGGTTGTGGGGATTATCGGTGGCCAGCCAGCCCGGCGAATAACGCGCATGGAGCTCGGCATAGTCCCGCGTGTAGTCGCCAGCCCCAACGCCAAGCAGCGGATGTTCGGCAAACAGGCGCGCCGAGTTCATCAGGAAGGTCAGGCGCAGGCCGGCCGAAGTGTTCACCGACTCCTCGTAATGGGTGATTTCATTGACCGCCATATCCACCCGGGTGCGGAAATAGTCGTTGCCGGCATAGGCACCGGCCAGCAGCGCCGACACCAGCACGACGGACAACGCGCCCGCCAGCAGCGGCCGCCGCGCGAAGCGCTGGAAGACCAGTACCGCCAGCAACACCAGGAACACCAGCTGCCCCGCCCGACCACCGGAGAACAACAGGTTTCCGGCAGTCAGCACCGTCAGCAACGCACAACCCAGGCGCCGCAGCGGCGGGCCCGCCAGGCTGGCCCGCGCGGCGAGATAGGCGGCCCAGGCGAGGATCGGCGCATAGAGGATGTGATCGACGAAGGGCGCGGTGTCCTCCGGGTCCTTGGCCACCCGCAGCCCGGCCGGCCAGTCGGTGAAGACGTGCATCTGCAGCCAGTTGTAGTAGGCCAGGCCCTCGGCCAGCAGGCAGCCGGCCAGGAAGGCGGCGATGCAGCGCGGCAGCAGCTCCCGGCGGGCGATCGTCAGGTACAGCGGGGACAGCAGGAAGAAGGTGTAGCGCCCGACCATCCGGCGCCCTTCCGCCATGTCCTCGGTCCACAGCAGGGCCAGCGGAAACAGCCAGAAGAAGGCCTGGAAGATCCAGAACAGGCTGTCGCCGCGCAGCAGCGCCCACTTTTCGCGGAAACGCCCCTCCAGCAGGGACAGCACCAGCATCACCGCGCTCAGGGTATAGACCGGCGCCACGTGGCCGGGCAGGAAGAAGAAGGCTGCCGTAAACAGCGCCGCGTTGATGCGCGGGATACGGGAACGCAAGGCTACCAGCGGCCCGACCGTCATCGCAGCTCGACCCCGCAGACGGCGAAGGCCGCCTGCATGTCGTGCCGCTCGGCATCGGACTTGAAGCGCACCCGGTCCCAGCCGAAGGCGATCACCCGGGTCTCGGCCGGGCTGGTCTGGCGGGCGAACAGCAAGGCTGAGGAACGCACGCCCAGCACCGCGTCATAGGCGTTGCTGGCCAGATGCATCTCCAGGGGTTCGTCCAGGGTCACCACCGCGTAGTCCGGGCAGTTCAGCTCCAGCGCGGGGTCCTTCGGGTGCCCCTTGTAGAAGACCTGCCGGATGCCTTCGGCGGCCAGCCAGGCGTGGATCTCCGCGCTCACCGCGTCCCGGTCGGCGGGCTTCATCAGACCGGCCCCGACCAGCGGCTGGCCGATCACCAGCGCACGGCGCGGCTCTTCTCCCGCCAGCGCCCCGTCGGCGGCCGGCGTGACGAGAGGCGGCAGCACCACGACCTTGGCCGGCGGATACTCGTGGGGCAGGCCTGGAATCACGTAAACGCGGTCACAGAACCCGGCGTCGGAGCCGATGCGGTCGCCGGCAAAGCACCAGTAATCCAGCTCCGGCGCCACCAGGCGGCGCAGCTTGCGGGCTTGCTGGGACAGGCGGCGGAAAGCGGTGAGCGGGTAGCGGCGGATGCTGATGATGCCGTCCGGCAGGATTCGCGCCTTCATGTCGGCGCAGCCGCACAGCCTGGGCAGGGCACGCAGGAAGTAGTTGATCGCCTCGGTGTCGAACACCGCGCTGTGGATGTGCAGGCTGTCACAGCGGCCGACCAGCCCGGCCACCAGCCGGATGTTGGCACGCAGGCGGCGCAGGCGGCCGAAGGGGCCGGGCAGCGGCTCCCGGCGCGGCCACGGCATGTAGCTGGCGGCATCCCAGTCGCCGGCCCGTACCACCGGCGTCATGCCCGGCTTGTACCAGACCAGCACCTGGCGCGCGCCGGCCTCGTGGGTCTCGGCGATGCGCCGCGCCGCCAGGTATTGCAGCGGCGAGGCGACGAAGTAGAGGGCGACCCGGTTCGTCATGGCGTCAGGCGGCGTCCGCCGTCACCTGTTCGCCGCTGGCCAGCAGGCGCGCGTAGGCCTCGCCGCGGGCCACCAGTTCTTCATGGGTGCCGGCTTCGACGATGCGCCCACGCTCCATCACGACGATGCGGTCGGCATCGCGGATGGTGGACAGGCGGTGGGCGATGACGATCACCGTGCGGTTGCGGCGCAGTTCGACCAGCGCATCCTTCACCGCCCGCTCCGATTCGTTGTCGAGGGCCGAGGTGGCCTCGTCGAGCAGCAGGATCGGTGCGTCGCGCAGGAAGGCGCGGGCGATCGCGATGCGCTGGCGCTGGCCGCCGGACAGCTGGCTGCCGTTGGCGCCGACCCGCGTCGCCAGGCCGTCCGGCAGCTTGTCGATGAACTCCATCGCATGGGCGGCGCGGGCCGCTGCGACGATGTCGGCTTCCGGCACGTCCGGGCGGCCATAGGCGATGTTGGCGGCGATGCTGTCGTCGAACAGCACGACCTGCTGGCCGACCCAGCCGAGCTGGGCGCGCAGGTGGGCCAGCGGCAGGCTGTCGAGCGGCGTGCCGTCGAGCAGCACGCGGCCGGCACCCGGCTCGTAGAAGCGGGCGATCAGGTTGATCAGCGTGGTCTTGCCGCTGCCGGAGGCACCGACCAGGGCCACCGTCTGGCCCGGATGCACGTCCAGGCTGAAGTGCCGCAGCGCCGCCTCGGTCTGGCCGGGGTAGGCGAAGCTGACGTCGTCGAAACGCAGTTCGCCGGTCGCCCGCGGCAGCGTGCCGCTGGCGCTGTCTACCTCCGGCGGCGTGTCGAGCAGCTCGAAGAGGCTCTGCGCACCGGCCAGGCCGCGCTGGATCGTCGCGTTGATGTTGGTCAGCCGGCGGATCGGCTCGAAGAGCATCGACATCGCGGTGACGAAGGACACGAATTCGCCGGGGCTGAGCTTGTCCTGGGCCGACAACGAGGATGCGGTCCAGATCACCGTGGCCACCGCCGCCGCCGCCAGCACCTGCACCAGCGGCACGTTGGCGGACGACACCCGCACGGTACGCATGGTCTGCTTGCGCAGCTTCTCGGACACCTCGGCGAAGCGCCGGTCCTCGTGCTCGTGGGTGCCGAACAACTTGATCTCGCGCACGCCGCCGAGGGTCTCCTCGACCATCCCGGTCATGCGTCCAGTCGTTTCCTGCATCTCCTGGTTGGAGCCGCGCAGCTTGCGGCTGGCCACGCGGATCAGCCAGGCCACGATCGGCGCGATGGCGACGATCACCAGGGTCAGCTCCCAGGCGGTGTAGATCAGGTAGCCGGTCAGGCCGATGATGATCAGGGTGTCGCGAACGACGATGATCCACGCGTTGGACAGCGCGGCGCCGACCTGGGGGATGTCGTAGAGGATGCGCGACAGCATGCGTCCGCCGGTCTCGGCCTGGTGCACGGGAATCGGCAGGTGCATCTGGTGGCGGAAGACCTGCTGGCGCAGGTCGGTGATGGCCTGGTTGGCGATCCACTGGCTGGACACGCTGGCCACGTACTCGGCCACGCCCTTGCCCAGGAAGGCCAGCATCAGGAACAGCGGCACCTGCCACTGGGCAACCTGGCTCTTCTTGATCAGGCTCTCGTCCACCAGCGGCTTGAGCAGGCCCGGCAACACGGGCTCCAGGGAGGCGGCGGCGATCATCGCCAGGATGGACAGGGCGACCACCTTCGAATACGGGCGGATCGAACCGAGCAGGCGACGGTAGAGCTGGATGGAGTCTTTCATTCGTTCAGTGGCTCGAAACCCAGTGCAGACCCATCGCTCCGGGCGCGCCGAAACTGCGCATGGACCGAAGCTTGCGCATTGCGGGGCGCGGGGTCAAACGCGTTTTTGTCATCAAATGTGCGGCAGCCCCGGCCGCCTCGCATGTCATCACATTCAGCGGCCCGGCGATATGCCGGAGGTCACTGCCGCCAGTGCGTCCTTTACCGCGAGCTGGTTCAGCGCCACCCCGTCGAGACAGTGGATCGCCGGGTCGTGCAGCAGCAACGGGCGTTTTCCGAGCAGGCAGATGGCCGGCTTGCCGGTGGCGGCAGCCATGTTGATCACGCCGGTGTCATTGCCGACGCAACCATCCGCCGCGAGCAGGATGCCGGCGGTCTGCATGATGGTGCCGCGGGTAAACGGCTGGACGGCCGCCCGCTGTGCCTCCGGAACCCCGGCGACGATGCGGCGCGCGCTGTCCTCCTCGCCGGGCCCACCGAGCAGGACGACGCCGTAGCCCCGGGCGACGAGCTCCGCCGCCAGCGCGCCATAGCGCTCATCGCCCCAGTGCTTGTGCTTCTCGGAGGTGCCGATGGCAAAGCAGACGGTCGGGCGCGGCAGCTTGGCGATGAAATCCTGCCCGAAGGCGAGCTCCGCCGCCGGCACTTTCATGCGCGGCACGATGGCTGCCGGCACGATGCCGTGGGCGATCATCAGCGCGGTGGCCTCTTCGTAGATGCCGACCCCGGCGCCCTCGTACTTGGAAATGAAGGGCGGCTGGTTGAGGAACACGCGCTGGCGCAGGTTGGTGCCGAAGCCGATGCGCGTCGGGATCTTGGCCAGCCAGGCGAGAATCCCGTGGTGGTAGCGGCGGGAGAACAGGAAGATCCGCTCGAACTGGTAGCGCTCCAGTTCCCGCGCAAAGCGCCGCAGGCCGGCAAAGCCCCGGTGATGCCCCTTGCGCCCCTCGTGGCGGCGGGGATTGCGGTCGTAGAGGATCACGTCGTCGATGCAGTCCTCGGCGGCCAGGATGTCCTTCGCCCGGGTGGACGGCGCGGCGATCACCGACACCTTGCCGTTGCGGCTCGCCGCCGCAACCGCGCGGATGTAGGGCAGATGCCAGACGAGGTCGCCAATGCCAACGTGGCGGATCAGCACCGCGGTTTTCGGGTCCGCCCCACGCACCTGTGATTCCATATCTCTAGGGGATTCCTGCTGCTGCACCGGCGTGGCGGCCTCGGTGGCCCGCCAGCGCGATGCCGGTTGATGTGATGCCGGCCCGGCCCCGGAACGGCCGCGCGGCGACGCCGGCAGCAGTTTCACCCACCGGCCCTTTCGGAAACCTGACCAGCATCCCACGGGCCGATGCAAAGCGCCGTAGGGCAATCGTCTGGATTGGCCAGCAATCTGTAATCAAATGTTCTGCGCCCCTGCTGCCGCCCCCGACGAGGCGGCGAGTCTATTCCCGGTGCAGGACCTTGTCCACGATCAGGCTGGACCAGCCTTCCTCGCGGAAACTGGCCTCCAGCGCATCACGGTCGTACTCGGTATCCACCCATTCCAGGAAGCCGATCGGGCTGCGCGCGTTGCGCGCCACGTAGCTGGCCAGGAAGAAATCCAGGATGCCGGTCTTGGCACCCTTGAAATGCCCATAACGCCAGTTGAGCTCGGCCAGCGCGTCCTCGACCGGGTGGCCCAGGTGCAGGATGCGGTACAGCGCCGAGCCGAGGCCGGCCCGGTCAGCCCCTGACTTGCAGTGCATCAGCGCCGGGAATTCCATGCCCTTGAACAGCTCGTCCATCGCATGGATCTCTTCCACCTCGGGCGCGGTGCGGGAATACAGCTTGACGTCGTGGAGCACCAGGCCGAGCTTGTCGCAGGCCTCCTTCTCCAGCGCATAGGAACCGTAGCCGTGGGGGCCGCGCAGGTTCACCACGCTGCGGATGCCGTACTTCTGCTGGTACTTGGCAAGCTGGGCCGGACTGGGCTGGCTGCAGCGGTACATGCTGCCGCCCAGATGGTAGAAGTTGTTGTAGACCGCACGGATCATCCCGTGGTCCACCAGATGCATGTCGAACCAGGCACGCACGCGCCCGGAGCGCGAGGAAATGTCCATCACCATGGCCGGGCCTCAGTCCGGCAACGCCAGGGAGCGCACATCGGCCGCCGCCGCGCGGGTTTCGTCGGGCAGCGTGGCGAGGCTGGCCTGGCGGCCGAACAGCATGTCCGGGCGCAGCGCGACCAGCAGCGCGTCGCGGGTCGCCTCATCGGCGCGCACAACCCAGTCCACCGGGCGCAGCGCGGCCAGCACCGCTGCCGCACCGGCCGCCGCGGCAGCCGGCTCGATGACCAGCAGGCGGTCCACGCCCTTGCCGGCGATTTCCAGCTGGGCCAGCATGTCGGCGCCCGGCACCCCCACCGGCCCCAGCACCACGGCGATCCGTTCGCCGGCAGCCTGGGCGCGCTGGCAGGTACCCAGCACCCTGTCGGCCGCCAGCACGCCGCGGGCCAGCGGCGCGTGGGCGTTCATCGCCTCGTAGAGCTCATCGATGCTGACGGTGGCCGTGCCCAGCTTGCCGACCACCACCCCGGCGGCCAGGTTGGCCAGCGCGGTGGCATCGCGCAGTTCGAGCCCGGCGGCGATGCCGCAGCCGAGCACCGCCGACACGGTATCGCCGGCGCCGGTCACGTCGAATACTTCCTGTGCCCGGGTGGGCTGGTGATGGGCCGGCTGACCCTTCTGCAGCAGGGTCACCCCGTGCTCGCCGCGGGTCACCAGCAGCGCCTCCAGGCCCAGTTCATCGCGCAGGGCTTCGCCGCGGGCGATCAGCGTGGCCTCGTCCGGACAGGGGCCGACCACCGCTTCGAATTCCGCCAGGTTGGGTTTGACGATGGTGGCACCGCGGTATCGCGAGAAATCGGTGCCCTTCGGGTCCACCACCACCGGGATACCCCGCGCCCGCGCCGCGGCGATCAGCGCCGCCACGTCGGACAAGGTGCCCTTGGCATAGTCGGACAGCACCAGCACGTCGGCCCGGTCGAGCTGGGCGGCCAGCGCGACGCCGACCAGCGCAGCCTGGCGGTCGTCGAAACGTTCCTCGAAATCCAGGCGGATCAGCTGCTGGTGGCGGGAGATCACGCGCAGCTTGGTGATCGTCGGGGCATCGCTCAGGCGCTCGAAAGCGCACGCGACGCCGCGCTCCACCAGACCGGACTCCAGCAGCCGGCCGGCCTCGTCGTCGCCGATCAGGCCGACGACCCGCGCCTGCGCGCCCAAGGACGCCGCGTTGAGGGCCACGTTGCCGGCCCCGCCGGCCCGCGCCTCGTCATTGCGCACCTGCACCACCGGCACCGGCGCTTCCGGCGAAATACGGGCGGTGGCGCCATGCCAGTAGCGGTCGAGCATCACGTCGCCACAGACGAGCACGCGGCAGGCAGAAAAATCCGGCAGGGAGAAATGCATACACGGGCAGGCATCCGCGACACGGACGCCGGAAAGACGTAAAGGCGGAATTATCGCATCAAGGACCGGATGCCGGACGGCCGCCGGGCATTTTGGGCAATGGCAGCACTGCCGCGCCGGACGGCAGTTGTCGCCCGCGGGCCAGGATCGCATACTGCCGGCGTGACCTTCAGCCACGGAGGACTGCACCATGCTTCATGCCACACCGGGTCGCAACCACGCCGCACCGCCACCGGAAGAAGAATTCGAACCCTTCGGCGGACTGGTGCGCTACGAGCGGCACGTGCCGATCCACCAGGTGTCCTACTACCTGTGCGGCGAGATCCAGGAGCCCCAGTTCTACACCGAACTGTTCTACACCCTGCGCACCGCCGCCGAGACCGACCTGATCTACCTGCACATCAATTCGCCGGGCGGCGACTTCAACACCGGCCTGCAGATCATCAACAACATGCTGGCCTCGGAAGCCCATGTGATCACGGTACTGGAGGCGCGGGCCTACTCGATGGCGGCCTTCATCTTCCTGTCCGGCGACGAACTGATCGTGCACGACAACTGCCAGCTGATGTTCCACACCTATTCGAGCAGTTTTGCTGGCAAGGGCAGCGAGCAGCTGGCCGAGGTGCACGCCCTCGGCAACTGGTTCGAGAAGGTCACCACGCGGCTGTGCACGCCTTTCCTGAGCGCCGCCGACATCAACCACATCCTGCAGGGCAGCGACCTGTGGATGGACTCCGACGAGATCCGCCACCGCCTCGGGCGCATCAAGCGCACGCCGGCCCGGCCGCGCAAGACCACCCGCAAGACCGCCGAGAGCTGAACAGCGCCCCGGACGGGGGCGCTACGGGAACCCGGGCCGGCGGCGACCGGCCGTCAGGGCAGAGCCGCGGCGATGTCGCGGGCCAGCGCGTCCACCAGCCGGCCGTGGGCGGCGGCGAGGGCCGCATGGGTCGGCGCCGCCACCGCCTCGCTGGCGACGAAGCGCCGGCTGACCAGGTCCTTGCCACCCTTGCGCAGGGTCCACACTGCTTCCAGCGTGACGCGCTCGAAACCTTCGGCGTCGAAACGCTGCACGTCGATCGGCAGGCTCAGGTCCGGCTCGGCCTGCGTCGCCTGCGGCCACGCGACGACCCGCCCATAGCCGCGCAACCGGGCGATGTCGGAGGCGATGCGGCGGGCCATCTCGGTCTTCAGCGGAGCGGCCCAGCGGTGCCCGTCCGCCACCTCGACACGCACGCCGTCCACCAGGCGGACCATGTGCAGGCGGTCGATGGCCGCCGGCACGCCGACCGGCCCGACCACCAGGCTCGGCCCAGCCGGCGCGGCCGGCGCGGCATCCATCGCCGCCAAGGGGCCGAGGCCGAAGAACTGGATCGGCGGCGTGGTGCCACAGGCCGCCAGCAGAAGGGCCAGGCTGGCCAGCACGGGTTTCATGGCTTGTCCTCGGGTTTGCCGCGCAGCAGCGCTTCAGGGTGACGGTCGAGGCTGTCGGCCAGGTGGCGCAGGGCCTGGGCCGCCCGCGACAGCTCCTGCAGGCTGGCGCGCAGATCCTGCTGCAGCGGCGCATCGCTGCTCAAGAGCTTGCGGGTATCGGCGATGGCGCCGCGGGCCTCGATGATCGTGTCGCGCACGTCGCCATTGGCCAGGCCGTCGAGACGCTTGACCAGCGCCTCCACCTCGTCGAGGGTGCGGCCGAGGCTGGCGATGGCCTTCTGAGTGTCCTTGCCGATGGCGTCCAGCGGCAGCTTGTCGATGCGCTCGACGACGCGCAGCAGGGTGGTCTGCAATTCCTCCAGGCTGCCGCGCTGGGTCGGCAACTGGGGCGGGTTCTGCGCCCAGTCGGCGTGGCCTGGCCCGGCGGCAGGGAAGAAGTCCAGTGCCACGTAGAGCTGGCCGGTCACCAGATTGCCGTTGCGCAGCTGGGCACGCATGCCGCTGGCGATCAGGCGGTCGATGAAGGCGCGGAAATCCTTGTCCCGGAAGTCCTTGCCGGCGTATGGCGTTTTGCCTTGCTCGTTGCGCGCCTGCAGGCGGTTGGGGAAGATCGCCACCTCGACGAGCAGCTCCAGATCGGCGCCGCGGGCATGGAAGGCCGGATGGATGGCGGTCACCTCACCGACCTGGATGCCGCGGAAATCCACTGCGGCGCCCACCGACAGGCCACGTACCGACTCATGGAAACGCAGCAGATAGGTATGCGCGTTGACGTTGGGCTGCTTGAACGCCTCGTCCCGGTTGCGGAACAGGCGGAACACGTGGTCCTTTGGCGCCGGCTCGTCGGCGTCGCCCTCCGGCGTCTGGAAGGCCAGCCCGCCGGTGAGGATCGACGTGGCCGACTCGGTATTGACCTGCACCCCTTCGGCGCTCAGCTTCACGTCCACGCCGCTGGCATTCCAGAAGCGGGAGTTGGCGGTGACGAAACGGTCGTAGGGCGCCTGTACGAAGACCTGGATGTCCAGGTGCTTGCCCTGCTCGTCGAGCTTGTAGCCGGTGACCTGGCCGGCCTGGATGCGCCGGTAGAACACCGGCGTGCCGACGCCGATCGAGCCGAGGTTGTCGGCCTCCAGGCTGAAGCTGCGGCCGGGCACGTCGAAACTGACCACCGGCGCCTCCCGCAGTGCGACGAACTGGCGCCGCGGCTCGGCCGACTTGCCCACGTCCATACCCACGTGGGCGCCGGACAGCAGCGTATCGAGGCCCGAGATGGAGCCACCGGAAACCCGCGCGCTGACCACCCAGAAGCGCGTGTCGTCCACCAGCAGGCGGGCCGCCTCGCGGGCCAGCTGGGCGGTGGCCAGCACATGGCTGCCATCCTCGGCAAGGGCCACCGCGGTGATCTGGCCGACGTCCACGTCGCGGTACTTGATGCGCGTCTTGCCCGGCTCCAGGCCGGTGCCGGTATCGAACTGGATGGTGATCACCGGCCCCTGCTCGTAGTAGCCGCGCACCACCAGGAACAAGCCGATCAGTGCCGCCACCAGCGGAATGATCCACACCAGCGGAATCCGCAGGCGGCGCGGACGATCCACGACGGCGGCAGGCAGGGAAGGCGGCAACGGATCAGTCATCGGCAGTTTCGGAATCGGTGAGCGGGTCCCAGATCAGGCGCGGGTCGAAGGTCAGCGCGGCGAACATCGTCAGCACCACCACGGCACCGAAGGCCAGCGCAGCCGGCCCCGTGTCGACGGTGGCAAAACCCCGGAACTGTACCAGCGCCACCAGCAGCGTGATCACGTAGATGTCCAGCATCGACCAGCGTCCGACGAATTCCACCAGCCGGTACAGGCGGGCGCGCTGCATCACCCGGTGCCGGGAACGCAGCTGCACGGACGCGGTGAGATAGGCCAGCGCCAGGATCTTCAGCAGGGGCACGACCACGCTGGCGAAGAACACCACGACAGCCAGCGGCCACTGCCCGTCCACCCACAGGAAGATCACCCCGCTCATGATGGTGTCCACCTGGTGGCTGACCAGCGAGGTGGTGATCATGATCGGCATCAGGTTGGCCGGCAGGTAGAGCAACGCCGCCGCCGCGAGCAGGGCCCAGGTGGTGCTGATGCTGGCCGGCTTGCGCAAATGTAACGGCGCCGCACAGCGCGGGCAGCGCAGCGGGCCGGCAGCCTCCGGCGCCTGCGCGAGCTGGCCGCAGACATGGCAGCTCAGCAGGCCGGCCTGGCGGGCGGTGAGCCGGGGCTTCACGCGGGCTCCGCGGCAACTCGCCACAACAGGCGGCGGTCGAAAGCCCGGCCGGCCAGCGTGAGGACCAGGATCAGCGCCGCCGTGGCCCAGAAGGCCGTGCCCAGGATCACCGACCCGGAGTGGGCCAGCTTGACCAGCGACACAAGCATGCCGAGCAGGAAGACCTCCATCATGCCCCACGGCTGCACGGACAACACCAGGCGGAAGAAGGCGGCCACGCGTGGCGAACGGCAGCCCAGGCGCAGCGGCAGCAGCACCAGCAGGATCATCAGCATCTCGAGCAGCGGGAACAGCTGCGCGGTGACGAAGACCAGCGCCGCCACCGGCTGCATGCCGATCTGCCACAGGTTGCGCACCGCCGCGAACAGCGTCACCTCGGCATGATGCCCCTGCATCTCCAGGCCCATCAGCGGGAAGGCATTGGCCAGCACATACAGGATGGCCGCGGTCAGGGTGTAGGCCAGCGTCCGGTCCAGGCTGTCTGGCGGATTGCGCGCCAGTTCGGCCCCACAACGGGCGCAGCGAGCCGTCTCGCCAGCCTGGAGGGGCGCATCGTGCTGCAGCAGGTCGCACTCATGGCAGGCGACCAGTGGGACGGGCGAAATTGGCGGATCGACGCGCATGGGCAGGCCACGGACAATGACGTTCCATTGTGCGGTGCACGGCCCGTGCCCTGCAAGATCGGGCCGGGTCGCCGGCCAGGCCGCTCAGCGCGGCGCGGCGGTCTTGCTGGCCGCCTGCTCCGGCGGCGCAACCTGGCTGGCTACGCCATCCGCCGGCGTCGACGCGCCGGGCGCACCGGAAGCAGACGGCTGGACCACCGCCAGCACGATGGGCGCGTTGCTGTCCCGCTGCCGCAGGATCACCCGGTCGGCGAGCACCCGTTCGATGCGCAGATCGTCATGATAGGCCTGGCCTTCGGAGAGCATTTCGGGCGGGCGGCCGTTGTCGGACAGGATCACCATCCCGGGCGTCGTCGCGTTCCCGAGAATGACCCCCTTGGCTACCAGACCCATGGCCTCGGCGGCCGGGGCTGGCAGATCCTCGTCCTGGTAGTTGCCGGAACCCACCATGTTGATCCAGCCGGCATCCTCGGCAATCCACAGGGCCGCCACCGCCAGCACCACGATGCTGAAGAGTACGCGCCGCAGATCGATTCCACCCATCTCCATTCTCCCCTCTTGTGCGGGACCCACCGCCCCGGCTTCCCTTCGGCGGCCCCGATTGCGTGAAAAGCGCAGGATTCGACACTCAGTTTAGCGCTGGTCCTGCGTGAACTCGCCTGCGGTTTTCCCTGCAACGAAAGCGAACACGTCGCGCACGAAACGCTCCCGCTCCCACAGGTGCGGCGCGTGATCGACGCCCTCGTAGATGTGCAGCAGCGCATCCGGAATGCGCTGCTGCACGAAATGGGCAGTACCCGTCGAATAGAAGTTGCTCGCCCCGCCATAGACCAGCAGCGCCGGCACCGGAATGGCCTGCAGCACGTCCCGGTAGTCGGCGGCGGTCAGGCTGCGCCAGCACTCGATCAGCGGCCCGGGCTCGAGGGCCTGCAGGCGCTGGCGGGCGGTCTGGATGCCATTGCCGTTCTCGGCATACTTGCTCCGCGCCCTTTCGTTGTGGCCGTCGGCTGCCAGGCGCAACACCGCCTCGGCGAAGTCCTGCTGCAGCGCGCCGATGAAGACCGCATTGCGGCCGGCGTCGAAATCGCCGTAGATGCCGCTCTTCCAGTCGTCGTCGGTGATGAGGCGCGGCGACTGGTCGATGAAGACCAGCCGGGACAGACGGCCGGCGCCGAAATCGCGCAGGTATTGCCACAGGGTCAGCGCGCCCATCGAGTGGCCGACCGCCACCACCTGGTCGAGGCGGTAGTGATCG
Source organism: Pseudomonadota bacterium (assembly GCA_018241665.1). Lineage (GTDB taxonomy): Bacteria > Pseudomonadota > Gammaproteobacteria > Burkholderiales > Rhodocyclaceae > Zoogloea. The sequence goes on from JAFEDK010000017.1 coordinate 59,097, forward strand.
AGCAGGTTCTGCAGGTCGCGGGCCATCCGCGCGACGGTCGGCACGGTGTCGGTCCGCAGCCCATGCCCGCCATGGCCGCGGGCGTCCCAGCGATACACGCGGAAGCGGGCCTCGAAGGCTTCGATGAAGGGGTTCCAGTCCCGGTGGGAAGACGTCCAGCCGTGCAGCAGCACCAGCGGCGGGCCCTCGCCGGAGATCTTCAGGTGGAGCTTTTCGCCGTCGTCGGCAAGGAAGTGGTCCATGGGCCTGGCGGGAATCGGTGGAAGCCCGAGTGTAGCGGACAAATATGGCGACAGATCAACCGTCAACCGGATGCTGCGGGGTTTTCAGCGTACGCTGGTAGAAGCCCACGTCGAGCCAGCCCCCGAACTTGAAACCGACTTCCTTCAAGGTGCCCCCGTGCACGAAGCCGAGCTGCTCGTGCAGCGCGATGCTGCCGGTGTTGGCCATATCGATGACGCCGACCAGCAGGTGGTAATCCTGGGCCGTGGCCGCTTCCACCAGACGTTCCAGCAAGGCCCGCCCGATGCCCTTGCCGCGCTGCTCGCGGTGCACATAGACGGAATGCTCGACGGTGTATTTGTAGGCCGGAAAGGCGCGGAACGGGCCGTAGCTGGCGAAACCCCGCAGCGCGCCGGCTTCGTCCACGGCGCCGATCACCGGGTAATTGCCGGCCGCCTTGGCGGCGAACCAGGCCGTCATGCTGTCGCGGGTACGCGGCTGGTAGTCGTAGAGAGCGGTGGAGGTGGCGATGGCCTCGTTGAAGATGGCCAGGATCGCTTCGCCATGCTCGGCGAGGGTGCAGGTAACGAATTTCATCGGCGAGAGACGGGACATGGGACGCGGGGACAAGCCCGATTGTGCCCCAATCCTCGGCTCAGCCAATGCATGCTCAACGATTGAACCAGCGCAGCAGCGTGCCCCAGTCGTGGAGGTCGAGGCGGGTCACTTCGCCACAGGCGAAGTCGAGGCCGAGCCAGTGCTCCGCCGGCAGCTTGAGCAGGTGGCCGGCCAGCGCGCGCAGCGGGCCGCCGTGGGCGACCACCACCGCGGCTGGCGGCGGCGCGGCCTGCAGCTCGGCGAGAAAGTCGTGGACGCGGGCCGCCATCTGGCGCGGCGACTCGCCGCCCGGCGGCGCGAAATCCAGCGGCGCGTCGGCCCACGCGTCGAGGGCGGCGCGGCCGATGTCGTCGTAACTGCGCCCTTCCCATTCGCCGAAGTGGATCTCCTTCAGGCGCGGCTCCAGCCGCGGCGTGCCGAGGGCTTCGGCCAGCAGGCGGGCGCGGGCCAGCGGGCTCGCGTACAGCGCAAACTCCGCCGGCAACAGCGGACGCAGACGCGTCGCCACGTCGACGGCGGACTCGGCCAGCCCCAGGTCGGTCTGGCCGTAGCAGATCCCCGGCGCCACGGCGGGCCGGGGATGACGGATCAGGTAAAGCTCCACGCGGCGAGCATCCCCAGGTAGATGGCGATTTCGGCGAGCTGCTGGGTGGCGCCCAGGCAGTCACCGGTATAACCGCCGAGGCGGCGGGCGAACTTGCGCGCCGCCGCCACCGCCACCAGCGCGGTGACCAGCAGCGCCGCCAAGGCTTCCAGCGGCGTCAGCAGCAGCAGCGGCACGACCCCGGCCAGCGTGGCGATGCCCAGCTCGGTGGCACTCGGGCGGCGCGCTACCGGCGCCGACTTGGCGCTGTCGTCGCTGCGTGCATAGTCGAGCACCGCCATCACGCTGACCGCGGCGAGACGCGACAGGGGATGGGCCACCAGCAGCGCGGCGAGCACCGGGTAGTCGTCGTCGGCACCCAGGTCGGCGAGGGCCAGGTATTTGGCGAGCAGCAGCAGCACCAGGCCGATGGCCCCGTAGCTGCCGATCCGTGAGTCCTTCATGATCGCCAGCACCTGGTCCTTGGTCCATCCGCCGCCGAGGCCGTCGCAGGTGTCGGCCCAGCCGTCCTCATGGAAGGCGCCGGTGGCGCGGATGGTCGCCGCCATCGCCAGCACCACCGCCAGGTCCACCGGCAGCAGCTGCGCCGCCAGCCAATAGACCACCGCGCCGATCAGGCCGATCAGCCAACCGACCAGCGGCAGGTAGCGCGCAGCCCGCCCCAGCTTGTCCGGCGCGAAGTCCACCCAGCCCGGCACCGGCAGGCGGCTGAAGAAGGCGATGGCGATGAAGATCAGCTCGAGCTGGGCGCGGATCATGGCAATACCGTGGGGGCGAATTCATTCGCCCTCAATCGGTTGAGCGGAGTCCGCGGGCGAATGAATTCGCCCCCACGGCAGACATCTCCACGGAATTGGGTGGGTCTCACGCGTCCTTGCCGCTGACGCCGGCGGATTCGAAGCTGGCCATCTGGTTGAGGAAATTGACTGCCGCCTGCACCAGCGGGAAGGCCAGCGCGGCGCCGGTGCCTTCGCCGAGGCGCAGGTCGAGCTGGACCAGCGGCGCAGCGCCCAGGTGGGCCAGCTGCACGGCATGGCCGGGCTCTTCGGAGCGGTGGGCGAAGACGCAGTAGTCGATGATCGCCGGCGCGATCTCGTAGGCCACCAGCAAGGCGCTGGTGACGATGAAGCCGTCGATCAAGAGCAGCATGCCGGCTTCGGCGGCGCCGAGCATCGCGCCGGCCATCATTGCGATTTCGAGGCCGCCGTATTCGGTCAGCGCTTCCAGCGGATCGCCACGGCGCCCGCCGCGGGCCACGGCCTTGGCCAGCAGCGCACGCTTGCGGGCCATGCCAGCATCGTCGAGGCCGGTGCCGCGGCCGATCACCACGTCCAGTTCGGTGCCGGTCAGGCAGTGGGTCAGCAGGGACGCAGCGGCGGTGTTGCCGATACCCATCTCGCCAAAGCCGACCACGTTGCAGCCGTCGGCGGCCAGGCCGCGGGCCAGCTCGCGCCCGCGAGCCAATGCGGCGTCGCGCTGGGCGACGGTCAGCGCGGGCTCTTCCAGGTAGTTGGCGGTGCCCGGAGCGATCTTGGCATCGATCAGGCCGGGGCGACTGCCGAAGTCGTGGGCCACGCCGGCATCCACCACCGTCAGGCCCATGCCCATCTGGCGCGCGAAGACGTTGATCGCGGCGCCGCCGGCGAGGAAGTTCTCGACCATCTGCCAGGTCACGTCCTGCGGATAGGCGGACACGCCGGCCTTGGCCGCGCCGTGGTCACCGGCAAACACCAGCATGTGCGGCTGGCGCAGCTCGGGGCTGAGGCTCTGCTGCACCAGGCCGATCTGGCGGGCCAGCGGCTCGAGGCGGCCTAGGGCGCCGAGGGGCTTGGTCTTGGTGTCGATGCGCTGCTGCAGCGCAGGGGCGAGAGCCTGGTCGGGGCGGGCGATGGCGTAGGTCATGGGACGCATCTGCGGACGGTGTCGAGGCCGCGGATGCTAGGACGCGAAAACCAATTGTTCAAGCGCCGGCGCACCGGAACGACCGCCCCGCGACATCTTCCGGACAGCCGGAAAGCCTTAGTTGGCGCGGGTTTGACCGGCGATGGAGCGGACCTGCAGGACGACCCGGCGGCTGTTGCGCACCTCGCGCTCCCACGCGCGCTTTAGCACGAAACGCAGCTCGTAGTCGCCGGCCGCCTCGCCGATCACCGAGAAGACCTGGCTGCCGTCCCGTCGCGCTTCGGCACCGCGCGTTTCCTCGAGGCGGACACGCACCGCACCGTTGCCACCATCCACGTACCAGGTGGCGCCACTGCCGGGATAGGACGGCAGCGCGATGCGGCAGATCTGCCCGACGTTGCTGGCAAGGCGTTGAGTGCTCATGGTGTGGATCCCCTGCTGTTTCTTCTGGGGACCAATGGTGCCCTGCAGCACGCAAGCGCCGCTATGCGCCGGGACATGGCCGGGCTGTGACCTATTACCGCTCTCCCCTTCAGGCCCCCTTGAGGACCAGCGGCAGCCCCGCGGCGACGAAAATCACCCGCTCGCAGAGGGCCGCCACCGCCTGGTTGAGACGCCCGGCCTCGTCGCGGAACAGACGGCCCAACGGGCTTTCCGGCACCAGGCCGAGGCCCACCTCGTTGGCGACGAAAATCACTTTTCCCGGCAACTGCGGAATCAACTCGAGCAGCGCCGCCCGCTCTCGGGCAAAAGCCGGCAGCAGTTCGGCGCCGGCAGCCGGGGACAGGTTCTCCGCCCCGTCGAGCAGGTTGGCCAGCCACAGGGTCAGGCAATCGACCACCACGCAGCGCTCCGCTGCGGCCGTCGCCTGCAGCGCCGCCGCCAGCGCCCGCGGCGCTTCGACGACGGTCCAGCCGGCCGGCCGGTCGGCCTGGTGGCGGGCAATGCGCACGCGCATCTCCTCGTCCAGCGCCTCCGCGGTGGCGATCACATGCACGGCCAGGCCGCTCGCTGCGGCGGCCTGCTCGGCGTGGCGGCTCTTGCCGGAACGAGCCCCGCCGACGATGAATTCACATGACATAAAGAACTCCAGCGAATTGACGCGCACGTCAACCGAATTCGGGAAGTGACTGATTTTGGTGGTATTATCGCAGCCGTTGTCGCCACTGGGCTGATTCAGCCCGGCGATACGCGTGCTCCAGGTGCTCCAGCGGCCGTCCAGGCCAGGAGTTAAACGGGAAACAGGTGCGCGTGCTTCCACGGAAGCCGCAAGGCCTGTGCTGCCCCCGCAACGGTAAGCAAGCGCAAGACGCATCACATAGCCACTGGGCCTTACGGGCCTGGGAAGGCGATGCGTCCTGTCCGGTCGGCATTGTGCCGCACCGGCTCGGCTTGCGAGCCCGGATACCGGCCTCGATCACACAACAGCGGAAGTGCCACGGGGTGGTGGCAACGCGCGTGGCCGTGACACTGTCCGGCCTTCTGCGGTACCTCCCCTGCGCTTCCACACGCAATCCACCCGAGTCGGCGGGGACGCCACCGGGTCCGGGAGAACCTGACAGATGATCATCCGCCTTTCCACCGCCGCCCTGGCGATCGCCTCCGCCTTCCCTGCCGTCGCGCTTGCCGCCCCGGCCGAACAGTCCACCGTCGTCGTCACCGCGACCCGCCAGGCCCAGCGCGCCGACGAGTCCCTGGCCGACGTGACGGTCATCGAGCGCGCACAGATCGAACGCGCCGGCTCGACCTTCTCGCTGCCCGAGTTGCTGGCCCGCCAGCCCGGCATCCAGATGTCCTCCAGCGGCGGTCCCGGCAAGGCCACCGACGTCTTCATCCGCGGCGCCAGCCCGCGCCAGACCCTGCTGATCGTGGACGGCATGCGCCTCGGCTCCGCCACCCTCGGCACCGCGACCTGGCAGGACATCCCGCTGTCGCAGATCGAGCGCATCGAGATCGTCCGCGGCCCGGCCTCCGCACTGTACGGCGCCGACGCAATCGGCGGCGTGATCCAGATCTTCACCCGCAAGGGCGCAGGCGCGCCGAAGGTGGACGCCTTCGTCGGCGCCGGCAGCTACGGCACCCGCGAAACCTCGGTCGGCGTCTCCGGCGGCACCGACAAGCTTTCCTACTCGGTACGCGGCGGCTACGCCGAAAACGACGGCTACAGCGCCATCTACAGCAAGGCCAAGCAGCCGTTCTACTACAACCCGGACAAGGATCCGTACCGCAACAGCAACCTGTCGGCCAAGCTGAGCTATCGCCTGGCAGAAGGCCATGAAGTCGGCGCCTCCATCCTCTACGCGACCAGCCGCAACCACTACGATTCTGGCCTCGGCTTCGACAACTTCAGCGACGACGTGCAGAACGTCTGGAACCTGTACAGCCGAAACCGCCTCAGTGACGCCTGGACCAGCACCGTGCGCTTCGGCCAGTCGATCGACGATGCGAAGAACTTCGCGTCCTACGCCCCCAACGGCGCGTCGATCAAGACCACCCAGCAGCAGTTCATGTGGCAGAACGACGTCCGCCTGCCGGTCGGCACCCTGCTCGCCGCCTATGAGAACCTGCACCAGAAGGCCGTCAACCAGGACACCTTCGACGTCAGCCGCTCGGTGAACTCGGCCCTGCTCGGATGGACCGCCGGCTTCGGTGCTCACAAGGTCCAGTTCAACGCCCGTCACGACGACAACAGCCAGTTCGGCGGCAAGACCACCGGCTACGCCGGCTACGGCTACCAGATCCTGCCGACCCTGCGCGTGCAGGGCAGCATCGGCAACGCCTTCCGCGCGCCGACCTTCAACGAGCTGTACTACCCCGGCTACGGCAACGTGAACCTGAAGCCGGAGAGCGCCTACAACAAGGAAGTCGGCCTGCTGTGGGAACAGCACGGGCATAACGTCAGCGCCACCTACTTCCGCAACCGCGTCACCAACATGATCGTCAACGATCAAAACTTCATCCCGCAGAACGTCGGCAGCGCCCGCCTCGAAGGCATCAGCCTGGGCTATGGCGGCCAGCTCGCCGGCTTCGACATCGTCGCCAACATCGACTTCCTCGACCCGAAGGACCTGGACACCGACAAGCGCCTGCAGCGCCGCGCCAACAAGACCGGCAACCTGGCGGTCAGCCGCAGTTTCGCCGCCCTCACCGTGGGCGCCGAATGGCAGGGTGCCGGTGGCCGCTATGACCGCACCGGCGAGACCAAGCCGATGGGCGGCTACGGGCTGGTGAACGCCTTTGCCAAGTACGCGCTGAGCAAGGAGCTGGGCCTCGAGGCACGCGCCAACAACATCCTCGACAAGCAGTACGAAACCGCCCTGGGCTTCAAGACGGCCGGCGCCAACGTCTTCTTCGGCGTACGCTACACCCCGCAATAAGCCCATGCACGGAGGGACCATGGCCCACGGGCACGCCACCACCGCCCAACACCGTCCGGTCAGCATGCGCGGCACGCGCCTGCGTGCCCGGCTGGTCATCGCCGGCCTGATGGCGGCGGCGCTGGCAGCCTTCGCCTGGTCCCTGTCGGCCGGCGCCATGCCGGTGTCGGTTCAGGACATGCTGGCCGCGCTGGGCAGTGGTGAAGGGAGCATGGAGGCGGACATCATCCGCCAGCTGCGCCTGCCCCGCGCCATCGCCGCCTTTGCCTGCGGCGGCCTGCTGGCCCTGGCCGGCGCGCTGATGCAGGTGCTGCTGCGCAACCCGCTGGCCGATCCCTATGTGCTGGGCATTTCCGGTGGCGCGGCAGTCGGCGCGCTGGGCGCGATCCTGGCCGGTGCCACCGCCGGCTGGATCGACGCCGGCGCCTTCATCGGCGCCCTCGGCGCCACCCTGCTGGTGTTCGGCCTCGCCCATGGCGACGGCTCATGGACGCAGACCCGCCTGCTGCTCACCGGCGTCATCGTCGCCTCCGGCTGCGGTGCGGCAGTAGCACTGATGTTGAGCCTGGCCCCCGAGGGCCGGGTCAAGGGCATGCTGTTCTGGCTGATGGGCGATGCCAGCAGTGCCAGCCGGCCGTGGCCGGCGCTGGCCCTGCTGGCCATCGGCCTGCTGGCCGCCCTGCCCTTCGCCCGCGAACTCAACCTGCTGGCCCGCGGCGAGATCACTGCCCGCGCCCTCGGCGTACGGGTCGGCCGCCTGCGCATGCTGGTCTATGGTCTCGGCGCGCTGCTCACCGCCGTAGCGGTGACCACCGTCGGCTCGGTCGGCTTCGTCGGCCTGATCGTGCCGCATCTGGTGCGCCTGGCCATCGGCAACGACCAGCGCCTGCTGCTGCCCGCCGCCACGCTGGCCGGCGGGGTGCTGCTGTGCGCCGCCGACACCGCCGCCCGCACGGTGGTCGCGCCGATCCAGCTGCCGGTCGGCGTGCTCACCGCGCTGATTGGCGTGCCGGTCTTCCTGTTCCTGCTGGCGAGGCATCCGCGATGAAGATGGACGTGCGCCCTGCGGTCCTCGCCACCGACCACCTCACCGTGCAGGTGGGCCGCCGCGACGTGGTACGAGAACTGGATTTCACGCTGCAGGCCGGCGACACCCTGGTGATCCTCGGTCGCAACGGCGCCGGCAAGACCACCCTGCTGCACACCCTGGCCGGCCTGCGCGCTGCCGCCGCCGGCGCAGTACTACTGTCCGGCCAGCCCTACGCAGCCTGGCCGCGCGGCCACGAAGCCTGCCTGCGCGGCCTGCTGGCCCAGAGCCAGCCTGATTTCTTCAGCGCGACGGTGCTCGAAACGGCCCTCGTCGGCCGCCATCCCTACCTGGGCCGCTGGGACTGGGAAGGCCCGGAAGACGAAGCCATCGCGCTGGCCGCGCTGGCCAGCATGGGCCTGGGCGATTTCGCCGAGCGCCAGGTGCCGACGCTGTCCGGCGGCGAGCGCCAGCGCCTCGCCATCGCCACGCTGCTGGTGCAGCGGCCGCACCTGTATCTGCTCGATGAACCGCTGGCCCACCTGGACCTGCACCATGAAGTCGCCGTGCTAGACCACTTCCGCGAGCTGGCCGCCAACGGTGCTGGCGTGGCGATGGTCCTCCACGACATCAACCTGACAGCCCGCTACGCCAGCCACGTGCTGCTGCTCGACGGCGAAGGCGGCCACATCTTCGGCCCCGCCGCCGAGGTGCTCACCACCGAGCGTCTGTCGGCCGCCTTCGGACATCCGCTACGGGCCGTCGCCGACGGCACCGCGACACTGTTCGTGCCGGCCTGACAACCCTTGCAGCACACCCAACCCTGTGGCTGTGGCTGTGGGGGCGAATTCATTCGCCCGCGGACTTCATTGAACTGACGGAGGGCGAATGAATTCGCCCCCACAGCAAACCCCAAAAAAAACGCAAGAGCCCAAGCCCCTGACGATTTCACGGATGACAACACCATGACCGACCACACCACCACCCCCGATTCCGACCGCGACGCCCGCCACAAGACCCGCATGGAACGCAAGAAGGCCGTCGTCGACGCCGCCATCGCCGCCGCCACCGACCAGCGCGGCGTACTGCTGGTGAACACCGGCAACGGCAAGGGCAAGTCCAGCGCCGCCTTCGGCGTGCTGGCGCGGGCCCTCGGCCACGGCCTCAAGGCCGGCGTGGTGCAGTTCGTGAAGGGCCGCTCCGACACCGGCGAGGAAGCCTTCTTCCGCCGCCAGCCGGAAGTGAGCTGGCACGTGATGGGCGACGGCTTCACCTGGGACACCCAGGACCGCAGCGCCGACATCGCCAGCGCCAAGGCAGGCTGGGAACAGGCACGGGCCTTCCTGCGCGATCCGGAGATCGGCCTGGTGGTCCTCGATGAGCTCAACATCGTCCTCAAGTACGCCTACCTGGACGTGAACGAGGTGATCGCCGACCTGCAGGCCCGCCCCGCCATGCAGCACGTCATCGTCACCGGCCGCGGCGCACCGGAAGCCCTGATCGCGGCGGCCGACACGGTCACCGACATGGGCGTCGTCAAGCACGCCTTCAAGGCCGGCATCGCCGCCCAGGCCGGCCTGGAGTTCTGAACGCCGGCTGCGGTAAACCCCGGTTCTGCCGGCCGGGCCGGGCGCGGTAAGCTTGATTCCTTATTTCCGCTTCCCGCCCCGACCGCCATGCACCGCATCGTCTACCTGGAATCCGGCGCGCTGATCGCCGACATCCGCCGCCCCGCCTTCGCCCACGAGTGGACCGAGTACGAGGCCACCGCCCAGCATGAGGTAGCGGAACGCCTGGCCGGCGCGACCATCGCGATCGTAAACAAGCGCCAGCTGACCGCCGAGATCATCGCCGGCCTGCCCGACCTGCAGATGGTGGCGATCGCCGCCACCGGCTACAACAACGTGGACCTGGAGGCCTGCCGGGCCCGCGGCATCATCGTCTCCAACGTGCGCGGCTATGCCCGCGAGACGGTGCCCGAGCATGTGCTGGCGCTGCTGCTGGCCCTGTCCCGCCAGCTGGCGCCCTACCACCAGTCGGTGGCCGCCGGGCGCTGGCAGAAAAGCGAGCAGTTCTGCTACTTCGACTACCCGATCCGCGACCTCTCCGGGCAGACCCTCGGCCTCCTCGGCAGCGGCACCCTCGGCCAGGGAGTCGCCCGCCTCGCCGAGGCCTTCGGCATGAAAGTGATCCGCGGCGAGCACAAGAGCGCGGCCACATTGCGCGACGGCTACGTGGCCTTCGAACAGCTGATCCGCGACGCCGACGTGATCAGCCTGCACTGCCCGCTCAACGATTCCACGCGCCACCTGATCGGCGCCGCCGAACTGGCCGCGATGAAGCCCACCGCGCTGCTGATCAACACCGCCCGCGGCGGCCTGGTGGACGAAGCCGCGCTGGCCGACGCGCTGCGCGCCCGTAGCATCGGCGGCGCCGGCTTCGACGTACTGACCGAGGAGCCGCCCACCGACAACCCGCTGCTGGCCCCCGATGTGCTCGCCGCCGGCAACTTCATCCTCACGCCCCACGTCGCCTGGTCCAGCCGCGAAGCCATGCAAACGCTGGCCGACCAGCTCACCGGCAACATCGAAGCCTTCGCCGCCGGCGAGGCACGCAACCGCGTAGCCTGAGGCTCGACGACCGGGAACACTCCTGTGGGGGCGAATTCATTCGCCCGCAGTTGGTTGAACGAAGTCCGCGGGCGAATGAATTCGCCCCCACAGAAAAGGACAGCCTCTCCCTCCCCGCCAGCCTGCTCCGACAGATTCGCCCGCGCGGCTCAGACGGTCTTCTTCGGCCGCCCGCGCTTCTTCGGTTCGGCGTCGCCCTTCGCCTCGGGCAGCGGCGCCAGCAGCGCGCGGATGTCGTCCTCGCCGAACTTGACGCTGCCCTCGTGGTCCTCGGCGAGGATGCCGGCGGCCAGTTCGGCCTTCTTCTCCTGCAGGCCGAGGATCTTCTCCTCGATGGAGCCGGCCACCACCAGCTTGTAGACGAACACCGACTTGGTCTGGCCCAGGCGGTGGGCGCGGTCGGTGGCCTGGTTCTCGACCGCCGGGTTCCACCACGGGTCGTAGTGGATCACCGTGTCGGCGGCGGTCAGGTTGAGGCCGACGCCGCCGGCCTTCAGGCTGATCAGGAAAACCGGCACGTCGCCGTCCTGGAACTGGCGAACCGGGGTTTCCCGGTCCACGGTGTCGCCGGTCAGCGCCACGTGGCGGATGCGCCGCGCATCCAGCTCGGCGGCGATCAGCGCCAGCATGCCGGTGAACTGGGAGAACAGCAGCACCTTGCGGCCCTCGTCCACCAGCTCCGGCAGCATGTCCATCAGCAGATCCAGCTTGGCCCGCTCCTTCACCTTGGCGGCGGCATCGGTCTTCAGCAGGCGCGGGTCACAGCACACCTGGCGCAGCTTGAGCAGCGCGTCGAGGATGACGATCTGGCTGCGCGCGAAGCCACGGGCGGCGATCTCGTCGCGCACACGCTGGTCCATGGTCGCGCGCACGGTTTCGTAGAGGTCGCGCTGGCGGCCATCCAATTCGACGCTGCGCACCACGATGGTCTTCGGCGGCAGCTCCTTGGCCACCTCTTCCTTGCGGCGGCGCAGGATGAAGGGGGCAATACGCTTCGCCAACAAATCGCGGCGCACCGTGTCGCCGTATTTCTCGACCGGCGTGCGCCAGCGGGCGGTGAAGTCCTTCACGTCGCCGAGGAAGCCCGGCAGCAGGAAGTCGAACTGGCTCCACAGCTCGCCCAAGTGGTTTTCCAGCGGCGTGCCGGTGAGGCACAGGCGATGCCCGGCGCGCAGCGTGCGCACCACCTGGGCGGCCTGGCTGGCGGCGTTCTTCACTGTCTGGGCCTCGTCGAGGATCAGCGAGTGGTATTCATGGGCGGCGAGCTGCTCCCGGTCGCGCCACAGCAGCGGGTAGGTGGTCAGGCACACGTCCGCGTCGGGAATCTTCGCAAAGGCCTCGGCGCGGCCGCTGCCGCGCAGGCTCAGCACCTTGAGGTCCGGCGCGTAGCGCTCCGCCTCCCGCTGCCAATTGAAGACCAGCGAGGTCGGCACCACCACCAGCGCCGGCTTGGCGAGGCGCCGGCCGCGCTTTTCGACAAGCAAATGGGCCAGGGTCTGGGCAGTCTTGCCGAGGCCCATGTCGTCGGCCAGGATGCCGCCGAGGCCGTGGCGGCGCAGGTGCTGCAGCCAGGACAGGCCTTCCAGCTGATAGGGACGCAAGTCGAGGGCGAAGCCCTTCGGCGCGGCCACCGGCTTGATGGCGCCGGCACCGCGGATGCGCTCGATCCAGCGCTCCAGGCTCTCCAGCCCCTGGGCCCGCCAGCCGTCGCCGAGCACATCGGCCAGGCGCGGCGCATCGAAGCGCGACACGCGGATGCTGCCGGACGGGTTGTCAAAGAGGTCCACCAATGTGCGGGCGATCGGCTTGACCCGCGCGGCGGCCAGCGCCACCCGGTCGCCGTCGTCGAGCTGGACGATCACTTGGCTGTCGTCGGGAATGCGCTCGATCAGCTTGGGGTCGAGCCAGCGCGCGTCCTGCTTGAAGACCGCGTGCAGCAGCGGCGCCAAGTCCACGCGGCGGCCTTCCACCTCGACGCCGAGGGACACGTCGAACCAGCCCTCGTCGCTCTCCTCGATCTCCACATGCCAGTCGCTGGCGACCAGCAGGCGGTGGCGGAAATCCCGCGGGCACTCGATGTGCCAGCCGGCCTCGCGCAGCGCCGGCGCGACGAGGGAGAAGAAGTGGCTCCAGTGGGCTTCGCTTTCCAGCCCGTACAGACCTTCGGTGGGGATGCCCTGGCTGATCAGCCAGCCGCGCTTGAGGGGCAGGAAACCGGCTGTCTGGAAGGCCTGCCAGGCGGCCTGCTCGGCTGCCGGATCACGCTTCACGCGCACCGCGCGGCCATCCTGCAGGGTCGCCACATCGTGGGTCGAGCCGGGCTCCAGGCGGGCCTCGCCATAGGCGAAGGCGGGGCTCGCCACATCGTATTCGCTGCCGCTGAAATCGGCCTCGTAGCCGCGATGCCGACGCCAGCTCCAGCAGTAGATGCTGCTCAAGCTCAGCACTGGCCGGCATGCCGCATCCACCAGCGGCAGTTCGCCACGCTGGCTACCCTGCGGCGACGGCAGCGCCGGCGCCAGCTCGGCCAGCGCGCTGGCCACCACCGGCAGCTCCACCGCCGACAGGGCCGGCAGGGTCAGCAGTTCGGCGATCACCGGCGCGTTATCCACCTGGATGCGGCCCGCCTCGCCGCGGCTGCTGTCGAGGTAGGCCAGCGGCTCGGTGCGCAACACCAGCGTCGCCGCCGGGTCGGCCGCCACCCTGGCCTTGACGCCGTTTTCGCCGGGCACCCATTCCAGTGTGGCTGGCCGCAAGGCGCCGCCGCGCAGCGGCTGGGCATGGCCACGGCCATCCATCTCCAGGTAGGCCCGCCCGGTGGCCACCGCCGCCTCCAGCACGGCCAGGCCCGGCGCCCCTTCGAGCAGCGGCCAGCCATAGCCGCCGCCGAGACGGTTGGCCTCGCGCAGCAGGCGGAAGATGTGCAGGTCCTCGTCCCGCACGAAGGCCGGCGGACGCAGCAAGGCCTGTTCGTAGTTGGTCCATTCGCTGGCCGAACCGGTCAGCTCGCCATCGGCCCCGGTGCGGGCCTTGACCAGGCTGAACTCCAGGCTGTCGTTGCCCAGTTGGCGGATGATGCGGCACAGGTAGAAGATGCTGTCCCGCGGCGTGGACGCCTTGCGCACCTTGGCTGCCTTGTCCACCCGCTCGCGCAGGGTGCGCACCCAGGCCAGCACCTCGGCGCGCGGCTTGTCCACCAGCTTGCCGGGTCGGCGCGCGGCGAGAATCAACGCCGCGGCGTGCTTGCAGCGGCTGCCCACCGGGCAGGTGCAGCGGGTGTTCAGTTCGATGGAGCTTTCGCCGAAGAACTCACGCCGCTCGATGCGCACGCTGACCCGGTAGGGCACCGGCTCGGAGCCCTGCACCAGGGCCTGCAGCTGGTTGCCGGCCGCCTCGATGTTGCGCACGCGGCCGATGTAGCCACGGGCACGGGTCAGCGCATTGGCGGTAAATAATTCACTGAGGAGAGTGTCGTCGAGCTGGGCGAGAAGACGTGCGAGATCCATGCCGGCAGTTTCTGGCGGGCGAAAGGCAGAATTTTAGGCGCTCTCGCCGCCTCCGCGAAGCCTCAACCGCGGGCGTCGCGCCCGGAGTCGAGGGAAAAGCCTGCGGCATCGAGCAGCGCCGGCAAAGCGTCGGCAGCGCGCAGGCGCAGGCGGAAATCCACGCGTTCGCTCAGCGGGGTATGGCCCGGGTTGATCTCGATGGTCGGAATGCCGCTCTCGATGGCCCACACCACGGGCCCGGCGATGTAGGGAAAGGCGCTGCCGGTCCCAACCGAAACGACCAGCTGCGGCCCGGCGGCAAGCACGCTCTCGAAGCGGTGCACGGCCTGGTCGGGCAAGGCTTCGCCGAACAGCACCACGTCGGGGCGCAGGATGCCGCCGCAGTACGGGCACTCGGGCGGAATCGTCAGGCCGGCGTAGTTGTCCACATGGCGGCTGCGGCCGCAATCCACGCAGCGCAGGCGGCGCAAGGTGCCGTGCATCTCGATGACATCGCGGGAACCCGCCTCCAGGTGAAAGCCGTCCACATTCTGGGTCAGCACCGTCACGCCATCGCGCAGTGCCTCCAGGCGGGCGATGGCGTAGTGGCCGGCATTCGGGTGGGCGCCGCGGCAGCTCGCCTCGATCTGCGACAGGAAGCGCCAGGTGATGTCGGGCCGCCGGGCGAACATCTCGCCGGACAGGGCTTGTTCGATCGGCAGGCCGATGTCGGTGTGGGCATCTTCGTAGAGGCCGCCGACGCCACGATAGGTCGGCAGGCCGGAATCAGCCGACAAGCCAGCGCCGGTGATGAACAGAATGCGCTCTGCGGTAGCAAAAAGGCGACCTGCGGCCTCGATTTGGGCAGCGTAGTCGGCTAGGGTATGGTCTGTCATGCTGATTCCCTGACACTGGACGGCGGGAACAGCCCGCCGGACGCCATGTTGCGGTGCAGACTGCCGAAAGGCAAATGCCATACTGCATGAGGACCCGGACGATCGGCGAATCGGGGTTCATCGAGGAGGACCGAAACGACCATGTGCCAGCTGCTTGGAATGAATTGCAACACGCCCACCGACATCTGCTTCTCCTTCGCCGGCTTCCAGGCCCGCGGCGGGCTGACCGATGTGCACGGCGACGGCTGGGGCATCGCCTTCTTCGAGGGGCGCGGGGTGCGTGTCTTCCTCGATCCACAGGCCAGCAGCCGGTCGCCGGTGGCCGAACTGGTGCGCAACTACCCGATCCACTCCCTCAACGTCATCGCCCACATCCGCAAGGCCACCCAGGGCGTGGTGACGCTGGAAAACACCCATCCCTTCCAGCGTGAGCTGTGGGGGCGCTACTGGGTGTTCGCCCACAACGGCAACCTCAACGGTTTCGATCCCGAACTGCGCGGCTACTTCCAGCCGGTCGGGCAGACCGATTCGGAACGGGCCTTCTGCTATCTGATGGAAGCCCTGCGCCGCCAGTTTCCGGACGGCGAACCCTCGCGGGAAGAACTGTTCGCGGTGGTGCGCAGCATTGCCGCCGAGATCGGCAGCCATGGGGAGTTCAATTTCCTGCTGTCCAACGGCACCTGCCTGTTCGCCCACTGCGCTTCGCGGCTCACCTACATCGTGCGCCAGGCGCCCTTCGCCCGCGCCCACCTGAAGGACCAGGACATCACCGTGGATTTCAGCGAGCTGACCTCGGCCGATGACCGGGTCGCCGTGGTGGCCACCACGCCGCTGACCGACAACGAGGACTGGCAACCCATTGCGCCGGGCACCCTGCTGCTGTTCGTTGACGGCGTGCCGGTGAATGCCGGCCCCGCGGCCACTCGCGCCTTCATCCGTCCGGAGGCTGCAGCGTGCTGAGGATTAATGTCAGAATGCCCGGACATTGCTTTTGCATGCAGGACATCAGGGCGGTCCGCCAATTCCATACGGCTATCCAGACGGGCTAGAATCGTCCACCACAACCTGAGCACTGCTCTTCATCTCCATGCCGACAAGTTCGCCGAAAGACTGCCCCCTGTGCTTCCCGGAACCGGAAAACGTGCTCTGGCAGGATGCCAGCTGCCGCGTGATCCGCGTGAATGACCGCGACTATCCCGGCTACTGCCGGCTGATCTGGAACGAACACGTGGCCGAGATGAGCGATCTGGCGCCCGCCGACCAGCGCCACTGCTTCAACATCCTGATGGCGGTGGAAGTGGCTCTGCGCGAGTGCTTCCAGCCCGCCAAGATCAACCTGGCCAGCTTCGGCAACGTGGTGCCCCACCTGCACTGGCACCTGATCCCGCGGGAGGTGGACGATCGCCATTTCCCCGAGCCCATCTGGGGCCAGGCCCAGCGCGCCGCCAGCAGCACCCTGCGCAGCGTGGACGACACGCGGCTGGCACTGGCCATCCGCAACGCGATCGCCGAGCAACTTTCCGGCTGATGTGGGGAGCACCGCGATGACGGACAGCCAGCAAACCACCTACACCGACCTGCGCAGCGTCGAGCAATACCGCAAGCTGCTCAGGAATCTTCATACGCTGAACGCAAGCGAGAGCCACGCCACGCTGGTACGCATGCTCGAGGGTCTGCTGGCAAGCCCGCTGGGACCGGAGGAACAGCTCGAAGTTCTGGAAGCCTCGCGCCAGACGATCACCTTCGTCCAGTACGAGATGTCGTCCCGCTACGCGGCCCATCCGCTTCCCCCCGACAGCGCGGAGGATGCCACGCTGCGCCAGGTGGTCCGTCTATGGACCGCGCTGGGTACCGCCTACGCACGCCTGGCGGAAGGCCATTCCAGCAGCTCGGAAGAGTTCCGGGCCCAGTTGCCCCTGCTGGCCCAGCGCCGCATCCAGTACCTCGGGCAGATCATCATCGAACATTTCCGCGCCCACCGTGCGGAGCCGCCCGGGGCTTGGAAAGCCGTCCATGACGCCTACCTCGAAGCCGACCGGGCCGGCGCGACCCATAGCCGGGTCATCGATCCCCTCAACAACACCTGGAAGGCCCAGAGCCCGGACGAAGCCTATATCGCGCTGCTGCTCATCGACCTGACCAACCCCTACGGCCGCAACCAGCGTGAACTCAACTGGATCTGCCGCTGGGCGCAGCGCTTCGCACCCTACTGCGTCCTGCAGACCAGCTGGGAACAGAACGACGTCCGCGCCTACGGCCTGGACCCCAGCGAGGACCACGGGCTGCGCCCGATTGCCCTGATCGGCTCGCGGCCAGGCATGCGCCGCTTCGACGGGCACCGCCTCGCGGCGCAGATCAAGGCCATGCTGGCAGAGTTCAAGCAGGGCACCAGCCCGGCCTCCCTCGGCCTCGGAGACGACTGCTCCCAGCCCGCCTGCGCGCGGCTGCTGGTATCCCTGTACCGTCCGTGGGGCATGTCGGCCGCCGGGCGGCGCTTCCCCCGCCGCAGCAAGAAGGGGGAAAACAAGATCTGCACCGACTGGGACGGCATCGGGCTGCTGGTCTCCGGGCAAGCCTTTGAACCGCCCAACCACCGCCAGTTGATGGGCAGCCGCTACGACATCAGCGTCATCACCTTCGGTGCCCGCGCCGAGGAGAGCGTCGCGCCGCCACTGCTGGATGCCGAGACCGAAGCCATCCGGAACGGCTACAACATCGACACCTGGGAAACCGTCGATCACTCGGTATCGGGCTTCCGGCTACAGCGCAAGCATCCGGTGCAACGCATCGAGCATCACCAGCTGGTTGGCATCAAGCCCAGCGATGGCACCCATTACCTGCTGGGTCAGGTGAGCTGGCTGATGTATGAACCGGATGGCACGCTGCTGACCGGCATCCACCTGCTGGCAGGCCTGCCGACCACTTGCGCGGTACGCTGCACCGGCATCAACGTCAGCCCGGCAGAACCCTATGCGCAGGCCTTCATGCTGCCGGAGATCGCAGCCATGCGTTCCCCGGCGACGATCGTGCTGCCGGGCGGGTGGTTCCAGGCCGAACGGGTGCTCGAGCTGCACACCGGGTCGGCCCGGCAGATCCGCCTGACCACACTGGTGGCACGCGGTACCAACTTCGACCAGGCCACCTACGAATACGTGCAGGACTGAAGGGCGGCCTTATTCCACCAGACGCCGGACCGGGAAGCAGGCAGTGAAGCGACTGCCCCGCCCCGGCTCGCTGTCGATCATCAGATCGCCCTGATGGCGGCTCAGCACATGCTTGACGATGGCCAGGCCAAGGCCGGTACCACCGGTTTCCCGGGAGCGGCCCCGGTCGACCCGATAAAAACGTTCCGTAAGGCGCGGAATGTGTTCCGGAGCGATCCCGATGCCGTCGTCTTCGACCATGTACTCCGCCACTGACCCGCGCTGCCGCCAGCTGAGACGGATGTGGCCACCGGCCGGGGTGTAGCGCACCGCATTGATGGCGAGGTTCACAAACGCGCTGTACAGCTCCTTGCTGTTGCCGAGCAGGCGGGCCCGGGTCGAACAGTCGAGGCCTATCGTGTGACGTCCGCCGGAGACCACCTGGGCCTCTTGCTGGATTTCCTTCAGCAGGCTGGCCACTTCCACCGGCTCCTCGTGAAGGATGGGCGCGCCGGTTTCCAGTGCGGACAGCGTCAGCAAATCCTGGATCAGGCGCTGCATGCGGCTGGCCTGCTCGGATGCCAGACCGAGATAGTGGCGGATGTCGTCCTTCTCCAGCTCGTCGAGGCCGTCGATGACGGTCTCCAGGAAGCCGCTCACCACGGTCAGCGGGGTGCGCATCTCGTGGGACACATTGGCGACGAAATCGCGGCGCATCGCTTCCAGGCGCTCACCCTGGGTGATGTCCTCCGACATCAGCAGGCGCATGTCGTCGCTGAAGGGCACGACGTGGACCATCAGAGTGCGCCCGATCGGCCGGCCGGCGGTGAAGACCAGGGGTTCCTCGTAATGGCCTTCCTGCAGATAACGTACGAAATCCGGCTGGCGGACGATGTTGGTCACCGGCGCACCCTGATCGCGGGCGCGATCCAGGCCGAAGTGTTGCTCGCCGAGGCGGTTGACCCATTCGATGGTGTTGCTCATCGACAGGAACAACAGGCCGTTTGGCATCGCCTGACTGGCCTCGCGGAAGCGTTCCAGCGCGGCGGACAGCCGTTCCTGCTGGCGGCTCGCGGTGCGTGCCCGCCGGTTCACGTCGGCGAAAACGTAATCCCACAGACCGAAGGCGCGTGGCAGCGGAGCTGCCTCATCCACCGGCGTACGCAGCCAGCGGACCAGCTTGAAAAGATTGTTGAAGTGGTACAGCCCCACCAGCAACAGCGCCACCGCAAAGGTGACAAGCGCCGGCATCAGGCCGAAGAACACCCCGACGCCGATCGCCAGCAGCGCGATGACCGTCAGGACCGTGAAAACCGCGACACGGATGTAACTGATCGGCCGGATTTCCGTGACTTCTTCCAGAGGAGCTCCCACGAATCAGCGCACCGCCGCCGGCGTCTCCTGCTGGGTCGAGAAGCGGTAGCCGCTGCCGCGCACGGTCTGCACCAGGGCATCGTGGCCGGTGGGCTCGAGCGCACAACGCAGGCGCCGGATGTGCACATCGACGGTGCGCTCTTCGACGAAGACGTGATCGCCCCACACCTGGTCGAGCAGTTGGGCACGCGAATGGACGCGCTCCGGATGGGTCATCAGAAAATGCAGCAGACGGAATTCGGTCGGACCAAGGGTAATCGGGCTGGCGCCCGCTGCCAAGCGGTGCGTCGCCGGGTCGAGGCGCAGCCCGCCCAGTTCAACCGGATCCTCGGTGGTCTCCGGGGCCCGGCGGCGCAGCACCGCCTTGATGCGGGCCACCAGCTCGCGCGGTGAAAAGGGCTTTGTGATGTAGTCGTCGGCGCCCGATTCGAGGCCGAGCACCTTGTCCTGCTCCTCGCCGCGGGCAGTCAGCATGATCAGCGGAATGCCGCGGGTACGCTCCTCGCCGCGCAGCCGGCGGGCGAATTCGACCCCCGACATGCCCGGCAACATCCAGTCGAGCAGGATCAGGTCGGGCAGCGCATCACGCACGATGCGCTGGGCTGTTTCAGCATCCGAGGCCCTGACGACATGGTGGCCGGCGCGCATCAGATTGGCGGCGATCAGTTCCTGAATGGCGGGCTCGTCTTCGACGAGCAGGATGGTGGCAGGCATGGATACCTCGGTGGAATCTCTGGACGCAGGCAGTGTATTTCAGCAACTTGAACTTTTCATGACATGTCACACCCCGCGATCACCATGCAATGACCGCCTTCAAGGGGAGCCGGGCCCACCTTCGAGTATCATTCGCACATTGCCCATCGATACACGGAGCCCCGCATGGCTGGCCTGCACAAGGACGACCCCATCCCCACCGAGATCAAGCTGCACCAGGTTTCCCACCGGATGGAGATTGCCTTCGACGACGGCAAGCGTTTTGAATTCACCTACGAGTTCCTGCGCGTATTCTCCCCCTCTGCCGAAGTACGTGGACACGGTGTCGGCCAGGAAGTCCTGCAGCTCGGCAAGCGCGACGTGGACATCACGCGCATCGAGCCGGTCGGCAACTACGCGATCCGCCCGGTCTTCTCCGACGGCCACGACAGCGGACTGTATTCCTGGGACTACCTTTACGAGCTCGGCGAAAAGCGCGACGAGCTGTGGGAATCCTACCTGCTCCGCCTCGCCACCGAAGGCGGCAGCCGAGACCCTGCCGACCTTCCGCCGCCCGCCCCGAAGACCGGCGGCTGTGGCCATCACCACTGAATCCTGATCGCCGGCCGGGCGCCGACGATCCAATGCCTCGCTCCCATTTCCAGATCATGAACGACAAGACCACCCATTTCGGCTTCCAGAAAGTGGCCGAATCCGAAAAGGCCAGCAAGGTCCGCAGCGTTTTCTCCTCCGTCGCCAGCAGCTACGACGTGATGAACGACCTCATGTCCTTTGGCCTGCACCGCTTGTGGAAAGCCTTCACCGTGCAGATTGCCGGTGTCCGCAAGGGCGACCGGGTGCTCGACGTGGCGGGCGGCACCGCCGACCTGTCGCTGGCCTTTGCCAAGAGGGTCGGCCCGACCGGCCAGGTGTGGCTCACCGACATCAACCACGCGATGTTGTCCCGTGGCCGCGACCGCGTCGTGGATAACGGCCTCCTGCTGCCGGTCGCCCAATGCGACGCGGAGAAGCTGCCTTTCCCCGACGACTATTTCGACGTGGTAACGGTGGCCTTCGGCCTGCGCAACATGACCCACAAGGACCAGGCCATTGCCGAAATGCGCCGTGTGCTGAAGCCCGGCGGCCGCCTGCTGGTGCTGGAGTTCTCCAAGGTCTGGAAACCCCTCGCACCGGCCTACGACTTCTATTCCTTCAAGCTGCTACCGCTGATGGGTGAAAAGGTCGCCAAGGACGCTGACAGCTACCGCTACCTGGCCGAAAGCATCCGCATGCACCCGGACCAGGAATCCCTCAAGGCGCTAATGGAAGGCGCTGGACTGACCCGTGTGGAGTACTTCAACATGACTGCCGGCGTGGTTGCGCTGCATCGGGGCTACAAGCTCTGAAACCGATGACGGCCCTTCCAGCACGGGCTTCCTGAAGCCTGCTCAGCAGCCTTGTATAGCGCGCGGGGGCCACGGGTCCCCGCAATTCCTCATGGAGTGGAGATGCTTGCCTCATCCGCCATTGCCGGCCTCAACCATCTGCTTGCCGATGCCCCCTGGGCACGGGAACGTCTGACGCCCTTCAGCGGACGGGTCGCAGCCCTTCGCCTGAGCCCGCTGGAACTCTCTCTTGGCGTGGATGGCGATGGCTATTTCAACGAGAGCGCAGCCCCCGCGCCCGACGTCACCCTGGAGCTCCCCCTCTCCGCCCTGCCGAAGGCACTTGCGGGAGGAGCCGATGCGCTGATGGCCGACATCCGCATCAGCGGCAATGCCGACTTCGCCGATACCCTCGGCTTTGTCTTCCGGCAACTCCGCTGGGACGGTGAGGAGGCCCTGGCCAGACTAATCGGCGACATCGCGGCCCACCGCGCGGTGATGACAGCCCAGAACATCATCGGCTGGCAGCGCCAGGCCGCCCGCAACGCGGTCGAGAATCTCGTCGAATACTACAGCGAGGAGCGCCCGGTGCTGGTCAAGCACCAGGCGCTGGAAGAACTGGCCGGCGCCAATGCAGCCCTGCGTGACGATCTGGCGCGCCTGGAAAAACGGCTTAGCCGGCTCGAAACGGCCCTGTCCCAGACAGCCCGCTGACACAGCCTGCCGGCGGGTCTGATCTTTGGGCGCAGCTGGGCGAATTCATTCGCCCACAAATCCCTTCACTCCGGAAAAGAAAAAAGGCAGTCCTCACGGACTGCCTTTTTTCCTTGCAACCAATCGTCTCGATCAGTGACCGCGCTTCTTCAGCTTGCTGATTGCCGCGATCTGAGCCAGAGCCGATGCCAGTTCGGACTGGGCCTTGGCGTACTCCAGGGCGGAACCCTGGTTCTGCAAGGCTTCTTCCGCCAGGCGCTTGGCTTCCAGCGCCTTCGCTTCGTCCAGATCCTTGCCACGGATGGCGGTATCCGCCAGAACCGTCACGAGGTTGGGCTGAACTTCCAGCAGGCCGCCGGCCACAAAAACCAGTTCCTCTTCGGGCTGGTTCTGGACCTTGACGCGCACGGCGCCCGGCTTGATCCGGGTCATCAACGGCATGTGGCCGGGCAGAATGCCGAGCTCGCCGGCTTCGCCGGGCAGAGCCACGAATTCGGCCAGACCGGAGAAGATCTGCTCTTCTGCGCTGACGATGTCGACGTGAATGGTCATTGCCATAGCTATTTCCTCCTCAAACCGGCGACGCTAGGCGCCGCCGGGCGATGGTCGCATTGATCAGAGGGTCTTCGCTTTTTCGAAGACTTCTTCGATCGGGCCGACCATGTAGAAGGCCTGCTCGGGCAGGTGGTCCACTTCACCGCTGAGAATCGTCTTGAAGCCCTTGATCGTTTCCTTCAGGGGAACGTACTTGCCGGGGGAACCGGTAAACACTTCCGCCACGAAGAACGGCTGGGACAGGAAACGCTGGATCTTACGAGCACGGGACACCAGAAGCTTGTCTTCCGGAGCCAGTTCGTCCATACCCAGAATCGCGATGATGTCGCGCAGTTCCTTGTAACGCTGAAGGGTCTGCTGAACGCCGCGAGCGGTGTTGTAGTGCTCTTCGCCAACCACCAGCGGATCGAGCTGACGGGAAGTGGAATCCAGCGGATCGACTGCCGGGTAGATACCCAGCGAAGCGATGTCACGGGACAGCACGACGGTCGAGTCGAGGTGGAGGAAGGTGGTCGCCGGAGACGGGTCGGTCAAGTCATCCGCAGGCACATACACGGCCTGGATGGAGGTGATCGAGCCCACCTTGGTGGAGGTAATACGCTCCTGCAGACGGCCCATTTCTTCGGCCAGCGTCGGCTGGTAACCCACCGCGGAAGGCATACGACCCAGCAGCGCGGACACTTCGGTACCGGCCAGGGTGTAGCGGTAGATGTTATCCACGAAGAACAGGATGTCACGGCCTTCGTCACGGAAACGCTCGGCCATGGTCAGGCCGGTCAGCGCCACGCGCAGACGGTTGCCGGGGGGTTCGTTCATCTGACCGAACACCATCGCAACCTTGTCGAGAACGTTGGAGTCCTTCATTTCGTGGTAGAAGTCGTTCCCTTCACGGGTACGCTCGCCCACGCCGGCGAACACCGACAGACCGCTGTGCTGCTTGGCGATGTTGTTGATGAGCTCCATCATGTTCACGGTCTTGCCCACACCGGCACCACCGAACAGACCCACCTTACCGCCCTTGGCGAACGGACAGATCAGATCGATAACCTTGATGCCGGTTTCGAGCAGATCCACGGAGGGAGAGAGCTCGTCGAACTTCGGAGCCTTCTGGTGAATGGTCCGGCGCTCGTCGCATTCGATCGGACCAGCTTCGTCGATCGGGCGACCCAGCACGTCCATGATGCGGCCCAGGGTGCCGTGGCCAACCGGCACAGCGATACCCTTGCCGGTGTTCGAAACTTGCATGCCACGACGCAGGCCGTCC
This sequence comes from Pseudomonadota bacterium, assembly GCA_018241665.1. GTDB lineage: Bacteria > Pseudomonadota > Gammaproteobacteria > Burkholderiales > Rhodocyclaceae > Zoogloea. The sequence continues at coordinate 82,986 of JAFEDK010000017.1, forward strand.
GAAGACCCCAGCGCAATGGTACGCACAACGCCATCACCGAGCTGTTGCTGAACTTCGAGAACCAGTTCAGAACCTGCCAACTCGAGGGCGTCGTAAATCTTGGGCATCGCGTCGCGCGGGAACTGCACATCCACCACGGCGCCGATGCATTGAACGATCGTTCCTTGACTCATCGTCGTTTCCCCAAACTTGTTAAACCGTTACACCGCGGCTGCGCCGCCGACAATTTCGGACAGTTCCTTCGTGATCGCGGCCTGACGGGTCTTGTTGTAGACCAGTTGCAGTTCGCCGATCACGCTTCCTGCGTTGTCGGAAGCTGCCTTCATCGCCACCATCCGGGCACTCTGTTCGGACGCCATGTTCTCGGCGACAGCCTGGTACACCAGCGCTTCGACATAGCGCACCAGGAGTTCGTCGATCACCACCTGCGCATCCGGCTCGTAGAGGTAGTCCCAGTTCCCTTCCGGGGTACCGAGACGCTCGCCGGTCAGCGGGAGAAGCTGCTCAAGCTGGGGTTCCTGCTTCATCGTGTTGATGAAGCGGGAGTAAACAATGTGCACTTCATCCAGCTCGCCATTCTGGAACGCATCGATCATGACCTTGACGGGCCCGATCAGCTTTTCCAGATGGGGGGTATCCCCGAGCTGGGTGACGTGCGAGACCACCTTGGCACCAAGGCGCTGCATGAAACCCAGCCCCTTGTTGCCGATGGCGGTCACGCGGATGTCGCTGACACCCTTGCTTTCCCAATTCTTGAGCGCATTCAACCCGACACGCAGAGTGTTGGTGTTGAGGCCGCCGCACAGACCCTTGTCGGTCGTGACGACGATCAGCCCCACACGCTTGGCATTGTCCTTCTTGACGAGGAACGGATGCTTGTAGTCGGTGATGTTGGCTGCAGACAGATTCGCGGCGAGACGGCGGATCTTCTCGGCGTAGGGACGGGCTGCACGCATGCGGTCCTGAGCTTTACGCATCTTGGACGCTGCGACCATCTCCATGGCCTTGGTGATCTTTTTAGTGTTCTGGACACTCTTGATCTTGTTACGGATCTCTTTGCCGCTAGCCATATTGCTCTCCGTATGCCCGCGTTAAGCCCAGCTCTTCTTGAACTCTTCGATGACGGCGGCGAGTTGCTTGTTGCCTTCGGCGTCGAGGTCCTTGGTCGCTTCGATCTTGGCAACCAGATCGGCGGCCTTGGTCTTCACGTACTGGTGCATCGCGGCTTCGCAAGCGAGGGCACGCTTGACTTCGACATCGTCGAAAGCGCCCTTCTCGACTGCGAACAGAGTGATCGCCATTTCGGAAACCGACAGCGGAGCGTACTGCTGCTGCTTCATCAGTTCCGTAACCAGGCGACCGCGCTCAAGCTGCTTGCGGGTGGCTTCGTCCAGATCGGAAGCGAACTGCGCGAACGCAGCCAGCTCACGGTACTGGGCCAGTGCCAGACGCACACCGCCGCCGAGCTTCTTGATGATCTTGGTCTGGGCTGCGCCACCGACGCGGGACACCGAGATACCCGCGTTGATGGCGGGACGGATACCAGCGTTGAAAAGGTCGGTTTCCAGGAAGATCTGGCCGTCGGTAATCGAGATCACGTTGGTCGGAACGAACGCGGAAACGTCGCCGGCCTGGGTTTCGATCACGGGGAGAGCGGTCAGAGAACCGGTCTTGCCCTTGACTTCACCCTTCGTGTATTGCTCGACGTACTCCTCGGACACGCGGGCAGCGCGCTCGAGCAGACGGGAGTGCAGGTAGAACACGTCGCCAGGGTAGGCTTCACGGCCGGGGGGACGACGCAGCAGCAGGGACACCTGACGGTAGGCCCAGGCTTGCTTGGTCAGATCGTCATAAACGATCAGGGCATCTTGACCGCGATCGCGGAAGTATTCGCCCATGGTGCAGCCGGAGTACGGAGCGATGTACTGCATCGCAGCGGACTCGGAAGCGGTGGCGGCAACGACGATGGTGTATTCCAGGGCGCCGTTTTCTTCCAGCTTGCGGACCACGTTGGCGATGGTCGAAGCCTTCTGACCGACCGCAACGTAGATACAAATCATGTTTTCGCCCTTTTGGTTGATGATCGCATCAACCGCAACGGCAGTCTTACCGGTCTGACGGTCGCCGATGATCAGCTCACGCTGACCACGACCGACGGGAACCATGGAATCGACGGACTTCAGACCGGTTTGCACCGGCTGGGAAACCGACTTACGCCAGATCACGCCCGGAGCAACCTTTTCGATCGGCTCGGTAACCTTGGCGTTGATCGGGCCCTTGCCGTCGATCGGCTGGCCCAGGGAGTTGACCACACGGCCAACCAGCTCGGGACCAACAGGAACTTCCAGAATGCGACCGGTACACTTGACGGTGTCGCCTTCGGAAATGCCCTCGTACTCACCCAGCACCACGGCGCCGACGGAGTCGCGCTCGAGGTTCATGGCGAGGCCGAAAACGTTGCCGGGGAATTCCAGCATTTCGCCCTGCATGGCATCGGAGAGGCCGTGGATACGGCAGATACCGTCGGTCACTGAAACCACGGTACCCTCGGTGCGGGCATTCGCGGACAGCTGCAGGTTCTGAATCCGACTCTTGATCAGGTCACTGATTTCAGAGGGGTTGAGTTGCATTGCTTATGCTCCTAGTTCTTTAGCGCGGCGGCCATGTTCGCGAGCTTGCCGCGGACCGAGGCGTCGATGACTTCATCCCCAACGGCGATCTTTACCCCACCAATCAATTCGGGGTCGACGCTGACGGTCACGTTGAGCTTGGCCTTGAAGCGGGCTTCAAGGTCGGCAACCAGTGCGTTCAGCGTGGCATCGTCCATCGGGAAGGCGGAGGTGATGTTCGCCTCCTTGACACCTTCGTGTTCGTTCTTGAGTTCAACGAACAGGTCACGGATCTCGGGAAGCACTTGCAGACGCTCGTTCTCAACCAGGACGCGGACGTAGTTCTGCTGTTCGGCAGACAGTCCGGCGCCGGCGACATCGAGGAAAAGCCCTGCCAGTTGTTCCGGCAGGAGCTTGGGATCGGCGATGCAATCCCGCATTTGCGCATCGCTGGCTACGGTAGCCAGACGATCAAGTGCTTCCGACCAAGGCCCCAGCGCGTTGCCCGCGGAAGCGAGCTGAAATGCCGCTTCAGCATAGGGGCGTGCGATGGTGACGTTCTCGGCCATGGCTTATTGAAGTTCCTGTTTCAGGTTGGCCAGCAGATCGGCGTGGGCCTGAGCGTTGATTTCCTTGCGGAGAATCTTCTCGGCGCCAGCGACGGCGAGTTGGGCGACCTGATCACGCAGGGCTTCCTTGGCGCGTTGAGCAGCGACACCGGCTTCGGCTTCGGCGGCTTCACGAGCCTGGGCAATGATACGGGCGGCTTCGGCGCGAGCTTCATCGAGGAAGGAAGCAGCCTGCTTTTCAGCAGAGGCACGCACGTCCGTAGCGGACTCGCGGGCCTTGCGCAGCTCTTCAACGACTTTCTTCTCGGCATGAGCGAGATCGCTCTTCGCCTTGTCCGCAGCCGCCAGCCCGTCGGCGATCTTCTTCGCGCGCTCATCGAGTGCCTTCACAATGGGGGGCCACACGAACTTCATCGTGACCCACGCCAGAATGAAGAACACAACGAGCTGGGCTACCAGGGTTGCGTTCAAATTCACGGTAATCTTCCTTTAGTCAGGTTGAACCGCGAAACTTAGATCTTGAACGGGTTGGCGAACGCAAACATCATGGCGATACCGACGCCGATCAGGAACGCAGCGTCGATCAGACCGGCCAGCAGGAACATCTTGGTCTGCAGGGCGTTCATCAGTTCGGGCTGACGGGCGGATGCTTCGAGGTACTTGCTACCCATGATGCCGATACCGATACAGGCACCGATAGCACCCAGACCAATGATCAGACCAGCGGCCAGAGCAACAAAACCAAGAACGTGTTCCATGACGACTCCTTTAGTTGAGATGATTTAAATTGAAACTAAAACTGCAAATTGAAACTTGAAACCGGGACTGCTTAGTGGCTTTCGTGAGCCTGGCCGATATACACCAGGGTCAGCATCATGAAGATGAATGCCTGCAGCGCGACGATCAGGATGTGGAAGACGGCCCAGATGGAACCGGCAACGATGTGGCCGAGAAAACCGAAGACGGTGGCGGTGCCGCCCATCAGAGCGATCAGCATGAAGACCAGCTCGCCGGCGTACATGTTGCCGAACAGTCGCATGCCGTGGGAAACGGTCTTGGCCAGGAATTCGATCATCTGCATCAGGAAATTGACCGGATACAGCAGCGGGTGGGAGCCGAAGGGCGCGGTGAAGAGCTCATGCACCCAGCCGCCGAAACCCTTGATCTTGATGTTGTAGTACACGCAGATCAGCAGCACGCCGATGGACATGCCGAGAGTGCCGTTCAGGTCGGCAGTCGGAACGACACGCAGGAAGGCATGCTCATCACCGGAAATCAGCGCCCAGATCTTGGGAAGCAGATCGACCGGCAGGAAGTCCATGGAGTTCATCAGGAAGATCCAGAAGAACACCGTGAGGGCAACAGGAGCAACGAACTTGCGGGATTCGGCGCTATGCACGATGCCCTTGGCCTGGTCGGCAACCATTTCGACGAGGATTTCGATGGCAGCCTGAAAACGGCCGGGAACACCGGAAGTGGCAGCGCTGGCGGCCTTGATCAGGATCAGCAGCGTGACGATGCCGAGACCGATGGAGAAAAACAGCGTATCGACGTTCCACACGCTCCAGTCGATGATCGCGCTCTGGGCGTGACCAGTCGAATTGAAGTGGGTCAAGTGGTGGACAATGTATTCACCCGCGGTAGGGGCGTGTGCTTCGTGGCCAGTGCTCATGGTCAGGTCTTCACCAAAAATGCAAATAAATTCGCCTTCAGCGCCACGACCAACCCGAGAAACAACGCCAACCAATGGACGTCTGGATACACGAGTCGAACGGTCGCCAACAATCCTACGGTTGACGCGATCTTCAAGAACTCGCCAACAAAAAACGCAAGCGGGTACGACGCTGCTGGACGCTTGGAAACCGCGTGCAGACGCAGGGCGAAAAACAAATTGGGAAGAACACAGGCTGCGCCTCCCAACGCCGCCGACAACGCACCGCGCACCCCTGAAAATGCTCCAGCGATCAATGCCGCCAGAATCGTCGCGCCTACCTGCAGGAATACCGCTTTTAACATTGGCTCTCTGCGTGGCACGTCGGGTGTTGCGCCGTCCGCCGTACGAAAAACATGTAGATGATAGGGGTTAACCGCAGCCAAGTCAATCCTCGCGGCGGCGCAGCATCCATTTGGCCTGTTTCACGAATTTCGTTTTCATCACGTCATTCATTGACAAATTCCAAAAACATATCGATCATTATCGATATGAAAAACGATTACTCTCGTGCCATCCCCGAAGAGTGGCGCGAAACATCCGCTGTATTCACGGCACTGGGCGACGAACACCGTCAGCGCATCCTGCTGACTTTCGAGCCCGGCGAGCGCCTCAACGTCGGCCAGATCGCCGAAGTATCCACGCTGGCGCGCTCGACGGTGTCCCACCACCTGAAGGTCCTGCGCGAAGCCGGGGTGCTTATTGCCGAGCGGGAAGGCAAGGAAATCTACTTCCATGTGAACAAGGCCTATCTGCAGGACATCCTCGGCACCGTGCTGGACTACCTCTCCACCAACCTCTGAGCCATTTCCAACAACCATGCGATCGTTCATCAAGGCCATCCTTCGCAGTATTGCGGCATTGCTGTTCCGCGTCCGTCTCATCGGCACCCCGGCAGAGCGACATGAACGCCTGCTGATCATCGCCAACCATGAGTCCTTCCTCGACGGCCTGCTGCTGGGCCTGTTCCTCCCCTTCGATCCGGTCTTCGTAGTCCACACCGGCATTGCGCAGAATCCGTTCTTCCGTCTTGCGCTGTCACTGGTGGACTACCTCGCGGTCGATCCGACCAGCCCGATGGCAATGAAGAAAGTCATCCGCCTGATCGAAAGCGGACGTCCGGTCGTCATATTCCCGGAAGGACGCATCACGACGACCGGCAGCCTGATGAAGACCTACGATGGCCCGGCCTTCGTGGCGGCCAAGACCGGCGCGACTATCCTGCCGGTCCGTATCGACGGCGCCGCCCGAACGTACTTCTCGCGCCTCGCATCCCATGTGCCACGGCGGCTCTTTCCGCGGATCATGCTGAGCATCCAGCCGACTACCCGATTGCCGATGCCCGAGGGTGCCACAGCCCGCGTGCGCCGGCGGAAGGCTGGGGAAGCCATGCGTCAGCTGATGCAGGAACTGATCTTCGCAACCCGCCCCGACCAGACCCTGTTCGAAACCCTGCTCGATGCGGCCGATATCCAGGGACGCAAGCACCGTCTGCTCGAAGACCTGAAACAAATCGAATACAGCTACGGCGACTTGATCAAGATGGCCCTCGCCCTCGGACGCCTGGTGGCGCGGGAAAGCCGGCAGGGTGAAGCAGTCGGCCTGCTACTGCCCAACCTTACCGCCACCCTCGGCCTGATCTTCGGTCTGACCGCCCACCGCCGGGTTGCCGCGATGCTCAACTACACGGCCGGCACGGAAGGCATGCAGACCGCCTGCACGGCGGCGCAGATCCGTACCATCGTGACCTCCCGCGCCTTCGTCGAACAGGCGAAGCTGGGCGACAAGCTGGGCGCGCTGCGCGACGTACGGCTGATCTACCTCGAGGACCTGCGCGAGAAGATCAGCCTTGGCGACAAGCTGTGGCTGGTGCTGTGGGCGCTGCGTTTCCCGCGCACGGCCTTGCCTGCAGGATCGCCGGAGGATCCTGCGGTGGTGTTGTTCACGTCCGGTTCGGAGGGCAAGCCGAAGGGCGTCGTGCTGTCCCACCGGGCCCTGCTGGCCAATGTCGCGCAGATCCGCGCGGTCGTCGATCTGTCGATCGACGACAAGATCCTCAATGCGCTGCCGCTGTTCCACTCCTTTGGTCTCACCGCTGGCGCACTGCTGCCAGTGTTGAGCGGCGCCAAGGTCTTCCTCTATCCGTCACCACTGCACTACCGGGTGATTCCGGAACTGGCCTACGACCGCAACTGCACCGTGCTGCTCGGCACCAGCACCTTCCTTGGCAATTACGCCAAGTTCGCCCACCCCTACGATTTCTATCGCCTGCGCTACGTCATCGCCGGTGCCGAAAAACTGGGAACACCGGTGCGCGACCTGTGGTTCGAGAAGTTCGGCATCCGCATCTTCGAAGGCTACGGTGCGACCGAAACCGCCCCTGTGCTGGCGGTCAATACGCCGATGGCCTTCCGCAGCGGCACCGTCGGCCAGTTCCTGCCCGGCGTCCAGCACAAGCTGGTGGAGGTCCCCGGCATTCCGGGCGGCGGCATGTTGCACGTGAAATGCCCGAACCTGATGTCTGGCTATCTGCGCGTCGAAGCACCCGGCGTGCTGCAGGCGCCGACATCCGCGGCTGGCGACGGCTGGTACGAGACCGGCGACGTGGTGGATATCGACGTGGACGGCTTCGTGAAGATCGTCGGGCGCATCAAGCGCTTTGCCAAGGTCGCCGGCGAAATGGTGTCGCTGGAAGTCGTCGAGAAACTGGCCAATAGCAGCTCCCCCGCGGCCCAACATGCAGCCTCGACCCGCCCTGACGCAGCCCGCGGCGAAACCATCCTGCTGTACACGACGGACAGGAGCCTGACCCGGGAACACCTGCAGACCGCCGCACGCGACAGCGGGTGGCCGGAAATCGCCGTGCCACGCCAGATCATCGCTGTGGAAGCACTGCCGCTGCTGGGCACCGGCAAGATCGACTACGTCACCCTGAAACAATGGGCCGAACAGGCCTGATCAAAACGCTTGAAGGAGTCCGCCGATGAAACCTGTCCGTTGGATTGCGATCATGCTGTCGTCCGCCGCGCTTGCCGGCTGTGCATCCTGGTTCAACAACCAGCACCGCATGGCGGAACGCGGATCAGTCGTCGAATACCTGTATCCCCAGGGCGACAAGCCGGCCCTCAAGCCGAGCCTGCCCGAACTGCATCTCCCACTACGGGTCGGCATCGCCTTTGTACCGGGCGACAATTACTCCAACCTTGGCGAAAGCGACCGCAACCAGCTCATCGACCGGGTCAAGGCGGCCTTCGCCAACCGCCCCTACATCGCCAAGATCGAGACCATTCCATCCAACTACCTGCGTTCCCGCGGCGGTTTTGGCAACCTGGAACAGGCCGCCCGGATGTTCAACGTGGACGTGGTCGTGCTGCTGTCCTATGACCAGGTCCAATTCACCGACACCAACCGCCTCTCGCTGCTGTACTGGACCATCGTCGGCTCCTACGTGATCAACGGCAACCAGTACGACGTCAATACCCTGGTGGACGCCTCAGTTTTCGATGTGGCCAGCCGCAGCCTGCTGTTCCGGGCCCCCGGCACCAGCCAGGTCAAGGGCACCGCGCCGCGGGTGATCCTGTCCGAGGACGCCCGACAGGCAAGAGCCGAAGGTTTCCGCCTGGCAGTTGAAGACCTGCTGCCCCGCTTTGATACCCAGCTCGAGAATTTCCGGACCCGCATCCGTGAAGAAAAGGCCGCCCGGATCGTCAGAGCCGGTTCCGCGGAGTCGGCCGAAACCGCAAAGCCGTGACAGGCCACGCGGCTTCATCATTCCCCACCGGTACCCGCCATCGCGGGGCCGGACGCGTCGAACTATCCTCATTCCTCGATCGGACCCACGCATGAGCTCACAGCCGGATCGTCCCTCGTCCCAAAGCGCCAGCCAACCGCACTCCCAGTTCGCCCTGCTGAAGGAGAAACGTTTTCTCCCCTTCTTCCTGACCCAGTTCCTCGGCGCCTTCAACGACAACCTGTTCAAGAACGCCCTCGTCGTGCTGTTGACCTTCCAGGCCGCCAACTGGACGAGTATCCCGCCGGCGCTGCTGGCCAACCTGGCTGCCGGCATCTTCATCCTGCCGTTCTTCCTGTTCTCGGCCAGTGCCGGCCAGCTGGCCGACAAATACGACAAGGCCTATCTCACCCGGCTGGTCAAGGTACTGGAAATCGCGATCATGCTGGTCGCGCTGACAGGTTTCCTGCTGCATAGCCTGCCCGTCCTGTTCGGTGCGTTGTTCCTGCTCGGCTGCCACTCGACCCTGTTCGGGCCAGTCAAATACGCCCTGCTACCCCAGCACCTGCGCGAGGATGAGCTGGTCGGCGGCAATGCGCTGGTGGAAGCTGGCACTTTCGTGGCGATCCTGGTCGGTACCCTGATCGGCGGCCTGCTGGCTTCCGCCGAGCACGGCGAACTGTGGATCGCCGGTGGCGGACTGGTGGTTGCCATCGCCGGCTACCTGACCAGTCGCGGCGTTCCGCCCGCACCGGCGCCCGATCCGGAACTGCGCGTCAATCCCAATCCGCTCACCGAAACTTGGCGCAACATCGGTTTCGCCCGTCAAAACCGCACGGTTTTCCTGGCAATCATGGGGATTTCCTGGTTCTGGCTGTACGGCGCGCTGTTTCTCGCCCAGTTTCCCGCCTACGCCAAATCCATTCTCGGCGGCGGCGAAGGGACCGTCACGCTGTTGCTCGCCACCTTCACTGTAGGCATCGGCTTGGGCTCCCTGCTGTGCGAAAAACTGTCCGGCGGCCACGTGGAAATCGGCCTGGTACCTTTCGGGTCCATCGGCCTGACACTCTTCGGTCTCGATCTGGCCCTGGCATCTCCGTCCGTCTTGCCCACCGGCGCACCACTGCCGGTCAGCGCTGTCCTGAGCCAGCCGGAAACCCTCCACGTGCTGCTGGCCCTGACGATGCTCGGCGTCTTCGGCGGCTTCTTCATCGTGCCCCTTTACGCGATGATGCAGACCCGCTCGGCACCCGCACAGCGGGCGCGGGTCATCGCCGCCAACAACATCGTCAACGCCCTGTTCATGGTGGCCGGGGCGCTGGGCGCCGGCAGCCTGCTCAGCGCGGGCCTGTCCATCCCGACCCTGTTCGGCGTCGCCGCGCTGATGAATGCCGCCGTGGCGATCTACATCTACAAACTGGTCCCCGAATTCCTGCTGCGCTTCGTCGTCTGGCTGCTGGTACACACGGTTTACCGCCTGCGCACCGATGGTATCGAACTGATTCCCGAGGAAGGTCCGGCGCTGATCGTCTGCAATCACGTCAGCTACGTGGACGCGCTGATCATCGCCGCAGCCTGCCGCCGCCCGATCCGTTTCGTCATGGATCACCGCATCTTCCGCTGGCCGCTGCTGTCTTTCGTTTTCCGGCACGGTCGTGCCATTCCCATCGCCCCGGCGAAGGAAGACCCGGCCATGCTCGAGACCGCCTACGCCGAAGTATCCCGGGCGCTGGCCGACGGCGAGCTGGTATGTCTTTTCCCGGAGGGAAAGATCACCGCCGATGGCGAGCTGTCCCCCTTCCGCCCGGGCGTCAACCGTATCCTTGAAGCCAATCCAGTCCCCGTTGTCCCGCTGGCACTGCGCGGTCTGTGGGGTAGCATGTTCTCCCGTAAGGACGGAACGGCACTGCCTCGTCCGCTGCGGCGGGGTCTGTTCAGCCGCATCGAGTTGATCGCCGGCGCGCCTTTGCCAGCGGTTGCGGCGAATGTCTCCAGTCTGCAAACCGTCGTGGCGCAACTCCGCGGCGACTGGAAATGAAAGGATGGGTGTCCGGTGAAGATTGTCATCACGCTGATCAAGATCTCAGTCCTGATCATCCTGCTGCTGTCCGTCTTCGCCGGCGGCGTGTGTGTCGTCCTCGGCACCAGTGAGCCGGCGATGGCCGGCATAGGCCTGCTGTCCATCCTTCTCTTCGGCTGGCCGGCCTGGCTGATCGGGAAATCCCTCCTCGGCACGGACGACCCGGAAGACAAGGACGACGCACGCCCGACCGATCCCACCCCATGATCCCCGACCCGGCAACCGCGCATGCTGTCCACGCGGTCTTCGAGGCCCTGGGCCTGGCCTCCGGCACCCAATTGTTCTTCCGCTCCCAGCGGCGCCAGACGACTGGCAATGCGTTGCATGGGCCCCGCTTCTTGATCTTGTGCGGCTGCCTGCTCGGCGCCGCGATCGGCAACAAGCTGGTTTTCTGGGCCGAAATGCCCCATTTGCTGCGTGAAGCTGACGGCTGGCGCCTGCTGCTGGCCGGGCAATCGATGGTTGGCGGGTTGCTCGGTGGCCTGATCGGCACAGAAATCGCCAAGAAACTGGCCGGACTCCGGAGCTCCACCGGCGACGCCTATGTGATGCCGATCCTGCTCGGGCTGGCAATCGGCCGGATCGGCTGCTTCCTCGCCGGCCTCAATGACGGCACCTACGGCGTACCGACGTCCATGCCGTGGGCCATCGACTTCGGCGACGGCATTCCACGCCACCCGACCCAGCTCTACGAAATCGCCTTTGCCGGCGCGCTCGCACTGCTTCTGCACCAAACCACTCCGTTTTTGGTGGCCTCCAGCGGATTGCGCTTCAAGCTGATGCTGTCCGCCTATCTGGCGTGGCGACTGGGAATCGATGCGCTCAAGCCCGTTCCCTTCCCGTGGCCAGGCGGTCTATCCGGCATCCAGTGGATCTGCGCACTGGCACTCGCCGTCTATCTTCCCCTCACTCTCCGCCAGTGGCGTCGCCTCCATGTCGCGCAAGAACCGTCCCTACCTGTTCCATGACACCACCAGCTCGGTGTGCTCCCAGTGCCTGCGGCGCGTCGAAGCGAAGATCCTGATCAAGGAGGAGCAGGTCTTCCTGGAGAAATGGTGCCCGACCCACGGTACCGAACGCGTGCTGATCGCCGACGACGCCGACTATTACCGGCTCGGGCGCGAGGTTTACGTTAAGGCGCCGGAAATGCCCGAGAATTTCTCGACGCGCATGGAATTCGGCTGCCCCTACGACTGCGGCCTGTGCCCCGACCATATGCAGCACTCCTGCCTGACCGTGCTGGAAGTGACCGATCACTGCAACCTGCGCTGCCCGGTGTGCTACGCCGGCTCCGGCCCTGAACGCCTGACCCACCGCCCACTGGCCGTCATCGAGGCGATGCTGGATGCCGTGGTCCGTAACGAGGGCGCGCCGGACGTAGTTCAACTATCCGGCGGCGAACCGACACTCCACCCGGATTTCTTCGCCATCCTCGATGCCGCCAAAGTCCGGCCGATCCGCCACCTGATGGTGAACACCAACGGCATCCGCCTGGCCCAGGAGCCGGAATTTGCCGCCCGGCTGGCCGAATACAAACCGGGGATCGAGATCTACCTGCAGTTCGACTCCCTGCGCGCCGACGTACTGCAGGACTTGCGCGGCGCCGACCTGCGGCGCATCCGCGAGCAGGCCCTGGACGCCCTCGATCGCCACAACTTATCCACAACCCTGGTGATGACGCTGAAAAAGGGCGTCAACGACGACGAGATCGGCGACATCATCCGCTACGCGCTGACCCGCCCCAGCGTGCGCGGCGTCACGCTGCAGCCGATCCAGGATGCCGGCCGCAACGAAGGCTTCAGCGCCGGCACGCACCGTCTGACCCTCAGCGAGATCCGCCGCCGCATCGCCGAACAATCCGGCTTGTTCCGTCTGGACGACATCGTGCCGGTTCCCTGCAACCCGGACACCCTGGCCATGGGCTATGCCCTCAAGCTGGGCGGCGAAATTCATCCACTGACCCGCTTCCTCAGTCCGGAAGCCCTGCTGGCCGGCCCTGCCAACACTATCGTGTTCGAGCGCGATCCGGCCATCAAGGCGCAACTGTTCCGCCTCTTTTCCACCAATCACTCGCCGGAATCTGGCGCCCGCTGCCTGTCCGACCTGCTGTGCTGCCTGCCGAAGATCGATGCGCCTCAACTAGGCTACGAAAACGTCTTCCGCGTGCTGATCGTGCAGTTCATGGATGCCGCCAACCTGGACCTACGGGCGCTGAAGAAATCCTGCGTGCACATGGTTCAACCGGACGGACGCATGATCCCGTTCGAAGCCTACAACCTGTTCTACCGGGACGATCGAACCCGGCACCTGGCGCAGATCCGCACCGAAATCGCCGCGGATACCCACCAACGGCGCCTGCACGCCGGGCCGGACGCTACGCAGCCCGACTGAAACGGAACGACAACGCCCCTGCGGCAGCGCCGGAAACACCTGCTGCAGGGGTTCTCGACGGAATCAGCCCAGGTTCTTGAGCGCGAATTCCCAGTTGATCAGCTTGTCGAGCACCGCGTTCACGTAGTCGGCGCGGCGGTTCTGGTAATCCAGGTAGTACGCGTGCTCCCACACGTCGATGGTCAACAATGGCTTCAAACCGGCGGTCAGCGGCACATCGGCGTTGCCGGTCTTGACCACCTTCAGCTTCTCGCCATCAGCCACCAGCCAGGCCCAACCGCTGCCGAACTGGCCGGTCGCCGCGGTGGCGAGCTCCTTCTTCAGCGCATCTACGCTGCCAAACGAGGCTTCGATCCGCTGTTTCAGCGCTGCGGGCGGTTCACCGCCGCCGTTCGGACGCAGGCTGTGCCAGTAGAAGGTATGGTTCCAGGTTTGTGCAGCGTTGTTGAAGATGGCCGTCTTGTCGGCCTTGCCAGCCACAGCGGCAATGATCTTTTCGAGGGGCAGATCGGCCAGATCGGAACCGGCGATCAGCTTGTTGAGGTTATCCACATAGGCCTTGTGGTGCTTGCCGTAGTGGAAGCCGATCGTATTTGCACTGATGACCGGATTGAGGGCATTTTCCGCGTAGGGCAGCGCAGGCAGGACGATAGGGCTGGCGGCCTGGGCCGGGCGGGCCAGACTGCCCAAGGAAGCTGCAGCCAGCAAACCAAGGGAAGTACTCAGGAACTGGCGACGACCGGCAAGCTGCTCGGACGGAAAAAGCAGTGGGGAAGACATGCGGACTCTCCTGTCGGGATTTATCTGTCCGACCCCCGAGGCTGAAGGCCGGTATGCGCATTATTCGCACTCCGGCACGCTTTTGTCATCCTCGTTGCGACGCTTCGTATCCTATGCAGCGGGGTAGATACAACGCGGATTGAGCGTCAAGGTCGTTTCCCCCGCCGAGAACCACAGCTGCCCATCCTGGATCGTGCAGCTCAATTCCATGCTGCGCGCCGCCAGCGCGGCAAGCGCCTTCGACTCTTCCTGGGCCAGCGCCAGCACCTTCAGATTCGCCAGCTTGGACAGCGTTGCTGCGTCCTTCTGCCACCAGATATCCACCGTACGGCCACCATAGGCCAGCACCGTGACCTGGTCGGCCCGGCCAGCCGCGCGACGCAACAGGCGTTCGTCCGGCAGACCAACCTCGATCCAGTCGAGAATGCGCCCCGTATCGTCCTTGCGCCACAGGGCCGGCTCGTCATCGGTGGAGATCCCACGCCCGAATTCGAGCCGCTCGTCCGCATTGAGCGCAAAAGCCAGCACACGCACCATCATCCGCTCATCGGTCTCGGACGGATGACGGGCGAGGGTCAGCACATGTTCGCCGAAATGCCCCCGATCCAGGTCGGAAACATTCAATGTGGCGCGAAAAATGGTGGATTTGAGGGCCATGGCACTTGTTCGGAAAAAAACGAAAGGCCACCTGACGGTGGCCTTTCACCGGACCGGACCAGCCGCGACTTACTTGACGCGGTTACGGTATTCGTCGGTACGGGTGTCGATTTCGATCTTGTCGCCGATTTCCACGAAAGCGGGCACGGAAAGCTCGAAACCGCTGGGAGCGATACGGGCGGGCTTCAGAACCTTGCCGGAGGTATCACCCTTGACGGCGGGCTCGGTGTATTCCACTTCGCGCACGACGCTGGTCGGCAGTTCCACGGAAATCGCCTTACCGTTGAAGAACACCACTTCACAGGGCATGCCGTCGATCAGATACTTCAGCGCGTCGGTCATGTTCTCGGCTTCGACTTCGTACTGTTCGTACTCGGCGTCCATGAAAACGTACATCGGATCGGCGAAGTAGGAATAGGTAACTTCCTTGCGATCGAGAACGACGACTTCGAACTTGTCGTCAGCCTTGTAAACCGACTCGGACGGCGCGCCGGTGAGCAGGTTCTTGAGCTTCATCTTGACGACAGCGGCGTTACGGCCAGACTTGTTGTACTCGGCCTTCTGCACCACGAGGGCGTCACTGCCCACCATGATCACGTTGCCGGAGCGGAGTTCCATTGCGGTTTTCATGCTATTTCCTGCTTGCAAATTGCGCGGCACGTGCCACGGATAAACGGTAACTTATTATTCTAACTTAAGTTTACAGAATTGCACCAGCCGCGCGACGAGATCTCCTCCGTCCAGCAACTGCTCGGCCCAGGCCCCTGCATGGGCTTTAAGAGCTGGCAAAGCGGCGCAAAACGCTGGCCAGGTCGCGGCGATACCGTCACCGCGGTTCCAGGCCAGCCAGAAATCCGACACAGCCCCGGCAATCGCCGGATCGAGCCCTTTCTGGTACCACCCCAGGAAGGCTCGCAGTTTTTCCAGATGCACATCCTCGTCCTGCACGTAGATCTGCCACACGAACGGGGCTTCCGCACACTGGGCGCGCACGAAGGAATCCTCCCCGCGCACAAAATTCAGATCACACGCCCACAGCAGTTCGTCATATTTTCGCTGTTCGACAAAGGGCAGGATGCGCACCACGAGCTGGTCACGTAGCAGCTGATCACCTGCACGCAAGCCGCTCACACCAAATTCAGCAGCCAATCCAGGCAGGACCCTTCCCTCCGGCACCAGGCAGGTGACGGGTGTCTCGCCCTCCGCCCAGGCTCTGAGAAGTTCTCCCAAGCCTTTGTTTTCATATGAAAACAAAGAGACACGCAACTCGTTCGGCGGGCGCTCGGGAAGAGCAAGCTGCGCCCAGAAATCCTCTGCCGCAAAAGCCGCTCGACGCACCGGATAATCCGCTTCGCGAATAGCCCCGCCGGAATCCACACCCAGACCCGGAAAGAAGAAGAACTGTGTCAAGGGGAATCGCGGATGCGGCGACGGCAAACCGTGGCAATCAGCGACCCAGGCCTCAGCACTGAAGTACTCGAGGTTTATCCACACTGGCTTGGGATCACGACCGGCCATCGCCTGCAGAAAAACATCCGGAAGATTGCCCGCAAAAGCAGAAATGACTACCTGTCCTGGTTCGATCGACGGCAGCGGAACGCTCCAATGGCGGATTTCCACGCCTTCGATCTGCTGACAACCCGCCTCCGGATCCAATCCGGGAATCAGACGGCGGGCGACCTTGAGGTCATCCACCCACAAACGCACCGCAATCCGGTACTCCACCGCCAGTTGCCGGGACAGGCGCCAGCACACGCCGATATCGCCGAAGTTATCTACGACTGGGCAGAACACATCCCAGACCACCAGAGCAGTCACGACAGGAGCGGAAAAAGGCGAACGTTTCAACAAAGCTGGGGACAAACCAGGGTTGGACAAGCGGACAGATTGTGCACAAACCGGGTATCGGCGACGAGGCAAAATTTCCTCAACAATCCTCCCACACACTACACAAGCTCTTGCCGACACCCTTATCAACGATCCAACACGTTGAAAAAAAATGATTTATTCCTGTTATCCACAGAAACCCGGGTAGCGTAAACGTAAACAGTACTTATATATATAGAAAAACAGTCAACAAACCCTACTAACCTGGGCCCATCTCGAACCGGCCAAACAGACGACGAAGGAACCCTCATGCTTTCGATTACCGACTTGCTGGATTTCATCGAAGTGGATTGGGAAACCGTACAGATCGTGGAAGATGCCACCGGACTACCGAATGACCAAGCCCACGGACTGGCGAGAGAGTTGCTGAAGACACAACAAGGGCTCTACCTGGTGCACCAGATGTTCAAAGACCAGCTGTCAACAGCCGAGCAGCGGTTTGATTTCCTTCGGAAACGTCAGCTTCAACGGGCATACGGCTACTTTTCCCGCAAATACCCGCTGACTGAGAGCCTCTGACAAGCAAGCGCTTGTGCACAAGCAGGCGGTAAACAGTCGCAGAAAATGTGGACAAGCCTCGAATCGGCGGGAATCAAAATTTTCCTCCCCATTTTGTCCCCGCCTAGTTCCTGCTTCTCTCCAAAGCCTTTTACTTCATACAAGATAATGAATTAAAAAGGTTTTAGTGTGTTATCCACAGAAATTGGCGGTGCACTGTTAACAGAGTTATATATATAAAAAGAAAACATAAGAACAAAACGACAACTGAACTTGCGAACGCCACATCCACCTGATGCTTGTTCAGCAGCACAGGAAATGCGTGTCCGTACAGCAGGTTCTCGCCGATAATCGGCGCCAACTTCATCCAGAAATCGTCCTCGTGCTCGGGCATCGACGCTCAATCCTTCCCATCCATCCCTACCTTCTGTTGACGCTCACCGTCCTGTTCTGGTCTGGCAACATGGTTGTTGGACGAGGATTGCGGGAACTGGTCCCGCCGTTTTCGCTGGCTGTCGGGCGTTGGATCCTCGCTTTCCTGCTGACCTTGCCGTTTGCGTGGCCACACAGGCGGAGCTTGAAAGGGCTGGATTGCCGACAATGGCTAGTGCTGCTGGCGCTTGGTGCGCTGGGTGTCGGCGCATACAACACGCTCGCTTACATCGCGCTTGCCCATACCAGCGCTACCAACGCGGCGCTGCTGAACTCCTTCATCCCGATTGCGATCATTGCGATCTCTTGGTTTTTTGGTCATCAGGCGAAGGGGCCCGAACTTGTCGGCGTCGGGATTTCCTTCTGTGGCGTGCTGACCATCGTCAGTCACGGTGATCCGGCAATCCTGGCCGGATTCAGGCTGAATGCCGGGGACGTCTGGATGTTGGCAGCGGTGTTGTCCTGGGCTTTCTATACGCTTGGGTTGCGCTGGCGTCCGCCCGGAGTGCATCCAATGGCGCTTCTGGCGGCATTAACGGCGATCGGACTGGTGATCCTGCTGCCTTTCGCGTGGTACGAACTGGCTTCCGGTGCTGTTCTGCACCTCACCTCGGCGGCGTTTGCCGGTATTGCCTACACCGGGATCTTTCCGGCTTTTCTCGGTTATGTGTTCTACAACCGGGCGGTGGCCGAGGTGGGGGCGGCCAAAGGGGGGGGGTTCATCCATTTGATGCCGGTTTTCAGCACGATTCTGGCAGCCATTTTTCTCGGCGAAGTGCCGCAGTTGTACCATTTGCTCGGAATCGTGATGATTCTCGCCGGCATCTGGCTGACGACCGGTTTCAATCGACGCTAAACTGCGCGGTGAACTTAGGAGTTTTTTCTTGCATTTCGAACATCTCATCGAGATCAACAATCCCCTCAACCCGCTCATCGAGACGTTGAGCCGTGAGCAGGTGTGGAGCGGCCTGATGTACCGGGTCGAAGAGCCGGGCATCTTCCTGCCAGGACTGGATCGTTGTGAGATCCTGTCGCGCAGCGAGGGCCGGGTGGAGCGGATCCTCCATTTCGGGCAGGCCAGCATCCGTGACACGGTTACTTATCGTGATTCAGAATGGGTCTGCTTCGAATCGCGGGCGACTGCCCAGCACGCCGGTGGTTCGCTTACGATCCGGCTAGAAGTACCTGATTCGAATAGGATTTTTCTCCGATTCACGTATGAGACCACGCTCTCGGAGAATGCGGCCGAAGGGGATGTGGTGCAAGTATCCGAATTCGTCAAGTCCGCGTACCGGGAATCGGACGTGGATACGGTACGCATCATCCGCACGATTGCTGCCAACGGGCGGCCTCATTAGCAGGTCGGCCGGCGGTATTTCAGACTGTCTTCAGGAGAAACCATGAAGGTCGCAAGTCCCGAAATCCGTTCTTTCCAGCCACCAGTACGGACCCTGATGGGGCCAGGTCCGTCCGACGTGCCGCCACGGGTGCTTGCTGCGCTGGCACGGCCGACTATAGGCCATCTCGATCCGGCTTTCGTCGGCATGATGGACGAGCTGAAAAGCCTGTTGCGTTACGCTTTCCAGACTGAAAACGAGCTGACTTTCCCCTTGTCGGCGCCCGGCTCGGTGGGCATGGAGAGCTGCTTCGTCAACCTGGTTAGTCCGGGTGACAAGGTTATCGTCTGCATTAACGGTGTTTTCGGCCAGCGAATGGCTGAAAATGTGCGCAGGATCGGCGGAGTTCCGGTGATTGTCGAGGATCCTTGGGGGGAAGCAGTCGATCCAGCCAAGGTGGAGGATGCCTTCCGCGCTAATCCCGACGCCAGCGTGCTGGCCTTTGTCCATGCGGAAACCTCAACCGGGGTTTTGTCCGATGCCGCCACGCTGGCGGCTATTGCCCGTCGTTTCGGCGCCCTGACGATCATGGACTGTGTCACCTCGCTTGCTGGGGTGCCGGTATTGCTCGACGAGTGGGGGATCGATGCGGCTTATTCAGGCAGCCAGAAATGCCTGTCATGTACGCCAGGCCTCTCTCCAGTCAGTTTTTCAGCCGCTGCAGTGGAACGGATTCGCAATCGGAAGACTGCATGCCAGAGCTGGTTTCAGGATTTGAGCCTGGTTCTGGGCTACTGGAGCGGCGCGAAACGGACTTATCACCACACAGCACCGGTCAATCCGCTCTACGGTCTGCACGAATCTCTGGTTCTGCTGGCAGAAGAAGGGCTGGAAACGGTCTGGCTGCGCCATAGGGACAACCATTTGCGACTGCGGGCCGGGCTGGAGGCGTTGGGATTGCGCTTCGTCGTGCGGGAGGGCGCACGCCTGCCGCAGCTCAACACGGTCTGGGTTCCGGATGGTGTCGATGAAGCGGCGGCCCGCCATCGTCTGCTCACCGAGTTCGGGTTGGAAATAGGCGCGGGCCTGGGGGTTCTGGCCGGCAAGGTGTGGCGCATCGGCCTGATGGGACATTCCAGCCGTCCAGCCAATATTGCCCTGTGCCTGTCGGCACTGGAGGTGGTGCTCTGTCGTTAACGAGGTTTCAGAGGCCCAGGTGTGGGTAGGTGAAACCAATGAAATGCGTTGAATTGACGACAAAGTGCGCGAAAACTGCGGCTTCTATGCGTCTGATGCGTGCATATGCGCAAGCGTAGGCCAAGCCGGCGACGACAGCCAGTCCCGCATACAGCACGCCGCCCGCCAGGTGGGAGGCACCAAACAGCGCAGCTGATATCGCCACGGGGAGTACGTTTCCCCGTTCGCGATATCGCTGATGCAGTTTTTCCTGGATCAGTCCGCGAAAGAAGCATTCTTCCGCGATGCAGGTGAACAGCAGATTGATGGCCAGGAAATGGGGGGCGAATGCTGGCCATTTCGGATCAGGGCGAACGAATCCAGCCAGCCAGGCGAGTCCGATCGTCGAGAATGCTCCGAAGACAGAAAATATCAGCAGAAGGCTTCCATTTCGACAAATTTCGGCCATTGATTCAAAGCGTTGGCTGAAGAAAACCAGCAATAGCAGGCCGGCGGCAGCCTTGTCGAAACTGGCCCGAAGGGTAAACGGCGCGGTTTCGGCGCCCAGTACCACATTGTCGGCAATGCTCAATGTATGAAATCCCGGCCAGGCATGCAGGGCCAGGATCAAGGCAAGGGTGCCGGCTGCCCAGGGAGCGGCTTTCGGAAAATGGTGCGTGGAAGCGATGCAGGCCACCAGAAGGAGCGCCAGGCCGGGTAATGCCACCGGAGTGACGAGTCCGCTGGCAAGGGCGCTACCCAGTGCGAGGGCAAACAGTACGGCCCATGGGGCAATACGCGTACTGGCCGGCCACCATGTGGCCAGGATGGCGGTACCCAGTAAAAGGACGCTGACTTCCTGCAAATTCTTTTCGCGTCAGTATCTTACTGGCGTGTCGCGGCGTCGATCTGCTTGCGACGTTCTTCCGCCTGCTGGTTGACGGCATCCAGCTGCTGCTGAATCTGCGCCTTTGTCGCCTGGGCTTGTTCGGCTTCCCGGGCCTTGAGCTGGGCAGCGGTGACGGCAGCTGTACCGCTATCGGAGACGCCGCAGGCACTCAGAAGAAACGACATCGACAGCATGAGTGGGCGCAGGATGGATGCGGAAGGCATGTCTGGCTCCTGATGAGCCCGGTAACGGGCGGTGACCAACATTACCGCCATTTGTCGTGTTCGTCACGCCTTCCGCAGTCAAATTCCTACTTTTTGCTGCTATCTCCACCACCAACGCTCAATTCTCCTTTCAGCTTGGCAATGCTCTTGTCGCCGAAGCCTTTTACGTTCTTCAGTTCGTCGAGGTTCTTGAACGGACCGTTCTTGGTCCGGTAGTCGATGATCGCCTGGGCTTTGGAGGGGCCGATGCCTTTCACGCCGTCGAGATCGCTCTGACTTGCAGTGTTGATGTTGACGGCGGCCAGAGCGATCTGGATTCCGGCGAGGGACAGGCCGAGGAAGGACAGGATGTGCTTCATTTAGGTCTCCTTGTTAATGACATGGTTATTTTGTAGGTAAATACCAATGGCATCAATAGGGGCCGCAACATTTGGAGATTGTTTACCACCAACCTGGCGGGTACCTCGTGCGTTAAGAGAGGACATCCTCCCCTTATCCGGAGCACCGTCATGAGAAAGACCCTTGTTCTAACAGTAATTTTGTCTGCCCTGTTGGGCGGTTGCGTCGTCGTGCCGGCTGGACCGGGCTACGGTCATTACCACCGCTACGACGGGCCGGTGGTTGTGCCCGGACCGGCGCGTGTCGAGCCCTATCGCGGTTATGGCCCCGGTTATCAGAGGGGATACGATCGGGGCTATGACCGGGGCTACCGTGGTTGGTAAGTCGTCGGCTGGAGCGTAAAGCCGTGCAAAATTCTGGCTGTCGGCGGGATATGCCCTTATGCTTGGACCGTATGCAGTTTCAGGCAGGGAGCGGGGGCAGTTTTCTCCGGTCTATCTGCGCACTCAATCTTGCCCATGTCCCGACACTCCGCGGCTGCAGCCAATATTTCCGAGCACAAACTGAGCCTCGCCGAAGTGCTCGACATGCTGGTGGGCGATCAGCTTGTCGATCCGGCGGATGCCGAAGCACTGCGACTTGCCCAGGCCAAGAAGGCGGTCGAGTCGCACCCCCTGGCGGTTGTTGCGGGTCAGAAGTGGGCCGCCCGCCAGGCTCCTCACCAGGTTCTGACCCTCGAGGTGCTGAGCGAATGGCTGGCCAGCCGGGTTGGGCTTGACTACGTGCGTATCGACCCGCTGAAGATCGATTTTTCGGCGGTGACTGCAGTGATGTCCTCGGCCTATGCGACCCGCTTCGGTGTGCTGCCGCTGGAGGTGGGTTTGCGCGAGGTGGTGGTGGCGACGACACAACCTTTCCTGCGGGAGTGGGAGAAGGAAGTCGCTGGCATCCTGAAGAAGGAGATCCGCCGGGTTGTCGCCAATCCTGCCGACGTCGCCCGTTACCTGGTGGAGTTCTACAACCTGGCCCGCTCCGTCAAGAAGGCGGCCCAGAGCAGTGGTCAGGGCAACAATTCGTCCTTCGAGCAACTGGTGGAACTGGGGCAGGTCAATCGCCAGTACGATGCCAACGACCGCCACATCGTGAACATCGTGGACTGGTTGTGGCAGTACGCTTTCGAGCAGCGGGCCAGCGACATCCACATCGAGCCCCGGCGAGAGATGGGGCTGGTGCGTTTCCGCATCGACGGGGTGCTGCACCAGGTTTACCAGATGCCGATGAGCGTGCTGGCCGCGGTGACCAGCCGCATCAAAATCCTCGGCCGCATGGATGTGGTCGAGAAGCGCCGGCCTCAGGATGGTCGCGTCAAGACGCGGGTCAGCAGCGGCAAGGAGGTCGAGCTGCGCCTGTCCACGCTGCCCACCGCCTTCGGCGAAAAACTGGTGATGCGGATCTTCGATCCCGAGGTGTTGGTCCGCAACATGGCGGAACTGGGTTTTTCGGACGCCGACCAAGGCCGTTGGCAATCCATTTCAGGGCAGCCGCACGGCATCATCCTGGTTACCGGACCGACCGGTTCTGGCAAGACCACGACGCTCTACTCGACATTGAAGCAGCTCGCCACACCGGAGGTGAACGTCTGCACGATCGAGGATCCGATCGAGATGGTCGAGCCGAGTTTCAACCAGATGCAGGTCCACCAGGCCATCGAGCTCGGTTTTGCGGAAGGGGTGCGGGCCTTGATGCGGCAGGACCCGGACATCATCATGGTCGGCGAGATCCGCGACCTGGAAACCTCCGAGATGGCCATCCAGGCCGCGCTGACCGGCCACTTGGTGTTGTCCACGCTGCACACCAACGATGCGCCGTCGGCGATCACCCGGATGCTCGACCTCGGTGTGCCGGCCTACCTGCTCAACGCGACCCTGCTCGGCATCATGGCCCAGCGCCTGGTCCGCGTATTGTGTCCCCACTGCAAGGAATCCCATCCGCTGACGCCCGAGGATGAGGCGATCTGGGATCACCTCGTCACACCCTGGAAGGCGCAGCGCCCGGCCCGTATCCACCGGGCTGTGGGCTGCATCGAATGCCGCATGACCGGTTACATGGGGCGCATCGGCCTCTACGAGATCCTGCTGATGTCGCCTGAGATTCGCAAGTCGGTTGGCAAGGAGGTGGATCTGGCGCGCATCCGCGACCTGGCGATCCGCGAGGGCATGCGGCCGCTGCGTCTGTCCGGTGCCCTCAAGGTGGCGGCCGGCATCACCACGCTGGAAGAAGTCGTCAAGGTTGCGCCGCCGGCAGAGTCCGATCAGGGGCGCTGACCGGGCGCTGGCTTTGTCAGCAATCCCGTGGGGGCCTTGTGGGGGCGAATTCATTCGCCCAAAATGACTTTTTCCGACGTCCGCGGGCGAATGAATTCGCCCGCACGGGGT
The DNA here is from genome assembly GCA_018241665.1 of Pseudomonadota bacterium. Taxonomy (GTDB): domain Bacteria; phylum Pseudomonadota; class Gammaproteobacteria; order Burkholderiales; family Rhodocyclaceae; genus Zoogloea. The sequence continues at coordinate 106,730 of JAFEDK010000017.1, forward strand.
TTCACCTCTGTCTCAAAGCCCCGATTTGCGCGTACCCTGCGCGCACGTCCGCTCACTTCAGGAATTTTCCATGGCCACTTCGCCCGACAACGTCAGCATGGCCCTGTTCTGCGACTTCGAGAACGTCGCCCTTGGCGTGCGCGATGCGAAGTACGAGAAATTCGACATCAAGCTGGTCCTCGAGCGCCTGCTGTTGAAGGGCAGCATCGTCGTCAAGAAGGCCTATTGCGACTGGGAGCGCTACAAGGGCTTCAAGGCCGGCATGCACGAGGCCAATTTCGAACTGATCGAGATCCCGCACGTGCGGCAGTCGGGCAAGAATTCCGCCGACATCCGACTGGTGGTGGATGCCCTTGACCTCTGTTACACCAAGAGCCACGTCAATACCTTCGTCATCATCAGTGGTGATTCCGATTTTTCGCCGCTGGTTTCCAAGCTGCGCGAGAACGCCAAGCAGGTGATCGGCGTCGGCGTCAAACAGTCCACGTCGGACCTGCTGATCGCCAACTGTGACGAGTTCATCTTCTACGACGACCTTGTGCGGGAAACCCGCCAGGCGGTAGCCAAGCGCGAGCCGAAGGAGGCCCAGCCCCAGGTGCGTCGCAGCCCCGAGGAAGAGAAGCGCCGCCGGGAAGAACTTGAAGCCCGACGTAGCCGGGCTGTCGACATGGCGGTCGAAACCTTCGACGCGTTGCTCGCAGAGCGCGGCGACACCGGCAAGATCTGGGCCTCGGTGCTGAAGGACGCGATCAAGCGCCGCAAGCCGGATTTCAGCGAGACCCGTTTTGGCTTCAAGGCCTTCGGCAACCTGCTCGACGAAGCTCAGTCCCGTGGCTTGCTGGAAATTGGGCGGGACGAGAAATCCGGTACCTACGTCTATCGCCGGGTGGGGGCGCCGGGATCCGCTGTCCATGAAACGGCCATTGTGTTGAGTGTCGAAGCGCCGGCTGCCACCGTGCCCGTTGTTGCTGAAGTCACGGCAGAGAAGCCTCGCAGGGCGCCAAAAGGCCGGCGCAGCAAGCCTGTCGCCGAGGCAACGCCCGTCGTGCAGCCGGAGCAGGTGCAGCCGGCGGTGATTCCGGCGGAGGAGGCCCAGACGGGGGCGGCCAAGCGTGGCAAGGGGCGTCGGGGTGTCAGGAGCGTGATTGAAGCCGGGGCTGTCGAACCTACGACGCCTGCTGCGGGCCAGGAAGCGGTCGCGGTGCCGGCTCCGGTCGTTGAAGCGGCTGCTCCGCCCGAGTCTTCTGCCCGCCCCGCGCGGGCCAAACGCAAGACCGCCAGGCCTGTGAAGGTCGCTGCCGTCGAAGCGGACCCGGCCGTCGTTCCGCCGCCTGGTGACGAGGCCCGCAAGCCGGCACCGCGTGCCCGGCGTCCGCGCAAGAAGGCGGAGACCACCGAGTAAAACCGGCGCCATCGTGTCGGCGGGCGCGAACTTCGCCACCGCCGGCAGGTCTGCCTTTCTTCCGTTTCCTGCCGTCCGTTGTGGCGGCTCCACGCATGTCTGCATCGTCTGCTTCCACGTCGCGCTGGCTGCCCGCGCTGGCGCTCATCGTCCTGTCGTCCACCTGGGGCTATACCTGGGTCCTGCTCAAGCAGGGGCTGGTTTTCGCTTCACCCTTCGCGCTGGCTGCGCAACGCACCGTCGGTGGGGCACTGGCCCTGCTGCTGGCGCTGCGCTTGAGCGGGCGCTCCCTGCGTCTGGTGGCGCCGCTGGCGACCAGCGCCATCGGGCTGGTGCAGGTCAGCGGCTTTGTGGTGTTTCAGACCTGGGCGCTGGTGGAAGGCGGGCCGGGCAAGACCGCCGTGCTGATCTTCACGATGCCGATCTGGACCCTGCTGATGGCCTGGCCGATCCTCGGTGAACGGGTGCGCGGCAAGCAGTGGTTGGCGGCGGCGTGCACGCTGGCCGGCCTGCTGCTGATCATCGAGCCGTGGAACATGCATGCCAGCCTGTTCAGCAAGCTGCTGGGCCTTAGCGCGGCGTTGTGCTGGGCCATCGGCACCATCCTCGTCAAGCGCCTGCGCAGCTGCCAGCCGGTGGATCTGCTGGTGCTGACCACCTGGCAGATGATCGTCGGCGCAGTGCCGTTGGTGCTGTTGGCCGCTGTGGTGCCGGGGCCGGCGACGGATTGGTCGCTGCACTACGTGGCGATCCTGGCTTTCCTGTCCGTGGCCAGCGTGGCCTTGTGCTGGTGGTTGTGGATCTGGATCCTCGACCGGGTGCCGGCCTGGGAGGCCAGTCTGTCGGTGCTGGGGACGCCGGTGGTGGCGATCCTGTCGTCGCGCCTGACCCTCGGCGAGGAATTCCGGACTACCGAGATCGCCGGCATCCTGCTGATCGGCGGCGGACTGACGCTGCTGTCCCTGTTCGGCTGGCTGGCCAGCCGCCGGGCCGCGGTCAGAAGCTGAGGGTCCGCCAGGCCGGGTCCAGGCTGTGGCCGATGAAGGCGGCGGCGCCCGCCTGACCGGCGACGGCCGCGATCAGCGTGCCGGCATCGACGCCGTGGCCGGCGAGGGCGGTCGGGCAGGCATACATCTTCACACCGAAGGCAAGGGCTTCGCGGCGGAAATCGGCGACCGATTTGCCGCTGCCGGCGGCGGCTTCCAGCTTTTCGGCGACGCCGACCTGCAGCAGTTCCACCGAACGGGCGGTGAAATACATCTCCACCTCCACGTCCATTGCCGCGGCGGCGGCGGCGAAATAGAAGGGCGTCGCACACAGTTCCGGCCGCCCCGGATCGGCTGCCCACACCAGGATCGCCAGCTTTTCCGCCGGGCGGGCGGCGACGTCAGAAGTCACGGTCGTCCTCGTGGAACAGCGGGGCGGAAAAATCCGCCAAGTCGCGGAAGGCGTAGCGGTCCATGATCTTCTCGATCTCCGGCTGCGCGTCGCGCCACGGCAAGAGCAGGCCGGGCGGCAGCGGTGCGAGGGCCTGCAGTTCTACCAGCCAGGCCTCGAAGGGTTGCCGGTTCATTGTGCGGGCAGAGGGATCGAGGGCCGGGTTGGCGTCCAGCAGGCGGGCGCCGAAGGGCGTCTTGACCGGAAAGACCGTCTTGCCGGCTTCCAGAAGGCCGAAACCGCGCCCCGCGTCGAGTTCGGCACCCAGTGGCTTGGGTGTGAACAGCAGGATCTCGCCGGACAGCGCGATGCCGAATTGCGTCACGCCGACCCGGAAGCGCCCGGGGCCGGTGGGCTGGAACCACAGGTGGCTGTCCGCGTGGTAAAGCAGCTCGTCGGGAAAATCGCAGCCGCGCAACTGGGGCATGGTGGTGGCTCGGCGTGAAAAAAAGTGGCGGAAGGGAATGGGAGTCGAACCCACCAGGAACCGGTTGACGGCCCCTCCTGGTTTTGAAGACCAGTCGCCCCACCGGGGGACGTGTCCCTTCCATCGTCAGTACTTGTCTGCGTGATGCTTGATTCCCGTGGGGGCGAATTCATTCGCCCGTGTGCGGTGATCAAAGTCCGCGGGCGAATGAATTCGCCCCCATGGAATGTGGAGCCTGATTTTTGTATTTTACCGCATTTTATCGTTAAATTACCGGAAGATCGCCGCGTATTCGGTGATGTTCTTTATGTCCGTGACCGATCTTGCGGGTGAAGCCGACGCGGTCGAAGTATTCGAGGATCTGGATTGCCCGCTTGCGTCCGACGCCGCTGCGGTCGCGGAAGTCGGCGGCGCGGATGGCGCCCTGAGCGTCCATAAGCTCGCTGGCGATGTGGCCCAGGTTGCGGATCGCCACAGGGGCGTAGAACAGGTCGCGCACCACCTGGCAGGCTTCGCCGCGGGCGGCGAGGCGCTTTAGCAGGTCGCGGGTCTGGTTTTCCGGTTCACCGAGCCGCGCGGCGATGTCGCGCACCCACGGCGGGTCGAAAGCGTTGTCGAGCAGCCACGGCAGTAGCGTGTCGGCGCGCTGGCGGTCCCGGGTGTCCAGCTCGACCTGGTGGTCGGGCAGGTGCCAGGCGTTGCCGCTGCGCGCCAGGCGACCAGCGGCGAGCCAGCTTTCCAGCCAGTCGGTGAAGGCGGCGGCGGGCACCTGGGGGGCGAGCATGCGCCGCAGGCGGTCGCGCTCGATGCCCAGCTCGTCGCTGCTTTGCGCGTGGTAGTCGGCCAGGCGGGATGTGGCACGCGCTGCCAGGATGTTCAGCGATGCGCTGCCGATCAGCCAGTCGGCCTTGTCGGTGTAATGGGCGCTGGCGGCGGGCAGCAGGGCTAGCAACTGCTCGGGGCGGCGGTTTTCGGCGGCGCCGAGCTGGTGCAGGTCGACGCCCAGCGGGGCATGGTCGAGTACCGCGCACAAGCGCTGGGTCGGATCGGCGATGGCCTGGGCCGCCAGCGCCGCCAGCCGCGCGGGGGCGCGCCGCTGACGCGGCGGGCCGAAGGGATCGAGGATGCGTCCGCCGCCGAGGGTGTGCTGGCCATGGCCATCGCGCAGCACCAGCAGGTCGCCGCGGCAGGCGTGCAGCGGCGTGTCGGCGACGACTTGGGCGAGGCAGTGCTCGCCAGGTGGCAGGCCAGATTTTTCGAGGGCGGCGTCGAGCAGCGCGATCCGCCCCAGCACGTGGCGCGTGCCGTGGTGGATCTGTACGACGGCGCCGTGGGCCAGCGCGCGCGGGGCGTCGGTGGAGAGCTGGAGATCCAGGTCGAGACGCTGGGCGGGTAGGGGGTCGGCGCGACCGACCAGCCAGTCGCCGCGCTTGATCTCGTCCACCGCCAGCCCGGCCAGGTTCAGCGCGCAGCGCTGCCCGGCGTGGCCGCTGTCGGCCTTGCGGTTCTGCACATGCAGGCTGCGTACGCGGGCGCTGTTGCCGGACAGGGCCAGGTGCACCGTGTCGCCGATCTTCACCTGGCCGGCGTGTACGGTGCCGGCGACGATGGTGCCGGCGCCGGCCAGCGTGAACACCCGGTCCACTGCCAGCCGGAATTCCCCGTCTGCGGCGCGTTGCGGCAGGCGCTGCGCGGCGTCGAAGAGGTGCTGACGCAGTTCGGCAATGCCGTTACCGTGGATCGCCGATACCGGGAAGATCGGCGCGTCGGCGAGGGCCGTCGGGGTGAGCAGGCTGCGGATTTCCGCGCTGACCTCGGCGATGCGTTCCGGGCTGGCCCGGTCGGCCTTGGTGAGCGCTACCGCCCCATGCGTCAAACCAAGCAGCTGGAGGATCTGCAGGTGCTCGCGGGTCTGCGGCATCGGGCCGTCGTCGGCGGCGACCACCAGCAGCGCGAAATCCACGCCGCTGGCGCCGGCCAGCATGGTCGGCACGAATTTCTCGTGGCCGGGGACGTCCACGAAGCCGATCACTTGCTCCGGTCCGTCGGCGTCTGCGGCGACGGGCAGGTAGGCATAGCCCAGTTCGATGGTGATGCCGCGGCGCTTTTCCTCCGGCAGGCGGTCGGTGTCCACGCCGGTAAGGGCGCGGACCAGCGTCGTCTTGCCGTGGTCGATGTGGCCGGCGGTGCCGATCAGCATGGCTTGAACCCCTGGCAGAACTGGGCGAGGAAGGCGGCTTCGTCCCGTTCCGGCAGGCAGCGCAGGTCCAGGTGCAGTGCGTTGTCGGCGATGCGCCCGATGACCGGCAGCGGCAGGCCGCGCAGCGCTGTTTCGAGGCGGTTGAGCACGCCACTCTTGCGGCCCTGCGGGCGGAACACCAGGCCGGCCGACGGCAGGCGGTCCACCGGCAGGCTGCCGGAGCCGATCTGCGACAGCATCGGTTCGATGCTTACGCTCAGTGGCCAGCCGGCCAGGGCTTCGGTAATGGCGGGCTTCAGGCGCTCGGCCTGGACCAACATGGCGTCGCGGGGGCGGGTCAGCAGGCGCAGGGTGGTCAGCCTTTCGGCCAGCGTGTCCGGATCGCGGTACAGGCGCAGCACGGCTTCCAGGCCGGCGAGGGTGATCTTGCCGACGCGCAGCGCGCGCTTGAGGGGGTTCTTCTTGATCTTGCCGATCAGATCCTTGCTACCGACCAGGATGCCGGCCTGGGGGCCGCCGAGGAGCTTGTCGCCGGAGAACGTCACCAGATCGGCACCGTTGGCGATGGCTTCCCGTGGCGTCGGTTCGTGGGGCAGGTTCCAGCTTTCCAGGTCGGTCAGCGTGCCGCTGCCCAGGTCTTCGACGAAGGGCAGGCCGTGGGCGTGGGCGATGCGCGCCATGTCGGCCTGGGCCACGCTGGCGGTGAAGCCTTCGACCGCGTAGTTGCTGGTGTGGATCTTCATCAGCAGGCCGCTGCGCGGGCCGATGGCTTCCTCGAAATCCCGCGGGTGAGTGCGGTTGGTGCAGCCCACTTCGACCAGCCTGGCGCCGGCCCGCTTCATGATGTCCGGCACACGGAAGGCACCGCCGATCTCCACCAGTTCGCCACGGGAAACGATGACTTCCTTGCGCTGGGCGAGGGTGTTGAGGAGCAGGAAAACCGCGGCGGCGTTGTTGTTCACCACGGTGGCGGCTTCGGCGCCGGTGAGCTCTTGCAGCAGTTCATTGATGACGTCGTCGCGGTCGCCGCGGCCGCCACTGTCCACGTCGTATTCGAGAGCGCAGGGGGAGCGGGCGGCATCCACCATTGCAGCGATCGCTTCGTCCGGCAGTACGGCCCGCCCCAGGTTGGTGTGCAGGACGGTGCCGGTCAGGTTGAACACCTGTTTCAGTCGTGGACAAGCGCGCGCCGTCAGGCGCGCGCTCGCGTTTTCCAGCAGGCTGGCGCTGTCCGGGGCGGCCTCGCCGGCGCCGATGCGGCGCCGGGCGTCGGCCAGCGTGTCGCGCAGGGCCTGGGTGGTTTCAGTGCGCCCGTGCGCGGCGACGAGGCCGGGGGCGGCGGTGAGCAGCCGGTCTAGACTGGGCAGGGCGCGGTAGGCGGTGCTGTCGTCGGACGTGGTGCCATGGACCATGGACGCCATCGTGGGGAGTCTCCTAGGGGGTGAACAGGAACAGGTTGCGGCCGGCCCGGTGGAAGCCGGTCTCGTCCACCAGCATGTCGAGGGCGAGGGTGGCCAGGTCGTCGGCGAAGGCCTCCACCAGCGGGTCCTTCTCCATCGATACGATCTTCAGGCTGGAATGGCACTCGGGGCAGGTCTCCGCCTTCACGGCGGGGTGCGGATCGCCCTGCGCGTTTTCGAGGCCCTGGTAGGCGATGTCGCGGGTGTTGTGGCAGGGCACGCATTTGATGCGCGTCACGTGCCATTCGCAGGCGCACAGGCTGCAAGCGGCGTAGCGCACGCCGTGGCCGGCGTCGCCGATACGCACGATGGAGGCCACCGGGTGGGAGCCGCAGGCGGGGCACAGGCTGTCCTCGAAGCCGGCCGGGATGTCGCCGACCTGCAGGGCTTGCGCACGGGCGGTCCACTGCACTTGCAGTGCGGCGCCGATCAACGGTGCGAGGGCCAGTTCGAGCGGGTTGGAGAGGGTTTCTTCGCAGCGCAGGATGGCGCGGGCGAGGGCGTCGAGGCGCTCGGCGGGGATGTCCGCCAGTCCGGCGATGGCATTCTGCAGGCCGGCCGGTGCGTGGGCGGCGACGTCGGCGGCGAGGGCTTTCAAGCTGTCCTGCCAGTCGGCGGGCAGTTCGGCGCCTTGGGCATCGAGGGGCGGCATGCCGTGCTGGCGGCAGCGTTCCAGGTGGGCGGAATCGGGGCGGGCGGCCGCGCCGTGCTTGTCGAGCCGGTTCTGCTGGGCCTCGGCAAGGCGGGCGGTGAAGCGCAGGAAGTCGCCCATGGCGTGGCCGTCGGCCAGGGTGCGCAGGCGGGCGGCACGCTCGGCGAACAGGCGCGGGGCGGGCAGGCGGTTGGTGCTGCCCTCGCTGCCGGCCTGGGTGGCGATTTCCTCGGGGGAAAGCAGTTTCTGCATGGCGGTCCAAAAAAGTACGGGGCCGGGTTTGGGATCTGGCCCCGTCGAACAGGGAAATATCCGTGTGTGGATTGATCCGGGATCCATGTGGGGGCGAATTCATTCGCCCGTCGTCGCAACCAGCGGCTCGCCGGCGAACGGATCCGCCCCCTTTCCTATTTGCCGATCACCTGGCGGTACCAGGCCCGGTGGTGCTGCTTGGCCCAGGCGCGGGTCACGGTGCCGTACAGCATGGCCCGGATGGTGCCGCGCACCCAGATCGCCGCATACACGTGCACGATGATCGCGATGATCATCAGCGCCGCGAAGGCGGCGTGCAGCAACGCGCCGGTGCGGATTACGCCGATCGGGAAGTAGGCCGAGAAGTACGCCCGCCAGATGACGATGCCCGATGCGAAGAGCACCAGCATGGCGGCCCCGAGGAACCAGAACAGCAGCTTCTGGCCCCCGTTGTACTTGCCCATTTCCGGCATGTTGTGGTCGTCGCCGTCCACCATCTCCTTGGCCCGTTTGACCCATTCCCAGTCGGTCTGGGTCATCTGGTTGAGATGCTTGAAGCGGAAGAACATCACGACGAAGAACAGCATCATCACGACGCCCACGAAGGGGTGCAGGATGCGCGTCCACACGCCGCCGCCGAACAGGCCGGTGAGCGGGAACAGGGCCGGATGGAAGAGGGCCAGGCCGGACAGCGCGAGCAGGATGAAGCAGATGCCCACGACCCAGTGGTTGGCCCTTTCGGACGCGTTGTAGCGTTTCAGGTCGGACGGATCGCGGATCATTTTTCAGCCTCCAGTTCCTTCTCGACTTCGGCTTCGACTTCCTTCGACACTTCGTTCGGACCCTTCATCACGTAGTGGAACAGGCCGCCCAGTGCCGCGACGGCGATGCCGGCCATGGCCAGGGGCTTGGTGAAGCCTTTCCACAGGGAGACGGTGGGTGCGATCGTCGGGTCGTTCGGCAGGCCGCTGTACAGGCTCGGCTTGTCGGCGTGGTTGAGCACGTACATGACGTGCGTGCCGCCCACGCCGACCGGGTCGTACAGGCCGGCGTTCTTGAAGCCCCGTTCCTGCAGCTCGGTGACGCGCTCCTCGGCCAGCTCCTTCATGTCCTCCTTGGAGCCGAAGCTGATGCTGCCGGTCGGACAGACCTTCACGCAGGCCGGCTCGAGCCCGACCGCGACGCGGTCGGAGCACAGCGTGCATTTGTAGGCCTTGCTGTCCTTCTTGGAGATGCGCGGCACGTTGAACGGGCAGCCGGTCACGCAGTAGCCGCAGCCGATGCAGTTTTCCTGGTGGAAATCCACAATCCCGTTGGCGTACTTGATGATGGCGCCCGGCGACGGGCAGGCCTTCAGGCAGCCCGGGTCCTCGCAGTGCATGCAGCCGTCCTTGCGGATCAGCCACTCGAGGCCGCGTTCTTCCGATTCGACCTCGGCGTAGCGCATGACCGTCCAGGATTGGTCGGTCATGTCCGTCGGGTTGGCGTAGGTGCCGCCGCAGCTGCCGACCTCGTCGCGCAGGTCGTTCCACTGCATGCACGCCACCTGGCAGGCCTTGCAGCCGATGCACTTGGAGACGTCGATGAGCTTGGCGACCTCGATGGTCTTGCGCGCTTGGGGGGGCTCGGTGGTCGTGGCCGAGCGCTTGGCGATATCCAGTGATTGCAGTGCCATGGTGCGTTCCTCAGGCTTTCTCGACGTTGACCAGGAAGGACTTGAACTCCGGCGTCTGGGTGTTTCCGTCTCCCACGAAAGGCGTCAGGGTGTTGGTGATGAAGCCGTTCTTGGCCACCCCCTTGAAACCCCAGTGGAGCGGAATCCCGACGTGGTGGACAGTCTTCCCGTCGACCTTGAGGGGCTGGATGCGCTTGGTCACCACCGCCACCGCCTTGATGTAGCCGCGGTTGGAGCTGACCTTGACCTTGTCGCCGGCCTTGATGCCCTTCTCCGCGGCCAGCGCCTCGCCGATCTCGACGAACTGCTCCGGCTGGATGATGGCGTTGGACTCGACGTGCTTGGTCCAGTAGTGGAAGTGCTCGGTGAGCCGGTAGGTGGTGGCCGCGTAGGGGAACTCCTTGGCCTTGCCGAAGGCTTCCATGTCGCCCTTGAACACCCGTGCGGCCGGGTTGGACGTGGCCTTGGGGTTGTTCGGGTGCATCGGATTGACGCCGATCGGCGTCTCGAAGGGCTCGTAGTGCTCGGGGAACGGGCCTTCGTTCATCATGCCGCGGGCGAAGAAGCGGGCCACGCCTTCGGGGTTCATGATGAAGGGGCTCATGCCGTCCTCGGGGGCGGAGTCCACCTTGAAGTCGGGCACGTCGGAACCCACCCATTTGCCCTGGGCGCCATCCCACCAGACCTGCTTGCGCTTCGGGTCCCACGGCTTGCCGGACGGATCGGCGGCGGCGCGGTTGTAGAGGATGCGCCGGTTGGCCGGCCACGCGAAGGCCCAGCCGAGGGTCTGGCCGTTCTGGTACGGATCGGCGTTGTCACGCCGGGCCATCATGTTGCCCTTCTCGGTCCACGCGCCGGTGAAGATCCAGCAGCCCGACGCGGTGGAGCCGTCGTCCTTCAGCTGGGCGAAGGAGTCGAGCAGCTCGCCGGCCTTCTTGACGAGCTTGGTCGGGTCCTTCGGGTCGAGCTGGTCGGCGAAGGTCTTGCCGTTGTACTCCTTGGCCAGCTCTTCGGCGGACGGCTCGTGGGGCACCTTGTAGGGCCAGGTGAGGTTGAGGATCGGATCCGGGAAGGCGCCGCCGTCCTTCTTGTACATCTCCCGCAGGCGCAGGAAGATGCCGGCCATGATCTCCGGGTCGCCCTTGGCTTCGCCGGGGGGCTCGGCGCCCTTCCAGTGCCATTGCAGCCAGCGGCCGGAGTTGATGATCGCCCCGTCTTCCTCGGCGAAGCAGGTGGACGGCAGGCGGAACACCGTGGTCTGGATCTTGGCCGGATCCACGTCGTTGAACTCGCCGTGGTTCTGCCAGAACTCCGAGGTCTCGGTGGCCAGCGGGTCGATGATGACCAGGAACTTCAGCTTGGACAGCGCCGCGCCGACCTTCGCCTTGTTGGGGAAGGAGTTCAGCGGGTTGAAGCCCTGCGCCACATAGCCGTTCATCTTGCCCTGATGCATCAGCTCGAAGACCTGCAGCACGTCGTAGGTCTTGTCCAGCTTGGGCAGGTAGTCGAAGGCCCAGTTGTTCTCCTTGGTGGCGGCCGCGCCGTACCAGGCCTTCATCAGGCTGACGTGGAACTTGCCGTAGTTCTGCCAGTAGGACATCTGCCCCGGGCGCATCGGCTTGGGCGCGCGCTTGGTGATGTACTGGTCGTAGTCGGTTTCCTTCTCGCCGGGCAGGGTCATGTAGCCGGGCAGCAGGTTGGACAGCAGGCCCAGGTCGGTAAGGCCCTGGATGTTGGAGTGGCCGCGCAGGGCGTTCACGCCGCCGCCGGCCCGGCCGATGTTGCCGAGCAGCAGCTGCATCATCGCCGCGGTGCGGATGATCTGCGAACCGACGCTGTGCTGGGTCCAGCCGAGGGCGTAGAGGATGGTCATCACCCGGTCCGGCGTGTGGCTGGAGGCGAGCAGCTCGGCCACCTGCAGGAACTTGGCCTTCGGCGTGCCGCAGATGTTCTCCACCACGTCGGGCGTATAGCGGCTGAAGTGAGCCTTCATCAGGTTCCACACGCAGTGCGGGTCCTGCAGGCTCGGGTCGCTCTTGACGTAGCCGTCCGCGCCCATCTGGTATTCCCAGCTGGCCTTGTCGTACTTGCGCTTGTCGGCGTCGTAGCCGGAGAAGAAGCCTTCCGCGAAGGCGAATTCCTCCTTCACGAGGAAACTCATGTCGGTGTAGGACTTGATGTAGTCCATGTGCACCTTGTCGTTGGTGATCAGGTAGTTGATCACCCCGCCGAGGAAGGCGATGTCGGTGCCGGTGCGGATCGGCGCGTACAGGTCGGCCAGCGCAGCGGACCGCGTGAAGCGCGGGTCCACGACGACCAGGCGGGCCTTGTTCTTGGCCTTCGCTTCGGTCACCCATTTGAAGCCACAGGGGTGGGCTTCGGCGGCGTTTCCGCCCATGATCAGGATCACGTCCGCATTCTTGATGTCGGTCCAGTGATTGGTCATGGCTCCGCGGCCATACGTCGGGGCAAGACTTGCCACCGTCGGGCCGTGTCAGACACGCGCTTGGTTATCGAATGCGAGCATCCCCAGGCTGCGCACCACCTTGTGGGTGATGTAGCCGGATTCGTTGCTGGAGGCGGAGGCGGCGAGGAAGCCGGTGCTGAGCCAGCGGTTCACCGTCACGCCGTCGGCGTTCTTGGCGATGAAGTTGGCGTCACGGTCTTCCTTGATCAGCTTGGCGATGCGGCCGAAGGCCTCGTCCCAGCCGATGCGTTTCCATTCCTTGCTGCCCGGTTCGCGCACTTCCGGGTACTTGAGGCGGTTCTTGCTGTGCACGAAGTCGAGCAGGCCGGCGCCCTTCGGGCACAGGGTGCCGCGGTTGACCGGATGGTCCGGGTCACCCTCGATGTGGATGATCTCCGCGTGGGCGTTCTTGGCCCGGTCGCCCAGGCTGTACATGATGATGCCGCACCCGACCGAGCAGTACGGACAGGTGTTGCGCGTTTCGGTGGTGCGCGCGAGCTTGAAAGTGCGGACTTCGGCGAGGGCCGCGGTGGGCGAGAAGCCCATCGCGACCAGACTCGAGCCGGTCAAGCCCCCCGCCGCCACCTTGAAGAACTGGCGCCGTGAGAGTTGCATAATGACTCTTCCTCCTCCGGTTGTTGTGAAAACAGAGCGTCTGTACACACTGCAATCCCTGCGCCAGGGTTGGGCCCGATAGGAATCAAGGACTTGAAAGTCTTCTTCGCGCTTTCTCGGGACATTCTGTCCACCCGGTGGACAAAATGTCCATCTGCGCCGCAGCACGTCCGATGACGTCCGGGAATCCGCGCCAGTCCTGGCTCTCCGCGTGGTGTCCGGCCCCTTCACTGATCTCCTCTCCGTCGTTATAGTCCGCCTCGCGGTCTGTGCACCGCTTAGGGTTTTTCCGCGGGATCGCGTGCTGCCATCCTGCCAATCAAGCCGGGGCCGTTCTCCCCCGTCCCGGCGGCTGGTGCCCGAACGGGCGCCTCTTTGAGGAGCCATTCATGCCTTCCGTGCCGTTTTCCCGGCGCGCGCTGCTGCGCGCCTGTGCCGTTTCCGCCCTGTCCGCCGTCGCCGGCCTGCCGGCCGTGTCCCACGCCGAAGACGTGCTGCGCGTGTCGGCGATCCCCGACGAGGCGCCCACCGAGCTGCAGCGCAAGTTCGCGCCCCTCGGCGCCTACCTGGAGCAGGAAACCGGGATGAAGGTCAGCTTCGTGCCGGTGACCGACTACGCCGCCGTCGTCGAAGGCCTGGCCACGCGCAAGCTCGACCTGGCCTGGCTGGGCGGCTTCACCTTCGTGCAGGCCAAGATCCGCACCAATGGCACGGCCGTGCCGCTGGTGCAGCGGGTCGAGGATTCGAAGTTCACGTCGAAATTCATCACCGCCAACGACAACATCAAGGGCTTCGCCGACCTGAAGGGCAAGACCTTTGCCTTCGGCGCCCCGTCGTCCACCTCCGGCCACCTGATGCCGCGCTACTTCCTGAGCCAGGAAGGCCTCAACCCCGACAAGGACTTCAAGAACGTGGCCTTCTCCGGCGCCCATGACGCCACCGTGGCCTTCGTGCAGGCCGGTAAGGTGGACGCCGGCGTGCTGAACGCCTCGGTGTGGGACAAGCTGGTCGAGCAGAAAAAGGTGGATACCGCCAAGGTGCGTGTTTTCGCCACCACGCCGACCTACTTCGACTACAACTGGACGGTGCGTGGCGACCTGGATCCGAAGATCCAGGCCAAGCTGGCCCAGGCCTTCCTCAAGCTCGACCCGGCCAACCCGGCCCACAAGGAAATCATGGCCCTGCAGCGCGCCAGCAAGTTCATTCCGACCAAGGCGGAGAACTACAAGGGCATCGAAGCCGCAGCCCACGCGGCTGGTCTGCTGAAGTAAGGCCGCACGCCGGCCGCGGCGTTTATGGGGCTGGGTCTGTGGGGGCGAATTCATTCGCCCCCACTGGGCTTCAGGTTTAGCTCCACCTTTTCGTCTGGCCGGCGGCAATAAGGATCACCATGGGTTTTTCCCTTGAAGGCGTCGGGCTGACCCACGCCAACGGTTTCCGTGCGCTGCGGGGCGTCGACCTGCGCATCGCGGCGGGCGAACGGGTGGCGCTGATCGGCGCGTCGGGTGCCGGCAAGACGACGCTGCTGCGGGTGCTGGCGGCGTCCCTGCGTCCTGGCGAGGGGCGCGTGAAACTGCTCGACGGCGAGCCGTGGGTCTGTGCGCCGGCTGCGCTGCGCCGCCTGCGTGCGCGCATCGGCCTGGTGCACCAGTCGCCGCCGATCCCGCCGCGCCAGCGGGTGGTGACTGCCGTGCTGGCCGGCCGCCTCGGCCAGTGGCCGCTGTGGAAATCCCTCGCCTCGCTGGTGCTGCCGGTCGATCCGGACGGTGCCCGCCAGGCGCTGGCCCGCCTGGATCTGGCCGAGCGCCTGTATGAGCGCTGCGACCGCCTGTCCGGCGGGCAACTGCAGCGGGTCGCGCTGGCCCGTGTGCTGTACCAGCAGCCGGACCTGCTGCTGGCCGACGAGCCGGTGTCGGCGATGGACCCGGCGCTGTCGGAACTCACCATTTCGCTGCTCAACGAAGAGGCGACCCGCCGCGGCGTCACGCTGGTGGCCAGCCTGCATGCGGTGGACCTGGCGCTGCGCCATTTCCCGCGGGTGGTCGGCGTGAAGGACGGCACGATCCTGTTCGACCTGCCGGCGGCGCAGGTCAGCGACGCTTTGCTGCGCGAGCTGTATGCCGCTGAAGGCGGGCTGCCGCTGGTTGGCGGCCTGCGCGCGCCGGAGCCGGCCGAAACCGCCGGCGAGCTGCCGCCGCTGCGCTGCGCATGAGGGCCGGGGTTCTCGTGGGGTCGAATTCATTCGACCAAGGTGCGTTTACGGAAGTCCGAGGTCGAATGAATTCGACCCCACAGGGGGGAGGATGCGGGCGATGAGCACGACCGTACGCGACCCGGCGGCGCTGCTGCGGCTGGGCTGGACCCTCGTGGCGCTGGTGCTGCTGTGGCCGCTGCTGCGCCTCACCGATTTCCACCCGGCGGCCCTGTTCGAGGCCGGCAACCTGACGGCGATGGGTAACTTCCTCGCCGGCTTCCTGCCGCCCGAAACCTCGCCGGACTTTTTGTCCCTGCTTGGCAAGGCCACCGTCGAGACGCTGGCGATGGCCACCGCCGGCATCGCGCTGTCGATCCTGCTGGCGGTGCCGCTGGGCCTGGTGCTGACCCGCAGCCTGTCCATCGCCCGCCTCGGGCCGGGCCGGCGCGGCTGGATCGGCCAGTCGCTGCGCGCCGTGGCGCGGGCGCTGCTGGCCGTGCTGCGCGGCGTGCCGGAGCTGGTGTGGGCGCTGCTGTTCGTGCGCGTCTTCGGCCTCGGTGCGGCGGCTGGCGTGCTGGCGCTGGGGATCACCTACGGCGGCATGCTCGGCAAGGTGTATGGCGAGATCCTCGAATCCACGGACGCCCGCCCGGCCCGCGCGCTGCTGGAAGCCGGCAGTGGCCGTCTGGCGGCCCTGTGCTACGGCCTGCTGCCGAATGCGGCGAGCGAGCTGGTGTCCTACACCGTCTATCGCTGGGAATGCGCGGTGCGCGCGTCGGTGGTGATGGGCTTCGTCGGCGCCGGTGGGCTCGGCCAGCTGATGGATCAGTCGATGAAGATGCTCAACGGCGGCGAGGCGGCCAGCATCCTGGTGACCTTCCTGGTGCTGGTGGTGGCGGCCGACGGCCTGTCCGAACTGTTGCGACGGAGGCTGGCATGAGCGGCGAGCAGACCCGCTGGATGGAAGCTGCCGTGGGGTCGAATTCATTCGACCAAAGCGTTCTGAACGAAGTCCGTGGTCGAATGAATTCGACCCCACGGGGAGGTGTGCGGTGAGGGCCGGGTTGTCCTTCGGCGGCCTGCTGGCCGTGGTGCTGGTCATCGCGGCGGTGGCCGGCAGCTTCGCTTATCTCGACATGCCGCTGGGTGCGCTGTTCACCGGCGCGGCGGCGGGGGAGATTGCCGATTTCGTCGGGCGCTTCTTCCCGCCCGAGCTGGCGCCGGCCTTTCTCGCCAAGGTGGGCTGGGCGGCGCTGGAGACGCTGGCGATTTCCCTCGTCAGCACCGTGCTGGCAGCGGTGGCGGGCGCCGTGCTGGCGTTGCCGGCGGCCGGGCGCCACGGCGTGGCCGGGCGGGTGGCAGCACGCTTCGTTCTCAACCTGCTGCGTTCGGTGCCGGAACTGGTGTGGGCCACGCTGATGGTGCTGGCCGCCGGCCTCGGGCCTTTCGCCGGCACGCTGGCGCTGGCGCTGCACACCACCGGCGTGCTCGGCCGCCTGTTCGCCGAGGCGCTGGAGAACACTCCGCCGGCACCGGCGGAGGCGCTCGCCGGCACGGGGGCGCCATCCCTGGCGGCCTTCCTGTACGGCACCTTTCCGCTGGTCGCCGCCCAGTGGCTGGCCTACGCGCTGTACCGCTGGGAGATGAACATCCGCATGGCGGCGATCCTCGGCTTCGTCGGTGCCGGCGGGCTCGGTGCGCTGCTCTATTTCAGCCTGTCGCTGTTCCACGAGGCGGAGGCCAGCACGGTGATCCTCGCGATGCTGGCGATGGCGGTCGTCGTGGATGGCGTCAGCGCCTGGCTGCGGCGGGCAAGTGCGTAGGCTGAGTCGACGGGGTTGAGCCTTGGGGAGAATAACTACTGACTCTGACTCTGACTGTGGGGGCGAATTCATTCGCCCGCTGCACGTGGATCAACCTCTGTGGGCGAATGAATTCGCCCCCACAGACACCAGGCCCCACGGTTCAACCCGCTCACACAGGCGGGACGCCCTCGCGGGGTCAGTGCGGTGCGCTGCCTGGCTCGATCCGCCGGGCGGTGAAGCCGGGGGCTGACGGGGTGTCGGCGTAGCGGGCCTCGCGGCACAGGTGGATGGTGAAGCAGGCGCCTTCGCCGGGGTGGCTGCTGACCTCGATGTGGCCGCCGTAGCGTTCGACGATGGCGTAGCTGATCGACAGGCCGAGGCCGGTGCCGGAACCCTTCTTGGTGGTGAAGAAGGGGTCGAAGATGCGCGACAGATCCTCGGCGGCGATGCCGTGGCCGGTATCGCAAACGGCGATCGCGGCGCCCTGGGTGTCGCCGTGCTCATCGGCCCAGTCGCGGGTGCCGATGCTGAGGGTACCGCCGTCCGGCATGGCCTGGATGGCGTTGACGATCAGGTTGATCAGCACCTGTTGGAGTTCACCCGTGTTCACCTCGACGCGGCAGGTGGCGGCGTTGTCCACCTGCACCGTGATGTTGCGGCGGTCGAGGTTGTGGCGGGTCAGCACCAGGCAGTCGGCGATCACCGGGGCGGGATCGATGGCTTCGCTGTAGCCGGCGAACTCGCCGGGCCGCGCGAACTGCAGCAGCTTGGTGACGATCAGCCAGATGCGGTGGGTCTGCTCGTGGATCAGGCGGATCTCCTCGCGCACCGGCTCGGCGGTGGGGCCGAGGATTTCCTTCAGTACGTCGAGGTTGCCCTGGATGACCGCCACCGGGTTGTTGATCTCGTGGGCGACGCCGGCGGTGAGCTCGCCGATGGCGGCCAGTTTCTCGGTCATCGCCAGGTGGCGGCGGGCCTGTTCGAGGGTAGCGAGGGCTTCCTGCAGGGCCTGGGTGCGTTCTGCCACCTTGCGGTCGAGCTCGTCGCCCCAGCGCTGCAGTTCGGCGCGGCGGGCGGCCAGGTTGTCGAGCAGCTCGTCGAAGGCGGCGGCGAGCAGGCCGATCTCGTCGCGGCTGGCCACCGGGCCGACGCGGGCATCCGCGTCGCCGGCGCCGATGCGGCGGATCGTTGCGTTCACCTGTTCCAGCGGCTTGAAAATGCCGCGCGCCCAGCGCAGGGACAGCACGCAGCCGCCGAGGCTGACGCCGACGAAGACCACGAACAGGGTCAGCAGGGCGTTGCGCATGGCGACGCTGAATGGCGCTTCGAGGAAACCCACGTAGAGCATGCCGACCCGCTCGCCGAAGCTGTCCACCACCGGCTCGTAGCCGGACACGTAGTAGTCGTTCACCACGAAGGCGGTGTCGAGCCAGGTCTTTCCTTCATTCAGAACGTGATTGCGCACCGCCTGGGAGGCTCGGGTGCCGAGGGCGCGCCGTTCGCTGAACAGGCGCACGTTGGTGGCGATGCGGGTGTCGCCGAGGAACAGCGTGGCGGTGCCCTGGCTGCCCAGCGGCAGCGTGCCGTCCCGGTAGATGATGGTGTTGAGGTTGTCCACCAGGCTGGTGTTGCCGTTGAGCAGCACGCCGCCTTCGAGCACGCCGACCAGCCGGTCGTGGCTGTCGCGCACCGGAATCGCGGCATGGATCAGCAGGCCGCGGTTTTCCTCGCCGCGTTTGTCCGGTGCCGCATTGGGGGTGGGCAGCAGCGGCAGGCGGCAGCGCTGGGCGAGGGCCGGGTCGATGGCGGCGAGGTGGTCGGCGTCGAAGACATCGATGGCGGTGAAGGCGGAGCCGGCCAGCGCGGCGTTGACCACCGGCCAGGCGGTCCGGCGGGCACGCGGCAGATGTCCGGGCAGCGGGTGGCCGAGTGGCTGGCCGTGGGTGTCGAGCAGGAACAGGAAATCCAGCCCGGCCTGGCGGCGCGCCTCGTCGAGGTAGCTGGCGAGGGCGTCCTGCGTGTCGGCGGCCATCGCCTGGGACAGGCGCTGGGAGCCGGCGACCGCGCCGAGATCCACCGCCACGGTGTGCTGCATGCGGCCGAAGTACTCGTGGGCGGTGACCAGATCGGAGCCGACCTTGTAGCTGAGCAGGCGGTGATAGCCGTCGTTGCCCCACAGCCACACCAGCCCGAGCAGGATCGGCACGCCGAGGAACAGCGGAGCCAGCACCATCGCCAGCAGCTTGGCGCGGACCGAGCCGGCGAAGCGCGCGAGGACCGGCCGGATCATTGGCTTGTCCCCGTGAGGGATGCGGCCGTGGGAGTTGGGGGTGTGGGAGTTGGGGTTGTGGGGGCGAATTCATTCGCCCTCAGTTGGTTCACCAGAGTCCGCGGGCGAATGAATTCGCCCCCACAGGTGGAGAGGCTCCCGACGGAAGAACCGGCCATGGGGATTGCGGGTTTCAGGCCAGGCCCCATTCGACGGCCTTGCGGTCGAGGGTCTTGCGCGATACGCCGAGCAGCGCCGCGGCGCGGGTCTTGCTGCCGCCACACTGGTCGAGGACGGCGAGGATGTGGCGTTTTTCGACCTCGGCGAGGCTCAGCGGCAGCGGCTCGACGAAGCCCGGCGCCTGGCTGTCGGCCGGCAGGCCGCCGAGGATCAGCGAGCGCTCGATGAGGTTGCGCAGTTCGCGCACGTTGCCGGGCCACGCGTAGGCGGCCAGCCGGGCCAGGTCGGCCTGGGCCAGGGGCAGCGGCGGCAGGCCGAGACGGCTGGCCAGCTGGGCATTGAAATGCACGGCCAGCTCGGCGATGTCCTCGCGGCGTTCGCGCAGCGGCGGGATCGCCAGCGTGACCACTTCCAGGCGGTAGAACAGGTCCTGGCGGAAGCGCCCGGCGGCCACCTCGGCGCGCAGGTCGCGGTTGGTGGCGGCCACCACGCGGACGTCCACCGGCACTTCGGCTTCGCTGCCGACCGGGCGGATGCGCCGCTCCTCGAGCACGCGCAGCAGCTTGGTCTGCATGGCCAGCGGCAGCTCGCCGATCTCGTCGAGGAACAGGGTGCCGCCGTTGGCGTAGTGGAACAGGCCGCGGCGCGCTTCGCGGGCGCCGGTGAAGGCGCCGCGCACGTGGCCGAACAGTTCGCTCTCCATCAGCTCGGCGGACACCGCGGCGCAGTTGAGGGGCACGAAGGAGCGCTCGGCACGCGGGCTCATCTGGTGCAGCGCGCGGGCGGTGACTTCCTTGCCGACGCCGGATTCGCCGAGGATCAGTACCGTGGAAGGCGTCGGCGCGACGCGGTGGATCAGCTCCGACAGGCGGCGCATGGCCTCCGAGTGGCCGACCATGCCGTCCACCAGCCCGCCGAGGCCGGCCACCTGGCGCTGCAGCACGAAGTTCTCGCGGTCGAGGCGGGCGCGCTCGAAGCAGCGCTGCAGAGAGTTGACGATCTGGTCCACGCGGAAGGGCTTGAGGACGAAGTCGGAGGCGCCGGCGCGCAGCGCGTCGATGGCGGTCTCGATGTCGGCGAAGGCGGTGATCAGGATCACGTCGCCGGCGAAACCATCGTTCTTCAGGCTGCGCAGCCATTCCATGCCGGAGCGGCCGGGCAGCGCGATGTCCAGCACGATGGCGTCGAAGTGGTGCTGCTGCAGGCGTTCCATGCCTTCCTCCGCCGAGCCGGCGGTATCGACGCGGCAGCCACGGGCGCGCAGCGCCCGTTCGAGGAAGTTGCGCACGCCGGCTTCGTCGTCGACGACCAGCACCGCGTAGTCCGACCAGGTCGGTTCGCGGCCGGCGGGGGGAGGGGAGGCGGAGTCGGTCAAAGTGGGCGGCGGCGGGGTCATCGCCCGATTTAACCACGCGGCCGGCGGCGTTGTCAGGGCAGGGCTGTCCCGTTTCGATTCACTTTTTTGGTAATACCAGCCTTCAGTGTGGGTAAAAATTGCCGACATAGTCCCTGGCCTCGCCCGCATGTGCGCCCCGCGCACCCGTCCGGCGGGGCCTGCGTGTATCGGAACCCGTACTTATGAAGGGCAGTGCCAGGCCATGAAGCCGCGTGTGACACCGACCAGCAGCGAGCGCTCGCTGGGCGAGCAGGATTTCATCGTATCGAAGACCGATCCGAAGGGGCGCATCCTCTACGCCAACCGGATCTTCATCGCGCTGTCCGGCTACAGCGAGGCGGAACTCCTCGGTCGCCAACACAACATCATCCGCCACCCGGACATGCCGCGCAGCGCCTTCAAGCTGCTGTGGGACAGCATTGCGACGGGGCAGGAGTTCATCGCCTACGTGAAGAACATGGCCAAGGACGGCAGCTTCTACTGGGTGCTGGCGACGGTGACGCCGGACTACGACGCGGCGCGGCGGATCGTCAGCTATACCTCGGTGCGCCGCAAGCCGCGGGCCGAGGCGGTGCGTGCCGCGGCCGGGCTGTACAAGGAGATGCTGGCCGCCGAGAACCGGGCCGGCGCGCGGGACGCGATCGCCGCCGGGACGGCGGTATTGACTGAAGTCTTGAATGGAAAGAGCTATGAGCAGTTCGTCCTTGCACTCTAAGCTGTCGGTGGTGAGCTGGGGGCAGTCGGCGCTGCTGCTGGCCACCCTGCTGACGGTGTTCTTCATCACCGGCTTCCACCCGGCGCTGCTGGTCTTCCTGGTGCTCGGCGTGGGCCTGTCGGTATGGGGGCAATGGCAGTTCCGCCGCTCGCTGGCGCCGCTGCAGTCGGCGGTGGAGCTGGCCGAGAAGATCGGCCGCGGGCATTTCGTCGACCGCGTCACCGGGGTGTCGGACAAGGATGAGATCGGCCGCCTGATCTGGGCGCTGAACGACATGCTCGACCAGCTGGAAGCCTATTTCCGCGAGGCCGACAGCTCCTTCCGCGCCCAGATGGAAGGCCGCTACAGCCGCCTCGCCCAGTCGGCGGGCCTGCACGGCAGCCTGTTCGAGGCGATGGAGACCCACAACACGCTGCTCACCAACATGTCCTCGCACCTGCGCGACCAGGCCCGTAACCGGGTGCTCAGCAATGCCGGCCTGCTCAATGCCGGCAACCTGATCGCCAACCTGACCGGCAACCAGGCCGACCTGCTGGAAGTGACCACGCAGATGCGCAAGGCGGCGGAGGCGGCTACCGAGACGGCCACCGAGGCGGCGGAGAACCAGCACGCGGTGGCCGAGGTGGTCAGCCAGCTGTCGGGCATCAGCGAGCGCATCGTGCACGTGGCGGACGCTATCGGTGGCCTCAACGCGCGCAGCAAGGAGGTCAGCCAGGCGGTGGTGCTGATCACCGAGATTTCCGACCAGACCAACCTGCTGGCGCTCAATGCGGCGATCGAGGCGGCGCGGGCCGGCGAGTCGGGCCGTGGCTTCGCGGTGGTGGCCGATGAGGTGCGCAAGCTGGCCGAGAAGACCCGCAGCGCTTCCCAGGCCATCGGCGAGGTGATGCGCGGGCTGATCAGCGATGGCGAGGCGATGGAGGAGGACGCGCGGGAGATGCGCGAGATCACTGCCCGCTCGTCGGGGGTGGTCGGCGAGCTGACCCAGACCTTCGGCCGCTTCGCCGCGTCGGCGCGGGAGACCGAGCAGCAGTCGGTACGGGTGCACGACAAGAGCCTGGTGACCCTCTTCAAGCTCGATCACATGGTCTACAAGCAGCGTACCTACCTGGCCCTCAACGGGAGTGGCGACGCCGAGACCACTCGCGCGGTGGCCATGGATCACCACCAGTGCCGCCTTGGCACCTGGTACGACGGGGAGGGGCAGGAGGCCTTTGGGAGCTTGTCGTCCTACCGGCGCCTGGAACAGCCCCATGCCCGTGTGCATGAGGGGGCCCACCGGGTCATGGCGCAGATCGAGGCCGACTGGCAGCACGATGTGGCGCTGCAGGCGGCGATCGTCGATGGTCTGGAAGACATGGAGGCCGGCAGCCGGGAGGCGATGGATCTGCTCGACCGGCTGGTGGTCGAGAAGCATCCGGCCTAGGTCTTGTGCTCTCCTGTTGGGGCGAATTCATTCGCCCACCGCCGGTTGAGCAGGCTCCGCGGGCGAATGAATTCGCCCCAACAGGGGGTCAGCCGAGGAACATCCGGTAGGCCGGGTTGGTGGTTTCGTCCACGTACTCGTAGCCAAGCCGGGCCAGGAAGCCCTGGAACGCGTCCCGGTCGGACGGGGGGACCTGCATGCCGACCAGCACACGGCCGAAGTCGGCGCCGTGGTTGCGATAGTGGAACAGGCTGATGTTCCAGTCGGAGCGCAGATTCTCGAGGAAGTTGAGCAGGGCGCCCGGCCGTTCGGGGAACACGAAGCGGTACAGCACCTCGTTTTCCGCCTGCGGGGCGTGGCCGCCAACCATGTAGCGGATATGGCTCTTGGCCATCTCGTCGTCGGTCAGGTCAAGGCAGGGCAGTTCGTGGCGCTGCAGCAGCTCGGTGAGGCGGCCGCCCTCGGCACGGTTGTGCACGCTGACGCCGACGAAGATGTGAGCCTTCTGCGCGTCCGCGTAGCGGTAGTTGAACTCGGTGATGTTGCGGCTGCCGAGCAGGTTGCAGAACTTCTTGAAGGAGCCGGGCTTCTCGGGGATGGTGACCGCCAGCACGGCTTCGCGCTGCTCGCCGACTTCGGCCCTTTCGGCGACGAAGCGCAGGCGGTCGAAGTTCATGTTGGCACCGGAGGCCACGGCGACCAGGGTCTTGTCCTTCAGGTTGTGGCGCTTGGCGTATTCCTTGGCGCCGGCCAGGGACAGGGCGCCGGCCGGCTCGAGGATCGAGCGGGTGTCCTCGAACACATCCTTGATGGCGGCGCAGATCGCGTCGTTGTCCACCAGGATCATCTCGTCCACGTATTCCTGGCACAGACGGAAGGTTTCTTCGCCGACCAGCTTGACCGCCGCGCCATCGGCAAAGAGGCCGACGCTTTCCAGCTCGACGCGCTTGCCGGCGGCGAGGGACTGGGTCATCGCGTTGGAGTCGACAGTTTCTACGCCGATCACCTTGATGTCCGGGCGCACGCGCTTGATGTAGGCCGCGACGCCGGCCAGCAGGCCGCCGCCGCCGACGCAACAGAACACTGCGTGGATGGGCTTGGGATGCTGGCGCAGGATCTCCATCGCGATGGTGCCCTGGCCGGCGATCACTTCCACGTCGTCGTAGGGGTGGACGAAGGTCAGCTTCTCGGTCTTTTCGAGTTCCTTGGCGTGGCCATAGGAGTCGGAATAGGACTCGCCGGCCAGCACCACTTCGCCACCGTGGCGCTTGACCGCGTCGATCTTGATCGCCGGGGTGGTGGTGGGCATCACGATGACGGCCCGTGCGCCGAGCTTCTTGGCCGACAGGGCGACGCCCTGGGCGTGGTTGCCGGCAGAGGCGCAGATCACGCCGCGCTTGAGGGCCGCCGGGCTGAGGTTGGCCATCTTGTTGTAGGCGCCGCGCAGCTTGAAGCTGAACACCGGCTGCATGTCCTCGCGCTTCAGGAAGATCTTGTTGTGAATTCGCGCCGACAGGTTGGGCGCCGGGTCGAGGGGCGTCTCGATAGCGACGTCGTAGACCTGGGCGGTAAGGATCTTCTGGAGGTAGTCCGGATGCTGCGCGCTCATGACACAAGACCTTTGCTTCGGCTGGGGAAGCAACAAAGGGTAGCAGCCGGAGGCGCCGCGCTGCAACATTGCATCCTTTGACTTCGCGGAGCTTTCCATGACCCAGATCCAGCGTGCCGGCACCACGCCGCGCTATTCCGACTACACGATCCACAACGGTGTCGTGCATTGCGTCGAGGTGCCGCCGGACGAACACGCCGACATTACTGCTCAGACCGCGGCGATGCTGGCCAGCCTGGAGAACCTGCTTGCGCAGGCGGGCAGCGGCAAGGATCGCCTGCTGGTGGCGACCCTGTATCTGGTGGACATGGCCGATTACGACGCGGTGAATGCGGTATGGGATGCCTGGCTGCCACCGGGGACGGCGCCGGCCCGCGCCTGTGTGCAAGTGGTGCGCCTGGCGAAGCCGGGTTGGCGGGTCGAGGTGGTGGTGCAAGCGGCCTGTTGAGGCACGCTGCCGTTGCCCGGATTTTGTGTCGGGGAATTTTACATTTGCGGGTCCCGGGGTGCGTGCAGGTTTCCCTTTGGGGCTTCCGGGGCCCTGATGTAAAGGGATTTTTACACGCTTGGTATTCTATTTGCTTAGCATTTTCACGCCCGGTTTCGCGGCCTGGAAAACGCTAAGGGAATATGCCCGTTGCTGAGTTCGTCATGCATCCGCGACAGCCGGTTTCCACCGAAAACTCGAATCAAGAAGGGGAACCCCATGTCCTGGTCCAAGCGACTGTGCCGCGGCCTTGCCGCCCTGTGCCTCACGATGACGGGCTTTGCCGCCGAGGCAAGCTACTCCAATGTGTTTTTCTTCGGTGACAGCCTGTCGGACACCGGCAATGTCTACAAGGTGACCGGCGGGACCTTTCCTCCTCCCCCCTATTACAACGGGCGGTTTTCCGATGGGCCGCTGTGGACCGAGAGGGTCGCTGCCGGCCTGGGTCTCGCTGCTGATTCCAAGGCTTCGCAGCTGGGCGGCAACAACTATGCCTGGGCAGGCGCCCTGTCCGGCGCGGATGGCCATGCAGCTCCCGGCACCGGCCTGCTGGCCCAGGTGTTCGGCCAGTGGGCTCCGACCCACGCAGGCACCGCCGACCCGAATGCCCTGTACGTGATCGGCATCGGTTCCAACGATCTGCTCGACGCCCTGGCGGCCAACGGTGGCACCACGCAGGCCGATTATGATTTTCGCCATTCGGTGGCCAACAGCTTGCTGGTGAACCTGACCAGTTCGCTGCAGTATCTGATTGGCTCAGGCGCACAGAATTTCCTGATCGCCAACGTCACCGACCTCGGCCTGACGCCGCGGATGAACCTCGGCGGCAAGGGGGCCGTGGCGACGGAGGTCAGCAAGTACTACGACGCCTTGCTCGACTCCACCCTCGACAGCCTGCGCCAGCTGTTCGCCGTGAATATCGCCGAGCTCGACCTGTTCGGCCTGCTCACCGAGGTCGTCGATGACACGAAGGCCGGCGGCCCGCGTTTCGGTCTCAGTAACGGGGTGTATCCGTGCCTCGTGCCGGGCTCCCCGGCATGCAGTACTTCGGTGTTCGCCGACGACATCCATCCGACCCAGATCGTCCAGGCCCGCGCCGGTGAGCTGGCGCTGGCGGCGCTGCGTGTCCCCGAACCGGGCACGGTCGCGCTGCTGGGGATTGGCGTGGTGCTGCTGGTGGCGACCCGGCGCAACGGCCGCCAGATCGGCTGACAGCCGGCGCTGACGGGCGCGAAGGGAGGCGGAGGCCAGTGCCGTGATGGACTGGCCTTCGTGCTTTTTCGGGGGTGGCCGTTCCACCGGAAAAGCTGCTGGCCAAAGGCCCCACGGGCGTTAAGGTATTGATTTGACGCCCCGGCGTTGCTTCCCATTGGATACAATTGGCAGTTCCCCTGTCGGTTCCGGTGTGTTCCATGACCCAACGCCTGCGCGAAATTCCCTACAACTACACGTCGTTCTCGGATCGCGAGATCGTCATTCGCCTGCTCGGCCCCGAGGCCTGGCGGACGCTGGATGACCTGCGTACCGAGCGTGTCACCGGCCGCTCTGCGCGGATGCTTTACGAGGTGCTGGGAGATGTGTGGGTCGTCCAGCGCAATCCCTATCTGCAGGACGATCTGCTCGGCAACCGGGACCGCCTCGGCGCGCTGATCGGTGCCTTGCGCCACCGCCTGCACGAGGTGGAGAAGCGCCGCGAGGAATCCAGCGAAGAGGACCCGGAGCGCAGCGCCAAGGTGGCGAGCCTGGTGCAGGCTGCCAACGCCGCGGTGGACCGCTTCGCCAAGCTGTTCGACGACACCGCCGAGCTGCGCAAGAAGGTGCGCCACGAGCTGGCCCGCCATACCCGCAAGGACAACATCTGCTTCGACGGCCACGCCCGCGTGTCCCACGTGACCGACGCCACCGACTGGCGCGTCGAGTACCCCTTCGTGGTCCTCTACCCGGATACCGAGGAGGAAATGGCGCCGCTGGTGAAGAGCTGTATCGAGCTCGGCCTGACCATCATCCCGCGTGGGGGCGGTACCGGCTACACCGGCGGCGCCGTGCCGCTGGACGCCAGATCGGTGGTCATCAATACCGAAAAGCTGATCGACCTGGGTCCCGTCGAGGACGTGGTGCTGCCCGGCCACAGCGAGCCCTACGCGACCATCCGCACCGGCGCCGGCGTCGTCACCGACCGCGTGTCGGAAGCCGCCTCCCTGGCCGGCCGCGTCTTCGCGGTGGACCCGACCTCGGCCAGCGCGTCGTGCATCGGCGGCAACATCGCGATGAACGCCGGCGGCAAGAAGGCCGTGCTGTGGGGTACCGCGCTCGACAACCTGGCCTGGTGGAAGATGGTCACGCCGGACGGCAACTGGCTGGAGGTGGAGCGTCTCAACCACAACTTCGGCAAGATCCACGAACAGGAAACCGTCCAGTTCCGCCTGAAGCGCTTCGACGCCAAGAGCTACAAGCTGCTGTCCGAGGAAGTCCTGACGATGCCGGGCGCGGCCTGCCGCAAGGACGGCCTCGGCAAGGACGTCACCGACAAGTTCCTCGGCGGTGTGCCGGGCGTGCAGAAGGAAGGCACCGACGGCCTGATCGTGGCGTCGCGCTGGGTGCTGCACAAGATGCCGCCGGTGACCCGCACGGTGTGCCTGGAGTTCTTCGGCCAGGTTCGCGAGGCGGTGCCGGCGATCGTCGAGATCACCGATTACTTCAAGCCGGGCGGCGCCGGCAACGCCGCCGGCGTGCTGCTGGCCGGCCTGGAGCACCTGGACGAGCGCTACGTGAAGGCGGTGGGCTACACCACCAAGGCCAAGCGCCACGGGCGGCCCAAGATGGTGCTGATCGGCGACATCGTCGGCCACGATGAAGCCGCGGTGATGACCGCCGCCTCCGAAGTGATCCGCATGACCAACACCCGAGGTGCCGAAGGCTTCATCGCGGTCAGCCCCGAGCAACGCAAGAAGTTCTGGCTCGACCGCTCGCGCACCGCGGCGATCTCCCGCCACACCAACGCCTTCAAGGTGAATGAGGATGTGGTGATCCCGCTGCCGCGCATGGGCGACTACTGCGACGGCATCGAGCGCATCAACATCGAGCTGTCCACGCAGAACAAGCTGGCCCTGTGCGACGCGCTGAAGGAATACCTGCAGGGCGAGCTGCCGCTGGATACCGGCGACGCGACGATCTCCCGCGACGAGCTGATCGGGGACCGCCGCGAGGCTGCCATCAACTACGTGGAGGCGGTGCGCCTGCGCTGGGAATGGCTGCTCGACAACCTCGACACGCCGCTGGAACTGGCCGAGCCGAGCTTTGTGTCCTACGGCATCGTCGCCGGCGAGCTGAGCAACCGCGCCGCCAACCCGAAGTTGTTCCACCGCCTGCAGGACTACTCGGTCCGCACCAGCTGGAAGACCGAACTCAAGCCGCGCCTCGACAAGATCTTCGACGGCCAGCTGTTCGGTCCGGTGCGCGAGGGCATCAAGAAGCTGCACAAGCAGGTGCTGCGCGGCCGCGTCTTCGTGGCGTTGCACATGCACGCCGGCGACGGCAACGTGCACACCAACATCCCGGTGAACTCCGACAACTACGAGATGCTGCAGACCGCCAACAAGGCCGTCGACCGCATCATGGAGCTGGCCCGTTCGCTGGATGGCGTGATCTCCGGCGAGCACGGCATCGGCATCACCAAGCTCGACTACCTGACCGACGCCGAGATGGCCAACTTCTGGGACTACAAGAAGAAGGTGGATCCGGAAGGCCGCTTCAACCGCGGCAAGTTGATGCGCGGCGGCAACCTCGACAACGCCTACACGCCCAGCTTCAACCTGATGGGCCACGAGTCCCTGATCATGGAACAGACCGCCATCGGCGAGATCTCCCATGACATCAAGGACTGCCTGCGCTGCGGCAAGTGCAAGCCGGTGTGCTCGACCCACGTGCCGCGCGCCAACCTGCTGTACAGCCCGCGCAACAAGATCCTCAGCACCTCGCTGCTGATCGAGGCCTTCCTGTACGAGGAGCAGACCCGCCGCGGCGTGTCGCTGGCCCACTGGGCAGAGTTCGAGGACGTGGCTGACCACTGCACGGTGTGCCACAAGTGCGAGAAGCCGTGTCCGGTGGACATCGACTTCGGCGACGTGTCGATCAAGATGCGCAACCTGCTGCGCGAGCAGGGCAAGCGGTCCTTCAACCCGGGCAAGGCCGCGGCGATGGCCTTCCTGACCGCTACCGATCCGGCAACCATCAAGACCATCCGTGCCGGCATGATCGGCCTCGGCTACAAGGCCCAGCGCCTCGGCCACGCGGTCGGCAAGTCCCTCGGCCTGATCCAGGACCAGGTCCAGCATCCGCCGGCAACCCTCGGCAAGCCGACCATCAAGGCCCAGGTGATCCACTTCATCAACAAGCCGATGCCGGGCGGCCTGCCGAAGCGCACGTCGCGTGCGCTGCTGGACATCGAGGACGACACCATCGTCCCGGTGATCCGCAACCCGCAGGTCAAGCGCGACGAGTCGGACGCGGTGTTCTACTTCCCGGGTTGTGGTTCCGAGCGTCTGTTCAGCCAGGTCGGCCTGGCCACCCAGGCCATGCTCTACCAGGTCGGCGCCACCACCGTGCTGCCGCCGGGCTACCTGTGCTGCGGCTACCCGCAGTCGTCGGCCGGCGAGGATGAGAAGGGCCAGCAGATCACCACCGACAACCGGGTGCTGTTCCACCGGGTCGCCAACACGCTCAACTATCTCGATATCAAGACGGTGATCGTGTCCTGCGGCACCTGCATGGACCAGCTGCAGAAGTACCAGTTCGAGAAGATCTTCCCGGGCTGCCGGC
Source organism: Pseudomonadota bacterium (assembly GCA_018241665.1). Taxonomy (GTDB): domain Bacteria; phylum Pseudomonadota; class Gammaproteobacteria; order Burkholderiales; family Rhodocyclaceae; genus Zoogloea. The sequence continues at coordinate 136,216 of JAFEDK010000017.1, forward strand.
TGCTCGACATCCACGAGTACCTGATGGAGAAGGGCCTCAAGCTCGACGGCATCACCGGTACCCGCTACATGTACCACGAGCCCTGCCACACCCCGATGAAGGTTCATTCCGGCATCAAGGTGGCCAACGAGTTGATGGGCACGCGGGTCGACCTGTCCGACCGCTGCTGCGGCGAATCCGGCACGCTGGCGGTGTCCCGCCCGGACATCTCGACGCAGGTGCGTTTCCGCAAGCAGGAAGAGATCGAGAAGGGCGCCGAGAAGCTGCGCGGCGCCGACGCCACCGCCCAGGTGAAGATCTTGACCTCCTGCCCGAGCTGCCTGCAGGGCCTGTCGCGCTACACCAACGATGCCGGCGGCGTGGACGCCGACTACATCGTCGTCGAGATGGCCAAGCACATCCTCGGCGAGAACTGGATGGCCGACTACGTGGCCAAGGCCAACAGCGGCGGCATCGAGCGCGTGCTGCTGTAAGTAGTCTTCGCTCCGCTGAAACCCCGAGGCCCGCGCAAGCGGGCCTCGGCGCATGGAGCTGAAAATGCTCCATCTGCTCCTGCAGGGGATGAACCTGTGGGGGCGAATTCATTCGCCCTCACAAGAAGGGGTACCACAAGGGGTACTACAGGATGTGCTGCAGTATTCCCTTCCGCCCGCCCGCAGCTCAGTACCAGCTCACCTTGCCGCTGCTGGTGTCGTACAGGGCACCGACGATCCTGATCTTGCCTTCGTCCTCCAGGCCCTTGAGGATCGGGCTCTGTTCGCGGATGCGTTGGACGACCTGCTTCACGTTGAGCTCGGTCACCTCGTCCACGAACGCGTGGTTGTGGGAATTGTGCTCGCCGGCGGTGGAGGCGGCGGCGACGGCCGGCTTGAACTTGGCCAGCAGGCTGGTCAGGTTGCCGAGCTTCACGTCGTCGCAGGCGCCCTTGATGGCGCCGCAGCCGGTGTGGCCGAGGACCACCACCAGGCGCGAACCGGCCACCTTGGAGGCGTATTCGAGGCTGCCGAGGATGTCCTCGTTGACCGTGTTGCCGGCCACGCGGGCGGCGAAGATGTCGCCGACGCTCTGGTCGAAGACCACTTCAGGCGATGCGCGGGAGTCGATGCAGCCGACCACGCTGGCGAACGGGAACTGGCCGAGAGCGGTGGCCTGGACCCGCGCCTTGAGATTGCGCTTGAGAGGCTTGTCGGCGGCGAAGCGGGCGTTGCCGGCCTTCAGGATTTCCAGCGCCTTGTCCGGCGTGATGCTGGCTTGCACCGCCTTGGTGAGGGTGGCGCCGGTGGTATAGGGTTTGGGGGCAACCGGGCCGCCGTGATCGTCGGCCAGGACCGGCGTGCTGATCGCAAAGGCGGCGAGGGCCAGGGCCAGGATGGATTTGTGGTGCATCGAATATCCCTTCGTGGTTTAAGGTTTTGAATATTACTTTTCCTTATTTTCATTAGGGGTATTTCTTATCGGACCAGCCTTGAGCCGCATCAGTTTTGTCCCTGTCCGCGGCCGCAAAAGGCTTCGTGCTATCCTGCGTCCCCCGTTTTTCCGGTCGTGCATGGGCATGGCCGCCAGAACATGAGCGAAGAACAGAATTTCGTTCCGCCGGCTGAACCGGCGGACGCGGAGGCGCCTGCCAAGCCGGCCCGCCGCAAGGCCCCGGCCCGGACCTCGCGCAAGAAAGCCGACGTCGTGGCCGAAGCCCCCGCTGCCGAGGCGGCTCCTGTCGTTGCGGAAGCCGCTGAAGCGCCTGCCGCCAAGAAGCCGGCCAAGCCCCGCGCCAAGCGCCCACCGCGCAAGCCGAAGGCCGAGGCGCCGGTTGTCGTCGAGACGACTGCCGACCTCTTTGCGGCGGTTGACGCGGTGGTCGATGTCGCACCGCTGGCGGTCGAGTCGGTGTCTGCTGCCGAACCGTCCGTCGCGGAAGCGCCTGCGGCACCCGAACCTGAAGCTGTGCCGGTCGAGGTCGTCACGCCGGTGGTGCCGCTGCAAGCGGTCGAGGCCGAACCGGCACCTGAACCGGTGTTGTCGGATGCGCCCGTCGAGCAGTCGGTTGCCGCCGATGGGGCGACCGGGGAGGATGAGACGTCCCAGCTGCTGGCCGAAGATGAAGAAGTGGACGCGCCGGCCGGCCCGCGGCGCAAGCGCAAGCGCCGACGTGGTCGTGGTGAACGGAACGGCCAGGGTGAGCGCCGCGATAACAAGGCCGGCGAAGCCTCGATCGAAGACGAGGTCGGCGAGGCCCTGCCTGCGGTAGCGGAGACGCTTGCCGAGGTGGAGGGCGAAGCGCCCACCGCTGCGCCCGCCGACGCCGGTATCGATGCCGTTGAACCGTCGATGGCCACCGAGGGCGAGCCTGTGGCAGAACCCGTAGCCGCAGCCGCCGAACTGGCTCCACTGACCGTCGTCAGCCTCGGCCTGGACGTGCCGCCGGTGCTGTCGTCCGAGGCGCTGGCGGCGCTACGCAATGCGCGGGTCGTGCTGGGTACCGCCGATGCGCTGGATCGCCTGGCCGGGCTTGAACTGAATGTGCCGCAGCAGCTGTGCGCCGCCGAGTCGGCCCACGTGGATCTGCGGGTGATCGGCCATGCCGGCAGCGTGCTGGTGGTGACCGGTGACGGTGCCGGCGACGGTCCGGCTCCCGAACTGCTGGCCGAACTGGGCCCGGCCCATGTGCGCGTGCTGCCCGGTGTCGGGCGTGTGCAGGCGGCTTGCGCCGCGCTGGGCTTGTCGGCGGAGATCGTGTCGGTGGTGGACCTGCGCCGGGCGCCGCTGGCGACGCTGCGCGGCCAGTTGCGCGCCCATCGCCTGCTGGCCCTGCCGATCGCCGATGCGGCGACGCCGGTGGCCGTGGCGCGCCTGCTGCTGGACAGCGGCTTTGCCGGCGCGCGGGTGTGGGTCTGCGAATACTTCTCCGGTCAGTTGCAGGCGCGAGCCTGGCTGGCCTCCGAACTGGTCGAGCTGCGCGAGGCCTTCGATCCGCGGGCGGTGCTGATCGTCGCGACGGGGCCGTCGAGCGGGCTGTTTGCCGAGCTGCCCGGTCTGTCCGACGCGGCCCTTGGCGAAGGGGCCCCCGACGCGCTGCCGCTGGCGGTGCGCACCCTGGCGCTGGCCTGGCTGCAGCCGGCTGCATGGGAAACCGGCTGGGTGATCTCCGACGGTGAAGCCAGCCTGGCCCTCGAATGGGCGCGTGCGGTGCCGACGGCGCGGGTGCGCGCGGTGGGCATGGAGCCGAGCTTGCTGGGGATGACCATTCCGCTGGCCGGGGTGGGTGACAACCTGTCGGCGATCGGCAGCGCCTCGCCGCTGCGTTGTCGTGAATGGCCGGCCCCGGAGGCGGTGTTCATCCGCGGCGGTGTGGGGCTTGGTGACTGGCTGGCCGCTGCGTGGGCACGCCTGGCGCCGGGCGGACGCCTGGTGGCCAGCGCCGAGGACGACCAGGCCCGCGCCGACCTGCTGGCCTTCGCCGCCCAGGTGCCCGCCGAGGCCTGGCAGGAACTGAGCCTGTCCCGCGGCGAGACGGTGGCCGGGCGCCTGCGTTTCACGCCCAGCGCGCCGGTGCGCCTGGCCCTGTGGCGCAAGCCGGCACTATCCTGAAACTTTCGACCGTGGAGCGCTGACGTGCCTGCTGCCTCTCTTCCCCGCGAACGTTCCCCGGCCAGGCCGGGCTGGGTCTACCTGGTCGGCGCCGGCCCCGGCGATCCCGAGCTGCTGACGCTGCGTGCCTTCCGCCTGCTCCTTGAGGCGGACGTGCTGGTCTACGACAACCTCGTCAGCAAGGAGGTGCTCGACTGCGTGCCGACCACCATCGAACGCATCTACGTGGGCAAGAAGGCTTCCAACCACGCGCTGCCGCAGGAAGGCATCAATGCGCTGCTGGTGCGCCTGGCCCAGGAGGGCAAGCGGGTGGTGCGCCTGAAGGGCGGCGATCCCTTCATCTTCGGGCGCGGCGGCGAGGAAGTGGAAGAACTGGTGAAGGCCGGCGTGCCCTTCGAGGTGATCCCCGGCATCACCGCGGCAGCCGGCATCGGCGCCTACGCGGGGATTCCGCTGACCCACCGGGATTTCGCGCAGTCGTGCATCTTCGTCACTGGCCACCTGAAGGACGGCTCGGTGGACCTGGACTGGGAGATGCTGGCCCGCCGCAAGCAGACCCTGGTGTTCTACATGGGTATCACCCAGCTGGCGACGATCTGCGCCCAACTGGTCGCCCACGGCCTGCCGGCGACGACGCCGGCGGCGGTGGTGCGGCGCGGCACGACGAAGGCCCAGCGGGTGGTGACGTCCGACCTGGCCAATCTGGCCGAGGCCGTGAAGGCGGCCGGCATCACGCCGCCGGCGCTGACCATCGTCGGCGACGTGGTCAGCCTGCAGTCGCGTCTGGCCTGGTTCCACCCGGAGGTGAAGGAATGAGCGCGGCCGCCTGTCCGGCCCTGTTCGTCGCGGCCCAGGCCTCCGGCCAGGGCAAGACCACCGTCACCGCCGCGCTGGCCCGCCTGCACACCCGCCAGGGGCGCAAGGTGCGGGTCTTCAAGTGTGGTCCGGACTTCCTAGACCCGCAGATCCACGCGGTGGCCAGCGGGGCGCCGGTGTACAACCTGGACCTGGGCATGTGCGGCGCGGAAGACGCCGCCTGGCGTCTGCACGCGGCTGCGCAGGAGGCTGACCTGATCCTCGTCGAAGGGGTCATGGGCCTCTTCGACGGTGCGCCGTCCGGCGCCGACATCGCGCGCCGCTTCGGCATTCCGGTGATGGCGGTGATCGACGCCAAGGCCATGGCGCAGACCTTCGGCGCGCTGGTGCATGGCCTCGCCACCTGGCAGCCGGACCTGCCGTTCTCGGGGGTGCTGGCCAACCATGTGGGCAGCGAAGGCCACGCCAAGCTGCTGCAGGACAGCCTGGGGCCCGGCATTGCCTGGTACGGCGCCTTGCCGCGGGACGCCGATGCGGCGCTGCCGGAACGCCACCTGGGCCTGCTGCAGGCGGCGGAGATCGCCGACCTGGACGCGCGCCTCGATCGCCTGGCCGACCACCTGGCGCGCACCGGTGCGGCCGACCTGCCGCCGCCGGTGAGCTTTCCGGCCGTCGCCCGTCCGCCGGTGGACGCGGCCCTGCGCGGCCGGCGCATCGCCGTCGCCCGCGACGCGGCCTTCGGCTTCATCTACCCGGCCAACCTGGATACGCTGGCGGAGCTCGGCGCCGAGGTCAGCTTCTTCTCGCCGCTGGCCGGCGATGCCTTGCCGGCCTGTGACGCGCTGTGGCTGCCCGGCGGTTATCCCGAGCTGCATGCCGAGGCACTGGCCGCCAATGCGCGCTGGCAGGCCGACCTGCATGCCCACGTGGCGGCCGGCAAGCCGCTGCTGGCCGAATGCGGCGGCATGATGAGCCTGTTCGAGACCATCACCGACAAGGAAGGCACGACCTTCCCCGGTTCCGCCGTGCTGCCCGGGCACACGCGCATGCAGGCGCGGCTGGCGGCCCTCGGCACGCAGGTGGCGGAGTTGCCGGAAGGGCGGCTCACCGGCCACACCTTCCACTACTCGAAGAGCGAGACGCCGCTGCCGCCCCTGACCCGTGCCAGCAGCCTGCGCGGTGGCAAGGACGGCGAGGCGATCTATCGGCTGGGCCGTGTGACCGCCTCCTATGTGCATTTCTATTTCCCGTCCAATCCGGCTGCCAGTGCTGCCTTGTTCGGCGCCTGATTGCCTTGCGAGGGTAAAGAAGGCGGAAATAGGGTAATTTCGCGTAAATCCCCGGAGCCGCTATTTCCCGGCTGCTAGAGTGCGCCCCATCGTGAAATGGGATTCCGGGAATAGGCGGTGAATGTCTTCAGATGTCTGATGCTCTGCATGGCGGCTGTGTCCATTCCGGGCTGCATGATCATGACGCCCACGCCCACCGCCGAGGCCATGCAGGTAATCAGCTCGGCCATTACCACCATGGCCTCCCTTTCCCCCATTCCGTCTAATTCGGACTTTGCCCGCGATTATTCCGTGCCGGCGTCGGTATGCATCGAATGGAATCCACAGGTCCCCATCGAGGATCTGGTTCCGGCCGTGCAGAGTGAATTGAAGCGCCTGAAAGTCGATAGCCGGGTGTACGACGTGGGCATGGCGCCTAATTCCTGTCTGGCGATGCTTCATTATGTGGCGCGGGTCGAATGGGGAAAGCCCGTGCTCGGCGACGAATACGCACCGTATATCACTTCCTTATCCCTTTCCCTGCGCCGGAACGGCTCGGTGCTGGCCAGTTCGAGTTACCAGATCGATGACCTGGGCTACGACCGCTGGAAGGCGACGCGCAAGAAGGTGGCTCCGCTGGTGGACAAGCTGTTCGTGCGTTGAGGCTCCGGGCCTACCAGACGGCCATCAGGTTGGCAAAGAAGCGCTGGACAGTATTGCGCGAGGTGGTGTCGGCGATCATGCCGTTGACCAGCTGTTCGATGCGCGCCTCGCCCACGTCGTTCGAGGCAACCACGTTGCCAGGGCGGATGTCGCGGCGGTTCACGACGCCGGAAAGGCGCAGGGTCGTGTTGTTGCCGGCGACCGCCAGGGTCTTTTCCCCGGCTACCACGAGGTAGCCGTTCGGCAGTACCTCGATGACCGACACCATCACCGTGGCATTGAGGGTATTGGCCATGTTGAGCTGGCCGTTGCCTTTCAGGTTGCTGGAACCGGAGGCCGTGCCGCTGTATTCGAAGAGCTCTTTCAGGAGGCCACCCATGGAGGGCAATGCACCGGGACCTTGCTGGCTGATCGACGAATCCCGGGTGGCGGTGGCGGTGGATTTGCTGTTGCCGCTGAGGCTGTCGGCAATGCTGATCTTGAGCGAATCGCCGACGCGGCTGGCGGTATGTTCCTCGAACAGCAGCATGGCGCGGCTGGGCTGGAAGAGTGCGCCCGGATTGCTCTCCAGGTTGGCGGTGATGATCGGAGCACGGATGCGCGTCGGTTGGGCTACGACCGGCGCGGACGAGGCGCAGCCGGCGATCTCGAATGCACAGGCAATGCTTGCACCGGCATACAGGGCAATTCGCTTCATTATCGATGGATCGATTCGTGGATGGTCTTTCTTTTAATCTATCCAATTGGCCGGTTAATGAGGTTATTCGAGTGCTAAGTTTGGTAAAGGGGCGTAAATGATCCTGGATGTCGGCCGTTATCCAAATGGCCCGGGATAAACGGACTGCCTTTTCCGATGCTCGCGGGTATTCCGAATATAAAGGAGTGAATCATGAGCATGATTGAAACCACAATGGCGACGGTGGGACTTGCCGCCTATAAGCCAATGCGTGACGCGGTTGTCGGAGGTGTAAAGGAAATAGAGGGGGATTTAATCCAGGCTGGAAAGACCATTGGAAGTGGAGTTGCCGCGGTGGTGGGCGAGGTGGTATCCGATGTGAATAAGGTGAAAAGCGTGGTGGGGAGCATCGGACGGACGATCGATACGTACGTTTGATCCCGTCTGCCAGTAGATCTCCCCGGCGCTGCCGGGGAGAAGGTCTCACAGTGGATGGCGGGCGACCAGTTCGGCCAGCCGGGCCAGACCGCGGTCTATTTCATCTTCGCCGGCGTGGCTGAAGTTGAGGCGCAGCGTGCCGGTGGCCTCCGGCGCGTCCGGATAGAAGGCTTCGCCGGGCATGAAGGCGACACCCTCCTCGATGGCCAACGGTAGCAGCTTGCGGGTGTCGATGCGGCGTTGCAGCTGCAGCCAGAAGAACAGGCCGCCCTTGGGCACGCTCCAGCTCGCCAGGGCGCCGAAATGGCGTTCCAGCGCCGCCGCGAACAGGTCGCGCTTGTGGCGGTAGAAGTCGGCCAGCCCGGCGAGGCGTTCGGCCCGCGTCGGCGATTCCAGCTGCTGCAGCACCAGCCATTGGCTGAGGCGGTTGCTGTGCAGGTCGGCGGCTTGCTTGAGGCGCACCAGGTAGGGGAACAGGTCAGGGGAGGCGGCCAGGAAGCCCAGGCGCAGGCCCGGCGCCAGGCTCTTCGAGAAGGAGCCCTGGTAGATCCATGGGCTGTCCGTCAGCGATGCGCACACCGGACGCCGTTCGCAGGTGTCGTAGACCAGGTCGCGGTAGGGATCGTCCTCGAACAGCGGCACGCCGGCTTCGCCGCAGGCTGCGGCGAGCGCCTGCCGTTCGGCGGTGCTGTAGCAATACCCGGTCGGGTTCTGGAAGGTCGGGATGGCGTAGGCCAGCGCCGGCTTGCTGTCACGGAAGGCGGCGGCATTGACCTCGACCGCGGTGAAGGGTACGAAGCGCGCGCCGAAAAAGCGGAACACCTGCAGCGCGGCTAGGTAAGTGGGTGATTCGACGGCCACCGGCGTGCCCGCATCGACGAACAGCTTGCCGACCAGGTCGATGCCTTGCTGGGAACCGGACAACACGAGGATGCGTTCCGGACCGCAGTCAAGGCCACGACGGCCGAGTTCTTCGGCAATGCGCGCGCGCAGCTGCGGATCACCTTCGGTAGGGCCGTATTGCAGGGCCTCGGCAGGCGCGGCGAGACCGAGTTCGGGAAAGGTCTCGGCGGCCGGCAGCCCGCCAGCGAAGGAGATCATGCCGGGGCGCCCTACGACGGCCAGGATCTCCCGGATCGGCGACGGGTGCAGATCGTGCACACGGGCGGAAAGGGAGGTCGGCAGGCGCGGGGGCGGGGTAGTCGGCATGGAAGTCTCCAGAAAGAATTAAGTCAATAATATTGACCTATAAATCCTGAGCTTCTTCCGGAATAATGTCAACATGATTGACCTAAATCGCCAGGCCGAGCTCCGCGAGGCCATCGAACTGTTCTACTTCGCCTATCGGGCCTTCACCGCGCCGCCGGACGATATCCTGGCCCAGCGTGGTCTCGGCCGCGTGCATCACCGCATCCTGTATTTCGTTGGGCGCAATCCGGGGATCGCCGTGAATGCGCTGCTGACCACATTGGGGGTCAGCAAGCAGGCGCTGCATGCGCCGCTGCGCCAGCTGGTGGACGATGGCCTAGTGGGAACCGCGGCGGCTGATAACGACCGGCGCGTGAAGCGCCTGCAGCTCACCGCCGAAGGGGCGGCGCTGGAGGCGCAGTTGTCGGGAACGCAGATGGAGATGCTGGAGAAGGTTTTCGCCGAGGCCGGCCCGGAGGCCGCCGATGGCTGGCGCCGCGCGATGGCGGTACTGGTGAAGGGCGGCTGAGCCGCCATGAGGGGGCTCCCGCCTCCCTGGTACGGTGGAGATCCCCGTGGGGGCGAATTCATTCGCTCTCCGCACGTGGCGCGACCACCGCGGGCGAATGAATTCGCCCCCACAGGCCCAGCCCACAGGCCCAGCGGTCGGTTCTAGCGGTTCAGTGGCCCTTCAGTGCGTAGATGCCTGGCGCATTGCGCCAGTAGCCCTTGTAGTCCATGCCGCCGCCGAAGAGGAAGCGGTCGGCCACGTCGAGGCCGGTGAAATCGGCGCGCATGCCGGGGTAGGCCTTGCGGTCGTGGACCTTGTGCACCAGCACCGCCGAATGGACTTCGCGGGCGCCTTCCTGCTTCAGGTAGTCGATGATGGCGGCCAGCGTGTGGCCTTCGTCGAGGATGTCGTCGAGCACCAGCACCGTGCGGTCGCGCAGGTCCTGGGTTGGGCGCACGCGCCAGTCGAGCAGGGTGCCCTGCAGTGCGTGGCCGTAGCGGGTGGCGTGCAGGTAGGCCAGTTCCAGCGGGAAAGGCAGGCGCGGTAGCAGGCGGCCGGCGAGGATCAGGCCGCCGTTCATCACTACATAGACCAGCGGGTTCTTGTCCTGCAGGCGGACGGTGATGTCGGCGGCGAGCTGGTTGAGGGCGGCGTCCACTTCGGCCGGTGTGCACAGGCAGTCGGCTTCTTCGCGGGCCCGGCGGATTTCCTCGAGGTCGACGGTGGTGGTCATGGCGATGGCGGTGGAAGTCAGGGAATCAGGTTGCGGACGCGGCGCAGCAGCTGCCAGCCGAGCCAGCCGCGGCGGGCCCAGCGGATTGCCGCGCGGGGTCGGATGACCAGCGTGAACACCGCGATGCCGCTCAGCAGCGGGGCGTTGTGGCGGGCCCAGCGCAGGCCGTCGCCGATGCGGTCGACGCCGTGCAGCACCGGCGCAAAGGCCTGGGCGTGGTGGATCAGCGCGTCGCGCTGTTCGCTGCAGCGGATCTGCAGGCGCTGCTTGCGCAGCGCGAGTTCGACGAGTTCGGGATTCATTCTTTCGGCCGCAGGGCTTCCCGATCCTGGGCCAGTTCGGCCAGGCTGGAGGCGAACAGGCGCGAGCCGGCACGCAGCCGCGCGGCGGCCCGGGTGGCAGCCCACACGCCGGCGGCGAACAACCCGGTGGTGGCGAGGCCGAGGGCCAGCAGGCGGTGGCTGTCCCAGAACAGCACGGTCAGGAAAGCCAGCAGGAAGACGAAGCCGAAGCCGATGAAGAGCGCGGCGAGCACGGTGTCGAAAAGGAAGCTGCCGGCACGCAGCTTCTCTTCTTTCAGCTCGACCGCGAAGAGTTCGAGGCGGGTCTGGACGGTGGCCAGACCCGAATCGGCGAGGCCCTTCAGGGACTCGCCGAGGCGCGAGGGCGCGGAATCGCTCATGCGCAACCGGGTTTAGCGGCGATTGACCAGCAGGCCCAGCAGGAAGCCTACGCCGGCTGCGACGCCGACGGCCTTCCAGGGGTTGTCATGCACGTAGTCGTCGGTGGCGCGGGCGGCTGCCTTGGTCTTCTGCACGACCGCGGCTTCCAGGTCCTGCAGCTTGTACTTGGCGCTGGTCAGCTTGTCGCCGAGGCGGGCACGGACGTCCGCGACCTTGTCGCCGGCCTGGCCGGCGGTCAGCTTGAGCAACTCTTCGGTGTCGGCCACTACAGCCTTGAAGTCGGAGACGAGTTTGTCTTTGGTCACTTGTGCGTCGCTCATGGTTTTCTCCCAATGAATGGCGTTATCGAAGATTGGTAAGCAGGTTGGAGGTTTGTTGTCGCCACTTGTTCCCGACTTAGGCTAATCCCAATCGAAGTCCGTGGCAATTCATTCTGGCTGCGTGCTTGGCGTGGAACGGCGCAGGACGCGGGCCAGCAAGCCTTCGATGTCGTCCACGTAGGTGTACACCGCCGGCACTACCAGCAGGCTCAGCAGCGTCGAGCTGATCAGGCCGCCGATCACCGCCGTGGCCATCGGCGCGCGGAAGCTTGGGTCGGCGCCGAGGCCGAGGGCGATTGGCAGCATGCCGGCGCCCATCGCCAGCGAGGTCATGACGATCGGGCGGGCACGCTTGCGGCAGGCATCCACCAGCGCGTCGTGGCGGCTGAGCGGCGTGCCACCGCGGCCGTGGCGGGCCTCGATGGCGTATTCGACGAGCAGGATGGAGTTCTTGGTGACGATGCCCATCAGCATCAGGAGGCCGATCAGGGACGGCATCGAGAAGCTGTTGTGGGTGACCAGCAGCGCCACGAAGGCGCCGCCGATGGCCAGCGGCAGGGCCGCCAGGATGGTCACCGGCTGCGTGAAGCCGCCGAACAGCAGCACCAGCACCATGTAGATGCACAGCACGCCGATACCCATCGCCAGCCCGAAGCTGCCGAACAGTTCCTGCATGACTTCCGTGTCGCCGGAGTCGGCCAGCGTCACGCCGGGCGGCAGCTTGGCCAGGCCGGGCAGGGCCAGGGCTTCCTGGTATACCGAGCCGAGTTCGCGCTGGCCGAGCTCCACTTCGAGGGTCACGTTGCGGCTGCGGTCGAGGCGGTTCACCTGGGCCGGGCCGCTGTCCATCGCGATGTCCGCTACGTTGGCGAGGAACACCGGGCCGTTCCGGCCGGGCACCTGCAGGCGGCCGATGGCGGCCAGGTCGGCCCGCTCAATGTCCGGCAGGCGCACGCGGATCGGCACCTGGCGGCGCTCCAGATTGAGCTTGGCGAGGCCGACGTCGTAGTCGCCGGCGGTGGCGATGCGGATCGTGTCGGCGATGGCCTCGGCGGTCACGCCCAGGTCGGCGGCGCGGGCGAAGTCGGGGCGGATCACCACTTCCGGGCGCACCAGGCTGGCGCTGGAGGTGATGTTGCCGATGCCCTGCAGGGTGCGCAGGTCGCGGGTGGCGGCCTGGGCGGCGATGGCCAGCGTGGCCGGGTCGTCGCTCTTCAGCACCAGCAGCATCTTGACGCCCGAATCGGCCGGCCCGACGGTGATGCGCATGCCTGGCAGCACGGCGAGGCGCTGGCGCATTTCCATCTCGACGGCCTGCTGGTTGCGGTGGCGCTCGGTGCGGTGACTGAGGGTTACGGTGAGCACCGCGCGGCGAACCTCGGCGGCGGCACCGGGGTTGAAGCCGTCGCCGGCTGCGCCGCCGCCCACCGAGCTGAGCACGGCCTTCACGTCGGGCATCACGGCGAGGGCCTGGCGGGCCTGTTCGGCGGCCGTCCAGGTTTCCTTCAGCGTGCTGCCGGGCGGGAGCTCCACGTTGACCAGGGTCTGGGCACGGTCGGCGGGCGGCACGAAGCCGGTCGGCAGCAGCGGGATCAGCATCACCGAGCCGACCAGGAAGCCGATCGCGCCGAGCAGGGTCAGGAAGCGGTGACGCAGGCACCACTCCATCGAGGCCATGTAGCCGCGCATCAGGCGCCGCTCGGGTACTTCGCCGTGGGCGACGGGCTTCAGGAAGTAGGCCGCCATCATCGGCGTCAGCAGGCGGGCGACGACCAGGGAGGCGAGGATGGCCAGCACTGCGGTCCATCCGAACTGCTTGAAGAACTTGCCGGCGATGCCGGCCATGAAGGCGGTGGGCAGGAACACCGCAACCAGCGCGAAGGTGGTGGCGATGACCGCCATGCCGATCTCGTCGGCGGCCTCCATGGCGGCTTGCAGTGGCGTCTTGCCCATGCGCAGGTGGCGGGCGATGTTCTCGATCTCGACGATCGCGTCGTCCACCAGGATGCCGACCACCAGCGCCAGCGACAGCAGCGTGACGGTGTTGAGGGTGAAGCCGAACCAGGCCATGCCGAGGAAGGTGGGGATCACCGACAGGGGCAGGGCCAGCGCGGCGACCAGGGTGGCACGCCAGTCGCGCAGGAACCACCAGACCACCAGTACCGCCAGCAATGCGCCCTCGTAGAGGAGCTGCATGGAGCCATCGAAGTTCTCCTGTACCGGGGCGACATTGTTGTAGGCGTGGGCGAAGTGCACGCCGGGATGGGCGGCTTCCAGTTCGGCGATGGCCTTGGCGACGCCGGCGGCGACGGTGATCTCGCTGGCGCCCTTGGTGCGCGAGACCTCGAAGCCGACCACCGGCTTGCCGTCGAAGAGGGCCACGGAACGGCGCTCGGCAATGGTGTCGCTGATCTTTGCGATACGCTCGAGGCGCACGCTGCGCCCTTCGGACAGCGGGATGTCGATGGCGCCCAGGTCGCGGGCGCTGGCCACCGTGGCGATGGTGCGCACGGCCTGTTCGCCGCCGCCCACATCGCCACGGCCGCCGGGGGCTTCCTGCTGGGCACGGCGCAGCTGGCGCGATACATCGGCGGCGCTGACGCCGAGAGCAGCCATCCGTTCGGCGTCGAGCTCGATGCGCACCTCGCGGCTGACGCCGCCGAGGCGCTTCACCGCGCCGACGCCCTTGACCGCCAGCAGGCGCCGGGTGACCGCGTCGTCCACCAGCCAGCTGAGGGATTCCTCGTCGTGGGTGTCGGCGCGGATCGTCCATGCGCCGAGGGGCCGGCCGGCGGTGACGATCTTGGCGACCACCGGGTCGCGCACGTCGGCGGGCAGGTCGGCGCGCACCCGGCTGACCGCGGCGCGGACTTCGGTCTCGGCCTCGTTGGCGTTCTTCTCCAACTCGAACTCGATGGCCACCGTGACCTCGCCGTCGAGGATGGTGGTGTGCATGCGCTTGATCTGGGCGAGGGTTGCGATGCTGTTCTCGAGCTTGCGGGCGACCTCGGTCTCCAGCGTGCCAGGGGCGGCGCCGGGCAGGCTGGCCTTGACGGTGACCACCGGCAGCTCGATGTCCGGGAAGTCCTGCACACCGGTGCTCTTGAAGGCCAGCAGGCCGGCCAGGCTGAGCAGGATGAAGAGCAGGATCGCCGGGACCGGGTTGCGGATCGACAGGGCGGAAAAGTTCATGGCGTGCCGCTCACTTGCTCGGGGCCTGGGGGGCGGGGGCCGTCACCTGGACCAGATCGCCGTCGTCGAGGAAGCCGGCGCCGCTGGCCACCACCCGCGCGTCTGCGGGCAGGCCGGAGAGGATCTCGACGCGTTCGCCGTCACGCCGGCCGACCTCGACCTTGGTCTGCACGACGCGGTTGCCGTCGCCGATGCGGAACACATAGTTGAAGCCGTCGCGCAAGGCCACCGCCTGGCGCGGCAGGGTCAGGCCGCGGCTGGCGGCCAGCGCGAACTCGCCGCGGGCGAACATGCCGGCCTTGAAGGGCGCATTGACGCCCTTGCCGGCGGCGGCCGGCAGATCCACATAGACCAGCGCGTTGCGGCTCTGCACATCGACGGTGGGGGCGAGCGTGCGCACCGTGCCGGTGACCCGCTCGCCGCCGGGGGCGGTGAGCTGCACCGGCTGGCCGACACGGACGCGGGCCAGCTCGGCGGCCGGGACTTCGGCCCGCCATTCGAGGCGCTGCTGGCGGATCAGGCGGAACAGTTCCTGGCCCTGGGGCACCACCGCGCCGACGGTGGCGCCGGCGGCGCGGAAGGAGATCACGCCGTCGTCGCTGGCCACCACGCGGGTGTGGCGCACGCGCAGCTCGGCGCTGGCAAGGCTGGCGCGGGCGGCCTGGCGTCTCGCGTCGGCGGTGGCCTCGGCGGTCAGGTATTGCTGGATCTGCTGGGGGCTGAGGCCGCCGCTGGCTTCCACCGAGCGGGCCCGGGCCGCGTTGGCGCGGGCCTCCTGCAGCGCGGCTTCCGCCTCGGCAAGGCTGGCGCGGGCCTGGGCCTGTTCGGCGAGGGGCACGTCGGCGGCGAACTCGGCGAGGAGTTCGCCGCGCTTGACCGGGCTGCCCACATTGACCTTCACGTCGGCAAGACGGAGGCCGCCGGACTCGGCGCCGATGGAGGCTTCCTGCCAGGCGGCGACGCTGCCGTTGGCGACCAGCCCGCGCGGCAGCTCGCGGCCTTCCGGGCTGACGGTGGTGACGGCGAGGGCCGGCTTGGCGGGCCCGGCAGCGGGCTTGGCCGCTTCGGGCGGCGGGGTTTCCGAGGAGCAGGCGGTCAGCAGGCCGGCCAGCAGGCTGGCCATGAGGGGGGCGCGGAGGGACATCATCGGGCGTCGTCCGGGGAGGGGGCTTGAGGGGCTTGGGGGGCGGCGGTGTCGGTGGCGGACCAGCCGCCGCCGATGGCTCGGTACAGGGCGATCCAGGCCGAGGCTCGTTCCTGCTCCCAGCCGGCCACCGTGGTGTCGGCGGCGAGCAGGGTGCGGCGGGCGTCTTCGAGTTCGAGCAGGCTGGCGAAGCCGGCGCGCTGGCGGGCCTCTGTTGCGCCGTAGGCCTGGCGGTAGCCGGCGGCGGCGCGGCGTACGTCCGCCTCGCGGGTGGCGGCGGCGTCGAGGCGCACAAGGGCTTGCTCGACTTCGCTGACCGCGGTGCGCACGGCCTGGCGGTAGGCGGCTTCGGCAGCGGCGTAGTCGGCGCGGGCAGCCTCCACGTTGGCGGCGATGCGGCCACCGTCGAACAGCGGCATGGCCAGCGTGGGGCTGATCGACCAAGTGGTGGCGGAGCTGCGCTGGCCGTTGGTATTGAGGCGTAGCGGGGTGAAGAAGCCGGTCAGGGTCAGGCGTGGATAACGGTCGGCGGCGGCGCTGCCGATGGCCGCGCTGGCGGCGGCGAGATCCCGTTCGGCGGCGGCCACGTCGGGGCGTTGGGCGAGCAGGCGGGCCGGCAGCGCATCGATGGCGAAGGCGGCAGGTGTCGGGAAGCGCCCGCTGGCACTGGCGAGGCGTTGGCGCAGGCCGGCCTCGTCGAGCCCGGTGAGGGCGACCAGGGCCTTGATCTGGCGGTCGCGGGCGGCGCGCAGCTCGGCCACTGAGGCGGCGCCGTCGGCGGCGCTGGCGCTGGCGAGGGCCACGTCGGCAGGGGCGTTGAAGCCGGCGCTGCCGAGCTTGCGGGTGAGTTCCGCGGTGGCGGCGCGGGAGGCGGCGTCGGCTTCGGCCTGGGCCAGGCGGCGTTCCTGGTAGCGCAGCTGCAGGTAGGCGTCGGCGGTTTCGGCGGCCACCGACACGCGGGCGGCGTGCCAGCGGGCGGCGCTGGCGGCGAGGCGCGCTTCGGCACCCTGCTGGTCGCGGGCCAGGCCGCCGAACAGGTCGATCTCCCAGTTGGCCATCACGGAGGCCTGGCGAGTGGTCTGGAAGGTGGTCGGGGCACCGAAGGTGAAGGCGGCGCGCTTCGCGGCGATGCTGCCATCGACGGTGGGCAGTCCGGCGACGTCGGCCGCCACGGCCGAGGCGCGGGCCTGGGCGATGCGCGCGCGGGCCTGAGCGAGGCTGGCGCTTTCCCGTTCGGCAGCGTCGATCAGTTCGGGCAGCAGCGGGTCGTCGAGGCGCCGCCACCAGTCGGTGAGCTCGGCGAGCTGGCCGTTGTGGGGCTGCGGTGCGTGCCAGCCGGCGGGGGCGGGTAGGGCGGGCGCCTGGTAGTCGGGGCCGACGCGGGGCAGCACGCCGCAGGCGGACAGGCCGAGCAGGGCCAGCAGTGCGGCGGCGGTGCGTTGTGGAAGGCTCATGCGCTGCTCCCTGCCCGGCGGCGCCGGTGTTCGTTGTCGACCAGCGCCACGGCGTAGCTGGCGAGCCGGTCGGCGAGGGTGTCGACGGAGCCCGCATCGGCCAGTAGCCCGGCGCTGACCCGGTCGATCAGGTCGCGGGCGACGTAGTAGGGCAGGGCCAGGCCGATGATGGAGTGGGCCAGGCGCTGGATGTCGGTGTCGATGCCGGCGAGGCTGAAATGGCGGGTCAGCAGTTCGGTGAGGCCGGTGTAAACGGCGGCCAGCTCGGCGTCGTGCTCTTGCCCGAGGACGCCGCTGGGGTCGAGCAGTTCGCGGAAGTGCAGGCGCATCACCAGGTCCACCGGCGCGCCGTTCTTCAATGGGGTCAGGAAATCGTGGAAGAAGGCAGCCAGGACAAGCTCCAGTGGCTGGCCGGCGGCATCGCCAAGGGGGAGGGCGGAGGGATCGTCAGCGCACAGGGATTCACTGAACACGGCCCGGTAGAGGCCGGCTTTGTCACCGAAGTAGTAGTTGATGGCGGCCAGGTTGGCGTCGGCGGCGTCGGCGATCTCGCGGGTCGAGGTCTGTTGGTAGCCCTTGGCGGCGAACAGCGGCAGCGCGGCTTCCAGCAGGCGGCGGCGGGCCAGGATGCCGTCGGCGCGGGTCGGCTGGTGGGCGGAGGTGGCGGTCATGGCGCACACGCACCGGAAGCCGTATCGATGCTTCCGGTGCGTTAAGTTAATCAATCGACTGAATTTAGTCGATCAGCATGACGGCGGTCAACTCTCCATAGCCGGCCGGGCGGTATCGGTCAGCCCAGCGTGGGCGGCAGCTGGGCTGTGAGTGCCTGCTTGCCGGCCGTGGCGCTGCCGAGGATGGCGAAGCCGCGCAGGCCGCCGTCCGGGGCGACGAAGCGGGCGGTCAGGCCGTCGCGGTCATCTGCCACTTGCCATGCGCCATCCGTGCCGACAGCGGGTGGGGCGACCACCGTCGGTACTGCCGGGGTCTTCACCAGCACCGGCATAGCCGGGTAGCGCACGTCGGCCGGCGTGCCGGCAAGGGTCTGGGCCAGCGCGCGGACCTGCTGCATGATCGGCATCACGAAGGGCAGGCTGAGGCCTTCCACTTCGGCGCAGTCGCCGATCGCATAAACGTTCTGGGCGCTGGCGGCGAGGCGACGGTCCACGACGATGCCGCGCTGGGTGACGAGCCCGGCTGCGGCGGCGATGCCGGTACGCGGGCGCAGGCCGACTGCCGACAGCACGAGGTCCACGTCGAGCTGGCTGCCGTCGTCGAGTTCGAGGCGATAGCCGTCCGCCTGGCGGGTGATGCTGCGTGCCGCGGTGCCCATGCGGAAGCTCACGCCGGCGGCTTCGAGGCGCGCCTGGAACCAGTGTCCGGCGGCTTCCGGCAGCAGGCGGCCGAGGGGCCACGGGGCGGGGTCGAGGACCGTCGGCACGATGCCGCGGGCCAGCAGGTCGTTGGCGAACTCGCAGCCGATCAGGCCGCCGCCGAGGATGGCGATGCGTTGCACGCCGTCGAGGCGGGCGCTGAAGCGGGCGAAGTCGTCGAGGTCGTTCACCGACAGCACGTCGGCGGCACCGTCACCATCGAGGGGCAGGCGGATCGGGTCGGCGCCGATGGCGAGCACTACGTCCCGGTAGGCCAGTTGTTCGCCGTTGCTGAAGGACACCTGACGCGCCGCGGTGTCGATGGACGCGACCTGGGTGTGGGCGAGGATCCGGGCGCCGAGTTCTTCGGCCATCCGGTCGGCGCCCTTCATCACCAGCGACTCAGCGGTTTTGCCGCTGGCCAGCGCGTTGGAGAGCATCGGCTTGGAGTAGAAGGGCGCGGCGTCGCGGCTGACCAGCACCAGTGGGACCGTCTTGTCGAGCTTGCGGATCTCGCGGGCCAGGTTGTAGCCGGCGAGGCCGGTGCCGAGGATGAGGATGGGCAAGTCGGGATGGGACATCGGTATGACCTCGCGAAATGGGCTGGCGGGGCGGCGCAGTGTGGAACGGGAAGGCGCGCCGCCCGGATGGGCATGGTCAGATCTCGACCATCTCGAAGTCCGACTTGGCCACGCCGCAGTCGGGGCAGGCCCAGTCGTCGGGGATGTCGGTCCAGCGGGTGCCGGGTGCGATGCCTTCGTCGGGGAGGCCGGCGGTTTCGTCGTAGATGAAGCCGCAAACGATGCATTGATAGGTTTTCATGGTGCGCTTTCCTTTTTAGTCTGAATGCTGGGATTGAATGGGGTCGGGTTCGGTTCAGGCGCTGATCTTGTCGAGGGCGGCCTGGTAGTGGGCGGCGTGGCGTTCCTCGACCTTGGCGAGGGCGGCAAAGCGCTTGGCGGCCTTTTCGAGCACGGCGCGGAACTGTTCCGCATGTTCCTTCGACTCGGCGATCTGCTCGTCGATCTCCTGCACCGCCGCATCGTTGCCTTCGGCGACGGCGGTGTGGCGGAAGGCCGGGTACATTTCGGTGTACTCGTAGGTCTCGCCCTCGATGGCGAACTGCAAGGCGCGGGCCGGGCTCATCTTGGCCTTCGGGTAGAGCAGGTCGAGGTGGCCGAAGGCGTGCATCACTTCCTGATCGGCGGTGGCTTCGAAGGCCTTGGCGGTTTCCTCGTCGCCCATTTCGCGGCACAACTTGGCGAAGTAGCGGTACTTGATATGGGCCATCGATTCGCCGGCGAAAGCGGCTTCGAGGTTCTGGATGGTGGCCGAGGCGGGATTGTGGAAGGGGTTTGCCATGGTGGTTCTCCTGATGGTTGTCGTGGCGATCGGGATTCGATGGAGACCATGGTATGGCGGCGGGGAAAATACTTGAAATTGATTATTTAAAGAATTTCGATAATTAATAACTATTGAAGGGTGATGTCGCCCCCACGGGGGCGACATGGATCAGCCGGCGAAGGGCAGGTCGTAGTCGACGGTCAGCGGGGCGTGGTCGCTGAAGCGCTCGTCCTTGTAAACCGCGGTCCGCACCGCGCGGGCACCAAGGTCCGGCGTGGCGATCTGGTAATCGAGGCGCCAGCCGACGTTCTTGGCCCAGGCCTGGCCGCGGTTGGACCACCAGGTGTAGCAGGCGTCGGTGGCCTCGGGATGGAGGCGACGGTAGGTGTCGACCCAGCCCTGTTCATCGAACAGGCGGCTCAGCCAGGCCCGTTCCTCGGGCAGGAAGCCGGAGTTCTTCTGGTTGGAGCGCCAGTTCTTGAGGTCGATGGCCTGGTGGGCGATGTTCCAGTCGCCGCAGATCACAACGTCGCGGCCGCTGGCACGCAGTTCCGCCATGTGCGGCAGGAACAGGTCCATGAAGCGGAACTTGGCGGCCTGGCGTTCCTCGGAGCTGGAGCCGGACGGCAGGTACAGGGAGACCACCGACAAGTTGCCGAAGTCGGCCTGCAGGTAGCGGCCTTCCAGATCGAACTCCTCGTGGCCGAGGCCCTCGACGATACGGTCGGGCGCCTTGCGGGTGTAGATGCCGACACCGCTGTAGCCTTTCTTGGCCGCGCAGTGGAAGTAGCCCGTCATGTCGGCTGGAGTGCTCATTTCAGGCGTAAGATCCGGCAGTTGAGCCTTCAACTCCTGTACACATACGACGTCGGCATCCTGCTGACCGAGCCACGTGAGGAAGCCTTTCACGCTGGCCGAACGGATGCCATTGAGGTTGGCGGTGACGACGCGTAACATTTTGTTTGATTTGGTCCATTTTTTTGGAAACGACGTGGATTTTAGCCGTGATTTCATCGCCCTCTCCTGCGACAAGGGCGTGCTGAGGTTTGGAGAGTTCGTCACCAAGGCGGGGCGTCTCTCCCCCTATTTCTTCAATGCCGGGTTGTTCAACGACGGTGCGTCCTTCGGCAAGCTGTGCGACTTCTACGCGCAGACCCTGCTGGCCGCCCAACTGCCCTGCGACATGCTGTTCGGGCCGGCCTACAAGGGCATCCCGCTGGTGGCGGGTACCGCGATGCGGCTTGCCGAGCGCGGCCACAACCTGCCGTTCTGCTTCAACCGCAAGGAAGCCAAGGACCACGGCGAGGGCGGCACCCTGGTCGGCGCGCCGCTGGCCGGCCGCGTGGCGATCCTTGACGACGTGATTTCGGCCGGTACCTCGGTGCGCGAGTCGGTGGAGATCATCCGCGCCCACGGTGCCACGCCGTCGGCGGTGGTCATCGCCCTCGACCGCATGGAGCGCGGCACCGGCACGCTGTCGGCGGTGCAGGAGGTGAGTGATACCTACGGGATTCCGGTGCTGGCGGTGGCCAACCTGAAAGACCTGATCGCCTACCTGGCCGACAGCCCGGCGTTGAATGCCAACCTGGAAGCCGTGCAGCGTTATCGCGACACCTATGGCGTGAGCGGAGAAAACTGACCCCATGCGACGGCTGGCTCTGCTGTGTGCGCTGTGGGCGGTGCTGCCGGTGGGGGCCCAGGCGCCCTCCAGGACCGTCTTTTGCTGCTCGGACAATGGCCATCAGGTGTGCGGCGACGTGTTGCCGTCCCAGTGCTATGGCAAGAGCTACCGTGAGATGAGCCCCCAGGGCACCGTGCGCCGGCTGGTGGAGGCGCCGCTGACGCCCGAGCAACTGGCCCGCAAGGAAGCCGAGGACCGGGCCCGGCGGGCCGAACAGCTGCGCCTGCGGGCCGAGCAGCGTCGCAACCAGTCGCTGCTTGAAACCTATTCCAGCGTTGCCGACATCGACGCACGCCGGGATAGGGCGATTCAGGGGGTGCAGCTGGAGCTCAAGCAGGCTGAGGCGGTGCGTGCCCAGTTGTTGCAGAAGCGTTCCGGCCTGACCCGCGAGGCGGAGTTCTACCAGAAGCGCGGGATGCCCCCCAGCCTGGCGGCGGCGCTGCGGGAGTCCGACAGCGAGCTGGCGGCCCAGGGGGTGGTGATCGATGCCAAGAAGCGGGATATCGAGGCGATCCGGACCCGTTATGAACAGGACCGCAGCCGTTACATTGCGCTGACCGAATCCCGTTCGGCGCCGCAGCCCCAGCGTTGAGCGCAGCCCAGGCTTTTCAGACTACCTTTCCGGCTTTTCCGACCATGCTTCAATACAAGATCGTTCCTGTCACCCCCTTCGAACAGAACTGCTCCGTGCTGTGGTGCGACGTGAGCCGCAAGGCGGCGGTCGTTGACCCGGGCGGCGACGTGGACCGGATCGCCGCTGCGATCGATCAACTGGGGGTGACGGTGGAGAAGATCCTGCTGACCCATGGCCATATCGACCATGCCGGTGGTACCGCCGAGCTGGCCCGCCGGCTGGCCGTGCCGGTCGAGGGGCCTGAGCAGGAGGAGCGCTTCTGGATCGATGCGCTGCCCCAGCAGAGCAAGATGTTCGGCTTTCCGCAGGTGGAGACATTCACGCCGGACCGCTGGCTGGCTGATGGCGACACGGTGACGGTGGGCCAGGAAGCCCTGGACGTGCTGCATTGCCCCGGCCACACGCCGGGCCATGTGGTGTTCTTCAGCCCGTCGGCGCGCCTGGCGGTGGTTGGCGACGTGCTCTTCGCCGGGTCTATCGGGCGCACGGATTTCCCGCGCGGCAGCCATGCGGACCTGGTCCAGTCCATCCGCGGCAAGCTGTGGCCGCTGGGTAACGACGTTTCCTTCATTCCAGGCCACGGGCCGATGTCCACCTTCGGCGAGGAGCGCGACAGCAATCCTTATGTGGGTGACTACGCCTGAGCAGCAGGCGCATCCCGGTTTTCAGGCGACGAGCTTCAATTTCAGAAAAAGGTAGGTCTGCGTGCGATTTGCGATTATCGAGGACGATCCAGCCCAGATGGAGGTACTGACGGCCTGGCTGAAGGAAGCCGGGCACGACGTGCATGGCTTCACGCTGGCCCGTGAATTCATGCGGGTGGCCAGTCGCGAGAGCTTCGATCTGCTGCTGGTGGACTGGATGTTGCCGGACCTGACCGGCGAGCAGGTGCTGCGCTGGTTGCGCGTCGAGCGCAACAACGACACGCCGGCGATCTTCATCACCTCGCGGGATGCCGAGGAGGACATTGCCAATGCCTTCAGTGCTGGTGCCGACGACTACGTGGTCAAGCCGCCGCGGCGCATCGAATTGTTGTCGCGCATCGAGGCGGTGTTGCGGCGGGCCCAGCCGAAGAGCCCCAACCAGACCCTGACGGTGGGCGTGTACCACTTCGATCTGGCCAAGAAGACCCTCGGCATCGATGGTACCGGGGTGGACCTGACGGACAAGGAGTTCGAACTGGCGGCCTTCCTGTTCCGTAACCTCGGCCGCCTGCTGTCCCGTGGCCACCTGCTCGAAGCCGTGTGGGGGCGCAACCCCTCCCTGGCAACGCGCACCGTGGACACGCATATCAGCCGCGTGCGCAGCAAGCTCAATTTGCGGCCGGAGAACGGTTTCCGCCTGACGCCCACCTACAATTTCGGCTACCGCCTCGAGCGGATCGATCCTTCCGAACCGTCTGCCGTCGTCTCGCCCGACTGAGAGGCGAGGACGACGGACCGCGATGCGCCTACTTCTTCAGCGCGTCGCGGATTTCCCGCAGCAGTTTCACGTCTTCCGGTTCCGCCGGCGGCGCCACCGGTGCCGGCTCGGTGGCCGGCTCTTCGCGCTTCAGCTTGTTGATGGCCTTGATTGCCACGAAGATCGCCAGCGCGACGATCAGGAAGTCGATCACCGAGTTTATGAACGCGCCGTATTTGAACAGCGGCGCGCCAGCCTTTTCGGCGGCCTCCATGGTGTCGTAGGTCTTGTCGCTGAGGTTCAGGTAGAAATGCTTGAAGTCCATGCCGCCCAGCAGCTTGCCGAGGACCGGCATCAGCATGTCCTTGACGAGGGAGTCGACGATCTTCTGGAAGGCGCCGCCGATGATCACACCGACGGCCAGGTCGACGACGTTGCCCTTGACGGCGAACTCCTTGAATTCCTGAATGAAGCTCATGGCTGCTCCTTTGTGGATGAGTCGATGAAAGCTCGTGGCCTGCAATGCTGCCGCCCGGTAAGTGCAAGAAGCGCACAAATCTGGCAATACCGAGCGCGAGCAAACCGAATTTTGTGCATGAAGATCGAGTTTGCGAAGTATTGCACTTCGGGTAGAACAATAACCTAATATATTCGTCGCATTTCAATCAAGAGACCGCCTTGAAAAGCGTTACCGCTTCTCTGCACCGGCCCACCCTTGAGTGGCTGGCGGTGACGTTCCTGTGTGCTGTCTTGGCCGGGCTGTCGGCCTGTGAAGGCTGGTTGTGGCGCATCGACCAGACCCTTTATGACGATGCCCTGTCCAGCTGGCTGCGGCCGCCGAGCTCCGACCTGGTGATCATCGCCATCGACGATGCCAGCCTGGCAAGCGTCGGGCGTTGGCCATGGTCGCGCCGTCTGTATGCGCGGCTGGTCGAACAAGCGCGCGCGGCGGGTGCGGCGGCGGTGGTGCTGGATCTGCCGCTGGACTCGGCAAGCCAGGATGATCCGGATGGCGATCTGATGCTGTCCCGGGCCATGCGGGATTTCCGGCGTGTCGTGCTGCCGCTGCGCCAGGCGGGGTCGGGCATGGGTGAGGACCTGCCCTTGCCGCTGTTTGCCAATGCCGCCGCATCGGTCGGCCACGACCAGGTGGAGTTTGATCCTGACGGCATCGTGCGCAGCCTGTACCTGTGGGGTGGCTTCGGTGCTGCCCGCAATCCCCATCTTTCGCTGGCGCTGCTGCGTGTCGTTGCGCCCGAGGCGGCGCGGCATTATCGGGAGCCACCGCTCGCCGACGGGCTCGACAATGTGCTGTGGCAGCGCTCGGACTGGTTGCATATCCGTTTCTCCGGGCCGCCCGGTAGTTACACCCATTACCCCTTCCGCGCCGTGCTCAATGGTGACGTGCCGGATACGGCCCTGCGCGGCAAGATCCTGTTCGTCGGGGTGACGGCCACCGGTCTCGGCGAAGCGGTGCCGACGCCGACGTCCGGCTTGCTGCGGCCGATGCAGGGCATCGAGGTGCAGGCCAACGTCTTCGAGGCGCTGCGCCGGGGCGCCACCGTGACCGCGTTGCCGCCGTGGGCGGCGGCTACCGTGGCGGCGGTGCTGGTCGTCGTGCTGATGCTGTTTCTGCTGCATGCCGGCCCCAGCGCGGGTCTGATCGGCACCTTCGTGCTGGGTGGTCTGGCCGTGGCGCTGGCTTTTCTTGGCCTCCACCTGGGGGGCTGGTGGTTTGGTCCGGCGCCGGCCATGCTCGGTTGCGCGCTGGCTTATCCCCTGTGGAGCTGGCGCCGGCTGGAGTCTGCCCAGCGGTATCTGGATGCCGAGCTGGTTGCCCTTGAACGCGAGGGGACGACCTTCGGCGAGCTTCCGAAGACGGTCGGCGGAGGTAGTGCGGATCCGCTGGAGCGGCGGATCCGCATTGTGCGACAGGTTGCCCAGCACCAGCGCGACGTGCGTCGCTTCATGGCGGCCACCCTTGAACACCTGTCCATCGGGGTCGTCGTCATCGATCCGCGGGGCCAGGTGACCCTGCACAACGGCCAGGCGCGCCTGCTGCTTCATGCGAGCCACGGCAAGGCCTTGCTCGACGCGTTGCGGGCACTGCCTTGGCCTGGCTACCTGCCGATGCGCGATGGCCTGCCGGACCTCGGCGGTTTCACGGGCACCCGCCAGTTCGAGCTGTCCAGCGACGAGCGGCATTGCCTGCTGGTGTCGGTGGCCGATCTGCTCCTCGACCCCGGCGTGCCGCCCGGGCGGGTCATCGGTCTGGCCGATGTGACGGTGATGCACGAGGCCCGCCGCAGCCGCGAAGACACCATGCATTTCCTGTCCCATGACCTGCGCGCGCCGTTGGCCTCGATCCTGACCCTCATCGAGGGGCGCAACGTCTCGTTGGAGCAGCACGCCGCGCAGATTCCGCGGATCGCCCGTTATGCGCGTTCCGCCCTCGACCTGGCCGATGGCCTGTTCCGCCTGGTGCGCGCGGAAGGATCGGATCCGCGGGATTTCGTCGAGCTGGACCTGGCCGGCCTGGTGGATTCCGCTGCCGACGAGGTGTGGCCGCAGGCGCATGCCCGCGGTATCCGGGTCGAGGTGGATACCCACGACGCGGACAGCGAGGAGGCGATCGTGCGCGGGGACTTCTCCCTGTTGCGGCGGGCGGTGATCAACCTGCTGACCAATGCGATCAAATACGGTGCACCGAACAGTACGGTGGCGGTACGCCTGCAGGCCGACGGTGGCGACTGGCTGATCCGCGTCCGAGACCAGGGCGTCGGCATTCCCCCCGAAGCGCTGCCGCGACTTTTCAAGCGTTTCAGCCGGGTGGGCGGGGATGGTCCGTCACAGCCGTCTGGGGTCGGCCTGGGGCTGCTGATCGTCAAGACGGTGGCGGAGCGCCATGGGGGAACGGTGACGGTGGAGAGCACTCTCGGGCAGGGCAGCACTTTCGAACTGCATCTGCCGCTGCGGAACCAGGCCGCCACCTCGCTGCCAGCCTGAGTGGGCGGCCATGCCGGTAGCCAGGGCGCCTTCACCCTGGCGAGGCTTGGTCGTTGGCGGGATGAACTGGTGCAGGGGGCTGCAAGGGCAAGCTGAGGCCCCCCGGGTGACGAGGCCAGGGCCTAGCGGGTGTCGCCGTGACGCCGCTTGGCGCTGTACATGCTCTTGTCGGAGTGGGTCAGCAGGGTGGCGGGGTCGCGGCCGTGATCGGGATAGATGGCCAGGCCGACGGAGCAGCAGATGCGCACATGGCAGTGGCCCAGGTTGATCGGCAGCGCGACGACCCGCTTGATCTTGTCGATGACTCCATCGAGGGCCTGCCGGTCATGGGCGCCGTTGAGCAGCACGGCGAACTCGTCGCCGCCGTAGCGGGCCACCCGGTCTTCGTTGCGCAGGATGCGCCGCAGGCGGCTGGCAATGGCCTTCAGTACGGCATCGCCGGCCTGGTGCCCGTGGGTGTCGTTGATCTGTTTGAAATCGTCCAGGTCGATGAACAGCACTGCGACGCGCTCGCCGCTCTCGGCGGCGCCGGCGATCGCCGCGCACAGGTGGCGATCGAAGCGGTCCCGGTTGAGCAGCGCGGTGAGGCTGTCGTGGTTGGCGCGGAATTCGTTGAGGGCGGCCCGTTCGTGGAATTCGGTGACGTCCACCATGGTGCCGATGAAGCCGCTGATGCGCCCGAACTCGTCGCGCAGCGGGCCGGCTTCGGCACGCATGCGGCGCCGGCTGCCGTCGTCGGGGCGGATGAAGGCGAACTCCTCGGCAAAGCGGGTGGCCGAGGCCACGGCCAGCTGCCAGCTATCCCGTACCCGCGCCTGTTCGCCGGCCGGCAGCAGGTTGATCCATGGCGTGTCGGCCACTTCGGGCAGGCGGCGGCCGAGGATCTGTTCGCAGCGCTCGTTGAGGAAGGTGCAGCGGGCATGGCTGTCGGCCTCGAAAAGGCCGGCCGGGGCCTGGCGGGCCAGCTCGCGGAAGCGCATTTCACTGTGCTGGAGTTCGACCTGCGCATGTGACAGGCGCTGGAGGTCGTTGCGTAGCTGGCGCCCCTGCTGTTTGAGCAGGGCTTCGCGGCGGACGGTTTCGGTGACATCGCGGATCTGCAGCAGACAGTGGCGGACGCCGTCCACGTCCACAGGAATCACGTCGATGGCCTGCTTGACCCGTTCGTCCTGCTTGCTGCCGGGGGGAAAGAGCGGCATCGGCATCGGATGCAAGGCGTGGGACAGGCGTGCCGACCAGCCGAAATCCAGGGTTTCGCGGATGACCAACGCGACGCGTGGATCGATCGGGTGACCGAAGGCCTCGGCCAGTGCCTGCCCTGTAACCTGGCCGGCCTCGAGTCCGGTGCGTTGTTCGATCCAGCGGTTCCACAGGCAGATGTGCCCCTCTCCGTCCAGCAGGATCAGGCCGATGTCGACGCAGTCGGCGAGGAGGGAGTGGAAGCCGGTCATGGCGTGGTCACGGGGTCGTCGTGGCCGGGCAGGCGGAACAGGCGGCGGATCTGGGCCATGAAGCTGGTGATCGACGGTACGTTCATGATGAACAACACGAAGCCGGACAGGTTGTGGGCGGCCATGTTCATCGAGATGCGGGCCACCAGGATCACGCTGTCGGCGTCCCGGTCGTCGAGCAGGGTGGCGGCGCTGCGGGATTGCACGCTCGGCAGCGAGCCGATCATCTCGGTGCCGAAGAGGTTGGCCAGGCTGGCCATGCAGCTGTTGATGATGATGTTGCCGATCTCGGCGAGGGCGTCCTGCTCGAGTTCGGTGATGTGCTGGACGGGGGTGTCGTCGCCGAGCATGCGACGCACGATTTCCAGGCTGCCGTGTTCGGGGAACAGCAGCAGTGCATCGGTCTGGAAGCCGTCGGCCGCCTTGAAGTGCTGGTTGATGCGGCACAGGCGGTCGTTGCCGCCACCGGGCCGGCCCTGGGTCAGGCGCTCGGTGAGGGTATCCCGGGACAGGATCTCTATGGCCGGTACCGACAGTTCGATCTCTTCGTGCACGATCGCCGAAAAGGTGGCTGCGGCTTCGCCGAGGGACAGGTTGAAGGCCTCGGTGAGTGCGTCGAGTTCGAGCTCGGAGAAGTTGTGCATCGCGTCAGTCCAGCAATTGCAGGATGTCGCTGATGACGGTTTCGCCTATCGGTTTGCGGAAGAAGCGTACCCCCAGGCCGGCGGCCCGCCGCTGGATGGATTCCTGAACGTTGGCGGTGAGCAGCGCGAGGGTGAGGTCGGGGTGGGTGGTGCGGATCTTCTCGGCCAGGTCGAGCCCCGAGATGCCGGGCATGTTCATGTCGAGCACCGCGAGATCTGGCCGGGTGGTGGTCAGCAGCTCAAGGGCCGCTTCGCCGTTGCCTGCTTCGAGCAAGGTCAGGTCCGGCCGCAGGCTGCGCATGACGGACGCGCACAGCATCCGCGAGGCGCGGCTGTCGTCGACGAGCAGGATCGTTGCAGGGGAGGGCATGGGGTCGCTCCGATGAGTTCCTTCGCTTGCTTACGGAGAGCAGGGATGAGAACTTGAGTGCAATTATTCACAAGGAATGAGTGCGCAGAGACCGGAGCGGTCGGGCCCTAGCCGTTCTCCGGCTGAGTCAGTGTTCTGATGGCGTCGCAGCAAGGGACGGTGCTGCTCAGCCCGGGTCGCCGGCGAGGCTGTATTCGCCCCGCCCGATGCGAGCCATTGCCACCGCAAAGCCCGAAATGCCGCCACCCCGGTAGAACAGGCAGGGCTTGCCGACCCGTTTGCAATGGGCCTTCACGTGATAGTAGGCGTTGTGGCTGACATGGTCGGTCGGGCACATCACGGCGTCGGCGCTGCGGATCAGCTCGGGCAGGCGCGAGAGGGATTCCTCCTGGCCGCCGTCGTGGTGGATCAGGGTGATGCCGAGGCGCCCGGCGAGTTGGCGGTATTGGGCCAGCAGTGCGGCACGCCCGCCCACATACAGCACGCAGCGCGTGCTGGTGGCGTGTTCGCAGGCAGCACAGGCGTCGCTGCCCGGTGTGGCTTCGCAATGGTCGGGTTCCAGGGCGCGCAGCAGGTGTTCCAGCGCATCCCGTTCAGCGAGCGCGCTGTCCCGCTCGGCGGCAATGTGCTGGGTTTCCTCGCGGATGTCCTTCAGGTTGCGCTCCAGCTCCCAGACCCGTCCGGAGGCGGCCAGCAGCTTGTCGTGGGATGTCTGCAGGGCGACCAGGCGCTGCCCCATCTCGACGATGACCTGACCGGACTCGAAGCGCTGCAGGCGCTTGTGGAGGGTGTCGATCTCTCCGCGCAGGGTGTCCCGTTCGGCGCGCTCGGCCTCGGCGGCGGAAAGCTGCCGGCGCAGGGCGGCCAATTCCCGTTTGAGGCCATTCTTCAGTTCGGCGTTTTCCTTTTCCAGATGGGCGAGGCGCCGTGTGTCCGCGGCCAGGCCCGCGCCGACCTGGTGGGACAGCATGTGGATGTCGGCGTAGGCCTGCTGCAGGCTGGTCTGGGATGCGTTCCGGTGGGTGCATAGGGCCCACAGGGGGCCGGCGACGTCGCCGCGCTGCTGGCATTCATGCCACAGGGCCAGCAGATCCTTGTCGTCCTTGAGTTTGCCGAAACGGGTCACCCAGAGCTGGTATTTGCGGTCCAGGTGGCGCTGCATTGCCTCGGAAGCCGGGTTGCGGCTACGGCATTGGGCCACCGCTTCCACGTGCAGCGCGAAGTCGTCACCGGGGCGGGCGGAGAAGTGGAAGCGTCTGTCGAAGCGCTGCAACTCGTCCATGGACAGGCAGGTACCGATCAGCGGGCAATGGTGCTTGTCGTCGAGGTCCCACAGTTTGGGATGCTTGCGGCCCGTCGTGCTGCTGGTCGGTGCCTCGATGGCCACCAAGGCGTTGGCGTATTCGGCCCGCAACAGGCTTTGCAGGCTCTGGGGCTGGCTCTCAGGGGCGAGACACATGGTGCTCTCCCGCGGACGTGTCTTCGAGGCGATGGGCGGCACGTTCGCACAGGTCGCGAAAGTCCGGCTCCAGGTCGGGCTGGTCTGCCAGTCGGCCGAGGAGATCGGCTGCGCGTCGGGCGGCGTGCTGGCAGCCGGTTTCTTCGAAGCGGAGGAGCTGGGCGAGCGTACCGAGCCATAGGCTGGGCGATTCGATAGCTGGCAGCGGCAGGGCCGGTGTGTTCATCGGAGCATCCATTCAGGTTAATGAGAATGGATCTCAATTTAGTGAGATTGGCCCAAAAAGTAAACGAGAATTATTATCAAATGATTTCAGATGGAGGGCTTGGCCGCATGGGGGGTAGAAGCACCGCGGGGCGTGATCCGGTCTTCCGGATCACGCCCCGCGGCACTGGATCAGTACGACTGCTGCGGCTTACTTGGCGGCGGCAGGCGTTTCGGCAGGCTTGGCTTCCGCCTTGGTTTCAGTCTTGGCGGCAGGCTTGGCATGCTTCACGTGCTTGACATGCTTTTCGACCTTTGCGCCTTCGGCCTTGGCCGGCTCGGTGGTCTTGGCAGCCTCGGTCTTCACCGTCTCGCCGGCCTTGGTGGCTTCAGCTTTCGGTGCCTCGGCCTTTTTCTCGACGGCAGCCGTCGCGGCAGCGGCGGGCTTGGCCGGCGCAGCCGGGGTGGCAGCAGGCGCCTGGGCAAAGGAGGCGGAAGCGAAACCGGCGGCGATGGCGATGGCGATGATCTTGTTCAGCATTTGCGTTCTCCTTGATAACTCGGTCGTTTGTTCCGGGGCGGCGTAATTGCCTGCCCTTGTAGCGAATAACGCCCGCCATCGCCGGTGGTTGTCAGGGGAAATGTAAGCCCTTGTTCATTTGTAACAGGGAGGTTTCCCTGGGTTTCGAGGCGGCTGCCGTCGACGTCAACTTTTTGGTTGGGAGCCTCTGTGCTAGAAAAAAATGCACCTGCGCTTGGTTCTCCATCCCGGGCGGCCACTGTAGCGGAGGCGATCGCTTCACTTCATGAGGAGGGTTCCATGCAAGTCGGACGAGCTGGAGTAAGGTGGGGAGCAGCGCTGGCGTTGGCCGCGTCGTCATCGATGGCGGGCGCTGAGGTATTGAGCTACTCGGCTTTCCTCAGTGGCGCTGCGGAGGCGACGCCCAACGCGTCACCGGCGACGGGCAAAGCGATGATCGCGGTCGATACGGTGCTGCACACGATGCAGGTGGATGTCGTCTTTGCCGGACTGTTGGGGCCGACGACGGCCGCGCACATCCATTGCTGCACGCTGCCGACGGCAGGGGTGGCGACGAGCCTGCCGACCTTTACCGGCTTCCCGTCAGGCGTCACATCCGGCAGCTACAGCCATCTCTTCGATCTGACGCTCGCCTCGAGCTGGAATCCGGTCTTCGTCACCAACCATGGCGGTACCACGGCCTCGGCCGAGTTGGCCCTGCTCGCCGGCCTGGACGACGAGCTGGCCTATCTGAATGTGCACACCCAGGTGTTTCCCGGCGGGGAGATTCGCGGCTTCCTGCGGGCCGTGCCGGAGCCCGCTTCCCTGTCCCTGCTCGGCCTGGCCGTAGGGGCGATGACGCTGATGCGCAGAGGGCGGCTGTAGGCCTGTCCGTGAGCCCGGTCGCTCAGACCTCGGCCGGATCCACATCGAGGTGCCAGCGCAGCTCCCTGGGTGCTCGCAGGGCCCACAGCTGGCGGCTCCATTCGGTAAGGAAGGCCTGCAGCGCCGGGCGGGTCTGGGCTTCGACCAGCAACTGGGCGCGCTCCCGGCGGGCAAGGCGGACCATACGCATCGGCACCGGATCGAAGACATGTACGCCGAAGGCGAGGGCCAGGGGTTCGGCGGCGGCGCGGGCGGCCTTCAGCCAGTCGAGGGCCATGGCAAGCTCGGCGGCGTTGGCGCACAGCAGTGCGTTCGCCGCAAAAGGCGGAAAGCGGGCCTGCTTGCGTTCCTCGAGCTGCAGGGCGGCATAGCGGGCGAAGTCGTGGGTGGCGAGGCAGTGGTACAGCGGGTGGTCGGGGTACTGGGTCTGCACCATCACTTCGCCGGGTAGCTCGCCGCGCCCGGCGCGGCCGCCAACCTGCATGAGTTGCTGGAACAGCCGTTCGGGAGCCCGGAAATCCGCCGCGAACAGCGACGAATCGGCGTTCAGCACGCCGACGAAGGTCAGCTTGGGGAAGTCGTGGCCCTTGGCCATCATCTGGGTGCCGACCAGGATGTCAGCGTCGCCGCGGCCGATCTGGTCGAGCAGCGCGTCCCACTGGCTGCGGGTGCGTGCGGCGTCCCGGTCGACGCGCAGGATCCGGGCATCGGGGAAGCGTTCGCCGAGGGTCTCCTCGAGGCGTTGGGTGCCGCGCCCGAAGGGCTGGATGTCCTGGTCACCGCAGTCCGGACAGGCCCGCGGAATGCCGGCTTCGAAACTGCAGTGGTGGCAGCGCAGGCGCCGATCGGCCAGGTGCAGGACCATGTTGGCCGTGCAGTGCGGGCAGCGGCTGACCCAGCCGCAGGACGGGCAGGACAGCACCGGCGCATAGCCGCGGCGGTTGAGGAAGACCAGGCTTTGCTCGCCGCGTTGCAGGCGTGCGTCGATGGCCCGCAGCAGGTGTTCGGAGACGCCGTGCTGGAGCTTCTCGCGGCGGATGTCCACCGGGCGCACCCGCGGTAGTGTGGCGGCGACGGCGCGGTTGGCCAGCTCGATGCGCCGGTAGCGGCCGCTGTCGGCGGCATGCCAGCTCTCCAGGGACGGCGTGGCGGAACCGAGGACGATCGGAACGCTGCGCTGACGGGCGCGCCAGATGGCCAGATCGCGGGCGTTGTAGCGCACGCCTTCGTGTTGCTTGTAGCTGGCGTCGTGTTCCTCGTCCACCACGATCAGCCCGAGACGGGGCAGCGGCGTGAACACCGACAGACGGGTGCCGAGGACGATTTCCGCACGTCCTTCCATGGCCTGCACGAAGCCTTGGGAGCGGGCGCCTTCGGCCAGCGCGGAATGCAGGCTGACCACCCGCGCGGCCGGGAAGCGGCCGGCCACGCGTCCTTCCAGCTGTGGGGTGAGGGCGATTTCGGGCACCAGGATCAGTGCCTGCCCGCCCTGGGCGATGACCTGCTGGACGAGCCGCAGATAGACCTCGGTCTTGCCACTGCCGGTGACGCCAGCCAGCAGGAAGGTCTGGAAGCGGCCGAAGTCCGCCGACATCGCATCGACGGCGGCCTGCTGCTCTGCGGTGAGTGTCGGTGCGCCGGCCATCGCTGCGGGATCGGCGGCGGCGGAAGGAGCAATCCAGCCCCGTTTGAGGGCGTCGCTCACTGCTGGATTGGCGCTGCTCCCTTCGCGAAGCTGGGACTTGCGGCGCGGGCCGTGGCTGGCGAGATCGTGCAGCAGGGTCAGTGCGCGGCTCTGCCGTTTGGTGGAGTGGATGGCGTCCCGGCCTGCGTCGGTCAGATCGAGCAGGGGGTCGGCTTCGTTGCCGCTGACAGCGTCTGCCCGGCGCAGGCGCGGTGGCAGGGCCATCGCGACGACTTCCCCGAGCGGGTGCTGATAGTAGCGGGCGGCGAAGTCGACCATCGCCAGCCAGTCCGCAGGCAGGGGCGGTGCTTCACGCTGGATGGCAATGACCGGCTTCAACTGCTCCATCGGCACTTCGGCCATGTCGGGGAGGGCGACGATCAGTCCGGTTTTCTCGCCACGTCCGAAGGGAACACGCACGCAGCGGCCTAGATCGGCCGGGCAGAGATCTTCGGCGATGTAGTCGAAGGTCCGGGGCAAGGGGACCGGCAGGGCGACGCGGACGATCACGGCGGGCTAGATGCGAGTTTGTGGCCGATTCCGAAAAATATCGGTAAATCAGTGCATTGAAAGGGATTGATGAGATGGCGGATGGGCAAAAGGGTTGAAGCCTTTGGCTTCGAATACGTATTTTTTCTTGTCCACAAAATCTGTGGATAACTTTGTGGGGAAAACCGGAAAATCCCCCATATAGCCGCTCGCCATATGCTTTTCATTTTCTGGATCTGAATCTGGCACGGATAATATTCCATTTAAAAACAGTCTCTTGGAAATGCCCTAAAACCAGTTCGAAATTTATGTCGAAAAAATGACGGGTTGCGTGAAGCTGTGCACAAGTCAAGGGGTAAGTCGAAAATTTAGTGCTTGACGGGGCGTTCTTCCGTATCTGTCCCGGGGGAGATTGAGAGGGCTTCCGGGGGGCTTCGCCAGGGAGCCCTGTCGAGGAGGAGCGGTCAGTAAAAAGGCCGGCACTCTTGCCGGCCTTCGTATGACTGTGCCGGCCTGCCTCAGGCGGCCTTGGCCTTCAGCTCGCGGCTGTAGCTATGCACGGTGTTGACCAGCACCTCGACGTTTTCCGGCGGGGTGAACTGGGAGATCCCGTGGCCCAGATTGAAGACATGGCCGTGGTGCGGGCCGAAGGCGTCGAGTACTTTTTTCGCTTCAGTGGCGACGGCTTCGGGGGTGCCGAACAGTACGGCCGGGTCGAGGTTGCCCTGCAGCGCGACCTTGTCGCCAACCATGCGGCGGGCTGCACCGATATCCACGGTCCAGTCCAGGCCGACTGCGTCAGCGCCGCTGTTGGCGATGTCGGCCAGCCACAGGCCGCCGCCCTTGGTGAACACGATGCACGGCACTTTTTCGCCGTCCTTCTCGCGGGTGAGGCCAGCGACGATCTTGCGGATGTAGGCGAGGGAGAATTCCTTGTAGGCGCCGTGGGCGAGCACGCCACCCCAGGAGTCGAAGATCATCACGGCCTGAGCGCCGGCTTCGATCTGCGCATTGAGGTAGGCGATGACGGCCTGGGCGGTGACGTCCAGGATGTGGTGCATGAGGTCAGGGCGGCTGTAGAGCAGGGCCTTGACCTTGCGGTAGTCGTCCGAGCCGCCGCCCTCGACCATGTAGCAGGCGAGGGTCCAGGGACTGCCGGAGAAGCCGATCAGCGGCACCGAGTCATCCAGCGCGCGACGGATCTCGGCAACCGCGTCCATCACGTAGCCGAGCTCGAGGTTGGGATCGGGCACTGCCAGGTTGCGGATCTCCCACTCTTCCTTCAGCGGGCGCTCGAATTTCGGCCCCTCGCCTTCGGCGAAGTAGAGGCCGAGGCCCATCGCGTCGGGCACGGTGAGGATGTCGGAGAACAGGATCGCCGCGTCGAGGTTGTAGCGTGTGAGGGGCTGCAGCGTGACCTCGCAGGCCAGGCTGGGGTTCTTGCACAGATCGAGGAAGCTGCCGGCGCGCTTGCGGGTCTCCCGATACTCGGGCAGGTAGCGGCCAGCCTGGCGCATCAGCCAGAGGGGAGTGTAGTCGGTGGGCTGGCGCAGCAGCGCGCGCAGGAAGGTGTCGTTCTTCGGACGGCTCACGGTAATTCCTCGACGGGGACCGCGCAGGGCGGCAAAGGCGGGATTATCCGTCATTTGCCGCCTGGGCGTGATGGGGCAGATCAAGAAGGATCCACTCGTAGCCGTGCCGGGCGTGACAGTGAAGCGTACATCCCGGATACCTGTGCGATGTCTCCTTGCCGCGCCGGGAGTCCAGGAGCGTGGTGCCCGTCACCAGGCTTTCAGGCGCTGCCTTCCTCGTGCTTGCGGCCGACGCTGATGCCGAGTTGCTTGAGCTTGCGGTAGAGATGGGTACGCTCGAGGCCGGTCTTTTCCGCCAGGCGGGTCATGTTGCCGCCGTCCAGTTGCAGGTGGTGTTCGAAGTAGAGGCGCTCGAAGATCTCGCGAGCCTCGCGCAGCGGCAGGTCAAGGGGCAGGCCGAGGGCGGCAGTCGGCGTCTTGACCAGCAGGTGAGCGACGTCGTCCATGCCGATCTCTTCTTCCAGGGTACCGAGGGACAGGGACTTGATGGCGGCCTTCAGTTCGCCGTAGCCGCCCGGCCAGGCCTGGTTGCGTAGCGCGTTGAGGGCGGCGGAGGAGAGGCGGCGGGGCGGCACTTCGCCGGCTTCGACCAGGTGCAGCAGAACCTGGCTGGCGATCTCGGGGATCTCGTCGCGGATCTCGCCGAGGGCCGGTGGTGCCAGGGATACTTCAAACAAGCGGGCGAGCACACGTTCTTCCCAGCCGTGCTCGGTCAGTTCGTCCGGGCGGTGCTCGGTGGCGACCACCAGGGTCTGGCCGTGGCGTTCCAGGCGGTCCATCGCGAAGACCAGGTTCTTCTGCTGGGGACGCGACAGGTAGATCAATTCCGGAACGTAGAGCAGTCCGTTGCGGGCTCCTTCGAGGACGTTCAGTTCGAGGGGGGCGCTGTTCAGCGACAAGTCCAGCCACGGCGCGCCAACCCGCTGCAAGGTACGCGCGCACAGCTCGGCGAGGCTGCCGGGGCCGACCCGCAGCAGGATGATCCGCGATTTGTCGGCCATCTGCTCCAGGCGCTTGCGCAGGTCGCGCAGAGGGGCAGAACGGGCGAAGGCCGCGAGGCCCAGTGGGCTCGGTGCATGGGCCGGCTTGATGCGGGCCAGGCCGCGTTTGACGGCAGCGAGCAGCTTCTGCAGCGCGATGGGTTTTTCTAGGAATTCCATCGCGCCGATACGGGTGGCTTCGACGGCGGTGTCGATGGTGCCGTGACCGGACATCATGACTACCGGCATCGTCAGCTGGCCATTGGCCGACCATTCCTTGAGCAGGCTGACGCCATCGGTGTCTGGCATCCAGATGTCGAGCAGGACCAGGTCCGGGCGTGCGGCATTGCGGGCGGCCCGGGCGGTGGCGGCGTTTTCGGCGAGGATGATGTCGTGACCTTCGTCGCGCAGGATCTCGGACAAGAGCTCGCGGATACCGACTTCGTCGTCAACGATGAGGATTTTAGCCATGGACACTGGACTCAGAATGGGGGGCGCAGCGCAGGCGGATGCGGATTTCCGCTCCACCGGCTTCTCGATTGGCGAGACGGATCTCTCCCTCGTGCTCGTCGATGATCTTCTTGACGATGGCGAGGCCGAGGCCGGTACCGCGGGTTTTGGTTGTTACATAGGGCTCGAAGGCCCGGGACAGGATTTCGGGCGGGAAGCCCGGTCCGTTGTCGCGCAGGATCAAGTCTACCCGGCGCGCGTCGGATCGGGTCAACAGCTCGATTTCCGGCTGCGTCTGTTCGGCGAGTGCATCCTCTGCATTCTGCAGCAGGTTGTGGATGACCTGGCGGATCTGGGTGGCGTCGCCCAGTACGCGAGGGAGATCGGCGCCCAGTTCGGCGTGGATCATCACCGGTGAGCCTTCGTAGAGGACCAGGACTTCGCGCACCAGTGCGTTGAGATCGACCGGCGTCATCATCGGGCTGGGCAGGCGGGCGTAGTCGCGGAAGGCGTTGACCAGATTCTTCATGGCTTCCACCTGGTTCACGATGGTGGTGGTGGAGCGCTCCAGCATTTGCCTGCCTTCGTCGTCGAGGCGGTCGGCCAGCTTGAACTGCAGGCGCTCGGCGGACAGCTGGATCGGGGTCAGCGGGTTCTTGATCTCGTGGGCCAGGCGTCGGGCCACCTCAGCCCAGGCGGCGGTGCGCTGGGCGGCGATGAGATGGGTGATGTCGTCGAACACGACGACCCAGCCGCCGCCGGTATCGTCGGGCAGGCGGGTGCCATGCAGGAGGAGCGTCTGAGTGCTGCCGTCCGGATTGGAGAATTCGATCTGCCGGTTCCAGTCGGCTTCGGGGCCGTGGAAGCCGTCCAGCAGCGCATCCCGGAAAGCGCCGTGGCCTTCCCATTCGTCCAGACGCAGGCGCTCGTAGCCGTCGAGCGGGTCGTTGAGAATGGTCATCGCGCCGTGGTTGGCGGCACGTAGGTGGCCGTCCGGCGAGAAAGCCAGTACGCCGGCCGAGAGGTTGGCGAGCACGCCTTCCAGGTAAGCACGGTTGCGTTCGACGGCCGCCCGGTGCTTGTCGGCCTGCTCGCGGGCGTCTTCCAGCTGACGGGTCATCTGGTTGAACGACTGGGTCAGCACGCCGAGTTCGTCGCGGGCGGGCAGGGCCTGGCGGGGGCTGAAATCGCCGGCGGCCACCGCCTGGGTGCCTTCGGCGAGGATGAACAGCGGCGCGGCGAGGCGGCGGGTCAGCACGAAGGCGACGGCGACGGCAGCGAACAGGGCCAGCAGCAGGGTGAGTGTGAGGGTCAGCGTGTAGATGCGCTTCAGGCCGTTGCGGGCGAGGGACAGCTCCTGGTAGTCCCGGTGCACCGTTTCGACGCTCTCGGCGTGCATCGCGAAGGAGCGGGGGACTTCCTGGGTGACCTGCAGCAGTTGGGGTTCGGTGAATCGCCGCGACGGAATCGGCACGATCACGCGTAGCACCAGCCCTTCGGTGGCGTTGCCTTCTGCTGCCCGGTAACCGCGGGTCTGGCGGGCCTGACGCAACTGGGAGGCGCTGGGCTGTTCGGGCATCAGCGTGTCGAGCTGGATGTCGGCGGTGGCGACAATCTTGCCGCTCGGGGAGAACACCGTTGCGGATTCGATGCCGGCCCTTTCGCGCAGCTGGTTGAGTAGCGGGGGGCGGATCGGTGCGGCGGATTCGAGTTCAAGGGCCACCTGGTCGGCCTTGTTGGCGAGCTGGTCGAGAAGGATCTCCAGTGTCGTGCGGCCGAGCTGGAGGCCGCTTTCGAGGGCTGCGTCTACCCGCACGTTGAACCAGGATTCAATGCTCTTTACCGCGAACTGCAGGGACACCGCATAGACGAGGGCTCCCGGTACGACCGCCATCGCCGCGAAGATGGCCATCAGGCGCAGCTTGAGGCGAGAGCCGAAACGGCGGGCGCGGTGTTCCTGCCACAGGCTGCGCAACTGGACGACCACCAGGCTGGCCAGCCCGAGGGTGATGGCGCCGTTGAGGCCGAGCAGCAGGGTGTAGTTGCGGGCGAACAGGGGCGTGTTGGCGCTGGCGGTAGCCAGCAGGAAGAGCAGGATGCCACCGACTGCCGCGGCGACGACGAGACCGGTGGATCTCATTTCGACTCCCGGGTGATGACAAAGGTCCACCGGTACCAGTCGGTGGCCATGTTCCAGTCCTTCCGGCCAAAGGCGCTGACCTGCAGGGGCTTGGGCAGTTCGCCGACATCCAGGCGGAAGCGCAGTGCGGCGTTGTAGCTCTTGCCGACTTTCAGGACGTTGCGATCGGCAATGCCCCAGTTACGGATGCGCAGCATGGTCCGCATGGCCTCGTCGAGGCTACCGAAATTCTGATGCAGCGCACCGGTGGTCAGGCGGTACTGGCGGGTCAGGGACTGGTAGGAAAGGCGGTAGGTCAGGCTCTTGGTGGCGATCTCTTCGTCCATCCAGTACCAGCGCGGGGAGCTGAGCTCGAACTCGGCGACGAAGTAGAGCGACACACCGCGGGCCACCACGTCGGAGAGCAGCGCCGTGAGTTCGGCATTGATGTCGGCATTCAGGACGTAGAGATCATCGCTGGGCAGCAGGGCGGCGTTGCGGATCTCCGCCTCCGCGGCGTGGGCCGGTGCGGCTTCAAGTGCAAGCAGCGCACCGGCGGTGATGCCGAGGGTGTGGACCAGGAAGCGGCGTCGCTCAGGCGATTTTCTCGAGCAGGGCGTAGAAGAATCCGTCATGTTCGGAGCTGGGCAGATATTGGCAGTCGAGCTGACCATTCACGGGCAGCCGGCGGCAATCGGGATGACGGGCAGCGAAGCCGGCCATCTGCTCACGGTTCTCTTCGGCGAATACCGAGCAGGTGGCGTAAAGCATTTTGCCACCCGGGGCGAGGACCTGCCACAGGGCATCGACGATCTCGGCCTGTTGTGACGCGAAGTGGGCAATGTCGCTGGCGCGGCGCAGCCACTTGATGTCCGGATTACGGCGTACCACGCCGGAAGCCGAGCAGGGTACGTCCGCCAGGATACGGTCGAAGGGACGCCCGTCCCACCAGCTGGCGACGTTGCGGCAATCAGCGTGCTGCACGGTGGCGTCGAGGCCGAGGCGTTGCAGGTTTTCGGTAACGCGCCGGGCGCGGATGGGATCGGCATCGAGCGCCGTGAGCTCCACATCGGCGATCTCGAGGATGTGGGCGGTCTTGCCTCCGGGGGCGGCACAGGCGTCGAGGACGCGTTGGCCATCGTCCACATCCAGGTACTGGGCGGCAAACTGGGCACCGGCATCCTGCACGCTGATGCAGCCTTCGGCAAAGCCTGGCAGGCGGGACACGGGTACCGGGCGCTCCAGCAGCAGGGCACCGTTGCTGAGCTGGCGCACGCCGAGACCTGCCTCGGCGAAGTTGGCCAGGGTGTCCTCGAGGTGGCTGCGCAGTACGTTGATGCGCAGGGCCATCGGCGGGTGGGTGTTGCCGGCCCGCAATATGTCGCGCCACTCGGCGGGGTATTGGGCCTTGAGACGACGGATCCACCAGGGCGGATGGCGATGTTCGGCAACCATGTCCGCATCGGCCGCCTTGTTGAGCGCATCGATCTGGCGCAGCGCGTTGCGCAGTACGCCATTCACGACACCTTTGAACTTGCCGTCGATGCATGTGGCAGCGGCGCCGACGGCCTGGTTTACGACCGTGTGGGCGGTATCGGCATGGCTGTCCAGCCGGTACAAGGCCACGCGCAGAATGGATTGGACCGGTTCGGGCAAGGGCTTTT
Source organism: Pseudomonadota bacterium (assembly GCA_018241665.1). Classification (GTDB taxonomy): domain Bacteria; phylum Pseudomonadota; class Gammaproteobacteria; order Burkholderiales; family Rhodocyclaceae; genus Zoogloea. Next base: position 176,834 of record JAFEDK010000017.1, read on the forward strand.
GCAGGAGGCTTCCGAGGATGAAGTCCTGGCGCCCATAGTCTCGCAGGGTGCCATAGGTGAGGTCGAGCACTGCACCCCGTACGCCAGAAGGTGTCTGTGGGCGGGCGGACCACAGGGCAGCCAGGCCGTCGGTAAGGGTGCTTCCGGCAACAACGTCGGCAATCAGTTGGGCGGAGGTGAGAATGGCGTAGCCCAGGCTGTCTTCCGGCAGAGGTGAAGGGGGCGTGGAGGCGAAAGCGTGGGGCATGGGTTCAGGCGAGAAGTTGGCGAAGATGATTGGGCAAGACCTGGCAGGCGTGGTGCAGGTCTGGATTGTAGTGGCGCAGATCTGTGATGCCTCGTTCAGCGAGGCGGGCATGCAGGCCCGCGGAACTTGGGTCATCGATTGTGCTGATGCTGGCACGAGCCAGCAACCAGGGACCACCGTAGGACGGCACGCTGATGAACGCGGGGCGCAAGCCGGCAAAGATGCCACGCATGCGTTGCCACAGGGCAATGGTCTTCTCAGCTTGATAGAACGGTGAGCCGAGCTGAACATGGATGATACCGCCGGCGTTCAGACTGGCCGCACACAGTCGCATGAATTCTTCGTGATGGAGGTGGGCACAGGCAGGATCGTCGGTGGCGGTGAGATCGAAAAGGATCAAGTCGAAGCGTTCACCGCGGGCATGGAGTTGGCGGAGGCTTTTGGCGGCATCGCGAATCTGCAGGCAGACACGGGGTGAATCGAAGCTGCGGGCCGGAAGGGCAGGGATGAACTGTCCGACGAGGCGCACGACCTCCGGGTCAAGTTCGGCGACGACGATCCGTTCGAGGCTGGGATGTTTGAGTAGCTCACGGGCTGTGGCGCCGTCACCGCCGCCTAGAATGAGGGCGCTGCGTGGGCTTGGGTGAGCCAGGGCCGGGATGTGGGCCAGGCTTTCATGAACGATGAACTCGTCAGCCTCGCTGGCCATCAGGTCGTCATCCAGGCGATACAGGTGTCCGAAGGTGCTGGTGTGCTCGATGGTGATGCGTTGATACGCGCTGCGTCGCTCGATCAGTTGTGCTTTGGGTTTGAAAGCGAGCGAGACGTCGGGTGCAAGCGGAACATGAAAGCTTGGGTGTTTCACGTGAAACAGCTCCGTCAGGCCAGGAATGTATCAAAGCTGAAGCGCATGATCAGCACAACGACCACCAGCAGGAAGGCCTTGCGAATGAATACGGCGCCATGACGCAGAGCAAGCGCGGTACCAAGCCGGGAGCCGAGCAGATTGCAGGCGCCCATGATCGCGGCCACTTGCCAGAATACTTCGCCGTGAGAGACGAAGACCCCGATCGCCGCCAGATTGGTGGCGACGTTGATGATCTTGGCGGATACCGATGCGTGCAGGAAATCCATCCCAAGGAAGCGGATGAACAGAAAGATCAGGAAGCTACCGGTACCTGGGCCGAAGAAGCCGTCATAGAAGCCGACGGCGGCACCGATGGCGAGCGCTATCCGTTGTTCTCGGGATGCGTCGGCAAGGCGCTGGTGCTGGGTTCCGAAATCCTTGCGGATGAAGGTATAGGCTGCGACAGCCGTCAGCAGGACGAGGATCAGCGGGCGAAGGGCGGCCGGAGGAAAGAGCACGACGGTCCGGGCGCCGAGCCAGGATCCGGCTGCGGCGGCGAGGGCGGCTGGGGCGGCGGCGCGCCAAGGGATGCTCAGGCGTCGGCCGTATTGGACCGCGGCGCTGGTGGTGCCCAGCACACTGGCGAGCTTGTTGGTGCCGAACAGCGTGCCCGGACTTGCCTGAGGAAAGGTCGAAAAGAGCAACGGGATCTGTATCAGCCCGCCGCCACCGACGACGGCATCGACGGTGCCGGCAAAGAAGGCGCCAACGGCAAGAAGCGGAAGCGTCAAATCCATGGGAGATGTTTCACGTGGAACACGTGCTGCTCAGCCAAAGAAATGCCGTGCGGTCAGTGCTGCATGGATGCCGTTGAGGGCAGCCAGTCCGCCCTGGGGAATACGGACACCTCGCCCGGGGATTTCCGGCTCTGTCGGATTGATACGCACTAGCGGCTCTCCAAGCGTCTCGCTGAACCAGCGGACCGTGGGAACGTGATTGCCCGCGCCGATCTCGACAATCACCGGATTGCGCGCGCTCTGCAGCCAGGTTTCAAGGCGCCGTCGCTGGGCATTGCTGCGTTGGCCCAGCCAGTCTCCATCTCCGAACATCAAAATATTGGGGCGCAGGAGGTTGTTGCAGTGGGGGCAGCGAGGCAGTTGGGATAGCAGGCGGCAGGTCCTGTCGTCCACTTCGGGCTTGAAGTTGTCGGCAGGGCTGATTGCTCCGTTGCAACCGTCCACGCACTGGAGGTGATGAATGGAGCCATGCACCTCGCAGATCTCGTCCTCGTTGTAGCCGGCCTGCTGAAACTGGCCGTCCACATTGGACGTGAACACGAAGGCCCCCTTGGGTAGATGACTGGCGATCTCGCGCAGGATCGTGAAGCCGTGATGCGGCTGGGTGCTCCGGTAGAGATTCAGGCGGTGGCCGTAGAAGCCCCAGGCAAGTACAGGGTCGCGTCGGAAGGCGGCCGGGTTGGCAATCTCTTCGAACGCGATACGGGCTTCGGCGAGGGCGGGGTAGGCACGCCAGAATCCGCTGTTGCCGCGGAAATCCGGCAGTCCTGAATCCACACCCATGCCGGCTCCGACCGCGATGATCAGTCCGTCTGCGGCGGCGATCAGGTCTGCCGCTTCGGCATGTAAGGCGGCGTGTTTGATCTTGCTCATCGCTGTGCGACGATGAAGATCCGTCGGAATGGGAACAGCGTGGTGCCACTTTCGTCGGTTGGGTAGGCCTCGGAGAGCTGCGTGCCCAGTTCGGCAAGGAAGGCCTCCCGGCTTGCATCGTCCATAGGCGCGACATAGGGCAGCAAGGTGGTGCCGCGGAGCCAGTCGAGCACAGGATTGGCGCCATGCAGGGCCTGCCAGTAGGTGGTCTCCCACAGGGACAGGCGTGTGCTGCGCGGGGCGAGCAGGCGGTGATACGCCGCCATGTCGAGAATGGCGCCCATGCGTCCGTTGCCGACCTTGCCGGACCAGGCTGGCGACGCGGCGAGTTCGCGGATCAGGCGGTGGGATGGCGCATCGAAATTGCCGGGCATCTGCACAGCCAGGATGCCGCCGGGTGACAGCATGTCGAGCAGGCGCGGGAAGAGGCTCTCGTGCTGTCCGATCCAGTGTAGCGCGGCATTGGAAAACAGCAGGTCCAGCGAGTCTTCGGAATCCCAGTGCTCGACGCCAGCCAGTTCGAAGCGGGCGTTCGGTAGCGTCTCACTCGCCCGCGCCAGCATCTCGGGGGAGCTGTCGAGCCCGGTCAGCTCCGCGTCCGGCCAACGCTCTGCCAACAGGCGAGTGACATTGCCGGCACCACAGCCCAGGTCAACGATGCGCGCCGGTCGGCTTGGAATACGCCCGAGAAGATCGAGCGCAGGGCGCAGGCGTTCATCGGCAAACTGCAAATAACGGTCTGGCTCCCAGGGCATGATCATGTCTCCTGCGCATTGGATGGAAGGTGGGCTTGATGCTGGCAAGCATAGCGCTGGAGCGCTCGTTGGTGTTCATACGTCGGGCTTGATGCAGTGGGCTGCTTTGGCAAGCTGGTATATCTGATCGACCTGGCGGTTGTCCGACGCACCGCCGATCTTGCTTGCGTACTCGGCGCACTCCGGACGTTCCGCGATCAGCTCACTGGTTGCCTTCACCTTGTCGGTGAGGGAGAGGGGGGCTTCGGCCGAGCAGGCTGCCAGTGCCGTGACGAGCAGACAGGTGCAGAGTTTTGGCATGCGCATGGATGGGGTCCTGAATGGCTGGCTGCTTGCGGCAGCCATGGGGAAAAGACGTTCGACCAACCTGGGCTTCAGTTGCTCGATGCAAAAGCGGGATGACGAGAATTATGTCGCATCTGGACGTCGGGAGCGGGGCAGGCCGAGAACTAGTTCTCGAAGCTTTTTGCCTCCGAAGCCGATGCTTGAGATGAGGAGTACACAGACGGGTGAGGAAAATGGAAAAGCTGCTTATCTCCCGCGGAAGGAACTGGAGCGGATTCGAGCGGCGCTCCGGTAAGGACCGGCGACAAAGGGAAGGCCGATCTCCCACTGGCTACGAACGTCGTCATCAGGTGGAACAGCGGGAAATCGAGGTTACCGAGTGGTACCTTTCCGAACCGGAATGGGAAATCCTGCAGAAGGTGTGGCTGCACTGATGAATGCAGGCCCAGGCTGCTGTTGAAAGGATTGGTTTGACAGCTATCCGGTGTTCCCGATCGTGGATGGGGATTCACTTCGGGCCGGCTTACTTTCCAATACAGAAGCGCGAGAAGATGACCCCGAGTAGATCGTCCGGCGTGAATTCCCCGGTTATCTCATTGACCGCCTCCTGAGCGAGGCGGAGCTCCTCAGCCATCAACTCCAGGGCATGGCGGTTTTCCAGCGCAGCCTGGGTGTGGGCCAGCGCAGTCCGTAGCGCGACCAGATGGCGTTCCCGGGCCAGGATGACGTCCTCGCCGTGGCGGTGCCAGCCGGCCACGCGCAGCAGTTCGCTGCGCAACAGGTCGACGCCTTGGTCGGCCTTGGCGGACAGGAACAGTTGGATGCCTTCCGGGCCTTCCAGTCGCTCGGGCTGGCGCTCCACCAGATCCACCTTGTTGAAGACGGTGACCCGTTCCACGCCGGCTGGTAGGCGTGCGTCGATGGCTGCATCGGCGTCGGTCACGCCGGCGCGCACATCCACCAGCCGCACGACGACGTCCGCCCGGTCGATCTCCTGCCAGGTACGGGCGATACCGATCTTCTCGACTTCATCGGTCGTGTCGCGCAGGCCGGCGGTGTCGGTGATGTGGAGCGGGATGCCCTCGATCTGGATGGTCTCGCGCAGCGCATCGCGGGTCGTGCCGGCGATGTCGGTGACGATCGCGCGTTCCTCGCCGGCGAGGCGGTTCAGCAGGCTGGACTTGCCGACGTTGGGCTGGCCGACCAGCACCACGTGCAGGCCGTTACGCAGCAGGCTGCCTTGGGCTGCGCGGTCGAGGATGGCCGACAACTCGTTGACGATGACCGCGACACGTTCGAAGGCGCGTGCCTCGACGAGGAAGTCCACGTCTTCGTCCGGGAAGTCCAACGTGGCTTCCACCAGCATGCGCAGGTCGATGAGGCGATCACACAGGCCATGGACTTCCTTCGAGAAGCTGCCGGTCAGCGAGCGGACCGCCGAGCGCGCGGCGGCGGCGGTGGAGGCTTCGATGAGATCGGCGACGCTTTCTGCCTGGGCGAGATCGAGCTTGCCGTTGAGGAAGGCGCGGCGGGTGAATTCGCCGGGTTCGGCCAGACGGGCGCCGAGTTCCAGGCAACGGGCCAGCAGCATTTGCATGACCACCGGGCCGCCGTGGCCCTGCAATTCGATGACGTCTTCGCCGGTGAAGGAGTGGGGCGCCGGGAAGTAGAGGAGGAGGCCTTCGTCGATCAGTTGCCCGCTGCCGTCACGGAAGCGGGCGAACTGGGCGACCCGGGCTTGCGGCTCGCGGCCGGAGAAGGTGGCCACGAGCGCAGAGAGCTTCGGCCCGGAGATCCGGACCACGCCGATACCACCGCGCCCGGGCGCGGTGGCGATCGCCGCGATGATGTCACTCGGCGGGTTTGCCACCGGCCGCGATCATCCGGTTGATCTGCCATTGCTGGGCGATCGACAGGGAGTTGTTCACCACCCAGTACAGCACGAGGCCGGCCGGGAACCACAGGAACATGAAGGTGAACAGGATCGGCATCAGCATCATCACCTTGGCCTGGATCGGATCCGGCGGAGCCGGGTTCAGGCGGGTCTGGATCAGGCTGGTGGCGCCCATGATCAGCGGCAGGATGTAGAACGGATCCTTCACGGACAGATCGTGGATCCAGCCCAGCCACGGCGCGCCGCGCATCTCGACGACGCCGAGCAGCACCCAGTAGAGGGCGATGAACACGGGGATCTGGATCAGGATGGGCAGGCAGCCGCCGAGGGGATTGACCTTCTCGCGCTTGTAGAGGTCCATCATGGCCTGCTGCAGCTTCATCTTGTCGTCGCCGTGCTGCTCCTTCAGGCGCTGCAGGCGCGGGCCGAGGGTCTTCATCTTGGCCATCGACTTGTAGCTGGCGGCGGACAGCGGGAAGAAGATTGCCTTCAGCCCGATGGTCACCAGGATGATGGCCCAGCCCCAGTTGCCGGTCAGCTTGTGGAACCACTGCAGCACCCAGAACAGCGGCGCGGCGATGATGGTCAGCCAGCCATAGTCCACCACCAGGTCGAAGCCCTTGGCGAACTGGTCGAGGCGGCTCTGTTCCTGCGGGCCGGCGTACAGCGGCACCGACAGCTTGCCGGTCTGGCCCGGGGCGATGCTGGCCACCGGCACGATCACGCCAGCGGAGTACAGGTCGGAGCTGATCTGGTTGGCGAAGAACTCGCGCTCACCTTCCTTCGGCGCCCAGCCGGCGACGAAGTAATGCTGAACCATCGCGGCCCAGCCGTCGGAGGCCTTCGTGACGAACTTGGCCTTCTTGTCGGCGATGTCCTCGAACTTCACCTTCTGGTATTTCTCGGTCTCGGTGTAGAAGGCCGGGCCGGTGAAGGTCTGCACGCCGAAGCCGCCGGGCTGCTCGGCCGGCTTGCCGTCACGGGTGAACTGGAAGTAGGCGTGCGGCGCCAGCGGTGCGGCGCTGCCATTGGCGATCTCGTAGCTCACGTCAGCCACGTAGCTGCCACGATGGAAGGTGATCAGCTTGCTGACCTTCACGCCATCGGCAGTCGGCGCCGCGTCGAGGCGAAGCGTCACGGCATCTTCGCCGTCCTTCAGGGCGACGTTCTTGCTGCTCAGCGTGAACAGGGTCTTGTGATTGGGCAGGCCGTTGCCGATCAGGCCGGTCTGGGCCGCGTAGTTGTGCTTCTCGCCGTTGTCGAAAAGTACGTAGTTGCGGGCCTGGTCTTCAGTTGCCTTGTGCTGGGTCAGCTCCAGGCGAATGATGTCGCCGCCCTGGGAGGAGATTTCGGCCACCAGCAGGTCGGTGCGCACGGTGGCGATTTCGGCGGGCGCTGCGGCTGCCACAGCAGCCTGGCCGGGTACGGCGGCGGCGCCAGGAGCCGCCGTGGCGGTAGGCGTCGGTACGCCGGTGGCTGCGCTGCTGCCGGCGGCAGCTACGGGCGGAACCTTGGGCTGGTTGTGCTTCTGCCAGCCGTCCCACAGCATGACCAGCGAGAACGAGAAGACGAGAAGGAGGATCAGGCGACGGTTGTCCATCGGTGTCAGTGTCAGGAAGGGGTTGAGGCGGACCGGAGGCGGTGGATCAGGGCACAGGGTCGAAGCCGCCGCCACTGAAGGGATGGCAACGGCACACCCGGCGTGCGGCGAGCCACGAGCCCTTCAGGGCTCCATGACGTTCCACGGCCTCCACGGCGTACTCCGAACAGGACGGAACGAAGCGGCAGTTGCGTCCCAGCATGGGGCTGATGGCGTAGCGATAGACCTGCAGCAGGGCCAGCACGGCGCGTTTCATCACTTTGCCTTGCTTTCGCGGCCTGCCTTGGGCAAACGCTCGAACAGGGCGAGCATGTCTTCGCGCATGGTGCGTCTCGTTACGTCGCCAACCTTAGCCGACAATCGTAACACCAGATCGTAGTCCGGCAAGCTTGCGTGGGCATGACGGAACACGTCGCGGCCGATCCGCTTCACCAGGTTGCGCAACACGGCGCGCTTGGCGAGCTTCTTGGCGACAACGAGACCCAGGCGGGCGCCCCCGACTTCGTTCGGACAGTAGTGCAGTGCGAAGTACTTTCCGCGCAGCACGCGCCGAAAAGCAAAAACGGATGAGAACTCATCCGTTTTGTGCAGTCGCAAGGACGAGCCGAAGCCGAATCCTGCCGGGGGTGTCGCTTCCTCTGTCGCGCGGTCGTCGCTGTCGACAGGGGAAGTGGCCTCTGCGGCCTTAGACGGCGAGGCGATGACGGCCCTTGGCGCGGCGAGCGGCGATGACCTTGCGGCCGCCACGGGTGGCCATGCGAACCAGGAAGCCGTGGGTGCGCTTGCGACGGACGACGGAAGGTTGGTAAGTACGTTTCATTTTTCGTGCCCGAAAAGTTGAGTCAAACGCGCAATTTGATACGTTAACCCACTGTTTGTCAAGCACGTTTTTATGTCCCCGCGCAAGCCCCCGCTGGTCGGGCCTGATGATGGCGGGTGCCGCATGGCTGTCGGTCTGTACAAGCTGTGGATAAGTCTACGCCGGGAGGGTACAATACGCGTTTGGCCGGACCCCTTTGCGCGCCTGTCCGGCTGCCCCGACCGTGTGTCGGTGCGCCCCGTTCAACGAGAATCCGCGCGCATTCCGCTGTTTATCAAACCCACCCGTAGATCGTGCCCGAAGCCTCATCGTCGTCCCAATGCGCCGCCTTCTGGACGCATTGCCTGAGCTGCCTGGAGCAGGAATTGCCCGCCCAGCAGTTCAAGACCTGGATCCTTCCCCTGCGCGTCGAAGAACTGGCCGACGACGGGGTGGGACTGCGTCTGGTCGTTCCGTCCAACTTCCATCGTCAGTGGCTGCGTGACCGCTACCTGCGGCGCATCGAGGAGTTGGGCGAAGAATACTTCGGCGGCCTGCCGACCATCGAGGTCGGCCTGGCGCCGGCGGGCGGCCTGCGTCGTCCCGCGCCGGCTGCTGCGCCCGTTGCCGCGGCCCCGGCGGCTCCTGCTGCTGCGTCCTCCCCTGCTGCGGCGCCTGCCGTCGCCGCGCCGGCGGGGTTGCGTCCGGCGGCCCCGGAGGCTGGCACTTCCGCCGAAGTCGTCAACTACGACAAGTCGCGCCTCAACCCCGATTTCACCTTCGATACGCTGGTCACCGGCCGCGCCAACGACCTGGCCCGCGCTGCCGCCCTGCAGGTGGCCCAGAACCCCGGCGTGTCCTACAACCCGCTGTTCATCTACGGCGGCGTCGGCCTCGGCAAGACCCACTTGATCCACGCGCTGGGCAACTACGTCTTCAAGCACGACCCGAAGAAGGTCATCCGCTATGTGCACGCCGAGGACTACTACGCCGACGTGGTGCGTGCCTACCAGCAGAAATCCTTCGACGTCTTCAAGCGCTACTATCGCTCGCTGGACGTGCTGATCATCGACGACATCCAGTTCTTCAACAACAAGAACCGGACGCAGGAAGAGTTCTTCCACGCCTTCAACGCCCTCACCGAGGCCAAGAAGCAGATCATCATCACCAGCGACACCTACCCCAAGGACGTCCAGGGGCTGGAAGACCGCCTGATCTCGCGCTTCGACTGGGGCCTGACGGTGCAGATCGAGCCGCCCGAGCTCGAGATGCGCGTCGCCATTCTCAAGAAGAAGGCCGAAGCCGAGCGCATCGACCTCAACGAGGACGTCGCCTTCCTGATCGCCAAGAACCTGCGCTCCAACGTGCGCGAGCTCGAAGGCGCCCTCAAGAAGGTGCTCGCCTTCGCCCGCTTCCACGGCCGCGACGTCAGCCTCGAAGTGGCCAAGGAAGCCCTCAAGGACCTGCTCAACGCGCACAACCGGCAGCTCACCGCGGAGTTCATTCAGAAGACCGTCGCCGACTACTACAAGATCAAGGTCGCCGACATGCACTCCAAGAAGCGCACCCGCGTCATCGCGCGGCCGCGCCAAGTGGCCATGTTCCTCGCCAAGGACCTCACCCCGATGAGCCTGCCGGCCATCGGCGAAGCCTTCGGCGGCCGCGACCACACCACCGTGCTGCACGCCTGCCGCACCATCGCCGAACTCCGTCTCGGCGACACCCAGCTCAACCATGATCTGCACGTCCTGACCCAGGTTCTGCGCGGATGATGATGAAACCTTTCGCCATCAAGATTGAAGGCCGGATGCCCGCCGCCGGGCGTCTGCCCCTGTAAAAACGATTCGGAGACCTCAGTCCATGCTGCTCTTCACCGCGCCCCGCGACGCCCTTCTCGCCCCGCTGCAATCGGTATCCGGCATCGTCGAGAAGCGTCACACCCTGCCGATCCTCTCGAACGTGCTGATCGAGAAGAAGGGTGAGTCCCTCACCCTCCTCGCCACCGACATCGAAATCCAGATCCGCAACAGCACCACCGCGGCCGATGGCGCCGATGACGTGGCGATCACCGTCGGTGCCCGCAAGCTGCAGGACATCCTGCGCGCCCTGCCCGACACCGCCGACGTCAGCCTCACGCTCGACGACAAGCGCATCACCCTCAAGGCCGGCAAGAGCCGCTTCCAGCTGCAGACCCTGCCCGCCGCCGACTACCCGCGCCTGGCTCCGCCGGAAGGCGAAGGCATCCACTTCACCACCACCCAGAAGGCTTTCAAGAAGCAACTGGCGCTGGTGCAGTACGCCATGGCCCAGCAGGACATCCGCTACTACCTCAACGGCCTGCTGCTGGTCGTGTCCGGTGACGTGCTGCGCATGGTCGCCACCGACGGCCACCGCCTGGCCTACGCAGCGTCCCCGCTGGTCGGCGATTACGCCCGCACCGACGTGATCCTGCCGCGCAAGACCGTCGTCGAACTGGCCCGCCAGCTGGCCGACTCCGACGACGCGCTGGAAGTCACCATCGTCGGCAACCAGATCGTCTTCCGCTTCGGCCACATCGAACTCATCTCCAAGCTCATCGACGGCAAGTTCCCCGACTACGAACGCGTCATCCCGCAAGGCCACCCCAAGCTGGTCAAGGCCAGCCGCCTGGCCCTGCTGCAGTCCCTGCAGCGTGCCGCCATTCTCACCAACGAGAAGTTCCGCGGCGTGCGCCTGATGCTCTCCGAAGGCAGCCTCAAGCTGGTGTCCACCAATGCCGAGCAGGAAGAAGCCCTCGAAGAACTCGAAGTCGACTACGCCGGCGACAGCCTCGACATCGGCTTCAACGTCACCTACCTGCTCGACGTGCTGACCAACGTCGCCGCCAACGAGATCGAGATCCGCTTCAACGACGGCAACGCCAGCGCCCTCTTCGGCCTCGCCGACAACGCCGACTTCAAGTACGTAGTCATGCCGATGCGGATCTGATCCGTCGCATCACCATCCGACTGCGAGCCCCCGTACGGGGGCGTCCTGCTGTACCCGCTGAACCGAGAACGCCATGTCCGATACGCCGCAACAACCCGCACCCGCCGACAACTACGACGAATCCAGCATCCAGCAGCTCGAAGGGCTGGAGGCCGTGCGCAAGCGGCCGGGCATGTACATCGGCGACACCTCCGACGGCACCGGTCTGCACCACATGGTCTTCGAAGTCGTCGATAACGCCATCGACGAAGCCCTGGCTGGCCACTGCGACGACATCGTCATCACCATCCACGCCGACAACTCCATCTCCGTCACCGACAACGGCCGCGGCATCCCGACCGGCGTCAAGATGGACGACAAGCACGAGCCCAAGCGCTCCGCCGCCGAAATCGTCATGTGCGTGCTGCACGCCGGCGGCAAGTTCAACCAGAACAGCTACAAGGTGTCCGGCGGCCTGCACGGCGTCGGCGTGTCCTGCGTCAACGCCCTCTCCAAGTGGCTGCGCCTCACCGTCGCCCGCGACGGCCACAAGCACTTCATGGAATTCAACCGCGGCCACGCCGTGGACCGCGTCATCGAAGTCGTCGACGGCGTCGAGACCAGCCCGCTGAAGATCGTCGGCGACACCACCAAGCGCGGCACCAAGGTGCACTACCTGGCCGACGAAGAGATCTTCGGCACCGTCGAATACCACTACGAAATCCTCGCCAAGCGCCTGCGCGAACTGTCCTTCCTCAACAACGGCGTCAAGATCCGCCTCGTGGACCAGCGCAGCGGCAAGGAAGAAGACTTCGCCTTCGCCGGCGGCGTCTCCGGCTTCGTCGAATACATCAACCGCGCCAAGTCGGTGCTGCACCCCAGCGTCTTCCACTCCAGCGGCGAATCCATCCAGAACGGCGTGCCCATCACCGTCGAAGTCGCCATGCAGTGGAACGACAGCTACGCCGAACAGGTGCTGTGCTTCACCAACAACATCCCGCAGGCGGACGGTGGCACCCACCTCACCGGCCTGCGCGCCGCGATGACCCGCGTCATCAACAAGTACATCGAAGAAAACGAGATCGCCAAGAAGGCCAAGGTGGATATCTCCGGCGACGACATGCGCGAAGGCCTCGCCTGCGTGCTCTCCGTCAAGATGCCCGACCCCAAGTTCGCCTCCCAGACCAAGATGAAGCTGGTCTCCGGCGAAGCCCGCCCGGCCGTCGAAGAAGTCGTCGCGCAAAAACTCGCCGACTTCCTGCTCGAACGCCCCGCCGACGCCAAGACCATCTGCGGCAAGATCGTCGAAGCCTCCCGCGCCCGTGAAGCCGCCCGCCGTGCCCGTGAAATGACACGCCGCAAGGGCGTCCTCGACGGCGTCGGCCTGCCCGGCAAGCTCGCCGACTGCCAGGAAAAAGACCCCGCCCTGTGCGAAATCTACATCGTCGAGGGTGACTCCGCAGGCGGCTCCGCCAAGCAAGGCCGCGACCGTAAGTTCCAGGCCATCCTGCCGCTGCGCGGCAAGGTGCTCAACGTCGAGCGCGCCCGCTTCGACAAGCTCATCAGCTCCGAGCAGATCACCACCCTCATCACCGCCCTCGGCACCAGCATCGGCCCCGAAGACTTCAAGCCCGAAAAGCTGCGCTACCACCGCATCATCCTGATGACCGATGCGGACGTGGACGGCGCGCACATCCGCACCCTGCTGCTCACCTTCTTCTACCGCCAGATGCGCGAACTCGTCGAGCGCGGCCACATCTACATCGCCCAGCCGCCGCTCTACAAGATCAAGCACGGCAAGAACGAGATGTACATCAAGGACGACACCGAGCTCAACGCCCACCTGCTCAAGCTGGGCCTCGAAGGTGCCGCCCTCACCCCGCGCGAGGGTGCCGATCCCATCCACTCCGAAGCCCTCGGCGGCCTCGCCCGCACCTACCTGCTGGCCGAAGCCGTCATCCGCCGCCTCGCCGACTGGATCGACTCCTCCGTCCTGCACGCCCTGCTCGCCAACGACCTGCCCCTGTCGCTCGACGACGAAGCCGCCGCCCGCGACTCCGCCGCCCGCCTGCAGGCCGCCGTCGGCACCGCCGTCACCATCGAGGCCCGCCACGACGAAACCAGCGAAGCCTGGACGCTCCAAATCGCCCGCATGCACCACGGCAACCGCAAGCTCAGCCGTATCGATGGCGACTTCCTCAACGCCGGCGACTACCGCACCATCCGCCAGGCCACCGAGTCCATCTCCGGCCTCATCGGCCCCGGCGCCGTCATGCGCCGCGGCGAAAAGCAGCAAGCCGTCACCAGCTTCGCCGACGCCATCCGCTGGATGCTCAACGAAGTCGAACGCGGCATCTCCAAGCAGCGCTACAAAGGCCTTGGCGAAATGAACCCCGAGCAGCTGTGGGAAACCACCATGGACCCCGCCGTCCGCCGCCTGCTCCGCGTCCAGATCGACGACGCCATCGCCGCCGACGAGATCTTCACCACGCTGATGGGCGACAACGTCGAGCCCCGCCGGGCGTTCATCGAAGAGAATGCGCTGTATGCGCGGAATATCGATGTGTAACGGGACATCGGCCCGGTACTGACGACGTATCAGAAAGAGGCCTACGGGCCTCTTTCTGCTTTCTGGAGCACATCTTCAAGAGGCATGTGATGAGCGAACTGATCCTTTACGAGACCGACGACGGACAAGCCCAACTCAAGCTACGGGCCGAGGATGGCAGCGTCTGGCTCAGCCAATTGGAAATTGCGGAGCTGTTCGCCACCTCGGTACCCAACACGAACATACACATCCGGAACATCCTCAAGGAGGGAGAACTGGATGCCGGGGCAGTTATTAAGGAATCTTTAATAACTGCTGCCGACGGCAAGCGTTACCGCACCAAGCTCTATCGCCTCGAAATGATCCTGGCCGTGGGCTACCGCGTCAAAGGTGCGCGTGGCACCCAATTCCGCCAATGGGCCACGACGTATCTCGCTGAATACCTTGTCAAAGGCTTCGTCATGGACGACGAGCGCCTCAAGAACCCCGGTGGATGGGACTACTTTGACGAACTGCTGGCCCGCATCCGCGAGATCCGGGCCTCCGAAAAGCGCTTCTATCAAAAGGTCCGTGAGCTCTTCGCTCTCAGCGCCGATTACAAGGCCAGCGACAGCCAGGCCCAACTGTTCTTCGCCGAAGTGCAGAACAAGCTGCTCTACGCCGTGACCCAGAAGACCGCCGCGGAGATCATCATTGACCGGGCAAAGGCCGATCTCCCCAACATGGGCCTGATGACCTGGAAAGGCAAGCGGGTGCGTAAGGAGGACGTCATCGTGGCCAAGAACTACCTTTCCACCGATGAAATCGACACCCTCAACCGCCTCGTCGTCATCTTCCTCGAACAGGCCGAACTACGCGCCAAGCAGAAGCAGCAACTCACGCTGGACTACTGGCGCAAGAACGTGGATCGTCTGCTCGAATTCAACGATTACCCGGTACTGCAAGGCGCCGGAAGCCGCTCGGCCGAGCAGGCCAAGGCCGTCGCCTTTGAGCGCTATGACTTGTTTGATGCCCAACGGAGGCATGGGGATGCCGTGGCGGCGGATCTGGAGGATCTGCGGATGCTGGAGGAGGTGGAGAAGGAGATGAAGTGCCGGAAGGGAGGCTAGGTTTTGCTGAAGGGCAGGATGTCGGCCATTGCTGCTGTTCGACTGATCCTATGAGATGAGAATGGCCGGTTCAGGTAACGAAGCGGACTCATCAGTGGTTACAACAGCGGGGGCGTTTCACTCTATTCTTGGGGCTGTTTCAGCACATCTTTAGGGTCTCCTATAAGACAAGTGCAAAACCCACTTACAACACACTCTTTCAATCAACTAAATCTTGGAAGCCCATTCCAATGTCAACCTCCGAAGTTCAGGCATATCACGTTGATTTCGCGCTCCACACACTAGGCTGGAAGGCTTTTCAGGATTTGTGTGCACAGGTTATGGAGGAGGAACTGAAGACCACGGTCTCGGTGTATCGAGAGGCCCAAGACGGCGGTCAAGATGCAGTGTTTATTGCGAAGAGCCCTGATCAGCTCGTCGTGGTGGGGTCGGTGCAATGCAAGTTTTCCAGCAAGCGCGATCAACGCCTGCGGCCATCAGACATCACCAGCGAACTTGATAATGTTAAAGAGCTCATTACCAAGAAGATGGCGACCGTCTACTACTTTATTACAAGCATGGGAGTGGATGCCGGTGTCGCTAGAGAGGTCCGTGAAAAGCTATCCGTCTTGGGAGTAATGGAGCCCCATGTTGTTGGCAGGGAGTGGTTACTGGGTAAGATCAGGGGGAGTCCCCGCTTGCGAGCACTGGTTCCCCGTGTCTACGGCCTTGGAGACCTCTCAACTATTCTTGACGAACGGTGTGCAGCCCAAACCCTAGCCTTGCTGGGTGACCACCACAAGGCTCTCAATGTGTACGTGCCAACGGCGCCTCATCGAGCTGCGGTCGACATACTGAGAAAGCATAAACTCGTACTCCTCCTCGGCTCACCCGCAACTGGAAAGTCTACCCTGGCCGCAATCCTTGCCATGATGGCGGTCGACAAGAACGAAGTGCAGGTATTTAAGTGTGACGGACCAATAGAGCTGAAACAGCACTGGAATCCACACGACAACAAGCGTTTGTTCTGGGTCGATGATGCCTTCGGCTCCAACCTGTTGATGCCTGAGTATGTCAATGCTTGGATTGAGTTCATGCCGAAGCTCAAGACAGCGCTCGACCATGGCTGTCACTTCATTCTCACATCTCGCACGCACATCTGGATGGATGCCAAGCCTCGCCTTGGCTCAAGAAATCATCCCCTTTTAGATTCGGGGGCTGCAGTCGTTAAAGTTGGCAACCTGAAGCCATCTGAGCGTGAGCAAATTCTTTACAACCATTTGAAGGCCGGAACTCAACCGCCAGGCTGGGTGGCACGGATAAAGGAACACCTGCCGCAGCTTTCCACACAGGACGGTCTACTACCAGAGCTTGCACGGCGGCTTGGGGATAAGGATTACACCGAGCACATCCGAAAGCTTCCGGATGACCTGATGCGCTTCATCGCCCATCCACAGGAATTCTTGGTGCAGACATTCTTGGAGCTCTCGGTAGAGCAACAAGCTGCTCTGACTTTGGTGTTCCTCACTCGGTCCAGGTTGCAGATCAACGTCCTACCGGAGGGAGAGACTAGCTTGGTGACGACAAGCTACGGGGTGAGCAAGGCCCAGATGACTCAGGCCCTGCAGCAGTTAGCTGGGTCATTCATTCTCCGGCGAAGTGACGGTGACAAAGAGTATTGGGCTTTCTGGCACCCGACATTTGCCGACGCCATCAGCGCAATTCTGAGCAAGCGTCCTGACCTGATTGATGTCTACGTCCGCGGAGCTGGGCTGGACATACTTCTTACCGAAGTGATTTGCGAGGGTGCCGCGCCTGTTCGCGACGCCGTGGTTGTCCCTCTCAGTAGCAGTGATGCACTCGTTGACCGATTGCTTGAAACTCCCGACGAAGAAAGTGCAAACAACCAATTGTTTGAGTTTCTGAATCGTCGACTTCCCAAGGAGTTGGTCCGAAAGGTCTTGGAGCGAGCACCCGATCTTCTCGGCAGGCAAAGCAAGCGTTCTAGGTGGATTCATTTCCGCCGTAGGGAGGATATCCAGCTTCGGGCAACCGCCCATGAAATGGGGGTACTGGATGAGGAAGTGCGCTCAACTACGGTAACAATGCTGCAGGACGGCGCCCTTTACTCACTCGACGCCTCATTTATCCAGGATGACCGAATCCTCGCAATGTTCCGACCTTCGGAGCTGATGTATCTGACTGCAGGCCTGTTGGCCAAGCTGGACTCGGAGATTTCACGAAAGATCTCAGATTGTCGAGAGGATGCCGACCCGGACAGCGACATTGACAGTCAGTTCGAAGAGGTCTCCGACTTCCTCGACCATCTTAAATACCTAGTCGAAGCTAATGATGTCTTCGAAGAAAAGCATGGCGAGCTGACCGCTGAATTAGAGCAATCCAAGAGGGATGTTGAAGCCGAAAAGTCGAATGAGGAAGAGGAAGGCAGTTTCTTTAGCAGTGTTCCCCAGGCAGTGCAACGTGAGCAACACGGTGGCCGCTCTATCTTTAGCGACGTTGATGAATAACTAAAATTGATTTTTTCTCGCCCCCGCACTAGTACCAGGCCTGAATATTGAATACATAAGGCAGAAATGGGTATGTCTGGATTCCTGTGTAAACAGGCCATTGCTCACAGCTTTGTAAGCCCCCGGCCATCCCATCTTCTGCCAGCCCCATAGCTCGCTAAACATAGTGTCCACTAGCCAAATAGAAGTGGACACTTTGATGAACGTCACGAAGCCTCGCCGGATCCGTCGCACCCACTCCGAGGAGTTCAAGCAGTCCCTGATCGAAGCCTGCAGCGAGCCCGATGCCTCGGTCGCCGGCGTGGCCCTGGCGAACGGGATCAACGCCAACCAGCTGCGGCGCTGGATGCGCGAGCGGGGCATCGAGCCGCCCGAGCTATCCTGCCTGCCCTTACGTGTGGCGGCCTCCGAGCCGATGGGCGGCTTCGTCCCGGTGCAGCTTTCCCCCTGCGTTGATCCACCCATCCGGCTGGAACTGCGCAAAGGTGCCGCAGTGGTCACGGTAGACTGGCCCGCGTCTTCGGCCGCCGCCTGTGGTGCCTGGCTGCGCGAGTGGCTCGGGTGATCCGGGTCGAAGCCTTATGGCTGTCGGTGGCGCCGCTCGACATGCGCGCCGGCATGGACACGCTCCTTGCCCAGGTGGTGCAGGTCTTCGGTGAGGCCTGCCCGCATCATGCCTACCTCTTCGCCAACCGGCGCGGCACCCGGGTGAAGGTGCTGATCCATGATGGCCAGGGAATCTGGCTCGCCTGCCGGCGGCTCAACCAAGGGCGCTTCCGTTGGGCCGCGGGGAACGGCTCGCTAACGCTCTCCCAGGCCCAGTTCGACGCCCTGGTGCTGGGGCTGCCCTGGCAACAGCTGCGGGATGACGGTGTGATTCGAATGACCTGACGGTGCACCATCGGGGGATGCCCGGATGGCCGCAAGGACGCGCTGGAGCCATGATTTGCCCATGGTTCTCCCCGCCAACCTCCACGAACTCGACGCCGACGCCCTGCGTCAGCTGCTCATCGCGCAGGATCGGGAGCTTACCTGGCGCCAAAGCAAGATCGACCAGCTCACTCATGAGCTTGCGTTGCACAAGCGCTGGCGCTTCGGGATCAAGACCGAGCGCCTGTCGGCAGAGCAGGCCCAGCTGTTCGAGGAAACGGTCGAGGCCGACCTGGCTGCGATGACCGAGGAGCTCGAACAGCTCTCCGGCAAACCCGCATCCGCCAAGGGCCAGGCCAAGCGCAAACCCCTGCCGCCCGAACTGCCTCGCACCGAGATCCATCACGAACCGGACTCCACCCTCTGTGCCTGTGGCTGCCAGATGAAACGCATTGGTGAGGACGTGGCCGAGAAGCTCGACTACACCCCGGGCATCTTCAGCGTCGAGCGCCACATCCGCGGCAAGTGGATCTGCCAGGCGTGCGAAACCCTGGTGCAGGCCCCGGTGCCCGCGCATGTGATCGACAAGGGCATCCCTACCACCGGGCTGCTAGCCCAGGTGCTGGTGGCCAAGTACCAGGATCATCTGCCGCTCTATCGCCAGGAAGCCATCTTTGGCCGGGCGGGGCTCGCCATTCCCCAATCCACGCTGGCCCAGTGGGTCGGCCAGATGGGCGTGCAGTTGCAAGCGCTGGTCGATGCGCTGAAGGCAGAACTACTCGCCTTTCCGGTACTGCATGCCGACGAGACGCCGGTGGCCATGCTCGACCCCGGGGCTGGCAAGACCCACCGGGCCTATCTGTGGTCCTACAGCATCGGTGCCCACGATCCGGTCCGGGCGGTGATCTACGACTTTGCCGACAGCCGCGCCGGCAAGCACGCCCAGGACTTCCTGGGCGACTGGCGTGGCACCCTCGTCTGCGACGATTACTCGGGCTACAAGGCCTTGATCGCCAAAGGCGTGACCGAAGCCGGCTGCATGGCCCACGCGCGGCGCAAGTTCTTCGAGCTCCAGGAGCACGGGCAAAGCCAGATCGCCGGCCAGGCGCTGGAGCGGATCGCTGCGCTCTACGGCATCGAGCAAGACGCGCGGGAGCTGAAGGCCGAAGCCCGCCAGGCTCTGCGAGAAACGCGTGCCCGGCCGCTGCTGGAGGACTTGAAAGCCTGGCTGCTAGCGTGTCGGGGCAAGATTCCCAACGGGTCATCCAGCGCCAAAGCCATCGAGTACGCCCTCAAACGCTGGGCGGCGCTGACCCATTACCTGACGGATGGAAACGTCCCCATCGACAACAACTGGATCGAGAACCAGATTCGGCCGATTGCCATTGGCCGCAAGAACTGGCTCTTTGCCGGATCGCTGCGCGCCGGCAAGCGCGCGGCGGCGATCATGAGCCTGATCCAGTCGGCGCGCTTGAATGGGCATGAGCCCTACGCCTACTTGAAGGATGTCCTCACCCGCCTGCCGACTCAGCCACAGAGTCGGATCGGGGAGTTGTTGCCACATCGGTGGCAGCCGGATTCAGCTTAAGGCTCGGTCAAGAGGGGATCGCCGGGCGCTTACACAGCTTTGCTGATCGGTAGCTTCGGCCGATGACAAGCCTTACAGACCAGCGGCAGGAGCTCGGAAAATTCTGCCGTACGATCAGTTACCCGCTGTGGCCAGCGATCACGAGCTAGTTCAGTTTATCGATCACCTTGGTCGCTATTTCAAGCAAGTGCTGGCCCGTTTTTATGACCTTTTCTGCATCCCCGGCAACTTCAGCAGTTTTTTTCCAGACTTTATAGAGTCCCCCAGCAAGGCGATTCATTGCGGTTTCGTCCGCATTTTCTGCTGCCGAGCGGATTTCGTCTTGGTCGATCTGGATGTCGGTTATCAAAGCTCTCGCAGCATCCTTCATTGGCTTGGTTCCCTGAACGGGACACAGGCGGATAGCTCGTCGAATCCCCTCCAGATGCTTTGATATCGTATCTACGATAAACCGTGGTAATCCTGGTGCTTTCAGCGCCTCCTCAAGCTCCACAAGCAGCTCTTTGAGCGCTGAAAGCTCCTCATCGGTAGTAGTCGAAGCCTCTTCAGGGAGGACGTACGAATACCAAGCGAAGGAGAGCATAACCTCATCCTTCATATAGTTGGAAATTGTTGTCCCCCACGGCGCAGAGAGGTTTGTCGCGGTCATAGCCTGCTCGGGGTAGGTGACGTAATAACTCAACAAACTCTCGGGCACCCCAAAGTCGGCCAGAAGTGCACGCATCGAACGAAGCTCCCGCGTAGTCGCGACCAGCATGTCGGTGACCTCGTGGGTTAGATCTAGACCTTGAGCGGACTCAGCGAGGTCGAACGCAAACGCCCATGCGTCCAGTGTCGACTTTTGATGCGAAGCGCTCATAGCTTTCGCAAAGAGCCTGGTTAGGCGTGCTGCTGAGTTCGATTTTTCTTGGGGTGTAGGGTATGCCATGCGAGGCGCTGAATGAAGTTAGGCGGCACCCATAACCATACCAACTTGTTGGCTTCATTGCCTCCAATGTCTTGTATTTAAAGCGTACTGTTCAGATAGTAAGTTGACAGCCATGAATCCTCCTGCGGCAATGCTATGTGGAATAAGGGGCCGTCCGTTGCCCAGCGCGTTGTGCTGCGACGCCCTCGAGCGCCGTGCCTCGATCCGCGGCCGGAAGCCGACAGAGTGCGGTTTGACCTGCCAGCCGTGGATCTGGAAGCCCCGCAAGCACCGTACCGTGTTCTTGCAATCAGGCATCGGAGACCTAGACTATTAGGTCTTTGGCGTTTGGAGGGCGGGATTGGCTCTAGCACGCGAGTTCGCCGGACGGCAGCTATCTTTATGTATCGCCCCAAAGAGCAGTAAGCTATGCAGCAGTTAAGACTTACCTGCTCTGCTGCTTGCGGGTGGGATGTTCGGAGACTTCCTAGGTGGTCTGCTGATCCTCGCCTCCATCATTTCCGTGATGGAGATCAAGTTCTCAATCGATGGTTCGCCCAAGAAAAGGAGCAAGAAATGAAGATCGAAGTAAACCTGAAATGCAAGTGCAATGGCGCCAAGTCTCTGGGGGTTAAGGCAACAGACCACTGAGGGAAGCTAGAACGTTCGCTGCAAGTGGTGGGTAAGAGCAGACTCCCCCGCCAAAATTCAAAGCGCCCAATGGGCGCTTTGTTCTTTCTTAAACGAATTTCTTTTCATATTCAGCGGCGAGTTCTGAGGATGCAGTACGTGGCAAACTGTCCGAAATCAAGTGGCCCAGGGTTTGCCGTACTTCGAGGCGTACTACGCAGCCCTCGCTGCACATCGGAAGAGCACATGGCAAATCGGCGCCGACCTCGAGGCGGTATGCGGCCCCGACTTCCAACTGATCGCCAGCCTAAAGGCCTGTAACGACGACTTCTCAGGAATCGAGACCTGGTCTGCTGCGTTCTACCAGAAGTCGTCAAGTAATACCTTCACTGGTCGGGCTGATGCAATCTATCACCAAGATAGAACAGCCCCCAGAAGCTGGTTATCAGCATCTGCCAAAATGCGAACAGAAAAATCAACATATAGGTTGCAGACGTTAAAGTGTGGAAATTCTCTGAAACGATTGCTTTAACAGGTAGAGAGATAGCCTGACCGAAGATTGCAAGCACAATCAGGATTAGGCTTTCAGCAGTCAAAAAGGCAAACATTGAACAGAGAAATCGTCTTCTTGTAAGTTCAATGGGCACTATCTGACCTTGAACCATGATATCCAGCTTAGGTGCTGGCTTGGGCATGGTCTTATCAATGTCTGTTTTGTTGAAGGTTGCTATTGCGGCAAGTGCTGCAATGTAGAAACCAGGTAAGCCTTGAACGAAACCAAGAATTTTAGCAATCAAAGCGCCATCAGCATAAAAAACGATCGTTCCGAATTTTTTCAAACAGAACAAAATTCCTGTTGATAGAGTAGCCAAAACCAGAGGGTAAACCCAATCCACTACCCATTTCTGTTTGTGTTCGATGGATAGATAGGAAAGTGGTCTAAGCAAATGTCTGAACATTATGCCTCCGGTACAAGTATTTCTTTCATCTTCCCAAGAATGGAATCGCAAAACTGATCATAGGATGATTTCAATTCAAATTCAAAATCGTCCAATTTCTCTTTCTTGACATAGCCCTGTGCTGAAGCTGCATCTGTATCCATTTCCACCGTTCTATCAACACCAGTAGGTGTTTTGAACTTGATACGGGCACGGCTATAGTCATCCTTCTTCTTGTTGAAGACTTTTTTCATTCGATTAAATTTATCCTTAACCGGATTGTCTTCATCCTTCAGTGTCAAAACAAGAGTTTTGCATTTCTCTTGAATGTAGCCATCTTCATCAATACTTGTGTACTTCTCTTTCTCCGAGATGAGTTCAATTGATTGGATTTTTCCGTTATCCAAGTCATGCTTCAAGCCATCAGAGATATGGCCATCAAATTGACACTTGAAGACTACACTATATTTTTTTGGTTTCCCGGCATCATCTACAGCACCATCTGGATGGTTCTGTTCAAAGTCTTGTGGGGCAAATGCCCTAGCATCACGAAGAATCTGATTGAACAATCGCTGAACCACGTACATACCAAGTCCAGTGCAATATTCAATCAGTACCAATGCTGGATTTAGTTCGTCTTGGGAAAGCTGCACAACAATGTGAACCGAAAAATCTTGTCCTTCCTGTTCCTGCTTTTCTGCTGTACGTCTCTTCTTCTCTTTGGGAATGGTGAAAACAGGATCAGACATTCCTTTGTCCGACTTGTTCACCAGAATACTGATGGTGTCACCGTCCGACTTCCAGTCAGACACATAGAGTTGTTCGCGCCCCTTGGACATATCCTTGATGCGCTGCTCTAGGGGAACAAGCTCCATCAACTTAAGAGCTTTTCTGACAGAGATTGGCTTTGGTGCTTTGAAGGTGCGGGACTCAGCAACAATGGTGAGATCGTAGAAGAACACCAAACGCTCTGTTTTTTTCATTTAATCTATCCCTTTGGAATTTTTCCTACAGCTTAAGACTTCGGCAAGGTCGTGATCAAGGTGGGTGAGTAGCTTCAGCGTTGCCTCTGCTCACGTTACACAGATCAGAAGCGTGACCTCGGCTGCGGGTGACCGCTTCTGGTCTCTGTGCTGTCGCCCCAGCGCCGATGGTTGAGTGTCTGCAAAGGCCGAGATGCCGTCGTTGACCACTCCTTCTTTATCCAAAACACATGTCTTGTGAGGATATTTCCACAACGCCCTCCCGAACGCTGTGGTGCCCTTCACACCCCCAACGGCGTCGAGTGAGGCCAAAAATCCAATTGACATGCTCTGACCCCCTATCCCAGAATCCCCTTCGCACAATTTCGTGCCAATGTCATGAATCGGCAAGCCGAGAAGGAGCGAGAGGATGACCCAGAACGTGATTTCCCTGCCGCTGTCTGCGGAGCAGATCGACCTGGTCCAGAAAGCCCTGGAGGTGCTGGAGCAGCAGTTGGCGGGTTTGATTTCCCTGTCGGTGGATCAGCGGCGGGAGCTGAGCAAGATGGGGCCGAAGTCGGAGATGTTCGCGCGCAAGGCGTACGACGTGATCGCCCAGTCTCCGGAGATTCTGCCGGGGACTTTCGATCTCAAGGAATTTGGCGCGGACATCCAGGCGTTGGATCGCCTGCGTCCGGTGCTGGCCCGTCTGACCGCGCTGACTCAGCGTGGGGATGACACCGAGATGGCGCTGGGCAGCGACATCTACGCTGCGGCCTTGGAGGCTTACCGTTTTGCCAAGCTGGCGGGCAAGGGGACGGCACTGGATGAACTCCGCGCTCAGGCGTCGGCGCGTTTCAAGGGGCAGAGTCGGCGTCGCGATGAAACGGGTGCCGTTCCGGCCTGATGGTCCTCGCTTGCAGGGGAGTGCGCGAGGCTCGGATCGAAACCCGTGTTGCTCTGGGCGGCACGGGTTTCAATTTTTGGGAAGCCAGCCTCCTCCGGACATGAGTGGGTTTCCATCAGGGGTGAGCCAGTCCATGTCGCAGCCTCTAGCGCTTCGCTCTGAGGGAAGTGGGCTTCAATTGCGGGATCAAAAGTTCAGCTCCGAGGGAAGCGGGCTTCAATCACGGGATCAAATGCTCAGTTCCGAGGGAAGTGAGTTCAAGTCCCGGCATCAAGCGTTCGGCTCCGGGCATCGAAGGTGCGGGTCGGAGGGGCGAGAGTCCAGGCTTGGAGGGGCGTGCAGGCGGACTTTTATCCTCGATTATCCGCGTATGGATAATTTATCTTGTTCAAGATAAAACCGGATAATTGGGCCGAATGCCAGGCGGGCCGCCGCCCCGCCAGCCTTGCTTGAGCATCCCGCTATTTCCCAATCTCATAGCGCAGTTCCACCATGCTGGTCCCCATCTGGCGAACTGAGATCAGCCGCAGCGTGGGGCTCAGGACGCGGCGTGGGAAGATCTGTTTCCCCTTGCCGAGGGTTACGGAGCCGATCTGGATGATGATTTCATCGAGCAGTCCGGCGTCATGAAACTGTCCCGCCAGGTCTCCGCCGCCGACGATCCAGATGTTCTTTGGCCCCGCTGCGGCGCGCATCTGATTGTGCACCTCGCGCACGTCGCCTTTGACGAAGCGGATGTCCGCAGCTTCGATGGCGGGGAGCTGGCGGGTGGTGAATACCCAGGCCGGCTGGGTGTAGGGCCAGGGTGAGCCGGTTTCGGCGGCCACCTGGTCGGCGTTGCGGAGCATCCATTCATAGGTGGAGGACCCCATGGCCAGCGCGCCGACTTCGGCAATGAAGGCGGGATAGCTGGACGCGTTCAGATCGCCAAGGGGAAACAGCCATTCCAGCGAGTCATCCTCGGTGGCAATGAAGCCATCGAGACTGGAGGCGGTGTAGTACTGGGTCTTCGTCATTCCGGTCACCTCTTGCCAAAGGCGTTGTGCACACGGCGAAAATTACTCCCATGTGATAATCCGGCACACCCCTCCTGCACGGAAGATCCGCATGGAATCCCTGCTCGTCCTGCTGGCGTTTGCCTTTGTCATCGCGCCCATCGTGCTGCTGTTCCTGGTGATCGGCGCCCGGCGCCGGCTGGGGGAGCTGGAGCAAAAGGTCCTGCTGCAGGAAGAGCGGATCCAGCAGCTTTATCGTCAAGCCAGTGCCGCCCGGACGGCTGAGCCGCCGGAGGCTCCCGCCGTCCGGCCAGTCGAAGCCTCCGTGGTTCCGACGCCCGGCGCCGCCCCGGCGGCCGTCCCTGCCGAAATCGATTATGGCCCGGTGTTCGTGCCGGCGCTGCCGGGCCGGGAGCCGGCTCCGCTTGTGGAGGCCGTGGCCGACTACGGGCCGGCGCCGGCCGTGATGCCCGGCACCGTGGAGCCGCCCGCCGAGCCCGTCCGGCCCGTACCGCCGCCGGAAGCCTACGAACCAGCGCCGCCACCGGCCTGGCTGCTGGCCGCCAAGGCCTGGCTGTTCGGCGGCAATCTGGTGGCCAAGGTCGGCCTGCTGATTCTCTTCTTCGGCGTCAGCTTCCTGCTCAAGTACGCCGCGGCGCGGGTCTCGGTGCCGATCGAGCTGCGGCTGGCCGGCATCGTGGTCGCCGACATCGCGCTGCTGCTGTGGGGCTGGCGCATCCGCGCAAGCCGCGCGTCGATCAGCCTGCCGGTGCAGGGCGCGGCCCTCGGTATCCTGATGCTGGTGACTTTCGGCGCCTTCCGCCTGTACGCGCTGATTCCGGGTGGTCTGGCCTTCGCGCTGCTGTTCGTCCTGACCTTGTTCACCTGTCTGCTGGCGGTTCTGCAGGATGCGGTCTGGCTGGCGGTGTTTGGCATCGTCGGCGGCTTTGCGGCGCCGATCCTGACCTCCACCGGGCAGGGCAGCCATATCGGCCTGTTCTCGTACTACGCGCTGCTCAACGCCGGGGTTCTGGCCATTGCGCTCAAGCGTTCGTGGCGGCTGCTCAACCTGCTCGGCTTCGCCTTCACCTTCCTGATCGGCACGGCCTGGGGCGTGCTGCGCTACCGGCCGGAAGACTATCTGTCGGCGCAGGGCTTCCTGATCCTGTTCTTCGTCTTCTACGTCGCCATCGCCATCCTCTACGCCGGCCGCCAGGCGCCGCGCCTCAAGCACTATGTGGATGGCACGCTGGTCTTCGGCACGCCGCTGCTGGCCTTTGGCCTGCAATACGGCCTCGTCCGCGACACGCCCTTCGGGCTGGCCTTCTCGGCGCTGGCGCTGGGGCTGTTCTACACCGGCCTTACTGTGGCCCTGTGGCGGCGCCGCGGCGACACGCTGAAGCTGCTGGTCGAATCCTTCCTGGCCCTCGGCATCGTGTTCGGCACCCTGGCCATCCCGTTTGCCCTCGATGGCCGCTGGACCTCGGCCGCCTGGGCGCTGGAAGGGGCCGGCATCGTGTGGGTCGGCCTGCGCCAGAAGCAGACGCTGGCCTGGGTGTTCGGCGTGCTGGTGCAGGTCGGTGCGTGGGGGGCCTACGTGGCGTCGATCGGCGGCCTGCCGCCGGAAGCCGGGTTTGCGGGGCAGGCCGTCAGCGACAATCTTTTCGATACCGGCTTCCTCGGCGGCCTGCTGCTTGCGCTCGGCGCGGGGTTCAGCAGCTGGGCCTTCCAGCGTCAGCCGGAAGGCCGCTACCGCCTGCATTCCCGCATCCTGCTCGGCTGGGCCGCCTACTGGTGGTTTGCCTGGGTGCTGGGCAGCCTCAACGGCTGGGGGGAGCAGGTTCTCGCCAGCCATAATCTGATCCGCGAGACCGCTTGGCCGCCCGTCCATCCCCTCTATTGCCTCTTCCTGGCGCTGGCCGCGCCGCTCTTTGCCCGCCTGGCCACGCGCTGGCAATGGGGCGAGCTGCGCTGGCTCGCCGCCGCCGTGTGGCCGGGCCTGCTCCACGCCACGCTGCGGATTCTCGAGCAGCTCGGCAACCATCTCGCCATCCCCCCGTGGCCGGTGTGGCTGGCCTTTGTCGCGCTGTGGGCGGCCAGCGAATGGCTGCTGCGGGATGCCGGCCAGACCGGCTGGCTGCTGCCGGCACGCCAGCCCCGGCTGTTGCGGGTGTTGCACGCCCTCCGCACGGTCGGTCCGTGGCTCATCCTGTGGCCGCTCGGCCACCATCTGGTCATCCTGGGCCTGCAGGCCGATTCGCCGGAACAGGCCGAACTGCTGGCTGCCGGCGGCTGGTTCACGGCCGGCAGCTGGGCGCGCTACCTGCCGGCCTGGGCGATGATGGCCTATGTGGCGCTGCTGATCCCCCGCGCCCGCAGCGAGCGCTGGCCGACCGCTCCCATCGCCGACTGGTACCGGAGCGTGCTCATCCCGCTGGGTACGTTGTGGTCCGTCGGGGTTGCCGTGATCTGGAACTTCACCCAGAACGGCCTGATGGCGCCCTTGCCCTACCTGCCGCTGCTCAACCCCCTCGACCTCACCACCGGCTACGCCGCGCTGCTCGCCGTGGCCGCCTGGCGGCTCACCGCGCCCGGCGGCGAACGCCGGCTGCCGGACTGGCTGCCGCAGCTGGCGGCCGGCGCCGCCTACGTGTGGTTCAACCTGATGCTGCTGCGCAGCGCCGCCCACTTCCTCGACATCCCTTACCAGAGCGAAGCGCTGTTCCGCTCGCAATTCGTTCAGGCCATGCTGTCGCTGGTCTGGAGCGCCACGGCGCTGGTGCTGATGCGCTTCGCCGCCCGGCGCCTGCTGCGCAAGCCCTGGATGGCGGGGGCCGGGCTGCTGGGGTTGGTCATCGGCAAGCTGTTCTTGGTGGACCTCTCCAACGTCGGCGGCATCGAGCGTATCGTGTCCTTCCTCGGCGTCGGCGTCCTGATGCTGGCCATCGGGTATCTGGCCCCATTTCCCACCGAACCCACCGACAAGAAACCGCCCGTCGCGCAATGACTGCCATGTACCCACCGCGAGTCCTGGCCTTTCCCGCTGTGCTGCTGGCGGCCAGCCTCGCCGCTCCGGCCGTGGTGGCGTCCACCGCGGCCGCGGTGAAGTCGGACACCCCGACGGACTACGCCTACGCGCTGCCCCTGCAGGTCAATGGCAAGCAGGGCGTGGTCAGCCTGCGCCTGCCGCAGACTGTCTATCTCAAGGCCAGAACGGCCGAACTCGATGATTTGCGGGTTTTTGATGCGCAGGGCGTGGTTCAGCCGCACGCCTTGTATCGCCCGCCGGCGGAACAGCCGGCCCGGCGGGGCGTTCTGGCGGCGAGCATTTTTCCGGTCCGCGGTGGGGCGTCTACGGTTGCCGGCAGGGCGCCGATCGATATCGACATCCAGACCCGCTCCGATGGCAGCGTGCAGTCGGTGCAGGCGCGGACCGGCCGCGTGCCGGACCGTGACCGTGCCGCCATCAGCCAGCTGATCCTGGATTTCGGTCCGGCGGCCAAGGGCGACGACAACGATCCGCTGCGCATCGAAGCCTTGCGCTTCCAGGCTCCCAGGGAGCAGGGTAGCTACAGCGCCGAGGTCTGGCTGGAAACCAGCAACGACCTCAAGCAATGGCACACCGCCGGCGTCGCCGAGCTGAGCTGGCTGCGCAACGACGGCGCCCAGACCCTGGCCAGCGACCGCCTCGAATTGAGTCCGCAGTCTTTCCGCTACGCGCGCCTGAGCTGGCGCAGGGGCGAGCCGATCGTGTTTCCAGGCATCGCCGCGGAAACGGTCACGCCGCAAAGCAGCGAGCCGGCCCGCGAAACCCTGTGGATCAAGCCCGTCGCCGGCAGGCAGGCCGGCGATCTGGTGTACCCGGCGGGAATCGCGCTGCCGGTGGAGCAGTTCAGCCTCGGGCTGCAGGAGGCGAACATCGTCTATCCGATGGCCCTCGGCGCCTACGTCGAGCGCCCCAGCCGCCAGGCCGGCAAAACTACCGAGTGGGTCTTTCAGCCGCGCTCCCAGGCCACCTTCTACCGGATCACCCAGGACGGCCAGACCCGTCGCTCGGGCGCCGTGGGTATCGGCCTTGGCCTCGGCCATCAGCAGGAATGGGTGATCCGGCCCTTGAATGCCGCCGCGACAGCTCAACCCGAGCTCGGACTGTCGTGGCAGGCCGCGACGCTGATCTTCCTGGCCGGCGGCACGCCGCCCTATACCCTCAGCTTCGGCCGCAGCGATGCGCCCCCGCTCAATCGGACGCTCGACCAGGTGGCCCCCGGATTCACCCCGGTCGAACTCAGGCAGCTGGAGCAGGCGCAGGTCGGCGAGCTGCAGGTCGGCCGCAGCGATGCCGCCGCCGCCAGCGCCGCCAGTCAGGCCGCTGTAGCGGCCCGGCAGCGCACTTACATCCTGTGGGGCGTGCTGCTGCTCGGCGTCGCCATCCTCGGCGGAATGGTCTGGCGGCTGGTCCGGCAGATGAGTGCGGGCAAGGAGGCTTGAGGCGGAGGGGACCGTCGCTCAGGCCGCCACCAGCCGCAGCACGGTGATTTCCGACGGCGCGCCGAAGCGCTTCGGCGGCCCCCAGTAGCCGGTGCCGCGGCTGGTGTAGACCTGCAGGCCGCCATGCCGGTGCAGGCCGGCGGTGAAAGGCTGCTGCAGGGGCACGAAGAAGTTCCACGGCCAGAACTGGCCGCCGTGGGTGTGGCCGGACAGTTGCAGGTGGAAGCCGGCGGCGTCGGCGGCGGGGGCCGAGCGCGGCTGGTGGGCGAGGAGGATGCGCGGCAGGTCGGCGGGGCTGCCGGCCAAGGCCGCATGCGGATCGCTGGCGTGGGCGGCGTCGAAGGCGCCGGCGGAATAATCGGTCACCCCGGCCAGCACGAAGCGGCCACCGCGGTGGTGGATGACCACGTGGCGGTTGTGCAGCCCGCGCAGGCCGATGCGCTCGAACTCGCGCATCCACGGCGCCGCGCCGGAATAGTATTCGTGGTTGCCGGTCACGAAATAGCTGCCATGCCGGCTCAGCAGGCCGCCCAGCGGCGCGGTATGGGCGCGCAGCTGGTCGACGCTGCCGTCGACCACGTCGCCGGTGATGGCGACGAGGTCGGCATCCAGTTCATTGACGCGGTTCACGATGGCCTGCACGTAGTCGCGCTTGATCGTCGGCCCGACGTGGATGTCGCTGAGCTGCACGATGGTGAAGCCGGCCAGCTCCGGCGGCAGGTCGGCCAGCGGGATATCGACGCGGACGATGCCGGCCAGCCGCCGGGCATTGAAATAGCCGACCACGGTGAACAGGCTGGCCAGCCCGAGGACGGCCAGGGCGGTCGGCTCGGCCAGCGACGGCGCATCGGCGACCAGCAGGGCGATATCGCGCAGCACGGTGAGCACCAGCACCGAGGACAGCCAGCCCATCGCCAGGCTACCCAGCCAGGAGAGCCGGTCGGCCAGCGCCTGGCTCACGACGAGGAAGCGCCCCAGCAGGCCGAGCGGCACGAGGCCGGTGGACAGCACCAGCCCGCCGATGGCCAGCGCCAGGCCGGCCGGGCCCAGGTCGAGGGGCGGCAGCAGCCGCCAGCCGATGTAGGCGTGCAGGGCGCCGATCAGCGGCAGCATGCGCCACAGCGCACGGCGCAGGTGGCTGGGCAGGCGTGTGTGGCTGCTTGAAGGCGGCATCTCGGTGCGGGTCTGGGGCATGGGGGGCATTCCGTTCTTGTTGTTTCAGGCCTTGCCGGACGATTGATCGCTGCTGTCGCCAGTGCTCTCCGGGGTGTCGGTCTTGCCCGGCAAGCCGCAGCGGCCCCAGCGGCTGTGGAAGCGGCCCTTGAGTTGCTGGCGCTCTTCCGGCGTCAGGCTCTCCCACTGGGCGCGGCGCTCGCGCCAGTGGCCGTGGCAGCCGCCGCGCAGGCCGCCGAAGAGGATTCGGCTGAGCACCAGCACGCCCAGCGCCTGCCAGTAGCCGATGCGCGAGACGCCGGTAAACAGGTCGGGCAGCAGGCAGTTCCACAATTCCATGACGACCCAGGTGAGGGCGCCGATGCCGGCCACGGCCAGCAGGCCGATCTTGATGCAGCGCGACACGCAGCCGGATTTCTCGGTAGAGCATTTCATCTTGGTGGTTTCCCGTTCAGTTTCGTTCGTCGTAAAGGGGCTGGAGGCGCTCGCGCAGGTGCAGCACCGCTTGGCGCTTCCAGCCGAGCAAGGTGTTCAGGGGGACGCCGCTGTCGGCCGCCATGTCCTTGAAGCTGCGCCCGTCGATCTCGTGGCCGATGAAGGTGTCGCGCGGCCCCGGTGGTAATTCGTCGAGGGCCGCCGCGATGGCTTCCAGCCACAGCCGCCGCAGGTGCGCCGCCTCGGGCCCGCCGTCGCTGGCCGGCAGTTCGTTGTCCAGCCAGTGCGCGTCGTCGTCGTCGCCATCCTCCGGCCTGGCGAGCGGCAAGGGCTCTTCGCGCCGTTTGCGAAAGCGGTCCACGATCCGGTTGCGCGCCACCCGGAACAGCCACGCGCCGACCTGCTCGATCGGCTGCGGCAGGCGCCAGGCCTGGACCAGCTCGAAGAAGACATCCTGCAGGATGTCCTCCGCCTCGCCCGAGTCCGGCACCCGCTGACGGATGAAGCTGCCCAGCCGCCCGCTCTCGCGGGCGATGGTTTCAGTCAGGCGTCGGTCCTGCTCGGCCATCGGCGTGGGCTCTTGGTGGGGCAGAGGAAGTGAAAACGGTGCATCCATGCCTGGGTAGACGAACGCCAGGCGTGGATATTGTGGGTGGGTGGAAAAATAGTTGGGGCCTGCGCATGTGAAGTTTCGCCAGACTGCTTAGCAGAACTTCGCATAAGCGCAGCCCTTTCCGCGCAAGGTTCGCCCCAGCCCCGCGCGTTATCATCAGCGCCCCTTCATGACGTTTCCGAGCTCCGCGCCATCATGTCCCTGATCCCCCGTCGCCTGCCCCTGGCCGTGTTTCTTGCCGTACAGATGCTGATGCCCGCCGCGGAGGCCGCGGGGAAAACCGAGGCGGTCGTGCCGAAGGCGGAGGCCGAGGCGGGCGGGTTTGCGTCGTACCGGCTGGCCAATGGCTTCAAGATCATCCTGGCGCCGTTTCCGTCGGCGGCGAGCGTGCGGGTCGAGCTGCTGGTAAAGACCGGCAGCAAGCAGGAGGGCTATGGCGAGACCGGCATGGCGCACCTGCTGGAGCACATGCTGTTCAAGAGCGCCGGCCCGCGCGCCGACCTGAAGCGGGACCTGACCGCGCTGGGGGCGACATGGAACGGCACGACCTCCACCGACCGCACCAACTATTTCGAGGTGGTGGCCGCCGAGCCGGAGAAGGTGGACGAGGTGCTGCGCCTGGAGGCGGACCGCTTCATCCGCGCCAGCTTCACCAAGGCCCACCTGGCCAGCGAGATGACGGTGGTGCGCAACGAGCTGGAGCGCAACGACACCGATCCGGGCAGCGTGGTGATGCGCGCGCTGCAGCGCCAGTCCTATTTCTGGCACGGCTACGGGCGGCCGACCATCGGCGCGCGCAGCGACATCGAGGACGCACCCTTCGAGGCGCTGCAGGCCTTCCACCGCAAGCATTATCGGCCGGACAACGCGGCGCTGATCGTCACCGGCAACTTCGACACGCAGCGCGTGCTGGCGCTGGCCAGCCGCCTGTTCGCCGAGGCGCGCAACCCGGCCGAGCCCAAGCCGGCCACGTGGACGCGCGAGGAGCCGCGCGCCGTCATCAACCGCAGCGAGCTGTTCCTGCCGGCCGGCACCACCATCGCCGCCAGCGGCTGGAAGCTGCCGGGCATGCGTGATCGCAGCCTGTACGCCTTCGATCTGGGCGTCAGCGCCATCTGCGCGCAGGACTGGGGCAGCCTGCGCAAGGATCTGGTGCTGGAGCGCAAGCTGGCGGTGTCGGCCCAGTGCCGCACCCAGTTCCAGTCCGACTACAGCCTGCTGGTCGGCAGCGCCTCGGCGGGCAAGGACGCCGATGCCGAAGCCCTCGGCCGCGCGCTGCGCGAGCACCTGGAGACGGCGGCACGCCAGGGCATCAGCCAGGAACAGCTGGAGCGCGCCCGCCAGGCCGAGCTGAACGGCTACGAGCGGTTGGCCAGCAACCACGAGAGCGTAGCCAGCCTGCTGTCCCGCGCCGAGGTGGCCGGCGACTGGCGCCTGTTCTTCTGGCAGCGCGACCGGGCCCGCGACGTGACGCTGGACGAGGTGAACGCGGCGCTGCGCAAATGGGTGGTGCCGACCAACCGGGCCGACGTGCTGCTGCGCCACGGCGACCAGCCGGAAGTGCCGGCATGGACCGCCGCGCCGGCGGCGCAGGAACTGGTCGCCGGTGGCAACTGGCCGACGCTGGCCCAGGCCAGCGACCCGATGCCCGCCAGTGCGGTGGAACTCGCCAAGGCCAGCGTGACGGTGCCGCTGCCCGGCGAGACGGCCAGGGCCGTGCTGATCCCGCGCAAGACCCAGGGGGCGCTGGCCTGGATCAGCCTCAACAACGACTACGGCAACACCCAGGCCTTCACCGGCCGCCGCGTGGCCTGCAACTTCGGCAGCAGCCTGCTGGCTTACGGTGGCGCGGGCCTCGACCGGGACCAGCTCGACGCGAAGCTCGAAGCCCTGCAGGCCCAGTGGTCCCTGAGCCTTGGCGAGATCACGCTGGAAGTGCCGTGCAAGAACGCCGAGGCCGCGCTGGATATCCTGCTGGCGGTGTGGGCCAAGCCGAGCCTGCCGCAGAACGAATTCGAGCGCATGAAGGCGGCGTCCATCGCCCGCCTCGAGGCCGCGCTGAAGGACCCGGCCGCCGTGGCGTCCAGCCAGGCCGCGCTGCGCTTCGACAACTACCCGGACGAGCATCCCAACCAGCCCTGGTCGCTGGAGCGCCAGCTGGCCGCGGTGCGGTCCGCCACCTACGAGCAGGCCCGCCAGTGCGTCGCCGACCTGCACGGCATCGGCCGGCTGCGCCTGGCGGCGGTGGGCGATTTCACGCCGGCCGACGTGCAGGGCCTGTGGGGCAAGGTTGCGCAGCTGCCGAAATCCCCGGTGCCCTATGAACGCATCCGCGAGGAGGCCGCGCCGGCCGCCGTCGACACGGCGCCCATCGTGGTGAGCATGCCGGCCAAGCCGAACGCCTCGGTGGTCGGCCAGGCCCTGCTGCCGATCACCGACGATTCGCCGGATTTTCCGGCCCTGCGCATTGCCGCCAAGGTGCTCGGCGGCGATGCCGACAGCCGCATCTGGCAGCGTCTGCGCGAGAAGGAAGGCCTGGCCTACGGGGCCGGCGTCAGCCTCGCCGGGCGCAGCTTCGACCCGCGCAGCAGCTTCCGGCTGCAGGCCTCGGCGGCCAGCACGCAGGCGGAGGCCGCGCGGGCCAGCCTGCAGGCCGAACTGGCCCGCGCCCTGAAGGACGGTTTCAGCGAACAGGAAGTGGAGCGCGCCAAGCGCACCTGGCTGGAGGAGCGCAAGACCGGGCTGCGCAACGAGAAGGGCTTTGTCGGCGTGCTCTCCGCCGGCCTGGAAAACGGCCACGACTACGCGTGGATCGCCCAGTACGACGCGCAGATTTCCCGCCTCAGCGCCGCCGACGTGACCGCGGTGTTCCGCAAGTATCTGCAGGGCGCGCCGCTGGTGTGGTCGGTCGGCCGCGGCGAGTAGGCGCGCCGTCGCCAAAGCCGTTGAATGTAGGGGCGAATTCATTCGCCCGCGGACTCCGTTCCTGCGACCCAGGGCGAATGAATTCGCCCCTACGACAGCCGCAGGCTAGGTGTGGATGGCGCTCAGATAGTGCGCCATGTAGTCCTCGAAGCTGCCTTGTTGCTCCGCTTCCAGCCTGGCCTGGGCGGCCAGGGAGTCGCTGGCGGCCTGTTCGAAGCGGGCTTCCGCGTCGGCGTCCAGCGGGTGCTGGCGGAACCATTCGGCGTGGCGCTCGGCCTGGCGGCAGCCGAAGGCGAACAGGCTGATCTTGTCGTCCTGCAGGCTCTTCAGCACCTGGGCGGAGGGCGTCAGCGATACGTCCTCCAGCTTGGCCCGCTGGGCGTCCAGCGCGCGGCGGTGCTGGTCGTGGCCGAAGGCGGCGTCGAGCCGGTCGGCACAGGCGCCGATGCGCTCCAGCAGTTCCAGCCCCCATTCCTTGAGGCCGATCGGCTTGCCGTGGCGCTTCAACTGCAGGCCCGGCTTGCGGCCTTCATTGACGCTGCGCGCGAAGTTGCCGGTGCATTCGCCGCATTCGCCGGAGATCAGGCCGGGGCCGTCCTCCAGCGCGCAGAACAGCAGGAAGGCGTCGAGGAAGCGCGTTTCGGTGAGGTCGATGCCCAGCGGCAGGAAGGGGTTGAGGTCCAGGCAGCGGACTTCGACGTACTGCACGCCGCGGGCGCCCAGCGCCTGCAACGGCCGCTCGCCGCTGTTGATCACGCGCTTGGGGCGGATCGTCGAGTAGTACTCGTTCTCGATCTGCAGCACGTTGGTGTTGAGCTGCACCCACTCGCCGTCCCGCTGCGTGCCGACCGCCGCGTAGGGGGCGTAAGGCGTGCTCACGGCGCGGCGCAGGCTGTCCAGGTAGCTGTCCAGGCTGTCGTAGCAGGGCGTCAGGCTGGCCTGGGCCTCGCTCTGGTAGCCCAGGTCACTCATGCGCAGGCTGGTCGCCCACGGCAGGTACAGGGTTTCGGCGTCCAGCGTGTCGAGGCGGTGCGGTTGGCCGCGGAAGAAGCTGGCGCCCACCGCCGGCGAGGCGCCGAACAGGTAGGGCAGCAGCCAGCTGTAGCGGCGGAAGTTGCGGATCAGCGCGATGTAACAGGCCGATTGCCAGTCCTGCGCCGGGCGCGTGTCGCCTTCCTCCTGCTGCAGCAGCGGCCACAGGGCCTCGGGCAGCGAGAAGTTGTAGTGGATGCCGGCGATGCACTGCATCGTCTTGCCGTAGCGCACTGCCAGGCCCTTGCGATAGACGTGCTTGAGGCGGCCGACGTGGCTGCGGCCGTAGTCGGCGATCGGGATGGTGGCTTCGTCCGGCAGCCGGCACGGCATCGAGTTGGGCCACAGGGTCTCGGTGCCGAGGTGGGCCTGGACGAAGCGGTGGATGGCGTCCAGCTCGTCCAGCGTGTCGGCGGCGTCCTCGCGGGCGTCGGTGATGAACTCCAGCAGCGCTTCGGAGTAGTCGGTGGTGATCTGGGTGTGGGTCAGCGCCGAGCCGAGGGCCGGCGGGTGGGGCGTCAGGGCCAGGTCGCCGGCGGGATCGACGCGCAGGCTCTCCCGCTCCACGCCGTGTCGGCAGTGACGCAGCAGGGCGTGCCGGTCGGCACGGTCGAAGAGGGCCAGGCGGCGCAGCAGGGGATCGCTCAAGGGTCGGATTCCTAGGGGCAGATTCAGTCGGGGCAGAGGCGGTTGCCGGCAGTCGGCGGCCGCGTCGCGACGGATGGGGCGAGAGCCCCATCCTCCAGTATTGGGCGGCATTATGACGGAAGCCGACCCATGCACGACTATTGTGCGTATCCCTTAGAGCGGGAGATGCGGCGGAAGTGCCAGCAGATCCAGATGGCCGACCTCCAGGGCCAGCAGGCCGCCGTCCAGCTGGGCCTGGCGCTCGGTGGCCCAGCTGGTAATCCACCGTTCAGCGGCCGGGTCGGCCGCGCGGGCGACCGCGGCGGCCTCGTCGAGCAGGTAGCGCAGCATGTCCGGCTGGCTCGCCCCGATGCGCCAGTCGCTGCGCGCCGTCGTCACCCGATGGCCGTGGCTGGCGAGGCAGGCGGCCAGATGGGCGACGGCTTCGTTAGCCAGGGATGGCCCAAAGCCCTTGTCGACGCCCTGATGGCGCTGGAAGCCGGCCAGCACCGGGGCGTCGGCGGGGTGTGGCGGGTGCCAGGCCCGGCGGCCGTCCACCGTCAGCGTGGCGAGCAGGGGCCGCCGCAGGCGGGCCAGCAGCTTGCCGAGGCGGTCCAGCCAGGTGGCCGAGACCAGGTCCAGGAAGGCGGTGGTGACCAGGCCGTCGAAGGGAATCCGTTCGAGCGCCTCGAGCTCGCTGGCCAGGTCGAGGCCTTGCCCGCGTACCGTCCAGCGGGCAAGGCCGGTATCCACGGCGATGTGCTCGCCATCCGCCGTCCAGCGCCAGCCATGGCGGGTGGCCCAGTCCACGATCTCGGCACGCTGGGCGGTCAGCAGCGCCGGGTCGTGGTCCACCAGCAGCCAGTTTTGATCGCCGCCCAGCAGCGGGGCCAGGACCCGGAAATTGGCGCCGCTGCCGGCGGCCAGGTCGACGATGCGCAGCGGCCCCGCGGCCTGCCTGCGCAGCGCGGCAGCCAGGCCGTGGGCAAGGGCGGGGCTGCGTGCCTGCCGGTCGATGGGTTCGCGCAGGCGCAGCCAGTCGGCGGAAAACCCGGTCATGCGGCCACCTGGTCCAGGGCCGCCGCCCAGCGGTCGATGGCCTGGTCCCAGTCGGGCAGGACTGCGGCGGCGCCGCGAGCACCGGCGGCCCGGCGGCTGCGCAGCGCGGCGTCGGACAGCAGCTGTTGCAGCGCGCCGCGCAGGGCCGCCACGTCGCCGGGCGGGACGAGCAGGGCGGCGTCGGCCGGCACCGTGTCTGGAATGGCGCCGGCGGTGGTGGCGACGATGGGCAGGCCGTGGGCCAGGGCTTCGGTGAACACCATGCCGTAGCCTTCATGGAAGGACGGCAGCGCGAAGAGGTCGGCGTGGCGGTAGGCCTCGGCCAGGCGCTCGGCGGGCTGCTCGCCAAGCAGCGCGACCCGTTCCTCGAGCCCGTGGGCGGTGATGGCGGCGCGCAGCGCATTGACGCTGCCGGGGGCCCGTTCCAGGCTGCCGATGCAGGTGAGGTGCCAGTCCAGTTCGCGCAGGCCGGCCAGCGCGTCGATCAGCAGGCGATGGCCCTTGCGCGGGGTGAGCGTGCCGACGGTGAGGATGTCCAGTGTGGCTTTTGCGCGGCGTGGGCTGCTGGAGGCTGGCTTGGCGGTGCCGGGTGGCGCGATGGCCACGCGTCCGGTGGCCAGCCCGGCGGCGAGCAGATGGCGGGCGGTGTGCGGGCTGGGGCAGATCGCGCCGCGCAGCCGGGGCCACAGGTCCGCTTCCAAGGTGGCGTAGCGGGCCGCGTCGGCCGGGCCGAGGCCGGTTTCGAGGGACAGGGGGTGATGGATGAAGCCGACCAGGCGCAGGCGCGCGGCTTCGGCGGTCAGGCACGGGGCGAAGGCCGGTAGCGCCAGGCCGTCGATCACCGCGATGGTGCCGTCCGGCAGGCTGGCCAGCGCGGCGGTGGCGGCCTGCCGGGCGTGCTCGTCGGCCTCCGGATGGCGGCCTGCCAGTTCCACGAGCTGAACCTGGTGGCCACGGGCGCGCAGGCCGTGCACCACCTGCCGGTCGTAGAGATAACCACCGGTGAGCTGATCCAGCGCGCCGGGCACCAGGAAGGCCAGTTCCATCAGCGCAGGCTGCCCTCGAAGCTGGCCCAGGCGACCGGCGATTCGCGCAGCACCACGCGCAGGGATTCCAGCGCGTCGGCGGTGCCCAGCCCGATGTCACCGGCCGCCACGCGGGTCTTGAGGCGCTGGAAGATCACGCCGGCCATCACCTCGGTGGTGGTGTTCTGGCCGTGCAGCTCGGGCAGGGTGTCGAGGTTCTTGAAATTGAATTCGCCCAGCACTTCCTTGAGGACTTGCAGGGCCAGGCCGATGTCGCAGACCAGGCCGTTGGCGTCCAGCTCGCGGCGGCGGAATTCGACCTCCACGCCGTAGGTGGCGCCGTGCAGCTGCTGGGCCGGGCCGAAGATTTCGCCGCGGAAGCTGTGGGCGATCATGATGTGGTCGGATACGGCAAGGCTGTACATGGGGCGGACTCCGGGCTTTGGGTAGACGTGTTCAGGGGTAGGTGACGACGTGGCACAGCGCCCCGTCGGGGGCGTCGGCCAGGCGGGGCAGCACGGCGGGGAGCTCGGCCAGCGGGCTCTCGCCGGACAGCAGGGCATCGAAGACGGGGTCGGCGAGCAGCTCGAGGGCCAGCGCCAGGCGGCGGCGATGGCTCCAGCGGGCCCGCTGCGGGGTGGCCACGCTGCCTACCTGGGACGAGCGCAGCGTCAGGCGGCGGGCGTGGAAGGCTTCGCCGAGGGGCAGCGCCACCGGCTGGTCGCCGTACCAGCTCAGCTCCACCACGCTGGCTTCGAAGCCGGCGATCCGCAGCGCGGTGGCGAGGCCGTCAGGGTGGCCGCTGGCGTGGATCACCAGGTCCGCGTCGGCGCTGGCCTGTTCCGGCGTGGCGAAGGCGCAGCCCAGCCGG
The DNA here is from genome assembly GCA_018241665.1 of Pseudomonadota bacterium. GTDB lineage: Bacteria > Pseudomonadota > Gammaproteobacteria > Burkholderiales > Rhodocyclaceae > Zoogloea. The sequence continues at coordinate 216,086 of JAFEDK010000017.1, forward strand.
GCGGCCAGCCCGGCGCGGCGCGGGTCGCGGTCGATCAGTTCGACGCGCACGCCGGGGATGCGCGCGGCCAGTGCCGCGACGAGGCTGCCGACCACGCCGGCGCCGATCACCGCGACCCGGTCGCCGAGGCGCGGTGTCGCATCCCACAGGCCGTTGAGCGCGGTTTCCATGTTGGCGGCCAGCACGCCGCGGGCGTCGCTGACTGCGTCCGGCAGCGGGATGACGGCGTCGGCCGGCACCACGTACCAGTCCTGGTGCGGGTACAGGCAGAACACGCGCCGGCCGAGCAGCGCGGCCGGCCCGGCTTCGACACATCCCACCGAGGCGTAGCCGTATTTCAGCGGGCCGGGAAAGTCGCCTTCCTGGAAGGGACAGCGCATCGCCGTCCATTGGCTTGGCGGCACCTGGCCACGAAAGACCAGGCTCTCGGTGCCGCGGCTGATGCCGCTGCGCAGGCTGCGGACAAGGACCTCGTCGGCACCGGGGGCGCGCAGCGGAGTCCGGCGGATCTCGCCACGTCCCGGCGCGACGGTCCAGAAGGCCTGGGCAAAGGGCGCCTCAGCCATGGAAGTCGCACTCGATCATCACGTCCTCGCCGAGGATGAAGCGCCGCGTGCGCGGGCGCAGGCTGTGGCACAGGTCGGTGATCTCGGGCAGCACGATGCTCGGCCGGCCGGAGCCGAGGATCACCGGCGCCACGGTGATCTGCAGGCGGTCCAGCGCGCCGGCGGCGAGGAAGCGCGACACCGTGACGCCGCCGCCCTCGATGAACAGCCAGGCCAGCCCGCGCCGGTGCAACGCGTCGCGGATCGCGTGGGGATCGAGGCCGTGGGCGCCGCGGGGAATCGGGATCACCTCGGCCTGGCCGCGCCGTTCGCCGGGGAGGGCCAGGTCGTCGGCGACGAGGAGCAGGGTCGGCGCCGCGCCGTCGCGGAAGACGCGCTGGCTGCCGTCGAGCCGTCCGTCCGGGTCGATCACCACGCGGACCGGGTTGCGCCCGGCGCACAGGCGCACCGTCAGCTGCGGGTCGTCGTGCAGTACGGTGTTGGCGCCCACCAGCACGGCGTCGGCGATGGCGCGCATACGGTGGGTGTGGAGCAGGTCCTCGCCGCCGCTGAGCCAGCGGGAGATGCCGCTGGTGGTGGCGATGCGGCCGTCCAGGCTCTGGGCCAGGTGGCCGACGGCATATGCGCCGCGGGCGCGGGCGGCGAGCAGCGGCTGGTACAAGGCCTGCAGCGGGCAGCCGGCGTGGGGCGGCGGGGCGTCGTCGCGGCGCTCGAGCAAGGCCTGCCAGCGGGCTTCGTCCGTCGGTGGCACTGGGTTGGCGGCCACCGCGGCGCTTGTGACGGCCGGGTTCATTCGGCCTTGCCAGTGCTTGCCACGGCCAGGCGTGGCGCCGGGGCGAACGGCGTGAACAGGGCCGCGAACCCCGGTTCGGCATGGGGGCGGGCTTCTTCCGGCACGCGGCACAGGCCCGCCGCGGCCAGCAGTCGGCCGACCCGTGGGTGGGCGCTGAGCATGGCCAGCGGGATCGCGCCGGCGAGGCCGAGGACGAAAGGTGCCCACAGCCAGACGGCGCCCGGCGCGGCGCGCCAGAACAGCACCGCGAAGGCCGCGCCCAGCAGGGTCTGTGGCCACAGCCGGCGGGCGGCCAGCCGCAAGGGCACGCCTTCCGCGTCCCGGTGCTGGGCGGTCCACCCCACCTGGCGCCCGAAGGGCAGGCCGAGCAGGAACAGCGTCACCGCGACGGCGGAGACCGGCGCCAGCAGCATCGAGAAGAGGGTTTCCAGCACCGCGCTGGCCACGACGCGGACACTGCCGCCGTAGGCCTGGCGCAAGGCCGGCCGGGCCAGCACGTCAGCGAGGGTGGCGAGCTTGGGCGCGAAGCTCATGCCCATCGTCAGTGCGAACAGCACGCCGCCGAGATCCGGGTGCATCGGCAGCTGGCGGGCGAGGCCCAGCGCGACGAGGCCGAGCCAGGCCGGCGCGCCGGCATACATCGCGATGGCGAGGCCCAGCTGGCAGCGGCTCACCGGCAGCAGGCGCGGCATGCGCAGGAAGTGGAAATACTGCATGTTGCCCTGGCACCAGCGCAGGTCGCGGCGGACGAACTCGGGCAGGGTCGGCGGATTCTCTTCCCAGCTGCCGGCCTCGTCGGGCAGCACCCGTACTTCGTAGCCGGCGCGGCGCATCAGCACTGCTTCGAGCTGGTCGTGGCTCAGTACGTCGCCGCCCAGCGGCGGCTGGCCGGGTAGTACCGGCAGGTGGCAGTGCTCGGTGAAGGGCGCCACGCGGAGGATCGCGTTATGCCCCCAGTAGGGGCCGCAGTCGCCCTGCCAGCTTGCCGCGCCGAGGGTGTACGAACGCATGCCGAGGCGCATGCCGAACTGGAAGATGCGGGCGAAGGCGCTGGTGCTCGGCAGGCCGGTGACCAGGGTCTGCAGGATGCCGATCTGCGGTTGCACCTGCATGATCCGCACGAGGCGCAGCATGGCCGCCGGCGTCATCACGCTGTCGGCGTCGAGGACGATGGCGAATTCGTGCCGGTTCCCCCAGCGTTCGCAGAAGTCGCGGATGTTGCCGGCCTTGAAGCCGCGGCCCTGCTCGCGGCGACGGTAGGTGACGGCGACATCGGCACCGAAGCGGGCGGACAGGCGGGCGGCTACGGCCTGCTCGTCGGCGATGATCGCCGCGTCGTTGCTGTCGCTGAGCATGTAGAGGTGGAACCAGCGCCCTTCGCCGGTGGCGGCCAGGCCGCCGAGCATCAGTTCCAGGTTGCGTTCCAGGCGCTGGGCGTCCTCGTTGCGGATGCAGATCAGCAGCGCGGTGGCGCTGGCAATCGGTTCCTTGCCGGTGATGCTGCGCAGGTGCGGCGCCACCAGGCCGGCCGGATCCCGCGTGAAGTGCATCAGTGCGAAGCCGATCGCCGCGTTCCAGAAGCCGATCGTGGTCCATGGCAGGGTCAGCGCGAACAGCAGCAGCATGGCGATGCCGAGGGCGTCCGGCGGGCCGACGAACAGCGTCGCCGCCATCAGCCCCAGCAGGGCGGCGGAGGTGCCGAGCACCAGCGCGGCGAAGCCGAGGCGGCGTCGGCGCAAGCGCGTGCGTGGGTCGGTGGCGGGGGTAGAGGGGTTTCTCATCGCAAGCCCGGCTGGCCCTAGCTGGCTTTCCGCGCATCCGGCGCGGCCCATTCGCGGGCGTCCGGCAGGTCGTGGCCCATGCGCTGCCGCTTGGTCTTGAGGTAGCCGATGGAATGCGTGTTGGGCTGGGTGATGACCGGCAGGCAGCTGTCGACCCGGATACCGAGGGCAGTCAGCTTGCTCAGCTTGTCGGGGTTGTTGGTCATCAGGCGGATGCTGGGCACCTTGAAATAGGCCAGCATCTCCGGCACCACCTCGTAGCTGCGCGCGTCATCGGGCAGGCCCAGCATGCGGTTGGCGTCCACCGTGTCGTAGCCCCGCGATTGCAGGTGATAGGCGCGCACCTTGTTGGCGAGGCCGATGCCGCGGCCCTCCTGGCGGAGGTACAGCACGATGCCGGCGCCGCGGCGGACGATTTCGGACAAGGCCAGATCGAGCTGGTCCCGGCAGTCGCACTTGAGGGAGCCGAAGACTTCGCCGGTCAGGCATTCGGAATGGACCCGCACCGGTAGCCCGGCGACGCCTTCGACCTGGCCATGGACCAGCGCCACGTGCTCGTGGAAGCCCTGTTCCGGATCGGACGCCGGACTGCGGAACACGTGCATTGCAAATGGGCCGTAGGACGTCGGCAGGACGGTGGACGCCAGCCAGTTCGAATGGCGCGATGGCACTGGTGAAGCAGACATTTCCAAATCTTCTGTTGGCGGCGGAATTCGTGGAGAAACGAAAGCCGCGCGCATCTGTAGGGGGGCGAATGGCAGTGCCTTATTGTGGAAGGCATTGAAGCCTTCCTTGATTTGGCGACGATCCTAGCATGAGGATTCGATAAAGCCATGCCTGGCGGAAATGGCGTGAATGTCCGGGCGGTCTATTCAAAACAGCGTGCCGGATGAATTGGGAGATGCTTTTTGCCGAGGGAGAACAGTGAATAGGCTTTCTGCTGGTTGGGTGTTGAACGGCTTGTTTTTGATGCAGATGTGTGTCTTATGAAGGTGGTTTCATGATTTTTATCCTTCGCCTGCTTTCTGTCTTCGGGGTACTTTTCAACCGGATGAAGGCCTTTTCAGGAAATCTGAAAACTATTCATTAAATTAAATAGTGATAACCATGTGAGTATTTCTTAGTAAATAAGGCGGATTCCGGAAGCCAATGGCCGTTCGGGCGCTGGGGTCAATTCGCCGGCGGGGGTGTGTCCGAGTTCTTCATTTCGGCGCGCATGAAGTCCACGAAGGCGCGCACGCGGGCCGACAGGTGGCGGTTGTGCGGATAGAGGATGGAGAAGCGCCGTGTGCGCCCGCCGAAATCCTGCAGCACCTCGACCAGTTCGCCATGCCGAACCAGTGGGTCGGCGATGAAACGGTAAGTCTGGAACAGCCCGCCGCCGGCCTGGGCCCAGCTGATGCAGCCCAGCGCGTCGTCGAGCACGCGCAGGCGGCTGTGGAACGTCAGATCGATGTCCTTGCCGTCCGGGCCGCTGAAGATCCACGGCATCGGTCGGCCGGTGCTGGGCAGGATGAACTGGATGCAGTCGTGTTGCGCCAGCTCGTCCAGGGTCTGCGGCACGCCGCGCCGCGCCAGGTAGCCCGGCGTGGCGTAGATGCCCACCGGGGCGTCCTCCAGCGGGTGGGCGATCAGCCGCGAATCTGGCGGGATGCCGAGGCGGATGGCCAGGTCGAAGCCCTCCTCGACGAAATCGATGACCCGGTTGGACAGGCTCAGCTCCAGCTCGATCTGCGGGTAGGCGGCGGTGAAGCGGGGCAGCAGCGGCAGCACGCGGAAGTTGGCGTACAGCGTGCCGATGCTGATGCGCAGCAGGCCGCTGGGTACCTTCTGGTGGCCGGTGATGGCCCGCTCGGCTTCGGCGATCTGCTCCAGTGCGCGCTGGCATTCCTGCTGGTACAGCGCGCCCTCGGCGGTCAGGCGCACGCTGCGCGTGGTGCGCGAGAATAGGCGCACGCCGAGGCGCTCTTCCAGGCGCTTGATCGAGCGGCTCACCGAGGCTGGCGTGAGGCCGAGGGTTTCCGCCGCCGCCGTGAAGCTGCCCAGCTCGGCCGCCTTGCAGAACAACTCGATGCTGTTGAGCTGGACCGGATCGAAGGTACGCACGATTTGTTCTGCGATGTAATGGATGAAGTGATGTGGGAGCGATTTATCCGCGAAAAGTGCCGCAATACAGTGCGCTGCGTTGGCGGTGTCCCATCGGGATGGTCCGCCGCGGAACTTCACCACAGGACGAACACAGCCCATGAGCGACATCATCTGGCCCACGGCCTATCTGCCCGGCACCACCGACAACTATGTTTCCAACGAGATCATCGTGCCCGACCTGACCGCCGCGCAGGTGTGGCCGCAGCTCAACGAGCCCTTGCGCTGGCCCGGCTACTACGGCAACGCGGCGGACATCGCCTTTTACGACGGCGCCGGCCCCGAGCTGGGCCCCGGCGTGCGCTTCCGCTTCACCACGTTTGGCTTCCCGGTCGAGGCCGAGGTCGTCGAGTACCAGCCGCCGGCGGCCGGCCAGCCGGCCCGGGTGGCCTGGCACGGCTGGGTCGAGGGCGACGCCGAGGCGCGCCTCGACGTGCATCACGCCTGGCTGTTCGAGGACCTGCCCGGCGGCCGTGTGCGGATCCTGACCCAGGAAACCCAGATCGGCGCGCCGGCCCGCCAGCTGGCGGCGACCAGGCCGAACCCGATGCTCAACGCGCATCAGGAATGGATCGAAGGCCTGGCGCACAGCGCTCGTCAAGCCGTCGCCGAATAAAAAAAGCCTCCGCGCCGGGGCCGGCGGGGAGGCTGAGGAGATGCGGATGCCGGGGCATCCGCGTCAGGGATCAGGACTGGGCGGGCTGCAGCTGGGCTTCCGCTTCGATCAGCGAGCTGGCGCGGGTGTCGCGCATGAACCAGCACACCAGCAGCGTGCAGCCGATCACCACGGTGGCGTACCAGTAGAAGCCGCTTTCGAGGCCGGACTGCTTGAACCACAGGGCGATGTATTCCGAGGTGCCGCCGAACACCGACACCGCGAAGGCGTAGGGCACGCCGACGCCGGTGGCGCGGATCGACGCCGGGAACATCTCGGCTTTCACCAGCGCGTTGATGGAGGTGTAGCCGGACACGATGAGCCAGGCGCAGGCGATCAGGCCGAAGGCTTCCCACGGGCCGCTGGCGTGGCGGATGGCGGTCAGCAGCGGCACGGTGAACAAGGTGCCGAGCAGCGCGAAGCCGACCAGCAGCGGGCGCCGGCCGATACGGTCGGACAGCGCGCCATAGAGCGGTTGCAGGCACATCGCGAAGATCAGCGAGGCGGCCGACACGGCGGTGGTCTGCGCGTCGGTGAGGCCCACCGACAGGCGCAGGAACTTCTGCATGTAGGTCGTATAGACGTAGAAGGCCAGCGTGCCGCCCATCGTCAGGCCGACCACCAGCAGCACTTCGCGGGGGTGCTGGGCGAGCTGCTTGAGGCCGCCCATCGGCGAGGCCTTCTTGCGGGCGTTTTCGAAGGACTGGGTTTCCGGCAGATCGTGGCGCATGCGCAGGGCCAGCAACGCCAGGCCGGCGCCGACGGCGAAGGGGATGCGCCAGCCCCAGGCGCGCAGCTGTTCGGCGTCGAGCAGGAAGTTCTGCAGCACGAGTAGCAGCAGCAGGGCCAGCAGCTGGCCGCCGATCAGCGTCACGTACTGGAAGCTGGCGTAGAAGCCGCGATGGCGCGAGTCGGCCATCTCCGACAGGTAGGTGGCGCTGGCGCCGTATTCGCCGCCGAGGCTGAGGCCCTGCAGCAGGCGGGCGATCAGCAGCAGGATCGGCGACAGGATGCCGGCGGTGGCGTAGGTGGGCGCACAGGCGATCAGCAGGGAGCCGAAGCACATCAGCAGCACCGACAGCATCAGCGCCACCTTGCGGCCGTGGCGGTCGCCGATGTGACCGAACAGCACGCCGCCGAGGGGGCGGATGAAGAAGCCCAGCGCGAAGATGCCGGCGGTGGACATCATCTGCGCGGTGGGGTCCTGGGCCGGGAAGAAGGAATTGGCGAAATAGAGGGCGAAGGCTGCGTAGCAATAGAAGTCGAACCATTCGACCAGGTTGCCCGCCGAGCCGACGATGATCGCGCGCAGGCGTTGCCCGCTGATGCGCTCGCCGCGGGCCGCCTCCAGCGGGCGCTCCAGGGCCAGTTGTGCCGTGCCAGTGCTCATGTCTTGTCTCCTGTGGAACCGCGTCTGCCCCCGGATGGAGGTTCGCGTTATGGGGCCAGTATCCGCAGGCGGCGGGGCGGGCACATCCGCAGCATTCACCCCTGGCCCCTCCGTAAAACTACGCAGAGCGCGTCTGCCTGCCCCGTGATGGGCGGCAGACGCGCTATCGTTGACGCTCCCGAATGCCGCTGCCGCGATGACGCCGACCGCCCGTTCTTCCTTCCTGCGCCACTGGCGCTGGGGCCTCGCCGCCCTGGCTGCGCTGCTGCTGATCGTGGCGGTCGGGCGCTGGGCGGAGAACCGCGAGTTCCAGCTCAAGGCCGCCACGCTGCGCCAGGCCGCCGCCGCGCATGCGCTGGGCCTGCGCGGCATCGTCGAGAAGCACGACTACCTGCCCTACGTGGCAGCCCGCCATCCGGACGTACTGGGCCTGCTGCTGCACCCGGCCGACCCGGCGCTGCCGGACCGGGTCAATCGCTACCTGGCCGACCTGCAGCAGCGCACCGGCGCCGCCGCGCTGTTCGTCGTGGATGCCCAGGGGCAGACGCTGGCGGCCAGCAACTGGGGCACGGCGACCAGCTTCGTCGGCCAGTCCTATCGCCAGCGCCCGTATTTCGAGGACGCGCTGCAGGGGCGGCGCGGGCTGTTCTACGGCCTCGGCCTGACTACCGGCCAGCCCGGCCTGTTCATCGCCGAGCCGGTGCGCAGCGGGGCGGCCATCGTCGGCGTGGCGGTGGTCAAGCTGGGGCTGGAGAGGCTGGAGCAGACCTGGTCGCGCAGCGTCGATCCGGTGGTGCTGCAGGACAGCCGCGGCATCGTCTTCCTGAGCTCGGTGCCGGAATGGCTGTACCACAGCGACCGGCCGCTCGATCGTGCCGACCTGGACTGGCTGCGCCAGCACGGCCAGTACGGCGCGCGGGAGCGTTATGAGCGCCTGCCGTGGCAGCTCGAGCGCAACGGCGACGGAGACGGCTTCGCCTTGCAGGCCAGCCTGCAGAACCGCCGCAAGGACTATCTGGCGGTGCAGACGACGCTGCCGGAGCTGGGCTGGACGCTGACCGTCACCAGCGACCTGGTGGAGGTCCGCCAGGCCCGCCAGGAGGCGCTGGCCATCGCCACGCTGGCCGCTGCACTGCTGCTGCTCGGCGTGCTGTACTGGCGCCTGCGCGAGAAGCGCTACGCGGAGCAACGCCAGGCCCGCCTCGAACTCGAACGCCGCGTGCAGGAGCGCACCCACGACCTGCAGGAAGCCCACGCCTTCCGCAAGGCGATGGAGGATTCCCTGCTGATCGGCATGCGCGCCCGCGACCCGCAGGGCCGCATCATCTACGTGAACCCGGCCCTGTGCGAGATGGTCGGCTACAGCCAGGAAGAACTGCTCGGCTGCATGCCGCCTTACCCCTACTGGCACCCGGACGACCTGGACAAGCACATGCGCGAAAGCGACGACGCGCTGCAGGGCCGCGCCGCGCCGCACGGCTTCGAGTCGCGCGTCCGCCACCGGGACGGCCACGACGTGGTCACCATGGTCTACACCGCGCCGCTGATCGATGCCGAGGGTGAGCACCAGGGCTGGATGAGCTCGGTGGTGGACATCACCGCCCAGAAGCACGCGGAAGCCCGTCAGCGCGAGCAGGAGCGCCAGCTGCAGCGCAGCGCGCGCCTCGCCAGCGTCGGCGAGATGGCGTCCACGCTGGCCCACGAGCTCAACCAGCCGCTGATGGCCTTGTCGAACTTCGCCGTCGCCGCCCGCGCGATGATCGGCCACTGCCCGCAGGACATGCTGGTGACGGCCCTCGACGAGATCGTCGAGCAGGCCACGCGGGCCAGCGAGATCGTCAAGCGCGTACGGGCCTTCATCAATCCCCAGCGGGGGAGCTACGAGGGCTTGGCCATCGACGGCGTGATTGCCCACTCGCTGGCGCTGCTGCAGCCCGAGCTGCAGCGCGGCCACGTGACGGTCCGCAGCGTGCTGGCGGACGGCTTGCCGCCGGTACGCGGCGACCGCGTGCTGCTGGAACAGGTGCTGGTGAACCTGATCCAGAATGCCGTGCAGGCCATGCACGACACGCCGCCAGCGCGGCGCCGCATCGAGTTGACCGCCCGCCAGGCCGGGCCGGCCGTCGAGGTGACGGTGGCCGACAACGGCCCGGGCATCCCGGCCGAGCAACTGGAGCAGGTTTTCTCGGCCTTCTTCAGCACCAAGTCCGACGGCCTGGGGCTGGGCCTCAACATCTGCCGCACCATCGTCGAGGCCCACGGCGGCCATCTGGCGGTGGCCAACCGTCCCGGCGGCGGTGCCGCCTTCACCTTCACCCTGCCGACAAGCCCATGAAAGACACGCCGCTGACCCTCTACGTGGTGGACGACGACGAGGCCCTGCGCCGCTCGCTGCTGATGCTGCTGTTCTCCCAGGGGCTGGCGGTGCAGGCGTTTGAGTCCGGCGAGGCCTTCCTCGACGCGGTGGACATGCGCCAGCCCGGCTGCGTGATCCTCGACCTGCGCATGGGCGGCATCAGCGGCCTGGAAGTGCTGGAGCGCCTGCGCCTCGGTCACAGCCCGCTGGTAACCCTGTTCCTGTCCGGCCACGGCGATATTCCCACCGCGCTGGAGGCGATGCGCAACGGCGCCTACGACTGGGTCGTCAAGCCCGACACCCAGCAGCTGCTGCAGAAACTGCCCGCCGCGATGGCCGAGGCGCGGGCCCGCAGCACCGCGCTGCGCCTGTGGGCCGAGCTGACCCCGCGGGAGCGGGAGGTCGCCCGCCTGGTCGGCGTCGGCCAGCCCAACAAGGAAATCGCCCGCCTGCTGGTGCCGCCGTGCAGCCCGCGCTCGGTGGAAACCCACCGCGCCAGCCTCTTCGCCAAGTTGCAGGTGGCCAACGACAACGAACTGGGACGCTGGCTGGCGTCCCATCCGTGGCTGGCCTGAGCGGCGGAAGCGCCGCGGATCAGCCGCCCGCAGGCAGCGGCAGCGGGGCCATGTCCTTGAAGCCGGGGATCGCCGCCACGCGCGCCAGCCAGGCCTGAATGTTCGGGTAGGGGGCGAGGCTGATGCCGCCCTCCGGCGCGTGGGCGATGTAGGCGTGGCAAGCCAGATCGGCCAGCGTCGGGTGGTCCGCGGCGAGGAAGCTGCGCTCCGCCAGATAGGTTTCCATGAAGCCGAAAAGGCGCGCGGCGATGGCCTTGGCGGCCGCCAGATCGCCGGGCAGCTGCCACTGGCTGATGGCTCGCGCGATGGCCGGGCCGAAGCGGACCTCGGCGGAGGCGATCGACAGCCAGCGCTGCACCTCGGCGCGGGTCAGCGGATCGCGCGGCAGCCACGGGCTGTCCGGCGCGTATTTCTCCGCCAGGTAGACGAGGATCGCGGTGCTGTCGCAGATCACCGCGTCGCCATCCACCAGCACCGGGATCTGCCCCAGCGGGTTCAGCGCCAGGAACTCCGGCGTCTTGCGCACGTCGGCCGTCGCCGTCACGTAGGTGTAGGGCAAGCCCAGCAGGGACAGGAAAACCTCGACCCGATGGGCATGGCCCGACGGCGGGGTTCCGTAGAGGGTGATCGAAGCGGCGTGGCTCATCGCATTTCTTCGGCTTGATAGGAGGGGAAATGCTGAATGGTTTGCCGGGGCTTGGCAACCGACAAGCCCGGCCCGCTCACCCACCGTGGTAGAACAGGTAGCCCACGATGATCGCCCCGATCAGCCCCACGAAATCGGCGATCAGGCCGCAGGCGACGGCGTAGCGGGTGCGGGTGATGTTGACGCTGCCGAAATACACCGCCAGCACGTAGAAGGTGGTTTCGGTCGAGCCCTGGATGATGGCGGCGAGGCGGCCCTGGAAGGAGTCCACGCCGTAGGTCGTCATCACGTCCACCATCAGCCCGCGGGCGCCGCTGCCGCTGAGGGTCTTCATCAGGCCGACCGGCAGCGCCGGCACAAAGTCCGCGTTGATGCCGAGGGCCACCACCACGTGGCGGATACCGTCGATCAGGTAGGCCATGCAGCCGCTGCTGCGGAAGATCGAGATCGCCACCAGCATGGCGATCAGGTAGGGAATGATCTGCACCGCGACGCCGAAGCCTTCCTTGGCGCCTTCCACGAAGGATTCATAGACGTCCACGCCGCGCCATGCGGCGACGCCGACGAACAGCACGATCAGCGAGACGATGATGCCGCTGCCGAGCAGGCCGATCATCTGCGCCATCTCGGCCGGCGGTAGCGGCGCGAGCCACGCGTAGAGCCCGCCCATCAGCAGCCCGAAGCCGGCGAAGAAGGCCAGCAGCGGGGCGGACAGCAGGTTGATGCGCTGCCAGGCGGCCACCGCGACCAGGCCGGCGCAGAAGGAGATGAAGGTGCTCAGCAGCGTCGGCAGGAAGATGTCCGCCGCGTTGAAATGGGTCAGCCCCTGCTGCACGGCCATGCTCTGGCGGATCGCGATCACCGACGTAGGGATCAGCGTGATGCCCGCCGTGTTGAGCACCAGGAACATGATCATCGGGTTGCTGGCGGTGTCCTTGCGCGGGTTGATCTCCTGCAGCTCCTGCATCGCCTTCAGGCCCAGCGGCGTGGCGGCATTGTCCAGCCCGAGCAGGTTGGCGCTGAAGTTCATGACGATGCTGCCGCTGGCCGGATGGCCCGGCGGAATGTCCGGAAAGACGCGGCGGAAGAAGGGCGCGACGAGCCGCCCGAAGAGCTGGATCAGGCCGCCTTTCTCGCCGATCTTCATCACGCCTAGCCACAGGCTCATGACGCCGGCGAGACCGAGGGCGATCTCGAAGCCGCTCTTGGCGGTGTCGAACAGGCCGGTCAAGAGGCGCGAGAAGATGTCGAGATCGCCCTGGACGGTCTGCACCAGGGCCGCGACGAAACCGACGAGGACAAACGCGACCCAGATCCGGTTGAGCACGATGACGGGAGCGGCCCGGCGCCTTGCGGGGCGTGGGCGGGGAAGGGTTGAAATGCCGGCAGTCTATCGGCGGTGCTGGCGCCTGTCACCGCCGCGGCAGGCGCCAGGCGTGCTGGTGGCGGGCGAACTCCGCCTCGGGCAGTTGTACCAGCAGCGGCTGGCGCTCGCCGTCCAGCCAGGTGGCAAGGGCCTGCATGTCGGCCAGGCTCATCGCGGTGCATCCCGCCGTTGGTGTGTCCGGTGTTTCCCACACGTGCAGGAAGATGCACGAGCCCGCGCCCGGCAGCGGAGGCGCGGTGTTGTGGGCGACGACGGCGCCGGCCTCGTAGCGCCGGTCCTGGCGCAGCATGTCCTCGCAGGAGGCCCAGTCTGCGGCCAGCGCGGATTGATCGACGAGGCAGTTGTAGTGGGCCGAGGCCGGATCGTCGACGCACTTGAGCCCGGGCTGCGCGGCGAAGTAGGGCAGGCGCAGGCCCGCCGTCCACCCGTCGCCCGCCGCCGCGTAGCCGAACAACCCGGTGATCGCGAAGACCCCGGCCGGCGCCCGGTCATCGCCCTCGCATTTGCCGCGGCCATCAACGGACGGATGCAGGCCGCGTCCCCACGCCATGCCGTTGCGTCCGAGCGTCACGGCGATCGGCGACCCGACGGGTTGCCAGTCTTCGCCGGCCTGCCGTTCGAAGCGCTGCAGGTGTCCGGCCGGCGCGTCCCAGTTGGGCGACAGGCACAACACTAACTGTGTGGAGCCAGCGGGGATCATGGCTGCGTCGTCCCGACGGCATCGCCCTGTACCTGAGGGTTCCTGAGCGGCAGGCTCACGACGAAGGTGCTGCCGACGCCGACTTCGCTGGAGACCTCGATGTTGCCGCCGTGCTTCTTGATGATGTCGTAGGACAGGGACAGCCCGAGGCCGGTGCCTTTGCCGACTGGCTTGGTGGTATAGAAGGGCTCGAAGATCCGTTTCAGCACGTCGGGCGGCATGCCCTTGCCGGTGTCGCTGATCTCGATGCGGGCGTGGTCCTCGTCGCTGTGGGTGCGGATCGTGATGGTGCCGTGCTTGTCGATGGCCTGGGCGGCGTTGACGACCAGGTTCATCACCACCTGGTTGATCTGCGCGGCGATGCACGGCACCGGCGGCAGCGTGCCGAAGTCCCGCAGCACCTCGGCGCGGTACTTCAGCTCATGGGCGACGACGTTCAGCGTGCTGTCGATGCCGGCGTTGAGGTCCGCGTCCTGCCACTCGGCCCGGTCCACGTGGGAGAAGTCCTTCAGGTCGGCGACGATCTTCTTCACGCGGGCCAGGCCGTCGCCGGACTCACGGATGAGGTCGACGATGTCCGTCTTGAGGTAGTCGAAGTCGATGGCGTCGTAGTCGGCCTGGATGGCCTCGCCGCGGCGGCAGCGTTCAAGCAGCTCCACGATGCTCTCGCTGTAGCGCTTCAGCGTGCCCATGTTGGAGCTGACGAAGCTGACCGGGTTGTTGATCTCGTGGGCCACGCCGGCCGCCAGCTGGCCGATGGCGGCCATCTTCTCGGATTGCAGCAGCTGCCCCTGGGTGGCCTGCAGTTCCCGTACCTTGTCGTCGAGTTCCAGCCAGCGGCGGCGCAGCTGCTCCAGCAGCAGCCAGCCGACCGCCGTGCCGAACAGGAACACCGCGCTATGCGTGATCAGCGAGTCGCGGATGCCCGCGGTGACGGCATCCTCGATCGGCTGCTGCCGTTGCGACACGCTGAGGCCGCCGCGCACGTCGCCGACCTTGTAGCCCTGGTCGCCGTGGCACTGCAGGCAACTCGGCTCGACCTTGAGAGGTGCCATGAAGCGCAGCATGTTGCCGTCCGGCCCCTTGGCGCTGCCGATGTATTCCCGCGCGCCGCCCTCGAAGGCCCGCAGGGCCTCGGCTTCCCAAGGATCCGGCGCGTTGCCGGGGCGCAGCGGCTTGAGGCTGGTGAGGCGGAACACCGCGCCGGACGAGGCTTCCGCGGTCTCGCCGATCAGGCGGGTCATGTAGGCCGGGTTGACCAGGGTCAGCTGCTGCCCGTCGCTGGTGATCACGTCCCGGTTGGGCACGCGGAGGTAGGGGTTGGGCTGGGTCTGCGGCGTGACCGGCACATAGACGCCGCCGTGGCTGGCGTTCCAGTTCCGGGCCAGCAGCACCGAGCGGAACATGTTGCGGGCCCCCTCGATCGCCACCGCCGTGGTCTGCTGCCTGATCTGCTCCAGGTGGGAATACAGCGACAGGGCCGTCGCGGCGAACCACACGGCGAGCAGGAGCAGCCACCAGCCGCGGTTCCGGATGCTGTTGGGGACACGGCTGGCGGGGTGGGCCGGATTTTCCGGTGGGGGAAGCGGGCTGCGGGCAGGCATGGCGCGGGCGGGCGTGGATCGGATGGAGCCTAATTTATAGCAAGCCAGGCTTCCGCTTCCTTGAGACATATCATCACGGCGGCCTGCCCGACCACCGGCGTGCCTCGAATGCGCCGTTCAGTGCCCGCTCAGCGCCTGGCGTAGCACCAGCACGATCACCACGATGGCCAGCAACACCGTGCTGCCCTGCCAGAAGCGAACCGGATTGCGTTCGATCAGTGGCGGCCTCCGCTGGCTGCGGAACTGCTGGCCGGGTGCGTGCAGGTCGTGGACGAATTCGGAGACGACTTCCTGGCGCTTGCCGGGATGGACTTGCAGGGCCTTGCCCAGCACCGCGTCCACCCACGGCGGCAGGTCCGGCCGGTGGTGGCGCAGCGGCACGTAGCGCAGCCGGCGCAGGTCCTGCGGGCTGCGCACGCGGGCCGCGTCGAGGCCATAGGGCAGCTGGCCGCTGAGCATCCGGTAGGTGAGGGCGGCCAGCGCGTAGAGGTCGGTGCGCGGGCTGCCGGGGTGGCCGAGCAGGCATTCCGGCGCGATGTACTGCAGCGTGCCGGGGGCCGCGTCGGCGTGGCCGTCGGGTGCGTCCTCGGCGAGGCCGGCGACGTGGACGGTGGCCAAGTCGATGAGCTTGACCGTGCCGTGCTGGTCGATCATCACGTTCTCGGGGCGCAGGTCCTGGTGCACCATCTCGCGCCGGTGCAGGGCCTGCAGGCCCTGGGCCAGCTGCGCGACGATGGCGCGCACGCTGTCGAGCGCCGGCTGGGGGTGGTCCACCATCCACTGGGCAAGGGTCTGGCCGTCGATGTATTCCATCGCCACGTAGAGGTGGCTGCGCGGCCGCTCGCCGGCCCAGGCCTTGATGACGTGGGGGCTGTCCACGCGACGGGCGACCCATTCCTCCAGCACGAAGCTGTCCAGGTAGGCGGCGTCCTCGCGCCGGTCGACGGATGGCGCCTTGAGCACCACCGCCGTGCCGCTGGCGTCATCGACGGCGAGGAAGACGTGGCTGCGGGCGCTGACCTGCAGCTCCCGCACGATGGTGAAGCCTTCGAAGGCCATCCGCGGCGCGAGGGGCGGCGGCAGCGCCAGGCCGTCGCGGCGCAGGTCGGCACGCGGCGCGCCGGCGTCGGGCAGCGCGTCGATGCGCAGCAGCTGGAGCGTGGCGTCGTCGCTGCTGCCGCGCAGGCGGGCCTGCTCCACCAGCCACGCCGCGGCGGCGTCCAGGTCCTGCGGGTGGCGGTGCAGCGCGTCGTGCACCGTGGTTGCGTCGAGCTGGGCATAGGCGCCGTCGGTGGCGAGCAGGTAGAGCTCGCCGGCTTCCGCTTCCCAGCTGCGGTAATCGATCTCGATGTTCGGGCCGATGCCCAGCGCGCGGCCCAGGTAGGACTCGACGGACGACAGCCGGACCCGGTGGTCCTCGGTGAGCTGCTCGAGGGCCTGGGCATGCACACGGAAGATGCGCGAATCGCCGACGTGGAACAGGTGCAGGTCGCGCCCCTTGAGGATCAGCGCGCTGAAGGTGCACACATAGCCCCGGTCCTTCTCGAAGCGGGCGTCGCTGGCGATGGTCTGGGAATGCAGCCAGGAATTGGCCGCGCTGAGCACCCGCTCGGCGGCCCGGCGCACCGACCAGGCCTCGGACGTGGCGTAATAGTCTTCGAGGAAGGAGCGGACGGCGGTCTGGCTGGCCACCTGGCTGACTTGGCTGGAGCTGATGCCGTCGGCGATGGCCAGCGCGATGCCCTTGCCGGCGAGCTGGCTGCCCCTGGGCAGCACGGCGCCGTGGAAGTCCTGGTTGGTGTCGTGGGCCCCGGCCAGGGAAGCCTGGCCGAGACTCACGCGCAGGGTTGCCGACATGGGCGGCCGTCTGGGCCGGTCAGGCGGCGCGGCGCTTGGGGGCGGTCTTGTAGTGGGTGGAGTACAGCGTGGCACCGACGAAGGTCAGGCCGCCCACCACGTTGCCGAGCACGGTCGGGATCTCGTTCCAGATCAGGTAGTCCATGAAGGTGAAGTTGCCACCCAGCATGAGGCCCGACGGGAACAGGTACATGTTCACCACGCTGTGCTCGAAGCCCATGTAGAAGAAAACCAGGATCGGCATCCACATGCCGATGACCTTGCCGGACACGCTGGTGGACATCATCGCGGCGACCACGCCGGTGGACACCATCCAGTTGCACATCACCGCGCGCACGAACAGCGTCAGCATGCCCGCCGCGCCGTGGGCGGCGTAGCCGACGGTGCGGCCCTCGCCGATGTGGCCGATCTTCTGGCCGATGGCGTTGGCCGGCTCGGAGAAGCCGTTGGTGAAGATGATGGCCATGAAGACCGCCACCGTCAGCGCACCGGCGAAGTTGCCGGTGAATACCAGGCCCCAGTTGCGCAGCACGCCGCTCCAGGTGGCGCCGGCACGCTTGTCGAGCACCGCCAGCGGGGCCAGCGTGAACACGCCGGTCAGCAGGTCGAAGCCCATCAGGTAGAGCATGCAGAAGCCGACCGGGAAGAGCAGTGCGCCGATCAGCGGGTTGGCGGTGTTCACCGACACCGTCACCGCGAAGGCGGCGGCGAGAGCCAGGATGGCGCCGGCCATGTAGGCGCGGATCAGGGTGTCGCGGGTGGACATCAGCAGCTTGGATTCGCCGGCGTCCACCATCTTGGTGACGAACTCGGCGGGAGCGATATAAGCCATTGGGTTTCCTTGGTTATTTGATGCCGCCTGGAACAGCGGCGAGCCGTCGTACTGTGGGGGCGAATTCATTCGCCCGCGGGCTACGGCATGGGTTCTTGCAATGACGTGCGTTTCGAGGGCGAATGAATTCGCCCCCACACAAAAGGCTTGGCCCCTCACATGGGCTGGGCTCCACAGGGGGCCCGGCATTTGCGCGCAGGGCTGGCCCGGCGTGTTCAGGCCAGGGCGACCTGTACGCGGTGATCCTCGATGCGCACCGAGTGGGCGCGCACCGAGTGCTCGGGGGCTTCCAGGCAGGCACCGGTGTTCAGGTCGAAGTGGTTCTTGTAGAGCGGCGAGGCGACCACGATGTGTTCGCCAAGGCTGCCCAGCAGGCCGCGGGACAGCACGCTGGCGCCGGACTTCGGGTCCACGTTGTCGATGGCGTAGAAGTCGGACTGGCCGACACGGAACACCGCCACGTGGCGGTCTTCCACCAGCGCGCAGACGCCGGTATTGGGCAGGATGTCGTCCACTTTGCAGACGGTGGTCCAGACGAGGGGGTCGATGCACATGATGGGGCTCCTCAGGCGGGAATGGCGTTGTCGTCGAGTGCGTCGGTGGAGCGTTCGTCGGCGCGGGCCGGGCGGATCTGGCCGCGCTCCTCCACGAAGACGATGTGCTCGTCGGCCTTGTCGCTATTGACGAAGGAACGGAAGCGCTGGCGCACCTCGGGGTTGGTGACGGCGGTCTTCCACTCGCACTGGTAGGTGTCCACCACGTGCTGCATCTGACCCTCCAGCTCTGCGGCGAGGCCCAGGCTGTCGTTCACCACCACGTCCTTCAGGTAGTCCAGGCCACCATCCAGGTTGTCGCGCCAGGTGCTGGTGCGCTGCAGGCGGTCGGCGGTGCGGATGTAGAACATCAGGAAGCGGTCGATCAGCTGCACCAGCTGGGCCTTGGTCAGGTCCGCGGCGAGCAGCTCGGCGTGGCGCGGCTTCATGCCGCCGTTGCCGCACACGTAGAGGTTCCAGCCCTTCTCGGTGGCGATGATGCCGACGTCCTTGCCCTGGGCCTCGGCGCATTCCCGCGTGCAGCCGGACACGCCGAACTTGATCTTGTGCGGCGCGCGCAGGCCCTTGTAGCGGTTCTCCAGCTCCACCGCGAGGCCGACGCTGTCATCCACGCCGTAGCGGCACCAGGTGCTGCCGACGCAGCTCTTCACGGTGCGCAGGGACTTGCCGTAGGCGTGGCCGGATTCGAAGCCGGCGGCGATCAGCTCTTCCCAGATCAGCGGCAGCTGCTCGACGCGGGCGCCGAACAGGTCCACCCGCTGGCCGCCGGTGACCTTGGTGTAGAGACCGTATTTCTTGGCCACCTGGCCGACGGCGATCAGGCCGTCCGGCGTCACCTCGCCACCCGCCATGCGCGGCACCACCGAGTAGGTGCCGTCCTTCTGGATGTTGCCGAGGAAGTAGTCGTTGCTGTCCTGCAGGCCGGCCAGCTCCTTCTTCAGCACGAACTCGTTCCAGCACGACGCGAAGATGCTCGCCGCGGCGGGCTTGCAGATGTCGCAGCCGAGGCCCTGGCCGTGCTTGGCCAGCAGCTCGTCGAAGGTCTTGATCTGGCCGACCTTGATCAGGTGGAACAGCTCCTGGCGGGAGTAGGAGAAGTGCTCGCAGATGTGGTTGTTCACCGCCATGCCCAGGCGGCCCATCTCGGCCTTCATCACCTGCGTCACCAGCGGCACGCAGCCGCCACAGGTGGCGCCGGCCTTGGTGCAGGCCTTCAGCTCGCCGATGGTGGTGGCGCCGTCGGCCACTGCCGCGCAGATCTGGCCCTTGCTCACGTTGTTGCAGGAGCAGATCTGGGCGCTGTCGGGCAGCGCATCGACGCCCAGGCCGGGCTTGGCCTTGCCGTCGCTGGACGGCAGGATCAGGAATTCCGGGTCGGCCGGTAGCGCGATGCCGTTGAGGGCCATCTGCAGCAGCGTGCCGTACTCGTCGGCATTGCCGACCAGCACCGCGCCGATCAGCAGCTTGCCGTCGGCGCTGGTGACGATCTTCTTGTAGATCTGCTTCACCTCGTCCATGTAGCGGAAGCTGCGGCAGCCGGGGGTGCGCCCTTGCGCATCGCCGATGCTGGCCACATCCACGCCCATCAGCTTGAGCTTGGTGCTCATGTCGGCGCCGGCGAAGGCCGCGTCGGTTTGGCCGGTCATGTGGCGGGCCGCCACGCGGGCCATGTCGTAGCCGGGGGCAACGAGGCCGAACAGCTGGTCCTTCCACGCCGCGCATTCGCCGATGGCATACACATCGGGATCGGTCGTGCGGCAGTGGTCGTCCACCGCGATGCCGCCGCGGGCGCCGACGGCCAGCGCGTTCTGGCGGGCCAGCTCGTCACGCGGGCGGATGCCGGCGGAGAACACGATCATGTCGGTCTCGAGGTAGGTGCCGTCGTCGAACACCATGCGGTGACGCGCACGGGCGCCGTCGGTGATCTCCGTCGTGTGGCGGCTGGTGTGCACATGCACGCCCAGCTCCTCGATCTTGTTGCGCAGGATGCGGCCGCCGTCGTCGTCCACCTGCACCGCCATCAGGCGCGGCGCGAACTCCACCACGTGGGTTTCCAGGCCGAGGTCGCGCAGGGCCTTGGCGCATTCCAGGCCGAGCAGGCCGCCGCCAATCACCACGCCGCTCTTCGAGCGCTTGCCGGCTTCGGTCATGGCTTCCAGGTCTTCGATGGTGCGATAGACGAAGCAGTCGGCCCGGTCGGCGCCGCGCAGCGGCGGCACGAAGGGTACGGAACCGGTGGCCAGCACCAGCTTGTCGTAGGACAGCACCTCGCCGTCGGCGGTAGTCACCGTCTTCTTGCGGCGGTCGATGGCGCTGGCGCGGGTCTTCAGGCGCAGCGCAAAGCCGCTCTCGTCGAAGAAGCCGGGCGCCACCAGGGACAGCTCGTCGGCGCTCTTGCCGGCAAAGAATTCGGACAGATGGACCCGGTCGTAAGCCGCGCGCGGCTCCTCGCAGAGGACGCTGACTTCAGTGGGGACGGATGCCAGTTGGTGAAGTTCTTCGAGGAACTTGTGGCCCACCATGCCATGGCCGACAACGATGATTTTCATATTCGATCCTGCGAGTCCGGCTCCATGGGAAGCCTCGCAGGATCACCAGCGATTCACGGACGTGAATGGCACGGCGCATCAAGGGCCCCCGCAGAACGCGGCTCAAACTCGGGTTGGAACTGGCGAGCGGCGCCAACAGGGCAGCCTGCTCACTCGAATCCCGCCGTCGTTGGCGGAGGCAAATTCCCCTTCGGCAACGTTGCCAGCCGGGGTCTGGTTTCCTAATAGCAAGAGGTGGGCCAGGAGCGGATTGGGCGTAAAACGGGGGGTAGATGGGGTTTAGGGAGCCCAGCCGCGGGAAAAATGCACTTGGGTGGTGCGCATAGGCCCGGTTTTGGAGCGGGGCTGCCGCGGGAGCGCACGTGACACCAAATGTTGCCAGTGCGCGACGACAGGCAGCGCATAATTCTGCAAATGCATTGTCATGTTTTGCGCCGTCGCCTGGGGTCCCTGCTTTTCACTGCCCTGCTGGTATCTCCCGGCATGGCCTGGGCTTTGGAAAAGGTTTCCCTGCAGCTCAAGTGGAGCCATGCCTTCCAGTTCGCCGGCTATTACGCAGCGCTGGAGCAGGGCTATTACCGGGAGGCCGGTCTGGATGTCCAGCTGCGTGAGGCCACGCCGGGTGTTGACCCGCTGCAGGCGGTCCTGACCGACGAGGCCCAGTATGGTGTCGGCACCAGCAGCCTGCTGCTGGCCCGCAAGTCGGGCAAGCCGGTGGTCGTGCTGGCGGTGATCTTCCAGCATTCTCCGCTGGTGCTGATTGCGCGCCAGGACAGCGGTACCCAGGCTATCCATGACATCGTTGGCAAGCGCGTCATGATCGAGCCGCAGTCGGACGAGCTGGTCGCCTATCTCAAACAGGAGGGCATCACGCTGGATCGCCTGGTCCAGTTGCCCCACGGCTTCAAGCCGGAAGACCTGATCGAAGGCCGCGTCGATGCCATTTCCGCCTACGTCAGCAACGAGCCTTACTACCTGGACCGCGCCAAGTTCGACTATCAGGTCTATACGCCGCGGGCCGGCGGCATCGACTTCTACGGCGACAACCTGTTCACCACCGAGCAGGAACTGAAGGCCCACCCGGAGCGCGTGCGCGCCTTCCGGGAGGCCAGCCTGCGCGGCTGGCAATATGCGATGCAGCATCCGGAGGAAATCGCGGACCTGATCCTGGCCAAGTACTCCACGCAACATCCGCGCGGCTTCTATCTTTTCGAGGCGCAGCGCATGGCGTCGCTGATGCGCAGCGATCTGGTCGAGGTCGGCTACATGAACCGCGGGCGCTGGCGCCACATCGCCAACACCTATGCCGATATCGGGCTGCTGCCCGGGAACTACTCCCTGAATGGCTTCCTTTACGAGCCCGACACCCCGCGCGACCCGACGACGCTATACATCGCGCTGGGCTTGCTGGCCGGCGTCAGTGCGCTGGCGATCTACATCTACCGCATCAACCACCGCCTGCGCCGTGCCCTCGGCGAAAGCCGGGAGGCGGAAGGGCGCATCCGTCACCTGGCGCAGCACGATCCGCTGACCGATCTGCCCAACCGTGCGCTCTTTTCCGACCGCCTCGAGCAGGCCCTGGCCAACGCCAGACGCGATGGCCGGCTACTGGCGGTCATGTTCATGGATCTGGATGACTTCAAGCAGATCAACGACAACCTGGGGCATGGCGTCGGTGACTGCCTGCTGCAGCAGGTCGCCCTCCGCCTGCGCCACTGCCTGCGCGAATCCGATACCGTGGCGCGGGTGGGCGGCGACGAGTTCATCCTGCTCCTGCGCAACATCACGGACGCCCCCGATGCCCTGGCCGTGGCGCAAAAACTCGGCGCGGCCCTCGCCGCGCCCTTCGAGATCGCAGGCCACGCCATCCAGATCTCCGCCAGCATCGGCATTGCCCTCTATCCCGAGCACGGCCTTGGCAGCATCGAATTGCTCAAGCATGCCGACGAAGCCATGTACGAAGCCAAGCGCGCCGGCCGGAACCGGGTGCAGGTCTTCGCGCCGGCCTGATTCGAAGCCGGGCCGCCGGGGGCATGCTCAGCCCTGGCGGACGGCTCCTGGTGGGGCGTGTCTACTTCGCGCTCATCGTCTTCAACACCTCGTCCAGCTCCTTGAGCGCGTGCTGGTCGTCGTCGGTCAGGGGATCGGGTTTCGTACAGCGCGGGTCGGTCTTTTGCAGGGCCGCCAGCATGCGCCGCGTGATGGGGATGGGATCGCAGCCATGGTCGTTTTCGCAGACGAAATCGAACTCGGGCCGGGCCTTCACATGGCAGGTGAAGCAGTTGCCGCCGAAGCGGTTGACCACGTCGGCGAAGCCGCGCTTGCGGATCTTCGAGCCCTCCTTCGAGACGTCCAGCTCGAAGAACTCCCAGTCGTTGGTGGCGGCATTGAAGCCTTTGGGCTGCTTCACCATCACCTCTCCGGGCACGAGCTGGATCACCGAACCCGTGGGATACCTGCCCTTCCCCTTCGCGGCGACCTTCCGCGTGGCTTCGCGGTGACCCTGCAAATTGTCCACGTAGAAATGGCGCACCTTGACCATGTCCTTGAGGCACTTGAACGAGCTGTCGCCGACCGCGATGGCGGTTGGCGGTGCGGCGTCGGCATAGCCAACGGCTACGGTCATCAGGGCGGCGGCGGCCATCGCCCGCAGCGGACTTCCCCACCGGCGATTGCTGCGCTGGTCACCAGCGACGAGTCTTTGGACGCGTGTCGGCGCTATCGTCATGTCACGTCTCCTTCCCATTGTCGTTTGATCGGGGCGTGCGCCGGCCGCAGGCGTGGCCGGGCGGGACTCCCGAGTTTTCAAACTAGGCAGTGACGAATGGCTTGTCCAGTGGCCGCCGCATCGGCCGGAACGAGAAATTCCGGCTGCCGGTATTTGGGCAGGCGCAGCGCCACCAACTGGTGGGAACGCGTCAGCGCAGCCTTCAATTCCGCCTCGCCAAGCGGATAGGGCAGGTCCATCGCGATCCAGCGCGCACGGGCCAGGTAGGGCGCCGGCCGGATTCCGGGGCGGTCGGTATAGGCCAGGAACAGATCTCCATCGACTTTGAAGGCCAGCCCTTCCACGCCCTTGGCAGGCGCGTTGAGGATGGCGAACATCTTCTCGTCCGCAATCGAGAAAACCCGGTTGCGGCCCCATTTGAGAGACTCACGGCTACCCGGCAAGCTCAGGCAGAACTCGGCAATCTGGTTCGGCGTCATCGACATCTGCGGCGCTCTCTTTCGGTGTGACATCGGCGCTGGGCATCGCGGATCTTCGACACCTGCCCTTGGAGGCGCCAGTTTAGTCCCATCGGTATTACCGTCTGATTCATGGCTACTTGTTCAGATGCACCGGAAATGTTTCCGCGAGCCAGTCGATGAATACCCGGAGACGATGCGTCAAATGCCGGTTCTGCGGATAAACCGCATGAAAGGGAAACCGTGAAGGGCGCCATTCCTTCAACACTTCGACCAGTTCGCCACGCTCCAGCGCCTGTCGGGTGCAGTAGGCAAAGGTCTGGATGATGCCCAGGCCGGCCTCGCCGGCGGCCACATGGGCATTGCTTTCATTGATCCCGACCCAGTGCTCGGTCTTGATCTCGGATTTCACCCCGTCGCGTTCGAATCGAAACGGCATTGCCCGGCCTGTCGCGGTCGACACATAGGCAATCAGGCGATGTCCGTTCTTCAGCTCCTCCGGATAGGCCGGAACGCCATAGCGCTTGAGGTAAGCGGGTGACGCACAGGTCACCATGTCGGCATGACCGATGGCTTTGGCGACCAGGGACGACTCGACAAGCTGGCCACCCCGGATGACGCAATCGACGCTATCGCTGATCAGATCGACCGAGCGGTCGGATACCCCGAGGTCGATCCGGATATCGGGATAACGCGCCAGGAAATCCGGCAGCGCGGGAATGAGCACGTCGCTCGCGGTTGAAGAACCGACATCGATCCGCAAATGTCCGCGCGGCTTGCTGCGCGCCACCGCAAAGCTCGTGTCGATATCCTCGAGATCGGCCAACACCCTGGCGGTCTTCTCGTAATAGTCCTGCCCCTCGGGGGTCACGCTGACGCGCCGGGTCGTTCGCTGCAGCAGCTTCACACCCAGATGGGCTTCCAGTTCCTGCACCAGCTTGCTGATCGTCGCGTTGGGCATGTCGAGCGAATCGGCCGCCCGCGTGAAATTGCCTGCCTCGACCACCCGGCCAAAAGCGCGAATCGCCAGCAACTGGTCCATCGGGAGCGCCTCTCAATAATTATCCATGAGTGTGGATAATGTTTTCGAATTTGCTCACTTTATCAACAAATCCCCGGGCCATACAGTTCAACCCATGCGCGGCACGTCTTGCACCTGGCGCTGACGGGCAGGCATCTCGATCAATGAACTTACCCAAGGATGAATCATGAACACGTCACTGAATGGAAAAATCGCTCTCGTCACCGGCGGCACCACGGGGATCGGGCTGGCCACGGCACAGGAACTGGTCGCGCAGGGCGCCCGGGTGTTCATCACCGGCCGCCGCCAGACCGAACTGGATGCCGCGGTCGCCGCCATCGGCCCGGCGGCCACCGGTATCCGGGCCGATGTGTCGGTCTTGAGCGACCTGGACCGGGTCTTTGCACAAATCGCCAAAGAAGCCGGCCATCTCGATGTGCTGTTCGCCAACGCAGGGGGCGGCGACATGATGCCGCTGGGCGCCATCACCGAAGAACACTTCGATCGCATCTTTGGAACCAATGTGCGCGGCGTGCTTTTCACGGTGCAAAAAGCGCTGCCCCTGCTGGTCAACGGCAGCTCGATTATCCTGACCGCATCGACCGTTTCCATCCAGGGCACGGCCAACTTCAGCGTGTATAGCGCCAGCAAGGCCGCCGTCCGCAACTTCGTCCGCTCCTGGGCACTGGATCTCAAGGATCGCCAGATCCGCGTGAATGTGGTGAGCCCCGGCCCGATCCGTACCCCCGGCCTTGGCGGGCTGGTGGATGACGAGAGCCGTCAAGGCCTGTTCGATTATCTGGCCGCCCAAGTCCCGCTGGGCCGCCTGGGGGAACCCCAGGAAATCGGCAAGGCCGTCGCCTTCCTGGCATCGGATTCCGCCAGCTTCATCAACGGCATCGAGCTGTTCGTCGATGGCGGTATGGCGCAGGTTTAAGGCGGATTGGATAGGGGGCCGAAGCCAGCGTAGTCAGCATCCAGCCCTGGCTTCATCCCTCCCGACAGTGCGTATGGCCGATCCGTGTGCAGATCGGCCATTTTCTTGATTACACCGGCGGCTACGCCCGGGCCCGGCAAGCTTGGATGGGCTCGCGAGTACCTCCGGGATACTCGCGACTATCCCGGAGGTACTCGCGAGCAGCTCCAGGTTTCTTGCGAGGGGCCTTCGGGCAGGGTGGGGGTATCGGCGGGATAGGGCGGTCTGTCCCGGAGGGGTTCGCGAGAGATGCGCGGATAGGGCAGAACATTCGCCGGGCTCCTCGTGAGGAGGTGGCGGATAGTCGGGACGGGGGCGGGGAGGGGCTGGCGGGGTGGATAGCGGGTGCGGGGTAAGTCGGCGGGGGACGAGCGGATGCCCGCGGAGGTTGCTAGGGTGTTGGCGTGCCGCTGGGCGGCTGCAGAGAGTGGGCCGGCCGGCCGACAAACGGTCTGTCACGTCAGGCGGTTGCACGGCCATAACCGCCGCTAAGTGCGCGTCGCATATCGGGCCGTAATGTGTCAGATACTTGCCGCTCAGCCACGACGTACCTGAGTGGCAACGTCCCAACCGTTGGCTAGGTGCGCATCGGAAAATCCGCTGAGGAGTATCGCTAAGCCAAGCGCAGCGAGGCACATGATTATCAACTGAAGCAAACGGCTCATCACTCGGACAATCCCCGTTGCTTTTCGCGGCCGTTCATGCGTTTGCGCAATGGTCAAGCTTAAGTTCAGTTTACCCGGAGGTCTTGAGGATACGCTCCGGTTACCGTTGCCCACGGTCATCCCCTCCCGGGCGGACCGTAGCCTCCCAAAGATTACGGAGACTTGCCATCAGTAGCGGAGAGTGTCGTTCGGCATGAGACGCGAAAATGGCGATCACGATACCGTAATCGAAATCCACATACAGACTGGTCACCAACACTTCGCGGAGGCCGTCAAGATCGATGGCTATTCCAGTCACATCGATGCGTGGCCTCGAATTGATTTCGATCATGCTCTCGGTGATTTCTAGCTTCACTTCACCGAAGCGATCATCGTAACGCAGGCCTGACAGCAAGTCGGTGGCGGCACGAGTCAGGTCGTAGTCACGAAGAGACACTAGTTGCAACTCCAGTTCAACGCCCAAGGTCAGTGGGCGGCTGGAGGAGAAGTTTAGTTGTGAAAGATCGCTCATCGATTCCGTCCGGCAGGAAGAGGTTCAGTTTCGCCCGCCTTGTTCAGTGCGTACCTGCACATTTGCGGCCCGGCGAACTCCATCAATGCAGCGGCAAGCAGTGGCAACAATAGGGCCTGACCACTGACTTCCGGATATATGCCAGCCAGTTCGGCAGCCATGAAGATTGCCGTTGCCGATAGCGGCTGTATGCCTATACCTACGAGGCGACGCTTGGCAATGGGCAGATCCTGCCGCCCGGTAACTAACACTCCCGCAAACTTGGCTAAGCCACGGACGACGATCAGGCCAAGTGCCTGAAGGCCGGTGATTGGATTTAAGTCGTTCAGTGGCAACATCGCTCCCGTTACCACGAAGAGCACAATGGCCAAAATCCAATGGCCTTGGGGCAAATCTGTGTAGGCCAACACCCTGTTCCTGTCAGCCATATTGAGAGCAGCGCCCATCATAAAAAGGCAGAGAAACACGGGCACACCGAGCATCCGCGCCACACCAATGGCCAGCAAGGCCACTGCAACAAGAATGAATACTTGGGTCACGGACCCCTTGGCATGCCGGGCTGCAATTATCAGCGCCAGGCGGGCACAAAGCATGCCGATCCCAATACCACCGCAGACCACCCAGAGGGGATGGGCTAGGGCATTGAGCCAGTCACCCGACTGCTCGGCATGTACGACGCCAAGCACCACAGCAAAGACGACAAAGGACAACGCACAGTTGATCGCTGTGAGCAGCAGCGTCCGCTGCGTGACTTGCCCTTGGGCGCGGCTTTCCTCAGCGGTTAGCAGCACCACCGCCGGCGCCGAAGCCATGGTGATGGCTGCCGTTGCCGCGCTCCAGCCAGGGCTGAGACCTACCGCAAGAAAGGCAAAAGCAAAGATCGCAGCAAAGGCAAGACCCGCTTCTCCGACAGCACATCCCAGCAGGGATCGATTGACTCGCAGCCATCCGAGGTCCAAATGGCGCCCTGTTTCGAGCAAGAGCAAGCCTAGCGCAGCGTCAGCCACAGGCTTTGCCATCGACAGAGTTTCCCTGTCCAGCCACGCGCGTGCGATCCGGTCTTCCGACCTCATTCTGGCTGGCGGGGCCGCAGGAGTCGCCGCTGCGTTCAACACGCCGCTGGCAGGCATCGTGTTTGCGGTAGAAGAGCTCGGACGCAGACTGGAGGCCAGAACCAGCGGCGTCCTAGTCAGTACGATTATCATGTCCGGGCTTGTTGCCGTCGCTGTACTCGGAAATTACAGCTATTTTGGTCATATCAAGACCATGGGCATCAGTCACTCCATGATCATTCCTGTCCTCGCCTCCGCAGTAAGCTGCGGCATCTTGGGCGGAGCATTCAGCCGAATGATGTTGCTGCCTGTGATGTACAGGAGCGCAGCGCTATGGAAGTGGAGAGCCCGATATCCTGTGGCCTTCGCTGGCATTTGCGGCGCCCTTGTCGCAGCGATAGGCTTGGCGAGCGGTGGCACATCTTTTGGGAGTGGATATGCCATAACATCGCAAATCGTTGCAGGGCAAATAGGCGCGCCTTGGCACGCTCCCATAATGCGCTTTTTGGCTACGATCATCAGTTACTACTCAGGAATTCCCGGCGGCATATTTGCTCCATCGTTGGCGATTGGTGCAGCACTTGGTTCGAATGTCGCCGCTGCTGTAGGAGTTACAGCCAGTACAATCTCAATCATCGCACTTTGCATGACCGGATTTCTCGCTGCTGTGACTCAAGCGCCGATAACCGCTGCGATCATTGTCATGGAAATGACGGACGGGCATGGCATGGTAATTAGCCTTATGGCAGTCGCTTTATTTGCGAAAGCGATTAGCTCACGCATCAGTCCGGAGCTATATCAACATTTGGCTCTGGACTTTCTCCCTAAAGATGAAGTGAATCGCCCCGGGTTTCCTAG